>SVFY01000017.1 GCA_015056625.1 Butyrivibrio sp. | reverse complement strand
AACAATACAAGGAGTATTATGCTTAAAACAAGTGTGTAAAAGTACAAACCCGTGTCTACTTTTACTTGACTAGTGCAATGTTTTATCAGGGTATTTTAGGGTACCTATTTTAGGAAAATGTCGATTTTGACCCAACCCTTCTGAATGTATTATCAGGATATTGGGAATATTGCAAATTTAACATGTGTATAGGTCGGAAAAGAATGGAATTTTAAGAATGAAGTATTATTTTGCACCAATGGAAGGGATAACGCTGTATCCCTTACGAAATGTTCATAGAGAAGTCTTTGGGGCGGGGGTAGACAAATACTACACCCCGTTTCTTACTGCTTCCCATACTTTTCACTTCAAGAACAGGGAAAAGAAAGACGTGCTACCAGAAAAACAGTCGGCCTTTATGGAAGATTTCGCAACTTGCATAGAGCCACAGATCATGGCTGGAAATGCAGAGAACTTCCTATGGGCAGCAAGAGAGATGAAAAAGCTTGGTTATCAGGGCGTTAACCTTAACCTTGGATGCCCAGCTCCAACTGTGGTAAACAGGCATAAGGGTTCAGGACTGTTACAGGATCCTGTTTATCTTGATAAGATGCTGGCTGAGATATTTGAGGCTGTGTCTGAAAATGAAATAGTTGGTGGCAAGCCATTTAACAAGAAAAGGGATGAAGAGGACTTGCAGGCTAGACAGGCAGAGGCAAGTGAAAGACTACTTTCTGACTGCAAATCTGACATGAGTGTTTATCCTGAGATATCACTGAAGACCCGCCTTGGATTCTCGGATCCATCAGAAGCTAAAGAGCTTATGAAGGTATACGCCAAATATCCAATAAAAGAGCTGACTATCCATGCGAGAGTCCGCGAAGACTACTACGCTGGTCAGGCAAGAATAAAAGACTTCAAAAGAGCCGTAGAAGTATACAGAGAGTGCGGTGGAAATGCAGAGATTTGCTACAACGGCAATATAAACAGTATTCAGGATCTTGAAACACTGTTGAATGAACTGGGAATAGAGAAGGACAAAGGTGATCAGGCAATCGATGCCAATTCTATCTGTATATCCTCCATCATGGTCGGCCGTGGCCTTTTATCAAACCCTGCCCTTGTTCGTGAACTTAAGGGTGGTGAAAAACTTCAGCCGAAGGAACTAAAGACCTATCTCAGGAAGCTCTATGACGCATACTCTGAGTACATTCCAGAGGACCGGAACGTGATTTTCAAGATGCTAGAGCACTGGGCATTTCCTCACGTGCACTTCAAGGACTGCGACAAACAGCTTAAAGCTATAAGAAAAAGCCGCAGCAAAGGCGAGTACTATGCTGCGGTCAATGATATATTTGCAAAATGTGAATTTAGATAAGACACGGGGACGGTTCTTTTGTCTTGTTTTATCTTGATAAAATAAGACAAAAGAACCGTCCCCGTGTCTTGTCGCCCCACTGATTTACTGGTTCTTCATGCTGACTCTGCTTCCTGCAGGAACAGAAGCAGTGATGAATGCGTTAGCTCCGATAACTGTTCCTTCTCCAATGACGGTCTCGCCGCCCAGGATAGAAGCTCCTGAGTAGATGGTGACATTGTCCTCGATAGTGGGGTGGCGCTTAACACCCTTAAGGCTCTGTCCGCCTCGTGTTGAAAGACCACCAATTGTTACGCCCTGGTACATCTTGACGTGTTCACCAATTACTGAAGTTTCACCAATAACAATACCTGTACCGTGATCGATCATGAAGTACTTGCCAATAGTTGCACCTGGATGAATGTCGATTCCGGTCTTGGAATGAGCGTATTCTGTCATCATCCTGGGAATAAGCGGCACCTTAAGAAGGTAAAGCTCATGTGCAATCCTGTTGATAGTAGAAGCAGTAAGTCCAGGGTAGGAGAGGATTATCTCACCCTTGGAATATGCTGCAGGATCACCATCGTAGCAGGCCTGAAGGTCTGTATCAACATATTCCCTTATCTTAGGAATCTGCTTGAAAAATTCGTGTGTAATGCATCTGGCACCGCAGTCTAATGTCTCGTCCTGAGCATCCTTGTATTCAGGGCTGTGGTGGAATGCAATTGCAATCTGCTTTTGAAGATTGTAGATAACGTCCTCGATAACTACAGCTATCCTGTTGTTGTCGTTGTAGCTCTTATACACCTTGTCGCGATAATATCCAGGGTAGATGATACGGATCATTTTGATGACAATATCTTTGACTGCATCGCGATCAGGCTGGTTATAGACGTCCATCTGATCTACGTCGCGGCCTTTCTCGTAATCGGACAGGATCAGATCTACAATGTCCTTGATCTCATTTTTGAGTTCTGGTGAATTGTTATTCTTTTTATAGTCCATGGTTTCCCCTAGCCTTAGCCTCAAATTTCTTCAATTATATCACTATTACATGCTTTTGAAAAAATATTTCTACGTCCCTCTAAAGATTCTTATAAAACCATCCGATAAAGAACATAGCAGAAAAATAGCTTTCTTTATCGGCAAAAGGATCTTGCCATTTAGTACACGGATGTACATGAAAGATAGCAGTATTTCTTTTCCCCATGCGGAGGTAAGTGTACTATGATGAGATCTATGTGGTCCGGTGTCGCAGGCCTTAAAACACATCAGATGGAGATGGATGTAATTGGTAACAACATCGCCAATGTTAATACAACATCTTACAAGGCTCAGGCTACAGGCTTCCAGGATATCCTATATCAGACAGTTAAATCAGGAACAGGTGCAGGAGATAATGTAGGTTCTACAAATATATCTCAGGTTGGACTTGGCTCTAAGGTTGGATCAATCTATACCAATATTGCAGCCCAGGGTTCAGCGGTTACAACAGATAATGTCATGGACCTTATGATCACAGGACCTTCTTTCTTTGTAATAAGCCCTGATATTACTGGACAAGAGCAGAATTTCACTAGAGACGGATCATTTGCAATTGATGCAGATGGGTATCTAGTTACAAAAGGCAATGGATATTATGTTCTCGGTGCTACGGGAGAAGCAGCAATTGGAAATAATATAGATAGACTTCAGGTAATCAAGAGAGTTGAGGTTCCAGCTGAAGAACCAGGCGGTAAACCTAAGATGGTTGATATTATGCCTGGATCAGCAACAAAAGAGGCATATATGAAAGGAAATCTTGATAGTGATGACGATGCTCTTGTAGAAGGTAAAGGTCTTACTCTTGAAGTGTATGGTGATGATGGGAAAAAGTATTCACTTAAGTTTAATGTCACTAATGATGGAGACAAAGAAATCAATACTTTTAACATTAAGTTAGCATACGTATTAGATGAAAATGGGAAAGAGGTAGGAGAGAAAAATACCAATGAGATGAAGCTTGTATATAATAAGAATGACGGTATTATATCTTCTGCGACACTTAATGGTTCTACTATAACTTATAATAAAAATGACGATGGAAAGATAGTTCCTAGTGGTCCATTGACTGTAAACGTAGCAGGTGTTGGGGCGTTTAATTTGGACTTGAGCAACACGACAAACTTTGCAAGTACAAACAATAGCCACTCGTCGTCTATTTCTGTATACAAAGGGGATACGAAAGGTCTTCAGAAGGGTTATCCAAATGGTGAGCTTACCAATATCTCTTTTGGTACAGATGGCTCCATCTATGGCAGATACTCAAATGGCCAGACCATCAAGAAAGGTCAGATCGCAGTTGCAGAGTTCAACAACGCCATGGGCCTTGAAAAAGTCGGCGATAACCTCTACGCAGCATCCCTTAACTCAGGAGCAGCGCAGATCATGGACATAACAAAGGACGGCGGCTACATGAACTCGGGTGTCTTGGAAGGCAGTAATGTTGACCTGGCAAAAGAGTTTACCGACATGATCACCACACAGCGTGGCTTCCAGGCTAACAGCAAGGTCATCACCACATCTGATGAGATGCTTCAGATCCTCAGAGGACTAAAGACCTGATGAGTTTATAATGATTTTTTAGAAGAGTTGGGACAAAATCTCAACTCTTTTTTCTTGTACAACAAGTAAGTAGGTGTTAGCATAAATAAGTTGATTGATGTTGGGGGAATCACCCGGATTGCTTTTGTTCAAAGGCAAGTATTTCACTTTGTTTGAAAAATGAATATTTATTAAAGGTCTATGAAAGATTAGGCATGGGTAGCTATGTTAAAAAATGATTTTAGGAGGATTTATGTCTGAGAAAGAGAAAGATAAAACTCAGAAGTCACTTGAAGAGCTAAATGATGTGTTTGCAGACATTGCAAATGTGCTTATGTTCAATGGTGAGGAAGTAATTAAACAGGATCAACTACATGAGGCTAATCCACACACTAATTATTCTGCGTCAGGAAAGATAAGAGAGCAGGAACGGGATGTATCCAAATTTTGGAATAGTAATATGATAAGGTTAGCTGCAATTGGTTTTGAAAACGAGACACAAGAAGACAACGATATGCCACTAAGAGTAATGAGCTATGATGGGGCTTCATATCGCGGGCAGTTTTCGCCAAAGAACAATAATCAAAGATACCCGGTAATATCACTTGTGCTATACTATGGATATAGACATCCATGGACTAAGGCAAAGTCAGCACATGACTGTTTGAAAATGGATGACAGGATAAAAAAATATGTCAGTGACTATAGGATGAATTTGTTTGAAATTGCGTATCTCACTGATGAACAGGTAAGTCTGTTTAAAAGTGATTTCAAGTATGTGGCAGATTATTTTGTTCAGATGAGAAAGAATGGTAAGTATGTACCTAAGGAAGGTGAGATAAAGCATGTCCATGAGATACTCACCCTAATGAGTGCGCTGACTAATGATAACCGGTTTGAGGATTCCTATGAAGAAGTTAGGAGAAAGGAGAGAGTAAATATGTGTAGTGTGCTGGATGAAGTTGAAAATAGAGGCATAGAGAAAGGCATAGAGAAAGGCATAGAAAAGGGCATCCTACAACAACTGGTCAAACTTATAGCCCGTAAGATGGCAAAAGGCAAGTCTGTATATGAAATAGCAGACGATCTTGATGAGGAAATCGAAAAGATTCAGACTATCTATGATGTGGCAAAGGAGTTCGCGCCCGACTATGATATAGCAGCAATCTGTGAGAAACTTGCGTCTGAAGGAACAGCCTTCTGAGTCAGGATTTCCGGGAACGTTTCCGGAAACTGTTTATAGGAATTTAATATTTTTTGAAATTTTGATTCACAGTTTTTACCTAATGTCAATGACGATTCTAGTGGAAACTGTGAATTTTTTGTGAAAAAGTTCTTGTCATATTAAATGATTTGTTATATATTAAAGCCGTATAGTTGAGGGAAAACTGATAAGAAGTTTTTGTTTGTGGGTAAATATATTTGTTAAGCTTTTTATCTTAGCAGATATCAAGGGCAAAGCCATTGAGAGATGGTGACGCAAAGCTAAAGGGTCTTACCAATATAGGAAGACAGCCAGTTGCTGGTGCTGGATATGAACGGCGCCATTAAGGATGACCGTGGCTGTGGGGGATGATGCTGACGGTCTATTTTTTTGGAAATTATGTTCGTTTATGCTCAAGGATGAGCATGCAGTTTTTGCTGCAGTACAAGGAACAGATAGTTTCTAAACATGCAATTGGACTTGGCAGGCTTTGTCTTATCAGAGAGGGTTTAAGTGATACTAAAAGGTATCGTGCGCTGTGGTCCAGAGCATGATACCTTTTTTTAGCGAGAAGATCATGGCAGACGTAAATCTTAAAAAGCTTAGCCGCGCAGAACTACTTGAGATGATGATCAGCTTTTCAGAAGAAGCTGAAGCGGCCAGACAGCATGAGGAAGAACTTAAGAAAGAGCTTGAGAGAGAAAAGATAGAACTCCAGCAGGAAATGGCCAAGGAAAGGGCCCAGATGCTGAAATCTTTCGACGAAGAGAAGGCTGAGATGCGAGAGAAGTTCTCACAGCAAAAGTCTGAGATGCAGGAGAAATTCGACAAGGACATCGCAGGACTCAAGGCCAGACATGAGCGTGAGATGAAGGCCAAGGACGAGGAAGTAGATAAGAAACTGGCAGCCATCGAAAAGTCCGGAACGCTTGCTGAGGCAGTGGTGAACATCACAGGACTGATGGAAAAAGCTCAGGAAGCAATAGATCTTTATACTAATCAGATGCACGAGAGAGAAGAATGGCTGAAATAGAAAACGAGACAAAAACAGAGGAGACTGCAGCTGCAGGTAGTAGTCGTCCCTCGATAGACGCCTTAAAGAGCGAGCTTAAGAGGGAAAACAATAAAAAGGAATACAAGAGAGTTCTTAGAAATACATTATTCGTAGTAGTTGTGGTAGCTGCCCTGGCAGTATTGGTATCAAGCTTCTTCGTAACAGTACTTAAGGTTACAGGGGATTCAATGACACCAACCATGAACACCGGAGAGATAGTTATAGCACAGAACTCCACCAGTTTTGAACCTGGAGATCTGCTTGCTTTCTACTATAACAACAAGGTCCTTGTGAAAAGAGTAATCGGCTCACCAGGGGACTGGATCAACATTGATGATGAAGGAAACGTATCAGTCAACGGAGTTGCTCTTGAAGAAACATATGTAACAGAAAAGAGCCTGGATCCAACAGACATTGAGTTCCCTTATCAGGTTCCTGAGAACAGATACTTCGTTCTGGGAGATCATAGAAGTGCATCTATCGATTCAAGATCAAGTGTCGTAGGATGCGTAACAAAAGAACAGCTAATAGGAAAGATCTTCTTTAGAGTATATCCCTTCAATGTTTTTGGTGGGATGTAAGACAGCTAGCTGACCTATATTTTTTTACCTTTTTGTGGAATAGGTACTTAAACGTTTTCGAAACATCATAAAAGGTTAATAAATTTTGAAAAAGCTAATTTTGCATGATGGAAAGGCTTGAGTTAATAAAGTTTTAATCACTTTCACACAAAGTTCACAGAAGTTTTTGGGTTTTAAAGCAAATAGGAGTATGACGATGCGAAAAGTTGATGAGTCTCGCGCGGCAAACTACATAAGGAAACATTCTAATTATAAAAAGTGGCTGGCATTTGTTCTTTGCCTGTCCCTTCTTACAGGAACGGTCACTCTTTATATTCTGAATAAGCCGGCTACAGCAATGACTGCGGAGGGAGCTGAAGGGCTTGGGGTTGTTCTTGAGACTGCAAGCAGTGCTGATGAAGAAGAACTTATTCAGCAGACTCTGGAAAATAAGTCTGTATCAAATGATAACGGCGATGATGATCTCTTTGCTGGGCTTAATGAAGAAGGCGATGACGATGATGAGAACGCTGGCGGAAATGGGGACGGCGATGATCTCAACAAGTCTGGGGATGATGAAGAGAGCAAGGAAGACCTGGTAGAAAAAGAAGTTACAGAGGGAGAAGCTAAAGAGGGAGAAGAAGCTAAGGAGGGAGAAGAAGCTAAGGAGACTGAGGAGTCAGAGTCCACGGAAGAGGAGCTTACACAGGACGTAGTTCTTACAGTTTCATATGTAGACGAAGATGGCAATTCTATCGCTGACGAGAAAGAGATTGATATCAACGACAGCATTGACCTTGCATCAGAGGCTCCTTCAATTGAGGGTTATACATTTAAGGAAGCAACATTTAAGGGTGACGTTATCACCAAGGTTGCAGTTAAGAAGAATGCAGACGACATCAGATACTACGAAGTAACATTTGATGGCGATGAGACAAAAGAAATTAAGAAGGACGCAGCAGTAGTCCTTACATATATTAAGGACGAGGAAGAAGTTGAAGTTGACGCTTCCGTAACCCTTACAGCTAAGTACGTAGACAAGGATGGCGAGGACATCCAGGATTCAGAAGAAATCTCTTTTGCAAAAGAGACTTCTATGGATAAGGACAACGCTCCTGAGATCGACGGATACTTCTTCATGAAGGCTGTCTATGACGGACAGGAGATCGTCAAGATCACTCCAGTAGAGGCTGAGGCAGAAGTTGAAGCAGAAGATAGTAATAATGAGGAAGAGACCACAGAAGAGACTGAGGAAGCTAAGAGTGTCTCTGTAGAAGGCTACAAATTTACAACAGCTGACGGTGATATAGTTGAGATCACTGAGGATGCTGAGATCGAGTATACATATGTGAAGGCTTCTGAGGAAACCGAGTTCACATATGCGGATGGCAAGGTGACAGTTACAGCAACAATCAATGGAAAGAACGTATTCCCAGAAGGAATCGAGCTTAAGGCTGCTGAAGTTACCAAGGATTCATCAAGCTACAACTACGACGCTTACATGGATGCCCTCAACGAGAACGCTGATGCGATTGCTGAGGAAGCAGGCCAGGAACAGGCTAATGAGTTCACAGAGGATAATACCCTTCTCTATGACATCGCGTTTGTATATGAGGGAAAAGAGATCCAGCCTACAGAGGGTACTGTAACTGTAAAGATTGAGTTTAAGTACAATCAGCTCACAGAAGATCTTTCTGCTTCTTCTGAGGAAGATCTAACAGTAGTTCACCTTCCTATCACTGAATCATTCAAGGAAGAAAATGAGATTGTTAATACTGAGGATGCAACAAGCCTTTCTTCATCTGATGTGGATGTAATCACTCTTACAGCAGCTACTGCAGCTGTAGATGGAAAAGAAAAGGTTGAGTTTGAAACTGATAGCTTCTCTGTATATGCGATTACTTCATTAAGTCCTTTAAGTACTAAATTACTTAATGTTTCATATAACTTTGTGAATTCGTTTGGCGATGCTTATGATTACGGTATTGTTGCAAATGATTACACTTGGAATGGACACACTGAAACTAATGTAATGGTGGGAACATATACTACTAATGATGGAAATTCGGTACTTGGCGCTTCAAATAATTATAGTAATGCTGGTGGAAACCACTATTTTGGTAAGATAAATCAAGGTGGAATAATAAGTTTCAATGATTTCCCTCCGGCAAATGTTTATCTCGGAACCGAAGCAACTAAGATGTACAATGACACCACTCAAGATGTTTCAGGAAAGTTCCGTTTTGTAAATGTTGCGGGGACGAATATACATAAAAATCATGATATAGAACTTGAAAGCATTATTGATGGCATTGATGCTTATTATAGCAAATATGAGAACAGAGATGCATATAGTTATGTTCCAAACTTTCCTGAAGGTAGTGATAAAGTAGAAGTAAACATAGATTTAAGTGGGTTAGGAAGTGGAACCTTTGTTCTCAATTATGCAGGTGATAATATTCACTTCGATAAAGAAAAACTATTAATTACTATAAATCAGGATCAACACCTTATTTTGAATTGTACATCGTCGAATCTGGATATAGGCACATATGTTATCAATGGTACGGCCACTAACGATTTAATAGGGAATACAAATAAGGATAATGATTGGCTAACAACCGCAGTTATTTTCAATGTTGTGAATGATAAAGAATTAAAAATACATAATACATGTGGTGTCTTTATTGCTCCGGATTCAACTATTGATGCTACTAGTGCTGTTAACGCTGGAATACTAGTTGCAAATAAGGTTGTAGGAAACGCTGAGTGGCACTACCATAACCATGATCTTCCAGATGTTTATGGAGATCAGATTCAACTTGAAGCTTCAAAGACAGTAGATAATCAAACACCGAAAGTAAGTGAGATATTCACATTTGATCTCTACGAGTGGAATGGCACTTCTTGGGGAAGCGAAGCTATTGAGTCAGTAGAAAACGACGGAAGTAAGATAACATTTAAGCCAATTAACTATAGCTCTGCGGAGGATGTTGGAGCTCATTACTACAAGATTGTTGAAAGACAAGAGAGTAATGAAAAGTATGAGCTTGATAAAAAAGAATATGTTGCAAAAGTAGTTGTAGAAGCAAATTCAAAAAAGGTAGATGGTAAAGATGTTACAGAGTATACAGCTTCGGATCCTGTTTATTATGAACTTGAACTTAAAGATGCTAAGCCAGATACTTTGAATAATGTCTTAAACTCAGCACCTACTTTCGACAATAAAACAAAAGGCGGAAAAGTCGAGAATAGGCTGTATGTGACGAAAAACTTTGTTGGTGGAACATGGGATGCAAATCTTGGATTTAAGTTCACATTGGAACCGGTAACTTCTGATTCCATACCAATGCCGGATAATCAGATATTATACCTGTTTGGCGGCGAAAACAATAAGCAGGATAAATTCGACGAGATAACTTATACAACACCAGGGACGTACACTTACAAGATTACTGAAGATGCGAAGTGCTATAACCCAAGTCATGAAGAAGTAGAGCGCAATGATATCCAGTTTGACACTAGAACTGTATATGCTCAGGTAATTGTTGCTGATGACATGAGTGTGACTACCAAGTACTATTCTAATCAGGCATGTACTGACAAATTAGAAAATGCTACTAGTGCGGAGTTTACGAACAGCCTTATACCTATTATACCTAAATTAAAGGTAATAAAGAAATGGACTCAACTTGGAAATGAAGTGACCGGCGACTTCTCACCAGTCTATGTAAGAATATATCGAGCATCAGGTAAAGATAACTATACAACCAAAGCGTTGTTGAACTGGCAGAGTGTAGAAAATTCAGGAAATAGACAATACGAAGTAGTTTCTGAAGGCTCAGATGTGCTAACTATTTCCAGCCAGACTGAATGGGAGATAGAGCTGATTCCTGATAAGCTGCATCCGGATGATAGTGATAGTTACTATCGCTATTATGTTCAGGAAGTTGTTCCTTCGAAGGGCGTGTATGTTGAAAAGACTGGATTTGTTACATACTCAAGCAGTAATTCAGTGCCAAGCGAAGATTGGAATGATGTTTACGAGACAGTGGATCCAACTAAGGACGTTTCAAGTTTATCTCTTAACATCATTAACGAACTTGATGGTAATGTTCTTCCATCAACCGGCGGAATGGGAGATATTCCATACTTAGCAACTGGTTTAGGAACAGCAGTAGCAGGACTTCTTGGAGCAGGAGTTTACTCCAGGAAAAAGAAAAAGGATGACGATGAAGAATAAGTCGTCTGATCAAAATGGTTTAGAGCCAAAGAGCTTTAAATATGGGATCCATTAGCCCCAAAATAGAGGTTTTGTAGGGAAACACAAAAAAGAAAAACAAGATTCAAAGGAGAGGAAAGAAAATGAAAGGACTTAAGAAACTATTAACTGGTATTCTTGCAGCGACACTTGCTCTTACTATGAATGTAACGGCATTTGCTGCAGAAAACAACACAAACGATACCACAACATCCATCGAAGTTGAGGGAGCAAAGACTGGAGAGAAATACAACGTTTATAAGCTTCTGGATTATAATACTACTACAGATGCTGATGGGAATGTAGGTAACACCTACACAATCAACTCCAAGTGGGAAGGTTTCTGGAATGGCGAAGGCAGTGGGTACATCACAAAAAATACTGTTGGTAGCACTACTTATGTTGTATGGGCAAAAGACATGGAAAAGGCTGATAAGATGGAAGCCTTTGGAAAGATAGCAGCTAAGTATGCAAAGGATAATAAAATTGCCCCAGAAAAGCCTGAAGTTGAGGCAGAAAACGATACTGCAACATTTGATGGCCTTGACTACGGCTATTACATGGTAACATCAACTTTTGGAACTGCAGTTTCAATCGCTACAAGACCTGGAGAAGGAGATAAATTTACAATTAAAGAGAAGAACCAGGACAACACAACTGAGAAGAAGGTAAAGGAAGATTCAACAGGCGATTACGGTACTAAAAATGATGCTCAGATTGGCGATACGGTAGAATTCCGTTCAAAGGTTGTTATCCAAAAAAACAGTGTCAATGTTAAGTACCATGATACAATGACATTTGGTCTTTCATGGACTGGAATAGATGATGTTAAGGTTTATACAGATGAGGCTTGCACAACAGAAACAGAAGTTGACGCAGCCAACTATACAGTTGAAGCCGGTACAGCTGTTGATGAGGACGGAAATAAAGAGACTTTCGTAGTAAGCTTTAAAGCTGATTATGTAGCTGGCTTCTCAGCTGCAACAACACTCTACATCAAGTATAACGCAGTTCTTAATGAAAATGCTGTAGTTACAAAAGCGGAGAATAACACACCTACTATCACATGGGGTGATTCAGGTATATCTAAGGGAAACCCAACAGATACAACAACACACTTCTTCAAAATCCTCAAGTATGACGGAGCAAAGGGTAAAGATAGTCCTCTTGCAGGCGCTAAGTTTATTCTTTGGTCTACAAAGACGACTACAGATGGCAAGGTTGAAAAGGACCAACAGCTCAAGCTTGCAGTAAAGAATGATAACAACCTTCTTTACAAAGTGTATTATGATGCAGTTCCTGAAGGATACACAGCTGCAGTGGATAACAAGATTGTAACAGTTGCTACCGATAAGATTACAGTAGAAGGCGTTGACTCAGACAAGTACCTCCTTGAGGAGACAGATGCTCCTCTTGGATTCACTAAGCTTAAAGCTCCTGTTGAGATTGAGGTTAATGCAGATAACTCACTTGTAGCTGATGTACCAAACCTTTCAGGTTTAGTTCTTCCTTCAACAGGTGGAATCGGAACAACTATCTTCTACATCCTTGGAGGCATTCTTATCGTTGCTGGAGTAGCATATTTCATGGTCCGCAGAAAGGTTAATGCAGAATAATATTTACAAGTTATTAAGGGTATGAAAAAGTAAAAATATATAAATTGAATCTTGTTTCAAATAATGAAACTTACTGTATTTCCAAAGTGGTAGATGCCACTTTGGAAGTACAGGATTTGATTCAAAAATGCATTCTGCGAGATTAAGATGAGCAAACAGCTAAAAAAACAGATACCCAACATCATATTTGCGCTGATCTTTTTGGCTGGGGTGTGTATATTTTTATATCCTTCAGTCAGCAACTATATAAATAGCAAGCATCAAAGCCGTGCAGTGGCTTCCTATGATGCGGCAATCGCGGCTTTATCAGAAGAAGATTATAGCAACTTTTGGAATGAGGCAGAGAAGTATAACAAAACCCTTGCTACAAAGCCTATGAATTTTAATCTCAACGAAGAAGAAAAGGCTGAGTATAGCAGAGTGTTAAACCCCACAGGTACCGGAGTTATTGGTACAATAGAGATAGAAAATATCGGAGTAAACCTTCCGATTTACCACGGCACTGAGGAAAGTGTCCTTCAGGTTGGGATAGGACATTTGGAAGGTACCTCTTTTCCAACAGGAACGACCTCTACCCATGTAGTACTATCAGGACACAGGGGACTGCCTTCAGCAAAACTTTTTACAGACCTCGATCAGATGATCGTGGGAGATACATTTTTACTACATATATTAGACAAGACTTTCGCATATCAGGTTGATCAGATCAACATAGTTCTTCCTGAAGAGACTCAGGACCTGGCGATCGTCGATGGAAAAGAATACGTCACGCTGGTTACTTGTACACCTTATGGTGTCAATACCCACAGGCTCCTTGTAAGGGCTAAGCGTGTTGATTATAATGAAGAAACTAAACTTATTGTACCGGCTGATGCTACAAGGTATGGCAACCTGATAGTTGCACCTTTCATAGCAGCGCCAATGATACTTTTGTTATTTGTCATTTTCCTGTTCCAAACAAGGAAACCTAGGGAAAAGAAAGGCAATAATAACGAGGTTAAAAATGAAGAAGATAAGTAATATCTTAAAAAGAATAGTGGTGGCTTTATTCATAGTTCTTTTGACTATGTCACTTATGCCAGGGCTTAGTGTAAAGGCTCAGGAAGATGCTGCGAACAGTGCCTCAAGCGAGGTGACAGATATCACTAGTGTGGCGCCTGAGACCTCCATTGATACAAACAGAAAAGGAAGCTTGACAGTCGTTCATAAGATTATTAACGATGATGACAAAGAAGTGAATGCTCCAGCAGGAGTGAAGTCACGCATTTACTTTGTGGCAACAGTTGATTCCAAAGGCAGATACACAATTAACCCTGCGTTTGCTGATTATGGAATATTTAAGGAAAATCCAGACTTTTTCAATAATGGATTTAACTATGATGAATGGAGAAATTGTGTAATCCATCCAGATGAAACTGGCGTGAACGCTGGAGGGTGGAACACTGGTGGTTTAGAGGCATACATCGAGGAAAAACAAATTTCTCCAGTCAATAAAAATGATGGTGTTTCCGATAGTAATGGAGAGACACAGTATTCAGGGCTTGAACTTGGTATCTATTTTGTCGTAAGTGATAGTATCATAATTGGTGACTATGAGCATTCATTTATTAACTTTGTTTATCCGGTTCCGATTCTTGAAAAGCCTACCACAGGTGGTAATTTGATAATCAATTATGCTCCTGAGGCATCACCAAAGAAAGCGAAGATGGGTGTTGTTAATTGTGGAATCCGAAAGCAGTGGGAAGATAGTGGATATACTCAGTTTCGTCCTCAATCTGTAACATTCCAGATTTACAGTGGAGATGAACTAATTGATACTGTAACCTTAGATTCCAATAATAATTGGCAGTATAACTGGTTACATAAAGGCTTTGTTGATAATTTTACTGTAAAAGAAGTTCCAGTAGATGGTTATACAAGTAGAGTCACGTTAACTCAGATACCTGGAACCCATGATTTTACTTATACATGCGTTAATGGATATAATCCGCCACCGGATAATCCACCACCAGATAATCCACCACCGGATAATCCGCCACCGGATAATCCGCCGCCGGATAATCCACCACCAAACAATCCTCCTAGCAATCCACCTGGAGCTCCAGATCTTCCAGGAGTACTTGGTGCAATAAGAGCGCTTCCACAGGTTCTTGGTGCAAGGAGACTTCCTCAGACAGGACAGCTTTGGTGGCCACTTCCAATCCTTGTGATCGCAGGAATTTTCTTTATCGTAAAGGGAATTAAAAAGAACGCTAAAATGAAAGCGCAGAATAATTGAATTTAGTATAAGCCCTGCAAGAGTAGCAGGGCTTATATTTTCAAATACGAGGTGACAAAGCTTGAAAAGGATTTCAGGATACATTTATATAGCGATCGGAGCTCTTTTGATAATAATCGCAGCAGTGATCGTTAAGAACAACTTTGATGAGAATGCCAGGGCTGGTGCGGCGTCCGATGAGATGCTGGAGGAAGTTATTCAGCAGATGCCTGAGGTGGCCATTGGAACCCATTTTAAAGGGGCAATGCCAATTGCTGATGTAGATGGCAGGAGCTTTATTGGAACAGTACAGATCCCGTCTCTTGGGCTGATACTTCCTATTCAGGATCAGTGGAGCAAGGACAATGCCAAGGTGGCTATCTGCAGATACTCTGGATCAGTGTATGACAACGACCTGATCGTTTGCGGCCACAATTATGTGGAGCATTTTGGAAGGCTTCCTGAGCTGGAGATTGGCGCGGAAGTAATTGTCACAGATATGAACGGAGTGAGCTTCTACTTTGAGGTGACAAACATTGAGACTCTTGGGGCTTACGATACTGAGAAGATGGAAGCAGGGCAGTGGGATTTTACCATGTTCACTTGTACTGTGGGCGGATCAAACCGTGTGACAGTAAGGTGCGAAGCTACCGGAGAAGTTACTCAGGAAGGAACCACGCCAGACATCTTGAAGGCTGTGGAAGAGAGCAAGCATATCAGGAAGACGAACTGAAGATGAAAATAAAAACCCTTGGATCATAAATCCAAGGGTTTTTTGCGTTAATTATTGGCTTTTAGCTTAGCTTCTAATTCGGCGATGTACTTATCTTTGCTGATCAATTCTTTTTTAGCATCATCGAGCTGCTCTTTAGTATCATCAAGCTGGACTTTAGCATCATCGAGCTGTACCTTAGTATCATCAAGCTGCTCCTGCAGCTCGTCGATCATGTACTTTACAGTATTTCTATCGAGAATCTGAAGTTCCTTTGAAAACATTTCAATCACCTTCTCTGTGTTCTTGCAAATGTCATATAGGTCAGAGTAAAGAGGCTTGAAGTATGGATATTGATCAATAAGTAGGGATATATATTCTGGCTCGTCACAACCTAGAAAAGTAAGCCAAGCCTCAAGTTCATTGTTTATACCTTCATTATGAAGTTTTTCTAAGAAAATATCAACAGGAATGAAGATGTAGTTTTGAAGCATGTTTAATTTGATACCTGTATCAGATATTGTTTGAAGTTGATGAACATAGCAATTGCTAAAATGCTTAAATGATGAAGGACTCTTTTCCATAAAAACAATAGTGTACACCGGAGCAATATCTTTATATGAGAAATTCTTCTTCATTCGATCTCTTACTCGCTTGTATTGGCGAAGCAGAAGATCTGCTGAGTAGCATGAAGCACGTTCACCAGTGAACGCATATCCTAATCTTTGGACTTCAACATTTGCTATAGTTCCATCTTCTAATTCAACTACAATATCAGTTATTACAAGAGACATTTCATCGCCGAGCCTGGAATTATCATTAGCCAGAACTTCCTTAACTGTCACATTTCTTTTCATTAGTAAACTAAGAAGCTTAGATAGTCTTTCCGGCTCAAGCTCTGGGTTGAGTATTTCTTTAAAGTAGCTGTCATAGAGCATTTTAGCCCCTTTTGCACCTGTACACAGTGATAGAAATTCTTCCTGTTGTTCCTTTCTCCAGCTATTATAGACAGCTAGAAGCTTGGGCTTTGATTTGATTGATTTTATAACTTGTTCCCGAGATCGGATCATGGGGAAAAACTCTGCTAAGTTAGTATTCTTTTTATTCAATTTTATTCCTTTCGTGTTGACTGAAATAAGGCGAATTGCCTTTGCTGAATTTGCTATGATCATTGCAAACTTGCTCGGAATGAGCGAAGCAAAAACTATCATAACAAATAAATCTTAAGAAATACCATCGAAAATTCTTAAGATTTTTTGTAGAATTCTTAAGACGCCTTAAGATTTAATTCTTAATAAAACTTTTAGCACTCCCAGGTGGACAGTGCTAATCCTTCGTACTATAATTACAGTAAGAAGATAGACTTTTCAGAAGGGAGATGATGCAAGTGATCATAGTAAAAATGAATGAAACCACAGTAGAATGCAGTATCGCGGCATCAGAGCTCCACGAGATTGGTCTTACTCCTGAAGCTGTTATAAGTGGTGCTGAGAACACCACATCTTTCTTTGCGCAGCTCAACAAGGAGGTTGGAGCGCAGCTTGATTATAACCCTGAGACAGAGGTTATGATGATGAGCAAGAACATGATGATGGATGGCAGCATCCGCATCTTCGCAGTCAAGCTTTCCAATGATGACATCCAGAAGGCCGCAGACAGGATCAGAGGCGCTGCTGAGACGATCCTTAAGACCCTGACCCAGGAGAAGGTGGACGAGGTCAAGGCCAAGACTGGCAAGGAGAAGGGCGTCGCCCTTAACAATGTCATCACTAATGTTTCAGAAACAATCAACAGGATCTACACTCAGGACCTTCCAGAGTCAGAGGCAGAGCCTTCCAATGAATACAGCTATCAGCCTCTTTCAGAGTACGCAAGGTACATGATGGAGTTTGATGATATTGCTCAGGCTGGGCGTTTTGCCAAGGTGGTACAGAGACTTCCAATTGTTGATTCTTCGCTTTACAAGGACAAGGGACGCTACTATCTGCTGGCAGGACTTATGTCTGCAGATGAGAGCATCATATATGATATGAGAAGGGCAGGAGTTGAGTACTCCCATATGCTTACGGTCAATTCGCCAGAGGCGATGTTTATTGAGGAGCACGGTGAGTGCATCATAAGAGACGACGCAATCATACACCTCTCAGACCTTGCTAAATAAGACATGAACTTTGATGTAGCGATACTTAATTTTTCTAAAATCTATGATCAGGAGAGCTTTTATCGGTCAGATAAGAGCTCTCATTTTGTTGACCTTTCTGGCATATCAGGAACGAACTGTATGTGCGATGATGAGGCGAAAGAAAAGATCCAGAAGGCAATTTCTAAGTGCGGTAGTGTGCAGCAAGAGGACGATTCAAGCTCTTTTCTCCCATATGGATTTCACTACATAGACAACGGGAACTATCACTATGTATCCTCAATTTATCTTAGCCAGGTAAAAGAGCCTTTTTCGCTGATAGTTCTTGATCATCACCCGGACATGCAGCGTCCCATGTTTGATATTCTGTCCTGTGGTGGCTGGATCGTTGACGTTCTTGATAACAATGAGTTTGTGCGGGATGTGCATGTGATCGGGGCTGATAAAAAGCTCATTGATGAGATACCAGATGCTGACAAGGCGAAGGTTCGGTTTTATGATATAGAGGATGTTTTTGGAAAAGAGCCTGATGGCAGCATAAAAGTATCCCTTCCTGATAGCTCTTTTCCCATATACCTGTCAATCGATAAGGATGTGATAAAAAAAGATGAGCTTGTGACCAACTGGGATCAGGGAGAAGCGGAGGCGGAGCAGGTCCTTGAGCTTGTAAGGACACTTAAGACTGAGAGTATCGTGGCATGCAGCGGCCTGAATGAAGGGAATTTGCGGCTTCTTGGCATAGATATTTGCGGAGAGTGCGCCATAGATCAGGAAGGCGTGGACCTGGGCCAGGCAATCGTGGGAAATGATGTGTTTAACAAAAAGATTTTGGAGATTTTAAGAGATGGCTAAGAATTCTGAAGAAAAGACAAATGTAATGAGACTACTTTCTCAAAAGAAGATAGAGTATAAGAGCTACAGCTACGAGCCGGACCCGCACATGACAGGGACTGAAATTGCAGGGATCCTTGGGGAGGATGCTTCCAAGGTGTTCAAGACTTTGGTGACTGACTCAAAGTCCGGAGAACACTACGTTTTTGTTATTCCTGTTGAGAAGGAGCTGGACCTTAAGAAGGCTGCCAAGGCGGTGTCAGAGAAGGCTATTTCAATGCTTCCACAAAAAGAGCTTTTGCCTCTGACAGGATATGTACACGGAGGCTGCTCACCAATAGGAATGAAGAAGAGCTTTACCACTGTTATTCACGAGGATATCAATGGATTTGAGACTATCTTTTTCTCTGCTGGCAAAGTGGGATTTCAGGTGGAAGTTCCGGTAAAAGAGCTGTCTAAGGTGGTGAGGTACACAACTGCAGATGTATGCGAGTGATGCATCGGGTGGTAGGATAGAATGTTCGTGCAAATAGTAACGAAATAGCGTATAATATAATGCAAGAACCTTGAATTTACTAATGTTTGCACTTGGAGGAATTATGGAAAAGAGACTTAGAGACTACTTAAGACATCTTGAAAAGCTTGATTATGATGTAATCTCTGAAGAGGAGATATGGGAAGAAAGAGAGGGGCTTGAACTTAGGCTCACTGAGATCCACCAGGAAATGGTGAGGATCCTGATCCCTATGTCTGCGCTGCTTATCTGTGCATGTATCTTTTTGGGAGAGGCGTTAAATAGCTTCTTTATTGGACAGTTTATTGCAGCTGGTGTAGCAGGTCTTCTGCTCCTTTACCTGGCTCTTAAATACAAGACATTATTTGGCGTTACCAGGCAGCTCTGTGCCTATGTAGACAAGCTGACACTCAAATAAGGGCATTGACATATGCTGCCAAAGTCGGTATTATTATTCTTGTCGCTTGCAGAAGTGGCGGAATGGCAGACGCGCATGGTTCAGGTCCATGTGTTGGCAACAACATGAGGGTTCAAGTCCCTTCTTCTGCACTGATAAACTAGCTCCGAAGCGCTCATGGCTTTGGAGTTATTTTTTTGCAAAGATAGATTTTAGTTGGAATCGAGGTTTGGGAAATGGATAATAGTAAGATAACTACAGTCATTTTTGATATGGATGGAACTCTTTTAAACACCCTTGAGGATATAACGGATTCAGTGAATGTGATCCTTGGGCGATATGACCTGCCACTTAGGACCATTGACGAGATCAGGCATATGGTAGGCAATGGAGCTTTGTATCTCATGGAAAGAGCTGTCACAGGAGGGAAAGAGCATCCTGAGTTTGACAGGATATTAGAGGAGTATCAACAGTACTACGAAGAGCACTGCAATATCAAAACAGGGCCGTATAAGCACATTCCAGAGCTTCTTAAGGAGCTTAAGGAAAAGGGCTACAAGATGGCAATTGTTTCTAATAAGCCTATGGGAGCTGTAAAGGAGCTGACTAAGATATACTTTGGGGATTATGTTGATGTGGCAATCGGAGTGGCAGATGGACTTCGAAGAAAGCCTTATCCGGATGAGTGCCTGGCAGCAATGGAAGAACTTGGAAGTAGTAAAGAGGAGACAATTTACGTTGGAGATTCCGAAGTTGATCACAAAACGGCAATGAATTCAGGACTAAAGTGCATTTCTTGTTTATGGGGATTTCGTACACGCAGGGAGCTTGAAGAAGCCGGAGTGTCAGGAAATATCTTTGCTTCAGATCCGCTAGAGATTTTTGGGGTGCTCAACAAATAAACGCAATAACGATTTTTGCAAAAAAATTGAAATTTGGTGTTGACTTAAGGTTGTGCGTTTGATAATATATAAAAGTCGTCACGAGCGGTTAGCAAAAAGTCGCTAAGGACGAAGGTTCGCGGAAGTGTCGGAATTGGCAGACGAGCAAGACTAAGGATCTTGTGACTTCTTTGTCGTGTGGGTTCAAGTCCCATCTTCCGCACGAAACAAAAAAGGAATCGGTTTAGACCGGTTCCTTTTTTGTTTCGTGCGGAAGATGGGACGCCGTCTAAATTTTATCGTGATTTTATAGATTTCCCTTATTTCTCATTGATATAATTAATCTGAATATTGAAAATTGGCAGAGTATGCCCATTTGGGTATTTCTTTTGCAACGGAGACTTTAATGAATATCCTGATTTTGGATGAGAACAACATAGAGCAGTTTGCTGAGTACATTCCTGAGGATATGGCTGAGAATCTGGAAAGACACTTTTTTGCCGGACTGCTGGCAGTAGTGGAAAAAGAGCCTATAGCAGGGATCATCTGGGAGTACAGAAATATCTCTTCAGAAAGAGATAAAGAAAGCCACATTGTGTGGCTTCGGATTGATGATCCACATGCAGCTGACAGGCTGTTTGAGTTCTACACTGATGCGGTGCAGGATGAACAGGTCACAGTCTCTGTCTTTGATCTTCCGGCAAGAGGATTTGAAAAGGAGAAGGCTGCACTTTTAGCAGCAGGATTTTCTGTGGCACTTATGGAAGGCGATGAGATCAGGGCTACATTAGCAGACTTAAATAAGATTTCTGCCCTTAAGAGTATTAAACCAAGGCCGGATATAAAACCCATAAGCCAGATGAGCCAGCGAGAGTTTAACGTTGGGATAAGGCGTTTTGCAGAAGCAGACGATTTTGGTATCTGTGAAGATCTTGAATACCTTCCAAGGGAATACTTTGATATGGATATTTCCTGCTTCTGCGAAATTGATGAAATGATAGAAGGAATTTTGCTTTTTCATAAGACAGCTTCTGGAATGTTTAAGATCATTGTTATGGCAGCTTTGGGGGAAGAAAGCAAGAGGATATTGTCACAGATGCTGGCAAGAGCTGTTACGAACGCCAGTTATTTATATCCACCAGATACAAAGATATGCATCGAAAGACACAGCTACAACAGTCTTGCTCTTTCAGAAAGACTCTTTCCAAGTAGCATTGGAGTACCGGTTTATATTGGTAGCAGGAATGAGAGATAAGAGAATTTATCAGGTAAAGAGATAGGAGCTAATCTATGCCAGTTCATGATCAGGGTCAAATCCAAAAGATAAACGAAGAATCAGTTATAAATTCGCAGCAGGATATTATTGATGAACAACCGGTTTTAGCTGAAGGAAATGGGCAGATACCTCCTATGGAGATGGTAGAGGATAGGCTGGATACTGCGGATCCTTTATATCTTTCCAAGCTGGAGGATAAATCTCAGCAGATCATTGATGGAGAGATCATAGCAGCCAGCAGGCTGATAAAGGGAGAGCGCGGGGCTCTTCGCACTGTGACTGCCCAAAAGAGAGAGGCCTTTAACAAAAACCTTCAGGATTCAAGATTTGCCCAGAGCATCCTAAGCAGTATCAAAAATGAAGAAGCAGAGCCCCTGCAGCAGGAAGAAAAGAGTTCACAGGAAAAAGCCAGGGACATTGAAAAGATCATGTTTGATATAGCAAAGTGGGACCCGCAGGACTTTGCTTACAAAAGCTCCAAGACTTTCCTTAATAAGGAGGGTTTCTTGGAGGCTTACAAAAAGCTTCTTGTGGCAAAGGATGCAGATGGCAAGCTTGATGAGCTTCTTTTGCTCTATCAAAATAAGTCAGGCATCTGCAAGAGACCTAAGGAGCTTTCTGAAAATGCAGTAAAAGAAATAAGGGCTAAGATTGCGGTGTTTCAGGAGATTGAAAAAGACTATTCGGAGATGTTATCCATTATGTCTTCTCCTTACTATGCCCTTCTTGAGGAAAAAGACCTTCAGAATGAGCTTGAGTCTGTGAGCACCAAAAAGCTTACGGCCCTTACGCAGAAGCAGAATATTCCTGCGGCTTTTGCAGCATATATTGACAAACTCAAGGCCAGAAAAAACAGGCAGGACACTTCCGAGGGAGGAAGCTTTTTTACCCAAAAGACGAAGACCAAGGCTCTTCTTAACCATTATCGCAAGAAGTTTCAGGTGGATTCTCCAATAGCGGAGCTTAGCCGGGCTATGAGTGAGGTGAAGGCAGATACCAGGTGGAGCGGTGACGGCTTTAAGATGAAGGTCATAAAGCAGGGGATAGATAAGCTCGAAGGCCTCTATAGGTCAAATGATAAGATTGAGCTTATAAGACAGTATGACTGGCTCACATCAGTTATGGATAAATATCTTGAGACCAGGGATACAAATGGTGGAAGAAATGTGGAAAGACACAGGAAGGTGCAGAAACTCATGCATCTTTTAAAGCGGCAGAGAGAAAAGCTTGCTTTTGAAAATCCTGAAGCAGAGCAAAGTGCCTCTTTACTTGACCAGAAGGAGGTTTTGAATGCTGCATCAAAGGAAAAGAGTATGCAGAAGATCGTTCAAAGTCTGCGTATGATCTACAGCCAGCCAATGCCTGCAAAAGAAGATGAGTTCAATGCAGTCAAGCAGACTCTTCTTGATAACTATGGGGCGCTTATAGAGCACTATCAGAAAAAGGAGAAGGAGTTCTGTTATTTTGACAAGGCCAAGATGAACCGCCTTCTTGCTACCAGGAATATCAAGCATCTGACAAAGGTCAGAGACAGACTAGCTTCATATCAGTTTAGTGAGCTTCGCCCTGATCTTAATTTCAAGGAATGGAGAGATGATTTTAAAGAGACTAAGGTAATAGATGAGAATTACCTTAGCCAGCATAAGGACGAGAAGTATGTCCCTGCAAGCCAGGTTGCGTCCAGGCAGGAAGATGGAACCAGGTTCCTTGCCCAGACACTTGGAGCAGGAAATCTTTTTGTCTTTGGACAGAAAGCAAAATACAAGGATACTGTAAGTATTGATGATTATGAGGAGACCATCCAGCAGGATGTGTATCTTTTTAACAAGAATCAGGGAAAAACTATTGAAGATGCCATACAGAAGGCAAAGGATTTAAAACTTCCTCTCATGTATTCTGACGATGCACTGCGGCAGCTTCAGACAATCCAGCTCCTTGACTTTATCATGGGGCAGACAAACAGAAATCAGGACAGTTTTATAGTCAATTTCAAGCTTCAGAATGTTGAAAATGTTGACTATATGGTGATAACTAACGTATCTGTAAGAGATCATGCAGATTGCCTTGGGAAAGACAGCTTTGAACAGATGAACAAAGACAGGAGAGGGAAGTCCACAAGAAAACTTATCAATGAAAATGGAACAACCAATCTGTCTTTTTATGATAACAAAGTAGCTGACAGGATCATAGCTCTTTCTCCAGATAAGATGCGTGAGTATTTCAAAGGCATGGGCTTTGGAGATGAGAATTGTGACCTTTTAAAAGAGCGTCTTGAAAAACTTCAAAGTGCACTTAAAAAGGACCGTGAGAAGGGCGGACCCAGATATGACATGGAAGAGAATGATAAGGAAGAGATGATGAAAGGCACTCAGACATCTTATCTTGCAAAAAATTATAAAAGAGATAAAACTTATCGGCTCTCTAAGTATACGTATATCAATTCTTCACTTATACAGGATGTTGGAAGTACTGAGCTGGACGAGGCTGCACAGCTTAGTAAGTCAGTGGATAAAGAACTTGAATCTGTAAAACCTGTAATGGCAAAATGGGAGAGCTTAAATAAAAATCTTAAAAAAGACGGGAAGGGGTTTGCAGGAGAAGAACTAAAAGAGGAGTCCCAAAAGGTCATTACAGCCATATTAGATTTTCAGAAGGTAAATGCCAATGCTCAGAGTTTTGTAAGGCTGAGAATGAGTCTTCGTAATGCTGTGAAGACCAGTGAGCCTGAAAGGTATCAGGCGCTTTATAAGCAAATAGAAAAAGACCTTACTAATTCGGGAGAACTTATAGAGGACAAAAAAGATAGCCAGATAAAAGAAAGGATGGACAAGATACTTGAGGAAACAGATTCGAACCTTATTCAGTATCATGTTCGCCTGAAACAAAGACGGCTAAAAAACGCTCTTAAGCTTATTGGGGATAGGATTGCCGTTCTTGAAACAATGCAGAATAGGGGAACCTATGAAAATGAAGAACTTGCTTCATTACAAAACTATTTAAGTAAATTAAAGCCCACGGCTGAAGATGGAGAGCTTGTTGTACCTAAAAATGCCAAAGTTAAGACCTATCTGGATTCTAAGTTCCATAAAAGATACAAGATCAAAGATGAAAATGATATGGTTCTTTTCCCGGAGGAACCAAGTATATTAGATGTTGTGCAGGGGGCATCAGGTGACTGCTATTTTATGTCAAGCCTTGCATCAGTTGTAAATGCTGATCCGTCCTTTATCAAAAGACATATGAAGGATAACGGCGATAATACGGTAACAGTAAAATTTTATAAGAAATCATTATTGGGTAACTATGATCCAATATATGTAACTGTAAATAAGTCTTCAGTTTATAAAATGAAAAAAGATGGTAAATGGGAGAATGCTGGAGCAAAGGGCTGTTTTTGGGTTCAGATCTATGAAAAGGCTGCTGCTGTTTCCGGACTTGCCGGATCATCAGAAAGCTCAGGGGAGTATGAATGTATAGGTGATGGTGGTTTTACAACTCAGGCACTTGGATGGATTACCGGACAAGAGGGAACATCTATATATGATTTTTCTAGAAAATATGGTACAGTCGAGCGTTCATTTGATATGAGTAATAAGACAATAGATCCTGCAACTGGAAAAGTGGTTTTTAAAGAAGAATTTTTACAGGGGGTAGTTAAGGAGATCAAGGAAGCAATAGAAGAAGCCCAAAGAGATGGGGATATCCTGACGGCCGGAAGCTATTCTGAACTTGCAGGAGCCACAGGCAGCGGACAAAATGGCGAAGAAATGCGACGTGGTCTGGCTGGTGGTCACGCGTATTCTGTTCTTGGAATCGAACAAGTTGGTGGTAAGGACTATGTGAGAGTTCGAAATCCGTGGGGAGCTGGAAGAGTTGTATATAAGAAAAATGAACTTACTGGAGAAACGGTCATGGTAGAAGGAAATCGCGCCAGGTTTGGGGGATCGTTTCTGGTGGAGATCAGTACATTTGTTGAACATATGGCTCATCTGGAGTATATATCAAAGGATGCTCTTAAGAAAAAATAAGGAAAGCAGCTAATGAACGAGAACGAATATATAGCAAGTAAACTACATCCATCTCTTATTAAGGAAGCGAAAAAAATAGAAGGTGCAAAAGAGGTTTGGGAGTCAGGGGATGATCTTGGCTACCCGGCTGCTCTTGTGCATATGGAAGATGGAAACTATGTGATATCCTGCATTCCTGCAGGGGATGACAGAGAGACCTTTATATACCGCATAGCTTTTCCTGGCGACAAGGTATGGGAATTCCCGGAAGTCGTTCCTCCTGGGGAACTCAAGGTGTTCCCATATCTGATAAAGCTGTATGATGCCATATTAGCTGGAGAAGATATTCAGGCAGAAGAGACTTTTCACAGGGTCTATGAAGAGGTGAGACTATCATCCCTTGCAGCGGCGCTGTCTTCCCTTGGAGTAGTAACAGCAGTTTCAGAAACAGGCAGTGGCAGGAAGTGCCTTGTTATGATAGAAGATGAGGAAGAAGTTCTTTTCTCATACTGGCCTGTAATGCCCTCTAAGGACATCTGCCTGTTAGTTGTGGAGGGTGGAGGCAAGAGATCATATATCCCTGAGATGGGGGAAGTTAAATACCCGGAGGATTATATGGCGATTTTTGAGAGTCTGAATGAATGAGTCAGAGTTTATAGTAATTTATGAATTTTTATACGAAATATGGATTATAATATTTGTAACTATGGAATAGCATGAGGAAGCTATGAGCGAAAGGCGCCGTTATGCTGAAACGATACTTCTTCCCGGTTGTTGACAAAGAAGTTCAAAAACTGATGGATGAGACCAGTACCAAGAGCATAGAGAATATTTCTATAATAGTAGCCATTTTTGAATCTATAACTTTGGCTTTCTTTATTCTGACCAGAAAGAGCATTGGCAGAGAAGAGCTTATCAGCATTCACAGCGTAGTGTTTTGTATAGTTACTTGTCTCGCAGGATTTTTAGTTTCAAATCTTCTTTTGAAAAAGGGGATTGAAGACCATTGGAAGGTTGTGGCCCTGAACACGACCTATTATATGCTTATGGCGCTGTGGGCTATGTGGAGTTCACACAGTAAGTATGCGGATGGAGAGCAGATGCTGACATTTTATGCAGTTGAAGTCATGTTGGTCTGCTTTATTGTATTGAAACCCTGGTTTAGCATGATCCTGGCGATCCTGACCTATGTGCTTTTATTTGGGATGATCTATCAGGTGGATCACGCAGCAGGTATAAATGCCATAAACTATTTTATCCTCACTCTTGTATCAGGACTTGGAATGGCTGTGCGTTATAATTCACTTATGGCCAGCTGTGAGGCAGCTATCAAGCTCCAAAAAGCCAAGGATACTGAAATACAGGATAAGATGAACATCCTTAAGTCTATCGCTGATATTTATGATAAGGTAAATCTCATTGATTTTATTGATTGCACTGAGATGTCAGTAAGAGGTAATGAGCAGAAAAAAATCAAAATTGATCTCGAGAATATGCCTTATACCATCATGACCCGTAAGATAAGGAAACGTGTAATGCCAGATCAGCTGGAGAACTTCATTAGATTTACAAATATTGGAACTGTACAGGAAAGACTCATTGGCAAAAGACTTATAAGTGATGACTTCATTGATGTGGTCAACGGATGGTTCAGGGCCCAGTACATTCCTGTGGAAGTGGATGAAAATGGCGTTCCTACTCAGGTTGTGTTTACAACGCGAAATGTAGATGAGGAGAAACAAAGAGAAGAGAGACTTGTCAGGATTGCCATGACGGATGAACTTACCAGGCTCTTTAACAGACGAAGCTATGAGGAAGACCTTAACGAATACAAGGAAAATGGACTTCCTGAAGACTTTGTTATCCTTTCAGCTGATGTCAACGGACTTAAAAAAGTCAACGACACCAAGGGCCATGCAGGCGGTGATGAGCTCATTAAAGGCGCGGCTGAATGTCTTTTGCTTGCCATAGGCAGTAAGGGCAAGGTTTACAGGATTGGCGGAGATGAATTTGCTGCAATCCTTAGAACGAACGATCCGCAGGCGGTTTGCAGGGATATTGAAAACCAGGTCAACAACTGGTATGGACAGTATTCCCACTCCATGTCTTTGTCAATTGGCTACGCTTCCTATGCAGACAATAAAGATATGAATATCCACGAACTTGAGAGAAAAGCTGACGACGCAATGTACAAGTCTAAGGCTGAGTACTACGAGAAAAAAGGCATAGACAGAAGGAGCGACAAGCGCATCCAGTAAAATATGACAAAAGAACCGTCCCCGTGTCATGTTGTGCACAATGAGACAAAAGAACCGTCCCCGAGTGAGGGTAGCTGCCTATGAAAGACAACAGAAAACCTCTAACTAATACATTCTATTACAATATGATATTTGCGGCTCTGGTGCTGGTGGTGTTTTTCTATGCGCTTTTCTTTACTGATGCATTTGGGCGGGATTTTTTTGAAAACCTGGTGCCTTTTTCTGATAACTGGCGTGACTCAGCCGGCAACGTCTATGATCTGAATACTGCGAAGCTTAAGTCCCATGCTGGGGATGTGACTTTGACCAGTACTCTTCCAGATAACCTTAAGGACGGTGACAGTCTGTGCTTCATGTCCAAGTACACTAATGTCAAGGTTTATATGGATGGAGATGTGATATACACTTATGAGCCCAAGGAGAACCTGACTGGACTGGGAGAGGGCACTGTGTTCCATGACGTAGGACTATGCGAGCATGACAGCGGAAAAAGTGTGATCCTTGAGATGTACAGGGTTAGCATAAAGTCAAGGATTGGTGAAGTCTATAATATCTATGTTGGACCATCTTCGGATTATATCCATATGATGGTGAGTCAGAACGCCATTCCACTTTTTCTGACGCTTCTTATTATTTTCTTTGGTTTTATAATCATACTTATCTGGCTTGGAATATCAGATAAAAAAGGTATTCCGCTGGATATTCTTGACCTGGGCGTGGGATCAGGTCTCTTTGGACTGTGGGTTCTTGGCGGAATGCCAGTAATCCAGGCTCTTACAGGCGTAAACGTAATGTGGCGCGTCTTTAACAGGCTTTTTGTAATGATGGTGCCGTATCCTTTTGTGAGGTTCCTCAATTCTTCCACAAGGCAAAAAAGAAAAACCTATGAGTATGTGGCCTTTTTTGCAACGCTTATCATAACTGTTTCTATCATGGGGCTCAGGTTCTACGCGGATGCTGACATGATGAACAGTTTCGTCCCTTTTGAAATTCTTGCTGTTATTACCACCATCGTTCTTGTGACAGCTCTTTTGATAGATGATTTTATGTACTGCAAGAGAAGAAATCTTCCTGTTAAGAACAAGATCATTACATTTGCGTTCTTTGAAATGGCTGTGTGCAGCATAATTGAACTGGTCGTTTATCTATTTGATCTCTGGAGCCATCATTTTGGCTTCTTTATAAGGATAGGCATGGTGCTGTTTTTGGCAACGGTCATGGCACAGTTTGTAAACTGGTGGATGAGAGACCAGGCGGCTGTTGACAGAGACAGATTCATAAACCATTCCCTGCAGGTGGCTGTAAGCACCAAAAATCCTTCAGACAGCATCCGCATGCTTCTTGAGTACATTGCAAAAGAGCTTGGGGCAGGCCGCGCATTTATTTATGAGGACAAAGGAAAAGAGAGGTTTAAGATCACTTACGAATGGTTCAAAGAAGGGCTTGATCCTCTTCCCAGAGAGAATCTTGTCATAAGCTATAACAATAGTGAAGAGCAGTTCCTTGAAAAGATGAGCTGCTATGAGGGCAACAATGAATATAAATGCATAAAACTTGGTAATAACAACCTTGGATTTTTAGGCGTCACTGATATAGAAATGGAGCGGGTAAAGAGCGTCGATGAAGTCATGGACATCATGGCGTACTTCTTTGGACAGTTCATAGGTCAGCGAAAAGAACAGGAGAGAAAGCTTTATTACAGCTACCATGATCCAGTTTCTGGAGCTATGAACAGAAGCGCCATGCGTGAGTTTGCAGAAAACCAGATGGATTATTCACAGCCCTTTGGATATGTGGTATGTGAGGTGGCGGGGCTTCGTGAGATCAATGACAATATCCGCCAAGAGAATACTGAAGCTATACTTAGAAATACTGCAAGGTGTCTCATGGATGCTTTTGGCGATGAAAATGTCTATGCTGTATCCGGCGAAGAATTTGTATGCTTTGGCTTTGAAAATGATGAGTACTCGTTCCTTAACGATCTCGAAAGAGCCAAGAAGTATCTTAATGAAAAAGAGTGCAGGACATATATTGGGGCGTGCTACTGTGCCAATGGCACTACAGATATCATGAACGTCATCAGATACACAAGACAGCTTTTGGTAAAGGACAGAGAGAGCAAAAATGGCCATTAAAGGAGCAGCAAACTGTGGGAGATAATCATCAACAGACCATAAAGACCCATAATACCGTAGTCGCAATACTTTCAATTGCAGGCGTCGGAGCCATCCTTGAGAGCGCAACCCAGGGGTGGGAATTTTGGATGCCTCCAGTTATCATTGCTGGAGTTGTTGGCGCCTGGTGGATGCACGTGACCCAGAAAGGATCTGCCAGGTTCAGAGAGGATTTCTATCTGATCTTTTCCATGTTCATAGCTTTTTTCCATGGAGTTCACAAGAGCAGCTTTTTTGACCTGTATGTAGTCGCTGCGCTTCTTATGGCTGTTGCTGCCCTGATAAAGAGAATTGACTTCATGAGGCTCATCATCATTGAGTTCATGATCCTGGTGCTGACTCAGATAGTGATGGCAAGGCGGGATAAGTTTGTCTTTGACTCTATGACCATATCAAGAGTACTTTTGCATGTGATCTCTATGGTCTGTCTGTACATCGTACTTAAGACTATTGTAGAGAAGATATTGGAGAGTAATTCAGCTGTGGACAAGCTGGAAAACACCATAAGATCCAATGACCATGACATGGAAGATTTTCTTGTCAATCTCTCCCATGAGCTTCGTACCCCTATCAACGTAATAAATGGTCTTACAGACCTTATTTTGAAAAGAGAACGCAGAGAAGATATACAGACCATAAAAAATGCAGGACTTCGAATATCCCACCAGATAGAAGATATTCAGGATTACAGTGAGATCCAGAGGCAGAACGTCATTATAGAAAATGAGAGATATATGATCACTTCGCTTCTTAATGATGTGCTTATCGGGTATAACACCATGAGAAGTGAGACGGATCTTGATTTCGTTGTTGACCTTGATCCTGAAGTTCCAGCCGTTATGAAGGGTGACATGAAAAAGATCCACAAGATCATAAGCCACCTTCTTGATAATGCATTTAAGTTCACAAGAAAGGGCGGAGCCTGTCTTAAAATAACTGCCTATAAAAAAGACTACGGTGTAAACCTCATTATTGAAGTTTCAGATACCGGTGTTGGAATGAGCCAAAAGGACCTGAGCAGGATAACAAAGGGCATTTATCAGGCTGACAAAAAGAGAGATAGAAGTACCGGAGGTATCGGCCTTGGGCTTTCAGTAGTTCTTGGACTTGTCCGCAGTATGGACGGCTTTGTTAAGATAGAGAGCCAGAAAAATATGGGCACTACTGTAAGGATCAGTATCTTCCAGGAGGTTATTGACCCATCTCCCTGCATGTCCATAAATACAGGCAGCTTTATAAATGTTGTTATCTACAACTGGCTGAGCAGATATGAGGTGCCTGGCCTTGGACTTATGTACAAGAATATGTCTGAGAACCTTGCAAGAGGCCTTCGTCACAATCTGTTCTTCGCAAGCAACATTGATGAGTTTAAAAAGCTCATTGCAAGAGGCGATATAACTCATGTGTTTGTGGGCGATGCGGAGTATGAACACGACAGGGACTACTTTGAAAATGAACTTGATAGAAATATTGTGCTGGCCGTAACAGCTGAGGAGGATTATGAGGCTAAAAAAGACACCAGGGCAATTGTCATAAGGAAACCTGTTTATGGACTTTCAATCGTTCAGGTATTAAATGGCACCACCAGCGGCAATGTAGTCTCTTTTGAAGAGAACCTTGAAAAGCCTGATCTTGAAGGTGTAAGGGCCCTTGTTGTGGATGATGAGCCAATGAATCTTGTTGTGGCTACAGGTCTTTTCAAAGAATATAAGATGATCATAGATACTGCAGACAGCGGTATTGAAGCGATAGACAAGTTTGACAGAAATGACTACGACGTGATCTTCATGGATCACATGATGCCTCAGATGGATGGTGTTGAGGCCATGAAGAGGATAAGAAGTGCGGCAGAAAGAGATGGTAAAAAGGTGGCCATTGTGGCCTTAACTGCCAATGCAGTCAGCGGAGCGAAGGAGATGTTCCTAAGAGAAGGCTTCGATGGCTTTATTTCTAAGCCTATCATTATCAGCGATTTTGAGAGAGTGATGCAGCGCGTAGTGACTGAGGGCAAGGCTGGAAACAGGGGAGGTAAGCGCTGATGATCAAGATGTTTAGGAAAATGGTCGATGGCCTTAAGGATCCTTCCAGAAGTTTTAGAGACCGAGTTTATATACTTTTGACATTCATAACTGTATTCTTCATAGCACTGGCACTTATTGGAGATATCATTACCGGTGAAAACATAGTGGAGATCACGACGCTTGCTGTCACTGCTGTTGTTGCGCCTATAATGACTGTTCTGGCTATTAAAAGGAACAGGGTAATAAGCGCAGTAAGGCTTACGGTAGTTGCAATCCTGGCGGTGATCCTTCCAATAGTTTTTTACTACGGCGGTGGCATAAGAGGTGGCGGCGCTGTATGGATCATCTTTGCTTATCTTTACACTGGACTTGTAGTTTCTGGAAAATGGAAGCCGGTTATGCTGGCCATTATAACGGCGGAAACCATAGGCTTTTATCTTGATGGCTATTTTCATCCTGAGAGGATCATTCACCACTCGGAGAGAATGTACTACATTGACTCTCTTATTTCTGTCATACTTGTGGGCATCATCTGCTGCGTAATGGTGTGGTTCGTTGAGTGGCTCTTTATGGCTGAGAACAAAAGAGCTAAAGAAGAGACCAAAAAGGTTGAGGAACTTAATAAATCACAGAACAGATTCTTTTCCAGTATGAGCCATGAGATCAGGACTCCCATCAACTCGATCCTTGGTCTTAATGAGATCATCCTTCGCCAGGAGGATGCATCTGATGAAATAGTAAAGGATGCGGCTAATATTCAGGGGGCAGGAAAGATGCTGCTTGCCCTTGTTAATGATATCCTTGACCTGTCCAAGATCGAAGCCGGACGAATGGATATTGTGCCTGTAAACTACAGTGTAGCCACACTGGTTTCAGATATTGTAAACATGATCTGGCTAAGGGCTGAGCAGAAGGGCCTTGAATTTAAGGTGGAGATCGATCCCTCAATTCCAAGAGAACTCTTTGGGGATGAAATGCGCATCAAGCAGATCCTGGTCAACCTCCTGAACAACGCCGTAAAGTACACGAAGGAAGGTGCTGTGACCTTCCATATGGAAGAAGAGGATATAAGGGATGATTCTGTTCATATCCTGTTTACTGTAACTGATACGGGAATGGGCATAAAGCAGGACACTCTTCCCTATATTTTCAATGCTTTCCAGAGAGTGGATGAAGAAAATACCACTAAGATCGAAGGTACAGGCCTTGGTCTTTCTATAGTAAAGCAGCTGGTGGAGCTTATGGACGGAGATATAACTGTCAGCAGCGTCTATACGCAAGGGTCTACCTTTACTGTTTCCTTATGGCAAAAGATATCTAACCCAATGGCAGTTGGGGAAATAGATATTACCAACTATGGAAGTACTGCATCAGGCAGAGACTACGAAGTAAGCTTTACAGCCCCTGAGGCAAAAGTACTTATTGTCGATGACAATGAGATGAACCTTGAGGTTGAGAAAAAACTTCTTATTGGAACCAGAATGGGCATAGACACAGCAGATAGCGGTGAAGAAGCTCTGTCCATGACTGCTAACATAAGGTATGACATCATTCTTATGGATCATCTCATGCCTGGTATGGATGGAATAGAGTGTATGCAGAGGATCAGAAAGCAGGCTGGAGGCAGAAATAATCACGTTCCCATCATAGCTCTTACAGCCAATGCAGGAAGTGAGAACAGGGAGCTTTACTCATCCAGTGGATTTGACGGCTATCTTGTAAAGCCGGTATCCGGACAGCAGCTTGAAGAGACTATTTTGTCCCATCTTCCTGAGAATATTGTGACCCGCCAGACTGGCGCTGAAACACTAAGATCTCAGTCCAAGTCTTCAAAGGGTTACACCAGAAAGATTCCTATTGCCATCACTATAAACAGCATGTGTGATCTTCCGGATATTATCCTTAAGAACCTTCAGATTGATGCCATTCCATTTAAGATACTTTCTGAGGGCAGGGAATATTATGATGGAATAGAAGCTGATCCCGATGAAGTGCTTCGCTACATGGATGAAGGTAAGCACTTTTTGTCAGAACCGCCTTCTACTGCTGAGTTTGAGCAGTTTTTTGAAAAAGAGCTCAAAAAGTCCCATCAGGTCATTCACATTACCCTTTCAGCAGAAGTCAGCAAAGAGTATGAGAATGCAAAAGAGGCTGCCAAGGCTTACGGGAATGTTTATGTATTCAACTCTGGGATTAACTCAAGTGCCATGGGTATCATGGCTCTTTTGGCATATCATATGGCAGGACAGGGCCTTACTCCAGGCAAGATAATAGGAGAGCTTAATAAGATCAAAAAGAATATTCACTGCAGCTTTGTGGCCAGTGACCCGGGAGTCCTCTACAGAAGAGGATTTGTGGGCAAGGGAACCTATGGCTTTATGCAGTCCATAGGAATGAAGCCTTTCATGCTGGTAAAAGACGGCGTTTTCAGGCTTGACAGAGCTCATTTTGGGGACACCTGGAAAGGATATAAAAAGTACATAGAATATGCTATCCCAAGATATGCTAAGCCTAATCCTGACTTTGTGTTTATCACTTATAGCGGAATACCGGAAGAGATGCTCGAAAAGATCAAGGAAAAAGTTCTTTTGAGATTCCCGTTTAAGAATGTGATATTCCAAAAGGCCAGTGCTGTTATGTCCATCAGCTGTGGTTCTGGTGCATTTGGAATAATGTATATGGATGAGACAGACCGCGTTTATAATCTCGAAAAGCTGGTTTCATACGATGAGAATTTACCGGTTCCGGTACATGAAAAGAATCCTGCGACCAAGGGGAAGGAAGCTTCTGTCAGAAAAGAAGAATGGTTTGAAGGAATCGAAGGCATTGATAAGAATCTTGCCATTGAAAACAGTGGCTCTGAGGAGTCATTTTTGTCTGTGCTCCCAATCTTCTATAACTCCATTGAAGAGAAGGCCAAAGAGCTTGAAGATTACTACAAAAATGAGGACTTTGAAAGCTATACCACCAAGGTCCATGCTCTAAAGAGTTCTGCCCGCCTTGTAGGGGCGCAGAAGCTTTCTAAGGATGCTGAGGATTTGGAGATGGCAGGTAAGGCTGGAGATATTTCTTTTATCAGAAAGAACCATGACAGCCTGATGGATGAGCTATTGGGATTTAAAGAGCCTCTTGAAAGGTACTATGAAAAGAATCCTGTGAAGGCGGAAGATGCAATGGAGGAGGAAGTGGGTTCGGCAGCGGGAGACCATGTGGTCTCAAATGAGGACCTTGGGGAAATCCTTATAAAGAGCATGTATACTGCGCTGGAAGCCGGAGCAAAGGAAAAGAACAAGGATTTCCTAAGTAAGACCTTTAAAGAGATGGAGGACTTTTCTTTTTCTGAGCAGCATGTACAGACCATTACAAAATTAAGAAATTGCTACGAAAAAGAGGACTATGAGGCCATGGAAAATATCCTAAAAGAGATTAAATAATATCAATATTTTTATACTTGTCTTTGTGCCGATTGAATAATAGAATTGTAGGGATGGAAAAAGATTAATCGGGGAGGAATAAAATGGCACAGAGAACAGATATCCACAAAGTACTTATAATCGGTTCAGGGCCTATCGTTATCGGACAGGCTTGTGAATTTGACTATTCAGGGACACAGGCGTGCAAAGCCCTTCGTAGCCTTGGGTATGAAATTGTTTTGGTTAACTCCAATCCGGCAACTATCATGACTGATCCGGAGATGGCTGATAAGACTTATATTGAGCCGCTTAATGTCGAGCGCGTTGCGGCAGTTATTGAAAAAGAAAGACCAGATGCATTACTCCCTAATTTAGGCGGACAATCTGGTCTTAATTTGTGCTCTGAGCTATATAAGGCAGGAGTCCTCGAAAAATATAACGTTAAGGTAATAGGTGTCCAGGTTGACGCAATTGAGCGAGGCGAAGACAGAACTGAGTTCAAAAAGACCATGGACATGCTGGGCATTGATATGGCAAGATCAAAGGCCTGCTACAGCATCGAAGAGGCCCTGGCTGAAGCTGACGAACTTGGCTACCCTGTAGTTCTTCGTCCTGCATACACCATGGGCGGCGCAGGCGGCGGACTTGTTTACAACAAGGAAGAGCTTCAGACTGTATGCGCAAGAGGCCTTGCAGCATCTATCATCCACCAGGTTCTTGTTGAGGAGTCAATCCTTGGATGGGAAGAGCTTGAGCTTGAGGTTGTAAGAGACAAGGACAACAACATGATCACCGTATGCTTCATCGAGAACGTTGACCCTGTTGGTGTTCACACAGGTGATTCCTTCTGTACAGCACCTATGCTGACAATTTCTGAGGACCTTCAGAAAGAGCTTCAGCGCCAGGCCTACAAGATTGTTGAGCACATCGGTGTTATCGGTGGAACCAACGTACAGTTTGCCCATGACCCTAAGACTGGCAGGATCGTTGTTATCGAGATCAACCCTCGTACTTCCCGTTCATCAGCCCTTGCAAGTAAGGCAACAGGCTTCCCGATTGCCCTTGTATCAGCCAAGCTTGCCACAGGACTTACACTTTCAGAACTACCGGATTCCAAGTTTGGAACCCTTGATAAATATGTTCCAAATGGTGACTACGTTGTTGTTAAGTTTGCCCGTTGGGCATTTGAGAAGTTCCACGGCGTAGAGGACAAGCTGGGAACACAGATGAGAGCCGTGGGCGAAGTTATGTCCATTGGCAAGAACTTCAAGGAAGCTTTCCAGAAGGCTATCAGGTCTCTTGAAAAGGGCAGATACGGCCTTGGCAACGTAAAAAAATACGAGGAGATGGACAAGACTGAGCTCCTTCGTATGCTCAAGGATGCTTCCTCAGAGAGATATTTCCTTATATATGAGGCACTTAAGAAGGGTATCACTGTTGATGAGCTCTTTGATATAACCAAGGTTAAGCACTATTTCCTTAACGAGATTAAAGAGCTTGTTGATGAAGAAAAAGAGCTGGTTTCAAAGTTTAAGGGACAGGTTCCTTCAGAAGATGCACTGCTTAAGGCTAAGGAAGATGGTTTTGCAGATAAATATCTTTCCCAGATACTTGATGTTTCTGAGGATGATATCAGAAATACAAGAGATAAACAGGGCCTTAATGAGGAGTGGGACGGCGTTCACGTATATGGTACTGAAGGGGCAGCTTACTACTACTCAACCTATAAGAGAGGCGCAAACCTTGAGAACCCTAAGAACATGGGATCAGGTGATTCCAAGAAGATCATGATCCTTGGCGGAGGTCCTAACAGGATCGGTCAGGGTATTGAATTTGACTACTGCTGTGTACATGCAGCGCTTGCCCTTAAGAAGCTTGGATTTGAGACCATTATTGTAAACTGTAACCCAGAGACAGTTTCAACTGACTATGATACATCAGATACACTGTACTTTGAGCCACTTACTCTTGAGGATGTTCTTCAGATCTACAGAAAAGAGAAGCCTGTTGGAGTTATCGCTCAGTTTGGAGGACAGACACCTCTTAACCTTGCAGCCAAGCTCAAGGAGGAGGGCGTCAACATCCTTGGTACAACTCCTGAGGTTATCGATCTTGCAGAGGACAGAGACCAGTTCCGCATCATGATGCAAAAGCTGGGTATCCCTATGGCAGAGTCAGGAATGGCTTCTGACGTAGAAGGCGCAAAGGAGATCGCTGCAAGAGTCGGATATCCCGTAATGGTACGTCCTTCCTTTGTCCTTGGCGGAAGAGGAATGGAGATCGTAAGAGACGAAGAGAGCATGGAAGGCTATATGAAGGCAGCTGTTGGCGTAACACCTGACAGACCTATCCTTATTGACAGATTCCTTCACAACGCACTTGAGTGCGAGGCAGATGCCATAAGTGATGGAAAACAGGCCTTTGTACCTGCTGTTATGGAGCACATCGAGCTTGCTGGTATCCACTCCGGAGACTCAGCCTGCATCATTCCATCCAAGCACATCTCTGAAAAGAACCTTCGCACCATAGAGGAATATACAAGAAAGATCGCTGTTGAGATGAACGTAGTTGGTCTTATGAACATGCAGTATGCCATCGAGGACGACACTGTATATGTTCTTGAGGCTAACCCAAGAGCATCAAGAACAGTTCCTCTTGTATCCAAGGTTTGCGGAATAAAGATGGTACCAGTAGCTACAGATATTATCACATCACAGCTTACTGGAAGACCTTCACCTGTTCAGGGGCTTATTGACAATAAGTCCAAGGATGAGCCAGCTTACTACGGAGTAAAAGAGGCAGTATTCCCATTTAATATGTTCCCTGAAGTTGACCCGGTACTTGGACCTGAGATGCGTTCAACTGGAGAAGTTTTAGGACTTGCAAGAACTCCTGGCGAAGCATTCTTTAAGGCCGAGGAGGCAGCAGGAGCTGCACTTCCGCTTGAGGGAGCAGTACTTATTTCACTTAATTCTGAGGACAAGCCAGAGGCTGCAGATATTGCAAGAGCCTTTGCGGATGAGGGCTTCAAGATCTACGCCACAGGCAAGACCTTTGAGAACATAGTAGAAGCAGGCATTGATGCAGTCAGGATCATGAAGAACTACGAAGGCGGAAGGCCAAACGTAGAGGATGTGATCAAGAATGGTGATGTGCAGCTTGTGATCAATACACCAATCGGAAAGGGGGCAGAGCACGACGACGGATATCTTCGCCGCGCAGCAATTAAGGCCCGCATTCCTTACATTACAACTGTAGCAGCAGCTAAGGCAGCAGCTGAAGGTATCACCGAAGTCAAGGCCAAGGGTTGCGGCCACATCAAGTCACTGCAGGAGTACCACCAGAACTAAGTGGCAGGGCTGTGAATTTTCACAGCCCTGTATTTTATTTTTGATGTATAATCTTAGCTAAGGGGGTATACGATATGAGCGATAATGAGAATATCAAAGATGTTCAGGAGACAGAAGTTGATCAACTACCTGTGCCTGCATCTGATAATACTGTAGTAGCAGACGCAGTAAGCCAGCAGGACATTGCAGCGCTGGTTCGCATCGGCAAGAAACAGCTCTTTTTACAGAGAATAACGACACTGGCTACGGTTGGTATATTTGTAGTTGTGCTTGTGGCTATGGTGGTGCTTGTGCCAAAGGTGACCATGACGCTTACCAATATTGACCAGATGGTGGCAGATGCCAGCAGTTCTGTTGAGAATATCAATGCCATGGTTGCGGAGATGACAGAGGCTAGTAAGAATTTAAATCAGCTGGTCAATGATAATACTGAGCCGCTTACACAGGCTGTTAATAATATGGCTGGTATTGATTTTGAAGGACTCAATAAGGCGATCACTGATCTTCAGGCCACAGTTGGACCTATGGCGCAGTTCTTTAGCAGATTCAGATGATTGCTGCGCTCTTGCGCAAAATGGCAGCAGATGGGAAGTTTTTTAAAATATGGAAATTGAGTTATCAAGCTTTTTTAATTTGACGCATTATGAATATGGAGAGGCGTACTTTGGCAGTCACAAGGGAATGAGATACAGGCTGGCAAGAGAACCGCTGGAGAATGTCTTTTTCGTAAAGAAGGAAGACAGAGGTCCGGCGACACTTATGGCTACCGTGTGGCCAGAGCCTTATTCCTATGCAAATACTGACAAGGATCTGATGACCTCCGAGAATTTTGATGTGTCTCAGGAGGGCTTTGAAGCGGCTGTAGCATGGATAAATGATCAGTATGAGAGCCGCAAAAGTGAATGGACAAAATAAATTTTCTATAAATAAAAAGGATTTTGAAGTCCCACGTCGAATAATAACAGATGTGGGACTTTTTTTGTCCTCATAATCTACCTGAGAAAGAAGAACAGCATTGAAGATACGTGAGAAACTTGAAGAAAGAGAAACTCAGATCTTAAGCACACATGCTTGTCTTAGCATGAATTCCAAGGGAAGAGAAAAAGAAGAAAAACCCTGTGATATCAGGCCTTGTTTCCAGAGAGATCGCGATAGGATCCTTTATTCTAAGTCATTCAGGCGTCTCAAGGATAAGACCCAGGTATTTTTGTCTCCAGACGGAGATCATTACAGGACCCGTATGACTCATACCCTTGAGGTTTCACAAAATGCCAGGACTATTGCCAAGGCACTTAGGTTAAATGAAGACCTGGTGGAGGCCATTGCTCTTGGTCATGACCTGGGACATACACCCTTTGGTCATGCTGGAGAGAGAGCTCTCGATGCTGAGTGTCCTGAAGGATTCAAGCACAACGAGCAGAGCCTTAGAATAGTTGAGAAGCTTGAGAACTATGGCAAGGGTCTTAACCTTACCTGGGAGGTTCGCGATGGGATCGTAAATCATGAGATGGATTTAACCCCAGGAACCCTTGAGGGCAAGGTTGTGCGTCTTTCTGACAAGATCGCTTACATGCACCACGACATGGACGATGCCATAAGAGGCGGGATCATTGAAGAGAGCGATGTTCCGGATTCTATCACCAGGGTTTTGGGACACACCAAGGGAGAGTGGCTTGACGGTTTTATTCACGATATCATAGCCAACAGCATGGACAAGGATGACATCAGGATGTCAGAGGAAGTCTATGAGGCATTCCACGCTCTTAGGCATTTTATGTTTGAGAGAGTATATACTAATCCGGTGGCTAAGGGGGAGGAGACCAAGGTCGATGACATGATCAAGATCCTATACCACTACTATGTGGGACACATCGACCAGCTTCCTGACTATCTTAAGGAGATGATGGACAGGGGCGAGGCTTCAAGAGAGCGTATAGTCTGCGATTATGTAAGCTCAATGACAGACAGATACGCAGTTGCCACCTTCCAGGAGGTCTACATTCCAAAATCCTGGACAGTTCTATAAAGTATTGAAATGGGGAAAAGAAATTGCGCTATTCAGATCAGATTGTAGAAGAAGTCAGGTCGCGCAATGACATTGTGGATGTGATAGGGCAGTATGTCCATATTCAGAAAAAGGGAGCCAACTATTTTGGCCTGTGCCCTTTCCACAATGAGAAGTCCGGTTCGTTTTCCGTGTCACCAGGCAAGCAGATGTACTATTGCTTTGGCTGCGGAGCCGGCGGTAACGTGATCACTTTTTTGATGAAATATGACAACTTAACATTTGCAGAAGCACTTAAGCAGCTGGCAGACAGGGTGGGCTACAAGCTCCCTGAAGAGGACAATTCGCCGAAGGCCCGGGCTCTTCGGGATAAAAAGCAGATCCTGTTTGACATCAATAAGGAGGCTGCCAAGTACTATTACTTAAATCTCAAAAGGCCTGAAGGCCAGGTGGGACTTGAGTACTTTAGAAAGAGGGAATTGACTGATGATACCATTAAGCACTTTGGCCTTGGCTATTCAGGGCTTAATTCCAGTGATATTGTGGTTCATCTTAAAAAGCTCGGATATTCGGATACACAGATAATCGAGGCGGGGCTTGCTTCCTTTGATGAAAAGAGAGGCACTTCAGGCAAGTTCTGGAACAGAGTCATGTTCCCTATAATGGATGCAACAGGCAAGGTCATTGGCTTTGGCGGAAGAGTTATGGGAGATGCCAAGCCCAAGTACCTAAACTCACCTGAGACTCCGATATTTGATAAGAGCCGAAATCTCTTTGGACTTAACTACGCCAAGAATTCAAGGGCTGGATACATGATAATCTGCGAGGGCTACATGGACGTTATAGCCATGCACCAGGCGGGATTTGACATGGCAGTTGCCTCCCTTGGAACGGCTTTTACTCCAGGTCAGGCAATGATCCTTAAGAGGTACACAGACACTGTGATACTGTCCTACGATAGCGATGAAGCGGGAACCAAGGCAGCTCTTCGCGGAATTGGCATTCTTAAGGATGCGGGACTTAAGGGCAAGGTACTTGATCTTCGTCCCCACAAGGACCCGGACGAGTTCATTAAAAACGAGGGCAGAGAGGCTTTCGAAGAGAGGATCAAAAACGCAGAGAACACCTTCTTTTTTGAGGTCAGGGTCATGCAGTCCAGATATGATTTTAATGATCCTGTGTCCAAGACCGAGTTCCAGAGGGAACTGGCAGGCAAGCTTTGCGAATTTGAAGAGGCTCTCGAGAGAGAAAACTATATTGAAGCTGTGGCAGCAAGATTTGGCTTTGCCATAGATGACCTTCGAAGGCTTGTAGCTGATACTGCTGCAAGAGGCGGCGGAGTAAGACAGATAGAAAGACCAAAATCCGGAATAGCAGTAAAAAAGAGTCCGGACGATGGAGCAAGGAAAAACCAGAGGCTCCTACTTACCTGGCTTTCGGATGAACCTGCAATTTTCCCTAAGGTCACAAAATGGGTAACACCTGAGGATTTCTCAGATGATCTATACAGAAGTGTTGCAAAAGAGCTTTTTAAAGGCTTGGAGGCCGGGAACTTTTCACCGGCATCAGTGCTTGATCACTTCACAGACGAGGAAGAACACCGGCAGGTAGCTGAGATGTTCAATACCAACCTGGTGGAGATCGAGACTAAAGAGCAGAGGCGCAAAGCCTTTAGGGATATCATCTACTCAGTCAAGCACTCTGGATATGAACGCCAGAAAAAGGAACTTAAACTTGATGACCCTGAGTATCTGACAAAAACCATACAGGGCAAGAAAGAACTGGAAAAACTATCTCACGCAGATATTTCTCCTGACGACTAAATAAACTATAGAAAAGGAAAGAGTAAAAATGGCAACTAAGAAGGATACAGCAAAAGAAACAGAGAAGAAGACCAAGGCAGCTAAGACAACAAAGGCTGTCAAGGAAGAAACAAAGGCACCTGCAAAGAAAACTGCTAAGGCTACTGCTACTAAGGCTACTGCGAAGGAAGATACCAAGAAGAAAACTTCCAAGAAAGCAGCTGAAGAAGTAGCTGAGGAAAAGCCTGCTAAGAAGACCACAAAGGCAGCTAAGGCAGCTGAAGAAGCTAAGGCACCTGCAAAGAAGACTACGAAGGCAGCAAAGGAAGCAGCTGCAGAAGAAAAGCCAGCTAAGGCTTCCAAGGCATCCAAGAAGGCTTCAGAGCCAGCAGAGGAAAAGCCAGCAAAGAAGACAAGAGGAAAGGCTGCAAAGACCGAAGAAGCACCTGCAGCAGCTGCAGATGGAGAGCTTGATGAGGCAACCAGGGAGCTCTTTAACCAGAAGATCAAGGAAATCCTTGCGCTTGCCAAGAAAAAGAAAAACGTTCTTGAGTATGCTGAGATCAGCGATTTCTTTGCAGATATGGGGCTTAACGAGGAACAGCTCGATAATGTCCTTGAAGTTTTAGAAAATTCCGGAATAGACGTTCTTAGAGTATCAGATACTGATGATGATATTCCTGACGATGACGATATGGTCCTTACAGATGAGGACGAGGTTGATATGGAGAATATCGACCTGTCAGTGCCTGATGGTATCAGCATTGAGGATCCTGTCAGAATGTACCTTAAGGAGATTGGTAAGGTACCTCTTCTTACAGCTGAGCAGGAGATCGATCTTGCCAAGGCTATGGAGGCAGGAATTGACGCTGAGAAGACACTTGCTGAGGACGAGGGCAAGAACAAGCTCTCAGCTGCCAAGAAGAAAGAGCTTGAGCAGGCAGTTTACGAAGGCAATGAAGCCAAGAAGCGCCTTGCAGAAGCCAACCTTCGTCTTGTTGTAAGTATTGCAAAGAGATATGTAGGAAGAGGAATGCTGTTCCTTGACCTTATCCAGGAAGGCAACCTTGGTCTTATCAAGGCCGTTGAGAAGTTCGATTTCAGAAAGGGATTCAAGTTCTCAACCTACGCTACATGGTGGATCAGACAGGCTATCACAAGAGCTATCGCAGACCAGGCAAGAACAATACGTATCCCTGTGCACATGGTTGAGACCATCAACAAGCTCATCCGTGTAAGCCGTCAGCTTCTTCAGGAGCTTGGCCGTGAGCCACTTCCAGAGGAAGTTGCAAAAGAGATGAACCTTCCAGTTGAGAGAGTACGTGAGATCCTCAAGATTTCCCAGGAGCCTGTTTCTCTTGAGACTCCTATCGGTGAGGAGGAAGATAGCCATCTTGGTGATTTCATTCAGGACGACAACGTTCCTGTACCTGCAGATGCTGCAGCATTTACACTGCTTAAAGAGCAGCTGGTTGAGGTTCTTGATACTCTTACAGAGCGTGAGCAGAAGGTACTTCGCCTCCGCTTTGGTCTCGACGATGGAAGAGCAAGAACCCTTGAAGAGGTTGGTAAGGAGTTCAACGTAACCCGTGAGCGTATCAGACAGATCGAGGCAAAGGCACTTCGTAAGCTCCGTCATCCAAGCCGCAGCCGCAAGCTCAAGGATTACCTCGACTGATAAAACTGATAGGAAAACTATATGGACAACAGATTAGATGTTCTAAAGGGCAGAATGTCGGAAAGGCTGATAACTGTTGGTGAGTCAATGGGGACGTTAAACTTTGACTCATTTTCCTGCACTGCAGATGTGGGCTGTGACCACGGATATGTATCCATGTATCTGGTCCTTGCTGGGATTTCCAAAAGCGCCATAGCCATGGATCTGCGAAAGGGTCCATTATCTTCAGCCGCAAGCAACGTGGCGGAATTTGGTATTGCAGACAAGGTACAGGTAAGGCTCTCAGACGGACTTTTGGGCCTTAAAGCAGGAGAGGCTGATTCTCTGGTGATAGCAGGTATGGGCGGCAAGCTCATGCTGAGCATTCTCGAAAAAAGAGATATCACAGCCCTTGGGATAGAGGCCGGAGTATTGCAGCCACAGTCAGATATCCCGGAGTTTCGTGGTTACATGAGAGGCAGGGGTTTTGAGATAGTAGACGAACACATGGTTTTTGAGGACGGCAAGTACTATTTTCCTATGGTAGTCAGTTTCACAGGAGATGGGAAAAAATACGAGGCTTCCCTTGAAAAACTTGTGGGAGAGCTGGCTGTAAGCAGGGATGACGCGCTGAGACTTTCCGATGAATATGGCCTTTACAATATTCTTAGAAGAGATGAACTTTTAAAGTCATATTTACAGCATGGCAGGGAAGTTGGCTCTTCAATAATTACTAGTTTAAATAAAGATCAGCACCCTGACAGGTTCAGGGAAGTTGCTACTGAGCTTAGTGACATAGAATTACTTCTAGACTTTTTTGACTGACAAGGAGAAAAGAGTATGCCTAAGATTACTATTAATGGAGCAGAAAAAGACTACGAAAAGGGCACTACCTTTGAAGAAATTGCTAAGGAATATCAGAAGTACTATGACGACAGGATTGCCGCAGTAATGTTTAACGGCAAGATCCGGGAGCTTATGAAGACTGTGAAGAAGGATGGCGTTTTGTCTTTTATCACATTCAAAGATAACATCGGCTTTAAGACCATGAGAAGAACAGGCCTTATGATCCTGATCAAGGCTGTGATCGATGTGACTGGAGGCAGTAAAAACGGCGTCTCCTTAAAGGCTGATTTTACTATTGGCAATGGCCTTTACTGCACCATAAGAGGCATCAATGTTACCAAGGAACTGGTAAAAAAGATTTCCGACAGATATGCAGAGATACTTGATGCCGCTCTTCCTATCACCAAGAAGGTTTATCCACTTGATGAGGCAGTGGAGATATTCAGAAAACAGGGCATGATGGACAAGGTAAGGCTTCTTAAGTACAGAAGAAGCTCTGAGATCAACGTCTACAAGCTGGATGGTTTCTATGACTATTTTTACGGATACATGCTGCCTAACACTTCCTACATAGAGAAGTTCAAGGTTCAGAAGTATCACGATGGAATTTTACTTACTCTGCCAACAAGACAGAACACCAAAAAGCTCATTGTATCTGAGCCAAGAGAAAAGCTGTTTAGCACCATGATGCTCTCAAGTGACTGGGGCAGCATGATGGGCATTGAGAACGTAGGCGACCTTAACAATATGATCTGCTCTGGCAGGATCGGAGACATGATCCTTGTTCAGGAAGCTCTTCAGGAGCGCAGGATCGGTGAGATTGCAATGGATATCTTTAAGCGCCTTGATGTTAAGTTTGTAATGATCGCAGGACCAAGCTCATCTGGTAAGACCAGCTTTGCCAACAGACTTTCAATACAGCTAAGATCAAACGGCCTTAATCCTCACCCAATAAGCCTTGATAATTATTTTGTAAACAGAGAGGACACTCCTCTTAACGAAGATGGAAGCTACAACTTTGAGTGCCTTGAGGCTCTTGATGTTGAGCAGTTTAACAAGGATATGACAAGGCTTCTTAATGGCGAGAGAGTCGAAATGCCGGAGTTTAACTTTGTGACAGGCAAGAGAGAGATGAACGGCGATTATCTGCAGCTTGGTAAAAACGATATTCTGGTAATAGAGGGTATCCATGGACTTAATGAGAAGATGAGCTATTCACTTCCTGCTGAGTCCAAGTACAAGATATACATAAGTTGCCTTACAACACTGAGCATTGACGACCACAACAGGATTGCGACCACTGACGGAAGGCTCCTTCGAAGAATTGTAAGAGATGCAAGGACAAGAGGCGCTTCTGCCAAGAAGACTATCAGCATGTGGCCTTCTGTAAGAGCAGGAGAAGAGGCTAACATCTTCCCATTCCAGGAAGAAGCCGACGCCATGTTCAACTCAGCCCAGATCTATGAGCTTGCTGTAATCAAGCAGTATGCTGAGCCGTTGCTGTTTTCGATTGAGAAGGATGAACCAGAGTATTATGAGGCCAAGCGCCTTTTGAAGTTCCTTGACTACTTTGTAAGTGTAGATAATTCAATGCTCCCACGAAACTCCATCTGCAGAGAATTCGTTGGCGGCAGCTGTTTCAAAGTGTGATAAAAGGACGGCTTTTGTGACAGAGGGGACGGTTCTTTTGACACGTTGCGTGCAATGTGTCAAAAGAACCGTCCCCTCTGTCACAAAAGCCGTCCGACAAGCCACTGGGACAGTTTTTTGGCTTGTTTTTGGTTTGTTTTTGGTTTGTTGGGGGATTTCACTGTTGGAAAATAAATGTTTTGGGAAAGCAACAGGGTATAACAGAGCATGTTTCCTGTTGGAAAACAAATGTTTTAGGAAAACAACAGGGTATAACAGGGGGATTTTCCTGTTGGAAAACAAACAATTCAGGAACGCAACAGGGTATATCAAGATATTTTCACTGTTGGAAAATAAGCAATTCAGAAAAACAACAGGTTATATCAGGATATTATCACTGTTGAGAAATGGATAATTACAGAAAACAACAGGATTCATGTTACAAGCTTAAATAATATGGGGCCGGTTCTTATGAACCGGCCCTAATTGTTTACTAATGTATATCAGTTGCATTAAGAAATACCCCTTCTCCCTCATCAGATCCGCCAAGGAGGAGACCAAGGTACCGCCCCTTGTAATCAAAGAGTCCGCCACCTGACATGCCCTCATTGACATCAAGATAGCAGTAGATCACATCCTGGTTAAAATCTTCAGAAAAGGTCTCTGGGCTTGCTACAAGTCCTGCGCTTGCAGTGTTGTAATCTGGGATAACCATGAAAATGTTTGCACCGGACTCTGGGAGCGCTTTAGCGGGTTTTAACTCTTCAATATCAATCTTTTTTGTATCATCCACTTTTACTGTCAAAAGGCAGTAGTCTTTTTCAGCGTTATTAGTAAAGACCTGTGCACTGGCATGATCTCCATTCCAGAAATATACAGTGATATCTTCTTTATCATCTATCACGTGAGAAGCTGTTATCACAGTGATAGTCTTTTTTCCAATCTTCCAGATATTTCCGCTGCCAGATAATTTCCCGCTGTCTATGGTGACCGAGGTCTTAAGTGCGTGGTTAAAGGCGTTGTCGAAATTGCCATCACCTTGCCCGGAACAACCTATACATGCGGAAAGAAGTAAAAGAGTAGAAATAGAAGCTATGATGACTTTAAAGGAAATAAGTTTATTTGACATAATTATTGTATTCTTCAAAAAGCGCTTCAAGATATTCAGAATCAGAAGTTGCTCTTAAAACATCTGCCTGTCTGTTAAATGGCATCCTTCCTGTTGGTTGTAAATGTGAGTATATTTTCTCACCTTTGAAACGAAAATGGAATACTCTTTATGACTGTTGAATGTGTTATACTATATGAGATTGTTTTAAACTAGTACTAAAAGTAAAACAAATTATGAAAGGTGAAACACGCTTTGAATATTATTTTGTTATCAGGTGGATCAGGCAAGCGCCTGTGGCCACTTTCCAATGACGTAAGAAGTAAACAGTTTATCAAGATCTTTAAGAATGAAGATGGAACCTACGAGTCCATGGTCCAGAGGATGTATGGCAAGATCAAGAAGATTGACGCTGATGCCACTGTAACCATTGCAACCAGTAAGAGTCAGATCTCTGCCATCCACAACCAGATCGGAACTGATGTTGGCATCAGTGTAGAGCCTTGCAGAAGAGATACTTTTCCTGCAATTGCTCTGGCTACTGCATATCTTGTTGATGTTATGGGAGTTGATCCAAACGAACCAGTGGTGGTTTGTCCGGTAGACCCTTATGTTGAGGACGACTATTTTGAGGCTCTTAAAAAGCTCTCCGATCAGGCAGCTAAGGGAGAGGCCAATCTTGTTCTTATGGGGATCGAGCCAACTTACCCAAGTGAGAAGTACGGCTACATCATTCCCAAGACCAAGGATGACACTTCAGATGTTGAGACTTTCAAAGAAAAGCCAACAGTAGAAGTTGCCAAGGACTACATATCAAAGGGTGCTTTGTGGAACGGCGGCGTATTTGCCTACAAGCTTTCATATGTGCTTAAAAGAGCTCACGAACTTATTGACTTTACAGACTACCAGGATCTCTTTTCAAAGTATGAGACTTTGGAGAAAATCTCTTTTGACTATGCTGTTGTAGAAAAAGAGGACAAGATCCAGGTTCTGAGATTTGCTGGAGAGTGGAAGGATCTTGGAACATGGAACACTCTGACAGAGGCCATGACTGAGAACGTTGTGGGTAAGGGTATCATGAACGACAACTGCGAGGGCGTTCACATCCTCAATGAGCTCAATGTGCCTATTATCGCCATGGGCCTTCATGACGTTGTCATTTCGGCTTCTCCAGAGGGAATCCTGGTTTCAGACAAGGAACAGAGTTCCTACATCAAGCCTTACGTTGATGGCATCGATCAGCAGATCATGTTCGCGGAAAAGAGCTGGGGCAGCTATCAGGTAATGGATGTTGAGCCCACAGCCATGACCATCAAGGTCATCCTTAATCCTGGTCATTCCATGAACTACCACAGCCACAAGAACAGGGACGAGGTGTGGGTTGTTCTCTCAGGCACAGGTCGCACAGTCGTTGACGGCATGGAGCAGAACATTGCTCCCGGCGATGTGATCACCATGAGCGCAGGCTGCAGACACACTGTATTTGCGGACACTGAGCTAAAGCTTGTGGAGATACAGCTTGGAAGTGACATCTCTGTAGAGGACAAGCAGAAGTTCGAGCTTGAGTGATAGGATCATATGGGAAAAGAAAGATCGGGCGCCATTCCGTTTCTGCTTAAGCCTGCAGGTAAGGACTATCTGTGGGGCGGACAGAGACTTAATGACGACTTTAGCAAAAAAATAAATATGGATCCACTGGCGGAAACCTGGGAGTGCTCAACTCACCCGGACGGCCTTAGCACAGTGTCAGGCGGAGAGTTCGACGGAATGACTCTAAAGGATGTCATCAGTATGCATCCTGAGTTTTTGGGCCAGCACTATGAGGAATTAAAAGAGATACCGATCCTCATCAAGTTTATTGACGCCAAGTCTGATCTGTCGGTACAGGTTCATCCAAGTGATGAATATGCTTTTGAGCATGAGAACGGCCAGAGGGGCAAAACCGAGATGTGGTACGTCCTTGATGCATCTGCAGGAGCGAGACTGGTGTATGGCCTTAAGCATGACTGCACCAAAGAGGACCTTCTTTCATATATAAATGAAGGAAAACTTGAAAGGCATCTTCAGTACGTGCCAATCAAAAAGAACGATGTCTTTTATATTGAGTCAGGCACCATACATGCCATTGGTGCTGGAGCCCTTGTGGCTGAGATCCAGGAGAGCAGCAACCTGACCTACAGGATCTACGACTATAACCGTGTTGATAAAAATGGAAATCTTCGTGAACTTCATATAGACAAGGCTTTGGAGGTATCAAATCTTAAGGGACTTCCGGAACCAAGGCAGAAGCTCCGCGTTTTGAGATACGGACCGGGTGTGGCAAAAGAGCTTTTATCAAGATGTAAGTACTTCGAAGTAAACAGGATGCTGGTAAATACTGAGAGAAGACAGGATGTCTTTTATGAGGCAGATGAGTTGTCCTTCAGAGTGTTGCTTTGCTTTGATGGCTGTGGAACAGTGTGCTATCAGGATGAAGATGAAAGACGCCACTACATAGATATCTATAAAGGCGACTGCCTTTTCATCCCGGCAAATTCAAGAAAACTCAAGCTAAATGGCAGGTTTGACTTCCTTGATGTAAGGTGCTAAAAATTTTTAAAAAAAATTTGAATAATTTGCAACATATCATTCCCTTCAGTTGTGTACATGGTAGAAAGGCAATTACCAAAACACAATTGGAGGGAATTTATTATGAAAAAGAACTACAGACTAATTGGCACATTAACAATGGCAGCACTTCTGGCAGGAAATCTGTCCGGATGCGGATCAGCCAGAAACTATCAGACTGAAACTGCTGCTGAGTACCCCGTACAGGATAACGGCTACTACAGCACTGCTACATCAGAAAGCTATGGTGACTACAGCACAGAAGTCTGCGAGGAACCTGTGATGGCAGCCCCATCTTCACCAGCAAGCTCATTATTCGATTCCTTGGGAGCTTCCAAGGCTGCTGAAACTGAAGGGTGCTATGTTTACGAAGATAGCGACTACTGCGTAGTTGTTCCTGAGTACAACACCGAGTCCTACGATAAGCCTGACGAGAACGGTTTTTTCTTATCCCAGGGTCAGCCTCTTTCAACTTTTGCAGCAGATGTGGACACAGCATCCTACGCCAATGTAAGGCGCATGATCGAGGATGGATATGGGAAAAGAAATATCCCAAGCGATGCTGTAAGACCTGAGGAATTTCTTAACTACTTTTCCTATGATCTTAAGAGTCCAAAGAAGGGTGAGAAGTTTGCAGTTACAACTGAAGTTTCAAGGTGCCCATGGAATGAGGACCACGAGCTTATGTTTGTTGGAGTAAAGGCTGAGGATAAGCTTGACGGACAGCTTCCAAAGAGCAATCTTGTATTCCTCATTGATGTATCAGGTTCAATGGACGACGAGGACAAGCTTGGGCTCTTAAAGAAGGGATTTAACGAGCTTGTTGATAATCTTCCTGGAGAAGGCACAGTATCTATCGTAACCTACGCAAGCAAGGAAAAAGTCGTTCTTGACGGCGCTGATATGTCTGAAAAAAGAAAGATCAAAGAAGCCATCAGATCTCTTGAAGCTAATGGTTCAACTGCAGGTGAGAGAGGCATGGAGATGGCCTATGAGATAGCAAAAGAGAATTTCATCGATGGTGGAAACAACCGTATCATCATGGCAACAGACGGAGATCTAAACGTTGGTATCTCAGATCCTGATGAGCTTGAAGACTTCATTTCAAAAAAGAAGGATCAGGGAATCTATCTTTCAGTCCTTGGTTTTGGCGAAGGCAATTACAAGGATGACAAGATGGAAAGACTTGCTGACTGTGGAAACGGCAACTACTCCTACATTGACTCTCTTATAGAGGCAAGAAAGGTCCTTGTAGAAGAGATGACATCAACACTTGTAACAGTTGCAAAAGATGTTAAATTCCAGGTTGAGTTTAACCCTGCTACAGTTAATTCCTACAGGCTCATTGGCTACGAAAACAGGGAAATGGATGCAGTGGACTTTAACAATGATAAGAAGGACGGCGGAGAACTTGGCTCAGGTCACAGCGTTGTAGCTCTCTATGAGATCGTTCCAGCTGGCAGCGAAAGCGCAATCGATCTTAAGTACCAGCCTGCAGAAAACAGCGATGGATCAGATGACTATGCAACTATCAAGATTCGCTACAAAGAGCCTGAAAAAGATAAGTCTGAGCTTTTATCATATGTTGTTGGTGCAGATGCCTACAGCGAGAACGTAAGTGAAAACTTTAAGTTTGCCAGCCTTGTATCTGAGTTTGCAATGATCCTTGGGGACAGCGACTATGCAGGAACTATGACTTACAGAGACATCATCAATGGTTATAAAGAGCTTGATAACACTGACGACTACAAGGATGAGTTCATTTCACTGGTAAGAATGGTGGAAAAGAGAAGCTGATATTTGATATACTTCCTCCCGGGGAGCAGTGTTCCCCGGGAGGAAAATATGTCAGATTACGCACTTAGATTTGAAAGGCCAGCAGAGCGGCTTTTGTTCGATATATATTCTGATGGCAGGAACATTAAGGCTCTGATGAAAAGAGCTGCTTCAAAGATATTTCTTTTTGCAAATATAGCAGATGATATAAAGGCATCAGCTAAAGAGCAGTCAGACAGTGCCACCCAAAGCGCCTGTGAGAGGGCAGGGCAGATCATTGATATCTATGGCGACAAGGTCCTTCGTCTTGCTTATTCCTATGTTCACAACATGAGCGATGCAGAGGATATCCTGCAGGATACGCTTATCCAGTATATAAAGGCAGCGCCTTCTTTTGAAAACGCTGAGCATGAGAAGGCCTGGATACTGAGGGTTGCCGCCAATATCAGCAAGAACAAGATAAAGTACAACAATTACAGAGAGACAGATGAACTCATGGAGGAGCTTGTTGCTGAGGACGAGGAAGACCTTTCCTTTGTCTGGGACGCAGTTAAACAGCTCCCTGAGAAGTACAGGGAAGTCATACATCTCTTTTACGAAGAGGGTTATTCAACAGCGGAGATCGCGAAAGTTCTTGACCGCAAGGAGTCGACGATCCGCTCCGACCTTTTGAGGGGAAGAGAAAAACTAAAAATAATACTGAAGGAGGCATACGACTTTGAATAAATATCAAAGAGTAATGGAACACGTAAAAGTCGATGATGAAATGAGAAAGCGCATCCTTCAGAATCTGGAAAAAGAGCTGGAGAGTGGCGAAGATAAGGCGCGTGATCAGGTCGTTGAAAGTTCGAAGGTGGTTCCGTTTAAGAAGCGCCTTGGAGACGGTATAAAGAGATACGGCGGAATGGTTGCTATGCTTGCAATTCTTCTTGTGGGAACCGCAGCTGTTATCAGAATCACAGGCGGCGTTTCAAACACCAGCGCACCATCAATGAGTGACAGCGCTATGGAAGCACCGGCGGCAGCGCCAGCTGAAGAGGCAGCAGAGGCACCAGCAGCGACGGAGAGCGCATACGAGGAAGCGGCAGAGGCACCAGTGGAGGAAGCGGAAGATGCTTACTACGAAAGTACCGAGACAGCTAAGGAGGAGACGGAGCTAGCCACAAACGAAGGTATGACAGAATCTCCAGTCTATGATTCCGAAGCCACTGCTGAACAAGCGGAAGAAGAGACAGTTGAGCCAGCAGATTCTACACAATCTACTGGAAGTACGCAGTCGCAGGAAAGTAGCGATACTTCTATACCTGCTGAACCAGCGCAGCCTGTAGGAAGTGCCAAGACTGAAGGTGCAGGACAAGAAAGCATTGGAAGTACGCAGCCATCAGCAGTTCACTATATAGGACCAGTAGTTGTTTTGATAATAGTATTGGCAGTAATAGCTCTTATCATTTGGCTTATCATCTACCTGATCCGCAAGTTTAGAGGCAGAAAATAAGATTTGATTAGAAGCGGTGGCGCTTTTACTTTGATATTTAGTTTTGTGCTAAAAAGCCGGATTTTTGAAAAAGGGGTACCATTGGCTAGAGCATGTAAATCAAGACAAAACAAATAATCTTGCAAAAAATGCCGTGCAAAATCGCGAAAATCAATTTAGCGTATAGCCTTTAACAATATACTGTAAATTCTATGGTACCCGATTTTGCAAAACAGCCTTTTTTAGCACAAAATCCATTTTGCTAGATATAACAGGGGATGTGGACTAGTGCAATGCACCGTGTCTATGAAGAAGTCAGGGTATATATTGATCTATATCCACCCTGACCGTCAAAACGAAGGACAGGATATTAAATCTTGCGACGAAAAATCCCCTGTGCTATACTGATTATCCAATGAGCAGGATGGATGATCGCTGCCGTGCAAACGAAAGGGCACGGGAGAGGAAAGTCCGGGCTTCACAGGGCAGGATGCCAGATAACGTCTGGTGGAGGCAACTCCCAGGATAGTGCAACAGAGAGACACCGCGTAGGAATGCTTGCATTCCCTGTGCATGCTATGAGCATGCGGCGTAAGGGTGGAAAGGCAGTGTAAGAGACTACCGTGCTGGTGGTAACATCAGTAGCCATGTAAACCCCATCCGAAGCAAGACCGAAAAGAGGACCATGAGTCGGCCCGGCTCGTTCTCAGGTGGGTCGCTTGAGACTGTTGGTGACAGCAGTCCTAGATAGATGATCATTCACGACATAACCCGGCTTATAGTTCTGCTCATTACAAGATAATAAGGACATCATTTGAGATCACCTTCAGATGATGTCTTTTTTGTATTTGTTTTACCCTTTTTGATTTACAACCTGCCTGCCCATAAGGTAAGATAAACATTTAGAGGACTATTTTATAAGAAAATAAGAGGAAATGTGTTATGAGTGGTTATAAGTTTATTGATGATCGCGGCTCTTTTGAAATGAAAGATCCACAGCATACAAGCGGTCTCTATCTTCCGGTAGCAGGAGGAAAGGGGCTTAGAAGTGCAGTATCACCTGATTTTGGAGGCGATAGCAAGCTTGATCAGAACCATTTTCTGATCGCTCCTAAGAGCATAGCTGATCTCCATGCTGAGAGAGATACCAGGAACTTCTTTGCTGTGTTTGAGGATGGCATCTGGTCAGCCTGTGGTGCTTCAGCAGGACAGGAAGCTGACAGATTTACAGACAATGAGGATGAGGTCACTCTCTTTGGCGGCCGCATGTGGCAGAAGGTTGTAAGGAGTAGCAAAAAGAGAGGTATCCAGGCAGAAGTTACCATTTTTGCTCTTCTTAAAAATTCCGCTGAGATCATGACTGTTAAGTTTACTAACAGTTCAGAAAAAGATATTTCTTTTACCCCGGTTGCAGCAGTTCCAATCTATGCAAGAAGTGCTGACAATATCAGGGACCACAGACACGTTACATCTCTTCTTAACAGGGCATTTGTCACAGACAAAGGAGTTATTGTCAAGCCAACTCTTTCTTTTGACGAGAGAGGACATCAGATCAACGACACAGCTTACTTTGTGATCGGGGCTGATGGAAACAGCGATGACCCTGTTGCATTTATTGCCGACGCTGAAAAGTTTATAGGTGAGGGCGGCACATATACAAGACCAAGGTCTCTTCTTGATGGCATGGGAAGCTTTAAAACTGCGCCATTTAAGGTTGATGGAAAAGAGACGATCGGTGCTTTAAAGTTTAAAGATGTAACACTTAAAAAAGGTGAGAGCGCCTGTTTCCAGATCGCTATCGGAACTTTTGTTGGCAGTAAGGATGATAGCATTAAGGTGGATGACAGCGTAGACTTTGTTGCTGCAAGGGATGCTATTTACAGCCCTGGCAGCGCAGGCAAGGCTTTTGAAGAAGCTAAACAGTACTGGGAAAACATCACCAATATCCATGTAAAAACCAGCGATAAGAGCTTTGATAATTTCATGGAGTGGATCGCATTCCAGCCACAGCTAAGAAGGATTTATGGTTGTTCATTCCTTCCTCACCACGACTACGGAAGAGGAGGAAGAGGATGGCGTGACCTGTGGCAGGACTGTCTGGCACTTCTTCTTACAGATCCAGACGGTGTTCGTAAGATGATCCTTGATAACTTCAGAGGCGTAAGGCTTGATGGTACAAACGCAACCATCATCGGTGACAAGCCAGGTGAATTCAAGGCTGACAGAAATGGTATTCCCAGAGTATGGATGGATCATGGCTTCTGGCCATTCCTTACACTTAAGCTATATATGGACCAGACAGGAGACCTTGATATCCTTATGGAGGATGTTCCTTACTTTAAGGACAACTTCGTATGCCGTGCTGAGAAGAGAGACGAGGCTTATAACGACAGCTATGGTGTTGTTCAGAAGGACGATACTGGAAAAGAGTACATGGGCTCAGTTCTTGAGCACCTTCTCATTGAGAATCTCACAGCCTTTTATGATGTGGGAGAGCACGGACAGATAAGATTAAGGGGCGCAGACTGGAATGATGCGCTTGATATGGGAACCCACAAGGGCGAGAGCGTTGCATTTACAAATGGCTATGCCGGGAACCTTCAGGAAATAGCTGATTACATAAGGCTTTATGAAGCTTTAGGCGCAGGCAAGAGCTGCATGCTGGCAAAAGAGATACTGCCACTTATCTTATCAGATGGGGAGGAACTCTTTAACAGCCCTGAGAACAGGAAGAAGCTTCTTTATGGCTACATGGATGAAGTAAGATCATCCATAAGCGGCGTCAAGGAAGAGGTTGACCTTGAGGAACTTGCAGCTGCTCTTGAGGAGAAATCTCAGGATCTTATGAAGCGCATAAGAGAAAAAGAGTGGGTAAGAGACTCTGAGGGTGATGGCTGGTACAACGGATATTACGACGACAATGGCTGTGCTGTTGAGGGCGAGTTTGATACCCCTGATGGCAAGAATGTGAGAATGATGCTCACAGGTCAGGTGTTTTCTATTATGGCAGGAACTGCCAGTGATGAGGATGTACCCAAGATCATAAAGAGTGTGGACAAATACCTCTACAACAAGAAGATTGGCGGATATCGCCTCAACACAGATTTCAAGGCGATCAGAACTGACCTTGGAAGAATGTTTGGCTTCTCCTATGGAGATAAGGAGAACGGCGCTGTCTTTTCACATATGGCAGTTATGTATGGCAATGCCCTTTATAAGAGAGGCTTTGCAAAAGAGGGATTTAAAGCCCTTAACTCCCTGTATGAAACAGCCAGGGACTTTGAGACCAGCAGGATTTATCCCGGCGTTCCAGAGTACTTTAACGGAGAGGGAAGAGGCCTTTACAACTACCTAACAGGAGCTGCCAGCTGGTATCTTATGACAGTTGTAACTGAGGAGTTTGGCGTTTGCGGCGCTGCCGGAGACCTGAGCATTGATCCAAAGCTTGTGCTGTCTCAGTTTGACGATGACATGCAGGCTTCCATCAGCCTTATCTTCAGAGGTAAGAAACTTACAGTTACCTACAATGACCCTGACAAGCTGGATGCTGGAAGCTACAACGTAAAGAGCGTTTCCATCGATGGAAAAGAGCTTGAGACAAGCGGCGAAGGCTCCATGATCATAGGAAGTGACATTATTGACGGACTGTCAGATGGCAGCCACAACATAGACGTTGTTCTTGGATAAAGAGATAGGCACATATTATGAAGCGCAACTATAAATTTATCATAAGCTATGACGGAACAAGGTACCATGGATGGGAGCGCCAGCCTGGAAAGGATGCCACCATCCAGGGTAAGCTTGAAACGGTGCTCAATAAGATGGCGGTAAGTGGCGATGAAACAGCTATAAACCTTATCGGTGCAGGGCGCACAGATGCTGGCGTCCACGCCAGGGCCATGACAGCCAATGCCTTTATCGATACTGACATGTCTGAGGAAGAGATACAAAACTATATGAATGAGTACCTTCCAGAGGATATTTCAGTTAATGAGGTGAAGGTCTGCTCTGACAGGTTTCACTCAAGGTACAATGCCATTGGTAAGACTTACAGATATACCTGCTGGTGTGGAAACAGTAAGCCTGTATTTGACAGAAAGTATGTTACCATTCTTGAGAAAAGACCTGATACAGAGGCCATGAGAGCGGCAGCCAGGCACCTTCTGGGTACCCATGATTTTAAGAGCTTTTGCGGAAATACCAAGATGAAAAAGTCCACTGTCAGATGTGTTGATACCATCAACATTGAAGAGAGCGGCAGTTATATCAGGCTGTATTTTCACGGCAATGGCTTTTTGCAGAACATGGTAAGGATCCTTACAGGTACTCTTTTAGAAGTTGGCTATGGAAATATTAGGCCGGATGAAGTTAAGGACATCTTGGATGCCTGCGACAGGCAAAAAGCAGGACCTACAGCTCCTCCTCAGGGACTGGCTCTTATGAAAGTTGATTACTAAATTATTGGTAGCATATGAAATTCTAAATCAAGCACAAAAAGTGTTGAAATTATGATGATTTTTCGATATCATTGTAATACCGCTTCGGCGGAAGATGTATCATTCTATTATTGTTGAAACGAGGAAAAGTAAATTGAAAAAAAACAGATTCTTTTCATCACTTAAAATGGCAGCTGTTTTGACAGTAACTGTTATAAGTGTGTTTTCTTTTGCCCCAGTCAAGGCTAGCGCAGCAGGACTTGGTGCAGTCACCATCAATTCAGTATCCATAGCAGGTGAAAATGTTGTTGTTAATATTTCTGCTTCCGACCTGCCATCAAGCGATGATGGGCAGTTTTATCTTTTCGCTGAAAAGCCCTACCAGGGAGCTCCCGCTGGTTCACCTGTAGCCCAGGCACCAATAAGCGCAGGACTCAACATGACTGTTCCTCTTGGATATCAGACTGCAAGCTGCCATCTCTATGACAAATTCCAGGTAGCAGTTAAGCAGGGTGGAAACTTTGTTTCTGTGGCAGGTGCCAAGTACATCACCAATCCTGAAGCTCTTGCAGCAGGTTCACCAGGCAGGAAGAATAACGGCAAAAAGGGACTTATCCTTGACGGAGCCAAGATCGGAAACGGCAATACAGAGTCTGTTCAGCTTGGCGTAAAGCAGGGGGCATATAACATCAACCTTCCTGATATCATCGGTGGAAATGGCGGTGTTCAGTACGGTTACAACGGAAAGACCTATTACTTTGATTCAGCATACCTTAGTCAGTATGACCACTGCGTAAGGACCAGTACCAATCAGGGTATGGGAATGACAATGGTTCTTTTAAACCCACGTGCTGCAGGGGAGGAGTTCATGATCTCTCCATCAGCAAGAGGTGGACGATCAAGCTACTATCTTATGAATACTTCTGAGGATAAGGGACTTGAGTATCTTGAGGCTGTGGTTTCTTTCCTTGCCATGAGATATAACGGCAAGAACGGCTGCGGTCAGGTAGATAACTGGGTTATCGCCAATGAAGTAAACGCCAAGAACGTATGGAATTATTCAGGTATTACAGACCAGATGCAGTACGCGCAGCTCTACGCAGATTCTGTCAGAGTATGCTATAACGCTATCAAGAGCAGAAATGCCAACGCTTATGTGTGCATAAGCCTTGATCAGAACTGGACTCATATCCACAACGGCTCCTACTATTCAGCAAGGAGTATGCTGGAAGCTATAAATGCATGCATCACAGCTCAGGGTAATATCGACTGGGCAGTTGCTGAGCATCCTTACAATTATCCAATGAACTGGACAAGCTTCTGGACACCCAAGAATCCAGCCATGGTAACCCATGACATGAACACACCTTACCTTACAATGGAGAATATCGAGGTGCTGACAGATTTTCTTAGCCAGCCAGCCTTCAGGAATACCAAGGGTGGGGTGCGACCAGTTCTTTTGACTGAGGTTGGCTATTCTTCGACTCAGGGCGAAGAGGCACAGGCAGCAGCCATTGTATATGCTTATCAGAGATGCGTTAACAATCAGCATATCAAGCTCATTGCCTTTAACAGACAGACTGATTCTCCAGTGGAGATCGCGCAGGGCCTTTCTGTTGGACTTACACATACAAATGGAGCAAGAAAGCTTGCCTTTGAATTCTATCAGCAGATGGACGGACCAAACGCTGGCGCTTACATTGGAAGAGCTGCATCCTACATGGGAATAACAGACTGGAACGCACAGATGCGTGCCAGATAGGACATAATATGAGACTTATAGATTACTACAACTATATAGCTACGGCTGCCTACATCCTTATGGGTGTGGCAGCCTTATATTTTTATTATTCAGGGAAAAAGAAAGGCAGCGTGCATCTAAGCGATAAAGCAGCCAGGATCTGCTTTGCAGTCGTGATGGTTGTGGCGGCTATCTTAAGGCTCTATAAGCTTGGGGCAGTTCCCTACGGCCTTCAGCAGGACGAGGCATCTATTGGCTACGAAGCCTATATCCTATCAAACTTTGGAATAGACAGAGATGGATATCACTTCCCAATCTACCCGATAACCTGGGGTTGTGGCGGTGGAAGTCCGCTTCTTGTTTACCTGAACGTCATATCCATTTCACTGTTTGGAACAGGTATCGTTAAGTTGCGACTTATCCCAGCAATTTGCGGAATTCTGACGGTATTTCTTTTCTACAAGGCCTTACGACTTGGCTTTGAAAAAAAGAGCTACAGGAACGAAGCATCAGTTTTGGGAGCGGCTTTTCTTGCAATCTGCCCCTGGCATGTGATCCTTTCAAGGTGGAGCCTGGATAGCAATATAATGCCATTTAACCTGATGCTGTCTGTATACCTGTTTTTGCTTGCATCCAAAAAGAAGAGCAGTGTCATTTACTGTTTGAGCGCTGCGTCCTTTGCTATTTGTATGTACAGCTACGGAGCAGCAACTATAGTTGTTCCTGCAACCCTGGTTATGATCGCTGCTTATTCAATAAAAAAGAAAGCTCTGACGATTACGCAGCTGATCCTTGCAATCGTCACTTTCATGGTGGTGTTTGCGCCGCTTTTGCTTTTTTATGCCATCAATTACCTTGGCGTTCCGGAGATCATCACTGACGTAGTTACCTTCAACAGGTTTACAGCAGCCAGAACGGGAGAGGCCTTTGTTTCTTTTGGCGATGGCTTTTTTAAAGGGGTGCTGGGTAACCTTAAGTCCCTTATACTGACAGTGAGCGTGGATAATAGCGAAAACACTATCGCGCACTATTTGAAGGGCTATGCTACACTTTTTGCATTTACTTTCCCTGTGACATTTACAGGACTTGTTATAGGAGTAAAAAAGCTCTTTTCAAAGGATGAGGATGGTCAGCAGGGCATGATACTAAATGCCATGTTTATCTTTGTGACCCTGGGAAGTGTCATCCTGGACCTGGTGATCCTTCCAGACATCAACAGGCTTGTGATGCTCTTTATCCCTCTTATCTATTTCTTTGTGCTCGGAGCAGAGTTTATATTTGAAAATCTGGGAAGGGCAGCAGCTGTAGCCCTTACTATCATTTTGCTTCTTGGAGGAGTTTCTTTTACCAGGGACTACTTCACACAGTACAACAGGTGGGCACTTAGTATCTTCATGCCAGGTTATGGAGATGCAATTAAAAGAGCTTATGAGATCGCAGGCGACGACAGGACCATATATTCAACTTATGATGGCCTCTCAGCGCCCTTCATGCTTGCACTTTACTACAACAACTATGATCCATACCGCTTTACCAGTACTGTTCAGTACATGGATGAGACTGCAGAGTTCAGAATTGCTGGAAGCTTTGGCAACTTCATTTTCAAACTCCCACAGGATGTGAATTCGCCGGAACATGATGGCGATGTCTTCGTTGTATCAAGCAATGACATGAACAGCAGTTTTGATATCAGCATGTTTACTGAGGAAGATTTTGGTGGATACCACGTGCTCTACAAGTAGTTTCTAAACCAATTGGAACCTTTCTTAAAAGACCATTAAAAGTGCCGTTTCCCTATGGAAAATGGCACTTTTTTCTCCGATAATAATTTATGTAACGGATGAAAAAAGTTACAAATCTTTTGTCGGAGGAGAAGGCTATGAAGAAAAGATTATTTTCAATTTTTGTCGCTATGGGGATGATCATTTCAGCCTTATCAATCGAATCCGACTTTGTTCCCGCCACAACTGCATACGCTGAAAAAGAGGCCTCTTCTGGGGTTATTATTGATGATGAATATCTGATCCCTGATGGACTTGGATATTTTACATACTATGTGGTGGTCGCAACCAATAACACTGGAAGCGACATCGCAATAAGCGCTGATTTCCTTGCAAAGGATAAGACAGGTGTTGTCCTTCGCAGAGTGAATGACTATTCTGATGCTGTAAAAAACGGCCAGCAGTTCATTCTCTACGGACAGTTCAGTCAGGAATCTATCAGGAAAGCTGCAAGTTTTGAGTACGACTACACCATTGCACCAACAGACAAGTGCGCATATTCACAGGTTTCTGTAAATGCGCAGAAAAATGGGCACCTTGTAGAGCTTTCAGCGACCAACTACTCAAAATATGACATTCAGGGCGTTGGAGTCCGCACGATCTTCTTAAAAAACGGAAAGCCCATTGCCTTCGATACAGTAAACATTGCGGATCTTGGAACAACCTTCCGTAGTGGCAGCACCAACTATCAGGTTGTTGGCATGAACGTTTCCGACTATGATGACGTGGTAGTAACCTATACCTCAGTATCAAACATCCCTCTTCCTTCAGATACCTGATCATGGCTGATCCTTTAATGGAAGTATGAGACTATGGGCGCCCTTAACGGGGCGCCTTTTTTGGTATATAATGAAAGTTAGTGATTTTGAAAGGATGAAGGCCATGAGAAAGGGCATTGTTATGGAGGGCGGAGCTATGCGCGGGATGTTTACCTGTGGCGTTTTGGACGTCCTTATGGAAGAAGGAATATCTTTTGACGGAGCTGTGGGAGTATCGGCGGGAGCCACCTTTGGATGTAATCTTAAATCCCATCAGATCGGAAGAGCCTACAGATATAATAAAAAGTACTGCAGTGATAAGAGATATCACAGCATAAGATCGTTAGTTTTCACAGGAGATATTTATAACGTACCCTTTTGTTATGACGAGCTTCCACACAAGCTTGATAAGTGGGATGAGAAGGCTTTTGAGGAAAGCCCGATGGAGTTCTATTGCGTGGCTACAGACGTTGAAAAGGGAGGCCCTGTTTACCATAAGTGCACAGATGGAAAGACTGGTGATCTTAAATGGATACAGGCGTCAGCTTCAATGCCCCTTGTATCACGAATTGTAAATATTGACGGCGGGAAGTATTTGGACGGCGGAACTTCCGACTCGATCCCGTTAAAGTTCATGGAGGGCAAGGGGTATGACAAGATCCTCGTTATTGAGACCCAGCCCATAGATTACATTAAGGGCCAGCAAAAGCTGATGCCACTTGTTAAGGTCATGTACAGGAAGTACCCTGCCATGATCGAGTGCATGGACAAGCGCCATCTTATGTACAACGAGGAAAAGAGATATATCAGGGAAAAAGAAAAAGCCGGGGAAGTTGTGGTGATAAGACCCAAGGAGCCACTTAATATAAACCCCATTGAGAAGGACCCAAAAGAGATAGAAAGAGTCTACGAGCTGGGACGCGTTGCTGGAAAAGAGAAGCTGTCACAGATAAAGGCTTATTTTGAGATTTGAGAATATCAGCTTAAATAATTATCCGGGAGAGACATTATGGATCAGAGACTACAGCCACTTTTTACACCTTGGAAGATTGGAAAATGTCAGATTAAAAACAGGATCGTTCTTACATCCATGGGAGGTACAGACCTTTTTGGATGGATGGAAAAGAACCATTTCGATAAGGCAGGAGCAGAGTTTATCTTAAAGGTTGCACAGAACAATGCAGGTCTTGTGCTGCCAGGATGCCAGCCAGTATATAACCCTATGTTTGGGCAGTGGCTATATTCAAACAAGCAGATGTATCAGGACCTTGCAAAGTGGATGCCAGAGTTTCACAAGACTGGAGCCAAGCTTTTCGTTCAGCTCACTGCCGGCTTTGGCAGGTCTTTTACCATCAGCAGCATGATGGAAAAGCTCTATACAAACCCTGCGCTTCGTGTTCTTTCAAAGCCCTTTATGGATCTTGATAAGATAACAGCGTCAGCAAGCCCTTCACCTAACAGGTGGTCAGATAAAGTGCCTTCAAGGGAGCTGACTGTGGCTGAGATAAGGGAGTATGTTGTAGCTTTTGGAAAGTGCGCCAAGCTCCTTAAGGACGCAGGTGTTGACGGCGTAGAAGTTCACGCGGTTCATGAAGGCTATCTTCTTGATCAGTTCACACTTCCCTATGTCAACAAGAGAACTGATGAGTACGGTGGCTCTTTTGAAAACAGATACCGCTTCGCTGTAGAGATCGTTCAGGAGATCAAGAAACAGTGCGGAAGCGACTTCCCTGTATCCCTTCGCTACAGCGTTATAAGTAAGACCAAGGGAATGAGGCAGGGAGCTCTTCCTGGAGAGGATTATGTAGAAGCAGGAAGAGATTTTGAGGAGTCAGTTAAGGCAGCGCAGTATCTTAAGGATGCTGGCTACGATATGCTAAACTGCGACAACGGAACTTACGATGCCTGGTACTGGGCTCATCCTCCGATCTATATGCCTGAAAACTGTAACCTTCAGGACGTAATAAACCTGCGAAAAGAAGTTGATGTTCCAGTTGTCTGTGCAGGCAGGATGGATCCAAGGGTTGCTGCTGATGCCATTGCGTCAGGTGAAATAGATGGTGCCGGCTTTGCCAGACCTTTCCTTGCGGATACCGAGTGGGTTACCAAGCTCATGGAGGGAAGAGAGGAAGATATAAGGCCATGTATCCTTTGCCACAACGGCTGTTTTAACATGTGCCATTACAAGGGCGTTCCCAATGATCAGACCCTTTCAGATTCCCTGCACCTTGCAAGATGCGCGGTAAATGCAGAGACTATGCAGACGGACAAGCACTTTATCAGTAAGACAAAACGCCCTAAGACCATACATATCGTTGGCGGTGGCATAGGCGGAATGGAGTGCGCAAGAGTACTTAAGCTCAGGGGCCATAATCCCATTATCTATGAAAAGAGCGGCGAACTTGGAGGAACCTTCATCGCAGCCAGCGCTGAGTCCTATAAGGGGAAGCTCCGTGACCTTCTTGCCTGGTACAGAAGGCAGATGGACGTTCTGGGCGTTGATGTACATTTAAATACAAATATTGATGACCCAAGGAAGTTTGGAAGAAAGAGCGATATCATAATCGCAACAGGCTCAAAGCCAAGGATTCTTAAAAATGTGCCCGGTCATGAGAAGATGATAGAGGCCTGCGAGTTCCTAAGGGGAGCAGAGGTTGGTCAGAAGGTTGCAGTAATCGGCGGAGGTCTTACAGGATGTGAGATTGCCTACGAACTTGCTCTTATGGGCAAGGAGCCTATTATCGTTGAGATGAAGGATGACCTTGTTTCCCAGACAGGCGTTTGTCTTGCCAACAGCTCATACCTTCGCGAGTACTTTGCTCTTCACAAGACTCCTGTGTACCTTGAGACATCGCTTAAAGAGGTTCGTGACGGCTCCATCATCTGCACAGATAAGGATGGAAAAGAGATAGAGATCGCCTGTGACAGTGTCATCAGTAGCGCAGGATATATTCCTGATCCAGTCACAAACGAAAACGACAGGACCAGCAACATGGACTACGTTGGTGACTGCCAGAAGATAGGTAATTTAAGGACTGTTATCTGGCGGGCTTACGAAGTTGCCATGAGGATGTAAGGACAAGACAAGGGGACGGTTCTACTGCGACAGGGGTGGACCATGGGGACGGGGTTAGTGGTTCATTGGGAGTCATCTTAATGAACCACTAACCCCGTCCCCATGGTCCACCCCTGTCGCAGTAGAACCGTCCCCTTGTCTTGTCCGTCCCTACCTCAGCCAGAAAATTTTTCTTGACAGTATAATTATGCAATGATATTATTTTTCTAATTTAATACTTCAAACCGATGAAGTGGAGATAACGGTAATACATGACCTCACAGAGAGTCCGGGCAGGTGCGAGCCGGGCAGGAAACAGATTATCAAATGGACCACAGAGGGTGCAGAGGAACAACAGTATTCTGCAACGTGAAGGCATACGTTAGTTGCCCGGGATATGAAGGTATCCTATAAGAGCACGGGTCAAACCGTGAAGGCAAGGTGGCACCGCGGATAGTGGCGTACATAACAGTACATATTCGTCCTTGGCAGAAACAAAGAGTTTTCTGTCAGGGACTTTTTTGCGTGTGAAGCAGAGCCATGCAGCTGTCAGTGCATGAATGCTTGCATGCAAATGCACTGGCAGATATATGGCGAGCGACACGAACGAGGAAATGCGAAGCATTTTCGAGTTCGTGGCTGCTTCACACAAGAAGGAGGATCAGGACATGATCAAAGAAGCAATCGTAAAAATTGTAAACAAAGAAGACCTTACCTATGATGAAGCCTACAGCGTGATGAATGAGATCATGAGCGGCGAGACAACTCCAACTCAGAACGCTGCATTTTTATCCGCTCTTTCAACCAAGAGCGCAAGGGCTGAGACAACTGATGAGATTGCAGGCTGCGCAGCAGCTATGAGAGACCACGCAACAAAAGTTGACACAGGTATGGAGGTGTTTGAGATCGTTGGAACAGGCGGAGATAACGCAGGAAGCTTTAACATATCTACAACATCAGCTCTTGTTGCAGCTGCAGGTGGTATGAAGGTTGCCAAGCACGGAAACAGAGCAGCTTCCTCCAAGTGCGGAACTGCTGACTGCCTTGAAGCTCTTGGGGTAAATATTCAGCAGAGTCCTGAAAGATGTATTGAGCTTCTTAACGAAGCCGGAATGTGCTTCTTCTTTGCGCAGAAGTACCACACATCCATGAAGTATGTAGGAGCCATCAGAAAAGAGCTGGGCTTCAGAACAGTGTTCAACATCCTTGGCCCACTTACAAATCCGGGATCTCCCAAGATGCAGCTCCTTGGCGTATACGATGAGTACCTGGTTGAGCCACTGGCTCAGGTTCTTGTAAGCCTTGGCGTTGAGAGAGGAATGGTTGTCTACGGTCTTGATAAGCTTGATGAGATTTCACTTAGCGCCGACACCAAGATCTGCGAGATCAAGGACGGATGGTACAAGACCTACGTAGTTTCCCCAGAGGAATTTGGATTTAAAAAGTGTGATAAGAGTGAGCTGGTTGGCGGAACTCCTGAGGAGAACGCTAAGATAACCATTGACATATTAAAGGGAGCAAAGGGACCTAAGAGAGATGCGGTTTTATTAAACGCCGGAGCATCATTATACATCGGAGGTAAGGCAGATAGCTTCGCAGAGGGGAACAAGCTGGCAGCAGAGCTTATCGATTCAGGAAAGGCCCTGGAAACACTGGAGAAAGTAAAAAAAGTAAGTAACAGACCGGAGTAAGGTTTGTTTAGAAAGATGAGTTAATACTATGACTATTTTGGATGAGATAGCTTCATATGCAAAGGAAAGGGTGGCTCTGGCAAAAGAAAAGGCCCCACTTCATACAGTAAAAAATGCAGCACTTTCCATGCCTAAAGGGGATTTTTCTTTTGAAAAGGCTCTTAGGAAGGACGATATTTCTTTTATCTGTGAGTGCAAGAAGGCTTCTCCTTCAAAGGGGATCATTGCAGAAGACTTCCCATATCTTGACATTGCAAAAGACTACGACAGAGCAGGAGCTGACTGCATCTCAGTGCTTACAGAGCCCAAATGGTTTCTTGGAAGCGACAGGTATCTTGAGGAGATAGCTAAGGCTGTAAGTATTCCGTGTCTCAGGAAGGACTTCACAGTTGGTGAGTACATGATCTATGAAGCCAAGGTGCTTGGCGCCGGCGCAGTTCTTCTTATCTGCTCCATACTAGGCAGCAGCCAGTTAAAAGAGTATATGGCAATATGTGACGAGCTTGGCCTTTCAGCTCTTGTTGAGACCCACGATGAAAGAGAAGTAGAGATGGCCCTAAGGTGCGGCGCCAGGATCATAGGTGTAAACAACAGAAACCTTAAGGACTTTACTGTGGATACGGAAAACAGCAGAAGGCTAAGGGAACTTATTCCAAGAGATGTGATCTTCGTATCTGAGAGCGGTGTTAAGAACGCAGAAGACGTCAGGATACTTAAGCAGATTGGAGCTGATGCGGTACTTGTAGGAGAGACACTTATGAGAGCTGAGGATAAGAAAAAGAAACTATCTGAGCTTAAGGGGCTTTGAATGTGCTTAGGGATAAACAGTTACTTTTGTCCCAAGGAGGCAGACATGACACAGATCAAACTGTGCGGCCTATCAAGAATGGCTGATATAGAAATTGTAAATGAGCTTAGGCCTGAGTACATAGGCTTTGTATTTTGGGAAAAGAGCAGCCGGTATGTATCAATAGATGAAGCCCTGAGGCTAAGGACAGCTCTTTTGCCCGGCATAAAGGCTGTTGGAGTGTTTGTAGACGAAGATGTATCGAAGGTTGCAGCGCTTTTAAATGAAAAAGTTATTGATGTAGCCCAGCTCCATGGACACGAAGACAGCAGATACATAGAAAGATTGAAGGAACTTTCCCCTGGGTGTGAGATCATAAAGGCCCTGAAGGTCAGAGATAAAGAGAGCTTTTTAAAGGAACTTGATGGATTTGCATTGGCTGGCCCAGATTTCTTTTTACTGGATTCCGGCACGGGAAGCGGACAGACCTTTAACTGGGAGATAATTAAAAGCTCCGAGGTTACAAGAAGCCTCGAAAGATCTTCGAAGGGCTGGTTTCTTGCAGGAGGACTTGATACAGGAAACGTTAAAGTAGCTATTAGCGAGCTTGGGCCCATGGCAGTTGATGTGAGCAGTGCAATCGAGACGGAAGGGAAAAAAGACCCGGAAAAAATGAGAGCATTTGTAAAAGCAGTAAGAGACATGGATTGCAACAGTCTGTGATGAATAATAAGGAGAAGTAGTATGACTAACAAAAACGGAAGATTTGGAGTACACGGCGGACAGTACATTCCAGAGACTTTGATGAATGCAGTGATAGAGCTTGAGGAGGCTTACAATCACTACAAGAATGACCCTGAGTTTAATAAAGAGCTTCAGACTCTTTTTAATGATTATGCAGGGAGACCATCACTTCTGTATTATGCAGAAAAGATGACTAAGGACCTGGGCGGCGCCAAAATCTATCTTAAAAGAGAGGACCTTAACCACACAGGATCCCACAAGATAAACAATGTACTGGGCCAGGCTCTTCTTGCCAAAAAGATGGGAAAGACAAGGCTCATCGCTGAAACAGGAGCTGGCCAGCACGGCGTTGCAACAGCTACAGCTGCAGCTCTTATGGGCATGGAGTGCGTTGTGTTCATGGGAGAAGAGGACACCAAGAGGCAGGCTCTTAACGTGTACAGAATGGAGCTTCTTGGAGCTAAGGTAGTTCCTGTTACAACAGGAACAGCAACCCTTAAGGACGCAGTTTCAGAAGCCATGAGGGAATGGACCAATAGGATAAGTGACACCCATTACTGCCTTGGTTCAGTTATGGGACCACATCCATTCCCAACCATCGTAAGGGACTTCCAGTCAGTGATCTCAAAAGAGATCAAAGAGCAGATCCTTGAAAAAGAAGGAAGGCTCCCAAGTGCTGTCATCGCCTGCGTCGGCGGCGGATCAAACGCCATCGGAAGCTTCTACAATTTCATAGAAGATAAGGATGTGCGCCTTATTGGCTGCGAGGCAGCAGGAAGGGGCATAGATACCTTTGAAACTGCGGCTACCATCAACACCGGACGCCTTGGCATTTTCCACGGAATGAAGTCATATTTCTGCCAGGACAAGTACGGACAGATAGCTCCTGTATACTCAATCTCAGCAGGCCTTGATTATCCCGGAATCGGCCCTGAGCATGCTCACCTTCATGACATTGGAAGAGCAGAGTATGTTCCTGTAACTGACGACGAGGCAGTAAACGCCTTTGAGTATCTTTCTAAAACAGAGGGCATCATTCCTGCAATTGAGTCAGCTCACGCAGTTGCCCATGCCATGAAGATTGCAGGGGAGATGAGTAAGGATGATATCATCGTAATAACAATCTCGGGCCGCGGCGACAAGGACTGCGCAGCAATCGCAAGATACAAGGGCGTTACATATGTTGGGGAGGACGAGTGATGAGCAACATTAAAAGAGCATTTGAAAACGGCAAGGCATTCATCGCCTTTATAACCTGCGGGGATCCTGATCTTGAGACTACAAAAAAGACAGTAATAGAGATGGCAGCAAATGGTGCTGACCTTATAGAGCTTGGAATTCCTTTTTCTGATCCAACAGCAGAGGGCCCTGTCATCCAGGGAGCCAACCTTCGTGCACTTACAGGGGGAGTTACCACCGACAAGATCTTTGACATGGTACGAGAGCTTCGAAAAGAAGTATCTATTCCCATGGTATTTATGACCTATGCCAATGTAGTGTATTCCTACGATGCAGATAAGTTTATAAAGACCTGCAATGAGATAGGGATTGACGGCCTTATCCTTCCAGATCTTCCATTTGAAGAAAAGGAAGAGTTTGAAGATACCTGCAACAGGTACGACGTGGACCTTGTATCTCTAATAGCACCCACGTCAGAAAACAGGATCGCCATGATCGCAAAAGAGGCTAAGGGCTTTATCTATGTGGTATCAAGCCTTGGAGTTACAGGCACAAGAAAAGAGATAACAACAGACCTTGATTCCATTGTGGCAGCCATAAGAAAGAGCACTGATATTCCCTGTGCCATTGGCTTTGGAATCTCAACTCCAGAGCAGGCTAAGAAGATGTCTGATATATCTGACGGAGCCATCGTGGGCTCAGCCATCATCAAGATAATTGAGAAGTATGGAAGAGACTGTCCAAGGTACGTTGGTGAGTATGTACGCTCCATGAAGGATGCCATGAGGTAACCCATAGTTCTTTTACAAATCTGCCCTGACATGGTAATATATATTCGCCGTGTTAGGGCTATTTTTATGTAAATAATTGTTTTAAAGGAGATAAATTACCATGAAATTGGGAATCGAAAGACTTCTCCTTAATCACGTATAATTACATAAGGTCACGCGAACCATTATTTCGCGATTGTTTGGAAACTAAAATTACACGTTTCGCTACATAAATTCACATTAGAAAATGGCAGTTGGTGTAGGCCTGGTGTAGCGTTGGTGTAGATACTGTTAACCGGACATCATCACGCAGAGTATTTGAATATGTATTTTACATAAAGGGCAGTTGTTCTTAAAGAGAATGACTGCTCTTTTTCTACGCCCAAAATCGGGCACGACCATTATTCAATTCATAGGAGGACAAATGATGAATCACGAAGAGTTCAAGGAAAATCTTGCAAATGATGTAAAGAGCAGATGGAGTCAAAATATGGCTCTGAGGTCACAGTTGAAACCAGAATGGAGATTACGGACATATTTCATATCCATGGTGTAAAGATAAAGCTTTTCTTGATTCATATTCCTCCAAAATATAAGAAGGCTGCAACAAGTGCAGCCCTCATTCGCTTCCACTTAACGGTAGGATTCACCGCTTTAATAGCTCCCACTCACAGTAGGGTTCACTGCTAAGTTAAGATTATCATAAATCATATTTAAGTCAATATGACTTTGGGGAATTTCATAGACTTCACAGATTTTTTACATAGGGCAGCAAAAGTCGGATTCGCCTGGGTTACCAATTTGCCACAAAATCTTCAATGACTGTTGAAGAAGCTTTTGAGTATTCGGATATTGGAGTCAATGGGGACGTTACAGCTTACTCTTTATTTCGCACTTCTGCACAGAGCCGCGCCCCAAGGCGCTGGTCATTAAAAGTGTCTGCGACTATGCAGACAACAGCAAATCCGACAGGTTTCAGAAAATTGCAGCCTATACCAGCAGTCTGTTCGCAAAATGGCTGATGGAGAACAAACTGGAATTTTAGAGGGGAGTTAAGGGGGGGAGTCAAAAGAACCGTCCCAATGTCATTTCCTTTTTTATTTCTGACACAGAATAGTTGGCAAAAGGTGTTTCGGAGAATATGAATGTTTAAAAAAGCTGCTGTCTATATTAAAGAAAAGATTAATAAGAACGGATTCACCTTTGCAGAGATGCTTTTTGCGGTCCTTATACTGGGGATTGCAACAGGTCTTATGGCGCAGACTGTTGGTGTCGCATTTAATAATTTTGAGAAGATAACCAAAAAGTCAGATTCCGCCGATGCCTATTCGGGGGCGTCGACTAATGGTGAGCTGTGTGTTTATTCAGATTACTCAGCTTCCG
>SVFY01000016.1 GCA_015056625.1 Butyrivibrio sp. | reverse complement strand
CGAGGTTAGATAGGCACAAGGTGTAAGCATGGTAACGTGTTCAGCTGATGTGTACTAATAGGTCGAGGGCTTATCCAAACTAGGAGAACTTGACGAGGTATTATCGAGTCTAGTTCGAGTGTTGTTCTGGATCGTGCGAAGCACGAGAGCAGAACTTCCTTATTAGCAATATGGATCATTCGATAGTTTCAGTGTTCGGTTTTGAAGGTACATTTTTGCATGTAAATTTAAACGAAAAACAAAATTTATTAAAAACTTATAAATCAAATCTAAAAAGACGGACAAATGCCCGTCTTTTTTGTTTTTATGTATTTATTTTCAGAAAATTATGCTATACTGAAAAAGGATATTCAAATTAATACTTATCGGTTTTGTGTATTTTTTCTTTTATAGTCAGTCAAAAATCTATTTTTACACGAGGTGAGAGAATGGAATCAAAAATCCTGCTTGAAAGTGGTAACAACGAACTGGAAGTCCTTGAGTTTAAGATTGATGACCACTGCTATGGCATCAATGTTGCTAAGATCAAGGAAATCATTGTTTATCAGGAAGTAACTCCTGTTCCTAATGCACATCCTAGTATCGAAGGTATATTTATGCCACGTGATACTATGATCACAGCTATCGATCTGCGTAACTGTTTGCAGAGAGGTGCATCCAAGGCAGGCGGACTTTTCATTATCACTAACTTCAACAAGCTGGATATTGCTTTCCATGTTGATTCTGTTGTTGGTATCCACAGAGTATCATGGGCTGATATCATCAAGCCTAATGCTACTATTTCTAAGGCTGAGGAGAGTATCTCTACTGGTATTATCAAGTTTGAGAATCAGCTTATAATTATTCTTGACTTTGAGAAGATCGTATCAGATATCAATCCTAATACAGGTCTTAATATGGATTCTCTTGGTGACATCGGAACACGTAACAGAAACGAGATTCCGATTGTTCTTGCTGAGGATTCACAGCTTCTTAACAAGCTTATCGTAGATTCTCTCAACAAAGCAGGGTATAATAATGTAAGACACTTTGAGAATGGCAAACTTGCATATGATTATATCAAGGCCTGCAAGGAAAGAGGCGAGCTTGATAAGATCAAATGCATTATAACTGATATTGAGATGCCTATTATGGATGGGCACAGGCTTACTAAGCTTGTAAAGAGTGATGACGCAACCAAGGATATTCCGCTTGTAATCTTCTCATCACTGGTTAACGAAGAGATGAGGAGAAAAGGAGAATCACTTGGAGCTGACAGACAGTTGTCCAAGCCAGAGATTGGAAGCCTTGTTTCAGTAATTGATGAACTTGTAAACGCTTCTGAAGGCTAATATATTTTAACTTTAACTCCCTTTGCCTCTCGGTTATGAAACACGTTTTCAATGACTGTTTTGGTGAGGGGAGTATTTTTTATAAAGTGGAAGTGAGGAGAATGGAAAAAAAGCTATCAGAGGTCATTAGGGGATATGACCAGATCATTGTTGGAATAGGTAATGAATGGAACTGGATAAAAGCTGGTATCAAGGGGGATGAAAGATATCATGAGCTTTTACAGTACTGTGAAGACGATTCAAACAAATGGCTTCTTCCAATAATTGAGTTTGAGTACGGCTATTACAACAATGATGAAAAAGTTGATGATGCCTACAGAGCACTTCGTAAGCTCATTGGGGATAAGCCACATTTTTTAATATCTGAGACCTTTATTCACGATGCAATACTTGATGGTTTTGAGGAAAAGAACTGTGTATACCCCTGTGGCAATTACAGATATCTCCAGACCAATGACCCGGCTGATGACCTTCTGGATGTAACCATAACAGAAGATTTTAACGGTATAGTGAGCAGGATCCACAAGACAATTACACAGCGTGGTGGTCATCTTACAGAAGGCGAGAGTTTTTATAAGCCATTTCAGGACGGAAAATCATTATTTCTTAACCAAAAGAGGCCAGAATATAGTAATATAAAGTATAACGAGAGTGCTTACCTGGAGAATTGGGACAGGTACACTCAGTTTCTGTCGGGTACAATGGGAAAGAGCCTGCTTCTTCTTGAGCTGGGCGTATCCCTTGATCATCCAACAGTGATAAGATGGCCCTTTGAGAAGGTGGCATTTGTTAATAACAAGGCACATCTTATTAGGGTTCATGAGAAGCTGTATCACCATACCCCTGAGATAAAAGAAAAAACTGATTCAATACAGATGAATTCAGTAAACTATATTTTGCAGGAGAGTGAAGGGCTATGAAGTCGAATAACGAAGAATATCTCGACAGTCTGCTAGATTCAGCCCAAAAATCGAATAATAGCAATCCTCAATCTGCACTCAGCAGGATGTCCTCTACACATTCCTCTGGATCCCTTACAGAAGGTGACTCAGGGGATATTAGTGCGCTTGTACAAAACTCTGGAGGCAGCAACAAGGATCTAAATGATATTGGAGACATGCTTGGTAAGCTGGACAGACACCAGCTTGTAGACAGCAGGCTTGAAGATCTTTTAGATGACATTGAAACTCCTACTGATTCATCAATTCCTCAGTTTACTATAGGAAGTGACCCCAGCATCGATGATGTAAGAGATCCGGAGGAAATAGCTCTTGATGAAGCTATTGCTGATGCAGAGAGACTTGATGCTGAAATACAAAGCGGCAAATTTGACAATGTTCCAGCTAATGAACCTGCTGCAGAAGCTGCTCCAGAACCTGAGATACCTCAGACTGTCAGTGCTCCCATCGTAGATGTTGAGGAGGGCGATGACGCTCTTTTAGAGATGGCTCCGGAGGTTTCGCTTCCGGAGGATAATGAGATAGTTTTAGAAAAAGAAACCAGTTCAGACGCCAATGAGACTCCTGAGGAGATATTGACAGATCTCCTTGATGAGATGTCTGATGAAAATCTTATGGCACCAGAAGAAAAGTCAGTTCAGGACAGCTTAAGCGACGTCCTTGACAATATGGCTGACGATCCTGATATGGCTCCTTTAATGGAGAATGCACCCAAGGAAGAAACCCAGGAAACTGAGATGCCACAGGAAGAAGCTTCTTCACTTGATCTTGGCATGACACAGGAAGAGATAGATGCAGCTTTAAGTGGTAATCCACTTCCGGAGAAAGGCTCTGCTGATAGCGCGGAAGATGAGCAGAGCGTTGATGATATGTCTCTTGAAGACCTTGAAGCTCAGATGGATTCTGCAATTGGAGGCGCTGATAGCACAGATGGTGATACTGCACCAGTTGAGAACCTTGAAGATCTGATGGATGATCTTGCTCTTACAGAGGACGGAGCAGCGCAGGAAGGTGGCGCTGAAGAAGCAGCTGCTGATGGCGCTTCTGAAAACCACGGTGAAATATTACTTGATTCTATGGAAGATGAGTTTAACTTAGCGGACATGGAGTCAAGCCTTGATAATCTCCTTACAGGCGAAGCATCTGATGATGCTGCAGTTGATGGAGAGGTTTCTGCAGTTGCTGATGCGCAGGCAGGTGGGGATGCTGGATCATCTGATACTGAGGAAGTATCCATGCAGGATCTGGATGCCCTTATGAATTCCCTTGCTAACGATGAGATAGAGGATATCGAAAACTCGGCATCAATGGGAGATGCAGCAGGTGCAGATGAAGGCAGTGAAATCCCCAAAGATGATATTTTAGGCGCCCTTACAGAGGACGGTTTTGATGATCTGGGACAGGAACCTTCTTTAGAGGACCTTGCTTCTATTCCTGACAAAAGTGAAGCAGGAGAAGAGGATGGTTCTGATAATAAGGGCAAAAAAGCAGGGAAGGAAAAGAAAGAAAAGAAGAAAGGCTTTTTTGCAAAACTTATTGAAGCTCTTACCAAGGAAGACGATGAGGCTACAAATGAAGGCCTTGCCAGCTTGACTGATGAAAATCAGCAGGTTTTGAACGAACTTGGTGAAGAGGGAGATAAAAAGAAAAAGAAGCCTAAGAAAGAAAAGAAACCAAAGAAGGAAAAGCCGCCTAAGAAGGAGAAGCCACCAAAGGAGAAAAAGCCTCCTAAGCCCAAGAAGGAGAAAAAACCAAAGCCTCCTAAGGAGGAAGGTGCTCCGGAAAAAGCTATATCTCCTAAGAAGATCGCTCTTTCAGGAATATTTGCTGCCAGCCTTGGAATTCTTTTCCTGATACCGGCTCTGGTACTTCCTGACAGAATAGCTTCTGAGAGGGCTACAGCAGCCTATACCCGCAAGGAATATACAACAGCCTACAAGATGCTCTATGGAAAGAGCATGACTGAGGATGAGACTATTGTCTACGAGCAGTCAAGAGTACTTGCCTGGGCACAGAGATACCTTGATGGTTATGAGAATTACACTGCCATGAATATGAAGGAAGAGGCTCTTGATATGCTTCTTATGGCAATGCGCAACAGAGAGGATCTCCTTAACGAAGCAGCGAAGTATAGTGTTGAAATTGAAGTTAATAGCGTGTACGATAGTATAGAATCGTTGCTCACAGACAGTTATGGTCTCACAGAAGCTGAGGTTATGGAGATCAACTCTATCAAGAAGGATAGGGACTATACTATCAGACTCATGGAAATAGTGGGAACATTAGAGTCATAACAGCCAAGGAGCATCGATACCTTAGAAATGGAGTAGATGCAAATTGGTAGCTATTATCGACTATGATGCAGGTAACATTAAGAGCGTTGAGAAAGCCTTTGAATACCTTGGATGCCAGGTAGTTGTCACAAGAGATGCTGGTGAGATCATGAAGGCAGACCATGTTGTCCTTCCAGGTGTTGGCGCTTTTGGAGATGCAATGGGCCGTATCAGGGAATATGGCCTTGAGAATATAATAAAAGAAGTGACTAAAAAGGATGTTCCTTTTATGGGTATATGCCTGGGTCAGCAGCTGCTTTTTGATTCAAGTGATGAGTCAAAAGGAGTGACTGGCCTGGGCATTTTGCGTGGTAAGATACTTCAGATCCCAGACACTGATGCCAGCGGGAAACACTACAAGATCCCGCAGATAGGCTGGAACAGTCTTGATTTTCCAAAAGAGGGAAGGCTATTTAAGGGGATAGATGAAGGGGCATATGTTTACTTTGTCCATTCTTACTACTTAAGCGCCGAAGACAGATCCATAGTCAGGGCGACTACTGACTACAATGTGACTGTGGATGCGTCAGTAGAATGCGGAAACGTATTTGCCTGCCAGTTCCATCCGGAGAAGAGCGCTGAGGTTGGAATGCAGATACTTAAGAATTTCCTTGAAGTTTAATGACTACATAAGAGGAGTAACCTATGCTTACAAAAAGAATCATTCCCTGCCTTGACGTCAATAACGGAAGGGTCGTTAAGGGAGTTAATTTTGTTAATCTGATAGACGCAGGAGATCCGGTAGCTGTTGGTGAGGCCTACTCCAAGGCTGGAGCGGATGAACTGGTTTTCCTTGATATTACAGCGTCCAATGAGAAAAGAGCTACTGTAGCCGATATGGTAAGAGAGGTGGCAAAAAAGGTGTTCATCCCCTTTACTGTCGGTGGCGGTATCAGAACTGTTGATGATGTCAGGGCGATCCTGCGAGAGGGTGCAGATAAGGTCTCAGTCAATTCAGCAGCGATAGACAGACCAGAACTCATTGCAGAGGCAGCTGACAAGTTTGGAAGCCAGTGCGTTGTCCTTGCCATAGATGCCAAGAGGCGCGAGGATGGAAGCGGCTGGAATACCTATAAACACGGCGGCAGGATCGATATGGGTATAGATGCTGTTGAATGGGCAAAAAGAGGCGTAGAGCTGGGAGCAGGAGAAATCCTTCTGACCAGTATGGACTGCGACGGCACCAAGGCCGGATATGATATTGAGCTTACAAGGGCTGTTGCAAGAGCTGTTTCTGTTCCTGTGATCGCATCTGGTGGAGCTGGAACTTTAGAGCACTTCTACGACGCTCTGACTGAGGGAGAGGCTGACGCAGCACTGGCAGCATCCTTATTCCACTTTAAAGAACTTGAGATTTCAGAGGTTAAAAAATACTTAGGAGAGAGAGGTGTTCCGGTAAGATGGGCATGATAACCGGGGATTGGCTTGAAGCTGTTGGGGATGAGTTTAAAAAGCCATATTATAAGAATCTATATGAGTTTGTGAAAAATGAGTACAGCACAAACGTTGTGTATCCTCCATCTGAGGATATCTTTAATGCTATGCACTTTACTCCTCTTAAGGATGTAAAGGTCCTGATCCTGGGGCAGGATCCTTACCATGAGCCAGGCCAGGCTCATGGCCTTTCTTTTTCTGTGCTTCCAGGCAAGGCAGATACCCCGCCATCTCTTGTAAATATCTATAAAGAACTAAATGACGACCTTGGATGCTATATCCCTAATAACGGATATCTTAAAAAATGGGCTGATCAGGGAGTACTGCTTCTTAACACAGTGCTCACGGTAAGGGCTCATGCAGCCAATTCCCACCAGGGAAAAGGCTGGGAGCAGTTTACTGATTCCATAATAAGGGCAGTCAACAGTCAGGACAGACCCATAGTATACATGCTGTGGGGCAGGCCTGCACAGATGAAGGCTCCAATGCTTGATAACCCCAGGCACCTTGTGCTTAAGGCACCGCATCCAAGTCCTCTTTCTGCTTACAGAGGTTTCTTTGGCTGCAAACACTTTAGCAAGTGCAATGAATTCTTGACGAAAAATGGTGTAAGCCCCATCGATTGGCAGATTGAGAACATTTAACTATTGCAAATTGATGCATTACTATGCTAAAGTGTGAGTTAAGTTTATGCATCAGGAGGACATTATGAAAAAACCTTTCGTTACCAAGGAAAAAGTTGACGAGATTGTAAAACAGTATCCCACACCTTTCCACATCTATGATGAGGAAGGAATTGTAAACAACGCCAAGGCTGTTTATGAGGCGTTTTCATGGAACAAGGGATTTAGAGAATATTTTGCAGTTAAGGCAACACCAAACCCCAGGCTGCTTGAAATCTTAAGGGACTGTGGATGCGGCTTTGACTGTTCATCAATGACAGAGCTGATGCTAAGTAGTGCAGTAGGTGCATCCGGGGAGGACATAATGTTCTCATCAAATGACACTCCAGCTTCTGAGTTTGCTTATGCAGACAAGCTTGGAGCCATCATCAATCTGGATGACTTTACCCACATTGATTATCTGGAAGAGACCATTGGCAGGATCCCTGAGACTATTTCCTGCAGGTTCAATCCTGGTGGAGTTTTCCAGATGAGTAACGGGATCATGGATAACCCAGGGGATTCCAAGTATGGCATGACTACGGAACAGCTTTTTGAGGCATTTAAGATCCTCAAGGAAAAGGGAGCCAAGAGATTTGGTATCCACGCTTTTCTAGCCAGCAACACTGTAACAAACGAGTATTATCCAACTCTTGCAGGACAGCTCTTTGAGCTTGCTGTTAAGCTTGAAAAAGAGACTGGAGCAGACATTGCATTTATCAATCTCTCAGGCGGCGTTGGAATTCCATACAAGCCTGATCAGACGGGCAATGACATTGCTGAGATCGGCAAGGGTGTTCATGAGCAGTATGACAAGATCCTGGTTCCAGCCGGAATGGGAGATGTGGCCATCTACACAGAGATGGGCAGATTTATGATGGGACCTTACGGAGCTCTTGTGACCAAGGCTATTCACGAGAAGCATATCTACAAGGAGTACATCGGTGTTGATGCCTGCGCAGTAGATCTTATGCGCCCCGCAATGTATGGCGCTTACCACCACATAACTGTTCTGGGAAAAGAAAATGCTCCGGAAGATCACGTTTACGACGTAACAGGCTCACTTTGCGAAAACAACGACAAATTTGCCATCGAAAGAAAGCTTCCTAAGATCGACATGGGAGATTACATCTATATCCACGATACAGGCGCACATGGCTATGCTATGGGTTACAACTACAACGGCAAGCTAAAGAGCGCAGAGCTTCTTCTTAAGAAGGATGGCCAGGTTGAGCTCATCAGAAGAGCAGAGACAGCAAGAGATTATTTCTCAACATTTGACGGACTTGATATTTTTGGCAAGCTTGATTCGATCATGAAGGAGCAGGGTATTTAAGAGACTATGGACAGGCAGATTGATGAATTCATAGACTACCTTCGAAATGTAAAAAAGACATCAGATAACACTCTGATCTCATATAAGAGAGACCTTGTCAGAATGAAGAATTATATGAGTCAGAGGGGGATCACTGATCCAAGGGATATTACAGAGGACAAGGTTCTTGATTACTGCATGAGCCTTAAGGAGGAGCATTTTGCTCCTTCCTCTATTTCAAGGCACAACACATCCATCAAGAACTTTTTTCGCTATCTCCTTGAGATCGGCGCCATAGAAGACAACCCGTCAGAGAACGTCAAAAGCCCCAAAGTAACAGCTAAAGAGCCGAGGGTTTTAAATGCTGTTGAGATAGAGAATATCCTCTCTCAGGATTTTGGTGATGATGTTAAAGGGAAAAGAGATAAGGCAATTCTTGAGCTTATGTACGCCACAGGTCTTAAAGCATCAGAGGTGATAAGCTTAAAGCTCTCTAACGTTGACCTTGGTCTGTCCTGCCTTCGGCTTAAAAACAGACTGATCCCCTATGGCAAAAAAGCAAAAGAAGCTCTCATCGCATACCTTACAGATGCACGAAAAGAGCTTGTTTTAGATAATTCTGATGATGATACAGTATTTTTAAACTGCAACGGCTTTCCCCTGAGCAGACAGGGACTTTGGAAGCTGATCAAAGTTTATGTAAAAAAAGCGGGCGCGAGTTCTGACATCACGCCCTTTACACTTCGTCATTCTTTTGCTGTGCACCTGGTAGATAATGGGGTAGATGCCTCATCAGTCCAGGAGCTCATGGGATATTCCGACAGCAATACTATTTCAAGATATATGGGTAAAAATGTTAGATCCAAGGATCCATACGAATGGGCTCGTATTAGAAACTGATCAGCAGGTCTCTGCGATCTCTAATAGGAGCCTTTCTGTATCTTCCCAGCCAAGACATGGATCTGTTATGGACTTGCCATATATGCCTTCGCCGATCTTCTGGCAACCTTCTTCTATGTAACTCTCTATCATGACGCCCTTAACAAGGCTCTTGATATCTGGATTTAAATTCCTTGAATGAAGTACCTCTTTTACAATACGGATCTGTTCCTTGAACTGCTTTCCTGAGTTGTTGTGGTTTGCATCAATGATAGCAGCAGGATTGATTATCTCTCTTTGCTCATAGAGCTTTAAAAGAAGACTAAGATCCTCATAGTGGTAGTTAGGCAGAGACTGTCCGTGCTTGTTGGATGAGCCTCTTAAAACGCAGTGCGCAAGAGGGTTTCCGTTGGTTGAAACTTCATAGCCCCTGTAAACGAAGGTGTGAGGCTGCTGAGCTGCATAAACAGAGTTCAGCATAACAGAAAGAGTTCCGCTTGTAGGATTCTTCATACCAGCTGGTACGTCAAAGCCACTGGCTGTCATTCTGTGCTCCTGATCTTCAACTGAGCGGGCTCCAATTGCCACATAGGAGAGGATATCTGCGATGTATCCCCAGTTTTCAGGGTAGAGCATCTCGTCAGCAGCAGTAAGACCTGACTCTTCAATAGCTCTTATCTGCATGTGTCTCATGGCAACAAGACCTGCTCTGAAGTCGGTCTTGCCCTCTGGATCGGGCTGTGATGTGATACCCTTGTAGCCATCGCCGGTTGTTCTTGGCTTGTTGGTGTATATTCTTGGGATAAGTATCAGCTTGTCCTTAACCTTATCGTTGAGCTTGCCAAGGCGGGAGACATAGTCACAGACAGCATCTTCGTTGTCAGCTGAGCATGGTCCAACCACAACAAGGAACTTGTCGCTCTTGCCAGTGAAAACATCACTTATCATGGCATCTCTTTCTTTTTTGAGCTCTGTAAGTTCTCTGCTTAAGGGGAACTCAGACCTTATCTCCTCTGGAGTTGGCAGTTTTTGTATATAATCGAAAGACATGATCATTCCTCCATAATCTACAGTCGTTGATTACTATAGCACTTTAAATCGGAAAAGTAAACTATAATTTTTGCGTCTCCTGTGTATTTTACTATGTAAGTAAGATACTGACAATTGATACGTGTTGTTATATAATATCGGAGTTTGAGAAAAGAGATTTCAAGGGAGTTTTATTTATGAGTGGAAGAAATGGTGCTGGAGCAATTATTGGGATTGGAATTGCAGCTTTAATGCTCGTTTCATCTGCATTGGGGTACAAGTTTATCACGGCGGTAAATCCCACAGTTGACGAAGCCTTTAACAGAACTATAGAGGATAAATTAGGAATTGAACTGAAAAAAGAAGATAAGAAAATTACTGCAGATGATGGCAACGATGTGCCTGTTGCAGCAGACCCTGATAATGAGATCACAGCATCTGATGACCCTGATTCATATCAGAAGATAGTAGCAAACGGGCCTTATGCCTACAAGTCACAGAATACCAGAACATACAGCGGACCAGCCATATACACTGCGGGCACTTTTATTTTTAACTCTGATGGAAAAGTACTGGATGATTTCTATGATCCTGAGGGGTATTCTGTCAACATCATCACCAATGTGGATGCTTCTGAAGCGATCATCCTTAAGGACAAGAAACTGTATTATATTGACGCAGATCTGAACATGAAAGTGATAGATGAGGAAGTGGAAGGCGCTGGAATGTGTTATGAAGGCGGATACTTCTATTACACCAAGCTTGGAGAATCTTTTTTGAGAGATGTGTTTATATATGATGTTGCAAACGAATCCGCAACCAAGGTTGCCCAGAGCAATTTAAGCAACGTGGCTATTTCTCCTGATGGCCAGACTATTGCCTACTTTTACTATATGGATGAAAAACAGTTATATGTCTGCAAAATCGGGCAAGAGCCAAAGCTCATAAAGACAGGAGTCAGAGTATCTCCAATGACAGTGTCAAATGACGGAGAAACTGTGTTTTTTGAGTCCATAGATGAAAATGATGGAATATACTGTTTTGACAAAGACATAGCTGTAAAGATAAGTAAAGAGTACTTCAGCAATGCATTCTTTGACAGGGACTGCAAGCAGATCCTTTTCCAGGAACCAGGGAACGTAAAGTATTATAAAGCTGGAGATACATCTGCTCTTATATTGTTCGACAGCTCTTACATGGACTATAAAGTCTGCAACGTAAAAAAGCAAAGGTCCGCCAGCGGCTATGGACATTATATTGTGGATACAGACTGCTTTGCAGACGTTCTTCTAATATCAGATACTTACAATTACTACACCTTAAAGGGAAATGTTCCAGTCCTGTTCAACATTGCTTCCTCTGAGAAGGATATGTATGGGATAAAGGCTGCCATAAAAGATAACGGGCCAGTTTGCTACTTCGAGAGGGAAGCACGTCTGTACATGTCAGAATATGACGGAACCAAAATGGTGGAAAAGCAGTTAACTGGTGATGATGAATATGTTTCATACATGGCTGTAAGTGATAAGGGCGATGAGATCTGGTTCATCAAATACGAGGACCAGGGAATCTACTACAGCAAAGATGGACAAGCCCCTGTTAAGGTCGCTGAAGGTTTTTCGGGATCGCATTTTAATTTGGCATGGAATCCACAGGACGGAAAGTGCTATTATATTAAAGAAGGCAAGTTGTACTCTGTGTATGACAGCGAAGATACAGTAGAGTGGCATAATATTGATATGGAGATAAAGTCCTTTGGCTATGCACATTTGGAAGATAGTGTGATCTGCATACAGAATGCTGATGATAACGGATTCGTCATTATAGGTGGAAAGGCTTATCCATATCACTGATCTGGGAATGGTTATTCTATGAAACAACCCTATGGCGGTATCAAGAATATATCTAAATATCTGATGGAACAGTACGGGGAAAAGGGTGTTCTGACAAGAAGAGGCAGATCTCTTTTGATGAACCAGATGTCCATGGAAGAAATAAGTGGCCGGCGCACCAGAAACTGCAGCGTGGTGGCTGTTGCAAGGGTCATGGACTATTACAGACAGACGCTGGGGCTTGAGGCTATTCCAGCTGATATACATGAGATTTACAACCAGGTAGAAGATATTGCAGAGGCCTATGGATATACTGATAAAAGAGGAACAGTTCCCTTTTTTATTGCTTCCATCACCAGAGAAGCCTTCAAGGAATATGGCATCAAGGCCAGATGCAGAGGAATCTACGTCTGGAGCTTTGAAAAACATGTAGTTAAGGAAATATCGGCAGGAAGACCTGTTATAATGAATATAGCAAGGGGCTTTTACAAGGACCACACTGTAGTGGTTTGTGGATACAGCATCTGGCGGGTTGGAGACAGGCTCATTCCAATGCTCAGAGTTATTGATGGATGGAAAAAAGGTATTCACTTTATTGACTATGAATCCTTTGCCAAGGATATTTCCCAGTCTATATTTGGTTCATTTAACACAACTGTAATCTGATCTTTGAGGGCGCAAGAAGTGAAGAAAAGTCGTAGAAATGTCATCATCGCCATAGTTATCATCTTAGTGATAGTGGGAGTTGCCGCGTTTGTTCTTATAAAAAACAAGAACACGGCTCCCTCTAATTCTTCAAGGAGAGACGAGACTGCTTCTGACTACAATGCTGACGAGGACCTTCAGGGACTTGTTGGAACGGCTGAAGACAATGATAGTGGTGATGCAGAAACGACTGCTTCCTCCGGCGGAGGCTCTTTTGCCAGCAGCGTGATTGCTGAGACAGTCAACAACCCTCTAACCAGCGATGTGGAGCTGGTGAGAAAGGTTCTTTTGCCCGAAGCTGTCCAGATTGGAGACGGCGATATCGGCGCATTTTATAGCAACCAGGATTTTACTGATGTGATCCCGGTTGACATTGATTCTTTTTCTGAAAAAGAAATCCCGGTCAAGTATGATTCAAGAGATGTGGACGGAAAGCGCTACGTCACAGACGTAGAGGATCAGGGCTACACCTCCCTCTGCTGGACATTTGCAGCTCTTGGCGCGGTGGAGAGCGACCTTTTAATGCATCATGCTGATCTTAAGCCTGAAGATATCGATCTTTCAGAAAAGCACCTTGCATATTACAATCTTCATAAAGCGGAAGGTTCCCTTAATGGAGCTATAGATGGAGATTACAGGGAGCTTGTAAACAGAGATGAAGAGCCTGGCGCCTGGCTTTTTGACTATGGCACAGGATATATCGACTGCGGGGGAGTTACAAACTTTGTCATAAGCATGTTGACAGCCTGGAAGGGACCTGTTGCGGAGAGCGGAAATGACGAGTTTAAGAGCACTTACGGGGCGAAATATATCTTTTCTGATAATGCGGATGTGCCTTCTGAAGCCTACGAAAGTCTCTATCACGTGCAGTCGGTAGACCAGATGCCGGCCAAGATAAGCAATAACACCCTGGTCAAGCAGATGATAATGGAGCACGGCGCTGCCACAATAGGTATCAACGCAGACTCCAAGTATTGGAAGAACCACAGCTCAAGCAACTATTCTTCATTTGGAGGAGAGAAGGCAGAGACTGCCAATCACGAGGTTCTTATAATTGGCTGGGATGATGAGTACAGCGCATCTAATTTTGTGACAAGTCCGGAAGCAGATGGAGCATGGCTGTGCAAGAACAGCTGGGGAACAAGTTCAGGCAAGGAAGGCTGTTTTTACCTGTCATATTACGATGAGACTGCGGATATCAGCAGCGCCGCTGCCTACGAGGTGGCAGCCCCCGGAGATGACAACTGGTATGACAATAATTACCAGAGCGCAGGATTTTTGACTAACACTGTAAGCTGTCTCGATGATTCAGAGAACATGATGAGGGCTTATTCAAACGCAAAGAATCCTTACGGTATGTTGTATGAAGCATCCGGAAGCCAGAGCCTTAAGGCTATAGGCCTTATGAGCATTGACCTCTATCAGCAGTACGACCTTGATATCTACGTAAACCCTGATGTAACAGATGATGGGATTACTTTTGATGATCAGGATATGCCGGCGGTATCCCAGAAGATATCCAGCATAAGTGCAGGATATCACACTTTTGAGCTTGATAAGGAAGTTGCACTTCAAAAAGGTGACAAGTTCTTTATCCTGATAAGACCGGCAACATCAGGAAGACTTCCCTTTGAAGAGGCAGAAGATATGATGGGTGAGCCCAACTATGATGAGTGGAGAAATCTGGTGGGCAGCATCCACAATAACTACGAAGCCAGTGGAAACAGCTACTACATCGCAGACGACGGACTTTCCATGGTGAGGCAGGATGACAAGGACTTCTTTGTAAAGGCCTATACAGTAAATAAATGAAGACAGTAAAAAAGAAGGTGTTTAGGGTCACCTTCTTTTTTAGTGTGTGTTTTCACAAGATTTTTTGGGAGGAGGGCAGTTTAATGGGGAGTTAAACTGCCCAGGTATGAAAAAAGTTTTGTTGGGGGAGTGAGAATTTTTATTCTCAATAGATATATCGGTAGTTTATGTAAAAACTTAACTATATTTTGAATATTTTTTTTAGGCTGATGAAATTTTTGCCAAAATATGATATATTGTGTTTATAAATAAAGAAAGGCACAAGATATATGAATAAGAACGAAAAAGAATTGGAGCAGATCAGCACAACAGATAAAATTAAAGCTTTTAAGGCACTTAAAGATGCAGGCCTTAAGGTTGAGCTTAGTGGCAGTGGTGTACCAACTGTCATCTGCGCCAGTGCATCAGATATGGAAAAAGAACTGAAGAATGTTAAGAAGATCCTCAAGGAGCTTAGATACAACGGAAGCTTTGGCGTTCGTGGCCCTAGAAAAACTGATCAGGCTCTCACAGAGGAATCCAAGGAAAACGCAGAGAACAAGGAAATAGAAGATACCGCAATCCCGGCATAAAAAAAGCACCTTCAAGGTGCTTAAGTTTTGGGAGGAGGGGTCAATCAGTGGGGAGCCGATTGACCCGGTATGAAAAAAGTTTTGTTGGGGGAGTCAGAAGTATGTTACTTCTGATATGTTTATATGATACCGACAAAATTTGGACAAAATATGGACGGTTTCTAAAGAAAAAATAAAGTAATTCGAAATAATAAATAACTGGTTACGATATATTGTTAATGTGACAGGTTTTATATTAAGCTTATCTTATCCCAAAGAAGGAGCTTTTCTATGGACAGATTTACAGGACTTACTCTCAGCCCTATATCAAGTGGTGATTGCGTGGCTGCTGCAGCAAGAGCAGCTGCTGCGGAGCTTATATTTAAGATTGCCTATGAGAATGTGACGATCCAGCACAAGAATGGAGCCACCAGGACTTATATGGTACAGAGGGTGGATGAGTGCTGTAACGATCAGTTTTGCGAATACATCTGTACCATGGAAGGCGGAATGGCTCCAGACATCAGAGAAAGAGCCAATATCCACGTTAGAGTTACGCATCTGTCGGATATAAGAGAGGCCTTAGAGGGCTCAGCTATGGATGTCCGCTATGGAAATCTCTTTTTAAAAGCAGGTGAGGGCGTAGGTGTTGCGGCAGCCAAGATGCCTGGCATCGGCAAGGGAGAGCCTCTTATAGAGAAAGAGCCAAGAGCCCTTATATTTGATGCAGTGGCAAATGTATGTGAGATGTCAGATGGAGCACAGATGCTCCTTATCACTGTATCGTGTCCTGAAGGAATGATGATAGCAGCAAGAAGCTCTGCACCTCAGAGTGGCTTTTCAGGCGGGATCAAGATCATCGGTGCCTACGGATCAATACCTTCGGTACATATGAGAGAGATTTCAGAATCAATCAATGAGCAGATAAAGGCCCAGACAAGGACCGGGGTTAAGTCCTTACTGATAAGCCCTGGAAAGTACTGTGCAAAAGAGATAAACGAAGCCCTTCATGTTGACCTTAAAACTGCAGTAAGCTGCTACAACTTCCCTGGACAGGCAATAGACTGCGCAGTGGAAGAGGGCGCAGAAAACATCCTGCTTGTAGGAAATGTTGGTAAGCTGGTCAAGCTTGCTGCAGGAATAATGAATACCAATTCAGTTGCATCTGACGGCAGAAGAGAGATCTTTTCCGCCCATACAGCTCTTGTTGGAGGAACATCAAGCCAGGTCAAGATACTCATGGGCTGTGCCACCTGTGATGAGATCCTGGCGTATCTTGAGAGCTGGGGCCTTAAGGACAAGGTGATGCAGAGCATATTGATCGAGATAGACAGGGCAATGAAAAAGCGCTGTGCTGGAAAGCTCCACTGCGGAGTAGCTCTTTTCTCAAAGCAGTTCGGATTCCTTGGGAAAACAGCGGAAACACAGAACGTTTTAGCCAAAGTGTCACAGGAACAATTTGCGTTGTCACGCAGACTCAAATAATGTAAGCTATTAATGTGAGTATGTGAGAATGCATGAATAAGGAGATGACAAAATAGATGAAAAAGATCCTGTTTGTAGCTTCAGAAGGCGTACCATTTATTAAGACAGGCGGACTTGCAGATGTTGTAGGTTCCCTTCCCAAGAACATTGATAAGAGATATTTCGATGTGAGAGTTATCCTTCCGCTGTACAAGTGCATCAGTCAGCCCATGAAGGACAAGATGGAGTACATCTCCAACTTTTACATGGATTTTCATTGGAAAAATGAGTATGTTGGTATCTTTAAGGCTGAGGTTGATGGAATCAAGTATTATTTCATCGACAACGAGTTCTACTTCAATGGCATGAAGCCTTATTGCGACGACGTTATCTTCGAGATCGAGAAGTTTGCATTCTTCTCAAAGGCAGCGCTTTCCATTCTGCCTGTAATTGATTTTAGACCTGACATCATTCACTGCCATGACTGGCAGACTGGACTTATTCCTGTTTACCTCAAGGAGAGATTCCAGGGCAGCGAGTTCTATAGAGGCATCAAGGCCATTATGACTATCCATAACCTTAAGTTCCAGGGCAAGTGGGACATCAAGAAGGTTCAGGATATCACAGGCCTTCCAGATTATTACTTTACACCTGACAAGCTTGGCCTTTACAAGGATGCCAACCTCCTTAAGGGCGGTATTGTGTATGCTGACGCCATTACTACAGTTAGTAAGGCTTACGCAGAGGAGATCAAGACTGAGTTCTATGGCGAGGGGCTTGACGGACTTCTCCGGGCAAGGGCCAGCGACCTTAGAGGTATTGTCAACGGAATTGATTATGATGAGTTCAATCCTGAGACTGACCAATACATTCCATATAAATACAATGCAATCAACTTCCGCAAGGAGAAGGTTAAGAATAAGAGAGCTCTTCAGAAGGAGCTTGGCCTTAAGGAAGATGACAAGATGATGATGATCGGTATTGTTTCAAGACTTACTGATCAGAAGGGCTTTGACCTTATCAACTACGTTCTTGATGAGCTTTGCCAGGATGCGATCCAGCTTGTTGTACTTGGTACAGGCGCAGAGCAGTACGAGAACGCTTTCAGGCACTTTGACTGGAAGTACAACGACAAGGTTTCAGCTAATATCTACTACTCAGAGCCTATGAGTCACAAGATATATGCTGCTTCAGATGTATTTTTGATGCCATCTTTGTTCGAACCCTGTGGACTTTCTCAGCTAATGGCGTTAAGATATGGTACGATACCGATTGTCAGACAGACAGGCGGACTTATCGATACGGTAGAACCTTACAACAAGTTTGAGAGCACAGGAACCGGCTTTGGCTTCCTTAACTACAATGCCCATGAGATGCTTGGAACCATCAGAGAGGCTGAGCATGTTTTCTATGATCAGAAGCGTGAGTGGAACAAGATGATCGACAGGGCAATGGCAGTTGACTTCTCGTGGAAGGTTTCTGCTGAAAAATATCAGGAGATGTACGACTGGCTCAGGCCATAACATTTATTTGATCAATAATGAATAGTAGCGTAGGTGTAGATAATTCCAAAAAGGGACTATTTGTGCAGGCCGGTATTCTTGCTATTGCAGGCATAATATCAAGAATCATCGGCCTTCTTTATGGTAGCCCGCTGGCAGCCATTATCGGAGATGAGGGTAATGGCTATTATGCTGCGGCTTACGCGGTCTATACAATTGTCTTATTAGTATCTTCCTATAGTATCCCATCTGCAATGAGTAAGATCATATCAGGCAAGCTTGCGGTAAAAGAGTATCGCAATGCCCACAGGATCTTCCGCTGCGCCCTTATCTATGTGGCGGTAGTTGGCGGCATTGGAAGTCTTGTGCTTTTCTTTGCTGCACCTGTATTTGTCACAGGAAGAAGCGCAACAGTCCTTAGATTCTTTGCTCCAACCATATTCCTGTTTGGATTTCTAGGAGTTTTGAGGGGATACTTCCAGGCTCACAGGACCATGATCCCCACATCACTTTCCCAGCTCATCGAGCAGATTTTCAACGCAATTGTTAGTATTGGTGGAGCTCTTATCCTTACCAGGATAGCGGGAGATGAGGATCCGGTGAAAAGAGCTGTCTATGGCGCAATAGGCAGTGCATTGGGAACAGGCTCTGGCGTTTTGGTAGCTCTTATCTTTATGTTCCTTGTATACAGATATAACAGACCAAGAGTAAAAGAGAGCCTTGAAAAGGATACTCATGAGGATATGGCAAATGGGGAGATCATCAAGACGATCTTTTTGATCGTAACACCCTTTATTCTCAGTACCTGTATCTACAATCTCTCAACATTCTTAAACTCAACCCTCTTTAGCAGAATTTTGTTCCATTACAAGGGAATAGATGAAAGTATGATCGCCTATCAGTATGGAATCTTTGCCAGAAAGGCAATGGTCATAACAAACCTTCCTATAGCAATGGCGTCAGCAGCTGCAGCAGCCATGATCCCAGAGGTATCAACTACCTACGCTCGTGGTGATGTAGAGCAGGCTGGCGTTACAGTATCAAGAGTTACAAGAGTCATCCTAATGATCTCTATCCCTTGCGCTGTTGGCCTATTTGCCCTGGCAAGACCAGTTATGATGATCCTTTTCCCTCAGAAGAGGTCCCTTGATGAGGCTGCATTTCTTTTGATGCTCCTTGCGATCACTGTTGTATTCTACTCACTGTCAACTGTGACCAACGCAGTGCTTCAGGGTATTGGAAAAGTCAATGCACCGGTTCTTAATGCGGCTCTGGCCCTTATCCTCCAGAGCGGATTACTTGCGTTTCTTCTTATATATACTAACCTTGGATATGTGGCTCTTTGTATAGTAACAATCCTGTACTCCCTGGTGATGTGTATCCTTAACAATATAGTTATGAAGAGAAATCTTCCTATTACTAATGACTTCAAAAAGACATATCTGTTCCCGACAGTTTCTTCTATAATTATGGGCGCTGCTGCCTTTGGAATATATAAGCTCTTTGAATTTTTACTTGGTATGTTCATGGGAAGCCCATACTTTATCAATCTGTTCTCAACTCTTATTTCAGTATTTTTTGCAGCATTTATTTACTTCGCTGTCCTGATAAAGTCAGGAGGGGCATCTGAGGAAGATATAAGGAGATTTCCAAAAGGAAGCAGTATTGTGTCACTTTTAAAGAAAATTCGTCTGCTATAAAAACGGAATATCTAGTTGTCTGACAACTTGAATCATACATTATATATGTATTTACAAATTGCGGCTTGTTTATTACATGATTTTGAAGTAATTGTGTAAAAACAAGCCGCAATTTTGATTTTTCAACAAAATTTGAGCCAAATATGATGGTTCATATGATTGGTTGTGCGCTATCATAGTGAGTGTGTGTTCACAAAAATTTCATTTTTTCACATTATTTGAGGAGGAGTTAATCCATGAAGAAGATTAACAGATTGTTGGCGTTTCTTCTGGCATTTACAGTTGTAATCACTACTTTCAGCAGTGACTATACAGCAGCTCATGTATATGCTACAGAGGAAGAAACACTGCAGAATGCAGATGACACTATCAAAACTGCAGATTGGGAAGCAGTAGATGGTGAGAAAGCTTCTACAACAAATGTTTCTGCAGAAGGTTCTACAGAAGAATCAGTAGTGGCATCCACAGAGGGAACTACTACTGAAGTTGAAGGAACCACTAAGCCTGAAGGCGATGCTGAGAATACTGACGTAAACGACGACGCAGCAACTACAGCAACTACAGGAACAGAAGGGGAAGTTGTTAATCCTGATGCTGCTGTTGAAGAAACAAAAAAGGATGATGAAGTAAGAGTAAAGGAATTTAAAGAGAGCAAGACTATCGATGGTATTGAGATCTCTCTTTATGCTGAGCCTGAAGTTCTTCCTGATGATGCTATCTTGGATATAACCAAGGTAGAAGACGAGGATGAGGAGCAAGTCCAGGAACTCATTGATGAGGAACTTGGTGAAGAAGTAGAGGTTAAGAAGACTTTTTCATACGATATCAATATCGTTTCCAGCGAGACTGGCGAGAAATATAAGCCTGAGGATGGAACTGTAGAAGTTACTTTTTCTAGAATTCAGGAAGCTGCTTCTGATGATGTTTCTCTTGAGGTTTATCATGTAAAGGATGATCTTTCAAGCGCAGAATCTGTTTCTGATGTTGTTGAGGAAGGCACAGAGATTAGTTTTGATGCTGAGCATTTTTCAATATACGCTGTTACTCTGTTTTATCAAAATGATAAGAAAAGTGTGTCTTTCAATGCCGGAGTATATGATTTAGATGGCAATAAGATTGATAAGGATAATTCCATTCGTAAAGTAGACATGAATGACAAAAAGGAGCAAAAAAACGTAGGTCCATCAGTTGTAGCTCCTGTTATTCATGGTTATTCTTTTGACCATGCAACAACCGCTGATGGAAAAACAATTAGAGATTTCTACATAAGTAAAGATAAAAATAAATCATTAAAGGCTCACGTACATGGTAGTGGCAATGGAGTAATTATTTCTAAGGATGAAGTAGAGGCAGTAAAGTTCTACTACAAAACAACTGTTGCAGGCCCATACGTTACAGATGATCACATTGATCTTGGCTTTACAGATTTAGAGATGTCTAAGGTTGTTAAAGCAGAGATCAAGATCAATGACAGTCCATATATCAAAATGGGAGATGGTATCGATGAGTCTGATCTTGGCGTTAAAGAGTTGAGACTTGATTTACCTGCAAAATATTATGATGAAAAGGATCATAAAAAAGAAATCAAAGTAGTTCGCTCTACAGATACAATTACCTTTAGAGTAACTGTAGTAGATGAAGAAAACACTACACCTGGCGGATCTAACAATCAGAAGACAAAGACATACACATATACATGTTCTACTGCAGAAAATGAAAACGCTTATGAGAGATGCATAAACGCTCATAAATATCGCCAGGATGAATTTGGTTTTGACTATAAGTTTAATTTCCGTGAGAAATTCAACTACGGTGCGACGATACAGTACCACAGTAACTGGGGCACTGATGCAACAAATGATATTCCTGTAAGCTGGGAAACACAGACAGCGGGTGGCAAGAAGAACGCAGCTCTTGTTGAGAAATCTAAGTATGCGACTGTTGTTACCGGACCTAATTCTACTTGCACATTCCTTGGATGGGGAACAACACCAAACGCGACAGAATATGTGACCGAAGTAGAAGTTGAAAATGGTAAAACTACACATGTATATGCTATCTGGCAGAAATATACTGTTTCTTTTGTTGACCTTGATGATGAAAATGTAAAATATGCTGAAGATCAGATCGTTCTTGAAGGTCAGAAGGTTGATGCAAGCAAGGTACAAGAGCCATCTAAGGGTGATGACTATGTATTTGAAGGCTGGTTTGTAAAAGACGAAAATGATGAACTGAATGAATTTGACTTCAATACAGCGATTGAAAATGATACAACTGTTTACGCTAAGTGGTCTGCTGCTGAAGTTTATGTTGCAGTTTATGCAACTGACGGAACAAGCAACACAACTGAAAATCCTCAGTTAAAAGAAAAGCTTGGCCTTAAATATGTTCAGGATGATGCTTATTATCCAGTAGGTGTTATCAAGCTTCCTTCAAGTCTGTTTAAGAATGATGATGGAACAAAGAAGTCATCTCCATACATCACAAGTAAAGCAGATTTTGACAAAGTAATGGCTGCTTTCGAGGATATTGATACAGGTAAGCTGATCAATAATGGTATGGCAAATAATAAAAACACAGTTGCCAAGAACTTGACCTATGTACAGTACAATGAGAACGGTACTGCCGGAAGCTTAAAGACAGCCCTCTTTGACTGGAATACTGATGAACATCATGACACTTATAATAAGGGCGGGAATGATCATACAAATATCGAAAAAGTAGACGGTGAGAAATACAAGTACCACCTGGATCTTCGCTTTACAACTAATACTGTAAAGTACATTGGTGTTTATCCAGAAGGCAAGACTACAGATGATGAGTCTACTGCTACAGATACTCAGACTAAGGCTTACTTAACATCTACAGAAGTTACTGTTCCAAGCGCAGATGATTTTGTGCTTAAAGGCACTGATAAGGGCAATTACTCTGTTGCTGGATACTACAAAGACCCAGCTTTGACGAAAGAATATGTGGCTGAAAAGGCTGCAATAGCTAGTGATAAGGTTGTATATGTTAAACTTGTTAAAGCCGAAGTTGATAAGGACTACACTGTAGAATTCTACTATCAGAATGACGAGTATAATTATGACAAGATGGTTGATACTACTCAGACTCTGACTGTAAAGGTGCCTAGTGATCCAAATAAGGGTGGTGTAACAGTAAGTTGCGTAGCAGCAAATGAATCTGATATCACAAAAGCTTTTAATTTTAGCACTCAGAATAACATCACAACCTATACCGGTGCTTTCACTAAGGATGGCGTTAAGTATATTGAAGACAAGACTTATGTAGGCAGAGTATATTCTGGCGAAGTTAAGAACGAGACTGATAATAATGTTGTTCTTAAGGTGTACTTTAAGAGAGTTGTTCCTGAAGGATATCATGTAGTTGTAAATGTTACTTATGATGCTAAAGGCGCTGACAACAGGATTATGTATGACGGTAAGCAGCATAATGGAAACGTTGGCGTAGCGGTTTCTGCTAGTACATCATATTCAACTGCAGATACTACTTCAGATACTTCTTCAGATAATGCGACAAATCCATTGGTTGAAGCAGCAAAGTTTGTTATTCAGGGATTTGCAGATGGTGCAAAGAAGCTGCTTAACCTGGGCGTGCTTGTTGTATCAGCTGCTGAAACTGAAGAGGATAAGTATGTGATTACTCCAGTTCCAACTTTTGAAGCTGTAACTGCAGGTGATCTTACTGCAAATATATCAGGTCTTGTAGTTAAGAGCGAAAAAGGCACTAATGTTGGAACTTATGATGTGCTTCTTGATAAGTCTAATGTCAAAGTGGAGACAGTAATTGATGGAAAGACTGTTGACCTTTCTAATATTGATGTTGAAGTATTAGTTAACGGCAAAAAGCTTGCAAAAGCTGAAAATGAGATTTTTGAGACAAGTGGAGATAAGGTTGGTACGCTTACAATTTATGAGAGAGATGTAAAGCTTACTTCAGAATCTTATAGCAGAGCATATAATGGCTCTGTTCTTACAAGACCTATTGTACAGGTTGATGGACACGGATTTGTTGACGGCGAAGTAGAGAACCTACGCGCAACTGGATCAGTACTCAATGCTGGTGACAGAGCTGTAAACACTATTGTTTATGAGCCTACTGATAAGTTTGATGAGAAGAACTACACTATTGAAAAGAACGAAGGTGTTCTCTTGATCACTGCTTCAGGCGGAGATGATGACGACGATGACGACGATGACGATACACCAGGAACACCTACAACAGTTGTAGATACTCCTGTTCCTGCAGCTCCAGCACCTGCAGTACTTGGTGCTCAGAGAGAGCTTCCTGGTGAGGCTCCTGCAGTTCTCGGTGCAAGAAGAGCTGGTACATCTGATACAAGCATTCTTGGAAGCGTTATTACTATCATCGTAGCAGCTGCAATTGCTTTCTCAATGGTATTTATCAAGAGAAAGAAAAGAGAGGAAAACTAATCTAAGTTAGTTTAAAGGCTTGGCCGTTTGGTCAAGCCTTTTTTAGTGAATGGATTTTTGGTGTCATAAAGCAGTTTGACACAAACAATGGCGTGGGTTACAATAGTGTCAGAAAGCGAGGTGGCACAAATGAGGATTTCAACTCTAGAGGAAGCACTTAAAAGAATTAAAGAATTGGAAAAGAAAGTAGCTGAGCTTGAAGTAGAAAATAAAAAATTACGTGCCCGTAACTTTGGAGGGCGCAAAAAGCATGATGATGCATGGATGTCCGCTTACAATGATTTTATACTGAAGTATGAAAGTGGCAAGACCATTATGGAGATTGTAGCAGAGGGCAATGTCAGTAGGAGAACAGCTTACCGGTACTTGGAATATTATAAGGGCTTGCAAGATCAAGTAGACGAGACAAATAGTGTTAGGATGTGAACATGTCATATTTCAAGAAGTTAAACCCGTCGAATTCGACGGGTTTAGAAGTGAAGCGGGCTTGCATGCATTTACAATGTCGCCAACAAAATGGATAGAAAGCGTTAATGCAATCGGTATTGTAACTAAAGCAGGGCGATATGGAGGAACCTATGCACATTCTGATATAGCTTTGGAATTTATTATTCATATGCAATGGGAGGATTGAAAATGAAAAACGTAAAAAGCAAAGAAGTAAGCTTAAGTCTCTTAGTAGTTTCTACAAGAGATTATAAATATGAATTTGATTGGTTTTGGGATAAAAAACATAATTGTATTTTTGGATTGCTTTCTAATGAAAGAAGCAATAGTATAGAAAAGGATTTGGCTGAGCGCTATTGCAATTGGAATAAGGATGAAGATTACTTTAATGAGTGCGTGCTAATGCCTGAGTTGCATGAGCTAGAAATAGAAGAGGCTGCAGAGTATCTGAGAAAATGGTGTGAGGACAATTCCATTCTTTATAAAGACGATTTAGATGAATATAAAGAGATTGAAGCTTTTTATTGGGGATATGATGATATTTATGCTTGACCTAATATTGATTCTCGAGGTGAATTTGAAATGTTCATAGAAGACATTATAAAAATCGTAAAAGAAGCAGGAGAAATACTCCTTACATCCAAGCGCCCCAAGATCATGGAGAAAGCGGGCCATGCGAATTTCTGCACAGAGATGGATGAGAAGATCCAGGCTTTTTTGATGGAGAGGCTAAAGAACGTCCTTCCAGAAGCGGAGTTTCTTGGTGAGGAAGATGGTCAGGATGTGTTTACATCCAAGATGGAAAGCGGATACAGCTTTGTTATTGATCCAATTGATGGGACATCCAACTTTATATATGAGTACAGACCTTCAGTTATTTCAGTAGGTCTTTTAAAAGATGGAAAGCCCTATATGGCGGTGGTTTACAACCCATACGACGACATGATGTTTCACGCAACTAAAGGGCAGGGAGCGTACCTTAATGGCGAACGAATAATGTCATCTGATGCGCCATTATCTGATCAGCTTTCTGTATTTGGAACTGCGCCATATTATGAAGATCTTAGGGATAGGTCTTTTGACATTGGTAAAAAGCTGCTTCCTCTGTGTGTTGACCTTAGAAGGTCAGGAACTGCTGCTTGGGATATGTGCTGCGTAGCTATGGGAAGAGTAGGACTTTACTTTGAGCTTAAGATACAGCTGTGGGACTATGCTGCAGCGGCTCTTATCGCCATAGAGGCAGGCTGCACAGTAACAGATATAAATGGTGATCCAATAAGCTTCAGGGGAGCGACATCTGCCATCTGCAGGGCAAGAGGAGTAAAAGAAATCCCTGAGTGCTTTAAATAAGAATTTGGTTTAAGGAAGTTAGTGGTTGTGAGTGGTATTAAGAGTAAGATCAAAAGACTTGATAAAGTGCTGTGCATAGCATGGGTACTTGCCATAATTTCAGCATTTTTCATTCGTCCGGACAGGACATACATTTCATATATTGATTTCAGGTCCCTGGGAATCCTGTGGGGACTAATGGTAATAATCCAGGGACTTAAAGAGAACTCGGTGTTTGAGAGGATAGCCATAGCTCTTTTATCCAAGGTCCAAAACGGATTTGAGCTGGCAGTGGTTTTGGTGTTCATGTGCTTTATAGGAAGCATGCTTATAACCAATGATGTGGCGCTGATAACCTTTGTTCCACTGGCAATCATGATCCTTAGTAGCTGTAAGAGAGAGGATCTTATGATACCTGTAGTTGTACTTCAGACAATTGCAGCAAACCTTGGAAGTATGCTTACACCCATTGGCAATCCCCAGAATCTTTATCTATACGGGCTTACAGGTATGAAGCTTTCAGCATTCATACTGACTATGCTTCCATATAGCCTGATATCAGCAGTTTTACTTTTTGCATGCCTCTTTACATTACCAGGCAGAAAAGAGAAGCTTTCAAATACAAAAGAAAACTCCATTACCAGCAGATTTGGAAGCAAAATACAGATTATTATCTACGCAGTGCTTTTTGCAGTAGCTCTTTTGACTGTGGTAAGAGTGATCCCCTGGTATGTGTTTGCTATCATAGTTCTTGTTGTAGTTGGAGGTATGGACTTTAAGATCCTCTTAAGAGCTGACTATATTTTGCTTCTTACTTTCATTGGCTTTTTCATATTTACTGGAAATATGGGCAGGATAGACTACATAAGTGATTTTCTTGGAACAGTTCTTACAGGTAGGGAATTTGCTATAGGAGTGATCCTTAGCCAGTTTATAAGTAACGTTCCAGCAACCCTGATGCTTTCTGGCTTTACAACTAATTACACAGCCCTTCTTGTGGGAGTTAACGTTGGAGGACTGGGGACGCTTATCGCATCCATGGCGAGCCTCATTTCTTTTAAGGCCTATACCAAGGAATTTCCTGATAATACAGGTAAATACTTTGGAATGTTCACACTGGCAAATATATTATTCCTCATAGTACTTGTAGGGTTTAGGTTCGCAATATCATTACTTTAATGGTATTGCGACATTTTTATTTACAAGATAAAATTAATTGTATAAGTAGCGTAGGTATTGTCTCATATTTAAAGGGATAATAAATGGAGTATAAGGTAGCCATCGTAGATGATGATGTTTCTATCATAACGCTTGTCAGGGGCATTCTTGGAAAAGAAGGCATGTCTGTTGCGCCATTGACCTCTGGCAAGGCGCTTCTTGAGTATATCAGGGTTCAGACTCCTGATATACTTCTTTTGGATGTCATGATGCCGGATATGGACGGAATTGAGACCTACAAGGCACTCAGAGATCTTGAAAGAGAGCTTGGAAAAGAGGAAACTCCAGTAATATTCCTTACCGGCAACGAAAATGGGGATATCGAGGAAAAAGCCCTTGAACTTGGAGCCAAGGATTTTATCAGAAAGCCTTTTGCCCCCAAGATACTTGCGCTTAGAGTAACTCACTGCATAGAACTTAACAGGCTGCAAAAAGACCTAGCCAGTGAAGTTGCGAAAAAGAGCAGGCAGAATGAAGAACTGTTTCTTGGCATCGTCAAGAGCCTGGCAGCTGCCATAGATGCTAAGGATACCTATACCAACGGTCATTCAGTGAGAGTTGCAGATTATTCTGCTGAGATTGCAAGGCGTGCTGGATACGATGTATCAGCTCTTCAGAGGATATATATCACTGGCCTTTTGCACGATGTTGGAAAGATTGGAATTCCTGATGCCATCATCAATAAAAATGGCAAGCTTGACGATGAGGAATATGCCATAATAAAAACCCACCCTGAGAAGGGAGCAGCAATTCTTTCTAATATCCAGGATATGCCAGAGCTCTCGATCGGCGCCAGATGGCATCACGAGAGATTTGATGGGAGAGGCTATCCTGAGGGGCTTAAAGGAGAAGATATCCCTGAAATGGCCAGGATCATTGCCATAGCTGACGCTTATGACGCCATGACCAGCAACAGAAGCTACAGAAGGAGCCTTCCGCAGGAAGTTGTACGAGCTGAGATAGAAAAGGGAAAAGGTACCCAGTTTGATCCCATATTTGCTGAGATCATGCTGCGGATGATAGATGAGGATACTAACTACAACATGAGGGATAAGGGCTTATGAAGCTGATAGATACTTTTCCCACCAATACCATAAAGGGTCTTGCTTACCGAGTAGGCAGGGTGTTTCCTTTTGGAGCAAGCCTCTGTGAAGACGGGGCAGTTAATTTCAGTATCTTTTCAAAAGAGGCCACAAGCTGCACTCTGGTCTTGTTTCACCACGGCCAGGAGAAGCCCTTTGTTGAGATACCATTTCCTGATGAGTTCAGGATTGGAAATGTATATACAATGCTGATCTATGGGATCGACATCGAGACCACGGAGTATGGCTATCGCTTTGATGGACCGTATAACCCGGCAAAAGGGCAGCTGTTTGATAAATCAAAAGTTCTTTTGGACCCCTATGCCAAGTCTGTATCTGGCAGATCTGTCTGGGGCGTAAATCCAGATCCTAAAACGCAATTTAAATATCGAGGTCAGATCATAAGGCAGGACTACCTTTGGGAGGGGGACAAGCCCCTTGAAAAAAGGCAGTGCGATCTTGTAATCTACGAGATGCACGTAAGGAGCTTCACCCAGCATGGTAGCAGCGGTGTTAAAAGAAATGGCACCTTCGCAGGAATAGCTGAAAAGCTGCCATATCTTAAAGAGCTTGGGGTAAATTGCGTAGAGCTCATGCCGATCTTTGAGTTTGATGAGTTTGAAAACAGCAGAGTGGTGAATGAAAAGAGGCTCTATAACTACTGGGGATATTCAACCGTTGACTTTTTTGCCCCTAAAGCAGGGTACGCAGCGTCCGCGCCCTTTGGCATGGAGGCTGATGAACTTAAGGGCCTGATCAAGAGGCTCCACAGAGAAGGGATAGAAGTGGTCCTTGATGTGGTGTTCAATCATACTGCAGAGGGCAATGAGGATGGCCCATATATATCCTATAAGGGAGTTGATAACAGGACTTATTATCTGCTTACACCTGAGGGGCATTACTACAATTTCAGTGGCTGTGGAAACACCATGAACTGCAATAATCCTGTGGTCAGAAACGTGGTTCTGGATTGCCTGAGATACTGGGTTTCTGAGTACCATGTGGACGGCTTTAGGTTCGATCTTGCATCTATCCTCTCAAGAAATAGAGACGGCTCTCCAATGATGGATCCGCCACTTCTTGATGCCATAGCCCACGATGCAGTCCTTGGAAAATGCATATTGATAGCAGAAGCCTGGGATGCAGGGGGACTATACCAGGTTGGAACATTCCCATCCTGGGGCAGATGGTCTGACTGGAACGGGAAATACAGGGACTGCCTGCGGCGCTTTATAAAGGGCGGGGCAGAGAACATGCCTGAACTTATCTGGCGAATCAAGGGCTCTAATGACATGTACGGCACAAGAAGCGCAGCCGCATCCATCAACTTTGTTACCTGTCATGACGGCTTTACCATGTATGACCTGGTTTCCTACAATGACAAGCACAACGAGGCTAATGGCGAAGATAACAGAGATGGAGCAGATTCTAACGACAGCTGGAACTGCGGAGTAGAAGGAGATACCTCTGACCCTGAAGTTTTAGACCTTAGATTTCGTCAGATGAAGAACATGATGACCATTCTTCTCACCAGCAGGGGAATACCAATGCTCCTGTCTGGAGATGAGTTTGGCAACACCCAGTTTGGCAACAATAACGCCTACTGTCAGGACAACGAGATTTCTTATCTTGACTGGTCGCTGCTTGATAAGGACAGGAACAAAGACCTCTTTGCATATGTAAAAAGACTCATCGCCTTCAGGCGTTCGCATCCTGTTCTTATGGGAAGTAAGTTTAACTTTGGTGAAAATGGAACAGGTTATCCGGAGCTTTCTTTCCACTCATTAAAGCCATGGGAGTTTGATGAAAACGCTCATAATCTAGCCTTTGCCTACATGTTTGCTGAGGACCACGAGAAGTACGGAACCAGGAAGGATGCTTTTATATATGTGGCAGTAAATGCCCATTGGGAGTCTCATACCTTTGAACTTCCAGTTATCCCCAAGGATAGGAAATGGTATCTGGCTTTCAGGTCTTCAGACATTTCCACAGATGTTGGAAAAGAATACAAAATAAAGGACCAAAGCCACATTGACCTTGGTCCTAGAACAACAGCTATATTGATAACAAAGTAAATATCAGTCGCTTATAAGCTTAAGAGATGAAATATCTGGCGCAATGGCCATGGAGTAGTTGGTGTAATAGACCACAAAACCTGGCTTTGCGCCATTTGGCTTTTTGACGTCTTTGCGCTTTAGATAGTCGATCTCAACCTTTTCCTGCATCTTGCCCTTTGAATAGTAGGCAGCAAGGGCTGCAGCTTCCTCGAAGGCTCTGTCTGGAACTTCCTTTCCTCCGGTTAAAAGAACTACGTGGGAGCCGGGGATCTTTTTGGCATGAAACCACCAGTCGCCACCATTAGCGGTCTTGAAGGTGAGCTCATCGTTCTGGATATTGTTCTTTCCAACATAAATATCAAAGCCATCGCTACTAAGGTAATGGAAGGGTTTGCTTGTGATCTTTTCTTTCCTGCCGTTTTTACTGGTCACGTGGGACTTGATATAGCCGCTTTCAGAAAGCTCCTGCCTGATCTGGGCAAGATCAGATTCCTTTTTTGCAATATCAAGGGAAGTTGCTATGGATTCAAGCTGTTCTATGGTCTCAGAAACTTCCTTCATCTGCTCTTCAAGGGCCTGAGCTGTGCGCTTTAATTTGGTGTACTTATCAAAGTATTTATTAGCGTTTTCTCTGGCGGAGAGAGTAGGGTCCAGAGGAATCGTAATGTCTTTTCCTGTGTTGTAATCATTGACAGTAATGGACTTATCACCCTCGTTAACGCTATAGCCATAGGTGTTAAGGAGTTCTCCGTAAACTCTGTACTTGTCCTTTTTGTCGCAGTCAGCCATCTGCTTTCTTTGAAGTTCGTACTTCCTAACATTCCTCTCAAGAGTGGTCTGAACGATCTTTCTAAGGTCCACTGACTTTTGTTTTATCCTGGTAACCACATTCTTTTCAGCGTAGTACTGGGATATAAGCGCTGAAATATCAGAAATGACTCTGATGCCTGGAACTGAAGACTCCAGGGAAGGGTTACTGGCATCTTTAAGGTCAAAGCCGTAGATACTAAGCGGGATGGAAGAGTACTCTTTTGGTGCATCCCCGTCATAGTAGATGGCAGGGACAAAAGAGCCTTCTCTTACATGTTCCATAATGACGTCAAAGGCCCTGTACACAGATATGGACTCTGAGGTAGAAAGGGCGTTGGCGGGCTTATCTGCATCAACTAAGGCTCTGTAGCAGATCTCCTGTGCGATAATAGGAGAAAGGCCGGTGTAGCTTGAATAGATTGCCTTAAATACAGGCATGGGCTTACCCAGCACGAGAGATGAAAACTCATCTGCAGTAGTCTCAAGGGGATTAGCCTTGTCCTGACTTGGGATAAAGTAGGTGCGGCCGGGAAGGACCTCTCTTACGGAGCTGACTGAGGCTGGGATATGCTTGATACTGTCTATGATAACGTCCTGCTCGTCAGTAAATATTATATTGCTGTATTTGCCCATGATCTCTATAAGAAGGACCTTGTGGCGCAGGTCACCCATTTCATCAAGGTGCTCGATCTCAAACCGGATTATCCTCTCAAGTCCGCCTGGTTGAGATACAGACGTGATGCGGCCGTTCTGGATGTGCTTTCTAAGGAGCATGCAGAAGTTTGGCGCAGTCATAGGAGAAGCCTTGCTTTCGTCAGTAAGGTATACAAGAGGGAGGGATGCGTCTGCTGACAGCACCAGCCTTGTCTGCTTGATACCATATTGTTCTGCTGCCTCGTAGGAGAGCTTGACTGTGATAAAAAGCTCGTCGCTCTCTGTCTGAGCAATCTTGTATATACGACCTCCCACCAGGAGGTTTTCAAAATCTCTTTTTAAATTTGCAACTGTAATTCCATCAAATGCCATAATAAAGCCTCTTTTACATAAATGAATTCAATACAGTATACCACAAGTTACTTGATTAAAGCGACAATTACTGATATAGTTAGACCTAGTATTTATTTGGTTTTTCGGAGGTTTTTTGGTATGGAATCAGAAAAGAAGATAATGCTCTCTGGCATTCAGCCAAGTGGAGATTTGCATTTAGGCAATTATCTGGGAGCCATCAAGAACTGGGCAGATCGTGTAAATGAATTCGAGTGCTATTACTTTATGGCTGACCTTCATACAATAACAGTTCGTCAGGATCCCAAGGAACTTAGAAGACGTTCTCTTGAGATGCTTGCTCTTTATATCGCATGTGGACTTGATCCTGAGAAGAACACTCTTTTCCTCCAGTCCCATGTTCCTGCACACGCTCAGCTTGGATGGGTTCTTGACTGCTACACAATGTTTGGTGAGCTTTCCCGTATGACTCAGTTCAAGGACAAATCTGAGAAGCACAAGGACAACATCAACGCAGGTCTTTTCACATATCCTTCACTTATGGCTGCAGATATCCTTCTGTACCAGCCACACTACGTACCAGTAGGAGAGGATCAGAAGCAGCACGTTGAGCTTACAAGAAACATTGCTGAGCGTTTCAACAACATCTACGGCGACGTGTTCCGTATCCCTGAGCCATACATTGCCAAGACTGGCGCAAGGATCTACGGCCTTACAACTCCTGGTGACAAGATGAGCAAGTCAGATCCTAACGGCTGCGTATTCCTTATGGATGAGCCTGATGTCATTCGCAAGAAGTTCAAGAGAGCAGTAACAGATTCAGACATGGAGAATTGCGTACGCTACGACAAGGAAAACAAGCCAGGCGTAGCAAACCTTATGAATATCTATGGGGCCGTTACAGGCAAGAGCTTTGAGGAGATTGAAAAAGAGTTCGCTGGACAGGGCTACGGCGTGTTCAAGCCTGCTGTAGGAGAGGCAGTTGTTGAGGCACTTACTCCTATCAGAGAAGAGGCTAAGCGCCTTATCGGCGACAAGGCTTACCTCGAAAATGTCTACAAAGAGGGTGCTGAGAAGGCTTCTTACATTGCAAACAAGACCCTTCGCAAGGTTTACAAGAAGGTTGGTTTTTATCAGCTTTGATATGTTTTTTATAAAAAGAGCTATAGGACGCTTGAAATCTGTTGGTTTCGGGCGTCTTTTTTTATCCTGAAAAATGTTTAAAAAATCCACTTGTAAACGCTTACATAATTTGGTATAACAAATATTAGGAAAACATGTTAGGAAGATGAAATGTAAGCGGTTACATTTCTGCTTCCATAAGAGAAGAGATATTTGGAGGGTGATCACAGATGGAATTATTAAACTATGATGTTCTTGAGAAGTCAGGTTACAAGGGATATGTACTTAAGGATGCACCTATAAGAGTCCTTCAGTTTGGTGAAGGGAACTTCATGCGTGCCTTTGTGGATTACTTTTTTGATATTGCCAATGAGAAGGCTGGTTTTAACGGCAAGGTTGCTCTTGTTCAGCCAATCGCAATGGGACTTACAGACCTTGTTAACAAACAGGAAGGTCTTTACACACTGTATCTTAGAGGAAGCGAGAACGGACAGAAGGTAGACGCTAAGCGTGTTATCTCAGCCTGTGACTGCTGCCTTAATCCATATGACAAGGCTGGATATGACAAGATCATGGAAATCGCTGAGAGTGATGATCTAGATATCATTGCTTCTAACACAACTGAGGCTGGTATCGCTTATGATCCATCCTGCAATTTTGATGATCAGCCAGCAGCTAGTTTCCCTGGTAAACTCACACAGGTTCTTTACAGAAGATACAAAGCTGGCAAGAAGGGCATCGTAGTTCTTTCCTGCGAGCTTATTGATAACAACGGAAAAGAGCTCCTTAAGTGCGTCAATCAGTACATTGACCAGTGGAAACTTGAGGACGGCTTTAAGAACTGGGTAAATAATGACAATATTTTCTGCTCAACACTTGTTGACAGGATTGTTCCAGGAAGGATCCGTGATCCTAAGGAAGTAGAAAAGCTTGAGGCTGAGAACGGCTATCACGACGAGCTTATAGATGTAGGCGAGATTTTTGGTGTATGGATCATCGAGGGACCTGAGGGGCTTGAGGACAGACTTCCATTCAAGAAAGCTGGAGTTAACGTTCACGTTGTTCCTGACGTTATGCCATACAAGCACCGCAAGGTTCGTATCCTTAACGGCGCTCACACAGGATTTGTTCTTGGCGCTTACCTTTCAGGACAGGATATCGTTCGTGACTGCATGCAGAACGCAACAATTTCTGGCTTCATGAACAAGATGCTGAGCGATGAGGTTATTCCTACACTGGTTGACCACCTTGATGAGAACGACCTCAATGAGTTTGCAGCAGCAGTTAAGGACCGTTTCAACAATCCATTTGTTAACCATGAGCTCATGTCTATCTCACTTAACTCAACAAGTAAGTGGAAGGCAAGAAATATGCCATCATTCCTTCAGTACATTGACAAGAATGGGAAACTCCCTGTTTGCCTTACAATGTCACTGGCTGCATACATTGCATTCTATTCAAATGATATCCAGGAGCTTACAGATGCAGGTCTTGTTTGCAAGAGACCTAAGGGCAATACTTACACAGTAAGTGATGACAGATGGGCTCTTGAGTTCTTCTATGACCACAAGGGAGATTCCGAGGAAGACCTTGTGAAGGCTGTACTTGGCAATGAGAAGATGTGGGATCAGGACCTTAATAAGATCGAAGGTCTTACTGACAAGGTTACGGAGGATCTTAAGATGATCCGCAGCGAGGGTGCTGAGAAGGCTTACGCAAGCTGCCTATAATTTAATAGTGATAAATACTGATGTTTGGCGCTGCCTGTGTTTTGCAGGCAGCGTCTTTGTATTATTTTTATGATTTGTTTATTCTTCTTTGCGGCAAAAAGTGTGATAATTGATATGTGTGCATTATATTTTGTGACAATTTCTTTTCCGATTCGTATAAAAATAAGTAAGATAGGGGAAAATCATGGAATTAAGTTGTGTTCTTATCGAGGATGATAACAGGGGGTATTTTGAAAGTGTTTTTTCAAACGTCATAGAATTGTCTGATAAGAGAGTGGCGGTGGCTGCAGTTGATGAAAATGATTTCATCCTTGGTGCAGTATCCTATCAGTCTGTGGGATTTGAATATGTTATAGACTGGCTCTATGTGGAGCCTAAGGTCCGCAGGCAGGGCGTAGGTACTTTCCTTGTTGATCAGGTACTCCGTGCGGTGGTTCAGTCGGGAGAGATACTTCCGGTGACAGCCAGCTTTGAGTTCAAGGAAGATGATCAGCTTCTACACACATTCTTTTTATCCTGCAAACATATGACCACCAGCTATTCCCATGAGAGGTTCTATGTAAGCTCGGGGGATATTAAATCTTCTGACTCACTACATAAGTCTCTTAAAACCGAGCATTCAATCGTACAGTTTTTTGACAGACCGGAAAGCGAGCAGAAAAAGATCCTTAACATGCTCTCAAGGACTCAGGCTTACACAGTCCTTGACTACGATAAGTGGAAAGAGGAATGTGTTCCAGAGCTGTGCCAGTGTGTTTATGTAAATAACAACCTGGTGGACCTTATCTTTATGAGAAAGCTCTCAAACGGCAATTTGGATCTTATGTACCTTTATGGCAAGTACCCAAGGGGACTTATAGAGCTTCTTAACACAACTGTAGCCAGGATGGAGATGCTTTTTCCAAAGGCAAATATTATCTTCGACGCCATGAACGAAGAATCTGACCAGCTGGCCAGGCACCTGTTTCCAAGGGCAAAAAGAGCGAAGGTTTTCGAGGCAGAGTTTTAAAAATCATTTATCTGTAAAGGAGAAAAGTTATGTCAGGATTTGAAGAATATGCAAAAAAACAACAAGACCAGCAGCAAAGGAATGATTTTATAGATGCTCAGATAAACAAAGGTCTTGATATTGATAAAGCTTCTTTTGACTATGATCCTGAACAGATAGTTGAGCACTTTAAACAGAGAGTAAGCGACAATTCAGCTGATGCCTTTGCCATGAGGACCAAGTACTACTTTCAGGATGAAGATATGGCAACTGCCAAGAGCCGCCGCTATCAGCTGCTTGATCAGATAGGCACTTCAAGGGGGCAGACAGAGGCCTATGCGGAAAAATACACCCATCACAGTGCCAAGAAGCGCAAATGGGCGGCAGAGGATGCATCTATAAAGTTTCATGATATGCAGGATAAGATCCATGCGTACAAAAACGATGATATCTCTGGCCTTGATTCTCTTACGAAATTCAGACACCGCAAGGAAATCATGAATGATCGTATAGCTGCCATGGAAAAGACAGCCTATGTCAAGGCCCAGAGCAAGAAACATGAGCAGTATCTTATAGGAAGGTCAAGGCTATCCTGTAACTTTATTTTAAAGGATCAGCTTGAGAATTTCATAGAGGCTGAGGAGAGTAAACAGCAGGTTGACCGGAATATGGTCCGCAGCCTGAAAAAAGAGCTTTCCAAGGTTGAAAAAGAGATTAAAAATGCCACAAAGCTTATAGCTGGTAATGTGCCTAAGTCTCATGATAAGTGGAGAGAAGAAAACGGGCTTAATGAGGCTCAGTACAGGGCAAATTATGAAAGTTTCAAAGATAATAGTCGAATGAATCCCGGCTGCAGCATGGACGGAGCAGTCCTGATGACAAATCTTATGCTTCTTCAGGATCAGCAAAAAATGAATGCCTGGCCTAAAAAGTCAGTACTTACGGGATATGGCAGTCCAGCTCCTGTAATCTCAAAGGCAGAGCAGGAGAATAAGACATGGAATGAAAAATATGAAAATGCAGGTGGAGAGGAAAAGCTCGCCATGGAGAGGGAAGCCCTTAAGAGATTTAAGGAGTTTCCTCTTCCGTCTGCAGCTGTTCTTAACGGAAGTGCCAGAACCAAGAAGTACATAATGGAGAACTTAAGGACATACTACGATATGACCAAGAGGGCTCTTCTTTACTACAGAAATCTTATGAATAATCCGGGCAATGATCCGATCAGTCAGGAAATTGCACAGGATGTAAGGCTCAGGGCCAGGATCAATTATATAGAAGCTGTAGACAATTATATCAACTTCACTCTTAGAAGAAAATTCCAGATAGATTATGGAAACGATGGCTTTGAGTTTGAACAGGATCCTCAGTATAAGTACACAAAACAGGGAGGGAGAGTCACTCGCCGCAGGAAATTTGGTTTTGATGAAAACGGTAGAGATCAAAAGGGGCAGTATTATGATGCCCTCAGAAATGCTTATGCGACTTATATAAATGCCACAAACGCGCAGGAACCGGTTATAAATAATGTTCAGCCCCAGCAGGTTCATAATGAACCTGTAATTGCTGAGCCTGTTAATAATGAGCCGATCAATATAATCAATGAGCCTGAAAACATCATTTTAAACCTTGATCAGCCAGATCAGGAGCAAAAAGAAGGGGCAAAGAACGCAGTAAAAAATATTGTAGACCTTTTTGATAACAAAAACAAAGAAGACGAGAAAGAAGAAAAGAAGGAAAATAAGAAGGCGGGTAAAAAGAATAAAAAGATTCTGGAGATAAACCTTGACGACATAGAAGAGAATCTCAGTAAGAGCGGATTCAAAGATGATGAAATTAATATTGTAAAACCTGAAAAGGTCGATCTTATAGAGAAGATTGAGAGAGGCTTTTTATACTACAAAGTGGATGGAAAGAGCTACAGATTTACAAATGAGTTTGATGAACAGTACAACGAATACCATAAAAAACAGCCTCGTATAAACAGGCGTGTTTTTAATACCTACATGATCAATAAGCAGATCACAGGAATGAAGCTGAATAAGGAGTATAAAAAAGCCTTTGAAAAGACCGGCAATGAAATAAGAGATGTTGGATTTAATAATTCCACCATGGAGAGGACCATGCAGTGCATAATGAAACCGGTCATATTTGACAAAAAGGGCAAGCCGCTGACTAAGGAGGATGAAGAGAATCATAAATGGAATCTCAAGTGGTTTAAGTGTTGGGAAAATGGAAAAACAGATAAAAAAACAGCAGAAAGCATGGTTGCAGAATATCTTCCACATGTATATGACACGGCGGGAGAGCTTTTGGATATATTTGAGAAATATGCAAATAAATCTAACGCGGTTCTTCAGGATGAATTGGAGAAATACTTTGAGAAGCTTATTGACAGCAATCAGCTCAAGACCTTTATTCATATGAGCAATTGCGCTGCCAGTATAGACAATTTAAGGAAGAGAATGCCTTCTGTTGGCAATTTCCTTGAAAAAAACAAGAAGTTTAAAGCAATCAGCGATATTGTGGATTTTTCAAAAAATGCTCTGGTAAATTATTTGGAAAATACTTATGGAATAGCCATTGAGCAGCCCACTGTAGAAATGGGCGTATTGGATGAGGCTACACGCATTGAGCATACCGAAAAAAATAAAACGGTCTATGAAAGCATAATTGGGGTAATAACCGACATATACAAGAATAACAAGGATGTAATCAGCAAAAAGACGGATTATACCTTTGAGAAGGAGGTAAAGGCTCAAAATAAAACGAAAGTAACCAAGGCTAGCGAAAATAAGAATGTAATCAAAGAGAATAGGAATATCATAAAAAATGAGCCTGCATATCACATTATAGACAAAGCCAAGATTGCCAAATATAAAAAGATAAATCCTGGCCTTAAGAATGATGCCATTAAGTTTTTAAAAGGCTACAATACCGTTTATGCCATGAAGTATTGCCCTGAATATGTGGAACTTCTTAACAAATCCACTCTTTTTGATAAAAAGGATTCAGCTAAATCTTTGGACAGAACAGCGGCTTATATAATGCGCCCTGTTAGTTTTGATGAAAATTATAAGCCATATAATGATAAGCAGAATATGGCAAATCATGAGTGGAATCTTAAGTGGCTTAAGGCCTGGGAAAAGATCGATGACAAGAAAAAAGACAGTGCAAAGATAAAGCAGCAAAATCAGGCTGTCATCAAGTCCATGATTGATGAGGAAACCAAAAACACCTGGAAGAAAGAAGATATTCCGCCTATTCCAAAAGCAGATAAGCTTGATGAAGCTGGCAAGGAGGCATATAAAAAAGAACTTGAAAACTGGATTGAGAAGAAAATATCTGAAAATGGCGGAGAGTTTTTTGCGGATGCTACACTTAAATTGCTTTCCTATAACCAGCTTATAAATAGATCCCCGGATCTTAAAAAGGTTTTTGAGGAGGAAAAAGACAGGGAAGCTCTTGAAGATTTTTTACTCACCGTCCATGAGTATGCCAAGAACTACATTGCTAAAAAATACGGTATTGACCTTAATGAGATCGGTGACAGTAAAGTTATTCCAGAAAAGGAACTTGTGTTTAAAAATGTCAACTATGATATGATGATGGGAGCTTTTCTGGAGGAATCGATAGACAAAGGTACAAAATACAAGGAAATCAATAAAAAAGCAGCAAAGGAGAAAAAGAAGGAAGAGAACCTCAACAGAATAATCATAAATGAGGAGGAAGAGAACCTTAACAGCATTAATATAATAAACGAAGGCCCCGTACTTGAGACAAAAGAGGACAGGGCTAAGGAGTATGCAAGGCTTAAGAAATTAAACCCTGAATATTTCACTGAAAAAGCCTATGACTACTACAAAAAAGTTCAGAAGGTTACAGATAGTATCGAGAATCCTGAGCTTGTAAGCCGTTTTAGTAAGGCTAAAGATAAAATAAAGTTTAAGAGTACTAGTAACGCAAATTTCAGCAGAGCCTGCGGTGCTCTCCTTCGTTTTGTAAATTATGACAAGAATGGAGTTCCTGTTTCTAAGGAAGATAAGGAAAATCATGCCTTTAATAAAAAATGGGTGAAGGCCTGGACCAAAGATGATGTGAAGCTCAGAGAAGAGATGATAAAAGAAGAGCTTCCAAAGATGTTAAAAAATATCAGTATTCCTGATATCCCGGATGACATCGCAAAAGACCTTATGGATCCAAAGAAACAGAAAGCTGCCGCCTTGAAAGCAAAGGAAATATTCAACAACTGGTTTGAGAAGATAATGGATTCTGACAAAGCAACTGAGTTTTTGTTTGAGATGAAAAAAATTGTTCTCATATCAAACCTTGCCACGGAGCATGGGGATGCAGTTAATCCATTCTTAAAGGAGCATCCTGAACTTGATAAGGCGCTTATGGCTGTTGGATCCATGAACAATCTAATAACTTTGTTCTTTACTTCGAAATATGGCTTCACGGGAAAGAAAGTGCATGATAAATCCAAGGAACTTATTTATCCGAAGAATTATGAGGAAGAACAGGAAAAGAACAAGCTTGTGCCGTCTATTGGTACATATGCAATGTTCCTGCAGGATTATAAGAAAGATTTTCCGGACAGCAGGTATATTGACAAGTCCACCGGTAGTGTTGAAAAAGAAAAAGATGAAGAGAAAGACGATTTCTTTGCCTTCATCGAACAGCAGAACAAGGAAAGATTAGAAAAAGAGAGGAAAGAGCCACGAAAGGGAGTAAAGTTTAAGCTGCCAAAGGAAGCCGACATTGAGAAGGAATATGCTGAGTTTTGCAAAAAGAATGACAGGTTGACCAAGCCGGCATTTAATGTGTATAAGGCTTACAATGCTGTTTACAGCACACAGCTTAACCCTGAACTTTTAAAGATCCATAACAAAGCAGTTAAAAAAGGAAAAATAAAATTGACCGGTAGCAATGCTTCGGATGACATATCCAGGATTCCGGGGGCGCTGCTTAGAAAAGTGCATTACGATCTGAAAAATAAACCAATATCTCAGGAGGATTATGAGAATCACCAGTGGAATAAGGAAGTTTTAACTGCTTTTGAAAAAGGGAATAATGAAAAGCTGAATGAAATCATATCCCAGGAAATCCCCAATATTTATTCCGGGATCAAGCTTCCTATGCCACCTAAAAATGCAGGGGATAAATGGTTTGGCAACTGGATTGAAAATGAGTTTATGCAGGATCCAGAAAAGTGGATAGATTTTTTCAGAAAGCATATAGCTCTTGAAAATCTTATCAAAGAAAGTAAATTTGCCAAAGAAATTGCAACCAAAGATGCAGATATTAATGCAATTCAGACTCCTGTTACCTTTCTGTCTGTTATGACCACAAATTACTTAAGGATCAATTACCGTGTAAATCTTGAACAAAAAGGTCCAAAGATAATCATGGAATGCAAGTCATCAGAAAAGGAAACTAAAAAATATGATGATAACTTTACCATCTTTCTTAAATCTCAAATAGGTGGTTATTCAGAGGCATTGGATAAAGTAATAGAGGCTAATCCGAAAAACAGTTATTTGGATAAGGAGAGTAATGAGGACAAGGAGTTTAAAAAATACCATGAAGCTGACCCTAAGTTTACAAAGGACAGCTATAAAGTATTAAAAATGATAAGAAAAAGTAACATTCCTGAAGGAAAAGATCCTCTGGCACGGGCTGAATTTCAGAAGTTTCTTGATATGAAAAATGAAAAAGGCAGCAAGATCAAATTTAAAGGTTCTGGTAGCCTTGAAAGAGATTTAAGCTTGCCGTTTAAATTTGTTGAGTATGATGAGGACCTTCAGCCTCTCACTGAAAAAGACAAGAAGAATCAGAGAGCTAATTTAGACTATATCAAGGCGTGGCAGAATAATGATCAGGAAAAGATAGATAATTTCCTGGCAGAAGAGGTGCCTAAAATCTTTGATAATATTGAACTGCCTCCAATGCCAACAGATGAAGAATCCAACGATATAATGGAAGCTAATACAGAAGGCAAAGGCTTCATCAGCTATTCTAAAAAGATTGAAGCTTTTGTTATGAAATTGGTAAAAAATGATACGTATACACATTACATGAATACGTCCGACAAGTCTCTTGCCTTGAATACGCTTAAAAATAATTCAGATTCTTTTAAGCTCTATCTTAAGATGAACCCTAAGGTTGATGCTTTGTTTGATGCTATTCATAGTGTTTGTGCGCTGGCCGAAGCTATTTTTACCAAGGAATATCATGTGACCAAGAAAGGACCTTTGCACGATCCACTTGGAGGTGATGTTGATAAATGGGGAAATAAGGTTTACAGAGACACATTCGCTCCAAACCTTTCCGCTCTTGTTCTGAATCTGTCAACATTGAGTAAGTATAAAGATACAGCGCTGGGCGACTATATTAAGACTAAAGATATGACAGCTGAGCATAAGGAAATGTTGAAGGAGAAGTAAATTTATAATTCTGCAATAGAGCTCCGGCATATGACCGGAGCACTATTGACATTGACCGTCACCTGACGTTATATTATAATGACTTGTGTAAATTTAGCCCAAAAACAAGGGGGATTCATGTAATGGTCTGCAGTATGACTGGTTTCGGCAGAAGTGAGATTACAGAAGGTGAGCGCAAGTATATAGTTGAGCTTAAGTCAGTTAATAACAGGTATCTGGACATCAATATCAAGATGCCCAAGAAGTTCAACGCATTTGAATCTGCCATACGTTCAGAACTCAAATCCTATATGAAACGTGGCAAGGTTGATGTTTATATCAGCTACGAGGATTTTTCAGAGTCGGAATCCAAGGTAAAATACAATAAGGCAATTGCTCAGGAATATTATAACTTCCTTAAGGAGATGTCTGATGATTTTGGCCTTGATAATGATGTGAGAATATCTGTTTTATCCAGATTCCCGGAAGTCTTCACTATGGAAGAGGAAGAACTGGATGAAGAAGAGGTTTGGAGTGGTATCAAAAAGGCTCTTGACCTTGCTGGAGAACAGTTTTTAGAGTCCAGAAAAAGAGAGGGTGAGTTCCTTTCTGCGGACCTTACAGAAAAACTCTCTGGTATGCTTGAAAACGTTGAGTATATAACAGAGAGGTCTCCACAGATCATTGAGGAGTACAAGGGCAAGCTAAGGGAAAGGATTCAGGATCTTTTAGAGGACAAGCAGATCGATGAAAACCGCCTTGCAATGGAAGTTACTCTCTATGCAGACAAGGTATGTGTTGACGAGGAGCTTACAAGACTTCGCAGTCATATTGAGGCAACCAGGGAAGCGCTTAAGGTTGGCGATGACAAGGATGGAATCGGCAGAAAGCTTGACTTCCTTGCTCAGGAGATGAACAGAGAGGCCAATACGATCCTTAGTAAGTCCACAGATCTTAAGATATCTGACAGAGGAATTGCCCTAAAGACTGACATCGAAAAGGTTAGGGAGCAGATACAGAACATTGAGTAAACAGTTAAACCAAAAAGGTATTATCATAGTAGTATCAGGATTTTCCGGAGCAGGCAAGGGAACAGTCATGAAGGCTCTGACGGCCAAGTATGACAAGTATGCCCTTTCAGTTTCAGCAACAACCAGAAACCCTAGACCTGGCGAGGTAAATGGAAGAGAGTACTTCTTCGTAAGTAATGAAGAGTTTGAAAAACTCATTAAAGAAAACGGCCTTATAGAGCATGCAGGCTATGTTGATCATTACTATGGAACTCCCAGGAAGTTTGTTGAGGACCAGCTTGATGCTGGTAAGGATGTGATCCTTGAGATAGAGATACAGGGAGCTCTTCAGATAAAAGAGCAGTATCCTGAGGCAGTACTTCTTTTCATAATGCCGCCTTCTGCGATGGAGCTTAAAAAGCGACTTACCGGCAGAGGGACAGAGACAGAAGAAGTAATAGCCCAGAGGCTTAAAAGAGCCAAAGAAGAGTCAGTAGGTATTGAAAAATACGACTACATTGTTGTCAATGATGATCTTGATGAGTGTGTAGAACAGGTGCACGATATTATATCAGCTGCCCACATGGCACCTTCAAGAAATCTTGATTTTATAAACACTATCAGAAATGAGCTTAATGAGTTATAATCGCTTTTGAGCTTGAATTGCGATATATTCGCAGGAAAGGAAATAAATAAATGATACATCCTTCTTATGTAGACCTTATGAATGTAGTAAACAAGGAAGTTGAAGAGGGCGAACAGCCAGTTATCAACTCCAGATATTCAGTAGTTATGGCTACTGCCAAGAGAGCAAGACAGCTCATCGCAGGCGACGAGCCTATGGTAAGAGTTAAGGACAAGCAGAAGCCCCTTTCAATCGCTGTTGACGAGATGAATCAGGGTCAGCTCCGTATCCTTACAGATGAGGAAAAAGAAGCTCTTGCTGCACAGGCTTTAGCTGAGAATCCAGAGGCTGAAACACAAGAGAACTAATATATGAAGATTTTATTTGTGTCACTTGGATGTGACAAAAACAGAGTTGATACCGAGGTAATGCTTGGGCTTCTTGCCCAGCACGGTCACAGCTTTACAGATGATGAGGAATTAGCAGAAGCAGCAGTTGTAAACACCTGCTGCTTTATTGGTGATGCGGCTCAGGAGAGCATTAACACTATTTTAGAGCTTGCTGAGCGCCGCGCATCTGGTCAGCTCAAGGCTCTTATTATCACAGGATGCCTTGGCCAGCGCTATCAGGAACAGGTTGAAAAAGAAATTCCAGAGGTTGATCAGATCCTTGGAGTTACTTCCACAGACAAGATCGTGGAGGCAATCGAGGAGACTGCGGCAGGTAATAGCTCTTTTCATCATAAGAATTACTTCGATGATGTGGACAAAGATGTTCATGGCGGCTTTAAGAGAGTCATGACCACAGGAGGTCTTTTTAACTACCTAAAGATCGCTGAAGGGTGCGACAAGCACTGCACTTATTGCATCATCCCTAAGGTAAGAGGTAAGTACAGAAGCGTTCCCATGGAGGAGCTTCTTAAAGAGGCCAGGGCTCTTGCGGAAAACGGAGTGTCAGAGCTTCTTGTGGTAGCTCAGGAGACTACGCTTTACGGAACAGATCTTTATGGGAAAAAGTTTCTTCCAGATTTGCTTCACAAACTGTGCGAGATTGAAGGCTTTAGATGGATAAGAGTGCTGTACTGTTATCCGGAAGAAATAAATGATGAGCTCATTGAGTGCATGAAGTCAGAACCCAAGATATGCAATTATCTGGATTTGCCTATACAGTCTGGATCTGATGATGTACTTAAGAGAATGGGACGAAGGACCAATAATGCTGAGATACGTCAGCTTGTTAAGCACCTTAGGGAAGAGATACCTGATATCTGCCTAAGGACCACCCTTATAAGCGGCTTCCCAGGAGAAACTGCTGCAGACCACAAGCAGACTATGGAGCTTGTAAGAGATCTTCGGTTTGACAGACTTGGGGTGTTTACTTATTCCCAGGAAGAGGATACACCGGCTGCTACAATGGAAGGTCAGGTTTCCGAAAGGACCAAGACAATGCGCCGGAATCAGCTGATGAAGCTTCAGCAGGGAATAGCCTTTGAGGCAGCAAAAGATATGATAGGAAAGACTGTGGATGCTGTGATAGAAGGCAGAGTCACAGATGCAGATGATGATGACGGCCTTACTTATGTAGCAAGGACCTACAAGGATGCTCCGGATATTGACGGGTATCTGTTCATAACAGGAATGCAAAGAGAACTAATGACTGGCGATTACGTCAAGGTTCTTATAACAGGTTCAAATGAATATGATCTTATAGGGGAGGAAATATCATGAATTTACCTAACAAACTTACAGTACTAAGAGTTATTCTGATTCCTTTTTTTGTAGCATTTCTTCTTTTGAGTCCAGGCAATGAGGCATTTAAGTGGACAGCTCTGGTGATCTTTGTTGTTGCCAGCTTAACCGACATGCTTGATGGCAAGATTGCCAGAAAGTATAACCTTATAACTGACTTTGGTAAGTTTATGGACCCTCTCGCTGACAAGCTCCTTGTTTGCAGCGCGATGATCTGCCTCATTGAACTTGGCAGGATCCCATCATGGATCGTAGTTATCATCATTGCAAGAGAGTTCACAATTAGTGGCTTCAGACTAATTGCTGCAGACAATGGAAAGGTTATTGCAGCAAGCTACTGGGGCAAGTTTAAGACAACCTTCCAGATGATCATGGTAATCCTTATGATTGCAAACCTTGGTGACATCCTTCCATGGATCGACATTGTCACACAGGTGATCATGTGGATAGCACTGGCGCTTACAATTATTTCTCTTATTGATTATCTCATTAAGAACAAGGATGTAATGGCCGGCGCATCAATGTAATTGGCGTTTTTTGTTTTTTAGAAAGATATAGGTTTTATGAGTATTAGATACGAAGACTCAGGTCTTGATGAAAGAATCATCAGAGCAGTCACAGATATGGGATTTGAAAACATGTCCCCAATTCAGGAGGCTGCCATCCCTGTAATGATGGAGGGAAAAGACATCATTGGTCAGGCCCAGACCGGAACGGGCAAAACAGCAGCTTTTGGAATTCCACTTCTTCAGAAGGTGGATCCAGATAATAAGCACCTGCAGGCAGTAGTTCTTTGTCCTACAAGAGAGCTTGCTATGCAGGCAGCTGATGATATCAGAGATTTCGCCAAGTATATGTCAGGGATCAAGGTCCTTGCTGTATATGGTGGACAGGATATTTCAAGACAGATCAAGGCTCTTTCAAATGGAGTGCAGATAGTTGTAGGAACTCCAGGAAGAGTAATGGACCACATGAGAAGACACACTATGAAGCTTAAAAGTGTGAAGGTTCTGGTCCTTGATGAAGCAGATGAAATGCTGGACATGGGCTTTAGGGAGGATATTGAGACTATCCTGCAGGGAATGCCAGAAGAGAGGCAGACAGCTCTTTTCTCAGCTACAATGCCAAAGCCCATTTTGGATATTACCAAGAAGTATCAGAACGACGCTGAGTTTATCAAGATGACACCCCGAGAGATCACAGTGGCTGCCATCGAACAGGCATATTACAGAGTCCCTCAGAAGATGAAGGAAGAGGTACTTACCCGCCTTATGGATTACTACAATCCAGCAAGGAGCCTTATCTTTTGTAACACCAAGAGAATGGTAGACCAGCTCTCTGAGTCCTTAAAGGGCAAAGGGTATCTCTGTGATGGACTTCATGGAGACTTGTCACAGAATCAGCGTGACACTGTAATGAATCTCTTTAGAAGCGGCAGGATCAATATCCTTATTGCAACTGATGTTGCTGCAAGAGGTATTGATGTGAGCGGCGTTGAGGCTGTATTCAACTACGATATACCAGAGGATATCGAGTACTACGTTCACAGAATTGGACGTACTGGACGTGCTGGTAAGAGCGGCAAATCTTTTACCTTGGTTGGCGGAAGAGAGATGTACAAGCTTCGCGAGATCGAAAAGATCTGCCACACAAAGATTGAGGAAAGACATGTTCCAAATGCCAAGGAGATTACGAGAGTTAAGTCTTCCAAGGTATTTGCTGAAGTTGTTGATATTATCGAAAATGGCGACATTTCTTCAGTTCTTGAGTATATAAATCAAAAGGTTGAAGAGGGTGAGTACACTGCAGAGCAGCTTGCTGCCGGATTCATGAAGCTCAAGATGGGTTCTGATATTGAGGAGCTAGTTCTTTTCGAAAAGAAAGAATCAAAGCGTGACAGATATAGAAGAACCGGCGAGAGGCTTGAGCGCAGAAGGCGCGATGAGGGCAGAAGTCGTGATGACGACAGAAAAACTCGCAGAAAGCGCGAAGACGACAGAAAACCTCGCAGAAAACGCGAAGATGATAGAAAACCTCGTAGAAAGCCTGATGTTAAAAAGTCAGATATTGGAGATCTTGATGAGCTGAAGGCTCTTTACAAGAAATCGTCTGATAAGGCTCCTTCTAAAAAGACAGAGAGGCCTTATAAAAAGAAGTCATCAGATTCTTTCGAGAATGTCGGACGCATCAACATAAAGGGCGAAGGCTCTACAAAAGCATGGTATGTGGGTCAGGATAAGGACATCGACACCATGAATCTTACAAAAAAAGAGAAAAAGAATGTCAAAGCTCAGAACAAGAAAAGAAGCCTTGATTATCTTCAGGATATGAGCGATCTTGTGATGGAGAGCTTTGGCAAGCGCAAAAACAGGGAGAAAAAATGATGGGGGACGAAAAACCTGTAAGAAGGCACATTAGAGATTTTCATCGCTTAAGAGCCAAGATCTTTAACATGGTCAGCGTGGGCGTAATTGACGAGCCCGTTAACAGGTTTTATGACATCATCAGCATCATAGCATTGGTGCTCAATCTTTTTGCGGCTTTTGCAATAACATTTGATTACATGGAGGAGCACTACAAAGGGCTCCTCCTTACTATTGAAGCAATTACCACATTTTTCTTCGCAGTGGACTATGCATTGCGTCTTTTTTCATCCAATGAACTTTATCCAAAGCTTCCTGAGGGTCAGGCAGCTGCAAAATATATCTTTTCCTTTACGGGAATCATTGATCTTTTGTCCTTCCTTCCCTATTACCTGCCATTCTTTTTCCCAGCTGGTGGAGCCGTATTCAGGCTCTTCAGGGTTGCTAGGATCTTAAGGCTCTTTAGGATCAATTCCTATTATGATCAGCTCAATGTCATAACTGAGGTCATTACTTCCAAGAAACAGCAGCTGATGGCTTCTGTATTTATCATTTTGATTCTGATGATGGCCAGCAGCCTGTGTATGTACAGTGTTGAGCACGAAGCCCAGCCAGAAGTTTTCCAGAATGCCTTTTCAGGTATCTGGTGGTCTGTATCTACTCTTTTGACCGTTGGGTATGGTGACATTTACCCTATAACAATAACGGGTAAAATACTTGGAATTATCATAAGCTTTCTAGGAGTAGGAATGGTAGCTATTCCAACTGGTATCATCAGTGCCGGATTTGTTGAACAGTATCAGCGTCTTAAGACCATCGGAAACTACGCTGAAGAGGAAAACATCCATTTTATAAGGGTTAAACTCTCTGAAAAAGACAGCTGGTGCGGCCAGAAAATTTCTGAACTTGGAATTCCTAAGGATGTTATTATTGTTGCTGTGCAGAGAAATAAAGAGACCATCATTCCAAGAGGTGATGCGGTTCTTCAAAAGGGTGACATTCTTGTGATGTGTGCTGAAAAGGTTAAGGATGTTCAGCCAATAGAGATAAAAGAGATCACAATTGGAGAGGGACATTCCTGGAATGGAGTAGCCATTAAGCACCTAGACATTTCAAGGCAGAGCTTTATCTTTATGATACGTAGAAGAGGAAAGGCTATCATCCCAAGAGGAAATCATATCATTCAGGCCGGGGATGTGGTGCTGCTCTATGAGAAACACCTTAAGAATGATAACCTGTAGATGGATGAAGGTACGTGGATTATTTGATGGAAAGGATGTTTATTCGACATATTAAAAAATGATTGACTATTTACAGAGCACAGAACTAAAAAAGAAAATTCTTGATAAGACAGATCTTTTTGCCCTTGATATGGATGGAACTTTTTATCTTGGGGATCAGATATTAGACGGGGCCCTGGATTTCTTAGAGGCGGTTAAAAGAGCTGGCAAGAGGTATATCTTTTTTACCAATAATTCATCAGTGTCTTCTGAGAATTACATTGAGAAGCTGCGTAAAATGAACTGTCACATTACAAGAGATATGATCATGACTAGTGGCGATGTGATGATCAGATACCTAAAGTCACAGCATCCGGGAAAGAGTGTGTATCTTCTTGGAACTCCTGAGCTTAGAAAGAGCTTTGAGGAAGCTGGGATCACTCTTTTTGAGTCTGAAAGAGATGTTCAGGAAGCAAAGAGTAACGCCAATTGCGAAGCTATTCCAGACCTGGTCGTTGTTGGATTTGATAAAAGTCTCGACTATACGACGTTATCAAATGCATGCGTCTATATCATGAAGGGTGCTAAGTTCCTGGCAACCCACCTTGATATCAACTGCCCAGTTCCAGGCGGATTTATCCCGGACTGCGGTGCAATGTGCGCAGCTATTGAGCTGTCTACCAAGGTTAAGCCTAAGTTTGTTGGTAAGCCCTTTAAAGAGACCGTGGATATGGTGGTTGACGCAACAGGCGTAGACAGAGAAAAAATAGCATTCGTTGGGGACCGTATTTATACTGATGTAGCTACAGGCGTACACAACGGAGCTATAGGAGTGTTGGTTCTTACTGGCGAAACCAAGCTATCAGAAGTTCCTGATTCTGATGTTCAGCCTGATGTGATATTTGATTCAATAAAAGAAATGGGCGAAATGCTCTGATGATAAGGGGGATTTAGATAATGGGGAAGCTTGAAGAAGCACGAAGCATCTTTGCTGCAGATAAGTATGCCACTGAGGCTAGTGGTATTGTAATTGAAGAAGTAGGGGATGGATACGCAAAGTGCAGCATGAAGCTTACTGACATCCACAGAAATGCCTTCGGTGGCGTAATGGGCGGAGCAATATATACTCTGGCTGACTTTACTTTTGCTGTGGCATCCAATTTTGAAAAAGAAAAGCTCACAGCATCTCTTGTGGGTCAGGCTACGTTTCTTTCAATGTCCAGGGGCTCCGTTTTGTATGGAGAATCAGAACTTATAAAGGACGGCAGACAGAACTGCTTTTACCAGATAAGAGTCTATGATGATCTTGGCGCTACGATTGCAACTGTATCTTTTACAGGGGTTCATATCGAAATGTTTAAGAGATAAATTATTTTTGTTGGGGATTTTTAAGTGAAGAAGAAAAGTACAGTTTTTAGAGTTCTTGGAAGCATGTTCCTGCTTCTTTTTTCCATATGTTTATTTCCAGTAAAGGCATCTGCAGACATTGGCGCCAAGCCATCGATCCACATAAAACTCGTAAATGCTCCGGATAATTGTTATGTGGCACTACTGGATGACTGGAACAATGAAGATGAGCAATATAATACAGAAATAAGGAATTTTGATCCTGAAAAAGAAACTATAGATGAGTATCTTGAAAACTTCTCTTATGAGAGATGGACGTATTTTACATCTTTCTGGGAGAACAATTACTATAAGCCCAATGAAAGAAATGAAGTAACTTTTGATTATGATGTTCCGAATCCCTTCAGGATACTTGTTATAGATGAGACTGGACCTGTTCAGGTCAGCGAAGTCTTTGACAGAAGGGAGTTTAATGCCTCAATTACATATGACTATGCTGCAAATACCATAACCGAGCACTACATAAGAAAGTCACTGTTTAGAGTGATCCAGGTGCTGGGGTATTATCTTTTGACGTTGGTATTTGAATGGATAGTTTTCCTGCTCTTTAAGCTTCCAAGGAACAAAAGAAATATCATCAGCTTTCTTGTTGTCAATGCAATCACCAATATTCCATACAACATATTTAAAGTGTACTTCTTAAGCCGCGCTGGCTGGCCGGGACTTTTTGTGGCAGGATTTTTGGAGATCATAATAATGATCTTCGAGGCCATTGTCTACAGCTTTGCACTGGTTACAGATAAAGGAGAACCAGAACCTAAATGTTTTTTCTATGGTATCGTAGCCAATATCTTTAGCGTTTTCATGGGAATAGTACTGGTGATTCCATTTTATATGTTCGTTGATTTTATACACGAAACTCTTTTACACTAATAGACACGCACAAACAAATGTTCTATAATAGTTTATAGTAGAATTTGAAGCCTTGGGGGACGAAGATTTGATAGCGTATGTAAACGGAATTCTTGAGTATATTGAAGAGGGGCTCTGCGTGGTTGATGTTGGAGGAGTGGGCATGAATGTTTTTATTTCCGGATCGACCATGGACAGGATGCCCGGGATAGGAGAGGCTGTCAAGCTTTATACCTACACCAATGTCAAAGAGGATGCTTTTAATCTCTTTGGATTTCTTTCAAGGGATGAGCTGGCTCTTTTCAAGATGCTTATAACAGTAAGTGGAATAGGACCTAAGGGCGGTTTATCTATTCTGTCTGTCATGACTCCGGATGACCTTAGATTTGCCATAATGGCTGGAGATTCCAAGTCAATTTCTGCGGCTCCTGGCATCGGGAAAAAGACCGCTGAGAGGATTACTCTTGAGCTTCGAGACAAGATCAAGGTATCTGAGGACGATATGCTTAGAAGCAGTGCTTCAGTAACTATGGATGATATTTCTGGCGAGGCGTCATCTGCAAGAGATGAGGCTGTGGCTGCTCTTGTGGCACTTGGCTACAATTCAACAGATGCCATGAAGGCTGTCAGGAAGGTTCTTAAGGCTGATGAAAGTGCTGCATCTGATACAGAAGTACTTCTTAAACTTGCACTTAAGGAGATGTACTAATGGAAAAGAGGACGATTAAGACAACAGCAAGGGGACTGGATGCGGAGTACAGCGCAGAGGACGTCAAGATCGAAGGATCCCTTCGCCCCAAGACCCTAAGTAACTATATAGGTCAGAAGAAGATCAAGGAGAGCCTTGAGATTTACATAGAGGCTGCCAAGAAGAGGGGAGAGAGTCTTGACCACCTTCTTTTTTACGGACCTCCCGGACTTGGTAAGACAACCCTTGCTTCCATCATAGCTTCAGAGATGGGAGTCAACATCAAGATCACCTCAGGACCGGCAATTGAGAAGCCTGGAGACATGGCTGCGATTCTCAATAACCTTAAGGAAGGCGATGTTTTGTTTGTGGATGAGATACACAGGCTTAACCGCCAGGTAGAAGAGGTTCTGTATCCTGCAATGGAGGACTTTGCCATTGATATCATGATAGGCAAGGGACCTACAGCCAGGTCTATAAGACTTGATCTACCAAAATTTACCCTGATTGGTGCTACTACAAGAGCTGGTATGCTGTCAGCGCCTCTTCGTGACAGATTTGGAATGATCCACAGGATGGAGTTTTACGAGATTGACGAGCTGTGCAGCATCATTACGCAGTCAGCCAAGGTTTTGAACGTAGAAGTTGATAAAAAAGGCGCAGTTGAGATGGCGCGAAGGAGCCGCGGAACACCACGTCTTGCCAACAGGATACTTAAGAGGGTAAGGGACTTTGCCCAGGTAAGATTTGATGGCAGGATCACTGAGGAAGTGGCTGTCACAGCCCTTGACCTTATGGATGTGGACAAGATGGGCCTTGACCACACAGACAGGAACCTTCTTATGACCATGATAGGTAAGTTCTCTGGAGGACCTGTGGGACTTGATACTTTAGCAGCTGCCATTGGAGAAGATGCAGGTACGATTGAGGACGTTTATGAGCCCTATCTTATCAAAAACGGATTCATAAACAGAACCCCCAGAGGCCGCGTAGTTACTGATGCTGCATATCACCATTTAGGGCTTGAAATGCCCACTGATAGCGGTATATAATCTTTTTATATAACGATTGAGTGGGGAGATTATCATGGCATCCAAGACTGATACCGAGGTTATAATTGGCGGCAAGGTTTTTACCTTGAGCGGATATGAGAGTGAGGAGTACCTTCAGAAGGTAGCCTCATATATCAACAATAAGATTTCTGAGTACAACAAGATCGATGGCTTCAAGAGACAGCCCATCGATACGCAAAATGTCTTGTTACAGCTCAATATTGCTGATGATTACTTCAAGAGCAAGAAACAGATCGAGATGATGGAGGAGCAGCTTTCTGAGAAGGAGAAGGAACTCTATGATCTTAAGCATGAGCTAATAGCTACTCAGATCAAGCTTGAAAACACAGAGAAAAACAGCAAGGGCCTTCAGACCAAGCTTGATGAGTCATCCAAGAAGATCATCCAGCTTGAGACACAGGTCAAGAACAAGAAGTGATAATTTAAGGCTGTCTTTTGACAGCCTTTTTATTTGTTAAGAGCCCTTTGTGGGCTTGTTGGGAATGATATGAAGGAAGTAGAACTTTTGTCACCTGCAGGTGGCTATGAAACAATGGTGGGCGCTTTTAATGCTGGCGCTGACGCAGTTTATCTTGGGGGATCTAAGTTTGGCGCAAGGGCCTACGCTGATAACTTTGACAGGGATCAGGTTCTTGACGCTATAGTCTATGCGCATCTCCACGGTAAAAAAATATATATGACAGTCAACACCCTTGTTAAAGAGGGTGAGTTTTCAGAAGTCTATGACTTCATGGTTCCTTATGCAGAAAAAAACCTCGACGGTGTAATAGTTCAGGACCTGGGAGTAGCAAGGCTTATAAGACAGGAATTTCCAGGCATTGAACTTCATGCCAGCACCCAGCAGACCATAACTGGCGTTCATGGAGCCAGGCTCCTTAAGGAGAGAGGCTATACAAGGGTAGTTCCTGCAAGAGAGCTGAGTCTTTCTGAGATGAAGGCTATAAGAGATGAGGCTGATATCGAGGTTGAGGCCTTTATTCATGGGGCTATGTGCTATTGCTATTCCGGAGCCTGCCTTTTTAGCTCTGTTGTAGGCGGAAGAAGTGGCAACAGAGGAAGATGCGCCCAGCCCTGCAGGCTTCCTTACGGTGTAAATGGAAGCACAGGTGAGCAGTATCCACTAAGCCTTAAGGATATGAGCACCATTTCCATTATTCCGGAACTTATTGAGGCAGGAATTGATTCCTTCAAGATAGAGGGAAGGATGAAAAAGCCTGAGTACAGCGCAGGTGTTACAGCTCTTTACAGAAAATATATTGATAAGTATTACGATAACCCTAAGGGCGATCATAGAGTTTCTAAAGAGGACCTTGAAACCTTAAAGAACCTCTATCAGAGGACTGGTATCAGTGAAGGCTATTATCACAGACACAATGACAAGTCCATGGTCACTGTGGTATCTCCTGCATATAATGCAACATCTGAAGACATTTTGGCCAGTGTTCATGACAAGTACCTTACATCTACCCTTAAGTACAGCTGCGACTTGTACTGTGAGCTGATCGCAGGGCAGAAGGCGCGCCTTACAATGTCAGTGCAAAGGGGAGATGATTTCTTTTATGAGGAAGCTTATGGCGCTGAGGTTCAGAGCGCAAGTAAGCGGCCAATGGATGAGGAGTCCATCAGAAAGCAGATATCCAAGCTTGGAGGAACAAGCTACGAAGCTGGAAGTATAGATATCAACATAGATGATGGCGGCTCTGGCAGCGGCATATTTATTGCGGTCAGTGCACTTAATGAGCTTAGAAGAGACCTGGTTTTGAAGATGGATGAGGCTCTTATGCCAGAAAATGGCTTCAGAACGCCAAAAGCGAAGTCGCTAACCGACTATGATGTGTATGAAAGCGCTGTAAGTGGTGCCAAGAAGGGCAGGCTGCAGGTCCTTGTATCTACCAGGGATCAGCTGGATACTGTACTTGACTATGACCATTCTTCCGGCCTTATTGACAGGATCTATGTAGACAGCAATCTCTTTTTGAAATTTGATGAAAAAGTAAAAGAGAAGATCAAAGCTCTTAAGCTGAGCGCTCCTAGCCTTAGGTTTTATGCGGTTCTGCCTTACATAACAAGGACAGAAGGCTGGGATGGAAGCCAGGAAGTTAAGAGGGTATCTGACGAACTAAAAGAAAGCTGTTTTGATGGCATCCTTGTTCGAAACCTTGAACAGCTTGGTGTTTTAAAGGAAAGTGGCTTTAAGGGCAATATTTCTTTTGACTATGGAGTTTACAACTGGAACAGGGAAGCTGTTCTTGAACTTATGGATATAGCCATGGCCTTGGATAGTGACATTTTTGTTGATGAGATTTCAGTGCCCTATGAGCTTAATTTTAAAGAGGCTTGTGACCTTGTCAGTGCTATTAGAAAGGAAACCTCTATTCCGGTTGCCTACAATATCTATGGGCATATTCCCATGATGATAAGTGCCGGCTGTATCAAGAAGACTACAGACGCCTGCAGTGGCAGGATCCATGAGCTGCAGAGCGAGAACGTCAATATCCTGGACAGGATGAATAACAGGATGACTGTGACCTGCAATTGCAGACACTGTTATAACGTGATCTGGAATACATTTCCTACATCTCTTCATGGAAGCCTTGATAAGATCACGGGCAGAGACCTTTTTGATGATCTTAGGATCGATCTTACAATTGAAGATGGCAAAAGAAGCCGCAGGATCCTTGACTATTATACAGGCAGGTTAAGTGGCGCAGATGAGCCTGACATTTTTGAAAGTGGCAGCTTTACCACAGGACATTTTAAACGCGGAGTTGAGTGATACATAAATGGAACTATATGTAACTGAAATATCTAAATATGTGATAGATGCCTTCATGCTGATCTATTGTATTGAGGCCTTCATGACTTTTCGCTTCAAGACGGAGAAAAAGAGGAAGGGCATTTATATAAGGCAGATCATCTGCATGTTTGTGGTGCAGATTTCCTGCTTTATCCAGATAATAGCCCGGACGGGTAAGCCGGTCTATCTGTTTTTCTTTGCATTTCAGATAGTGATCTTTGCATCGGTGCTGATGCTGTTTTATGTTATTTATCCGGAGGGAAACCGGCTTATTATCAACAATGCATGCCTTCTTTTAATGATCGGACTTATCATCATCACAAGGATTTCTTATGACAAGGCAGTCAAGCAGTTCTTTATCATAACAGCATCCTTCATCATAGGCTTCTTTATCCCTGAGATCATTTTCAGATTTGATTTTCTTAAGAAATTTACCTGGCTTTATGCAGCTCTTGGTGTTGTGGCTATTGGCGCAGTGCTGGTTTACGGAGCAGCGACAAATGGCTCCAAGATCACCTTTACCCTTGCAGGTATTACATTCCAGCCATCAGAGGCTGTCAAGGTCTTGTTCCTGTTCTTTATGGCGGGAGCTTTAGTTGAGGCAAAAGAGATATGGCAGCTTTTTTTGGCATCACTGGCAGCTGCAGCTCACGTTATCATACTGGTTTTATCAAGGGATCTTGGAAGTGCCCTTATTTTCTTTGTTATTTACCTTGCCCTTATTTATATTTCCACAGACAATATCGGATATCTGGTCCTTGGACTTATTATGGGAGGCTTTGCAAGCATAATCGCCTACAAGCTCTTTTCCCATATACGTGTGAGAGTTCACGCATGGCTTGATCCCTTTGGAGATATAGCTTCATCAGGCTATCAGCTGTCACAGTCACTGTTTGGAATATCGAGCGGAGGCTGGTTTGGACTGGGGCTTTACGGCGGTTCTCCAACATCTATCCCTTACGTTGAGCAGGACTTTATATTCTCAGCGATAGCGGAGGAACTTGGTGTGATCTTTGCAGTTACCATGGCTTTGATAATCGTGAGCTCATTTTTTATGATCATGTATGAGGGGTACTTTATCAGAGACAGGTACTACAGGCTTGTTGTATGCGGCATCGGGGTGGCATATATTTTCCAGAGCTTCCTTACTATCGGCGGCGGCTCCAAGTTCATTCCACTTACAGGTGTCACCCTTCCCCTTGTCAGCTACGGAGGAACATCAGTCCTTGTGACCATTGCCATGATCATGATAGTTGAAGGTGTCTGCCTTATCAGAACCGATGAAAGGTTTGAGGCAATGCAGAGAAGAAAAGCTAAGATGGAGAGAATAAAAGCTGAAAACAAAAGCTTAAGAAACAGAAATAACGACTACGAGAGAAACTATGACAGAAGAGAAGACTAAAAATAAAAAGAAGATCAGATCATATCCAATACTGGTCCTTAGTATTTTTTATGCATGTATATTCACGGTGATGCTTGTTTACATAAGCGCCTACTCTTATAGCAACAGGCAGGAGCTTATGGACAATAGCTACAACACCAGACAGCAGATACTATTAAACCAGAATTCAAGAGGTCGTATCCTGTCAAGGGACGGGGATGTGCTTGCCTACTCAGAAGTGAGCGCTGATGGTAAGGAGCAGAGAGTATACCCTTACGGAAAAGAATTTGCCCATGTGGTTGGATATTCAACAAATGGTAAGGCCGGAATAGAGGCTCTTGCCAACTATTATCTGATAAATACAAGCATTGATCTTTCAGAAAAAGTGGCTCTTGATACCAAGGGCAGCAAGTATCCCGGAGACATGTGCATAACTACGCTTGATACTAAGCTCCAGGAGGTTGCTTACAATGCGCTTTCAGCCAGGAATGGAGCTATTGTGGTATCTGATCCTAAAACTGGGGAGATCCTTGCCATGGTTTCAAAGCCTGACTTTGACCCAGGTACGATCCAGGCAGAATGGGATAGTCTCATTGCAGATAAATCGCCTGATGCAAAGCTGCTCAACAGAGTTACCCAGGGACTTTATCCCCCTGGCTCAACCTTCAAGATCATTACATCCCTTGCATATATCAAGGAGCACCCACAGGACTATAATAATTACAGATTTACCTGCTCCGGCAGATTTAGCTATGATGGTGAGAGCATTTCCTGTTATCACGGGGAAAACCATGGAAGCGTGGACTTTATCAAGTCCTTTGCGGAGTCCTGTAACTCCTCTTATGCAAATATAGGACTATCTGTTTCGCGAGATGTCTTTTCAGACACACTTGATCAGCTTCTGTTCAATCAGGAACTGCCTATAGATCTTTTGTACTCGAAGAGCTCAGCAGCAATTGATGATTCCACCAGTACTGCAGATGTTATGCAGCTGTCTATCGGACAGGGAGCTACAGCTGTTTCTCCCATGCACCTTAATATGATAACCTGCGCCATAGGCAATGAAGGGCAGCTTATGAAGCCCTATGTCATAAGTGGTATAAAGAGCGAAGATGGGAAGAATGTTAAGAGCTATTCACCTGAAAACTATAAGAGGCTTATGACTGCTTATCAGGCGGATGTTTTAAAGTCCATGATGAAGGAAGTTGTTGAGACTGGAACAGCCAGCAAATTAAAAGGCCTTTCCTACACTGCGGCAGGAAAGACCGGTTCTGCTGAATTTACCAATTCTACATCTGATTCACATGCGTGGTTTACAGGCTTTGCTCCAGCTGATGATCCGGAGATCTGCGTTACCATCATCGTTGAGAATGCCGGCAGCGGCGGAAGCTTTGCAGTACCAATAGCAAAAAGAATCTTCGATGCATATTTTGGAGTAGAATGATATCAAAATACAGCTACTATAGAGAGTTGTTTGTTAGTGGACATATCAAGAAGTGAATTATCCTGCATTTTTACGAGAGGCCTTGAAAGGGCCTTTTCGTTTATAAGGATAACTTCGCCGATCTGGCCGCTGTTTAGCTGAACATTAAATCCAAGCTGGGCATTGGCAATGTGAGAGAGGATAGACTTGATGGCTGCGTAGTCATATTTGACAAATCCCTCGTTCTCATAGTTGGCAATTATCTGGAATGGATTGAGCTTCTGGCGGTAGCTTCTTGGTGATGTCATTGCTTCATAGGTGTCAACGATGGCAATGTACTTGGCAAATCTGTCTATCTCAGTATCGGAAAGAGCCTTGGGATAACCTGAACCATCGCATCTCTCATGGTGCTGGAGCGTTGCATTAAGGATATGCTCGTTGTAATCCCCATAACTCTTTAAAAAGTCGTATCCAATAGTGGTGTGCCTCATTACAAGGCGGTACTCTTCGGAAGTGAGTCTTTCCGGTTTCCAGAGGATCTGATAAGGAATTGAAAGCTTTCCAATGTCATACAAAAAAGCTGACTGGATGAAGAGGGTGATATCTTCATTGGAGAGGCCAAGCCATGTTCCAAATACACCAGCAATAAGTGCTGAGTTGAGGCAGTGAGCATGGGTCATATCATCCTCACCAGGAAGCATGTTGTAGAGGTAATCCAAAAGAAGTTCTCCGCTCTTGGCGCATACTATGATGTTTTTATAAACATCCATCAGCTGTTCCATATTGATGGGAACTCTGTTGTTTACAGCGTTCATAACAACGTGTTTAAAAACTGGGAAATAGATCTTGTAGGTGCTCTCAAAATTCTTGAAGCCTTCTGAAAGTCTTACCTTTTCAAAATGCGTTGTGGCAAAATCGATTTCTTCCTTGATAGGAACCACCAAGATGGACTGCCTTGCAAGCTTCTCTATGATGGTGTCATTGATCCTGGTATTAGCTGTTACAATGATCTCATTTTTGTAGTTGAGAACATCCTCAGCTGTGATCATTCCAGGCTTGAGCTCCATTCGGGCTACGGATTTCATGTGTGTTTACTTCCTCCCAGGGTATGGCATGCATTTGATTTAAAAATACAGACCAATATGATAATATTAGTATATCGTGTTACACCTCGACATTCAATTTGTTTTTATGCAGTTTTGTCGATATTTTGGGGGCTTTGGTATGAGGAAAAAAGGCTTTTGCCGTTTTTATAAAGACCTTTTGTTTGGAGAGTCGGTTAAAAACCATCAACTGGTCAAATGGCGCTTAAATCATGGGAGAGGACAGCTTTCGATTTTTTGTATAATGAAAGCTCAGAGCACTGAAGATCAGCTTGATATTATCCATTGTGCGTTTTTAAAACAACCATATTACATGAAGAATCCTGCATATATATACGGAATTGCAGGGAGCTATAATGAAGCTCTTGATATGGTGGTAGATATGACCACTAAGGCTAATGAAGCCGGTTTCGAGGGGCGGATAATAGATTACCTGGATTCGAATTTCTAGAATTTTAACTATTACTGGAGAATATTTATGCTTGCAGGATTGTTGACTGTACTAAAAATAATAGGGATCACACTGTTGATCATACTGGCAGTGCTATTGGTACTTCTTTTACTTGTTTTGTTTGTACCGATCTTTTACAGGATAGATGCCCATGTGCCTGAGACAGACCTTGATGAAGGTTTCGACGTTCAGAAGGTGGATGCGGCTGTTAAGTTTTCCTGGCTTTTATTTGTTATAAGAGGAGGGATTTCTTTTCCCAAGGAGCATGAGTTTACTGTGAGGGTATTTGGCCTTAAGGTGCTTCCTAAAAAAGAAAAGCCTTCAAAGGAAGTTAAAGATAAGGAAAGCGCAGATAAAAAGGCTGAAAAACAGGAAGAAGCTGAAGCAAAACAAACTGAAACTGTGACAGATGCGCAGGCGGAAACACAAGATGGTGTATCAGAGGAAAGCAAAGAAGAACCAAAGGATTTTATCGATGTTTTGTGGGACATTATCGAAACGGTCTCAAATATTCTGAAAATACCACTAAATGTGTTTGAAAAAATCGCATATACAATATCTAGAGTTTGTGATAAGATAGATATGATCAAATCGACCCTGGAAAATGAGATTTTTCAGAGGGCATTTTCGCTTGTAAAACGTAAGCTCATTCGGCTGATCAGGATGATACTTCCTGATAAGTGCAGGATTGATGCCATGTTTGGCCTTGGAGATCCGGCACTGACAGCAGAATTGTATGCTGCTTATGCAGCTGTCAGAGCATTTATGCCTCGGAAACTCAAGGTTAATTTCGGACCTGACTTTGACAGGAAGATGGTTTATACAGACACACATATGAAGGGGCACATAACACTGTTCACTGCGCTATATATAGCCGCTTCATGCTACTTCAACAAGGATGTCAGGAAGACTATCCGCAGATTTAAAAAGATCATCAATTCTTGATTTGGTTTTATATATGGGAGGGAGTTATGGCAGAAAATAATTTTAACGGGGTTGTAGAATCACTTCTTAGCGGAATGAATTCAGTTATGTCCGCAAAAACAGTAGTTGGCGCACCAACTAAGGTGGGTGACACGATCATTCTTCCCCTTGTAGATGTTTCATTTGGGGTTGGGGCAGGATCAACTCTTGCCGATAAAAAGAATGGAGGGGCTGGTGGATTTGGAGCAAAAATGTCTCCAAGTGCAGTCCTTGTTATTAAAAACGGTTCAACTAAGCTTGTAAACATCAAAAATCAGGATGCAGTAACTAAGGTACTTGATTTGGTTCCCGACATCATGAATCGTTTCTCTAGCAAAAAAGAAGACATGATGGATGATGATGTAGCGGTTGATATTGCTTTTCCAGAAGGAAGTGAGGAAAAGTAAGATCTCGTCCAGAAGGTAGAGGGGACCCTTATGGAAGAAAAAAGAAATTTGGAAGAAATTATCTTAAACGGTACTGAGGATGACCTCAACGAGCTCAGAATATGGCTGTTTAAGGAAAGCGTTCGCCTTGAGAATCAGGAGAGCGCTCTATCAGAGAGATATGCCCGTCTTGAGAGGGATGAAATTGCCTTCAAAGAGAGGTCGGATGCATATGACAAAAAGATCGAGAATGCTGTCAAGAAGCTAAACAATGACAAGGCACTCTTTGATCAGAGACTTCAGATCCTCAACAATGGCTTCGAACAGCTCAATGCTGACAAGAAGCAGCTTGAGACTGAGTTTATCAGACTTGAGAGAGAAAAAGCTTTCCAGAGAGAGGATGAGTATGACGCTCTTGATATGCTCTTTAGAGGTGTCAACAGTGCTCTTACTCTGAAAAAGAGATACAAGGACCTCATGAAGATGTTCCATCCTGACAATGTCAGCGGAGATGCCTATATGGTACAGCTGATCAATCAGGAGTATAGTTCGCTGTGCAGACAGTATGACGTCAGCATGAAGGCCTGAAGCTTTGACATGAAAAATAAACTATGCTATTATAGCCAAGTCGCCACTTAGTCTAAGTGGTGACTTGTGTGTGTTTATAGGGGAATACATGCATCTGGCGCTTCTGCCGGAATTTCACATTAATTTTTAGAATAATAAGTTGACACAATCGAACATCTGTTTTATATTATTATTATCAACGAACGGATGTTCTAAAAAGGAGAAAATGTATGGAAAGAGAAGAGAAACAGAAAGCATTAGAAGCAGCACTTGGTCAGATTGAGAAGCAGTTCGGTAAGGGTGCTGTCATGAAGCTTGGAGATTCATCTGATACTATGAACATCGAGACAATCCCAACAGGTTCCCTGAGCCTTGATATTGCTCTTGGCCTTGGTGGTATTCCTAAGGGAAGGATCGTTGAGATCTATGGACCTGAGTCCAGTGGTAAGACAACAGTTACACTTCACATGATTGCTGAAGTTCAGAAGAGAGGCGGAATTGCAGGATTCATCGACGCTGAGCATGCTCTTGATCCTGTTTACGCCAAGAATATCGGTGTTGATATTGATAACCTCTATATTTCACAGCCTGATTCAGGTGAGCAGGCGCTTGAGATCACAGAGACCATGGTTCGTTCAGGAGCCATTGATATCGTAGTTGTAGACTCTGTAGCAGCTCTTGTTCCTAAGGCAGAGATCGACGGAGATATGGGTGATTCCCATGTGGGTCTTCAGGCAAGACTTATGTCACAGGCACTTCGTAAGCTCACAGCAGTTATCAGCAAGTCCAACTGTACTGTAGTATTTATCAACCAGCTCCGTGAGAAGGTTGGTGTTATGTTTGGTAATCCTGAGACCACAACTGGTGGACGTGCTCTTAAGTTCTACTCATCAGTTCGTATGGACGTTCGTCGTATAGAGGCTATCAAGCAGAACGGTGAGAACATCGGTAACAGAACAAGAGTTAAGGTAGTTAAGAACAAGATCGCACCTCCATTCAAGGAGGCTGAGTTTGATATCATGTTTGGTAAGGGCATCTCCATGACTGGTGACGTACTTGACCTTGCTGCAAGTGTTGATATTGTCAACAAGAGTGGTGCATGGTACCAGTACGAAGGCGACAAGATCGGACAGGGACGTGAGAACGCCAAGCTTTACCTTGAGAACAACCCTGAAGTATTTGCTGAGATCAACAACAAGGTAAGAGCTCACTTTGGACTTCAGACTGATGGAGCAGTAGCAACACCAGAAGAGACCAAGGAGACCGCTAAGAAATCTAAGGCTTCCAAGGCAGAATAATATAGTACTCGGCAATCGCTCCCCCCGGAAGGTATTTCTTTCGGGGGATTTGTATTAAGAAAGAGAGCTTTTATGGGCAGGATAGTTACAGATATAGTGGAGTTCGATAAGAAGAGATGCAAGGTATACCTTGATGGGGAATTTGCATTTTTGTTATACAAGGGAGAACTTAGGGATTTTAGTATAAAAATAGACGCTGAGATCAGTGATGCCACATATACAGAAATAGTAGAGGGGGTTCTTTGTAAGAGGTGCAGGCTCCGCGCTATGAACCTTCTACAAAAGAAGGACTACACAGAAAAACAGCTTCGGGATAAGCTTTCAGAAGGCCTCTATCCCACAGAACTTATAAATGATGCCATTGGATATGTCAGGATGTACAAGTATCTTGATGATGACAGATATGCAAGGGATTATATTACTTACCATTTGCCCACCAGATCCAAAAACCGCATCATTCAGGACCTTATTACCAAGGGCATCAGTAAAGACATGCTCATGCCCATTGTGGAAGAACTCTATTCAGAAGAAAGCGGGGATGTAGAGCTTGATCAGGTGAAGGAACTTCTTAATAAAAAACACTATGATCCTGATAACACCGACTTTAAGGAAAAACAGAAGATCATGGCATTTCTTATGAGAAGAGGTTTTCAGATGTCTACCATTCGAAAGGGTATGAACTATTTTGATGAGGACTATCAATAAATGTGTAAATAGCGAGTGCAATTGCCATTGACACAATTTATTATTAAAGGTAAAATTTATATGTTGTAATCTTGTATATTAGTGCGCTTATTTCAAGCTAACTATACAAAATATTGTACAATGAAAATTGAATAAGGAGGTGCTCCTGTAATGACCACTGTTATTATTGCAGTAGTAGCAACTCTTGTCATCACAGCTCTCATTACCTGGATTTTAGCATCAAACTATCACAAGAAGGTAGCAGATGGTAAGATCGGTAGTGCTGAGGAGAGGGCAAGAAAGATTATTGACGAGGCACTCAAGACTGCTGAAGATACAAAGCGTGAGAAACTTTTGGAAGTTAAGGAAGAATCACTTAAAACACGTAATGATCTTGAAAAAGAAGTAAAGGATCGCAGAAATGAGATGCAGCGTGCAGAGAGACGTATCCAGCAGAAAGAGGAGAACGTCGAAAAGAGATCCGAAGCGATCGAGAGAAGAGAGCAGAGTTTAAGTGCCCGCGAGGAAAACTTAAACAAGAAGACTGAAGAGGTTGCGAAGTTAAATGAACAGAGGCTACAGGAACTGGAAAAAATCTCTGGCTTAACCTCCGAGCAGGCTAAAGAGTATCTTTTAAAGATCGTAGAAGATGATGTGAAGCATGAGTCAGCTATCATGATCAAGAACATGGAAGCTGAAGCTAAGGAAGAAGCAGATAAGAGAGCCAAGGAAATTGTTGTAGGTGCTATCCAGCGTTGCGCAGCAGATCACGTTTCCGAGACTACAATATCTGTAGTTCAGCTCCCCAATGATGAGATGAAGGGTCGTATCATTGGTAGAGAAGGACGTAACATTAGGACCCTTGAGACTATGACAGGTGTTGACCTTATCATTGATGATACACCTGAGGCTGTAGTCATTTCCGGATTCGATCCAATTCGTAGAGAGGTTGCCCGTATAGCTCTTGAGAAGCTTATTGTAGACGGACGTATTCACCCAGCTAGAATTGAGGAAATGGTAGAGAAGGCTCAGAAAGAAGTAGCTGCCAAGATCAAGGAAGAAGGTGAGAACGCTGCTATTGAGGCTGGTGTTCATGGTCTTCATCCTGAAGTTATCAAGATCCTTGGTCGTATGATGTTTAGAACAAGCTATGGCCAGAATGTTCTTAAGCATTCTGTAGAAGTTGCACAGCTGTGCGGACTTATGGCATCAGAGCTTGGTCTTGATGTAAGAGTAGCTAAGAGAGCTGGTCTTTTACATGATATCGGTAAGGCTGTTGACCACGAGCTTGAGGGCTCACACATTCAGCTTGGTGTAGATATCTGTAGGAAGTACAAGGAATCACAGGTAGTTATCAATGCAGTTGAGGCTCATCACGGCGACGTAGAGCCACAGTCACTTATAGCAGTTCTTGTACAGGCTGCTGATACAATTTCATCAGCAAGACCTGGTGCTAGAAGAGAGACTCTTGAAACTTACACATCCAGATTAAAAGAACTCGAGGACATCACAAATAGCTTTAAGGGTGTTGATCACTCATTTGCTATTCAGGCTGGTAGAGAAGTCAGAGTAATGGTTGTTCCTGAGCAGGTTACAGATGAAGATATGGTAATTATGGCTCGCGATATTGCCAAGAAGATCGAGGACGAGATGGAATATCCCGGACAGATCAAGGTTAATATCATCAGAGAGAGCAGAGCAACAGATTACGCTAAGTAATTATCACTTTTTCAAAGCATTCAAAGGCTGGCCTAACGGCCAGCCTTTTTTGTAAGGATTTTAAAATGAGTACATTACCAAAAGAGTTTTTGGAGAGGATGAAAAACCTCTTTTCAGATAAAGAATATGAAGAGTTCATAAATGCCTTTGACACTGATCATGAAAGGTTCCATGCTCTTCGCCTGAATTGTAATAAATGTAGAAGTAAAGAAGAGCTTTTTGATGTATTACAAAGTCAAGGCGGAAACGACGAAGGCAAAACAGACTTTACAAAGGTGCCTTGGGAGGATACTGGCTTTTACTATGATGAGAGCATGGCACCAGGAAAACATCCATATCACGAGGCTGGACTTTACTATATTCAGGAGCCAAGTGCTATGGCACCTGTACACTTCCTTGATCCCCAAAAGGATGATCGCATTTTGGATCTGTGCGCTGCACCAGGGGGTAAGTCAACCCAGATAGCTGCAGCACTTAAAGGCTTGGGAATTTTAGTGACAAATGAGATAAATAGGGACAGGGCTAAGATACTGTCTCTTAACATAGAGAGAATGGGCATAAGGAATGCCATGGTGGTATCAGAGGATTCTTTTTGCCTGGCAGAAAAGTTTGAAGGCTATTTTGATAAGATCCTGGTGGATGCCCCATGTTCCGGGGAAGGAATGTTCAGGAAGAACGAAATTGCTCTTTCAGAGTGGTCATTGGATAATGTTAAACTTTGTGCTGACCGCCAGAAAGAAATACTGGATAATGCTGCAAAAATGCTTCTTCCTGGAGGCAGGATAGTCTATTCCACATGTACATTTTCCCCTGAGGAAAACGAACAGAATATCTATGAATTCCTTTTAAGACATGATGATTTCCATGTTAAAGAAGTAGAGCTTGTGGGAGGCATGGAAAACGGCCGCTCGCAATGGGTAAGCACGGGCGTGACCGCAGATGAAAGGGCGCTTCATGAAACCGGAAGATCTGTTCGTCTCTGGCCACATAAGGTTCGGGGAGAAGGGCACTTTTTATGTGTACTTGAAAGAGATGGTAATACCAGCAGCGACTCTGTAAAAAGCTATGTTCCTGGCGGAAGATTTGTTAGGGCAAGGTCTGAGCAGATAAAGCCGTTTTTTGAATTTGCAGCTGAAACACTTAAGCTTTCAGATGACAAAATAGATGCAAAAAACGGTGATATTACTCTTAAGCTTTCTGATGGAGATGTTTTATGCGGAGGTTTTCTTTCTTTTGGCGACCAGCTGTATCTGGCACCTTGTGACATGCCATCCCCAGCAGGACTTAAGGTATTAAGGATTGGACTACATCTTGGGGAAGTTAAAAAAGGCAGATTTGAGCCATCCCATGCCCTGGCGCTGTCACTTAATAAAGCTTCAGCTGGCATTACTTTTGATCTTTCCTCTGATAGTCAGGAAATCAGACAATACCTCAATGGACAGACTTTAAGGCTTTCATCTGACAACGAGCTTTATAAGAAAAAAGGCTGGTGCCTTGTATCCTGCGATGGCTACAGCATCGGATGGGCAAAGCTTGCTGGAGGAATGCTTAAAAATCACTATCCCAAGGGATTAAGGATCAATTACTAATAAGGGATCTTATGAAAAAATTACTTGTATATTTAAAGGAATATAAAAAAGAGACTATTTTAGGACCGCTTTTTAAGCTTCTGGAAGCATCATTTGAGCTTTTTGTTCCACTTGTGATCGCGTCAATGATAGACAGGGGTATTGGCGGCGGAGACAGGCAGCATATCATTAATATGTGCCTTGTTCTGATACTTCTTTGCTTTGTTGGCTTTGGCTGTGCAGTTACAGCGCAGTTTTTTGCAGCAAGAGCAGCTGCTGGCTTTGCAAAGAAGGTAAAAAGAGCTCTTTTTGATACCATACAAAAGCTTTCATATTCAGATATTGACCGCGTTGGAACCTCTGCAATGATAACCAGGATGACCAGCGATATCAATCAGGTCCAGCAAGGAGTAAACCTTACCATAAGGCTCCTTTTGAGATCTCCTTTTGTGGTGTTTGGCGCCATGGTGATGGCCTTTACCATAAATTCAAGGCTGGCTCTTATTTTCCTTGTGACCATTATCCTGTTGTTTTTGGTCGTAGGACTTATCATGAGATGGAGCATTCCCCGCTATGGGCAGATCCAGGCAGGACTTGATGCTCTTTTGTCACTTACAAGAGAAAACCACACAGGCGTAAGGGTGATCAGAGCTTTTTCGCTGGAGCATGATGAAAAAGAAAACTTTAGTAAGAAAAACAATGCCCTGAAAGAGCTTCAGGTGTTTGTTGGAAACATCACAGCTTTGATGAATCCTGTAACCTATGCGATCTTAAACCTGGCTGTTGCTTTCCTTATCTACAGGGGAGCTATCCTTGTTGATACGGGAGAGCTTACCAGAGGCCAGATTGTAGCTCTTTACAACTATATGGCCCAGATACTGGTTGAGCTTATCAAGTTTGCAAATCTGATCCTTACTGTCACAAGAGCGATCGCATCCGGCAACAGAGTTGAGGAGATGCTTGAGCTTAAGACCTCAATGGAGGATGGAACAGTATCAGAGTTTCAACCTTCCGAGTACCATATTGAATTTGATGATGTTTCCATGAGATATGAAAGAGACGCTGAAGATTCCTTGGAGGACCTTAGCATCAGGATAAAAAGAGGGGAGAGGATCGGTGTTATCGGCGGAACCGGCAGTGGAAAGACTACCCTCATAAACCTTATTCCAAGATTTTATGATGTGAGAAAAGGCGCTGTTTTGATCGATGGAAGGAACGTAAAAGAGTATAAGCTTGATGCCCTCAGGGAGAGGATCGGTATTGTGCCTCAAAAGGCAGTTCTTTTCCATGGGACCATAAGAGATAATCTAAAGTGGGGCAAGAATGACGCAACTGATGAAGAAATAAATGAGGCTCTCACCATCGCCCAGGCAAAGGAGATCGTTGATGGAAAGTCCAAGGGTCTTGATGAAGAGGTTGCCCAGGGCGGTAAGAACTTTTCAGGTGGCCAGAAACAGAGGCTCACTATTGCAAGGGCGCTGGTAAGAAAACCTGAGATCCTAATATTGGACGACAGTGCATCGGCACTGGACTTTCTCACAGATAAAAAGCTCCGCGAAGCTATTGCGGCTATGGACAATCCGCCAACGACCTTTATTGTGTCCCAGAGAGCATCGTCTGTGCTTTCCTGTGACAGGATCATTGTCCTTGATGATGGCAAGGTTGCAGGAATAGGAACAAGTGACGAGCTTTTGATCAAATGTGATACATACAGAGAAATCTATGATTCTCAGTATAAGAAGGAGGGCGCGGTATGAAGAAGAATACCTTAAAAAAGGTCCTCCGATATGTTTCAAAGTATCACATCCTAATAGCTATATCCATGGTGCTGGCAGTTGCGACAGCTCTTTTGTCGCTGTACGTACCTATACTTGTCGGTGGTGCCATAGACCTTCTTGTTGGTGAAGGCGCTGTTGATCTTGCAGGAGTTACCAGGATACTTCTTAATGTGGCTGTATGCGTTGCCTTTATTTCCTTTGCCCAGTGGTATATGAACAGGATCAACAATAAGATCACATTTAATGTGGTAAGAGATGTAAGGAAAGATGCTTTTGACAGGCTCCAAGTGCTGCCTCTGTCTTATCTTGACAGAAAGCCGACAGGTGAGATCGTATCCAGGATAATATCTGATGTTGATCTGTTTGCTGATGGCCTTTTGATGGGCTTTACCCAGCTCTTTACCGGAGTTGTGACAATAGCAGGGACACTGGCTTTCATGTTTTACCTAAACTGGACCATAGCCATTATTGTTGTGGTTCTAACGCCCCTGTCTCTTTTCCTTGCAAAGTTCATTGCAACTAAGAGCTTTTCTCTGTTCAAGGAGCAGAGCAGTGCCAGAGCAGACCAGACATCCTTTGTGGATGAGATGGTTGGAAATCTGTCTGTGGTTAAGGCTTTTGCCCATGAAGATGAAAACATGGATGTCTTTGACAAGGTTAACGACAGATTGGAAGAAACCAGCATAAAGGCTACCTTCATTTCTTCCCTTACCAACCCTGGCACAAGGTTTATCAACAATATTGTCTATGCGGCAGTGGCTCTCTTTGGCTCATTCGTGTGCCTCGGGGGACTTATGACAGTTGGCGGACTTACTATTTTCCTTAGCTACGCCAATCAGTACACCAAGCCATTTAATGAGATTTCAGGCGTAATTACCGAGCTTCAGAATGCCCTTGCATGCGCAGAAAGAGTTTTTGAGCTAATAGGTGAAGAAAAGGAGCCTTCTGATGAGGACGCCATTTCCCTTGATGAAGCTCTTGATGGAAATGTGACAATAAGTGATGTCTCTTTTTCCTATGACAAGAAAAAGAGCCTTATTGAAGATCTTGATCTTCAGATAAAGAAAGGTGAGAGAGTAGCTATAGTAGGGCCTACTGGCTCTGGAAAGACTACGCTTATCAACCTTCTTATGCGCTTTTATGATGTGGACGGCGGATCCATTAACGTTGATGGACATGACATAAGAGTCCTTAAGAGAAGTGACCTTAGAAAAAACTTTGGAATGGTGCTTCAGGAGACCTGGTTAAGAGCAGGGACCATAAGGGATAATATTACCCTTGGAAGAGACGGATTTACTGATGAAGAGATAATAGAGGCTGCCAAGGCATCCCACGCTCATAGCTTTATTAAGAGGCTTCCGGATGGATATGACACTGTCATATCTGAAAATGGCGGCAATTTATCCCAGGGTCAGAAGCAGCTTCTTTGTATCACAAGAGTCATGCTGAATGTACCTCCAATGCTGATACTTGACGAGGCTACATCCTCGATCGATACAAGGACCGAGATCCGGATCCAGAAGGCCTTCAACAGGATGATGCAGGGCAGGACCAGCTTCATTGTTGCTCACAGGCTCTCAACTATCAGGGAGGCGGATGTTATACTTGTTATGAAGGACGGACACATCATCGAAAAGGGAAATCACAGACAGCTTCTTGACAAAAAGGGCTTTTATAGTGAACTATATAACTCTCAGTTTGCGTGAAATACTTCTTGATACTCGTCATAAGGAGTGGTACACTTCTTGTACGTTTGGAGGATTATAAATGAACAATATTGAAGATAACAGACCAGTTTTTGTGACAGGTCATAAGAATCCGGATACAGACTCTATCTGCGCCGCAATTACTTATGCAAATCTCAAAAACAAGGCCTTTGGAGGCAATTATATAGCGTGCAGGGCTGGCCACCTCAACGAGGAGACACAGTTTGTTTTATCCCACTTTGGTGTGGATGTTCCTGCCTATATCAAGGATGTCAGAACTCAGGTAAGGGATATGGAGATAAGAAGACTTGACGGAGTTTCAAGTGACCTTTCCCTTAAAAATGCCTGGACCAAGATGAGAGATGCTGACGTTGTAACTCTCTGCGCTACTGAAGGTGATAAGCTTGCAGGCATTGTTACAACCAATGACATTGTTGAGACCTACATGGATGTCATCGATCCTCACATTCTCTCTCAGGCCAGAACTTCTTACAGAAATATAGTTGAGACTCTTGACGGAGAACTCATTGTTGGAAATATCGATGACAATTTAGAGAGCGGCAAAGTTGTAATAGCTGCTGCCAGCCCTGAGATGATGGAGAATGTCATTGAAAAGGGTGACGTTGTAATTCTTGGTAACAGATATGAGACTCAGCTGTGTGCCATCGAGCTGGAAGCTTCCTGCATCATTGTCTGCGAAGGAGCTGAGGTTACAAGGACCATCAAGAGTCAGGCTACAGAGCACGGAACCAAGATCATCACAACACCTCATGACACCTTCGTTGTTGCAAGGCTCATAAATCAGAGTATGCCAATTGATTACATCATGAAAAAAGATAATCTGGCTACTTTTTATATGGACGACTTTATCGAGGACATCCAGGAAGTAATGGCTTCCATGAGGCACAGATATTTCCCTGTTCTTGATAAGAATGACAACTACATTGGAATGATCAGCCGAAGGAATTTCCTTGGTGCCCACAAAAAGCAGCTTATCCTTGTGGATCACAATGAAAAGAACCAGGCTGTCAACGGAGCGGATTCTGCTGAGATCTTAGAGATAATAGACCACCACAGACTTCGCACAATTGAGACATCAGGCCCTGTATTCTTCAGGAACCAGCCTCTTGGCTCAACCTGCACCATTATTTATCTGATGTACAAGGAATATGGCGTGGAGATAGATCCTACAACAGCGGGTCTTCTTCTTGCAGCTATCCTTTCTGATACTTTGATGTTCAGATCCCCAACCTGCACCCAGGTGGACAGAAACGCAGGAGAGGAACTGTCCAAGATCGCACAGATAGATTATGAGGCCTTTGCAAAAGAGATGTTCCATGCAGGATCCAACTTAAGCGGCAAGAGCGCTTCTGAGATCCTTCATCAGGACTTCAAGAAATTCACAGTTGATGATATGACCATCGGAATTGGCCAGATCAATTCCATGAGTTCTGAAGAGCTTACTGAGATAAAGAACAGGATTAAGCCTGAGCTTAAGAGTGTTACCGGGGACGATGGACTTGATATGATCTTCTTTATGCTCACAAATATCATTGATGAATCATCAGAGATCATCTTTTCAGGCAATAAGGCACTGCACACCATTAACAGTGCATTTGGCCTTTCAGCTGAGGGGGACAGCGTAGTCCTTCCTGGTGTTGTTTCAAGAAAGAAACAGTTGCTTCCTGCTATTGTAGAGGCAATGCAGCAGTAATAAAATATAATAAATACTAAGTATTGGGGGATGCTAAGTATGGACGAACTTAGAAGGCTTTTACTTCACGAGGTGGTTTCACTTTATGGACCTTTGCAGGGACAGAGCATTGGAGCCATCATCATTCCGGCTTTTATCGGAGACTTTAAAAAGGTACTTGATGGGGCTGATACCTCTGATGAGGTATTTGAAGAGTACATGACAGAGGACAAGAAGGTTCATCTTATCCTGGAGGGCAGAAAGAGCCTTGGAGCCAAAGGTCCAAGACTTGAGATAACTGGCGCAGTTGTCAATGACAAGAGACTAAGGCTCACTGAGGAACATTGCTACGTCTAATTAAGACGAATTTTACTTCTTGAATAAGGGTAACTGGTGTGCTAAACTAAAAAAGCTGTGGGCAACCACAGCTTACATATTTGCCGGCATGTCGGAATGGCAGACGATGCAGACTCAAAATCTGTTGTGGGTAACCACGTGTGGGTTCAAGTCCCACT
>SVFY01000015.1 GCA_015056625.1 Butyrivibrio sp. | reverse complement strand
GTTTCTTTAGTTTTATTAGTTTTTTAAAGTTTGACATATAAAGCGGATCAATCATAGGCGGATCGTTTGACGTTTACGCATGGGGCATCCCCGCTAATGTCATTGTAACATCCTCCGGAAATCGCCCAAGTGGCTTTCACGGCATATCCTCGCAGATACTAGGTGTTTTCAGCAATTTAACTATTCTAACCGACCGTATCTGCTGCGGTATTCCATGGTCCACTTGACCGATTTTCGGTGGATGTTTTTGGGTAATCAAGCGGGGATGAGATGTGGTGCGGAATGGAGCGTATAGGCTTATTGCTCGAATTTCGAACCTTATGGGGTGGGATATTGGACGTTCAGCGAATCGTTGTTTATTTGCGCCATTTAGTGGTTTTCAGACTTTATGTCATTTTTCTATGATATAGTCCGTAACCATAAAAATCTGACAGTTTAAGGCGCTCAAGAAACGGTATCGGTGAGAGACTTTTGGCTAGTATAATACCAGTAATCGATTATCTTACTAATGGTCCTATTCTTTTCTTGTCTTGAAGAAAAGAATCAGGGCACTTTTAATACCATATGGAGATTTTGTGGGAGCAGATATGATGTTTTCTACATCAACCTTTCCATTACGAGCCAATCCCAAATGAGAAAATCATATCTGGCAAGGATTTTAGTACTTTTGGTATTAGGGTTTATAAAATAGCAAATGATACTTCACCAAAAACATAATACCTATAGAAGGTAAAGCGGCCAGTGGTATTATATTACATCAGGGTGAGTAAAAACTGTGTGGCTAATCCAACTCACTACCTGACACGCAATTCAAGAAGCGGCTATGGATTGGCTGTACTTTGTCTAAAACAAAAAGAAACCGCCATTAGGCGATTTCTTTAGTTGATTTACAGGTGCTGATCTCTGTCGATCTTGTCGTAATGCTTAAGGAGCCAAGGCTCAATAGCAGCAGTGAGCTTCATATCAAGGTTGAAGATGTATACAGTAAAAGTAACTCCAAACAGAATTGCTACTACAATAACTATGATCTTTAGTACATGTAAGAATATAGACATATTAATTAATACTCCTTAGTATTCATATTTATAATTTTGAAATCCCAAAAGGCTAAATAAATTTGCCATTACCCAGCAAATTACCAGCTCTGGTCGTCTGGCAGGATCTCCAGTGATGGATCGATAGGCTCTTCCTGCATTACAGTTCTCATGAAGGAATTGATCTGATCACGAACTCCCTGACGGGAAATGATACGTGGATCAAACAGGTCATGGGATACCCATACAAGCGGGATTCCTTTTTCACGGGCCTTTTCTTCGAAGAGACCGTGCATTCCATCAAGAGCCTTGCAGCTCATGTGCTCCCAAAGGATTACCATGTCTGCGTTGAACATCTCAACAAACTCCCAAAGTTCATCAAGAAGAACCTTGTAACCGCCGTGGGTTCTGTTCCTCATGATCATATTCTCTGTGAGCCATGCCATATCATAGATGGCCTGTTCTCTGTTTTCAGGTGTATCCTCGGTTACAAGCTCTTTTGTTGATACCATGGAGAGCATATCTGTAAGAGGAACGATTCCCCAGCAGTTAAGGAGCCAAACAAGGAAGTCCATGTAGTAGTGGGACTGTACGCCCCAAACAATGGCGCGGTGGCGATATTCCTTGGCTGCCATTTTCTTTTTTGCATAGGCTTGTCTTGCAAGCTTGGTAATCTTGGCATCGGCTTTCTCAAAGGCAGCAATTCTGCCGCAGATAGCCATGTAGTTGGTCTCTGTGTAAAGAGCTAGGTTTGAACCAAATACCTGTGGGTAAGGAGTGCGGTTCATCTCAAGCCATTCCTGGCGGCACTTTGTAGCGTAGTTGACACGCTTTGCACACTCGAAATATGCATCCCAGTCCCACTTTACTCCTGTGTGCTTTTCGATGAAGGCGATGGCATTTCTTATTTCCTGAGCAGCGTATTCCTGAACGTCATCCTCTCTGTGACGAAGTGGAGCAGCAAGCTGGAATACGGGAATTCCATCCTCATGCTCAAGGCGCTGGGAGATGACACCATTTCCAAGCAGGGACCCATCACAGGTGGTGTTGCACTGGATAGCACAGGCTCCAAGGATAGGAGCATCGTCATCAATTGAAACGCCGGCTTCAGCCTCAGGCATAGGACATACGTCTCCGGCAAGACCAAATTCCTGGGCTACATCAATGTAGTGGCAGGCTGCGCGCTGGTTGAGAAGAACTGATACGTAAGTTGATGGAGTCTCTCGGCTTAAGCACTTAAGAGTAGGAAAGCCCATCATTACAGCTGTCATCTCGTTCTCGTCAACAAGTACTACCTTATCTGAAAACTTCTTGTCATTTCCAATCCTTCTATCACCTCTGAAAAGAGAATCCAAAAGATTAGCTACATCCTTGATAACAAGGTCCTGTTCCTCGTGGCAGATGCGAAGGTATTCGCCTCTAAGACCCTGGGTATGTCTGTCTACCATCATTGGAACAGCCAGATAATTAGCCATCCAGCGGTAGCGGAACATTGCCTTTACATTTCTTGGCTTCATGACGAATTTGCCAAGAGTCATCATTATTCCAAGCCATCTTGAATAATCGTACATGGTATCAACAAGCCCACGCCACTCACGGCGCTTTCTTACTCGTGATCCCTCTTTATAAAAATCGCCTAATCTGTCGGCGCCAACCTGCTTAGCCATTCGCTTCACCTCTCTGAATCTTTTTGATCTCTATACTCTCAACAAAAGCCTGGACTCTGGTCTGCATCTGACCTGATGTTCCAATGTTGTATGGTCTGTCAACAGCAAGGACAGGATAGCCATATTTGTTTCTGAGTATCTGTGAGCCCATCATCTTTTCGTAGGCCCATGGGTCGCAGAACTTCATCTGCTCGTAGATGATACCATCTGCCTTGTATTCTTTTGCAAGTTCATCTACATAGATCCTTCTGTGATCCATTTTCTGAGTGTTCATGAAGCGGGGACACTCGCCTCTGTTCATGTACTGCCTGCAGATCTGGGTAAGAGCATCTTCCTCATCGTTTAGAACTATGGGATTTCTTCCTGGAAGAGAGCCGTAGCAGAATCTGTCAGCGCATACATATGCACCGGAATCTTCAATCAGCTTGACAAAATCTGTATCATCAACTTCGGAGCCAACCACCATTACGCGGGCTCTGAACCTGCTGTTATCGTCAGGCTCCCTGGTTTTTAATTCCTCCAAAGTCTCTTCAAGCTTATCAACGATAAGATATTTGGGAGCAACGTAAGTAGCCAGAGTGATCACATTAAATTCGTATCCTGTGATCCTTGGATTATCTTCCTTTCTGTAGTCTCCAATTGCACGGATAAGCTCACAGATGTGATTGTGCTCTTTGACAGCCTTTCTGATGGCAGCATCAGAGGTGTCGATACCATAGTGCTCTGAAAGCGGCTTGAGGATGTGGTTCTTACACTGAAGCACATACAGGTTTAGACCGTTGTCATCTACCTTCATGGGGATTTCCATGTATTCGAAAAAGAAATTTTCTTTTCCCTTTCCAACAGCCTCAAGAAGTTCCATATTCTCTATGCAGCGGTTCATCATTGAACATCCATCCGGGGTGATGATGCAGTCTGCGAAGTTATAGCCGCCCTCAATAGCGCGCTCTAAAAGGGCGCGAGAGTACTCGCACAAGAAACTAGTCATATAATATGTGGAAATATCTAAAGACCCTGTTCTTGGTGCACGAAGACGTGCAGAAAAACAGCCATCAAGATTGAGAAGCACTTCAGGAGTGTTCTCACAGGTGTAGCAGGCACAGATCTTCCCCTCTGACTGTGCCTTCTGGATCAGCTCATTGTTTGCCTCAAGGAGCAGATTCTCAAAGAATATTAAGTTTTTTAGATCTTTCACTTTTTCCCCTACCTTTTTCACTCATATTACTTATTAATTTAGTCTAATATATGAGGGCAATACTGTCAATTTATAGTGCATTTTTACAAATGAATTGGATGTCATACAATTTCAATTCATTAAATCTGTCTAAAATACGCTCTGATTTTTTGATTATTTATTGACGCAATAGAGAAAGCATTTCTATAATGAATATATGACAACATTGTTAAACTAAGGGGTAATATGGCGACTGCTGAAACTAAAACAAGTAGTGCAAATACATATTCAGGTTTGGATTCCTTTGATGATAACGCCTATGAAAAAGAGCTGTCTTTGTGCAAACAGTTTGGAGCTGACGTAGAGAAACTAAAGGCGCTCAAATTCAATGCCCTTCAGCTTGCTGAGATCAGAAAAGGAATAGCAGATAAGGTTGATGTATCCAAATACATGGATCCGTCTTTGTCCTGGACTGCAATGGAAGAGCTGCGCCTTGAGATGTATTCTGGCATAGATATGTCTGAATATCGCAAGCAGGGGTTTGATTTTTTGCAGTTATCCGAGATAAGAAAGGGAATTTTGGATGGCATTGACGTATCTGTTTATGCCAAAAAAGAATATTTTGCGGACCAGATGAGAGAGATCCGCCTTGGTCTTTCAAAAGAAGGCGAAGTGCCGGTGGTTTTTTACCTTGATCCTGCCTTTGATTCCATGCAGATGCGTGAAATAAGGAAAGGCCTTCAGAGCGGAATTGACATTTCCATGTACGCCCACCCTTCTGTGCCCTTCATGAAGATGAGGGTTGTAAGGCATGCGGCAGTAGATGGTCTTCAATTTGAAAGAGCTGTTTTTGAAAGATATAACGCCAACATCCTTGATCAGATGCACAAGGCTTATGTGGAAAAAATAGATATCAGTAAATACGTCCACGACAGGTTTGATGCGGAACAGCTTGAACAGGTAAGACTCGCAATCAAAGAAGGGCTCCCTATTGATGACTATATCTCCGGGGATATGCGAGGAGATGCCATAAAAGAGATAAGGCTTGGCCTTGAAAGTGGCGTTGACGTAAGGCAATATGCAGATGCTGTCTATGGCTGGCAACAGATGCAGGAGATGAGGAAGGGCCTCGAGCACCAGATAGACATAACTCCTTACAGAAAGCCTTTATATCAGGCTGATCAGATGAGGGAGATAAGAAAAGGTATCGAAGCAAGCCTTGATATCAGCAAGTATTCTTCGATGATGTACACAGCCAAGGACATGCGACGCATCAGGAAAAAGCTTGAGGCGGGTGGCTATGATGCTGAGAAGACCATTGCTTTGGAAAATCAGGCTGCAGCTGAAGGTGCTTCTACTAGTCAGACTTCCGATGAGGATGTTTTTGTACATGACATGATCCTTCACAAGGATACCTATATTGCCTTTGAAGATAACAACATGAAGTGCTTTTTGACTTTGCCAGATCGGTTGGATGGCAAGAAGTACACTGAGAAGATACTGCTTAAATTCCTTGAAAAATGCGGCGTTATATATGGCGTCGATAAGGAAGCTATAAAGAAGATTTCCAGTGCAGGAAGATCCGTAATACGAGAACTTGTAGCATCAGGCAAGGAAGTGGTAGATGGTGCCAATGGCCATTACACCTTCTATTTTGATACTGAGGTAAAGGAGGAGCCTGAGCTTTTAAAGGATGGCTCTGTGAACCTTGATAACATCAAATATCTTCAGTCTGTAAAGGTGGGAGATAAGATCGCTGAATATCACAAGGCTTCAAAGGGCGTTGATGGATATAATGTCTTTGGAACCTTTTTGAAGGCAACTCCTGGAAAAGAAATACCCATTCTCAAGGGCACTGGCTTTATGATCCTAAACGACAGAGTGAGCTATGTTGCAACTTATTCCGGAGCCGTAAGGATGGTAGACGGAAAGGTTGAGATCACAAAGCTCCTTGCAGTAGATGAAGTAAGGATCACTGACAAGAGGATCAAATATGATGGAACAGTGTTTGTGGCCCATGACGTGTATTCTGGAAGCATAATTGAGGCAACTGGAGATGTTATCATAGGAGGACATCTTGAGAGCTCAGACGTTACTGCTGGCGGAAATATCGTGGTAAAGGGCGGAGTTACCTGCCCTATAAGAGGCAGCATCCGCGCTGAGGGAGACATCACTGCCAAGTATTTTGAAGGAGCTACCATAGTTGGAAAAGATATATCTGCCAACTATTTTATCAACTGTAAGGTAGAGTCAAAGGGATGGGTAAGGACCCTTGGCAGAACAGGCATGATCTACGGCGGAACAATAAACAGCCTCTTTGGCATAGAAGCAGCTTCTGTTGGAAATAAGGCCGGAGCCAAGACTATCATAAATCTTGGTGTCAACTCAAACGTTCTTGCAAGATACAATCAGACCAAGAAGATTATCGCCAGGGAACAGGAGCAGCTTGATACCTTAAACAAGGAAAAAGAAAGACTTAAAGAGGTTGGAGGCGGCGACAGACAGCTTATGCAGTGGAAGGTAAAGATAAACGCTGCAGCTGCCACCAAGGAAACCAGTATAAAAGAGCTTGAACATGACATGCTTTCACTTGAAGAAGAGATAAATAAAGGATATAGAGCTCAGGCAATAATCACAGAAATGGCCTACGCCAACTCTATCTTTGTGATCGCAGGGGTTATCTACAAGTTTGATACAGACAGAAAGACCTACGACCAGATGATCATAAAGACCGATGGAGAGCGGGAAAATATCGTAATAATCTGATCATAATAGTAAAAATGTACTGTCAGAGAATTCTCTGGCAGTATTTTTTGTATAAAAGCACAGTTGTGTTAAAATCATTTGTATGTTAAGTTTGGATTATAATTTTTTTGACTTTATCACGTTACAGTAATGGAGAATACAGTATGGCACAGCTTTGGGGTGGAAGATTTACTGGAAGTATCAATGAACTGGCATGGAATTTCAATGCGTCTATCGGTTTTGACCAGAGGTTTTTAGAGGTTGACGTAAGAGGCAGCAAGGCTCATGCAACTATGCTTGCAAGGCAGGGCATTATTACAGAAGCGGAAAAAGATGACATTATTAAGGGACTCGACAGCATCTTTTCCGATGTAAAAGATGGTAAGCTTGTAATAACTGATAAGTACGAAGATATTCACAGCTTCCTTGAAGCTAATCTCATAGAGAGAATAGGAGACGCCGGCAAGAAGGTCCACACAGGCAGGAGCAGGAACGATCAGGTAGCTCTTGATATGAGGCTCTATGCAAGGGATGAAGTTGAGCGGATGGCAGATCTTTTAAAGAATCTGCTTAAGACCATTTCAGGGATCATGAAGGACAATCTGGATACTTATATGCCAGGCTTTACCCACCTTCAGAAGGCTCAGCCAGTTACACTTGCCCATCACTTCGGAGCATACTATGAGATGTTCAAAAGGGATCTCCTTAGGATGAAGGACATCTACACAAGAATGAACTACTGCCCATTGGGAGCTGGTGCCCTGGCAGGAACCACATATCCACTGGACAGGAAGCTTACGGCTGAGCTGCTTGATTTTTACGGACCGACCTTAAACAGCATGGACTCAGTGTCTGACAGGGATTACCTCATAGAGTATCTGTCAGCTCTTTCCACTATAATGATGCATCTTTCAAGGCTTTCAGAGGAGATCATTATCTGGAACAGCAACGAGTACAGATTTGTTGAGATAGATGATGCGTACTCCACAGGAAGCAGCATCATGCCACAGAAAAAGAATCCTGACATTGCAGAGCTTGTAAGGGGCAAGACAGGAAGAGTCTACGGCGATCTCATGTCACTTCTTACAACAATGAAGGGCATTCCTCTGGCATATAACAAGGATATGCAGGAGGACAAGGAAGCAGCCTTTGATGCGATGGATACAGTTAAAAACTGTGTTACGCTCTTTACAGATATGCTTGGAACCTTGAAGTTTAATAAGGAAAACATGGAAAAGAGCGCATCCAAGGGCTTTACCAATGCAACAGATGCCGCAGATTATCTGGTCAATAAGGGTATGCCATTCAGAGATGCCCACTCCGTTATCGGTCAGCTGGTTCTTTACTGTATCGATAAGGGATGCGCAATAGATGACCTTAGACTTTCAGAGCTTAAGAGATTCTCAGAGCTTTTTGAAGAGGATATATTCGACGCTATAAGTCTTAAGACCTGCGTTGAAAAGAGACTTACCATTGGAGCACCAAGCAAAGAGGCCATGAAGAGAGTTATTGTTGAAAATGAGGCGCTACTCATGGGCTTTAAGTTAAAGTAAGAAATACACATTCACATATTAAGTAGGAGGAGTAACTATTATGAGCGACAAATTAAAGGTAGCAGTTCTTGGCGGAACGGGTATGGTAGGACAGAGGTTTATCTCTATTATTGAGAACCATCCATGGTTTGAAGTAACAACTATCGCAGCAAGCCCTCGTTCAGCTGGCCAGACTTATGAGGAGTCTGTTGGCAAGAGATGGAAGATGGAAAATCCAATGCCAGACTCCGTTAAGAACATTGTTATCAAGGATGTTACAGATGTTAAGGGCGTTTCTGAGGATGTTGATTTTGTCCTTTCAGCAGTTAACATGTCCAAGGACGAGATCAAGGCCATCGAGGAAGAGTATGCTAAGACTGAGACACCTGTTGTATCCAACAATTCAGCTCACAGATGGACACCTGATGTTCCTATGATCATTCCTGAGATCAACCCTGAGCACATGGATGTTATAGAGTTCCAGAAAAAGAGACTTGGAACAAATAAGGGCTTTATCGCAGTTAAGCCAAACTGCTCGATCCAGAGTTATACTCCAGCTCTTACAGCATGGAAAGAGTTTGAGCCATATGAGGTTGTTGCTACAACATATCAGGCTATTTCCGGTGCTGGCAAGAACTTCGAGGAGTGGCCAGAAATGGTAGGCAACGTGATACCATTCATTTCAGGTGAGGAAGAGAAGTCTGAGAAAGAGCCTCTTCGTATTTGGGGAAGAATTGAAAATGGTGTTATCGTACCTGCTGATGATGTTAAGATCACATGTCAGTGCATCAGAATTCCTGTTCTTTATGGTCACACAGCTGCTGCATTTGTTAAGTTCAAAAAGAATCCTACAAAGGAACAGCTCATTGAAAAGCTTGAGACCTTCTCAGGACTTCCTCAGAAGCTTCAGCTTCCTAGCGCACCAAAGCAGTTCATCCAGTACATGCAGGATGACAACAGGCCTCAGGTTACTCTTGATGTTAACTATGAGGGCGGCATGGGCGTAAGCATCGGAAGACTTCGTGAGGATACAATCTATGACTGGAAGTTTGTAGGCCTTTCTCACAACACACTTCGTGGTGCTGCAGGCGGTGCTGTTGAGTGTGCAGAACTTCTCAAGGCAAGCGGATACATCAACAAAAAATAATTTGCGAATTATGTGAGATTTATGGAAGAACTTAGAAAAATTGATTTAGCTTTTTTAAACAGATTCTATGAGAGTGGACGCTCCAACATTCTTGTGGTTTATGGCCACAGGAATGTGGAGCAGGACTCACTCCTTTTTAAGTTCATAGAAAACAGAAGAAATGTCTTTTACACAGCAAGAAGTGTATCTGAAAAAGAGCAGATCCGTCTGTGGTCAAAAGAACTTATGGAAAAGGGGGACAAGGCTGGCAAGGAGATGACCTATACAGACATCTTTAATACCAGCATTGGTACAGGAGCAAGATTCCCCCTTATTTTTGTTGTAAAGAACTTTGAATATATCATCAAAAACTCCGCCACTTTTATGAAAGAACTGGTGTCTTTTGTTGAAGAGAACGGGAAGTTCAGGCAGATCCTGGTTCTTTTGGTAAGTAGCGATGTGTCCTGGGTTGAGAACAGCATGGTGGCAACTCTTGGATCCTTATCAGCAAACATTGCAGGATTCCGAAAGATAAAGCCGCTGCCATTTTCTGAGATGAGAAGCTACTTCAAGAATATGACCTACAGGGACGCGGTTCTTACTTATTCTGTTCTTGGAGGACAGACAGGGCTCTGGAGATATTTTGATGACACTTTATCCTTTAAGGAAAATGTCTGCAAGAACATCCTGGATCCCGGATCATTTCTATATGGAGAAGCGCTTCGCCTCACAGAGTACAGCCTCCGGGAGACAAGTGTCTATCACACCATCCTTTCCGAGATGGCAGGTGGAGTCAACAAGCTAAATGATCTGTATCACGCAACAGGCTTTTCGAGAGCCAAGATATCTGTATATCTAAAGACCCTTATACACCATGACTTTGCTTATAAAGCTTACTCTTTTGGCAATGCAGGAAGAGAGAATGTCAAAAAAGGTGTCTACAAGATCGCAGATCCGCTTATATACTTTTACTTCAGATTTATCTTTCCAAATGAGAGCAGTCTGCTTATGATGCCGGCAGATAAATTTTATGATATATTTATATCTGCAGGAATTTCAAGTTATGCAAATGAGTTCTTTAAGGGCGTCTGCAGGGAATATGTTCTAAGGCTTGAAGAGAGAGGCCTTCTTCCATTTGAGATCGGAGATGAGGGCGAATGGATCGGCAAGGACGGCAACATAGATATAATTGCCCAGAGCGATATGGGAGATACGGCGATCGGTATCTGCTCATGGCAGCGACAGATCACCCATGAAGACCTTATAAAACTTGAAGACTGTGCTAAAAAAGCAAGACTTGAGGGAGATCTGATCTATCTCTTTTCAACAGCAGGTTTTGATGAGTGGCTTGTGGATGCATCCCTTAAGCCTGATTCAAAGCTGCGGCTGATCGGAATAGATGAATTAACGAATGGCTAATAAATCGGTTTATATTGCAGAGAAACCAAGTGTGGCGCAGGCTTTTGCCAGCGCCCTGAAGATAAATTTTCAAAGAAAGGATGGTTACCTTGAATCTGAGGAAGCCATCGTCACATGGTGTGTGGGACATCTTGTAACAATGAGTTATCCCGAAGCCTATGATTCCAAGTATGGCAGATGGGCTTTTGACACACTTCCTTTTATACCTGATACCTACAAATATGAGGTCATCGGGAATGTCTCAAAACAATTCAGAATAGTTAAGGGATTACTAAATAGAGACGATGTTGACACGATATATATATGCACTGACTCAGGAAGAGAGGGTGAATATATATATCGTCTTGTTGACATGCAGGCAGGCGTAAAGGGCAAGACAAGGAAAAGAGTCTGGATCGATTCCCAGACTGAAGAGGAGATCATAAGGGGTATCAGAGAGGCCAAAGATGACTCTGAGTACGACAACCTTGGAGCTTCAGCGTTTCTTAGAGCAAAAGAGGACTACCTTATGGGTATCAACTTCTCAAGAGCCCTTACTTTAAGATACGCCTATTCCATCAAAAATTACTTAGGTCTTGATAAGTGCGTAATATCTGTAGGCCGTGTCATGACCTGCGTTCTTGGCATTGTTGTTGACAGAGAGAGGGAGATAAGGAACTTTGTAAAAACTCCTTTTTACAGGGTTGTGGCGAAGGCCTCCATCAATGGAAAGAGTTGCGACTGTGAATGGAGGGTGACAGAGGATTCCCACTTTGATCAGTCACCGCTCCTCTACAGCGAAAAAGGCTTTAAGACCAAGGAAGGAGCGCTTAGCCTCATTGATGAAGTAAAGGGTTCTCTTGAGGGGAATCTTAAAGCAATCGTTGAAAAGTGCGACACCAAGAAGGAAGTTAAAAATGCACCGCTTCTTTACAATCTGGCGGAGCTTCAGAACGACTGCTCAAGGTTCTTTAAGATAAATCCTGATGAGACACTGGCAATTGCACAGGAACTCTATGAAAAGAAGCTGACAACTTACCCAAGAACTGACGCAAGAGTAATGTCCACCGCCATTGCCAAGGTAATAGATAAAAACATAAGTGGGATCTTGAATTATGAGCCCTGCGCCATTTTTGCAAAGTCCATAATGCAGCATGAGGCCTACAAGAACATAGAAAAGACCAGGTATGTTAACGACAAGGCAATTACCGACCATTATGCCATCATTCCAACGGGTCAGGGACTTTCGGCGCTTTCATCCTTAAGCCCTACTGCCCAGAAGGTCTATGAGATAATTGTCAGGAGGTTCCTTGCGGTATTTTATCCTCCTGCCACCTACCAGAAGATCGCTCTTGAGCTTTCTCTTGTTAATCAGAAGGCGGAAAGCAAGCTTGAACATTTCTTTTCAAACTTCAAGATCCTTACAGGCAAAGGTTATCTTCATGTAATGGATTATTCTTTCTTTAAGAAAAATGAAGATACTTCAAAGAAGCAAAACAAGGCAGAGGACGATAATGAAAATGGCTCAGACAAGGAAGAAGAGCAGACAGTAACTGACGAGGAGCTCTTTGAATATCTCAAAAAGCTCAAGAAGAAGGACGAGATCTTAGTAGAGGATTTTGAGATAAAAGAGGGAGAGACCAAGCCTCCTAAGAGGTATAACTCCGGAACTATCATCCTTACCATGGAAAATGCAGGTCAGTTCATTGAGGATGAGGAATTAAGGTCACAGATAAAGGGCTCCGGAATCGGAACCAGTGCCACAAGAGCCGGGATCCTTACAAAACTTGTAAGCAACAAGTACCTTAGCCTCAATAAAAAGACTCAGATTATAACCCCCACACAGATGGGAGAGATGATCTATGAGACAGTGGCTCTGTCAATGAAGCCTATGCTTAATCCTGCCCTTACAGCCAGCTGGGAGAAGGGACTTACAGGGGTTGCAGATGGCAGCATCTCAGAGGATGAGTACCTTAAAAAGCTGAAAGATTTTGTCACAAAACGCACCAATATGGTTAAAGACAATGATTACAGGAACCTGTTAAAGCCACGTTTTGATTACGTCGCCCAAAATTACAAAGTAACTAAAAAAACTGTTAAAAATATATCATAACCATTGAAATAAGCGCCCGTTTATGCGAGAATATAAGTTGGCACGGGCTTTTGCCCGACATTTTGTGAGTAAGTAATCAGATATTACTTTACAATACGAAAGGAGATTTTCACATGATTTACTCAACAGAGGTAAAAAACATGTGCCCTGTAACACAAGGGGTACACCATGGCGCAGCTCCCATTCCGGAAGAAGCAAAGTGGGTTAAGTCAAAAGAAATTAAGGACATTTCAGGCTATACACATGGTATTGGCTGGTGTGCTCCTCAGCAGGGTTGCTGCAAGCTTTCCCTCAACGTTAAGGATGGTATCATCCAGGAAGCACTTGTAGAGACAATCGGATGCTCAGGAATGACACATTCAGCAGCTATGGCAGCTGAGATCCTTCCTGGTCTTACAGTTCTTGAGGCTCTTAATACCGACCTTGTGTGCGATGCTATCAACACAGCTATGAGAGAGCTCTTCCTTCAGATCGTTTACGGACGTACACAGTCTGCATTCTCTGAGGACGGACTTCAGATCGGTGCTGGTCTTGAGGATCTTGGTAAGGGCAATCGTTCAATGGTTGGTACAACCTATGGAACACTTGAGAAGGGACCTCGTTACCTTGAGCTTACTGATGGATATATCACAGATATCGCTCTTGATGAGAACGATGAGATTATCGGATACAAGTATGTTAACTTTGGCAAGATGATGGACTTCATCAAGGCCGGAGATGATGCTAACACAGCTCTTGAAAAAGCTAAGGGTCAGTACGGACGTGTTAATGATGCTGTTAAGTGCATTGACCCAAGACATGAATAATAGGTAAGGAGGAATAATAAAATGGCTTTATTTGAATCATATGAAAGAAGAGAGCCCCAGATCCTGGCTTGCCTTAAGGAGTATGGGATTTCTTCAATTGAAGAATGTAAAGAAATCACAATGAATGCTGGCATTGATGTATACAGCCTTATTGAGGGCATCCAGCCTATCTGCTTTGAGAACGCAAAGTGGGCTTACACAGTAGGTGCAGCTATAGCAATCAAGAAGAACTGCCGCAAGGCTTCTGAGGCTGCTGCAGCAATCGGTATCGGACTTCAGGCTTTCTGTATTCCTGGATCAGTTGCTGATCGTCGTAAGGTAGGTCTTGGACATGGTAACCTTGGTAAGATGCTTCTTGAAGAGGATACAGAGTGCTTCGCATTCCTTGCTGGTCACGAGTCATTCGCAGCAGCTGAGGGTGCTATCGGTATCGCAGAGAAAGCTAACAAGGTTCGTCAGAAACCTCTTAGAGTTATCCTTAACGGTCTTGGTAAGGATGCTGCTCAGATCATTTCACGTATCAACGGCTTCACATATGTAGAGACAGAGTATGACTACTACACAGGCGAAGTTAAGGAAGTATTCAGAAAGTGCTATTCCAAGGATGCAAATTCACCTCGTGCAAAGGTTAACTGCTACGGCGCTAACGATGTACAGGAAGGTGTTGCTATCATGTGGAAGGAGAACGTTGACGTATCTATCACAGGTAACTCAACCAATCCTACAAGATTCCAGCATCCAGTAGCTGGTACTTACAAGAAGGAGCGTACAGAGGCTGGCAAGAAGTACTTCTCAGTTGCTTCAGGCGGCGGTACAGGACGTACACTTCACCCAGATAACATGGCAGCTGGCCCAGCTTCCTATGGTATGACAGATACTATGGGACGTATGCACTCAGATGCGCAGTTTGCTGGTTCTTCATCAGTTCCTGCACACGTAGAGATGATGGGTCTTATCGGCGCTGGTAACAACCCTATGGTTGGTATGACAGTTTCAACAGCCGTTTCAATCGAAGAGGCTGCAAAGGCTGGTAAGTTTTAATCCCCGGCTTTTTACTTAGAAATAATAACGCCCTGGAGCTATTCCAGGGCGTTAATTTTTATCTGCGTTTATCAGGATACTTCTCGTAGAATTTATCCTTATCTTTGTACATTTCTTCGTCTGCATATCTCATGGCAAGCCTTAAGTTTCCAGTATCCTCATCGTGATAGTAACCGATGGCGAAGTACAGCCATTCCGGATCGCAGGCCTTTTCTCTAAGGAGCTTTATCTTTTCTTCAAATTCAAACTTGGGGCTGAAGGAGATGATAGTAAATTCATCGCCGCCAGCTCTGAATATCTTGTCGTCTGTAAATACTTCCTTAAGAACTTCAGCCGCATACACAAGGAGCTTGTCGCCAGTGTCATGGCCTCCATTGTCATTAATTGTCTTAAGACCATTAAGGTCGCAGAACGCAACACTAAATGGCTTAGGATTAAACTCCAGCTTAAGAGACAGCTCATCAACGTTGATGTTCATGCAGTTACGGTTGTAAACACCTGTCAGCATGTCTACGTTACTAAGATACTCAAGCCTTTCAAGGAACAGGTGGTTTGCAACCTCCGCAGTAAGGAAGAAGGATACCAGTTCCAAAGTCTCTTTTACCCTGCTGATATGTGCTACATCAAAGTTTGTGATATAGAGATATCCAAGGATCTCTTTTCGATGTATGAATGGAACAAGGCACAGGCTCTCGACGTTGTAATCTCTTAAGGTCTTTACCCATTCAGGAGCTTTAGTCTCAATAAAGTTCATGTCATTGGCATCTTTGATGATGATTATATTGGTTTCGGCAAGAACGTATTCCCAGCTTTCGACAATCTCATAAGGGAACTCTGAGAAGACCTTTTTGATATCAAGCTCGTGATTACGAACATCTCCACATATTACATTAAACGTACGAAAATCCTTGTCTATGGTAAGGATGCTGCAGGCATATCCATCTGAGAATTTTCGGATATCGCCGCAGACCTTTTGCATACTGGTCTTAAAGTCATTGTCTCCTCTAAGCTCAAGACAGGCTTTTATGACAAAGCTTGCAATGTCAGGAGAAACAGTGGCAAACTTACCGGTATCCATCTCTTTATTTAAAGTATAGTTAAAAGAACAGTAGCGGATATCAGGTCTGTCTGATTCGCCAACAATTGGATACATGATATCCTGAGTCCAGAATCCATACATTTTGGTGGTGTCCACATAGGTGTTTATGAATTCTCCGCCCCAGGCACATTTAAAGCAGATGTCCTCAAAATTAGGCTCTTTTGGAAGGTGGGCTGTATAGAGCATACCCTCTATGGTCTTTTCAAAGTCATCAAATCCTGGTTTGTCACCGGCCTCGTTTTCAGCAAACAGGTCATAGTAATTCTTTTTAAACACATCGTTGATGGCAAAGAATCTTATTTCGCCGCAGCTTCCGTCGGGTTTTTTCTGAACTGAAAGAATGGCACAGGCAATTGGTGAGAGGTTTGAAATTCCCTTTAGATATTCGTAAGTTAATTTTTCCATATTTTTTCACCTTTTTCAGCGATGTAACAGAAAAAAAGCTAGTACGACATGACGATAAAATATATACTATTATATATTATCACAGAATATTTGACTGGTTATGTTCACAGGTGTATTTATTTATGAAAAGACAATAAACTTTTTTGAAAACTGGAGTATACAGACATGAAGGCTAACAGAGATGACTAAATCTTTCGAAAAGGCGAAGAATCCTGTATAATGGTCTTCAGGGGAAAAGGAGGAAAGTGTATGGAAATCTCAGAAAGCCTGATTTGGCTTATCATCACTGTCGCTTTATCTGTAGCAGAGATTTTCACCATGGGACTTGTTACCATATGGTTTGCAGCTGGAGCAGCCGTGGCTTTTGTGCTGGCTCTTATTGGCGCACCACTATCGGTGCAGATAGCTGCGTTCCTTGTGGTGTCAGTTGTGATACTGGTCCTTATAAGGCCAATAGCAACCAGGCACTTCAACAACAGGCTCAAGAAAACTAATATTGATGCCTATGTTGGAAGGAAACTTATTGCCAAGACTGACATTGACAATCTGCATGGCGCAGGTAAGGTCGATATGGACGGTTCTACCTGGATCGCAGTATCTTCAATGGACAATATCATTATCCGCCAAGGAGAGACTGTTAAGGTAGTAGAGGTCCGAGGAGCAAAACTTATTGTTGAAAGAGAGGAAATATAAATGACAGCTGGAATTATTGCAGTAGTATTTATCATCTTAGTAATCATTTTACTGGCTTCAAACATCAAGATCGTTCCACAGGCACATTCTTATGTTATTGAGGAGCTGGGAGCATATAAGGAGACATGGGATGTTGGACTTCACTTTAAGATCCCATTCATTGACAGAGTAGCAAGACAGGTTGATCTTAAAGAGCAGTATTGTGATTTCCCGCCTCAGCCTGTTATCACGCAGGATAACGTAACCATGCAGATCGACTCCATCGTATTCTTCAGAATATCTGACCCCAAGGCATATGCATACGGCGTAAGAAATCCTATCGGAGCTATTGAGAACCTGACAGCAACAACACTTCGTAACGTAATTGGTTCACTTACACTGGATGAGACTCTTACATCAAGAGATCAGATCAATGCACAGATGCAGGACGCCCTTGATATCGCTACAGATCCATGGGGCATCAAGATCACCAGAGTAGAGCTTAAGAACATCAATCCTCCTGAGCAGATCCGTGACGCCATGGAGAAGCAGATGAAGGCTGAGCGTGAAAAGAGAGAAAAGATCCTCTTTGCAGAAGGTGAGAAGCAGAGCCAGATCACTGTTGCAGAAGGTGAGAAGCAGAGTAAGATCCTCCAGGCAGAAGCTGACAAGCAGGCAACAATCCTTAGAGCTGAGGCTGAGAGAGAAAAGAGGATCAGAGAGGCTGAAGGTCAGGCTGAAGCTATCAAGAGCATTCAGAAGGCTAACGCTGAAGGTATCACAATGCTCAAGGAGGCAGGTGCTGACGAGTCAGTTCTCACACTCAAGAGCCTTGAGGCATTTGAGAAGGCAGCTAATGGTCAGGCTACCAAGATCATCGTTCCTTCAAACATCCAGGGAATCGCTGGACTTGCAGAGTCAATCAAGGAAGTTGTTAAGTCATAATAAGGAGCCTTTATATGGCCGATTTTGCAGTGTTTTCCGATATCCATGGCAATCATTCAGCTTTGCAGGCTGCGATTGATTACGCATGTGGAAGAGGGATAACAAACTTTGTCCTCTTGGGTGACTATGTAACAGATTGTCCCAACCCACAGAAGACTCTTGAAAAGATATATGTACTCAAGCAGTACTTTAACACCTACATCATAAGAGGTAACAGAGAGGAATATCTGCTTAATTACAAAAATAGCGGAGAAGTAGGATGGAGAAAGGGGTCCGCAAGTGGATCCCTTCTCTATACTTACGAAAACCTTACAGGTAAGGACTTTGAGTTCTTTGAATCTCTTCCCAATTATGGGATTTACGAGATGAAGGGGTTCCCTGGGTTTGAATACTGCCATGGTTCACCTACTAACACCAGTGAGCTGATGTTCAGGGAGAAAAGAAATACCAAGAAGGTCTTATCGCACCTTAAAACGGGGCTTTTGCTCCACGGACACAACCATGTGCAGGACACCTACGTCTACAGAGGCAAAAAGGGCGTCAATCCCGGATCTATCGGAATTCCATGGTACCACGATGGCAAGGCGCAGTTCTGCATACTTCATGGAAGTACCAGAGGCTGGGAAGAAGAGTACATACAGCTTGACTACAACAGAAAAGAGATCCTTAAGGAATTTAAGGAGTCTGAGCTTTGCAAGATGGCTCCCGCCTGGGCTGCAGTTACAATGCACACTATAAGGACTGGGATTGACTTAAACCAGACAGTGCTTCTTAGAGCCATGAGGCTCTGCGAGCAGGAAAGAGGGTCAGTAAAATGGCCTAATATTCCTGAAAAGTATTGGGCAATTGCACTTAAGGAAAACAGGATAGACCTCTATGGGAAAGAGATTCCAGTGGAGGAAGAAGAGTAAATACGGGGACGGACAAGACACGGGGACGGTTCTGCTGCGACAGGGGTGGACCATGGGGACGGGGTTAGTGGTTCATTGGGATGACTCCCAATGAACCACTAACCCCGTCCCCATGGTCCACCCCTGTCGCAGCAGAACCGTCCCCGTGTCTTGTCCGTCCCCGTGTCACATCTTAATAAAGTTTTAATACTCAGTTTATTGCTTTTCTCTTTACTTTCCCGCATAATTTACTCAAGAAATTATGCGTTATTATGCCATGACATGGATGTTTTGGTGCCTGCGGCGCAGGCTTTTATCAAGGAGGTGACGCTAGGTGAGCACAAACTTTTTTAGCAGTTTAAATGGGAAGTTTGATCTTAACAGCAGCATGAGCAGTCTCTATGGTGATTACAACACCATTAAGAGTGGTGCTTATGGCAATCTTATGAAGTCCTATGTGGGAAAGGTAGGTAACAAGGCAGCTCTTGACGCCTACAGAGAAACTGGATCCACAACGACAGGAGAGGTTTCGACTACTTCAAAAAAGAGCTCTGCTTCTAAATCTGATTTCCTTGATAGCTATTTTAGTGAAAAGTCAGAGAGCCTTAAGAAGACTTCAAAAGAAGCAGCAACTACAGCTTCAGCAGATACCACTGACAAGTATTCCAAGTATAAATCAAGCTGGCTGGATAATCAGCTTGGACAGTATGACAAGGATGCTAATAAGACTACAGCTGCAGATCCTTCAGTTTCAGTGGATACAACAATCTGAATATTAAAGACTTTAAGTCCCGTACTTAGTGAATCTTACTTCACGAAGGTACGGGACTTTTTTTATCATTTATTAAGAGATTACTTGTCGGTTTAAAGTTATCAATCTGATATAATTGTGTATATATATCCCAAAAAGGAGATACAACATCATGAGTAGAAAAAGAGGCTATGAGATACTGATCCTTATAACTTATCTGGCAATGAGCGCAGTGTGTATTTACCTGCAGTTCTTTTCAAAAAACCAGGCTGGAGGCCTTGAAAACCTTATCGTGAACGTGACCATGCTTGTGATAGCTGGTATCATCTTTGCATCCTGCGTGTTTGGAAGCCTGCTTCCAACGGCCTCAATGACTGCAGACTTAATTGAAGTAGCGCAGCGCTTTGAGGAGGATGCCAAGACTTCCCACAGCTATCTGTGGGATCAGTATATAAACAACAAGGATGATATCTTTGAAGATAAAAGACTCCTTCGGCGCTTTAAGGACTATAAGCTTGAGCTTTCCAGGATATCGGGAAGCGGAGATGTGTACTATAAGTGCGACATAGAGGACTTTATAGGCTATGACCTCATCGACAGCGTCATTCACAGGGAAAGACTTTCTCAGGTGCCTGGAGTTATGACAGGTCTTGGAATCCTTGGAACCTTTGTGGGGCTCTCCCTTGGACTTCAGAGCTTTAACACCGGTACAACTGCAGAGATAACAGGCAGCATAGAGCCCCTTATGAATGGTATAAAGGTTGCATTCCACACCTCTATTTATGGAATGGTGTTCTCACTGGTCTTTAACTACGTATATAAAAGAAGACTCGATGATGCTGAAAATGCTCTTAATTACTTCATAAGAAACTTCAAGAAATATGTGCTTCCTGACACAGATAAGCTTGGAGTAAACAGGATGATGGAGCTGCAGTCACAGCAGACCAAAGCCATAACCGAGCTTACAAACGCTCTTACCCATGAGCTTCCTGAGGGACTTAAAACTTATCTTGAGCCGCAGTTTGATCACCTTGACAGCACCATAGACAGCTTCTCAAGGATGGCCACAAGAAACCAGATGGACCAGCTTGAAAGGGTAGTTGAAAACTTCATAACAGAGATGAATAAAACCCTTGGAAACTCATTTTCAGACTTGTCCAAGGTTGTCAGTCAGACCATGTATGTTCAGGAGGCCAATGAGCACCAGCTTAAGGAAATGTATGAAAAGAATGCTGTTGCAGCAGATGGCATGGTGAAGGCAGTAAACGAAATGGAGAATGTCACAAAACAGCTTAAGGACGTATCAGAATCTGTGTCCAAGTATGTCAAGGAAGTAAGAACCCTTGAGGCACAGATTGCTTCTATGGTAAATAAGTAACTTTTTATTCTGGAAGGAACAACTAAAGAACATGAGACATAGAAATAATAGAAGTGAAGAAACTACATACTGGCTTTCTTACTCTGACATGATGGCGGGACTACTGCTTACATTTGTTCTGATAATCGCCTTTACTATGCTCCACGCCAGCATCAACTACGATGAAAAGGAACTGGCTCTTGCTGGTAAAGAAGAGGAGCTAAAGGTTTCTGCTGCTGCCCTTGATAAGGAGAGAGAAATAGTCTCCAATCAACAAAAGCAGCTCAATGCCCAGGAAGAGGCCCTTACAGAACAGGGCGAAAAGATAGCTATCCAGGAAGAGACTTTAAAGGAGCAGCATGAGCTTTTAAATAAGCTTGAAGCTGTCATGAGCGAGCAGCAGCAAAAGCTTGACGACCTTATTGGAATCAGGAAGGAACTTGTAAAAGACCTTTCCAGGGAGTTTGGAGACTCTGACCTTAAGGTTTCAGTTGATGAAAAGACAGGCGCCATTACCTTTGACTCAAGTATTTTGTTTGACTACGGAAAGGCAGTCATAAAGCCAACAGGAGAAGAGTTCCTTGAGCAGTTCCTGCCAAGGTATGCGGATATTCTTTTAAGTTCAAAATACAAAGATAATATTTCAGAGATCATAATAGAAGGCCATACAGACACCGAAGGAACATACATGTATAACCTTCAGCTGTCTCAGAAAAGAGCTTTAGCTGTGGCAGAGTACTGCCTTAGCGATAAGAGCGGAGTACTTACAAAGTCAGAGCTTGAAGGAATGAGATCTTTAGTTTCAGCAACAGGGCGCTCCTATAGCAATCCCGTCTACACTGCAAGTGGAACCATAGACATGGAGGCTTCAAGACGTGTTGAAATTCTCTTTAGGCTCAAGGATGAAGAGATGGTCCGCGAAATGATGGAAGTCCTTAGCGAAGACTCTGATACTGCCGAACCTTAACTTGCCTCGTATAATATAAGCGGGAAAAAGCAACAGAAATTATTTCAACGCTTGACGTATAACAAAAAAAGATATAATATATGTTCTTGAAGATTAGCACTCATTTAAATCGAGTGCTAACAAAAAGAAGAAAGTTAAAGAAATAGACATATAAGGAGGCATTTATAATGAAGTTAGTACCACTTGCAGACAGAGTTGTATTAAAGCAGCTTGAAGCTGAAGAGACTACAAAATCAGGGATCGTTCTTCCAGGAGCTGAGAAGGAGAAGCCACAGCAGGCAGAGGTTATCGCTGTAGGTCCTGGCGGAGTTGTAGATGGCAAAGAAGTCAAGATGGAAGTTAAAAAGGGCGACAACGTAATCTATTCAAAGTACTCAGGAACAGAGGTTAAGCTTGACGACGTAACTTACATCATTGTTAAGCAGAACGACATTTTAGCAATCATTAAATAATTTTTGGAGGCAATAGACAATGGCTAAGACAATTAAGTACGGCGCTGACGCCCGCACATCTATGGTAGAAGGCGTTAACAAACTTGCAGATACAGTTAGGGTAACACTTGGACCAAAAGGAAGAAACGTAGTTCTTGATAAGAGCTATGGCGCTCCTACAATCACAAACGACGGTGTTACAATTGCAAAAGAGATCGAGCTTGAGGATTCTTACGAGAACATGGGAGCTCAGCTTGTTAAGGAAGTTGCTACCAAGACTAACGATGTAGCAGGTGATGGAACAACTACAGCTACAGTTCTTGCACAGGCAATGATCAACGAAGGTGTTAAGAACCTTGCAGCAGGAGCTAACCCAATCGTTCTTAGAAAGGGTATGAAGAAGGCTACAGATACAGCTGTTGCAGCTATCAGCAAGATGGCTACAAAGGTTAAGGGCAAAGAGCAGATCATGAGAGTTGCTGCAGTTTCATCAGGTGATGATGAAGTTGGACAGATGATCGCTGACGCTATGGAGAAGGTTTCCAACGACGGCGTTATCACAATCGAAGAGTCCAAGACAATGCAGACAGAGCTTGACCTTGTAGAAGGAATGCAGTTCGACAGAGGCTACATCTCAGCATACATGGCTACAGATATGGACAAGATGGAAGCTACACTTGAGGATCCATACATCCTTATCACAGACAAGAAAATCTCAAACATCCAGGATATCCTTCCACTTCTTGAGCAGATCGTTAAGACTGGTTCTAAGCTCCTTATCATCGCTGAGGATGTTGATGGTGAGGCTCTTACAACACTTATCGTTAACAAGCTCCGTGGAACATTCAATGTAGTAGCTGTTAAGGCACCTGGCTATGGTGACCGCAGAAAGGCTATGCTTGAGGATATTGCTATCCTTACAGGTGGTAAGGTTATTTCTTCAGATCTTGGTCTTGAGCTCAAGGATACAACAATGGATGACCTTGGAAGAGCAAAGAGCATCAAGGTAGAGAAAGAAAAGACAACAATCGTTGATGGCCTTGGAGTTAAGAAAGAGATCCAGGCAAGAATTTCTCAGATCAAGAAGCAGATCGAGGATACAACATCAGATTTCGATAAAGAGAAGCTCCAGGAGAGACTTGCTAAGCTCGCTGGCGGTGTTGCAGTTATCAGAGTTGGTGCTGCTACAGAGACAGAGATGAAGGAAGCTAAGTACAGAATGGAAGATGCTTTAAACGCTACAAGGGCTGCAGTTGAAGAGGGCATCATCTTTGGTGGTGGATCAGCTTACATCCACGCTACTAAAGAAGTTGCTAAGCTTGCCGATTCACTTGAAGGTGACGAGAAGACAGGTGCCAAGGTTGTTCTTAAGGCCCTTGAGGCTCCTCTTTTCCACATTGCTAACAACGCTGGTCTTGACGGATCTGTTATTGTTAACAAGGTAAAAGAGTCTAAGGAAGGCATCGGCTTTAACGCTTACACAGAGCAGTATGTAGACATGGTTAAGGACGGAATCATCGATCCTGCCAAGGTTACACGTTCAGCTCTTCAGAATGCTACATCAGTAGCTTCAAGCTTCCTTACAACAGAAGCTGCAGTAGCTACTATCAAAGAGCCAGTTCCTCCAATGCCAGCAGGCGGCGCAGGAATGGGTGGGATGATGTAACGTATAACGAGTTAAGCATTCCATAATAGCATGAACAAAACCACGAAGTGGTTTCAAATTGGAAGACGCATGGTCTCAAGTTTACTTGAAAGACCATGCGTCTTTTAATTTGGTGAAGGCGCCTTAGCGCCTTATGTTCATGCGGTATAGGGGATATTTGACGACAAGCGATGACAGGGAAATTGCGGAGCAATTTCGCTGTATGATCTGATTCAGCGAAGTGAAGGCACACGTCACAAGGGAAATTGCGAAGCAATTTCGCTGTATAACGGATAACGAGGATGAATGGAGAGCGAGGAAATTGCGAAGCAATTTCGCTGTATGATCTGATTCAGCAATGTAGAGGCACACAATTTCATATTTTCTTTAGATTTTCCCTCCCAAAACAGGTGTAAAATATCCCTTGTGTGTGAAATATGTTCAAAGAGGAGAATATGAAAAATGAGAAACAAAAGACTTCTAAGTGTACTTCTTACACTTTCGTTAACTGGGGCAATCCTTTCGGGCTGCCAAAAAGAAACACCCGAGGAATCATCAGTTTTTGAGAACCTGAATGAATCTGACAATGAACAGACATCCGACTCATCAACTGCTACAGATTCACAACCTACAGAGATACAATCTGAAGAATCTACAGAACCCCCCGCCCCAACCGGCGACCTTTATGAAGACTTCAAAACAGGAGCTGCCAAAGCTAAATTCACAAAATCTGTAGACAGAGGTTCATACCTGATCCTTTCCGATATCCTTGAAGATGGCCAGTCTTACAGCCTTTCAGAGATAAGCGATAAGCTTGCTTCTTCCGGCGATTATAACTTCACAGCAAATGGCGATGCCACTTACCGCTACCTTGACTGCGGAAATGACGGCGACAAAGAGCTTCTTGTATCCCAGGAGTATTCTGCGATAGACATGGGAGGCGAGATATTCACTCTTTTCATGATCCTTAAGGATATGGGAGGAGAGCTGAAGATCTGCTACGACCAGGATATGTGGTCAAGAAGTGACATCACAATAAATGATGATGGAACCATCTATGGATCAGGCTCAGGCGGAGCAGCCCTTCACGTATATGATTTTGCCTATGTTGATGCCAAAGGAGATTACCATTTCTATTATGGGTCTGAAGAAAACATCACGCCTTTTGGCGATTTCTACTACAACGTAAACGGTGAGAGCAAGTCAATTTCCTTAGAAGGCCTTGATACGGATCATCTTATAATCAACACCTATTATTTTGAATCTGACTACGAAAAGCGAAACGACTACATCTCTTTCAACATGATTGACGATGGCTACAACATTGTGACCACTGATGAAGATTTCACTGATTCCAACGAAATCTACAAGCGCCTTACTGAAAATGGCATCAAAGTCTATGGACATCTTGAGCTTGCAAATCTCTTACACGACAGAGCTGTAGAAATCGGTTATCCTGACACTTCAGATGGTGAGAATAATTAACTAAATCTCTTTAATTTAAAACAATTATATAGTATTATTAAAACGCTGAATTAGATAATATAAAGGGGGTAGCATGAGAGGTGCTCATGCCACTCCTTTTCGTATGTATATCAGATTGTTTTGGTGGAGGAAGTTTAGTTGGATCTTGAGAAGCAGAAAAGAGCTCCTATATATGATGCGCTGGAGCGATTCAGGAAGCAGAGGGTTGTGCCCTTTGATGTGCCTGGTCACAAGAGGGGAAGAGGTAATGCGGAACTTGTAAGGTTCTTGGGAGACAGGTGTGTCGGGATTGATGTTAATTCCATGAAGCCGCTTGATAACCTTTGTCACCCGGTTTCAGTCATCAAGGAAGCGGAAGAGCTTATGGCTGATGCCTTTGGTGCTGCTCACGCTTTTATGATGGTCAATGGCACAACAAGTGCAGTTCAGGCCATGGTGTTATCAAGCGTTAAGCATGGCGACAAGATCATCATGCCAAGGAATGTACATAAGAGTGCCATAAACGCCCTTATCCTTTGCGGAGCTGAGCCTGTCTATATTGACCCCAAGGTTGATGTAAACCTTGGTATTCCTCTTGGAATGGAGATTGAGGACGTCAAGAAGGCGGTTAGTGACAACCCGGATGCCAAGGCTATCCTTATCAATAATCCGTCTTATTACGGAATATGCTCAAATCTTAAGGCTATTGTTGAAATAGCACACGAAAATGGCATGAAGGCTTTAGTTGATGAGGCCCATGGAACCCATCTTTACTTTGGACCTGACCTTCCCGTGAATGCTATGGCGGCAGGGGCAGACATGGCAGCTATAAGCATGCACAAGTCAGGAGGAAGTCTTACCCAGAGCTCCATTCTTCTTTGCGGACCAAATGCTAATGTGGGCTATATCAGCAGGATAGTTAATCTTACCCAGACCACATCAGCCAGCTACCTTCTTCTTGGAAGCCTTGATATTTCCAGAAGGAATCTTGCCATTAATGGCCACGACAGCTTTAAAAAGGTCACAGGAATGGCCCAGTACGCCAGGGAAGAGATCAACGATATAGGCGGCTACTACGCCTACGGCAATGAGCTTAAAAATGGCGGAAGCATCTATGACTTTGACGAGACCAAGCTTGTTGTAAATACCAGAAAGATCGGCCTTACAGGTATCGAGGTCTATGACCTTTTAAGAGATGAATATGACATTCAGATGGAGTTTGGAGATCTTTCCAATGTCATGGCCTACATATCCATAGGAGATCGTCTTCAGGATATTGAGAGACTTGCAGGAGCCCTTGCTGACATAAGGCGACTTTACTCAAAGCCTGAGCAGCAGTTCTTTTCTGCAGAGTATGTGACTCCCATAGTGAAGGCAACTCCCCAGGAGGCTTTCTATGCGGAAAAAGAGTCACTTCCCATCGAGCAGACTGTGGGACGCATCAGTGCTGAGTCAGTAATGTGCTATCCACCTGGAATCCCGATCCTTTCCCCAGGTGAGATGATAACAGAGGAAATCCTTGATTACATCAGGACCGCCATGGAAAAAGGCTGTTCCATGCAGGGACCTGAAAGTGAAGATATATCAGAACTTTTTGTTTTAAAATAATAAAAGGAGCATTCTATGGCAGATATGGATTATTGGTTTTCAGACATGCACACTGGAAACGTCAAGATCAGCATAAGATTATCAAAGCAGCTCTTTTCCGGAACCAGCGAGTTCCAGAGAATTGACGTCTTTGATTCCCCGGAGTTTGGCAAGTTCCTTACTTCGGACGGTAACATCATCTTTTCAGAAAAGGACGAGTTCACCTATGACGAGATGATAGTCCATGTTCCTATGGCTGTTCATCCAAAGGTTCAGAGAGTTTTAGTCCTTGGTGGCGGCGACGGCGGTGTGGCCAGAGAGCTCACTCACTATGAGGAGATCAAGGTAATTGACGTGGTAGAGCCGGATTCCATGTTTGTGGATGTGTGCAAGCAGTACTTCCCGGACAATGCCATTGGACTTGAAGACGACAGAGTCCACATCTTTTACCAGGATGGCCTTAAGTACCTTAGAAAGTGCGAAGACATGTATGACCTTATCATCAACGATGCCACAGAGCCCCTGGGGCATGAGGCAGGTCTTTTCACAAAAGAGTTCTACGGAAGCTGCTACAAGGCGCTTCACGACGATGGTATCATGGTCTATCAGCACGGAAGCCCATTCTACGACGAGGACGAAGAGAGCTGCAGAGCCATGCACAGAAAGGCCTACAGAGTATTTCCTATAAACAGGGTTTATCAGGCCCACATTCCTACATGCCCAGCTGGTTACTGGCTGTTTGGTTTTGCCAGCAAGAAGTATCATCCCATGAAGGATTTTAACCCTGACAGATGGGATGAGAGAGGCATTAAGACCTGGTATTATACAACACATTTGCACAAGGGAGCGTTCATGCTTCCCAAATACGTAGAAGACCTGCTTCAGGAAGAAGAAGATATGTCCAGGTGATATGTATAGCAAAACGAATGGAGGAAAAGCTAAGATGAGCAGATTATTAGTTATCGGATGTGGTGGAGTAGCACAGGTAGCAATCCAGAAGTGCGCCCAGAATAAAGAAGTATTTACAGAGATGTGTCTTGCAAGCCGCACAGTAAGTAAGTGCGACGCTTTAAAAGAGAAGCTGGAAAAACAGGGATATCCCGTTAAGATCACAACTCAGACAGTTAATGCAGACGACGTAAATGACCTTGTCAGACTTATAAAGGACTATAAGCCTGACGCAGTTTTAAACGTAGCCCTTCCTTATCAGGACCTTACCATCATGGATGCATGTCTTGAGTGCAAGGTGGACTACATAGATACAGCAAACTATGAGCCAGAGGATACAGATGAGCCGGTATGGCGCGCTGCCTATGAAAAGAGATGCAAGGAAAAGGGCTTTACAGCTTACTTTGACTACAGCTATCAGTGGGCTTACATGGACAAGTTCAAAAAAGCCGGTATCACAGGCCTTCTTGGAACAGGCTTTGATCCTGGCGTGACCAGCGTATTTACAGCCTATGCAAAGAAGCATTACTTTGACAGGATCGACACAATAGATATCCTTGACTGCAACGGCGGCGACCACGGCTATGCTTTTGCAACAAACTTCAATCCTGAGATCAACCTTCGTGAGGTTTCTGCAAACGGCAGCTACTGGGAGGACGGCCACTGGGTTGAGACAAAGCCTATGGAGATCAAAAGAGAGTACGACTTCCCTCAGGTTGGCAAAAAGGATATGTACCTTCTTCACCATGAGGAGATAGAGGCCCTTGGCAAGAACTTCCCGGAGGTTAAGAGGATCCGTTTCTTCATGACCTTTGGCCAGTCATATCTTGATCATATGAGATGTCTTGAGGATGTGGGAATGCTCTCAACAACTCCAATTAAGTTTGAGGGAAAAGACATTGTTCCTATCCAGTTCCTAAAGGCTCTTTTACCAGATCCTGCCAGCCTTGGCCCAAGAACTGTCGGTAAGACCAACATTGGCTGTATCTTTAAGGGCGTCAAGGACGGAAAAGAAAAGACGATCTACATCTACAATGTCTGCGACCACCAGGAGTGCTACAAGGAGCTTGGAAGTCAGGCAATCAGCTACACCACAGGTGTTCCTGCAATGATCGGAACAGCACTTGTGCTTACAGGAAAGTGGAAACAGCCTGGAGTATATACAACTGATGAGTTTGATCCAGATCCATATATGGAGATGCTTGGTGAATACGGTCTTCCATGGGTAGTGGATGAGGCTCCAGAGCTTGTAGATTAAGTTTTTTATGAGGGGATATTATGAAAATTGAGAATATCAGTACGCCGGCCTATGTGATAAATGAAAAAAGGCTCAAAGAAAACCTGGAGATATTAAAGGATGTACAGGAGCGCTCTGGAGCTAAGATCCTTCTGGCACAGAAGGCTTACAGCGCCTACCAGACTTATCCTTTAGTAGCCTCATATCTTTCAGGAACCACTGCGTCTGGCATATTTGAGGCAAGGCTTGGATATGAGGAGTTTAAGACAGAGGATGGACAAAGAGGTGAAAACCACGTCTATGAGCCTGCCTACAAAGACTCTGATATGAACGAGCTTTGCAATATCTGCGATCATGTGGTATTTAACTCTATTTCCCAGCTTGAGCACCACAGAAGCGTTTGGGAGAAGTACGTCATAGAGGGCAAAACAAAAGTGGGACTTAGGATAAATCCTGAGATCAGCGCTGAGGATGCCCATGAGATCTACGATCCATGTTCTCCTGGATCAAGGCTTGGTATCAGGAACGAGAATATGCCAGATACTCTGCCTGAGGGAGTTTCAGGACTTCACTTTCACAATCTCTGTGAGCAGGGATTTGAGCCTTTAGAGGACACCTTCCTTAAGGTTGAAAGAGATTTCTTCAGGTTCTTCCCTGAACCAAGGATAGCAGAGGACTACGACGGCTTTATATTAAAGACCATGGGCATTGATACTTCTTACGATTCCTACGATGAAGAGGTGGCCCTTGATAATATTCCAGCAGAAACAGATGAGCTTGATGCAGAGTTTGGAGTTTCCGGTTCAAACAGGATAAGCTGGATAAACTTAGGCGGCGGCCATCACATCACAAGGGAAGATTACGACAGAGAGGGTCTTATCAATCTGGTGCGCTATATCAGAGAAAAATATGGCCTTACAGTATATCTTGAACCAGGCGAAGCTATCGCCCTGAATGCAGGATACCTTGTGACATCTGTAATGGATGTGGTTGAGACTGACAGGATACCTGTTCTTATACTTGACGCTTCTGCGTCATGCCATATGCCTGATGTAATTGAGATGCCCTATCGTCCACCCCTCAAGGACTCTGAGGAGCCTGGTGAGATGAACTACACCTACAGGCTCTCGTCCATGACCTGCCTTGCAGGAGACGTCATCGGAGATTACAGCTTTGAGACGGAAAAGAACGTAGGCGACAAGCTCTATTTTGAGGATATGGCGATCTACAGCTTTGTTAAGAACAACACTTTTAACGGAATGCCACTTCCTGATATCGACATCATGCACGAGGACGGAGAAGTGGAAGTTTTAAAGCACTTTGGATACGAGGACTTTAAAAACAGGCTATGATCTTTTAACGATAACCTGTTTGTTGGATAACTACAATGACGATACAAGGTTTACTTCCGGCATCTGACGGACTTTATATGCCTGGAGAGTTTATGCCCCACCTGGGGACAATAATGATATATCCCGTAAGGCCCGGAAGCTTTGGAAAAGACAGGACAGATGCTCTTAAAAGCTTTGGCGCAGTTTATCTTGAAATCCTTAAAAGGGAGGAGCTGTTTCTTTTGACTGGAAGTGCTCACCTTAAGGAAGCGTCAGAGTTTGTGGAAGGCATTATAGGAAACTACTGCCAAAACAGTGGGATATCTGAAGGAGAAAAAGAGCTTCTGACAGGAAGGCTCCACCTTATAAATATTGAATCAGACGACGCCTGGGCAAGGGACGTGGCTCCTACCTTCCTTATAGACAAGGAGGGAAATGTAAGAGGTGTTAACTGGCGCTTTAATGCCTGGGGCGGAGAGGTTGACGGACTCTACGCTGACTGGGAGCTTGATGACAAGGTGGCAAGCAGCTTCTGCGACAAGGAGGGATTTGACTACTACGATGCATCTCCCTTTGTTCTGGAAGGAGGAAGCATCCACTCTGACGGAGAGGGCACTGTCGTGGTTACAGAGAGCTGCCTTCTTAGTAAGGGCCGAAATTCCAAGCTATCAAAAGAGCAGATAGAAGCTAAGCTAAAAGAATACCTTGGAGCCAAAAAGGTTCTCTGGCTTCCAAGGGGAATATATAATGATGAGACCAATGAGCATGTGGATAATATCTGTGCTTTTATAAGACCAGGAGAAGTGGTACTTGCCTGGACAGACAATGAAAATGATCCGCAATATGCCATGTCGCTTAAGGACCTTGAGTATCTTGAAAATGAAACAGATGCCATGGGTCGGGCTATCAAGGTCCACAAGCTCCCCATTCCAGACCATCCTGTGCTTGTTACTGAAAGTGATCTTTCAAATTATGTGTTTGAGGATGGAGAAGATGACAGGACTGTTGGAGAGAGACTTGCAGCCAGCTATGTTAATTTTTACTTTGTTAATGGCGCAGCCCTCGTTCCCCAGTTTGGCGGTGAGAACAAAGAAAGTGACAAAAGGGCCCTTGATATACTAAAGAGCATCTGCCCGGACAGGGAGATCCTTGGTATAGACGCAAGACCCATCCTTCTTGGAGGAGGAAACATCCACTGTGTGACCCAGCAGATACCTGGGAAAGGAAGATGCATATGTCAGATAAGATCAAAGTAGCCTGCATCCAGTTTGACTGCGGAAAAGAGGCAGCAACAGATGATGAACAGGTTAAAAGAAATATTGAAACTGCAAAGAGACTGACCAGGAAGGCAGCTGAAAATGGCGCCAAGATAATTCTTTTGTCAGAGCTCTTTGAAAGAAAGTACTTTTGCCAGGAAAGAAACTATGACTACTACGAGCTGGCCCTTCCAATCCTTGAAAATCCTGCAGTACAGCAGTTTTCAGAGCTTGCAAAAGAGCTTTCTGTGGTAATGCCCATCAGTGTTTTTGAAAGGGATGAGAACACCTTTTACAACTCTGTGGCAATGATAGATGCTGACGGGAAGATCCTGGGAGTGTACAGAAAGACTCATATTCCTGACGACCATTTCTATCAGGAGAAGTTTTATTTTACTCCTGGCAATACAGGCTTTAAGGTCTTTGAAACCAGATATGGCAATGTGGGAGTTGGAATATGCTGGGATCAGTGGTTTCCTGAAACCGCAAGATGCCTTGCCCTCAAAGGAGCGGATATCATTCTTTATCCTACAGCAATTGGCTCTGAGCCTATTTTGGAAGTTGACAGCCAAGGCCACTGGATGAGAACCATGCAGGGCCATTCAGCAGCTAATATCATCCCTGTGGCAGCTGCAAACCGCATTGGAAAAGAAACTGTAACTCCTTCAGAGGATAATGGCATGCAGAGTTCATCACTGACATTCTATGGAAGCAGCTTTCTTACAGATGAGACAGGGGACTGCCTGGTAAAGGCGTCAAGGGATCAGGAAGAGATAATCTACGCTGAGTACGACTTTGCAGAAAACCGCAAAAAAAGAGCATCCTGGGGTATCTTTAGAGACAGGCGCCCAGAATGCTATGAAGCTATCACTGATTGATAGTTGGAAGATTCCACTTAAATTGCATAGCAAGAAATCTTATTATAACGATAGTAAAAAATCCGGCCAGTGAGCTTATAAGTTCGCTGGCTGTATATTTCCATAAAAGTACAAGTACTACAGATCCTGCGATGCAGGCGATGGCATATACGTGTTTGGTAAGAACAGCAGGTATGTCGTCTGCCAGCACATCCCTTATCATTCCGCCACCGATTCCGGTAACTATTCCAAGAAATGCAACTAAAAAGAGATTGTCGCCATAGGGTGATGCGATACCTGTAAAGGAACCATCTACAGTAAAGGCTGCAAGGCCAAGAGTATCAAGCCAGAAGATCAGGGTGTCATAAAATGGTGTGACTGCTTTGGGCATTGGCTTTTTATATCTCATGACTACAAAGGCAAGGTTTGCAGTTATCAGTGTGATAATGGTGTAAGCCGGGTTTACAAACATGGCAGGAGGGATGTTGTCGATTATGATATCCCTTATAAGTCCGCCGCCGGTGGCAGTGACCAGGGCGAGGAGATTTATTCCAAATATATCCATGTCCTTTTTTGCTGCGACCACAGCTCCTGATATGGCAAAGGCGATGATTCCGATATTTTCAATAAGTACCATTATTGCTGAGTTCATTTAGACTTCCTTCGCATTCTTATTCTTGATCACTTTTGCCTTTTCCTTAAGCTCTTTAAGTTCATCAACGCTAAAAGTGTAGGCCTTGTTGCAGAAGTGGCAGCGAAGCTCTATTTCTTTTCCATCATCTATCATGTCCTGAATCTCTTTTTCACCGATGAGCATCAGAGCTCTCTCTACGCGGTCTTTGTCGCAGTTGCAGTAGAAATTAAGGTCAACCTTGTCGGTAAATTCAATATCAAAACCTTCAAGGACGATACCCAGAAGCTCCTCAGGTGTCTTACCAGCCTTTAAGATGTCTGTTACTGAAGAGAATTTCTTAAGGTTTTCCTCAAGATGAGCTATGGTTTCTTCTTCGGCAAAGGGCAGAAGCTGAATGATAAATCCGCCTGCAGCGATGACGCTTAAGGTTTCTCTTTCCACAAGGACACCAAGTCCAACAGATGAAGGTGTCTGCTCGGATTTTGTGAAGTAGTAGGTAAGGTCCTCGGCAACTTCTCCTGTGTACAGGGGAACCTGGCCTACATAGGGCTCTTTCATGCCCATATCTCTGATAACAGTAAGATTACCTTCGCCAATTCCGCCGCCTACGTTAAGGTGTCCTGAGGCGTTGGGCTCCATGATAACGTAAGGGTTTCCAACATAACCCTTTACATTTCCCTTATTGTCAGCTGTTGCAAGAACGCTCTTAAGCGGGCCATCACCGTCCATTTTTACAGTGATGAGGTCATCCTCGTTGTCCATCATAGTGCCCATCATTACTGTTCCTGTCATGAGTCTGCCAAGTGCGGCGGCAGCGATAGGAGATAAGCCGTGGGCGCATCTTGCATACTCAGCAAGGTCTTTTGTAGTAGCTGCAAAAGCTCTTATCTGGGCGTTTCCAGCGGTGGCTCTCACCATATAATCTTTATACATTGTGTTTCCTTTCATATTTCAGTCAAATGCTTCTTAATATAACTATGAAATCATAATTCTTTTTTGCAGTCTTGTAAACATGATTATGATACAGGTATCGGCAGTTGCTTTCGCGTTTTCTTTTTATCAAAATTTTATAAAGTAAAATAGCAAAAAACAAAACTACATCTTGTATAATTAAATATGTAAAACCAGGTTAAGGAGGGCATAACATGGAACCTAAGGTAAGAAATGGTAAGCTGGTACAGAAACTTATTTTTGCGGCTGTTGCTGCAATCGTAGGAATAGCCACTGTACTTACTATCATAAGTGGCTTTGAAATAACCAATACATATAATACGCTGGTTGAAGAGGAACTTATGGTAGCAGTAAATCATCTGGCAAGTGAGATGGACAACGTGTGGGATGGCGACTGGTCATACGCAGACGGAGCTCTTTATAAGGGTGAAGAAAACGTAATGGCAGAGTACGAAGAGATCATGGATGATCTAAAGAGTGAGACTGGAATTGAGTATTCGCTCTTTTATGGTGATACAAGAGTCGTCACCACAATGAAAGATTCATCTGGTAAAAAAGCTGTAGGCTACCAGATCGGCGATAAGGTTAAAAATACAGTTCTAAGTGGCGGTCAGCTTCTATTCATGAAGGGAAAACCAGCCGGAGCAACCGAAAACTATTTCTGCTACTATGCGCCCATGAAAAACAGTGACGGATCTGTAGTAGGTATGGTCTTTACAGGAAGAGAAAGCGATTCTGTCGCTGCAAATATAAGAAGGATCATCATTGGTATGGTAGTTGTATCAATAATACTTACCATAGCTCTTTCCCTGGTAGGAATACTTGTTGCCAATACAGCATCTGTTAAGATGAGAGCCATCGCAGATGAACTTGGACATTTGTCTACAGGTGAGCTTAAGCTCAACATTGATGAAAAATCCCTTAAGAGAAACGATGAGATTGGACTTCTTGCCGACGGCGCCCAGACCCTTAGTAATAAACTTGGAGAAGTAATAAGGACCACAATGGAGATGTCTGGAGAGCTTAAAAGATCGGGAGCTGAGCTCTCTGAATCTGCAAGCCAGGCGTCCACAGCATCAAGTCAGGTATCCCAGGCAGTTGATGATATCAGTAAGGGCGCTGTGAACCAGGCTGAGAGCGTTGAGAGCGCTGCTGGCAATACGCAGGATATCGGAAGAGATATCGATGAAGTATCTGAGAACGTAGAAGAACTTAACGCTTATGCCGGAGAAATGAAGACGGCCTGCGATGCTGCCATGGATGCCCTCAACAAGCTCATTGAGCAAAGTACAGAGGTTCAGCAGTCAGTTCGCGAGATCGGTCAGACCATTGATTCAACAAATGAGTCTGCAAAAGAGATCTCAAAGTTCTCACAGGCTATCACAGAGATCGCTTCCCAGACCAACCTTCTGTCACTGAATGCAAGTATTGAGGCTGCAAGAGCAGGAGATGCAGGAAAGGGATTTGCTGTTGTTGCTACAGAGATCGGACAGCTTGCTGTACAGAGTAGCAATTCTGCTGAGGAGATCAAGAAGATCGTTGAGAGACTGGTTGCTGATTCAGAGGCATCAGTTGAAGTTATGAGCAAGCTCAATAACAACTTTGAGCAGCAGTCAGAACAGCTTGATGATACCAAGACCAACATGCAGAGCATGGCTGAAAATGTAAGCAACGTTTCAAGCAGCACAGAGAGCATTGCAGACCACATTGGACAGCTTGGAGCAGCTAAAGATAAGCTGGTTGAGATCATCTCAGACCTTTCAGCGATTTCAGAGGAGAATGCAGCATCAACAGAAGAGACCAATGCTTCAATGCAGGAGCTCAATGCTACATTTGCCATCATTACAGAATCAGCTGATAAGCTCCAGGAGCTGGCTTCCGACATGCAGGATACCATCAGCTACTTCAAACCATAAATATATCAAAAAACAGCGAGCCTCTGGCCGTGGAAAGCCCATGGCTAGAGGCTTTTTAAGAGGTTTGATTGAATTGACATTTATTTAACGGATGGCTATAATTGTTCTTAGGTTTTCTTTTTAAAAAGGAGCATATTATGGCAGATAAAGAGATTTCTCAGGCGGTCATCAGCAGACTTCCAAGATATTTTAGATATTTAGGCGATCTACGTGAGAAGGGGGTTGAGAGGATTTCCTCTCAGGAACTTTCCGATATCATGAAGGTCACAGCTTCACAGATCAGGCAGGACTTTAACAATTTTGGCGGCTTTGGCCAGCAGGGCTATGGCTACAATGTTGGTTATCTCTACGATGAGATAGGCAAGATCCTTGGCCTTGACAGACAGCACAGTCTGGTGATCATTGGTACAGGTCACCTTGGCAAGGCAATCGCTGGTTATACCAACTTTACCAGAAGAGGTTTTGTGTTTAAGGGAGCCTTTGACAAGAACCCTGATCTGTTTGGAACCAAGATAGGCGATGTTGAGGTTAGACCTATCGATGAAGTTGAGGATTTTGTCAGAAATAACAATATTGAGATTGCAGTTTTGACGATCCCCAAGGAGCAGGCAGTGCCTATGGCGCACAAACTTGCCGCATGCGGGATCAAGGCAATATGGAACTTTGCTCATGTAGACCTTGAAGTTCCTGACAATATTCAGGTAGAAAATGTACATTTATCTGACAGTTTGATGAAATTATCATATAATATTGATAGGTACGAAAAATCATTATAATTAGTGGAGAAGTCCATGGCTAGAGGCGACGACGTGTACATGTCAGCACTGGAGGGAAAGAGTATTCCCATCCTGACGCTGGACAATAAGTGGCATCAGCTTTTTACCCAGACGGAGATGACGCCTGAGATAGAAGCCCTTGCAGATCAGCTCAATTCTCTGGTGGAGCGCGATGGCAGGATCCGTACAGACACCAAGAAGATCAAGAAACTCAAGAAGACTCTTTTATCTGAGATAGTTCCGCTGCGAGATCAGGCCAACAAGGCCGGAGGAAATGCAGCATCCATAGAAAAAGAGATCCAGGAGAGGACCAGGCTCATCAACGAGTGCAATGAAAAACTTGGTGGCCATGATGATGAGCTCCTTGACCTTTCAAGAGAGATCTACGACGTAGATTACAAGCTGATGATAGAGACCATGAAGGTCTGCTATGAGACCCTTCAGGAGAACACAGAGTACATCAAGGGCCTTGATGAGTGGATCTCAAAGGTGAGAGTGGAGCTTAAAAAGAACGTGATAAGGCTTCAGGAGGCGGAGATGGAGAACTACAATCTCTACTCCTATATGCACCAGATATTTGGACCAGAGGTAATGGATATATTCGATATGGAATATGATCCGGACAAGCGCCATCCTATCAGAAGGCCAGTTGATGGCTCAGGGGAAGAATATGTTGAATAGCGATAGAATGCTGCGGTAGTGCGTGGCTTTTTGTGACAGGGGGACGGTTCTTTTGTCCTGACAGGGGGACGGTTCTTTTGTCAGGTTTTATTTTGATAAAACCTGACAAAAGAACCGTCCCCCTGTCAGGACAAAAGAACCGTCCCGCTGTCACGAAAAGCCACCCCTAATTAATGGAGGAACTCATGAAATACGCTGTTTCAAGTATGGAAATGAAGATATGTGACAGGAATACTACTGAACATTTTGGCATGGACCAGGCAGTTCTTATGGAGAGGGCAGCCCTGTCTGTCTGCACGGAGATTGATAAGTGGAAAGAGATTGAGCACCCGGACAGGAGACTCAATGCACTGATCTTTGCCGGAGTTGGCAACAATGGCGGCGATGGCGTTGCCATAGCAAGGATACTTAAGCAGAGAGGATATCACATAAGTCTTTGCGTGGTGGGAGATCCTGTAAAGAGCAGCGACATGTTCCTGCGACAACTGGAAATAGCTGGTAAATATGATATTTTACAGGGCACTTTTTCCAATATAAGAGACAACAAAACTGATGGGGCATTTGATATCATAGTAGATGCGATGTTTGGCATTGGACTGACAAGGCCAGTTACAGGAACTAACCTTGACGTGGTTAATTACATCAATGACCTTAAGGACGAGAGAGGAAAAGACCTTTATGTGGTTGCCGTGGATATTCCTTCTGGCATCAGTGCGGATACAGGCACGGTCATGGGAGCTGCAGTCAAGGCTGACACCACAGTTGCTTTTAATTTTGCCAAGCTTGGACACATTCTCTATCCGGGATGTGAATATACTGGAAAACTTGTGATATCTGATGTGGGCATCACTAAAGAGAGCTTTCTTTCAAAAGAACCGCTGGCTTTCTATCACGACGGCGATGCAATGGAGCTTATTCCAGCAAGAAAAAAAGATTCAAACAAAGGCACCAACGGTAAAGTTCTTATAATCGCAGGTTCAAAAAATATCAGCGGAGCATGTATCCTTGCTGCATCTGCGGCCCTGAAGGCAGGAGCTGGCATGGTCAGGGTGTTTACTGCTTCTGAGAATGCTGAGGTGGTGAAAGCTCTTTTGCCTGAAGTGATACTTGATACCTATGAGGACTTTGAGCCTGTAAGGGACAAGATGCTGGCGGCATTTGAATGGTCAACCCAGGCAGTCATAGGCCCTGGCATCGGATGCGAGGGCAAGGGCAAAGAGCTGCTTACCGTGGTACTTAAAGAGTATAACAAGTCGCTTGTCATGGATGCTGATGCCCTGAATCTCATCGCAGAAGATGAGGACCTTAAAAAGCTTACCTCCAACTATGCTACTGGTGATAAGAAGCTGATCTTGACACCCCACCTGGGAGAGTTTGCAAGGCTTAAAAAGTGCAGTGTTGGAAATTGTAAGGAAAGGCTCCTTGAGTATCCAAGGGAGCTTTCAGGTGAGCTCCATGCCACGGTGATCTGTAAGGATGCCAGGAGCATAGTGGCTGACAGCAATGAGAAAAAGATATATATTAATATAAGTGGCAACGACGGAATGGCTACGGCGGGCTCGGGAGATGTGCTGGCAGGAATAGCTGGAGCACTTATAGGTAAAGATCTCACCGGCTTTGAAACGGCCATAGCAGCGGCCTATATCCACGGATGCGCGGGAGATATTGCATCTTCAGAGCATGGAAGATACTCCATGATCGCATCGGATATTGTAAACGCCCTCTCCAAAGTGCTGGAATGAATTAAGGAAGTAGATATGATGATCGACAATAATGAGTATTCAAGAGTCTGTGCAAAGGTAAGCCTTAAGGCCATCGAGCACAATCTTCTTGCAATGAAGAATAATATACCGGAAGGCACTAAGATCATGGCTGTCATCAAGACAGATGCCTATGGTCATGGAGCTCTGGAAATCGGTAAGTTCCTGGAAGATAAGGATTACATCTGGGGCTATGCAGTAGCAACTGCAGAAGAAGCCTTCGAGCTGCGGGATGAGGGACTTAAAAAGCCTATTCTCATTCTGGGTTATACTTTCCCTTACGCCTACGAGAGAATGATAAGGAAGGATATCCGTCCGGCTGTATTTAGAATGGACACTGCAAAAGAGCTGTCTGACTGCGCATTAAAGCTCAAAGAGGAAGGCGTTATTGATGGACCTGCTCCGATACATATTGCAGTAGACACAGGCATGAGCAGAATTGGAATTACTCCTGATAAAGAGGGAGTTTCTTTTGCAAAAGAGATAAGACTACTTGAAGGTATCAAAATAGAGGGCGTATTCACGCACTTTGCCAGAGCTGATGAAAAGGATCTGACCAATGTACGGGAAAGAGAAGAGGTGTTCAAGGAGTTTCTCAGAGCTTTTGAGGAGGAAACTGGATACCGCATCCCAATCAAGCATTGTGCCAACTCCGCCAGCATCATAGCAGTTCCTGAATCATCAATGGATATGGTAAGGGCTGGAGTTACAATGTACGGAATGTGGCCATCTGACGAGGTTCCTAAGGACATTATCCATCTTGAGCCTGCCATGGAGCTTGTAAGCCACATTGTCATGATAAAGGAGGTTCCTTCCGGAACTCCTGTAAGCTACGGCGGAACCTTTGTTACAGACAAGACCACCAAGATCGCCACAATTCCTGTAGGCTACGGAGATGGTTATCCAAGGAGCCTTTCTGGTAAGGGATTTGTTCTTATAAACGGTCATCACGCCAATATCCTCGGAAGGGTCTGCATGGACCAGTTCATGGTTGATGTGACTGATATTCCTTACGTTATGGAGGGGGACGAAGTTATTCTTCTTGGAAAAGACAAGACTACCGGCGAAGAGATTTCAGCTGAGTTTTTAGGCGACTTAAGCGGAAGATTCAATTATGAGCTCACCTGCGACATAAGTAAGAGAGTTCCAAGGCTGTTTTTGAACTAAGAATACCTGATCCGGGAAAAGATATGGGGACGGTTTGCTGACACGGGGACGGTTCTACTGCGACAGGGGTGGACCATGGGGACGGGGTTAGTGGTTCATTGGAATAACTCCCAATGAACCACTAACCCCGTCCCCATGGTCCACCCCTGTCGCAGTAGAACCGTCCCCGTGTCTTATCTGTCCCCTTGCCATTGCGAACAAATGTTTGTATAATGGATGCATATAGATCAACAGAGGTATTTATATGCTTGATATTTTACAGGATTTGAACGAATCGCAGAAGACAGCTGTTACCACAACAGAAGGTTATGTTCGGGTTGTGGCAGGAGCTGGAAGTGGCAAGACGAAGGCATTATCTTCAAGGTTTGCATACCTTGTCAATGGGCTTGGCATAATGCCAGGTCATATTCTTTGTGTTACTTTCACCAACAAGTCAGCCACTGAGATGCGCCAGAGGATACATATGCTTACTGGCGACAATGATACAGGCTATATCAATACCTTCCATGGATTTTGCGTTTCAGTCCTTCAGGAGGATTCCCATGCTGTCCAGTATCCCAAGAGCTTTATGGTGCTGGACAACTCGGACATCGATGACATACTTAAGATCATCTATGAGGAGAGAGGATTATCCCTTAGGGACATGACCTTTGGAATGGCAAGGGATATGTTTGAGATGCGCAAGATCTTTGAGGAGCCTGAGTACTATATAGACATGATAAATATGTCTCCTGAGGTCCTTAAGGAGAAATATGACAAGGCGACAGAGGTCAGGGACATTCTATTTTATGGGTACCTTTATCAGGAAAAAAAGTGCTTTGGGCTTGATTATAACGACCTCATAAAATTTGCTCTGTATATCTTTTCGAAGCACGAGGATATCAAGCTTAAGTGGCAGAAGCGCCTCGAATACATCATGATCGATGAGTTTCAGGACATCGACTCTCTTCAGCATGAGCTTATGGAGGTTTTATCAGCCTATCACAAGAATCTCTTTGTGGTTGGAGATCCTGACCAGACTATCTACACCTGGAGAGGAGCCAACGTTCATTTTCTCTTGGATTTTGACAAGAAATTTCCTGGCACCAGGACCATCTATATGAATGAGAATTACAGGTCGACACCCCAGATACTAAATGCGGTCAACTCTCTTATAGACAAGAACAGGGACAGACTTAAAAAGGACCTTGTTCCCATGCTACCTGACGGAGATAAGGTGGTGTGTCACCTTGCTCCAGATACGGAGAATGAAGCAGACTATATCACTGGAGAGATCCTGACCCTTAAGGGCATGGGGGTTCCTTACAGGGATATGACCATACTTTATAGAGCCCACTATGTCACCAGGACCATAGAAGAGGGGCTGTTAAAAGAAAAGATTCCCTATACCATTTATTCCGGGGTTCAGTTCTTTGGACGCATGGAGATCAAGGATGCACTTAGCTACCTTAAGATGATAGTTTACAGAGATGATATCTCTTTTCGCAGGATAGCCAATGCTCCAAAGAGAAACCTTGGTAAGCGCCGCATGCAGTTTTTGGAGCAGTATTCAAGGGAAAAGGAATGCTCACTTTACCAGGCTCTATACGAGAACCTGGATGCAGAGATAATGAGAGGCACCAAGGCCAGGCAGTTTATAGATCTTATTGAGAGTTACTCAGAGAGCTATGAGGGTAAGATGGTATCTGAGGTGTTTACAGGGATCCTTCATGAGAGCGGCTACGAGGAGATGCTCAGGACAGAGGGTGCCCAGGAGAGACTTGATAACCTGGCTGAGCTCAAGCAGGCGATTTTTGAATTTGAGACCAGCTGCGGCGAAGAAGTGGGGCTTGAAGACTATCTCAAGCACGTAGCGCTATTTACTAATGCTGATTCTGACGCAGGAGTGGGGGACAAGGTCAAGCTCATGACCGTCCATGCAGCCAAGGGCCTTGAGTTTCCTTATGTATTTTTGTGTGGCATGAACGAGGGCATTTTCCCTTCCCGCAAGATCCACACCCTTGAAGGCATGGAAGAGGAGAGAAGGCTTGCTTTTGTTGCCATGACAAGAGCTAAGAAAAAGCTCTTTATAACAGAGGCCGGAGGCAGGAATTTTGAGGGCATTCCAAGATATCCTTCAAGATTTATCCTGGATATTGATAAGGACCTGCTTGAATTCACCGACGGCGGTGTGGATGAACTTTTAGCTTCCGCAAGAAAGTTCATAGACAACGATTCAAGGCACCTTAAGGGAGCTGAGAAACTAAATCTCCTTGAACCTGGCACAAGGGTATTGCATGCAATACTTGGCAGTGGCATAATACTTGAGATCAACTCTTCTGAGGAGAGTTATCTTATTAAATTTGATGAAATGGAGACACCCAGGCAGATTTCTTTTAAAGTTAATCTTAAGCCTGAATGATTTGTATGGGTAATGATCAAGAGTACTATGACCGCAGCAAAAGATATAAGCCGGTCAATAAACCCCTGGCAGTTTTGACAATTGCTGTTGTTGCTGTTTTATATGGACTTTTTATAATAGTCATTTTCTTTCCTGAACTGCTTGGAAGTAGTCAGGGAGGAGATCTTTCTATCAATGATAATTACAAAAACATCAAAATAGAGTTTGATGACGATGAGACTTTTGCATCTTCCTTAATCTATCCTGAAAGGGATACACCAACATATAAGTGGGCGGCAGCTGCAACTTCTATATATGCTTTCATGAGCCACGGGTTTGAGGATTACATTGGAGGACAGATGCTGAATTCCACCGAGATCGGTGACTGCAAGACATTTCTTGAAAGTGCCTACAAGATAAGTGACCGGGATTCTGCCAAGGAAGTGATCGACAGAATGCTTAAGTTTGGACACCGGGCAAAATACAAAAAGTTCCTTAAAACAGATAGGACAGTAGAGAAAGCCATAAACCTTATTCAAAAAGACTTTGGAAGTGACCTGACATACGAAGAAGGCCTTACTATTACTGAGGAATATTTTAGTAAAAATGGTATCAGCACAGATTCTTTCGATAGAGTAAAGGGTTCGGCTCTTGCCTATCTTAGGTTTGGCGACAGTGGAATTGACGGCTATGACTACTTAAGGCTTATCCGAGTGACCCATATGTGCTTTAAATGTGGATATCTTAGCCAGAGAGAGTACATGCAGCTGATAGAAAACTTAAACGATGAGCTCAAAAGAGAGTATAAGAGCTTTAGAGAGATTCACGAGTGCTACTTCTATGGCGAGATGTTCAGGGTGGGAGAGGCTTCTGACAACAACAGTTATATTTTTACAGATATTAAAAATGGCATTGCCAAGATGGATAAAAAGGGCTACTACGATGAGATAGAGCCCATGTTCTTTGAAAACGATCAACACACTGCCAGCTACTATCAGATGGCCAGGATAGATAATGTTGAAGTGTTCAGTGAGACAGAGCTTTCTGATGATCTTGAGGATTATACTTTTGAAGTCAATGGCATTGTATATCAGCTGCCTATAACCTACAAACAGCTGCTTAATGGCGGGTTTGAACCGGACTCATCAGGAGATACCATTATCCCTGCCGGGGAAGAATTTTACTTTGAGGGATACTACCTTGGAAATGAGTACAGCAAACTTGACTTTGGCGTTCTAAATACCCTCGATCATGATGCGCCTCTTTCAGAGCTTCAGATCACTTTAGTTAATGGCAATATCTTCAGGTGGAACAAGTACGCCACCTACCCCTACAAGATAGCTCAGGGAATAGAAGTTGATAAGTATTTTATCCAGGATGTGGAAGAGCGTTTTGGCAAGCTTTCGATTCCTGAAGACCACGTGGAAGATGTGGGCGGTGGCAAGATGTACTACTATGAATACCGCTTTGATACAGGATTTTATCGCTTCTTTGTCCAGGAGAGCGGAAGACTGGCAGGCATCAGGATGTGCAGATATCACGATGAAGATGAGTAAGAAAAAAGATGGTCGTCATGACCATCTTTTTTTAGCTTTTTCATATTGAACGTTTATCTCCTGAAGTGCGGCAGTGTCGCCGTCCATGTTGTCTGGGTGGTAGAGCTTTACAAGAGAGCGGTACTTTTTGTCTACGCTTTCTCGTGAGTTGCAGCCTGCGAAGAAGTCGAAGGTTCCGACGCTGCTTGCTACAGGTCTGTCATCTGAATATTCGCTGTGGTGTTGTCTGCTTCTTGGGTCGTCGTAATCGTCTTCGTAATCTTCTATATAGTCTTCATCATACTGGTCGTAATCATCGTCATCGTCGGATTCATCATCCTCGTAGTAGTCTTCGTCGTAGTCAGCAGCGCATTCATCCTTAGGATAGTAGTCATCCTCATCATACTCATCCTCAGGATCGTACTCATCCTCATAGTCTTCATCTTCGTTGCCATAGAAATCATCAGCCCTGCTGCTGCGGTGATCAGAGCGCATCTCTTCCTCAAGCATCCTGTTTCTCTTTTTAAGGAGTCTGTCGTATTCTCTTTCTTCATGCCTTCTCCCGGCTTCTGGAAACAGCCTGAAGTAGCGGGAGAGAGCCTGATGGACAAAACTCTTACCTATAATTGCGCCAAGCAGGTACAAAACCGCATCCGCAACAACACTGAAAAACAGTATGTTTCCAAAGCCCGCAAACACTGAGAAACATAGGAATACGCTCATCACAGGAATGAACATCAAAACAGTGAGGATAAGAAGAAGGATATAGGACGCTTCTCCTTTATAGCTGTAAACTGATGAGATCCACCATTGTTTTAAGCTCTCAAACAAGGGGATTATAGTAAGTGATGGCTCTTTTGAAAGAGGGATTGCCTGCGGAAGAGGATTCTGCCCGGTTACAAGAACAAAGATACTTACTAAAAAGAGAAGCGCAAATATGATACTGGTGATCGGCAGAAATACAAAAAAGAGCTTTAGTCCCTGAAAAAACGATCTAAGAAACCATGTCAACAAAGAAAAGAAAGCCTTAAGCGCATACAGAAGAGCGTTAGTTATTGATTTTATCCCCATTGATAACAATGAACTCATTGATTCCAACCTTTTTTCATAGTCTAGAACCCATTATCCTATTATTGAGTGCAAAAATCTAGTACCACAGCTCAAAATGTGTTATAGTGTAATTTGATATTTTGCGTGCATTTTGGTTTATAGGAGGAAAGATTATGGAGGGCGACTTGCCTTCAGCCAGTATACTAGCTTTTTTTATCATTCTGATCATAGACGTATTTGTTCATGGCTTTCAGGTTGCAATTGACCATGTCAGCAAGGACGAGATTGAAAAGAAAAGTGCATCAGGCAAAGATAAGATAGGTGAAAGGCTTCTTAAGCTTTTTGATAATGAAGTCAGACATATTGAGAGGATGCAGATCCTTGCAATTGTGATGAACATGATCCTTGGAGGCTTTGTGGCCTGCAGGATCAGTAGCTTCTTAGCAAGTGTATTTGGTGCTTCCGGAAGCTCTTTTCCATCATTTGTGCTTTGCATTATTTCAGGCGCCGTGATAGCTCTTTTCATCATGTGTTTTGGAGTTATCATTCCAAGGAGACTAGCTGCGCGCAGTCCAGAGAAATGGGCATATGCTTGTTACTATCCCGTGTATTACCTGGGGCTTATATCTGCGCCATTTTCGTTTTTGGCTGGAATAATAGCTAGCGGCGTGCTTTATATCTTTGGAGTCAGGGGCGACGACAAGCTTGACGACGTAACTGAGGAAGAGATCAGGGACTCAATTGAGAAGGGGCAGGAGCAGGGGGTTATCCAGGAAGCTGAGGCGGACATGATCACCAATATCTTTGAGTTTTCCGACAAGGAAGCTCAGGATATCATGACCAACAGGAACGCCATGATGGCCATTGATGCCAATGTGAGCCTTAAGGAAGCTGTGAATTTCATGATGGAAACCAACAATTCCAGATTCCCTGTCTACCTTGATGACATTGATCATATCATAGGTATCATGCACATAAGAGATGCCATGAAGAAGCTCTCTGAAGAGACAGACGAAGAACTCCCTATCAGGAAGATCAAGGGACTCTTAAGACAGCCCAAGTTTGTTCCAGAGACCAGGAATATTGATTCTCTTTTCCACAGCATGCAGTCATCCAAGACCCAGATGGTAGTTGTTATCGATGAGTACGGCCAGACGGCAGGTCTGGTGACCATGGAGGACATTCTTGAAGAGATTGTCGGAAATATCATGGACGAGTACGACGAGGATGAAAACTATATCAAACCTACCAAGAATCCAATGGAGTTTACTGTAGATGGCAAGACTCCGCTGGAGGTACTTGAAAAGAGATTTGACATCTCTTTTGAAAAAAGCGAATTTGAAACCTTAAACGGATACCTGATCTTTAAGCTGGACAGGATACCTGATCCGGATGAGGATTTCGAAGTAAAAGTTGGAGGCTATAATTTCAAGATCCTGTCTGTTCAGAACCATATGGTGACAAGTGTTCTTTTGACCAAGCTCCCAGAGGAAACTGAAGAGAAAGAGGAAGATGAATTAGAAATAGCAAATAAGTAAACAGTTTTATGAAAGGAAGTTTTTTATGTCAGGACATTCAAAGTTTGCAAACATCAAACACAAGAAAGAAAAGAATGATGCTGCAAAGGGCAAGATTTTTACAATCATTGGTAGAGAGATCGCTGTTGCAGTTAAAGAAGGCGGACCAGACCCTGCCAACAACTTTAAGCTTGCTCAGGTGATCGCCAAGGCTAAGGCTAATAACATGCCTAACGATACTATTGACCGTGGTATCAAAAAAGCATCAGGCGCCGAGGGTAACGTTGATTACAAGAACATCACTTACGAAGGATATGGACCTGGCGGAACAGCTATTATCGTAGAGGCACTTACTGATAACCAGAACAGAACTGCATCTAACGTTAAGGCAGCATTTTCAAAGGGAAACGGAAATGTTGGAACACCTGGATGCGTATCATATATGTTTGACAACAAGGGACAGATCCTCATTGATAAAGAGGAGTGCAGCATGTCTTCTGATGATCTCATGATGCTGGTACTTGACGCTGGCGCTGATGATTTCAACGAGGAAGAGGACAGCTACGAGATCCTTACAACACCTGATAATTTCCAGGCTGTTGTTGAGGCACTTAACAACGAGAAGATTGCTACTGCTTCAGCTGAGGTGACAATGATCCCTCAGAACTATGTTGCAGTTACAGATCCTGAGAACGTTAAGCTCCTTACAAGAATCCTTGACCTTCTTGACGAGGATGATGACGTTCAGGCTGTATATCACAACTGGGAAGAGCCAGAAGAATAATAACGAATTAGACGGGGGTCCTAAAAATGAAACTAAGGCGAACATGGCCAGCAATATGCATCTGGGCAGTATTCCTACTTTTTGACATTGTGATGGTGGCAAGTTTATGTTTCTTTTTAGGACTTTTTCCATCTGATAAGGCTTTATACTATAGCGGTGGCATAGCGCTCCTTAGCGCCCTTGTCATGTCTGTGGTTACAATTTTACTTAGCAAGTTAAGTGATGCCATTGGCTTTAAGGCCCTTGGCGAAAAGACATTTTTTAATGTCCTTTATTCATGTCTGATAGTTCTTATCATTGGGGCTTCTGTTTACTACAGAGTAGAGATTTTATCATCTACTGCAGGAGATATCGGTGGTAAGTACAGCCTCTATGAAAATGCCATGATAGGCGGACAGAATGTGACAGCTGAGTATGATCTTTTGTCCATTCTTTATTCCACTATTTTGCGGGGCATTCTTCTTTTTACAGGAAACATCATCTCAGTTCCATTCTTTTTCCAGATAGCATGCTTTACATTGTTCATGATCTGCAGCTATTTCACGGTAAAAAAGCTATTGGGCAGGGCTGCAGCCTTTGTATATACCACCTATGTTGCCTTTATGCCTATATTTACCACAAGCTTTACTGGACTTACTCTTTCTACAGATTACCTGTTCATGGCTATGTTTGGAATTGAGTTCCTTGTGGTTGCCTTGTATATAAGGGGAGCTTACAAAGGCTCATACACCTCTGCAGGATATCTTATCTGGTATATCTTCGTTGGGATCATAGTGGGATTTATGGCCTATGTGGATGCAGGAACCATTATTATGATCCTGCCATTTCTTGTGGCTGTTCTGTTTTTGTGCGGAAGAGATTACAGGTATGACCTTGTAAGGCTTGTTATTACCGTGCTTGTGGCTATAATTGCATTCTTTTTGATGATCGCGCAGGAAGCAGGATTTTCCATGCTTCCAGAAAGGCTTGATAACTGGGCATCTTACTATTTCCACAACCTCAATACTTTCAGCATGTTCTGGATCTACACAGACCATAAGATACTGTACCTTATTACAGCTGTTGCCATGTCCGGAGTCATTGTGGGATTTTGGAAAAACAGAAAATTTGAAAGAATATCTCCATGGCTTTTGTCCATGTTGTTTATTTTTGCCACAGTGCCATTTATGGGCGCCACAAGAATGAACACCCAGGCCTTTGTGACAGTTTACTATGCATTTATTCTTGGATGCGTTGCATCTCTTATTATCACTCCTTCTGATGAGGTTGGAGAGTGCATTGAGCCAGAGCTTTCTGAAGAAGAACTTGAAAAGATGGAAGAGATGGCTGAAGCTGCAGATGAGGAAATCCCAGACGAGGAAACCCCTGACAAAGAGCAGGTTGATGAATCTGCTGATGATAATCGTATGGATGAAGTATCAGCCAGTGAGGAGAAAACTGTGGATGATTCAAATTTCACCACAGTTTCAGTAACTCCAGAAGAAGATGTTCATGCTGTTACACCTGACAATGTCATTCCATATGAGCCAGAACCAGAACCGGAGCCTGAGCCTGTAAAAGAGTCAGCTCCAGAGCCTAAACAAAAGAGTGGACCTCGCTATGTTCCTGAGGGAATGGTACTTCCAGAGGATGACGATGACGTTGACCTTACGCCTCGCATGAAGATGCCAACCTTTAGTAAGGTAGGCCTTGGAAGCGAAAACGGTAAGCTTAAGGTTAAATCCAAGGAGGAGCATAAAGAGCCTTCACTCGAACCTAAAGATGATTTTGACATTGCCTTCACTGATGGCGATGATTTTGATATAAAGTAACACTAAAGGAGACAAAACATGAGATTGGAAGATTTATCTTCATACGAGATTATAGAGAGGCGAAAGATCGATGATCTCAATTCAGAGAGCTTTCTTATGAGGCACAAAAAGACTGGCGCCAGAGTAGCTCTTTTGTCCAATGACGAGGAAAACAAGGTATTTGCCATTGGCTTTAGAACTCCTCCCAAGAATTCAACAGGTGTAGCTCACATTATTGAGCACACTGTTCTTTGTGGATCGGGGAAATATCCTGTAAAGGACCCCTTTGTTGAGCTGGTCAAGGGATCTCTTAATACCTTCCTCAACGCCATGACTTATCCTGACAAGACTCTTTATCCAATTGCAAGCTGCAATGATGCGGATTTCCAGAATCTGATGGACGTATATCTGGATGCAGTTTTCTATCCAAATATCTATAAGACTGACAAGATATTCAAGCAGGAAGGCTGGCACTATGAGCTGGAGGATGAGTCCTCTGATCTTACCATCAATGGTGTCGTTTACAACGAGATGAAGGGTGCGTTTTCTTCTGCTGATGATGTGCTCACAAGAGAGATCATGAATTCTCTTTACCCTGATATCACATATGGTATCGAGTCAGGCGGTGATCCGGATGTGATCCCTGAGCTTACCTACGAGGAGTACCTGAATTTCCACAGAACCTATTATCATCCTTCAAACAGCTATATCTATATGTATGGAAACATGGATATGGCAGAAAAGCTTGATTATATCGACAAGAACTACCTCTCAAAGTTCGAGCATATTGATGTTGACAGTAAGATCGAATTCCAGAAGGCCTTTGACGAGCCAAGACTTGTAAAGAAGTCTTATCCAGTGCTCCCAGAGGATGAGATCAAAAAGAACACTTATCTTTCCTACAACTGCAGCGTTGGATCAACTCTTGATAAGAAGCTTTACATTGCCTTTGATATCCTTGACTATGCGCTTTGCTCAGCGCCTGGTGCGCCTATCAAGAAGGCTCTCATTGACAAGGGCATCGGTCAGGATGTTTACAGCGACTATGACAATGGCATTCAGCAGCCTATTTTCTCAATTGTTGCCAAGAACGCAGATGCAGACCAGAAGGATGAGTTTGTAAACACCATAAGGGACGTGCTTAAAGAGCAGGTTGAAAAAGGAATTGACAAAAAATCTCTTTTGGCCGGCCTTTCCTACGATGAATTCAAGTACAGAGAGGCTGACTTTGGAAGATTTCCTAAGGGACTTTTATACGGTATCCAGGTTCTTGACAGCTGGCTCTATGACGATAACAGCCCATGGCTAAACGTAGAGGCCAATGATACCTTTGCGCAGCTGAGAAAAGAAGTAGATGGCAGATACTTTGAGGAACTTGTTCAGAAGTATCTTATCGATAACACTCACAGAACAGTAGTAATGCTTGAGCCCAAGCAGGGACTTACAGAGGAGAAGGACGAGGCACTTAAGGAAAAGCTTAAGGCTTACAAGGCTTCTCTTTCTAAAGAGCAGATAGACACTATTGTAAAGGAAACCAAAGAGCTTAAGGCCTTCCAGGATGAGGAGGATGCACCTGAGGATCTTGCCAAGATCCCGCTTCTTACTCTTGCCGACATGAAAAAGGAATCTGAGAAGTTCATTTATGAGCTTAGAGATGCTGATGGCACTAAGGTTCTTTTCCATGACATATTTACAAATGGTATCGCCTACATAAACTTTGTGTTTGATATGAAGGACCTTGATCCAGAGCTGCTTCCTTATGCATCATCCCTTAAAAAGGTTCTTGGAATGCTCAACACTGAGAACTATGAGTATGGCGATCTTTACAATGAGATAAATATCAGGACTGGCGGTATCAGCGGAGCCATCAGCACTTATACTGATTCAGAGGATGTCACCAGGTTCCAGACCAAGTTTGAGATAAGCGTTAAAGTGCTTCACGATAATCTGGGCTATGCATTTGAGCTGGTAAAAGAGATCCTTACAAGAACCAGGTTTGATGATGTTAACAGATTAAAAGAAATCTTCTCAGAGCAGTATGCCCGCCTTCAGTCTGATCTTGCATCAGCAGGACATCAGAGCGCTGCACTTCGTGCCATGGGCTACGTTTCACCAGCTGCTTCTGTTTCAGACTTGAGCAGCGGAATAGGGTATTTCAGGCACCTTGGTAAGGTATTAAAGGCCCTGGAGACAGAGGATGGGGCAAAAGAGCTTATTGCTACCTTAAAGAATCTCTGCAAGCTTATCTTCAGACCAGAAAACCTTCTTGTTGATATAACAGGAACAGCAAAAGAGTACGACGGAATAGAGGATGAGACCAGGAAGTTTGTAGCATCTCTTTATACAGATGAAGTGGCTAAGGGAAATCTTAAGATCACTACAACTAAAAAGAATGAAGGTTTTAAGACTGCTGGACAGGTTCAGTATGTATGCAGAGCCGGTAACTTTGCTTCCAAGGGATTTAAGTATACAGGGGCGCTGAGAGTCCTTAAGGTCATGATGAGCTACGATTACCTTTGGAAGAATATCAGAGTTTTAGGCGGAGCTTACGGATGTATGAGCAGCTTTGCCAAGAATGGTGATGCAGCTTTTGTGACCTACAGGGATCCAAATCTTCAGAACAGTATTGATGTCTTTGAAAAGGCTGCAGATTATCTTGAGAACTTTGACGATGATGACAGAGCAATCCTTCAGTACATCATCGGCGCAATATCTGACCTTGATACTCCTAAGACACCTTCCGCCAAGGGGTCTTATGGACTTACTGCTTACCTTTGCAATGCAAAGATGGAAAACATTCAAAAGAACAGGGATGAGCTTCTTGGAACAACCAAGCAGACTATCAGGGATCTGGCAAAATATGTCAGGGCATTTATGTCAGATGAGTGTCTGTGCGTAATTGGCTCAGCTGAGAAGATTGAGGAGAGCAGAAAGCTCTTTGACAGTGTGGAGCAGCTTATTGGACACTGATCTGAAATTGACTTTGCTATACGAGGGGAGGAAATGTTATGAAAAAAAGAGATTGTTTATATAGGATTCTGGCAGCAACCTTCGGAGCAGCCTTAGTTCTTTCAGGATGCGGGGCATCAGGCTCCACAGCTGACTTTGCTAAGAGCAGTGCAGATACAGCGGCTTACGGTGTATACGAAGAAGCAGACATGGCTGGGGAAGCAGCTCCTGAAGAAGCAGAGTATGAAAATAGCTCAGGTCAGTCAGAAACAACAGTTAAGGATGACAGCAGAAAGCTCATTACAACTGTAAATATGTCAGCTGAGACAGAAGACCTGACAGCCACAATGACCAATATTGAAAAGAAGGTTTCTGAGCTTGCAGGCTACATTGAGTCTAGCAATATCTATAACGGAACCAGTTATTCAGGTTATTCAAGCTCAAGGAGTGCTGATCTTACAATCAGGATCCCTGCAGAGCACCTTGATGAATTTGTGGAGTCTGTAGAAGGAAACAACAATATCACCAACAAGTCAGTTAATGTTGAAGACATTACTCTTTCCTATGTTGATACCCAGTCAAGGAAGAATGCACTAAGGACTGAGGAAAAGAGGCTTTTGGAGATCCTGGAATCTGCTGAGACAGTAGAGGATCTTGTTGCGATCGAGGATAAGCTTGCTGATGTCAGATACGAGCTTGAGAGCATAGAGTCACAGCTTCGAAGCTATGACAATCAGGTAAATTACAGCACTGTGTACCTTAATGTATCAGAGGTTGCCAGATTTACACCTGTTGAGAAGGAAAATGCTTTTGTTAGAATGGGCAAGGGCTTTATGGAGAACCTTTCCGATGTGGGAAGCGGTATTGTAGAGTTCTTTGTATGGCTGGTTTCTCACCTTCCGCAGATACTGCTGTTTGTTATCGTTGTTGTTATCATAGTATTTATTATCAAGGCTATTGATTCATCAGCCAAGAAGAAACGCATCAAAAAGATGGCAATGATGCAGCAGAATTCTTTTGCGGCGCAGCCTCTGCAGCCAAACGTGCAAAATCAGGCCATGCCTGTAAACACAGAAAAAGGACAAAATGGAAATAAATAACAGTTTTAAAACAGGATTTATAACTTTGATCGGACGTCCAAATGTTGGCAAGTCTACACTTATGAATCACCTCATAGGGCAGAAGATCGCAATAACATCAAGTAAACCTCAGACCACCAGAAACAGGATCCTTACTGTTTATACAGATGACGAGTGTCAGATGATATTCCTTGATACTCCTGGCATTCAGAACACCAAGAACAAGCTTGGTGAGTACATGACTAAGGCGGCAAAGAGCACTATTTCTGAAGTGGATGTGGTACTTTGGCTTGTGGAGCCAAGCACCTACATTGGAGAAATAGAAAAATCTATCGCCGAGGACCTTAAGCAGTGCAAGAGTCCCGTTATCCTTGTTATAAATAAGATCGATACGGTGTCCGAGGAGTCTCTTTCAAAATTTGAGGAGGCCTACAAAAAAGAGATGGATTTTGCCAAGGTTGTCCGTGTCGCTGCCCTTAAGGGACAGAACATTGACGAGGTGATGGGAGCCATCAAACAGTTCCTTCCCTATGGACCTCCATTTTATGATGAGGACACCATAACAGATCAGCCTGAGAGGCAGATAGCAGCTGAGATCATAAGGGAAAAGGCACTTCGCCTTCTCAGGGATGAGGTTCCCCATGGGATCGCAGTGACCATTGAGAAGATGAGGGAGAGGGAAGACAACCCTGGACTGATGGATATAGAAGCCACCATAATATGTGAGAGGGATTCGCACAAGGGCATTGTAATTGGCAAGGGTGGCACAATGCTAAAAAAGATCGGATCAGCGGCCAGAAAAGATATTGAAGAGATGGTTGAGTGTCAGGTCAATCTTCAGCTTTTTGTAAAGGTTAGAAGAGACTGGAGAGATGACAAGAACCAGCTCAAAAACTTTGGCTATGATCCAAGGGACTTTAAGTAGGAGCTTAGATGCAGGATTTTGTATCTGTAAGAGGAATAGTGCTTAAGCACACTCCAAGTGGGGACTATGACTGGGTTGCCACAATATTTACAGCTGACAGGGGCAAGATAACAGCCTTTGCCAAGGGGGCAAGAAAGCCGGGAGGAAGGCTATCTGGCTGCGTAGAACCCTTCTGCTTTGGTACTTTCAAACTTTTTGTTGGAAAGAGTTCCTACAATATAATAGAAGCTGACATTGGAAATTACTTTGAGGGCTTCAGGTCAGACCTTGAAGGAGCCTGCTTTGGAACGTATCTTTTAGAGCTTTGTTCCTACTATACAAGAGAGAACAATGAAGATGTGGAGCTTTTAAATCTTTTGTATCTGTCTCTTAGAGCTCTTTTGAACGATGCACTTCCAAACAGCCTGGTCAGATGCATATTTGAGCTGCGGGCCCTTGTCATAGAGGGTGAGTATCCAGGACAGCCTTCTGATATAGAGCTTTCTGAGTCAGCAAGATATGCCCTTTCGTTTATAGAGTCAACGCCCCTTGAAAAACTCTTTACGTTTAACCTGACAAAAGAGGCGCTTACGGAGCTGTGTAATGTGGCAAGGCTCTACAGGAGCAGGTTTATAGACAGGCCCTTAAAGAGTGCGCAGATGCTAGAGAGCTTTGATGCTTTCTATTGAAAAAGAAAAATGATTTGGATATAATTACCTTGTTTGCGAGGTGGGAAATTTTGGATTTTTACAGTAAATTAGCCGCAAAAGGCTCATTTAACAAAATAGCAGCGCTTGGAAGCATTGTCTTTTGCCTTGCTGCTGCAGTAACTGGTTGTGGCCCGCAAAAAGAGAATGTGACCACAATGACCATTGATCCTGAAGGAAAGGTTTCCTATGTGATCTATGAGGACTTTTCAGAGGATTATTACGATGTGTCGGAGCTTTCCGACATGACCCAGAAAGAAATTGCTGAGTACAATTCGGAGTATATAAGCGAAAAGATAGCTCTCGAGGATACGCAGATCATTGATAATGAGGATTCTTCCCTTGTGAAGCTGACACTTACCTTTGACAGCTACTCAGATTTTTCTAATTTCAATCAGGAATCCCTGTTTTATGGAACAGTCAAAGAGGCGATAGAGTCAGGATATACAGTTTCTACAGGGCTTGTTGATAAGGATGGGGAAAAGCTCCCTGATTCATATCTTGATGACCACGAGGAGAAACACATCATCATCACTGATGACAGGGCAAGGATCAAGACTCCCTACAACATAGAGTATATGTCCAACGGAATCACATTAAATGGCAAAAAAGAGGCTGACATTTCTGCAGTAACAGCGGATACAGTACAGCTCCTTCTTTCAAAATAAGAAATAATTAATAGAGAGGATTATTTGATCATGGAAAAATCAGCTAAGACAATGGATAAGATAGTTGCACTGGCAAAGGCCAGAGGCTTTGTTTATCCTGGTTCAGAAATTTATGGCGGACTTGCAAACACCTGGGACTACGGTAACCTTGGTGTTGAGTTCAAGAACAACGTCAAGAAAGCATGGTGGCAGAAGTTTGTGCAGGAGTGCCCACACAACGTAGGTGTTGATTGCGCAATCCTTATGAACCCTCAGACCTGGATCGCTTCAGGACATCTTGGCGGATTTTCCGATCCTCTTATGGACTGCAAGGAGTGCCACGAGAGATTCAGAGCTGACAAGATCATCGAGGATTTTGCTGCTGAGAATAACATCACCCTTGAGTCATCTGTTGATGGATGGTCACACGAGGATATGGAGAACTTCATCAAGGAGCACAACATTCCTTGCCCTTCATGTGGCAAGCACAACTTCACAAGCATCAGAGAGTTCAACCTGATGTTCAAGACTTTCCAGGGTGTTACTGAGGATGCCAAGGACACTGTATATCTTCGTCCAGAGACAGCACAGGGTATCTTCGTAAACTTCAAGAACGTACAGCGTACATCACGTAAGAAGGTTCCTTTCGGAATCTGCCAGATCGGTAAGAGCTTCCGTAACGAGATCACTCCGGGTAACTTCACTTTCCGTACAAGAGAGTTTGAGCAGATGGAGCTTGAGTTCTTCTGCAAGCCAGGCACACAGACAGAGTGGTTTGAGTACTGGAGAAAGTTCTGCTACGAATGGCTTCTTAGCCTTGGAATCCACAAGGAGAACCTGCGTCTTCGTGACCATGATCCAGAGGAGCTTTCATTCTACAGCGATCATACAACAGATATCGAGTATGCATTCCCATTCACTGACTGGGGTGAGCTTTGGGGAATTGCTTCAAGAACTAACTATGACCTTACCCGTCACCAGGAGACATCTGGTGAGCCTATGGACTACTTCGATGACGAGACCAATGAGAAATATATCCCATATGTTGTTGAGCCATCACTTGGTGCAGACCGTGTAACTTTAGCATTCCTTTGCGAAGCTTATGATGAGGAGAACATCGGAACAGAGGACAAGCCTGATATGCGTACAGTGCTTCACTTCCATCCAGCACTTGCTCCTGTTAAGATCGGTATACTTCCTCTTTCCAAGAAGCTTAACGAGGGCGCTGAGAAGATCTATGCCCAGCTTTCCAAGAAGTACAACTGCGAGTTTGATGACAGAGGAAATATCGGTAAGAGATATCGTCGTCAGGATGAGATCGGAACACCATTCTGCATTACTTATGACTTTGATTCTGAGACAGATAACAAGGTTACAGTCAGATTCAGAGACAGCATGGAGCAGGAGCGTATCGCAATCGACGAGCTTGAAGCATTCTTTGCTGATAAGTTTGACTTTTGATTTTAGAAAGTAGATAGAGGAGATTTGTATTAATGAGATCATTTACAGCTGACGAGCTTAGAAAAGCTTGGAAACAGTTTTATATTGACAGAGGACACGTTGACTGCGGCGCTGTTTCACTTGTTTCAGATGGTTCCACAGGCGTTATGTTCAATGTTGCTGGTATGCAGCCACTTATGCCATACCTTCTTGGTAAAAAGCATCCTATGGGAACAAGACTTTGCAATGTCCAGGGCTGCGTTCGTACCAATGACATTGATTCAGTAGGTGACAAGAGCCATGGCACATTCTTTGAGATGATGGGAAGCTGGTCACTTGGTGACTATTTTAAAAAAGAGCGTTGCCAGTGGAGCTTTGAGCTTTTGACACAGCTTTTTGGATTTGATGCTGATCACCTTGCAGCAACTGTTTTTGCAGGTGATGAGAATGCTCCAAGAGATGAAGAGGGCGCTAAATACCGTATCGAGTCTGGATTTAAGCCTGAGAACATTTTCTATCTTCCAGCAGAGGACAACTGGTGGGGACTTGAATATGGCCCATGTGGACCTGACAGTGAGATGTTCTATGTAAAGGACGTTCCGGATTGTGGCCCTGATTGCGGCCCTGGATGCCACTGCGGCAAGTATACCGAGATCGGAAACGATGTATTCATGCAGTATGAGAAGCATCACGACGGATCACTTACACCTTTATCACAGAAGAATGTTGATACAGGATGGGGACTTGAGCGTATCCTCGCTTTCCTTAACGGCGTAGATGACGTTTACAAGATCGATCTTCATGCTCCTGTTATCGCTTATATCGAAAAAGAGAGCGGGATCAAGTACGAGGCAGATGAAAAGACAACAAGATCCATGAGAATTCTTGCTGACCACACTCGTACATCTGTAATGCTTATTGGAGATGAGGCTAAGCTTCTTCCTTCTAATACTGGTGCCGGATATATCCTTAGAAGACTTATCCGCCGCGCCGTAAGACATGCAAGAACTCTTGGACTTAACAAGGACCAGATCCTTGGAGTAGCTCAGATCTATATCGACGAGTACAAGGACAGCTATGAGAATCTTGCAAAGAATGAGAAATTCGTTCTTACTGAGCTTGAGAGAGAGATCGTTCGTTTCGAGTCAACTCTTGAAAATGGTATGAAGGAATTCAAGAAGATCCTTGATAAGACTTCTGAAGCAGGTAAGAAGGAAATTGAAGGTAAGGATGCGTTCTTCCTTTATGATACATTTGGATTCCCTGTAGAGCTTACTGTAGAGCTTGCTGAAGAAGAGGGCTTTACTGTTGATGAGGAAGGCTTCAAGGTATCTATGGAGGAGCAGAAGCAGAAGGCAAGAGATAATCAGAATTTCTCAGCTAATCTCACAACTGGCGCAGGAGTATTTGATTCACTTCCTGAGGATGTTACAACTGAGTTTGTTGGATACACCAGCATTTCCTGCGAAGGTAGTGTAGTTGCAATTGCAGCAGGTGATGCACTTTCAGAGGAGCTTTCAAGCGGCGCTGAAGGAACTATCATCACAGACAAGACTCCTTTCTACGGAACCATGGGTGGTCAGGTAGGAGATATCGGTGTTATCGAAGGCGAAAACGGTGCTAAATTTGAAGTACTTGAGACTATACACGTAGCTGGTGGAAGAACAGCTCATGTAGGTAAGGTCCTTTCCGGATCATTTAAGGTTGGATCTAAGGTAAGCCTTAAGGTTGATGCTGAAAACAGAGCAAAGACCTGCCGTAACCACTCTGCAACACACCTTCTTCAGAAGGCACTTCGCGAGGTCCTTGGCGACCATGTTGAGCAGGCTGGTTCCTATCAGGATCCAGACAAGACAAGATTCGATTTCTCACACCATCAGGCTATGACAGCGCAGGAGCTCAAGAAGGTTGAAGACCTTGTAAATGAGAAGATCGCTGAGGCACTTCCTGTTGTTACCGAAGAGATGTCCATGGAAGAAGCCAAGAAGACTGGTGCTATGGCACTGTTTGGTGAGAAATATGGCGACAGAGTAAGAGTAGTCAAGATGGGAGATTTCTCAATCGAGCTTTGTGGTGGTACTCATGTAGCTAACACAAGCCATGTTGGAATCTTCAAGATCGTTTCGGAGAGCGGTGTAGCAGCTGGTGTTCGTCGTATTGAGGCTCTTACAGGCAGCAACGCAAGGGATTACTACATAAATGTTGAGAATACACTTGATGATGCAGCTAAGGCTCTTAAGACAAATCCTTCTGACATCACTGCTCAGATAAGGAAGCTCCAGGAGGAACTCAAGGCTCTTAGAAGTGAGAATGAGTCCTTAAAGAGCAAAGAAGCGCAGGCAGCACTTGGTGATGTTTCAGATCAGGTTGAGGAAATTGGTGGAGTTAAGATCCTCTGCGCAGCTCTTAAGGGTGTAGATATGAACGGCCTTAGAGATCTTGGCGATCAGATGAAGACCAAGATTGGCGAAGGCGTTGTAGTTCTTATCTCAGAGGCAGATGGCAAGGTCAACCTTGTTACTATGGCAACTGATGGTGCTATGGCCAAGGGAGCTCATGCAGGCAATCTTGTTAAGGCAATTGCACCTAAGGTAGGCGGTGGCGGCGGTGGCCGTCCTAACATGGCACAGGCTGGAGGCAAGAACCCAGCAGGTATTTCTGATGCCATTGCTGAAGCCAAGAAGGTACTTGCCGAACAAATTGGCTGATCTTTCAAAAAACTTCTTGACGACAAATGTTTTTATGATATAATTATTGATGTTATGTGAGTCAAAAGGGCTCAAAGCATAGCAAATAACCCAATCAGTCATGTACTTGAAGGGACTGAAGGGAGGGTAAGAGTAGAGATGTCAACTGTAGTAGTTAAAGAAAATGAGACTTTGGATAGCGCACTGCGTCGTTTCAAGAGAAGTTGCGCCAAGGCTGGTATCCAGCAGGAGATCCGTAAGAGAGAGCACTACGAGAAGCCTAGCGTAAGACGCAAGAAGAAGTCTGAGGCAGCAAGAAAGCGCAAATATAACTAAATCAAAGAGAAAAGTCCTTGGATGTTTTCCAAGGATTTTTTTTTAGAAAGTTTGGGATTTGGCGGATGGTAAAACTCATTGTTTTGGCGCTTATTATCGCAGTTTTGATTGCTGTAATATATCACGACACTCATAGCTTCAAGATTTATGAATATGAGGTTCGTTCAGATAAGGTTAGTGGCAACTACACTTTTGTGTTTCTCACTGACCTTCATAGTTATGTCTTTGGCAAGGACAATGAGAAGCTTATAAAGGCAATTGATGACATCAAGCCTGATGCCATTTTGTCAGCAGGAGATATGTTTACAGCCAATCATCGCGATGGCAAGTTCCATCCGGAGGTAGCTTTTTCCCTGCTTACGAGACTTTCCAGGAAGTATCCTCTCTATATTTCAAATGGCAATCACGAGGAAAAGATAAAAGAAACCAGGGCTGCTTTTGGAAATGCATTTGAAAGATACAAGGAGAGCCTAAAAAGAGAGGGCCTTATCTACCTTGATAATGAGTCAGCAGATTTTAAGGACGATATCAGGATCACAGGTCTGTGCCTTCCGACTACTTATTTTAAAAAGATAGTTAAAAAGGAGATGGAGTCTGACCTTCTGGATAGGAAGATCGGAGCCTTAAGCTCTTTTGAAAAAGAGAGATTCCAGATCCTTATTGCACATAATCCCCTGTATTTTGATGAGTACAGGAAGTGGGGAGCAGACCTTACAGTTTCCGGCCATGTCCATGGCGGGATCATAAGGCTTCCTTTATTAGGAGGAGTTATTTCACCTTCCATAGCTCTTTTCCCCAAATATGACGGCGGAATGTATGTTAAGGATGACAAGACCATGATCCTTAGTCGTGGCCTTGGAACTCACACCATTCATGTGAGATTATTTAACCCGGGAGAGGTATCTGTTATCAAAGTGAGGGGTAAGTCAGATGTCACTTGAAGTTAAACTGCAGGTGTTTGAAGGTCCGCTTGATCTTCTAATGCACCTCATTGATAAGAACCAGATAGATATTTACGATATTCCTATTGTTACCATCACGGAGCAGTACATGGAATATATTAACGCCATGCAGAAAGAGGACATGGAGGTAACTTCAGAGTTCCTTGTGATGGCAGCTACACTTATGAATATCAAATGCAAGATGCTTCTTCCCAAGGAAGTCAATGAAGAGGGTGAGGAAGAGGATCCAAGAGCAGAACTTGTGGAGAAGCTCCTTGAGTACAAGATGTACAAGTATATGGCCAACGAGCTTCGCGACAGGCAGATGGATGCTGATCTTCAGTGGTTCAGACAAAAGAATCTTCCACAGGAAGTCAAAGACTATGAGATGCCAATTGACTTCTCTGATCTTATAGGAGATACGACTTTAGTTAAGCTCAACGAGATCTTCCAGGATCTTTTAAAGAGACAGGAAGATAAGGTGGATCCAATAAGGAGTAAGTTTGGCAACATCGAGAAGGAAGAGATCGACATGGATGCCAAGACTCTTTTCATCAAGGCTTATATCAGGGAGCACAAGACCTTTAGCTTTAAGAGCCTGTTGGAGAAGCAGTCCAGTAAAACAGAGATAATCGTTACATTTCTTGTTATCCTTGAGGAGATGAAGCTGGGCGAGATCGAGATAGAGCAGGATGGCACATTCGGTGACATTATGATCACATCAAGAAAGGCAAGCTGACATGACCAGAGAAGAAGGCGCAAGCGTAGTAGAAGCTATTCTTTTTACCATGGGAGATTCAGTTGATATTTCTTCACTTGCGAAGGCAATGGAAACTGATGTTAAACATGTAAAGGATTATATTGCATATTTAAAAGAAAAATACAACAAAGAAGACAGTGGTATCGGAATCCTGGAGCTGGATAAGGCTGTGCAGCTATGCACCAAAAAGGAGATGTATGAGTACCTTGTCAAGATAGCCAAGGCGCCAAAGAAGGCAGTCCTTACAGACTCTCTTATGGAGACGCTGTCTATCATCGCATACAAACAGCCAATAACAAGGCTTGAAGTTGAGAAGATAAGAGGAGTTAATAGTGACCATGCTGTAAACAGGCTTGTTGAGTTTGGGCTTGTTCAGGAGCTTGGAAGACTGGATGCTCCCGGAAGACCGCTTCTTTTTGGAACTACTGAGGAGTTCCTTAGAAGCTTCGGCGTTCGCAGCCTTGAAGAGCTGCCAGTTATAGGAACTGTGCAGGTTGAGGAGTTTAAGGCTCAGGCAGAACAGGAAGTTCAGTTAAAACTTGATATCTAAAAGTATAGGTAGAATGTGAATTATTTAGCATTCTACCCTTTTTTTTGAGGATTTTTATGTTATACTATACTGTGACTAAAGTTGCGATATTTGTGCATAAAAATATATTTACGGAGGTAAAGAAATGAGTAGTTCTTCACAAGCGAGTCAAAGAATTAATGCTTTGCTCGATGAAAACAGTTTCGTTGAAATTGGCGCACTTGTGACAGCAAGAAGCACAGATTTCAATCTGAAACAGGAAGAGACACCTTCAGACGGTGTAGTAACCGGCTATGGTGTTTGTGGCGGTAATCTGGTATATGTATACAGCCAGGATGCGTCAGTACTTGGCGGATCAATCGGCGAGATGCATGCCAAGAAGATCGCTCGCCTGTATGATCTGGCTATCAAGACCGGTTCACCTGTTATCGGATTGATCGATTCAGCAGGACTTCGTCTGCAGGAAGGCACAGATGCCCTCAATGCATTCGGAGAGATTTATCTTAAGCAGGTGGAGGCTTCTGGAGTAGTACCTCAGATCACTGCAGTCTTTGGCGCGTGTGGTGGCGGACTTGCACTTATTCCATCTATCACAGACTTCACATTTATGGAGGAGAGCAAGGCTTCTTTATTTGTTAACTCACCTAACGTACTTGCAGGTAACTACAAAGAGAAGCTTGACACTTCAAGTGCTAAGTGGCAGAGCGAAGAAACTGGTAATGTAGACGTTGTAGCTGATGAGGCTTCAATCTACGCTCAGATCAGAGAACTTGTTTCAATGCTTCCATCTAACAATGAAGACAGCGACAACCTTGAGGATTGCACAGATGATCTTAACAGAGCATGTGAGAACCTCGATGGCGCTACAGCTGATCCAGCAGTTATTGCAGGTCAGATTTCAGACAACGGCGTATTCTTTGAGACTAAGAGAAACTACGCAAAAGAAATGGTTACAGGATTTATCAGACTCAACGGTGCTACTGTGGGTCTTGTTGGTAACCGCACAGCTATCTTTGATGAGAACGGCAAAGAGGCAGAGAAGTTTGATGACAAGCTCACAGCACATGCATGCAACAAGGCAGCTGAGTTCATCGAGTTCTGCGATGCTTTTGATATCCCTGTTCTTACACTTACAAACGCAACAGGCTTTGGCTCAAGCAAGTGCGATGAGAAGCACGTTGCCAAGGCTGCTGGCAAGCTTGTTTATGCTCTTGCAAATGCTACAGTACCTAAGGTTAACCTTATTACAGGTAAGGCTTTTGGCAGTGCATATGTGATCATGAACTCCAAGGCTATTGGCGCTGATGTTACTATCAGCTGGCCAGATGCTCAGATCGGTACAATGGATGCCAAGTTTGCAGCTAAGATTCTTTGCGATGGCAAGGATGCTGAGACTGTTGCTAAGACTGAGACTGAGTATGCAAATCTCCAGAACAACGTAAGAAGTGCAGCAGCAAGAGGCTATGTAGATGAGATCGTTGAGCCTGCTGATACAAGAAAGTATGTTGTTGGAGCTTTCGAGATGCTTTTTACAAAGAGAGATGAGCGTCCTGCCAAGAAACACGGCACAGTTTAATGAAGGGAGCACTCAAAATGAAACATAGAATTTTGGTTTTGGGCGTGATGATGGCATCCCTTCTTGGACTTACTGCATGTGGCTCAGATACCACAAATTACAACACAGTAGAGGGAAGCAGATATCACTCCGAACTGTTTAAAACGGAAAACATCGTTGAATATGCTAAATATGTTGAGAATGATGCATTTGAAAAATGGTTCCTTAGCGGTGTTACTCCTGAGAATTTTGAAGAGAAGGCATATTTTGATCTTGCCATGAACTTCAATAACATGACTGGCGATCTGAAGTTTAATGACGATTACTACAATGTAAATGAGTCAGGATATGACAGCTGGTACAAGTCAATTGAAAGCATTGGCTACAATTCACTCGAGACTTTGCAGTCAGACGTTGAGGTTACAGATGTTCAGTACTACGTCAATAAAGAGGGCGTTCTCGTTATTGACGCAACTGTTCAGGGAACAAAGCGTTCAGCTCTTATGGAAATCTATATGGGCAACGATTTTGTTCCTACAGACATCGGTGTAACTGTAAACAGATCAACTGGTGAGAAGCTTGAGAATGCCGGACTTAATACTCTTCTTGGTATGGGAATGGCCTTCGCTGTCCTCATCATAATCTCACTTATTATTTCTCTGTTCCCAATCCTGTTTGGCGGCAAAAAGAAGAAGGTAAGTGATAAAGAGATCGCACAGCAGGCAATTGACAACACAACTGCTCAGATCGCAGACAAGGAAGACCTTGCTGGTGATGCTGAACTGGTAGCTGTAATCGCAGCAGCTATTGCAGCATATGAGGGAAGCGCATCAACAGATGGATTCCAGGTAAGATCAATCAGAAAAGTAAATACAAATTGGAAAAAGAATAGATAAGATTCTTTGAAAGGAGAAACAATGAAGAACTATACAATAACCGTTAACGGAAACGTATATGATGTAACAGTAGAGGAAGGTGCAGGCACAGGCGCAGCACCAGTAGCAGCTAAGGCTCCAGCAGCAGTAAAGGCTCCAGCAGCTCCAGCAAAGAAGGCAAGCGCAGGCGCAGGATCAGTTAAGATCGAGGCAGGTGCAGCAGGTAAGGTTCTTAGAATTGATGCAAATGTTGGACAGGCTGTTAAGAAGGGCGACACAGTAGTTACTCTTGAGTCTATGAAGATGGAGATCCCTATGGTTGCTCCTTCAGACGGAACAGTAGCAAGCATTGACGTAGCTGCAGGTGATGCAGTTGAGGCTGGCAGAGTTCTTGCAACCCTTAACTGATCTTAGATGTGAGAAATACGAGTTTGAAAAAACAGAAAGAGGATACGAATGGATTACATAGTTAATACATTATCTAATCTCTGGCAACAGACCGCATTTACAACTATGTCACCTGGCAACTATATCATGGTTGTGGTTGCACTTGTTTTCTTGTATCTTGCGATCGCCAAGGGATTCGAGCCTTTGCTCCTTGTACCGATTTCATTCGGTATGTTACTTGTAAATATTTATCCTGATATTATGGCTGAGCCAACAGCTGGTGCCGCAGGTGGACTTTTACATTACTTCTATATCCTTGATGAATATGCCATCCTGCCATCACTTATTTTCCTTGGTGTTGGTGCCATGACAGACTTTGGTCCCCTTATTGCTAACCCTATCAGCTTCCTTATGGGTGCCGGAGCACAGTTTGGTATCTTTTCAGCATATTTCATGGCTATCTTTTTTGGATTTAACGATCAGCAGGCAGCTGCTGTATCTATTATCGGTGGTGCTGATGGCCCTACATCTATCTTCCTTGCTAGTAAGCTTCATCAGACATCAATCCTTGGTCCTATTGCCGTAGCAGCTTACTCTTACATGGCTCTGGTTCCAATGATCCAGCCACCTATCATGAAGCTCCTTACAACTGATAAAGAGAGAAAGATCAGAATGCAGCAGCTTAGAGAAGTTTCCAAGCTTGAGAAGATTCTTTTCCCTATCATCGTTACAATTGTTGTAAGCATGATCCTTCCAACAACAGCACCTCTTATCGGTATGCTGATGCTTGGTAACCTCTTCAGAGAGTCTGGCGTTGTTCGTCAGCTCCAGGAGACAGCATCTAACGCACTTATGTACATTGTAGTTATCCTTCTTGGAACATCTGTTGGAGCTACAACAAGTGCTGAGGCTTTCCTTAACACAACTACACTTATCATCGTAGTTCTTGGACTAATTGCCTTTGCCTTTGGTACTGCTGCAGGATGTCTTCTTGGTAAACTTCTTTGCTTCATCACAAGAGGCAAGATCAATCCGCTTATCGGTTCAGCTGGTGTTTCTGCTGTACCTATGGCTGCCCGTGTATCACAGAAGGTTGGTTCAGAGTATGATCCTTCAAACTTCCTTCTGATGCATGCTATGGGACCTAACGTTGCCGGAGTTATTGGTACTGCGGTAGTTGCTGGTACCTTCATGGCAGTCTTCGGAGTTTAATTATTAGAATTTACAGAAAGGATGAATATAGATATGGCAGAATTAGAGAAAAAACCAGTTCGCATTAATGAGACTGTTCTGCGTGATGCTCATCAGTCCCTGATTGCCACCAGAATGCCTACTGAGATCATGCTTCCTATCATTGAGACAATGGATAAGGTTGGCTACAATGCAGTAGAGTGCTGGGGCGGTGCTACATTTGATGCTTCAATGAGATTCTTAAAGGAGGATCCATGGGAGAGACTTCGTAAGCTTCGTGCAGGATTCAAGAACACCAAGCTTCAGATGCTTCTTCGTGGACAGAACATCCTTGGATACAAGCACTATCCAGATGACGTTGTAGAGTACTTCGTTCAGAAGTCAATCGCAAACGGTATCGACATTATCCGTATTTTCGACTGCCTTAACGACCTTAGAAACCTTGAGGCTTCTGTTAAGGCTTGTAAGAAAGAGGGCGGACATGCTCAGATCGCTCTTGCTTACACACTTGGTGATGCATATACCCTTGACTACTGGATGAACATCGCTAAGGATATCGAGAGCATGGGTGCAGATTCTATCTGTATCAAGGATATGGCAGGACTTCTTCTTCCTTACGAGGCAGAGAAGCTTGTTAAGGCACTTAAGAGTGCTACAAAACTTCCTATCGACCTTCACACACACTACACCTCAGGTGTTGCCAGCATGACATACATGAAGGCTGCGGAGGCTGGTGTTGATATCATTGACTGTGCTATTTCTCCATTTGCTCTTGGAACATCACAGCCAGCTACTGAGGTTATGGTTGAGGCCTTCAAGGGACAGCCTTTCGAGACTGGACTTGATCAGAAGGTTCTTGCTGAAATCGCTGATTACTTCAGACCATACAGAGAAGAGTGCTTAAAGAGCGGACTTATGGATCCTAAGGTTCTTGGTGTTAACATCAAGACTCTTATGTATCAGGTTCCTGGCGGAATGCTTTCCAACATGGTTAGCCAGCTCAAGGAGCAGAATGCAAGCGATAAGTACAACACAGTTCTTGAGGAGATCCCTCGGGTTCGTAAGGACTTCGGTGAGCCACCTCTTGTAACACCTTCTTCACAGATCGTTGGTACACAGGCTGTTATGAACGTACTTATGGGTGAGAGATACAAGGTTGCTACTGACCAGACCAAGGACCTTCTTGCTGGTGAGTATGGTAAGACAATCAAGCCTTTCAATCCAGAAGTTCAGAAGAAGATCATTGGCGACAGAGAGGTTATTACCTGCAGACCTGCTGACAGACTTAAACCAGGACTTCCTGAGTTTGAAGAGGCTGTTAAGCAGTACAAGCAGCAGGATGAGGATGTGCTTTCATATGCACTGTTCCCTCAGGTTGCTACAGACTTCTTCAAGTATCGTGATGCTCAGCAGAACAAGGTTGATGTTACGGCAGCAGATACTAAGAATGGCGCATACCCAGTTTGATAGAGTTAAACCTGGCAGGGTGATCTGCCAATCATAAAAAACACTAAAAAAGATGAAATTTTCGCATGGAATTATGCAAAATTTCATCTTTTTTTATTCTTTGTACAGGTCATTATGGCTTTAATTGTGTTAAAATTTAAGTATGAATGAGTACCGTAGACACAGACAAGGTAAAAAACCTGTCGAAATTGGCGAGAGACAGGTCAGAGAGCTAAGGAAAGCTGAGGTTGGTAGACAGATGCTGGCTCTTGATGAGGTCAGCGGTTTCAGGATAAGACCAGGCTTTTATAATATCAATGGCGCCACTATGCTTACAGATGGCGTTAATTTTACTGCCTATTCAAACGGGGCTACATCTATAACCCTTCTTTTATTCAACAGAGGCGAAAACAAGCCTTATGCCCAGATCCCATTCCCAGAGAGCTATCGCATAGGTAAGGTTTATTCCATGATCGTGTTTGGTCTGGATATTGAGAACCTTGAATACAGTTATATCGTTGACGGTCCCTGGGATCCGGAAAAAGGTCTTTTGTTCGATAAAAATCATCAGCTCCTTGATCCATATGCCAAGGCTGTCAGCGGACAGCGTATCTGGGGTCAGAACCCCAATAAGGACGGAGCTTACAGGGCGAGAGTTGTAAGAGATAACTTTGAGTGGAACGACACTAATTCCTTAAAGATACCTATGTGCGACTCTGTTATTTATGAGATGCACGTAAGGGGCTTTACCATGGATCCTTCCTCTGGTGTGAGATTCAGGGGAACCTTCGATGGCATCAAGGAAAAGGTGGAATATCTTAAAAAGCTTGGCATAACAGCTGTTGAGCTTATGCCTATCTTTGAATTTGATGAGACGAGAGATAAAAGAGAAGTGGGCGGCAGAACCCTGTATGATTATTGGGGATATAACACCGTCAGCTTTTTTGCGCCTAATACGAGCTATGCTTCACAGAGTGAGTACAACAAGGAAGGCGTGGAGCTTAAGCACATGATCAAGACCCTCAAGGACAATGGAATTGAGGTTATTCTTGACGTTGTTTTCAACCATACAGCAGAAGGCAATGAATATGGCCCGTTTATTTCATTTAAGGGCTTTGACAACAATATTTACTATCTGCTGACACCTCACGGTCAGTATTACAATTTCAGCGGCTGTGGCAATACAATGAACTGTAATCACCCTATGGTTCAGGAGTATATTGTAGAGTGCCTCAGATACTGGGTTGAAGAATACAGAGTTGATGGATTTAGATTTGACCTTGCAAGTATTCTTGGAAGGGATCAGGATGGCGCGCCAATGGATAAGCCGCCACTTATCCAGAGACTTGCTTATGACCCGATCCTTGGAAATGTAAAGCTCATTGCTGAGGCCTGGGATGCAGGCGGTGTGTATCAGGTTGGTAATTTCCCTGCCTGGAAGAGATGGGCTGAGTGGAATGGCAAGTACAGGGATGACATCAGGTCATACCTTAAAGGCGACATCTGGGCAGCACCGGAAGCGGTTAAGAGAATTACAGGCTCCATGGACCTTTACGGTGGAGCATATTTGGGATATGAGTCATCAGTTAACTTTATCACCTGTCATGATGGCTTTACTCTCTATGATCTTTATTCCTATAATGGCAAGCACAATGAGGATAATGGCTGGAATAACACTGACGGCGCCAATGACAACAGAAGCTGGAACTGTGGCGCTGAAGGCGAGACTGAGGATAAGGGAGTCCTTGACCTTAGGTACAGGATGATGAGAAATGCCATTGCGGTCCTTATGTGCAGCAGAGGAACCCCTATGATATATGCAGGGGATGAGTTTGCAAATACCCAGTTTGGCAATAACAATGCTTACTGTCAGGACAACGAGATATCCTGGCTTAATTGGGATCTATTGGAAAAGAACAAGGGATTTTTCGATTTCTACCGCAACATGATCCAGTTCAGGAGAAAACATCCCTGCATCAGAAAGGACTTAAAGCCAGCGCGCTGCGGATTCCCGAACATTTCTGTCCACACAGAGAATCCAGATCATGGTAATATAAATAACGACTCCAAGGTCATCTGCGTCAGATATGCAGGCTATATCAGAAAGAAAGACCATGATGACATTGTTTACCTTGCAATAAACGCTTACTGGGAGGATATCCAGATCACTCTTCCAAATCCGCCAGAAGGAGCATTCTGGTCTCTTTGCGTGGATACAGGTGATGAGAGCGGAAAATATTTTTATAATAGACCAAAGCCTTTGACCTGGCGTAACAAGACCATGAAGGCTAGAAGTGTCAACGTATTCATTGCGTCATACGGAGCAGAATATGGCAGCTGATGGAAAGAAAAAAGCAAACAGCTTTACTGTATGCGGCTTTGATTTTTTATCTGAAAATGATGCCCAGAAAGCAGAAATGGACCTGTCCAAGATCAAGGTCCTTCAGACCAGAGTTAAAGCAAGTCGCCCAGCTGATATAAAAGCTGTTTATGAAAAATCGATAGAGAACAAGATCTTTAAAACCCCCATAGGATGGGGATATCTATATGGACTACGAGATCATCTTCTGGAGAGCGGTTATACAGATGATGATCTTATACCCATACCTGTAGGCGTGCCTATGACAAGGCATTCTGCCATGGAAAATATTTCGGCCAAGCAAAGAAGTAAAACCGAAAAGAAGAATGCTGATTTTGGCAGGATTTTCCCTATTGTACTTGATGTTGTCCTTGCTATCTTAGTGATCGTAATGTTCTTTGTTGCGGCCACAAGCGAAAATGACAATATCATAAACTACAAGAGAAATGTGACAAATCGCTTCTCTTCCTGGGAGCAGGATCTTACTGAAAGAGAAAGAAAGGTCAGAGAAGCAGAAAAAAACCTTGGCATTGAGAGTCCATCAGCGTATTATGAGGATACAGAGTCAAATTGACAGGAGGAATCAAATTGGACGATCTAAAGATACTTGTAGTTGACGATGAGAGCAGAATGAGAAAACTGGTTAAGGACTTTCTTAACAAGGATGGCTATATAGTTGTGGAAGCCGAGAACGGTCAGCAGGCCCTGGATATCTTTTATCAGGACAAGGACATAGCCCTGATCATTCTTGATGTTATGATGCCTATAAGAGACGGCTGGGAAGTCTGCAGAGAGATCAGGGAGAACTCCAAGGTACCTATTATCATGCTGACAGCCAAGGCTGAGGAGAGGGATGAGCTTCTTGGATTTGAGCTTGGAGTTGATGAGTACATTTCTAAGCCCTTCAGCCCCAAGATCCTTGCAGCCAGAGTTTCAGCTATTTTAAGAAGGACAAATCAGACATCCAATAATGATGTTATGGAGATTGGCGGCATTGTGATCAACAAGGTGGCCCACAGCGTTTCTGTTGATGGAAAAGAAATCGATCTCAGCTACAAAGAGTTTGAATTATTATCATACTTTTTTGAAAACAATGGTGTTGCTCTTTCAAGAGAGAAGATCCTTAATAATGTTTGGAATTACGACTATTTCGGCGATGCACGTACCATTGATACCCACGTTAAAAAACTCCGTGGTAAGCTTGGCAATAAGGGTGACATGATCAAGACTATTTGGGGAATGGGATATAAGTTTGAGGAGTAAACAGTCTTGAAAAACAATAAAAAGATCCATTCCATAAGATTCGAAATAAGCGTAGTTTTCCTGGCTATCATGGTTGGCACTTTTGTCATCTGCCTTTTTGTAAATCTCTTTTTTATGGAGAGATTTTACATCCAGAACAAAAGGGAAGCCATCATTGCAGCCTACAGGAGCATTTCAAATGCCATACAAAATGGCGATATTAAATCAGCGGAATTTGATGAAGAGATCTCCCACATCTGTGAACGATATAACATTGAAATGATAGTTATGGATGCGGATTCTGAAACTGTTAAAGCTTTCAGTAATAATCCAGAGCTTCTTGGTAAGATACTGTGGGAGAACATGATAAACCCTTCATCAGGGGCAGAGGTGATAGAGAACAGAACCGTTATTGACAGTGGCGATGACTATACTTTGCAGATAGATGTGGACAAGGGCACAGGCAGACAGTACCTGGAGATGTGGGGCATAGTCGGAAACGGAAATCTGGTGCTTCTTCGTGCGACCATGGAGAGTATCAGGGATAACGTGGCTATCTCTAATACCTTCATGAGCTATGTGGCTATAATTGCCATTGTTATCGGTTCAGTGGTCATAGTTTACATATCCAAGAAGGTTACAGATCCTATAAAGAGACTGTATCTTATTTCTGATCAGATGAAGCAGCTCAATTTTGAGGCAAAGTATACCTCAGATGAGCCCTATAAAAATGAGATCGATGTCCTTGGACAGAACATGAACGAACTGTCTGAGACCCTCGAGACCACCATCAAAGAACTTAAAAATGCCAACGTTGCCTTAAAGCAGGATATTGCCAAGAAGGAAGAGATCGATGAGATGCGAAAAGAGTTCCTTTCCAACGTATCTCACGAGCTTAAAACTCCAATTGCTCTGATCCAGGGGTATGCTGAAGGCCTTAAGGAAGGCGTCAGCGATGATGAGGAGAGCAGGAATTTTTACTGTGAAGTCATAATGGATGAAGCGTCCAAGATGAACATCATGGTCAAAAAGCTCCTTACCCTCAATCAGCTTGAGTTTGGCAATGAAAGTGCCAATATGGAGCGATTTGACATAGTTGATATGATCAAAAACTACATCAAATCTGCATCAATGCTGGCAAAACAGAAGGAAGCGACGGTAAAGTTTGACGATTATTCGCCGATATTTGTATGGGGAGACGAATTTAAAATAGAAGAAGTCCTCCAGAATTATTTCAGCAATGCCTTGAATCACATAGCTGGAGAGAGAATTGTAGAGATCAAGCTTGTCCGAAAAGAAAATCTCGTCAGGATTTCTGTATTCAACACAGGAGCTCCAATCCCCGAGGAGAGCCTTCCTCTTATTTGGGACAAGTTTTACAAGGTTGATAAGGCCAGGACCAGACAGTATGGTGGAAGCGGCGTAGGACTTTCTATAGTCAAGGCCATTATGGAAGGTATGGGACAGGCCTATGGCGCCATTAACTACGACAATGGCGTAGAGTTTTATTTTGAACTTGAGACAAAATAGTCTATACGTGAGGATAAGTGTATGAGAGGAAAAAGATTCTTTTCATCAGCATTAGCAATCTGCTTAAGCCTGTCACTTGTTGGCTGCGGGGAGAAGTTTCCGGATCTGACAGAAGAACAGTATAAGCAGACCGTAGAGTATGCTGCAGGTCTTTTGATGAGGTATTCCAATAATGGCAAGGAGAGGCTCATCTACGTGGACGCTGCAGAAATTGAGAAGCAGCGTCAAAAGAAAGCCAGAGAAGAAGCGGAAAAGGCTGCAGAGGCTGCTGAGCAGACTCCGGTGCAGCAGACACCTGTACAGCCTCTTCCACAGCCTGAGCCTGAAGAGGACTTAGTGTTAACTGGAGAAGACCTTCAGGAAGGCACAAATGCTGAAAGCTTAGAAAATGGCGAAACCACTCAGGCAACTGAAGGGGTAGAAGAGCCTGACAGCTCAGAAGCTTTCTCTGATCCGGATGCTATGATCTTATCATCAGATCAGTCCCAGGAAATAACTCCAGGGATATTCCTGTCATACCAGGGCTATGCAGTCACCAACACATATCCAGAGAGCTCAAAGAGTTATGTTGTCAATGCTGACAAGAGCAAGAAGCTTCTGGTATTAAGGTTTGATCTCTATAACGGAACGGACAGCAGCCAGTCAGTTAACATGATCCCGCTTAATCTCTTGTTCCAGATCATACTAAATGGCAATAATATTGGATATTCATCAGTAACATTCCTTCCCAATGATCTGTCATCCTACTCAGGAACCATAGAGTCAAGGGCCCATGAAAGCGTGGTAGTCCTTACCCAGATTAGCGAAAGTGAAGCCAAGAATATAGACACTCTTGGTATGATAGTAACTTTAAGAGGACAGGACCAGAAGGTTAACCTCAAGTAAAGATGGCTAAAAGAGCTTATTTCTGGCATGATATTATTGTCATGCCAGATTTTTTTTACCAAACGAATCTACCAGGAAAAGGAGATATATATGTCCCGTAAATACAGCTTGTTATTCCCAGATCAAAGTCTCCCATACAAAAAGATAAGCGACCTTGCAGTCCACGATATTGGTATGGACAGCGTTCTTTTAAAGCTTTCACGGGAAAAGAATGAACAGGTATATATTACCAATGTCATGAAGATGATCACAGCTGACCCAGCAAATGCCAGGTATCGGAGTGATGTTTTTGACGACATATACAAGAACAAGGCCATGAGGGAGGAACTTCTTGACCTTCTTGATAAGGTGAATTTTTTAAAAGAGTATGGCAGTTACAAACACGACAATGACCATGAGCCGGGGATATGGGATCTGGTCCACAGGCTTGAAGAAATAAATGACTACATAAAGAGTATTGGTGCCATATACAAGTGCTTATCAAGTGCTGACATACATTCTGAGGGACTTTGTGGCCTTAAAAAGTATGTAAGTGATCTCTATGAGGACAATGCTTTTGAAGAACTCAAAAAAGACATAAGTGAGCTTAAGGCTGATACCAGCTGCCTTAAGAGTGTCACTGTAGGTATAAATCTCAATGAACGCTTTGAAGCAAGCGGTGTTGGACTTATTTCTGTGAATAGCAGACCCTTTAGTAAGTCAAATCTTGTGAGTCATTTCATGGAGAAGGTATCCGGGAAGGATAACATAAACGAAACATCAGACTGGGATGGAGACTATAGGTTTGACGAGATACAGGCTAAGGGTCCCCTTCAAAATGGAGCAGAATTTGTTCCGCCTGTGTTTAGCCCCATGGCCATGATGAGCATCATGAAGGTCTCAGAGGCAGATGACACCACAAAAGAAATAACTAACTACATGGACAAGATCACAGACAGGATGCTTTCTCAAACTGTGAAACACTTAAGAAATGTGCTTAATAAGTACACTATGCTGACGGTTGGGGATATCACAGATCTGATCCCTGAATTCATTTTCTATGTTCGCTGGGCAGAGTACATTGAAAAAATGACTGCTAAGGGGGCGATATTCTGTAAACCGGAGGCGGTGGATGAGCCATCAGACTCGGAAGATAAGCCTTTGATGGTCGCAAAGGGAGTATATAATATCAAGCTTATTACAGAGCATTCATCAGCCTTTTCGGATATAGTAAGAAATGACTTAGACTTTACAAGAGACCATACGCTTTACATTCTGACCGGAGCCAATATGGGCGGAAAGACCACTATAACCCAAAGCGTGGGGCAGCTTTATTTCATGGCTCAGGCAGGGATTTACGTTGCTGCATCTGAATTTGTGTATGTTCCAGTTGACGACATTTTTACCCATTTCCCGGCGGATGAAGATAAGACCATGGATCTTGGGCGGCTTGGAGAGGAGTGTAAACGTTTTAAGGAGCTATATGAGGAGGCTACGAAAAAGAGTCTTATGCTCCTTAATGAGACTTTCTCAACCACATCCTTTGAAGAGGGCTATTACATAGCAAGAGACTGCTCAAAGGCAATCCTGAAAAAAGGCGTACGAACCATTTACAACACCCACATGCACAAACTAGCCCTGGATATTTCGGAGATAAATGATCTGGAAGTGCCAGCCAAAGCTGCTTCCCTGGTAGTTAAGGCCAAGGAAGGAAAGCGCTTGTATGAAGTAGAGGTGGCTCCCCCTGTTGGACTGTCCTATGCAAAAGACATTGCAGAGAAATATGGGGTCACTTTTGAAATGTTATCCGCCGGAAACATGCATAAATAAGCCTTTTCATGGAAACTCAAAAAAATAATAAAAATTTTTGAAAAAAGGTGTTGACATTGTTTTTGGGAAGTGATAAATTATATTTCGTTGCGGCGCTACGATAGAACAGCGACAAACGCAGCAGTGGAGCGGGTTTAAGGCTCCAAGTACCTTGACAAATAAACAGTAATGCAACCCTGAAAAATTCCAAGAGAATTATTCAGAATTAACAAACCAAAAGTAATAACGGACAGAACGAAAGCTAGTTTTTGTTCTGGCTAGATTGAACTATTTTAACGTGAGAGTTCGATCCTGGCTCAGGATGAACGCTGGCGGCGTGCCTAACACATGCAAGTCGAACGGAGTTTACTC
>SVFY01000014.1 GCA_015056625.1 Butyrivibrio sp. | reverse complement strand
TTACACCATGCTGACCAAGTGCTGGTCCAACTGGTGGTGCTGGTGTTGCTTTACCAGCCTGGATCTGTAACTTAATATATCCTTCGACTTTCTTTGCCATTCTGGCACCTCCTGAAAATATGTGGTCGGCGTGGCATTCCTCCCGGGAAATCCAGGTACCACTCCCACTCCAGTGACATGCTCATAAAATGAGCTATATATTCACGCGCAAAAGCGCATAAATACCAAATTTATGAATCTATCTTGCGAACCTCTGCAAAGCTGATCTCTACAGGTGTCTCTCTTCCGAACAGATCTACATTGATAGTAGCAGTCTGCTTTCCGAAATCCATTCTCTGTACAACTCCTGCAGTATCCTTCCAAACACCGGCGATAACTGCAATCTCATCACCAACACCAAAGTTAACAGATACTGTATCTGTCTTGATGCCAAGTGGCTTGATTTCTGCATCAGTAAGTGGAACCGGCTTGGATCCGGGTCCTACGAAACCTGTAACGCCTCTTGTGTTTCTTACAACGTACCAGGTCTCATCATTCATATCCATGTTTACAAGAACATATCCAGGGAACATCTTCCTCTGAACATTCTTCCTTGCGCCATTCTTGACCTCAACAACATCCTGAAGAGGAACTCTTACCTCAAGGATCTTGTCCTGAAGATGTCTGTTCTCTATGGTTTTCTCAAGATTGGCCTTAACCTTGTTCTCATATCCGGAATAAGTATGAACAACGTACCAATGAGCATTCTCATTCTCAGTGGCAGCGCCTGCTCCTGCATCAGTGCCTAGATTCTCTGCATCTGATAATACCTCATCAGATACTGTCTCGGCGGAACTTAGAGCATCCTGCTCTAGATTCTTTTCCATTTCTTCTGACATATTATCTCCTTTAAATTAGAAAATGGAAGTTACAAAATTCATTCCATATTCAAATGCATAGTCCAATACAGCGATCAGAGCGCAACAAATTACAGATACCACAACAACTGCTGTTGTCTGCTTGGTAACATCGTCCTTTGTAGGCCATATGATCTTTCCAAACTCTGCTTTTACACCTGTGAAGAAACTTTTGATCTTTTCCATGTATCATCTACCTCTATAATAAGGACGGATTACTTTGTTTCCTTATGTAATGTATGCTTCTTGCAGAATGGGCAGTACTTCTTCATCTCTACACGATCAGGATGTGTCTTCTTATCCTTAGTTGTGTCATAGTTACGATTCTTGCAATCTGTGCATGCTAATGTGATTCTTGTACGCATTATTTCACCTCCGCGCGTTAATAAATTGTCCATTTTTGCGCATAAAAAAAAGACATAAATCTCTTGTCGCTTGTCCAATATATCATAGACTTTTAGCTGCGTCAACACATTTTTTAATTATATACCACTTCCCTCTGAATAAAGAAACTAAGAAGGAACAAAAAGCAGTCCACCGGGATCTTCACAAGAGCTTCAGAAGCCCTTGGAACAAGTCCGTGGAAAAAGCTTACCAAAGCTCCGCTAAGGAGCATGATGCACACTGCCAGAAGGAAATATCTGACTGCAGCCCTTGCCCTGCTGCCCTTTCCGCGAAATACCACGCGGTAATTTATAAGGAAGTTGTACACAGCAGAAATGATCCTGGCAAGGATAGTTGAAACCATGATATATCCAATTGCCAGTGGCACATTCTTAAGCGCTGCGCAAAAAATACTAAACAGAACAATATCCACCACGCTTGAGGACAATGAGGAGACAAGGAACTTAATGAAAACCGCATATATCCTCAAAGAATCCTTGATAGGGTTAAAGTGGCTCGACTTGTTTTCTTCCAAATAAATGGTCTTTATGGGCACCTCTTTTATCCTGATGCCAAGTTCTTTGGTATCAAGGAGCATATTGGTCTCAAACTCAAACCTCTCGCCCTTTTCAGTCAAAAGAAATCTCATAAAATCAGCGGAGATTCCCCGAAGCCCGGTCTGGGTATCACTTATACCGATTCCTGCCAAAAGCTTCATCACTCTGCTGGTAAGCTTGTTGCCAAAAACAGATCTGGCAGGAATTCCCGCCTGGTCAAAATCCCTCACTCCAAGCACCAGGGCCTTGGGGTCCTCACAAAGGGCCTCCATACATTTCCTGATATCGGAAACAGCGTGCTGACCGTCTGAATCTGCAGTCACAACGCCAATAAGATCCTTGTACTGTCCAAGGCAGTAGTTGAACGCAGTTTTAAGGGCTCTTCCCTTGCCCATATTCACAGCATGGTCAAGGACAATAGCTCCTCTTTTTCTGGCAGCCTCATAAAGATGGCCATAGACAGCCTCATCAGAGCCGTCATTGACAACTATGATGGGCTCCACCTTCTCTGCCACAAGTTCATCCAGCAGCTTTATTAACTTCTCGTCCGGCTCATATGCCGGAATGATCACTGGTATCATTCTATCCATCAATTCCCAACTTCAGCCAGGCTGTACACAACTCCCGGCTTATAATCTCCATTTTTGATCATACCAGAAAAGACCTTGTAGGACTCTCCTGTCTCATCTTCTACATATATATATTCTGCGTGGCTTGCCCTTATCTTTTCCATTATAGACTCAGGGGTATCTGTCTCTGCAAGATAATCAGAATACACCAGTGGAACTGGGGAAGCCTCTCTGTTTATGTAAGTGTTGTGAACCCAGTAGTACTCATGGCCATCCCTGAATATAAGGACTCTCTTGCCCCAGTACTGCTCATTACTTACAGCCTCTGTTATCTTAAAACCCTCATCTCCGACCATATCATTGACGCCCTTTTTATCTTCCGGTAACGTCGCCCTGTAGCCAGCAAGGTATTTATACACTCCGCTGTAATCAGCTGTCAAAAAGACAAATACAAGCATCAGGCAGGCTGCAAGTTTGTAAGCCTTGCCACTCTTACCTTTAAGCCTGTTAAACATTATTCCCGTAAGCAGATAAAAGCTTCCCAAAGTAAACGGCGCACAGTACCTTGCAATTGATATTCCCATGGCAAATGAATTAAGGTACTGATCTTCTCCCTGGAATATGGAGATATGTGCAAGGAACACGATCCCGTAGGCGATAAGTCCTGTGATCATGGTGAAAAGAGCTATCTTTTTCGTCTCACTCTTTCCCAGTATTTTCATATTATATAGAACAAAGACAAAAGCAAAAATAAGGACCACCGCTGCCAGAGTCGACAGATCAATAGTGATGTTGTGGTCTGAATGCATTGGCTCAAAGGCAAATCCTTCTGCAAAGAACCTTAGCTTATCCCCTGTATTTTCCGGAGCTGTATACTTTCCTGAAGTCGCCATCTTAAACGAAGCTCCGGTAAGCTTGGCAACTCTTCTGTTTATCAGGCAAAAGATACTCCAGCTGCCAAATCCTGCTCCTGCCCCCATAACAGATGCCCATATGGCTTTATCTCTTTTCCCCACAAGAAGGTAGAACACAAGGGCAAATAAAGTCCACTCAAAACCCACAGTCTTGGTAAGAAGCAGCACTGCAGCGTAAAGACCTATCCTTGAAAAGTAAAAGATATTCCCATGTCCGCTGCTGTCAAATATAGAAAGAAGAAGCGCGCCATAAACGATGGCCATTGTAACGTCCGCCGGAGTTCCGTAGTAAATGATCCCGTTAAACACTCCGGGGATCAGAAGAACTGCTATTACTGAAAAGAGCGAAACAACCCATTTAACTGCCCTGTTTTGAAAAGCGTTATCTATGTATTCCCTGACCTTGCCAAGGAGAGGCAAAAGAAATACTCCATTAAGGAAAAAGTATCCGATAAACTGAAGGCTCTCCGTATACTCTTTTCCACTGATCTGCAAAAACAGCCATTTGGCAATTGAAGTTACTGGCGGGTAGTCGCCAAATTCCGGCGATACATTGCCGTATTTTCCCGGAAATCCATTCAGGTAAAAAAGCTGCTTGGCATCAGATGACCAGAAGTTTATGTCATCCCACCAGGTAAACACCATATCTCTTGTAGCGATCCCCACAAAGATTGTGGCAAGAACAAACCACACAAGGCAAGGATTTAAAAGCATCTTAAGGATATGTCCAAACTGCTTAAGCGGGCTCATCCCTTTCTTTTTCGATTCCATAAATACCCCTGCAAAAACCAGACAGATGACGATCAATGAGATGGCCGCTATTCCTTTCATTGCCCTGAAGAAAGCCAGAACGTAAAGCGTCAGTAATAGCGCTGCAAAAAACATCGCCATAACATCAAGGATATTCTTTTTATATTTAAATGCCACTGATGCAGATAGGAGCAAAAGGGCCAGCATTACTATAAATACCATCAAAACCTGTTCCTTTAATACCTTATTGTCCTTTACATAATAATATACTCAAACTAAAATGCACAACCAATTCTTAACTTTATATAAAATCTACTAAAAAGCGAATATATATGTTGACATTTGACGGTAATTAGGTAAAATGTAAGTAACTAAAGGTGGCTAGATATGCCCTCGTGCGATTGATACCAAAGGATTGGTAGAGAGTAAGGACTCGTACGTACATCATGGAAGAAAGGAGGGGCATTTATGGCAGGCATTTCTCTAAATGGTGCTTATAACCATTTCATACAGGATTATGTATCCAAAGATGTCACACATGCTGACGCCCATCGTAAGGATGAGCTTAGGGATGTGTATAAATCAATTGCAAAAATAAACAAAAAATCCCCTCTTTATCTTTTAACAGACGACGACAGTTCCAGGAACGATGCTATAGATATAAAAGAAAAAGCACGCCAGCTCCAGGGTAGTATCAGAAGGCTCAGCGATCACGAAGACAAATCTTCTTTGAACCACTCCTCTGCTTTTACCACTGATGAGGACAAGGTAAGCGCTTCTTATATTGGCAAGACTCCAGAGGAAGATATCGGAAACATCGAGTTCGATATCGAGGTAAGCCAGCTGGCCAGCAGCCAGGTCAATAAGGGCAGATTCCTTCCTAAGGATTCCACTGGACTTCCGGCTGACAACTACGCCTTTGACGCAAGGATCGACGGTCAGGAATACGAGTTCCAGTTCAGTATTTATAACGGCGACAAGAACATAGACGTTCAACAAAAGCTTGAAAAGCTCATCAACAAGGCAAATGTAGGACTTTCCGCAAGGATCCTTGAGGATGGCGAGAGAACAGCTCTTGAGATAGCTTCTACCCACACAGGTCTTAAACAGGGTGAGATAAGCCAGTTCGAGATATTTGAATCCACCAGTGGTCTGGCTACAGGCTCCGTTGCGTACCTTGGTCTTGATAAGGTTTCAGAGCCAGCATCCAATGCCCACTTTACACTTAACGGCGAAACCAAGGCTGCCATCTCCAATCACTTTACTGTTGGCGGCAAGTTTGACATCCATATAAAAGAAACTACCACAAATACAGGTCCGATACATGTAGGTGTTAAAAAGGATAATGAGGCTCTCGTTTCTCACGTGACCTCCCTTGTGGACAACTACAACAGCTTTGTTCAGGATGCATCCGGCAAGACCGATGACAAGTTCAAGAGCAGCAAACTGCGAAGTGAGATCATCGGAATAGCTCAGCAGCACCTGGCAAACGCTCAGGATATAGGAATTTCCCTTGAGGGCGACGGAACCCTTAAGATCGATGAAGAGCTCCTTAAGCAGGCAGCTTCAGGAACCAGCTCCGCTGAATCCCTTGCACCTGTAAACAGTTTCGCCGACAGTCTTATAGAGAAGACAAAAGACATCTCGGTTGACCCTATGAAGTATGTAGACCGGCCAGTTGTAAACTACAAGAATCCGGACAGTAAGGATTATTCATCTCCATACATCACCAGCGAATACTCAGGCATGATGTTCAACAATTATTGCTGATACATCTTCGCCTTCAGTCCCTCTGCTGCAGAAGAGGCGACTTGAAATAATATAGCTGTCAGGGCGAGCCTGACAGCAGAAGGCCCCGCGCACCATATGCGCAGGGCCTTTTTCATATCTGTTTATTTACTGTCTGCTCATGTCAAGAGCAGCTCTCACTACCTGATCCATGTTGTAGTACTTGTACTGGCCAAGTCTTCCTCCAAACAAGATATCAGGATAGTCCTTTGCAAGCTCCTTATACTTCTCATAAAGAGCGTTATTCTTGTCATCATTCATTGGATAGTAGGGCTCATCCCCGTGCTTCCATGTGGCAGGATACTCTCTTGTAATGACAGTGCCCTTACCTGTTCCATATTCAAAGTGCTTGTGCTCGATGATCCTTGTATAAGGAACTTCCCTCTCAGTGTAGTTGACCACTGCATTGCCCTGGTAATTGTCCACGTCAGGAAGGTTCTCGGTTTCAAATTTAAGAGACCTGTACTCCAAGGTTCCAAGCCTGTAGCCAAAGAACTCATCGATCATTCCAGTAAACAGGATCTTATCAAAGGTATCACCCTCTACTGAGGTGTAAGGCTTTGCAGGAACTGCTCCATCAAGTTTGACAAAGTCGTAATAATCAGTGCCTGTCTTTACAGTTATACCCTTAAGGAGCTTCTCCACCAGCTGGGTGTATCCACCAACAGGGATTCCCTGATATCTGTCGTTAAAATAATTGTTGTCAAAAATAAATCTCATGGGGAGACGCTTTATAATAAAGGCCGGAAGATCCTTGCAGTCTCTTCCCCACTGTTTCTCAGTGTAGCCCTTTACAAGCTTCTCGTAGATGTCTCTTCCTGCAAGGCTAAGGGCCTGCTCTTCAAGGTTGTCGGCCGTAAACTCTGTAGTGCCCTTTTCCTTGTTCATCCTCTCAATCTCTTTGTCAGCCTGGGCCTTTATAATATCCTTAGCCTCTTTTGGAGTTTTGATCCCCCACATCTTGCTGAAGGTATTCATGTTGAAAGGAAGATTGTAGAGCTCATCCTTGTATACAGCAACAGGACTGTTTATGTAATTGTTGAACTCCACAAATTCATTTACATAGTTCCAGACCTCTTTATCCGTGGTATGGAATATGTGGGCTCCGTACTTGTGTACATTGATGCCCATATTGTTTTCGGTGTATATGTTTCCGGCAATGTGATCTCTTTTATCGATCACAAGAACGCTCTTACCCTTTTTATTGATCTCATGTGCAAACACCGCTCCGAAGAGACCAGCGCCCACAACTAAATAGTCATACTTCATCTCGCCCTCCTGGTTAAGAACAAAAAAACTCCGCTGATTATTATACCAAATCAGCGGAGTGTTTTCATCCTTATTAGTCAGCCTGATACTTGTCGAGCTGTGAGAAGTCACCCATCATATCAAGGATCTTCTTTCTTCCAGCCTTGTTAAGCTTAACGTACTGCTGCATTACTCTGTTCTCAACGATCTTCTTGCCAAGATCTGTACCCTGCTCAAGTGTTGAAAAATCTACTGGGTTAAGATTGAGACGATCGCACATCTTGATTACTGTTCCGTAAGCCATACCTTCGATTCCCCTATCTAATGCTGTTACAAGTGTACTGTATGGAATAGACATATCTATTGCAAACTGCCTAACACTTTTATACTGTGAAAGAATTTCTCTTTTTAAAATTTCAGCCTTTGTCATGGCACTACCTCCTTATTATTTCTTTTATCTTGTGAAATCTCTTTCCTTTTGCACAAATAAGAATAACACATAGACGATTTTTCGTCATTCACTTTTTGGGGGAATTTTCGAATAAAAAATTAGAGACTTTGCCTACTATTTTTTGGCATTTTAACGAAAATCTACTCTATAACAAGAATTTGCGAAAGTGTTCACACTTTTTTCACAATTCATTGTTACAATGAGATACTTTTTACCGTCAACATTCAGAGGCCCCGTGTTTACTGGACTCTACAAATTTTTGTAATATAAACGAAAAAACAAACAGAGCCGAAGCGCTGTTTGTTTTCAGTTTATCATTTGTTAATAAATGTTATTTAGTGTGCTAGAATTCTGACCTTAATCCCGGCCCTTAACAGCACTGATCCTATTGGTTAAATATGCCAAAACTTCATTGTAGGTATCTTTCGGAATACTATAAACTTTATGAACATTTCCATCACAAACGATGTCGATGGAGCCCATTTTCTTTTTAACTTCAAGAACATCCTTATAGTTTATTATCTCGTTTTTGAAATTGCCCTCTATACTGAATTCGCATCTCTCAGAGTAAAGCCTTAGTGTTCCTTCGCGAAATCCTGAGGTTACCTTGATCTCGTAATCCGGATCATCCTCTCCAAGTATCACATCAAAAGCCTTTGTTCCATCCTCAGATTCCATTATGGGAACTGCAACAGGATTGCCCTTAAGCTCAGATGGATCGATGCCTCCCTCAGAGTCTTCAACCTTTAAGATGCTGGTCTCAATAAGACCGGATAAGCTGTTGTAATATGTCTTGATAAGATAGCTTGAATTGACTAAAAGATCGATCGATTTATTCCTTATCTTGTGCCTGAACTTGAGGGTATGATATCCAGATTCAACCAAAACACAGATGTTTTCTCCAGGAATGATCTCGTAAAGCTGCTTGTCATCCACAAACAGCTTCATGGTATCGCCATCAGACCTTCTCTGGCCTGCGCACTGGATCTCCACTATATATTTTCTTCCAACTTCAAAGAGCCTTTCGCCGCACATAGGGCAAAAGGTGATCTTCATATTTATCTTTTCCGGAAGGCTTTTACCGCACTTTGGACAAATCATTCAAAATCCTCCTGAGTAATTGCTATTCCTCCCTCTTTCAAGCATTCAGATATGCGTCCTCTGCTGACTGTGGTGGTCTCTGCCAGTACCACATCAAAGCAGTGTCCATCCCAGGGCAGCCTTATGGTGTTCATCTCGCCAAACGCCACTTCATCCACCAGATTCCTTGCAATCCCAGCTTCAAAACTGGTCCTGCAAACACCTGCAACAAAAGCAGTTGGAACCTGATCCTTGATGTAAGAACCCGTGACGCCAAATCCGCAGGTGAAATCCAGAATGCGCAGATGTCCCTTATTTTCTTTTGCTATCTGGACCACCTTATCTGCAGCTTCAAACCAGGGTAGTGAATACCCCCAAACATCAAAGCCCCACTTTTCTTTAAACTTCTCCCGGCTCTTCTCCATGAGAGTGTTATCTCCCATAAAAGAGCCACCACCATTGTGATAAATAAGACTGTTCTTGCAGACATACTGCAAAAATCCAGCTCTTGCTATCCTCATTGAAAGATCATCGTCTTCGAAATATGCAGGTGAAAAGAATTCGTCAAATACCTTTCCATCTGTCATGACAGCCATAAGTGCAGGCCTTGAAACCAAAAGGGCAAACCCTGTGAGCCTGAAGGCTTTAACATATGGCCTTATCATCGGAACCACTTTTGTCCTGGCGCATTCCCTGAAGATCTCAAGAGCCTTCTCGTAGCCGATCCTCTTATGCCATGCAAGGCCATCCTCGCCATCTTCCTGCCCAAAGAAGGATGCAGGAAGCTCCTGGAGAGAAGCACTGTTGGACATGGCACTTACAGCGCCAACGTTTCTGTTATCATACAGTCCCATCTTCAGGTAAAAGAAAGATCCCGGAACAAGAACTGCATCGTTATTTAAAAAGAATATGTCATTATCCGCATTACAGGCTGCTGCCCCAATATTGCAGCCCTTGGAAAATCCCAGATTTTCACTGTTTTCTATGAGTTTAAAAGAGTAATCTGCTGTTTTGCTCTTTTCCCTCAGATACTCTATAAGTCCCTCCTGGGTGGAAGCATTGTCCACAACCACGATCTCAAGCCCATCTCTGGGAATGGTCTCCTCCACAGAACTGATGCAGTCCTTCATGATCTCAAGATCATTGTAAGAAAGGACCATAACGCTTGTGCCGCGAACTCCAACATGGCGGCTGCTTGTAAGGGAACTTATGGAATCCAGGATCACCTGCCGGTCCCCTTCATCTGTGCAGTACATAAGAGCCATCTTAAAGCACAGATAAGCCTGGTCAGCATTCAGCTCGTTGTAATAAAGCCCAAGCATATAGTAAAGCTCATAGTTTGTAGGATCATAGGAAAGACCCTTGGCTATGGTGTCAAATTCAGCGATACTGTCCTGAAGCTGTTCCCATAAAGTTGCTGTCAGAACGCATAGCTTCGCAGCTTCCAAAGGTGTTCTCTCATCAATATGAAAAAACTCCTCCTGAAACTCATAAATAGCCTCTTTATAATCTCCAGTTGAGATCAGTTCTGTCAGCTTTTCAAACATGTCCGGCCCATCGCTAGTTTATAGTCGCAAATATGTATGGTTATATGTATATCATATCACACTCTCTGCACTTAATGCACATGTATGGAAGATGCACACTCTTCAAAAGCCGCAGCGCAGTCATCATCCTCAGCCCTCTGCATGGAGATGGTAAATGTCCTGTATCTGCTAAGGAGCATGTAAACCGTCTGATGTACCCTCTCCTCATCTGCAGCCTGGTAAGAGGCTTCGATCCTGTATCCCGGGTAGCCATCCACAGTTATCTTGTCAAAAGAGCTGACAACAAAGCCCACATCCTGGCCATACTGGCTATTAAAAGCTGCTGCCATGGTCTCCTCGTAGATCTGTTTTGTAAGGGAAGTGGACTCATCTGCAACAGGTGTCTGCGTGCCAGCTTCCTTCTGCGCAGCCTTCTCCCTGTTTGTGAGGATCACATCAAGGCCATTGTCATAGTAATCATACTTGATCGATGACGACTCCATGGGGTGATTTACATTTATAAAAAGACCCTTCTCCTGCCCTGGCTCAAACTCAGGTGGGATCACAAAGCTGCAGTAGCTTGCAGCGTCAAGGCTATCCCTGGCATACACTTTGCCAGCAAAAAACAATGGCGCTCCCACAGTGACCAAAAGCGTTACTGCAAGAAGTATCCTTACTCCAAACCGTGATTTATTTAAGTCAAACTCTCTTTTCATAACATCTCCAAAAGATCAATAATTCTTAAGTGCAAAGACATCAAACCAGTATCTCTCCATCAGGTAGCTTCCCTGGTTTTCATTCTTTATTCCATACTCATCTTCCCACTGCTTTACCAGTTCCTCCCTGCTGTTAAAGCTTCCAAGGAAAAGGACCTTTTTGCCACCATCTAAGTAGTTGGCAATATCCACAGGGTCATCAATAGTCTCAAGCCCAGGTACCATCTCTTTTATCAGCGCCTCAGGCTCCTCCTGATAAAGAAGCACCCTGTAATCCTCACTATCCCTGTTCAGGTAATAGCCCAAAAGCCCCTGAACATGGGTGAAGTTACTGATAATGATGGTGTCTGATCCAATGGAATCAAACAGCTCGCTGGTCTTTTCCATGTTGACCTGCCTGTACTTTTCGTTGCCCACAAAGCAGTTAAAATCAATGATACCCGTGACCAGTATAAGTAGCGCAAGGCCAGCTCCCAGAGCACAAAATACTATGCCGGTCTTTTTGCCATTTTCTACACCACTCTCTTTTTGGAAAAGAGCTTCTACTTCCCTTGCTACCATTATCGATACCGAAAGCCAGAAGCACCCATAAGCAGGAAGCATATATCTGTTCACGAAAACAGGGCGAAGAAGTACAGATGCAATAAGCCCTCCGGATACAAGAAACGGCAGAACAAGAAGTGACATAAGCACAAACAGGTCTTCGTCCTTTCTGTTCTTTATATAGGCCAGCAGATTTTTTATGAAGAGAGCTGTGATCGCAATAAAGAATACTACAGCTACCATCACTGCTATCTTCTCATTGGAGAAGTATCCCTTGAACAAGTACTTTACAGCACTTCCCATGCTCCTTAAGCCAACTGGCTGGATCAAGTAGTTAGCCTTCACCGCAGATGCCTGTGACAAAAATACAGACAGCCAGGGAACATAGGCTATAACCGTCAGATTCATGCAGATTATCAGCATACCAAAGGCCTTGAAGCTGACAGACTCTTTTCCCCTGGACTTCATAGCCCTGATGAAAAAGATAAGCATCACCACAAACAGCATTCCATAGATGATACCTGCCGACAAGGCTGCGTAGTAGTGGGTGTAAGCGCTGGCTGATGCATAAAGCCAAAGAGCAAGGCCATTTGCAATATCCCAGCCCTTTTCGTTTCCAGCTCTGAAGCTCTCAAAAAGCAAATACCCGTGGATCAGCATTCCAGTCACAAACAGCAGCGCCCAGCTGTACATCCTGATCTCGGTGGTGTACTCAGGCATCTGGGGCATGGATACGATGGCAAAAGAAAAAATCCCAGCCGCCAATAGTCCAAACCTCTTTCTGATCACCGTGATCCCATACAGCAGGATCAGCAAAAACGGAAATACTGAAACCAGCTTGGCCAGAGCCTCTGGCGCAATCTGCATAGCCCCATCTCCCAAAAGTCTCAGTCCATCAAATATCACCACGAATGCCCTGAGTATCATATAGTAAAGTGGCGGATGTACATCCCTGGCAGCGAGCCCAAGCATCTCACCCACAGGTCTTTTTACAAACTCCATGGTAAAGAGCTCGTCGTACCAGATGTCTATGGAGAAAGATAAAAAGACGGAGCGCGCCAAAAGATATAATGCTGCCAAAAGAAATGCTATCCCAATGGCATCAGGAATTCTCTTTATTTTACTTGAGGGCATGATAATACCTCTGCATCTAGTATAAGTGTAAATGGGGCTGAGAAAAAACATTTCTCAGCCCCGCAAGTTCTTTAAGCTTCGTATGTATCTATGAGCTCCAATGAGTGCTCATTGTTCATTTTGCAACACATCTTAACAAGCTCATCAAGTGGTACGTTCTGGATCTGCTTGTTAGATCCGCGAACATTGATGGATACTGTGTTCTCAGCAGCCTCTCTGTCACCGATTACAAGAATGTATGGATCCTTGTAGTTCTTGAACTTCTTGATCTTCTCCTTCATGTTGTTGTCGGAGTAGTCAGCTTCTACACGGATTCCGGCGTTCATAAGAGCCTGCTCAACCTTCCCCGCATACTCATTGTGCTCTACTCTGATAGGAACGATACCTACCTGGTATGGGCTGAGCCAGAATGGGAATACGCCCTTGAAATTCTCGATGATGATACCGATGAATCTCTCCAGTGAACCATAAATAGCTCTGTGAATAACAACAGGCATCTGCATTGAACCATCCTGAGCCTGATATGTAAGTCCAAAGTTGTGAGGAAGCTGGAAGTCAAGCTGAACAGTTCCGCACTGCCACTCTCTTCCAAGAGCATCCTTGATCTGAAGGTCTATCTTAGGACCATAGAAAGCTCCGTCGCCTTCGTTGATCTCATATCCGCCCTCACCGTACTTCTCATCAAGGATCTCCTTGAGAGCTTTCTCGGCTCTGTTCCAAACCTCGATATCACCCATGAAGTCCTCAGGTCTTGTTGAAAGCTCAGCCCTGTAGGTTACTCCAAAGGTTGAATAGATCTCATCGGCGATTGAGATAACATCTGCAATCTCTTCCTTGATCTGTGACTCCATTACAAATGTATGGTCATCATCCTGTCTGAACTCCTGAACTCTGAAAAGGCCGTTCATCTGTCCGGACTTCTCTTTGCGGTGAAGAACATCGTACTCACTGTATCTGATAGGAAGTTCCTTGTAGGAATGATTGGTTCTCTTGTATGTCATCATGGCGTTAGGACAGTTCATAGGCTTAGCAGCCATTGTGTCCTCGAGCTCACGGTTGTAGATCATTGAACCAGCTACGATCTTGACATTCTTGGGCTCATCTGAAGGCTCGTTGATGTTCTCTACAACGCCAGGGATCTCAGCGTCAGCCTTGATCTGGCCCTCAAGTCCTGGAACCATGAACATGTTGTTTACATAGTGTGCCCAGTGGCCACTGATGAGCCAGAGCTTCTTGTTGTTGATAAGAGGAGCTGCGATCTCTGTGTAGCCGTGCTTCTCCTGGATCTCTCTTGAGTACTTGAGAAGTGCCTGGTACATCTTCCATCCTCTTGGAAGCCAGTATGGCATACCAGGTGCTGTCTCATCGAACATGAAAAGATCAAGCTGTGGTCCGATCTTCTTGTGGTCGCGCTCCATTGCTTCCTGGATGAGCTTGATGTGCTGCTTAAGCTCGTCCTTGCTTGGGAAAGCATAGAGATAGATTCTTGAGAGCTGATCTCTCTTTTCATCGCCTCTCCAGTATGCGCCTGAAACAGACTTGATCTGGTAGGAAACATTCATAAGCTCCTGAGAGTTCTCAACGTGAGGTCCTCTGCAGAGATCTACGAAGTCGTCTCCTGTGTGGTATATAGTGATGATCTCGCCCTCAGGGAGGTCATTAATAAGCTCGGTCTTAAACTTCTGATCCTTGAAAAGCTCAAGAGCCTCAGCCTTGGTTACTTCTTTTCTTGTCCAGTCCTCTCTCCTCTTAATGATCTCTCTCATCTTGTCCTCGATCATCTTGAAGTCGTCCTGGGTTACTGGCTTAGGAAGTACAAAGTCGTAGTAGCATCCGTCATCAATCTGAGGTCCGATAGCATACTGAACTTCCTTGCCGTAAATCTCAATTACTGCCTTTGCGAGAATGTGTGCCATTGAGTGGCGGTACAATCCCAAAAATTCTTCTCTTTCCATTTTTAATCCCTTCTTTGCAATTCCTACCGGGAAATGCAACATAAAAATATTTATATCAAATGATCAGGCATTGGCCCTGCCGTGGCACTTTTTATACTTCTTGCCACTTCCGCATGGGCATGGATCATTAGGATATACTTTGTCTTCTTTTCTGATAGTGTGAGAAGCCTTCTCCTCCTTGTAGAGCTCTTTTCTCTTTTCCTCATCAAAGATCTCCTCCCACTCAGGAAGGTTGTAAAGCCAGTCTGCACCAGCATTTACCATGTTCTTGTAAAGGAGCTCCTTCTCAAAGCCAAGGTTCACCTCTGTGTCCTCTTCCATCTCCTCGATAGGATTCTGCTCCTTCAGACTATCGTTGATACCGTCAAGGAAACCAACCATAGTCATAAGATCTACACCATATTTATCAGCAAGCTCTTTTACTGTGCCCTTAACAGTCTCGTCAGGGTTCTTCAAAAGCTGTGCGTAAATATCACGTTCTTTCTCAAAATACTCTGTCCAAAGTCTCTGGAGATCGCCCTTGTTAGCTGTCTCAGAGTATGCCATATCGCGCCATTTTTTTAATAATGCCATATCAAATTACTCCCATTTCTCTCAAAAAAATTGATTAATAAAAACTCCATGCATGCCACTTCAAAAATGTGCATACATGGAGATATTTTAATACTTTCCTTAAAATATGTAAACAGTCCCTACTGTATATAGACAAAGGCGGTTCTCCTGAAGGCGGAAACAAGGGTCAGCACTCCGGAATACAGGATACCAAGGGCATAGACGATTATTACCGTGTTGGTGTTGTTCAAAAAGATAACGCAGATAATGCAGGTAATAACATTAACAAAGCCGTGTCCCATCTTAAGTCGCCAGCTCTTTCCGCCGTATCTTCTGGCTTCCATGGCTCTTAAAAGCTCCACAAGTCCCGAAAAAGCGTGGACACCAATGAGGTAAACCAGCACAAACTGCCTTGGAACATCCACAAGGGAAGCGGTCAAAACCCCAAAGTCAAAGATAATGATCCCCTTGTACAACAACATCTTGCCATCCACCATGAATCTCGCCATGGTGAAGTAGTAGATAAGCGTATTAAAGCCTGATATCAAAAGTCCTGTGGACAAAAGAAGAAGCAGCAGCACAAATGCATCCTCAGGAAGAAACAAAAGGATAATTCCCGCCCCCAGAAGGATCAGACCATATATTATGTTTTTAAGTCTCTGTAATTTTGTCATTTTATAAGCACCTTTACAAATCCGGCCAAAATATTGCCTGAAGAGAGGATCTCATTGGAGACCATTGCTTTATGAGCTATCGCGCCACTTATGAACCTGCCAAGGAAGGTTTCTTCCTTTAAGTCTCCGGAAGCCTCAGTATATTCGCTCTGATACCTGTTTACATCAAAGTCACATATCTCCTGCCCGGAGAGCTCCTCGCCAAATGTCTTCCAGTCCTCGCTGGCAAGGGTTTGTCTCTTTTTAAGTATCTGCTTGATCCTGAGCTCGTAGGGCGCAACCTCTGGGACATCATATTTGTCTTTTTCGAAAAAGAGCTCTTTTCCCCTGATATATTTCATTGCATATACCATCTGGCAAAAGGCCTTGTAGTAGTCGCTTGGGTTATCCTTAATGATGTCCCCATACTCGCCCCAGGCTGGATAGTACCTGTATTTGATAAAAGAGTAATCGGGCAGATGTCCTGCTCTTCCGTGTCCAAGGTTCATGATGGAATGTTCATTGCTCTGGAAGAGACTGTTGGTAAATATTCTTTTTTCAAGGTCATCTGGTTGAGAAGCGCTGTGCCTGAACTTTATCCTCTGCTCTTTTTCCTGTCCATCTTCACTTACGATCTCATAGAACTCTTTTCCGGTGTTGTTGATAACAAGGGACGGAGTTCCTGCAAAATTGGCGTGAGCCCAGGTATCAGCAAGGACATGCATCGCAATGCCCACGTTCTGAAGAGGTTTTTCCCTGGCAAGTTCTACGGTCTTGATCATGAGGTCAGAATTTGGTCCGCAGATGAGCCTGTACTTATTCATATAAACCTTGGGGCGCCATTTCTTTTTTGCATAGAGGTCCCTGGGCAAAAAGTGGAAAGAAGCCCAGATCCTTGTAATATCCTGAAGTCCGATGACATCTGTTCTTGCGTCCATCATCTCCAGCTGTAGCTGAGTTGTCGCAGCTGACAAAGGCGCCTTGATGGAACTTAAGTACGTCCTTGAACAAAGGTCTACAAACTGGGCGCTGTAGCAGATGGTCATGCTCTCTTCGTGAGAATATCCGGCCAAAATTGCGGCACAATATGTTGCATAATAGTGAAAATCTTCCTGCATGACTACGCCTCCTTTAGCCTTTTCTTGTTTAGCATACCCAGTCTGATAGCGGAATAGACCATGTCAAAAGACATTGATGCAAAGGTAAGATCCACCAGGGCTGAAGCAATTGCAGAGTCCCAGTCAGATATCTTAAGTTCCGTAAAATACCCAGGTATTCCCACTATGTTCAGCACTCCAATAATTACAACAATAACAAGGAATCCTTTTTTTCTTTTTATACCTCTGCCATACCTTATAGCTTTTATCCCGACATAAAGGCAAGAAAGCATGATCACAAGGCCGGTTACAGCTATGATAAGCCATACTATCAGCTCTGTTGCAGCTTCATCGATCTCTGGCAGGTCCAGTTGAGTATCAATAATTTTATCCGCGCCAAAGATATACCCCACAACAAGCTTAAAGACACTCCACAGGCCCAAAAACAGCATACCTCTGCCGCTGATTATCATATTGCTCTCATATTTTTTTGTAAGCTTTTTGATCTCGTTATCCATCACCCGAAAATTATCCCTCGATAAAAAAATAACTGCACTTATATTATAAAGCTTATAAGCGCAGTTATCGAATTTTTATAATGTTTTTATTCTATTTAATGCCTCAACACTGTTTTCATAGCTTCCAAAGGCTGTGAGTCTGAAGTAGTGTTCGCCGCTTGGTCCAAAGCCTGAACCTGGAGTTCCAACCACATTTGCGTTTTCAAGAAGGTGGTCAAAGAATTCCCAGCTTGTCATGTTATCAGGTGTGCGGAGCCATACGTAAGGTGAGTTCACACCGCCAAATGCCAGGTATCCTGCGTCTTTCAGGCCATTTAAAATATATGTGGCATTCTTCATATATTTTGCCACCATATCTTTTATCTGTGCCTTACCCTCCTCTGAGTAGCAGGCTTCACCAGCTCTCTGAACGATGTAAGGAGCTCCGTTATATTTGGTTCCGTGTCTCCTTGCCCAGAGGCTGTGGAGCATTACCTCTTTTCCATCACGAGTCACTTTAAGGTCCTTGGGAATGATGGTTGCTCCAAGTCTAAGTCCGGTAAATCCGGCATTTTTAGAAAAAGACCTAAGCTCAATTGCGCAGGTTCTGGCCCCTTCGCACTCAAAGACTGAGTGAGGGATATTATCCTGTGAAATATATGCCTCATAGGCTGCGTCAAAGATTATGACAGCGCCAACCTTATTTGCGTAGTCAACCCAAACCTGTAGTTTGTCTTTTGTTATGGCTTCTCCTGTTGGATTGTTAGGGAAGCACAGATAAATGATGTCTGGAGCTTCACTTGGAAGTTCAGGTGCAAAACCGTTGTCTGCAGTGCATGGCATGTAGATAACATTGCTCCAGATGCCGGTAGCTTCATCGTAATCGCCACATCTACCAGCCATTACATTGGAATCAACATATACCGGGTAAACTGGATCGCACACTGCGATCTTTGAATTTTTATCAAAGATTTCCTGGATGTTTGCAGAGTCGCTCTTTGCTCCGTCGGAAATAAATATCTCATCATCTGCTATGTCGCAGCCCCGGGCTCTGAAGTCATTTTCTGCAATGGCTTTTCTTAAAAACTCATAGCCAAGATCTGGAGCGTATCCCCTGAAGGTAGCAGGATCTGCCTGCTCATCAACAGCCTTGTGAAGTGCTTCGATAACTGCAGGACACAAGGGCTGAGTTACATCGCCAATTCCAAGCCTGATTATCTTTTTATCGGGATTAGCTGCCTGATAGGCGTTTACTTTTTTTGCAATGGTGCTGAAAAGATAGCTTCCAGGAAGTTTCAGGTAGTCTTCGTTTGGTCTGTACATAGGGGATTCTCCTTGCTTTGTTTTTTGTTGTGGTTATTTTATATCAACTTTGTATAATTGTATACATCTTTTTGCAAGAAAAATATGATATTATATAATTGCGAAAAACCAAACAGGAGGTTTTGCCATGGAAATCAGCTTCACCAAGATGCACGGTTGTGGCAATGATTATGTATATATAGATGGAGGAAAAGAGCAGATCCCTCAGAAAGATAAACCAGCCCTGGCCAGAAAGGTCTCCGATAGACACTTTGGGATAGGCTCCGATGGACTTATCTTCATAAACCCAGTGGATGACCCGGCAGTTGATTTTGAAATGGAAATGTACAATGCTGACGGCTCAAGATCAGAGATGTGCGGCAACGGCATAAGATGCGTAGCCAAGTATGTGTATGACCATCGTCTTACCAATAAAAAACAGCTCACCATCGTAAGTGCAGGCAAGAACAAGTACATAAACCTTGCGGTAGGTGCTGATGACAAGGTAACGAGCGTCAAGGTAGATATGGGTGCTCCAATCCTTAAGGCAGCCGAGGTTCCGGTTTCTGTAAATGCTGACAGCACCAGCTCACTTCCTGGGATACCTAAGGATGCTGTGATCGACTATCCTATAAGCGCAGCAGGACGAGACTGGCACATGACCTGTGTCTCCATGGGCAATCCCCATGCTGTTGTTTTCCTTCCCGATGATATGGATCTTGAAAGCTTTGACATAGAACACATCGGACCACAATTTGAAAACCATGAATACTTCCCAAACAGGACCAACACCGAGTTTGTAAAAGTAGATGACCGTGGCAATGTCCACATGAGAGTCTGGGAGAGGGGAACCGGCGAAACTCTTGCCTGCGGCACAGGATGCTGTACAACAACAGTAGCCTGCATCTTAAATGGCCACACAGACGCCACTGTAAATGTTCACGTCCTTGGCGGTATCGTGACCTGCACCTGGGATGGAAACTCCGAATCTTCTGTTATCATGGAAGGTCCTGCAACCACAGTATTTGAAGGTGTTATAGAAATAGATTAAGTACTCTGAAAAAATCCCCAGGCAGTCAGAAACCTGACACCTGGGGATCATCTTTTTTATTCCAGTTTGAACTTTCCTACAACATCTGACAGAGTCCTTGAAATTTCCTGCTGACGCACAGACATGTCTGAGACGTTGTCCACAACTCCTGATACCGTATTGACTGTATCAGTGATCTCTGAGCTTCTCGAAGCTGTATCCTGCGTAGACTCTGTAATGTTCTGAATAGCAGAGCTTACTTCGTTCATAGCTCCTCTTATTGTCTCCACCATTTCAGCGATGGATCCGGACTGCTGTCCAAAGGACTCGGCATCCTTACCATATTCCTGAGCGATGTTTACGAAATTGTCATAATCGGTCTTAACTGTTTCATTGAGGAACTTGATAAGTTCATTGGATGCATTGAGCAGATTCTGGAATGCAGCCTGAACATTATCGACAGTTCCCTGTATCTGTCCGACAGCTTCTGCTGTATCTCCAGCAAGCTTGTTGATCTCAGAAGCAACGACCGCAAAGCCTTTTCCGTGTTCTCCAGCCCTTGCTGCCTCTATAGAAGCATTGAGGGAAAGAAGATTTATCTGGTCTGCGATCTCCGCAATGGAGTCTGCTAAAGATCCGATCTCCTTTACGACTTCAGCCTGGGCATTTGCTTCCTCTACATCTCTTTCTCTCTCAGAAGCAATAAGCGCTGCATTTTCACTGGCTTTCCTTGAGTTTTCCTCTATGTCTGCTGCCTTGCGCTGTATATCATCTGCCTGATGCCTTGTCTTATCAGCCTGACCAGAAAGCATCTGTACCGAAGCATTTACTTCTTCTATAGATGCATTAACTTCTTCTGTTGCAGCTGATGCGCTCATCATCGCATCATTGACACCAGTCATGTTGCTTCGGATCACCTGGAAGTCGTTTGTAAGCTGCTCAGCCATATTGCCAAGATTTGATGATGCCTCTCCTATACGTCCTGACTCCTCAGAAACCTGCGATATAACAGACTTGTTGCTTTCAAACATATTGTTGAGGGACAGTGACATCTGACCAAGCTCATCAGTACTCTTTGACTTGATGCGGTCGATAGTAAAATCACCCTTGGCAAGATTTCCTGCAAAGACTTTAACGCTGTTAACATTTCTTACTATGGACAGAGCAAGAAGTGTTATGATACCAACACATATCACCAGTGCCACAACGCAGATAATGATCAGGAATGTTCTGATAGCAATAACACTGGCATTCATTTCTTTTTCCTGAAGCGTCACTGCCAGCTTCCAGTTCACATCCGGAACAGTTCCATAAAACAGAAGATACTTCTCACCATTTTGCATAAAAGAAGTAACTCCGCTGTCGTTTGCCATTATCTCGGAGCTTGCTGCTGCCAGTGAAGCATTTGGGTCACTGGCGATATTCATAGCGTTGACAATCTTCTCTGCATCCACATCGTAGAGATAAACACCGGCTGAATCAAGCAGTATTGGATTTGAATTTTTACCAAGAGAAATACCTGAAACCATATTCTGGATAGCATCAAGATAGATATCAACTGTGATACATCCGGAGTAATAACCCGCCACGTCATAAATTGGCGCTGAACAGGTAGCCATTACCTTTCCGCTTGAAGGGTCATAATATGGATTTGTTATATTGGAAGCTCCTTCTGGAAGAGAAGCTGCTATTGTATAGTACTCCTGGTTAAAATAGTCATAATCTGCATTTGAATATTCATCTGTATAAGTTATGGTATCTCCATCCCTGTACCAATATGGGCCTGCATAGGTTCTGTGTTCGTACACGCCCTGTTTAAACCAGATGCCAGATCCTGATATAACATCGCTTGACATAACAGTCTTTTTAAAAATAGCCTGGTACACATCAAGGTCAGTTGAACTGTATGTTCCTCCAACTGTGTTTGCCAAAGTTGTGGCTGTGGATCTTAAAGTCATCAGCGTTGCATTTATATCACTGACATTAGCAAGGATCGATTCTTCTGCCTTCTGCGCTGTCAGATCCTCTATCGCATTGGATGACCTGCTGACGCTGACTGCTGTTACCAGAATAAGAGCCAGCGCAACAGCGGGAATTATTCCAAGAAGCATCTTGGATAGTAAACTCGTTTTCTTAAACATAAGTGCCTGCCTCCTTATTCTTCCTCTTCAAATGGCTCTCTACCAAACTGAGGGTCATTGTTACCAGACTCAGTAATGAACATCTCAAGCATGTTTATTGGATCATTAAAATCTGCAAGCCATCCTTCACGAGCAACGTCATAATTGCCGTCTTTTCTGTCCTGCAAAAATGTCGGCCAGTCTTCCTTGACCACTGTAACTTCAATTCCGACTTCTGCAAAATCTCTTTTTATTGCCTCAGCCACCAGAACGTGTGACTGACTGTCGTTGGTAAGGAACTCAAAGGCAAGAGGTGTTTCAGGTGAGAGCTTTCCATCTGAGCCAAAAGAAAATCCGGCTTCTTCCAAAAGAGCCTTTGCCTCTGTTACAGAAGCATCCGTCTTTTCTGCTGCATAGTAGCCAGTTGAAGCTTCATCAGGGAAGGAGTACTTTTCATCATTAGCTTTAAAGACACCGCCGTTTCCATCAAGCATCCCTTCAGGAATGAAGGAAGTAGCGATCACCTGTCCTGTCTGGCCAATGTTTTTGACTATATAGGACCTGTCAACCAAAAGTCCCATTGCGCGTCTCATAGCTGCTGCCTCTGCAGAGGACTTTCCGTCAAACATATGACTGTTTACATTAAATGCAAAATAGTATGTTCCAAGACTTGGTGCTATAACAAATTCAGGATCATTTGAAGAAAGCAGTTTTGAGATCTCATCTGTAGGAACTGAATCAGCAAAGTCGATCTCGCCATTTTGATATCCGCTATAAATAGCCTCTTCATCTGAAGTAAGTATGAATACAAGCTGATCGATCACAACATTGTCAGCATCGTAAAAATATGGATTCTTCACATAGACCATACGATCTCCCGGAGTCCAGGACTGTAATGTAAATGCACCACTTGCAACAAAACCAGTGGATTCTGCCCATGCACCAGGATTTACGCCATCCGGATCAGATGCCTCTACGCAGGCCTGATTTACTGGAAAAAAGATTGGGAACGCCATCAGATCAAGTATATATGCACAAGGCGATGTCAACGTAAAAGTCAAAGTCGTGTCATCTACAGCCTTAGCTTTTACCTTTCCGTCATCATACCCTGCAAAATTGCTGAACATGTAACCATAATCTGCATTGAGTGATGGATCCACTGCCCTGTTCCAGGAGTAAACAAAATCTGATGCAGTAAGAGGAGAACCGTCTGACCACTGAAGGCCTTTTTTCAAATGGAAGGTGTAATTCAGTCCATCTTCAGACACCTCATAGGGGTTTGTCTCATCAGCCAGAGCAGGAATGCACTCTCCTTCAGGATTATATGTGTAAAGTCCGGCAAATGTATTAGCCACAAGGCATGCTCCATCCACTGAAGAGTTAAGTGCCGGATCAAGATATGTTGGGTCAGATGAAAGGCTCACCCGTAGCGTATTGTCTGCACAGCCCTTTGCATACATAAAATATTTGGTACCAAAGATTGATGCATAGATCCCATCAATCGAAGACTTCATAAGATAAGGATCGTTATAGTAATACAATGGCACTATGGCGCCTGTTGACATGAGAATATCTTCAGCGCGATGCATCATAGTCTCGCGCTCATTGTAGTCTGTTGTGTTTTTGATGTTGAAGATAAGTTGATTGTACTCAGTCCAGTCAGGAGCAGCACTGTTGTGTACAGAGTTAGTAAGTGTAGTAGGCCAGGAAGCAGTTGTTTCCCCTGTGCCATCACTTCCAGTATCTGTCGATGATTCTTCTGCAGGACTCTCACTTGCGTGGTCATTTGCCTGTTTGCCGCAAGCGGAAAGAAGACTTAGTGCCATAACAAAGATCATGACACTGGCTAGAAATTTTTTTCGCATCATTATACCTCCTGTATTCTGATTCCGAATGCTCAGCCATAAATATCCCAAAATACGTACACTAATTATCGGCTATTTCATCACAAAACGACAGTGACTTTAGAAAAATATAAGATACAGAAAGTAAAATTTATTCTTTTTTTATTTTCCCTGTTCCCTTGCTACGATGTAGATTCTCTCGCTATCGTCTGAAGGGCTTTCATGTGTGTCAGCATCGATGGCAATTATGAAAACAAGCCCTGCTGCCTCCACAAAGGATTTCATCTCATCCAGTGTGTAACCTCTCTGATAATGGGTCTCCACTGACCTGGCAAAGAGTTCTTTTTGAGCATCAACCTTGGCAAAGATTGTCAGATCATACTCGTTGATGTGACTTTCATCGTCATAATAGTTATCCCAGATAAAACTGCAGTCCTCACGGTTCTCTGCAATTGTGGTATCCCCAATGACATCCCTGTATTTATGAAGAGTGTTAAAGTCAAAAATAAACACTCCACCCGGGTACAGGAAGTTGTTCACAAGTTTGAAGGTCTCTATGATCTCCTCATCCTCAAGAACATAATTCACGCTGTCGCAGACACTGACTATGGTCCCTGCAGTGCAGTAAAGATCAAGCTCCCTCATATCCTGCTCAAGGTACATAATGTTCATCCCAGCATCTGCACTCTTTTGCCTTGCAAGATTCAGCATCTCAGGAGACATGTCGATTCCCATTATGTCATAGCCGCGGCTTTTCATGACCTGGGTAAAAGAGCCTGTTCCGCAGCCAAGTTCTACCACGAGATTTTTCTCTTCATTTAACGCATCCTCAGAATCTTCTTTGGTTGAATACGCTTTAGTCTTCTCTTCCTGGCTGCCCTTTGCCGGCTTAGACACTCCATACTTATCTATAAGCGTGGAGACAAAATCACCCCATACATCGTATGGGGTTTCATCCATAAAGGTATCGTATACTTTTGCAAAATCGGTATAAGCTTCCATATCTCTTACCTTTCAAATGTGCAGATATATCAGAACAGGCTGCTGATCAGCATGATGATCTTGGTTCCTGAACCCATTATGATACCTGCAAGAACAACGCCACAAACTGTAGCAGTTACGCTCTTTTTAAAATCCATGTCCAGGATTGATGCAGCAAGAGTTCCTGTCCATGCACCAGTTCCCGGAAGAGGAATTCCCACAAAGAGGAAAAGCGCCCAGTAGAGTCCCTTTCCAGCTTTCTCTTTAAGCTTCTCTCCGCCCTTGTGTCCTTTTTCGAGGCAGAAGGTAAAGAACTTTCCGATGACCGGTTTGTCTTTTCCCCACTCAAGAACCTTCCTTGCGAAGAAAAAGATGATAGGCACCGGGATCATGTTGCCAATGATGGCTACAATGTAGCTTGGCAAAACCGGAAGGCCGCTTGCAATAGCGTAGGGAACTGCGCCCCTGAGCTCAATAAGTGGAACCATTGAAATAAAAAAAACAATAATATACTGCTTAAGCATTCATAATCTCCTAACTGTATTTTTATAGAAACTCTTTTAGCACACTGATGAGCTTGTCCATCTCCTCATCAGTTCCGATGGAAATCCTAAGATACTCGCTGATCCTTGGCTTGTCAAAGCGACGCACTATTATACCATTAGCTCTTAGATGTTCAAATATCTCTTTTCCCGACTTACCTGGATGTTTCGCAAAGACAAAGTTTGTTGACGAATCTGCAAACTCAAATCCAAGCTCCCTAAGAGAAGCTTCAAACCTCTCCCTTGTGGCAACCACCTTGGCCACTGTCTTCTCAAAGTACTCCTTGTCTCTCATGGCAGCGGCGCCAAGCTTAAGAGATGGCATGTTCATGGTGTAGGAGTTAAAAGAGAACTTGGCGTCCAAAAGATACCCAATAAGCTTCTCACATCCAAAGGCGTAGCCAATGCGAAGTCCCGCCAGTGACCTTGACTTGGAATATGTCCTTACAACCAGGAGGTTATCGTACTTATCGATAAGTGGCAGTGCGCTCTCAGCGCCAAAGTCAACATAAGCCTCATCAATAATGACCACAACGTCCCTGTTACTCTTTATCACGTCCTCGATCTCCGAAAGAGGCATCTTGGCTCCTGTAGGAGCATTGGGGTTTGCGATCACAATTCCACCGTTTTCTGTGTAATAGTCAAGAGGATCGATGGTAAAATCATCCTTAAGCGGGATCTGCTTGTAAGGGATCCTGTAAAGGTCTGCCCACACATCATAAAACGAATAGGTTATATCCGGGAAAAGAATGGGCTTATCAGAATTAAAAAATGTGAGGAAGGCCATGGAAAGGACATCGTCAGAGCCAACTCCCACAAACACATTCTCTTTTTTCACACCATAAAATGATGCGATGGAATCCACCAGTTCACTGCAGGTTGGATCAGGATATTTCCTGTAATCATCAAGATCAGTCTCCTTGTATGCCTCATAAACCAGGGGCGATGGAGAATAGGGATTCTCATTGGTGTTGAGTTTTATTATATTCTTGATCTTGGGCTGTTCTCCAGGAACATATGGAACAACCTTTCGTACGTTTGCTTCCCAGCTCATATTAGCTCCATTTCTCTGATGGACAGGTTAACAAAAAATCATTTCAATTATACTAAATATTTGTTGCCTGTAAATCTTTTTTCCGATAAAATATGCCTTGAAGGCAAAGGCGCCAGAACCCGAACATATTCTGTTCGCTGTTTCTGGCGCCTTTAATTATATCTAAGTATCCAAATGTATTTGTGATAGGAGGAAGGTTACCATGAAATACACTAAGGAAGACATATTCAGGATCGTCGAAGAGGAGGACGTAGCATTTATAAGGCTTCAGTTCTGCGATATCTTTGGCGTTCCAAAAAACATCGCCATTGCGGCAAGCCAGCTTGAGAGCGCTCTTAACAATGAGTGCATGTTTGACGGCGTATCTGTAGAGGGCTTTGTAAGGAGCGATGAAAGCGACATGTATCTTTACCCTGACCTTGACAGCTTCGAGATCTATCCCTGGCGTCCCCAGGCAGGCAAGGTTGCCAGGATGTTCTGCGATGTCTACACCATCGACAGAAAGCCATTTTCAGGCGATCCAAGAAACATCCTTAAAAGAGTTGTAGAAAAGGCTAAAGCCATGGGTCTTAACTTTAAGATAAATCCAGAGGCTGAGTTCTTCCTTTTTGATTATGACGACGACGGACAGCCCACCACCAGGACCAAGGAAAATGGTGGCTATTTTGACGTTGCTCCAGCTGACCAGGGAGAAAACGTTCGCCGTGACATCATCTTAAACCTTGAGGAAATGGGCTTTGACATCTCTTCATCCCATCACGAGATCGCACCTGCCCAGCATGAGATAGACTTCAGGGCAGAGGATGCCAAGCGCATCGCAGACATGATCATGACCTTCAGAATGGCAGTAAAGACTATTGCCAAGAAGCACGGTCTTTATGCAACCTTCCTTCCAAAGCCAACTGAAGGCATAAGCGGCTCTGGCATGCACATCAATATCATCGCAGAGGACGAAAACGGCAGAAATCTGTTTGCTTCAGAAAGCGGATCATCCCTCTCAGACACTGCGCAGTACTTTATAGCTGGCGTTCTGTCCCACGTAAAGGGCATGACACTTATCACGAACCCCATCGTAAACTCCTACAAGAGACTTGTTCCAGGCTATGATGCTCCTGTAAACATTACCTGGTCCTCTTCTTCTGCTAACAGAAGTGCCCTTATCCGCGTTCCTGCAGGCCGCGGCGAAGGTACCAGGATCGAGATCCGTAACCCCGACGCCACCTGCAATCCTTACCTTGCCATTGCCCTCATCCTGGCTGCAGGTATTGAAGGTATTGAAAAGAGAATGACTCCTCCACAGGAGCTCAACAAGAACCTTGGTCGCGTCTCTGAGGATGAGCTTAGGGACAGCACCTTTGAGACACTTCCAAGAACTCTTGGAGAAGCCATAGCAGCCTATGAAAAAGATCCTTTCGTACAAGAAGTTCTTGGGGAATCAGTCTACAACAAGTTCCTCGACGCCAAGAGATCAGAGTGGAAGGACTTCCGCACCTGTGTGACCCAGTGGGAGATAAAAAGATATTTAAACCTTTTCTAAATTTTTGAATTCATAAGGACGCCGGAGCATTTTTACGTGAACATTATCATTGCTTTTGCAAAGCCAAAAGATATACAGAATTTCAAAAGCATATTATCCCGCGGCGGATTTGACAGCGTGACATCTGTTTCATCAGGTGTGCAGGCTCTTTCTGCCATGGACGATCTTGGAAGCGGAGTCATCATCTGTGGCTACCGCTTAAACGACATGCTCTATTCAGAGCTCTTACTTGATCTTCCTCCCTACTTTAAGATGCTCCTTATCGCTTCCGCCTCCCACGTTCCCACAGAGCCCCACTCAGAGAACTTCATGTTCCTGCAGGCTCCCCTAAAAACAGATGAATTCTATTCCACCATAAACCTTATGCTGGAAGGTGTTCAGAGCCTTCGCAAAAAATCAAAGCAGCGCCGCCTCAATCGAAGCGACGCCGATAAGAAAACCATCGAAAAAGCCAAGGCACTCCTTATGGAACGCCATCACATGTCAGAACCCGAAGCCCACAAATACCTTCAGCGCTGTGCCATGGACTCCGGCACCAATATGGTAGAGACCGCCGAGATGCTCATTTCCCTGAACAACATCTAAAATAAGACACGGGGACGGTTTGCTGACACGGGGACGGTTCTACTGCTGGCGGGGGTGGACCATGGGGACGGGGTTAGTGGATCATTGGGAGTCATCCCAATGATCCACTAACCCCGTCCCCATGGTCCACCCCCGCCAGCAGTAGAACCGTCCCCGTGTCAGCAAACCGTCCCGTGTCTTGTTTAGTTAAACTTTACGCACAGCATTGTGATGTCGTCGAACTGAGGAGCTTCGCCAACAAATTCGTTGATGGAATCCTTAACATTCTTGCAGATCTGCTCAGCGTTTGCATCAGGATCCTTGTTGAGAGCTTCAAGGAGTCTGTCATTTCCAAACAGTACATTATGCGCATCTGTAGCCTCTGTGACACCGTCGGTGTAGCAGAACAATGTGTCGCCGTGGCCCAGCTCAAATTCGTGCTCTCTGAACTTGATGCCCTCCATGGTTGCAACTGCAACGGAGTGCTTGTAGATTGAAAGTTCGAACTCGCCGCCAGCTCTTCTGATGGCAGGATGCTCGTGACCTGCGTTGGCAGCAATACCCTTTCCTGTTGTAACATCAATTATTGCAAACCATACAGTTACAAATAGTTCAGCGTCATTACCTTCGCAGAGCTGATCATTGGCGTAAGCAAGAACTTCACCAGGTGTTCCGCCCATCATAGCGCGGTTCTTGATTAGTGTCTTTGCAATGACCATAAACAGAGCAGCAGGAACTCCTTTTCCTGAAACGTCTGCAACTACAAGGCCAAGGTGCGTATCATCTATGATAAAGAAATCGTAGAAGTCACCACCAACTTCCTTGGCAGGGTCCATGGAAGCAAAGAGCTCGTACTCTTTCTTGTCTGTGAAAGTAGGGAAGATCCTTGGAAGCATATCTGCCTGGATCTGGGTTGCTACATTAAGCTCTGCTCCAATCCTCTCTTTTTCTGCAGTAACTGCAGTGAGGTTGGTGATGTATTCATTTATATCCTGCTCCATATGCTTCATGGCATCGGAGAGGTTTTCTATCTCATCACCGGTAGTGATATTAAGACCGCTGAAGGCGTGGCCTCTCTCGGTCTCAGTGCCGTAGTAATTGAGCGCAGCAGTTGAAAGCTTGTTGATCGGGGAAACAACTCTTTTCTTGATTGAGAAAATATATATCACACTAAGTACAAGTCCTATGATGAGAGTCACAAGAAGCAGAAGCATTGTGAAAGCCTGCTCCTTCGCCTTGATATCGTTCATTGAGATATCCGCAAGTCCCAATGCCACAACTTCACCTTTTGAATTGTAGATCGGATATCCGGCGGTAATCAGCCAACCGTATTCCGGAGTGTTGGTAATATATGCGGGATAACCGATAGAAGGATCATCCAAGACAGCGTAATTTACTTCATAAAGGGGATCATATACGCCAGGGTCATTGGCTATTTCTGAGCCATCAGCCACATAAAAGGTTATCTTTTCCTTTGGGTACACATAGACTACATATATGTCTACTCCGTTTGCCCGGCTTATACGCTGCAGTTTTTCGAGCTCACTCTTGTATTCAGGAGTCTCCTTGATGTACTGGAAATGGCTGATATACTCATCAAATTCCGGAGTTCCCATCATCTCGCTTCCAACCTTTTTATCAAGACTCTCATATACATCCATCACCTGATTTTTCAGGTAATCGATAGTATCTCCGTCTACACTTACAGCCACAGTGTGTGCCAGATTGGTAACATTCTTTTCGTATTCGGAATTAATGGTCCTGTCAAATACTATCTTGGTAAGGCTTCCCTCCACAAAACTAAGGACAGTAACCATAATGATAACCATCAAAACACTTTTTGCGCCCAATGACATTTTCTTTGTACTTTTCATATCTTCACCACCATCGTATTGAATCCCTGATATCTTCTGTAATAAAAAGATTTTGCTTTTTGTTTTATAATATCCATTCCAAGAGCGTTAAAATCCTCTGCAGAAGAATCGTCAAAGTCTTCAAGGCTCTTTTTATCCAGCGCAAAAGGGTTAAAACTTACTGCATTATCTCTGATGTTCAGCGCAAATCCTTTCTGGCCGTTGGCTATCAGTGTGAGCTGGATCAGGCCTTCATCCCGTCCCGCTCCCGCAAAACCACTTTGGATAATGGCCGAGCAGACCTCCTCAACAGTCATCTGAACATAGTACATCTGCTTCATATCAGCTTCCCATTTCTCGCAAAACTCTTCGATCTGGGGAAGCATCTGATTGAGTTCCTCTAAATTGCTCCGCAGTGTTTTCGAATAGATCCTCTCCTTGTCCACACGCTTCGTCTCTTTTAAGAAGAACTTCAGATAAATGAATATCACCAGACAGGTGATTATTTCCGTAACAGAGTAGGTGTACCAAAAAGCCCTCTGACCAATAGCTATGCAGATGAGCATCACCGGCATGACTATCACAAATCCTCGAAGGCTGGTCAGGATAAAGGCCGGAACTGCTATACCTCTTGAGGTATAGATATTGGCCTGTAATATATTGATCCCTGCAAAAAAGATACACAGGCAGAACATTCTGAGTGCATAAGTTCCGTATTCAAGCGCCTCCGTCCCGCTCAATCCGAACAGAGTACAAATCTGCTCCGCAAAGACGGCTATGAATACGATAAGGATAACGGAGGTGATTGCCGTTACATTTCTAAGAAGTCCCTGAGTCCTGTCGCTTTCTTCAAAATTACACTCCGACTCATAGGTACTCAGGATAGGCTGAGCAGCCATGCTTATCGCATTAAACACATAGGTCATCATGTAGCTTATGCTCTGAACGATCTCAAAGACAGCCACTCCCAGCTCTCCCGCGATCCTGAACAGAGCATTGTTAGCTATCAGGATAAATACGAAGGTATATATGTACGAGATGCAGGATGATACTCCGGTCCTGAAATTCCTGAGCACATTCCTGAAGCTGCATCTGATCGGAAGAATGCGCAAATGTGAGTTTTTGTAATAAATGAAAAATAATTCTATACCGCTGGTTATAATGGCTCCCAGCAAGGTTGAAAGAGCTGCTCCCATAACTCCCATGCCGCAGAACAGCACAAGAATGATATTGAAAAAGAAATCGCAGCCGTTTCCGATCTGTGAAGCGATAGAAGTCTCCCAGGCCAGATCATCATTTCTCATGTAATATCCCACTGTGTAGGAAAAGAAAAAGAACGGTGCCGTTATGAACAATATCCGCAAATATACAGCTGTAGCCCCAAACAGTTCCGGATTGGAAGCGCTGGCTCCAAGCATGGATGTAATGGGTTCCGTAAAAACATTTCCCAAAATGGCGATGATGATTCCCAGAGCGAAAACTGTAGCAAGCATTCCGTGATAATCGGCTTTGGCCTCATCTTCTTTTCCCTTGGACATCCTGCCCGAAAAATAAACCGCGCCACCCAAGCCAAAGGAGTGCATTATAACGTTGTAGATCATGAAAACGGGAATCGAAAAAGCAATTGCTGCAAGTCCTGTCGCTCCCATCCTGTTTCCGACTACCAGAGCATCTGCCATATCCGCCACTGACAGTACAACTGCAGAGGACAGTGCCGGCAGGTATTGCTTTGCAAACATCTGCTTTGTAAATTCCGATACTTTTCCTTTTGTCATATCTGTTTACCTGTGTACATATCAACCATTGAAAATGGATGCATGAATTCTTTTGCCTGTCTTAAGCCTTCAATGCCGAGATCTTCCTCATAGTTATAAAACTTTACCTGTTCAGGAAAAGATGATGAAAAGACCTGTCTGACAAAGTACTGAAGACCGTATATGTTTATCGCCGACTTCTGAAGGCAAGCATCTACGGTGTCGCCACTCAGATAGTAACCGGCTGCTACCGAGCACGGAGCATTGTCCATATATATGACTACTCCGTCGATATTCATGTCTGAATAAGATGAAAGCATGGCTTCAAGGGCACCCTGGTCATTGCAGTCAGGGTCGTAATCCTTGTTTCTGCGCCATATTCCCAAAATATATCTGATGTCCGGAAGGGTTTCAGGGCTGATTTTTCTGATCTCAAAGGTGTGTTCTTTTTTTAGCTGCTTTACATACCTTCTTTTTCTGGAAAGTCCCTTTCCCGGCAGGTTTTCTATGGTATCTCTGTCATATACATATTCACTGTCATTTATAGCCGGTTCGATCTCAAAAGCACCGGGGAAATTCTCATTTAAAAATTTGGCGTCCTCTTTGGTCATATATCTGAATACCAGATTTTTTTCCCTGAGCCTGTCAGCAATAAAGCTTTTCTTTTCTTCCTCGCAGCCCACAGGTGAAAACCAGGTATTCTCGCCCTTTGAAACCAGTTTTGCAGCATAAAGCTCAGGACTTATATATGCTTTGATATCCATATCTTTCGCCCATATATACAGTGAATTAAAAGCATGCGCACTATCGCCGTATCCATACTTTTCATACAGTGAAGATATAGTATCAGCCATGTCCAATTCTATACTTCTTAAATCACATTGTTCCATTATTGAAGCTTTCGCATCCTTTCACAGAGAATGTATCCATCCTTGATCTTAAGCGAATCTGATGGATATTGAGCTTCATCCTCAGACTTGCATGCTACACCGTCTATGATCTCAAACCTGTCACCGCTCTGGTTATCAATATAAAAGCATTCATAGCCTTTAAAAGCTCTGAGAATAAGATCGGCGCTGTCAAAATTCATATCGCTGGTGACAGTATACTGATCCTCCTTTGGCATATCCCAGTATTCTGCAATGGCATTGTCCTGAGGGACTGCATTGTCCCATAGCTCATCAAAATCTTCAACAAGCCTTTTAACCATTGAAGGGATAAGGTCGTTTTGTCTCATTGTCAATTTTTGCAGATCATCGCCGGGATATACAGGAACTTTTTCCCTGAGGATGATGTCCCCCTCATCAAGGCCCTGCGTCATGCGGTGCATTGTGATCCCGCTCTCTGTAAGGCCCTTAAGGATTGTCAGCGGCATTGGCCATGCGCCCCTTCCTATTGGAAGATATGCTGGATGGGTATTCACGATCCGAAGCTCATCTATTACAGGAATCACATAGTAGTACCCTCCAACCAGCACAAAATCACACCCCTCTGCCACCAGGTCATAGAGGTCGCCCTTGGTAATGCGCTCCATCTGCAGCGGGATGTCATGCTCTTTTGCAAAAGCAACGGTCTTGATATTAAATTCAGTAATATTATCGGTTTTGCAGGTGAAAATCTTCATGATTTCACAGCCACAATCATATAAACTTGTAAGGACCGGATGCAGTATATCTATTGATACGCAAGCTACCTTCATATAATTCCACCCATTAATCTATTCATATTACGTCCATTTTATTTTCTCATATTAATGGGTCAATGCTGATTAAATTTATATTAAAAATCTTGAAAAATCTGAAAATTAAAACTTTTTTTTGCTCTATAATGATTCTTTTTGCGAATACCGATATATATAATACAGCTAAGGAAAGCATGGATCTTCAGGGATGAGTAAACTTTCATCTGGGTGAAGGTCCATTTTTTGTGGAAAAAACTGTCGTCTGCGCGGCAGTTCGCACCTCAGAGAATGGCTTTTGCCTGAACACAAAGGAGGTACCATGAAAATTGCACAAAGCAACGTAAACCTGGTCTCCAGTCACCATCTTACCCAGGAAAAAAGCGTGACCATGAAGACCCAGACCATGACAAGAAGCGCATTCCTTGAAAGCCTTCAGAGCCAGGAAAAGAAAATGGACCAGCTTGAGCTTTCAGATGCATCTTCCCAGGATGAGGCCATAAGCAGCGACAGCTACATGTCGCTTAAACCCTCAAAGTCAGAGTACCTGACCAAAGAAATTTCAAGTCTTGAGAATCAGATCATGGAGCTTAGAAACATGCTCCTTGAAAGGATCTTAAAGCTCCTTCAGGTCTTTGGTGGCGATGGCCAGAGCAGGGGATACGCAAAGACCTTGTCAAACACTGCAAACATGCTGACTGACAACATGTTTGTAAAAAAGACCACTATCGAGGTTGCTCATATTGAAACTGAGGAGACAACCTTTAGCGGCACAGGCACTGCTCTTACAGAAGATGGCAGGGTCATTGACTTTGGAGTCAACTTCTCCATGTCAAGAAGGCTCTGCGAATACGCCGGAATCGATGTAGCCAGCGCCGTAAGTCTTATTGATCCTCTTGTTATCAATGTGGGAAGTGGTGTGACCAGTATCAGCGATCAGAGCTTTTTCTTTGACCTTGACGCTGATGGGCAGGAAGAAGAAATTTCAAATCTGGGAGAGGGCTCAGGATTTCTGGCACTTGACAAAAACGGTGACGGAAAGATCGGGGATGGCTCGGAACTTTTTGGAACAAAGTCGGGGGACGGTTTTAAAGATCTTTCTGCCTATGATATGGACGGTAACGGCTGGATCGACGAAAACGACAAGATCTACGACCAGCTAAAGATCTGGATCAGAAACGAAGACGGAACAGATACCCTGCTGGGTCTCAAAGAAGCTGACGTTGGAGCCATCCACCTTGGCAAGGCCGACACTGAATATTCTCACTTTGGAAGCTCCTTCGCCATGCAGGCTATGACAAGAGCCTCAGGCGTATTCCTTCGGGAGAGCGGAGGCGTCGGAACTGTGCAGCAGGTAGATCTGGCTGCCCTGTAAAACAAGACACGGGGACGGTTCTGCTGACATGGGGACGGTTCTACTGTCAGGTTTTATCAAAATAAAACCTGACAGTAGAACCGTCCCCATGTCAGCAGAACCGTCCCCGTGTCTTGTTTTAGTTTCACTCCTGTATATCTCTTTCTCTCTTGCCGTCCACTTCGCCTGAAAGGAAGTGTCTGCGGCAGACAGAGACGTAGGATTCATTGCCGCCCATCATGATCTGCTCGCCGTCGCGAACAATCTTGCCGTTTGATACACGGGCATTGAAGTGGGCACGGCGACCGCACCAGCATACTGTGGGAACTTCCTCGATGTAGTTGGCAATCTCCATAAGGCGCTTGGAACCTGAGAAGAGATGGCTGGTAAAGTCTGTGCGAAGTCCGTAGCAGATAACAGGGAGGTCGTACTTATCAACAACCTCTGCAAGAAGGTCTACCTGCTCCTCAGTTAAAAACTGTGCTTCATCTACAAGAACACAGTCCAGTTTCTTCCATGCTGAGCTCTTTTTTGTGAACCATTCATTTACAACTTCATCCAAAAAATCTTCCACAAAGATGCACTCGGCTTCCAGTCCCATTCTGGATCTTACCACCATCTCGCCATCTCTGTTTTCAGTCTTGGGCTTTAGAAGAATGCAGTTCTGTCCCTTCTCTAAATAGTTGTAGCGAACCATCAGCGCATTGGCTGTTTTAGAGCTCCCCATAGCTCCATACCTGAAATAAAGCTTACCCATAATAAACCCCCATTTATTGTTTTACTCTTCACCTTTAAGTAGTACCAGCTTGTTGTATGGAATCTCGATTCCCTCTTCCTTGAAGCGCTTCATGATCTCCACAAGACACTCAGAGCAGGCTCTTGGATTGTCCTTAAAGTCCTTGGTCTCAACAAGAGCCTGGAGAGTAACTCCGCTGTCGTCGCAGCTCTTGCAAAGCACCGCCGGTCTTACGCCATAGTGCTTGGGATGAGAATAGATGGCGCTTGCCATAACATTCATTGCCTTGTCCATGTCCGTGCCATAGGCAACCTGCACTCTGATAGGATAGGAAAAAGAGTCCTCCTGAGTGTAGTTTACTATGGTCGAAGCACCTGCAATTGAATTGGGAATATAGATGATCTCGTTCTGATAGGTCTTGATGACCGTGTGACGAAGTGTGATGTTCTCAACAAATCCAGGATCATAGTTGTCGATCTTGATCCTGTCACCAATATCAAAAGGCCTTGAACTTGATGCAGAAAGAGCTATCCCTGCAAACACATTTGCAAGAGTTGACTGGGCTGCAAGACCCAGAACAACAGCAGCTATTCCCGATGAAGCAATGGCTGTCTCCCATGTTTTTTCAAAAGCAGGAATACCGCTAAGCGCAGTCAGAGCAGCAGCTGCCCATATCACAGCAAGAATAATGCCCTTCAAAAAAATAAGATGAATCTTGCCCCTTAGAAACTCTTTGCTAAGGAACTTGTTCATCACTATATTTATAAGATATGCGGCTATAAAGGGCAGCACATACTTAAGAAAAATGTCCAGTGCGTCTTTCATAAACGTCAGTCCTCCTCAGGGTCTTCGTCATCTCCCATCTCGTCAAAGGCGATGATGGAATCAATGATATCCTCAAAATCCTCGCGAAGCTCCTCTAGAGAATCTCCTTCATAGGTGTAGATCCTCCCGTCAATGGTGACCTCACCTGTGTAATAGTCAGCCTTCCTGTCGTGGTTAACTGACCCTGTATAGCCTTCGTATTCAAATATTTCTTCACTCATTATATTTTCCTGGTTGATTCTCCTTCAATTAGTTCACCAGGGAATATTATATGCCTATGACCACTCTCCTTGTCAATAATATCAAAGATGAGCCTTATGGTCTCTTTTGAAATATCAACAAGTGGCTGTCTGATGGTTGTAAGCCTCGGTATACAGTACTGTGAGAGTTCCTGTCCGTCAAAGCCAGCAACACTGACATCTTCAGGCACCTTTAGTCCTGCATCTGCAAAGGCTCTCAGTGCACCAATAGCCAGTACATCTGAAATGCAGTAAAGAGCTGTAAACTCTTCGCCCGATTCAATAAGGGCTTTTGCAGTGTCATAGCCGTTGGCCATGGTGTAGATCCTCTGGTCAACGTACCTTATAAGGTTGTTGTTCACTTTGATACCAGCAGCCTTAAGGGCCTTGAGATATCCTTTTAGACGAAGCTGTACTACTGAAGGAGTATCGCTTCCCTCAGCCATGATGGCGATCTTTTTGTGTCCCATCTCGATCAGGTGGGATACCATCTTAAAGCTCTCTTTTTCATCATCCACAGAAACTGTAGAGTAGGCGTTTCTGTTAAAATCCTCAGATATGTCAGATCCGATGGTGGTAAAGATAAATGGAACACCGATCTGCTTCATCTTGTCTGCCGGGTGCTTGGCACTTCCGCCCATGAAGATAATGCCCCTGAGCCTCTTTTCTTTTTCAAGCTCAAGAGCCACATCCACCTCGTTCTCATAGGCCTCAACGTGGCGAAGAACCAGTGCATATCCCCTCTTATCAACTTCCTGCTCAACCACCTCTATCATTGGTGCAAAGAATGGGTTGGTGATACCCTTGACCAGAACCGCAATACACTTGGCATCAGTTCTCTTTAGGTTTCTCGCACTGTTATTGGGGATGTAACCCGTCTCCTTGATAACAGCCATTATTCTCTTTTTGGTCTCAGGATTGATATCTGAGTGGTTATTGATAGCCCTTGAGACGGTGCTGACTCCAACGCCGCACCGCCTGGCTATTTCAACTATAGTGATCTCTGACATTTATTTATGGTAATCTCCTGTATATTCTTGCAAAGTCGTTCATCTTACCAGCAACCTCTTTTGTAAGAGCATCCTTCTTAAGACGCCATACCCAGTTGCCGCCCAGTGTTGATGGGGTGTTGATCCTTGCATATCCTGGCAGTTCAAGATAGTCCTGCATTGGAATTATAACAGTATCTGACACACTTGCAAATGCTGATCTTATTACAGCCCACACAGCGTCGCTGCTCTTCTTGATGCCAAGGTATTCCTTGCAGAACTTCTTGTCGGCTCTTGGAAGATTATCAAACCAGTTTCTTGTGGTGTCATTGTCGTGTGTTCCAGTATAAACAATGCAGTTCTTAACGTAATTATGTGGAAGGTAATCGCTCTCTTCCCTTGAGTCAAAGGCAAACTGCAATATCTTCATGCCTGGATATCCGGTTCTCTTAACAAGTTTTATTACTGACTCTGTCAAAAATCCCAAATCCTCAGCGATGACTCTTTTCTCTCCCAGCTCCTTCTTCATAGCATCAAAGAGCTTGTAGCCTGGTCCCTTTCTCCATCTGCCCTTCTCTGCTGTAGGATTTCCATAAGGAATTGCGTAGTACTCATCGAAGCCTCTGAAGTGATCGATCCTGACAACATCATAGATCTTGTAGCAGTGGGCAATTCTCTTAAGCCACCACTTAAAACCAGTCTTCTCGTGGTAATCCCACTTGTACAGCGGGTTGCCCCAGAGCTGGCCTGTTGCTGAAAATGCATCCGGAGGACATCCTGCAACTTCAACAGGTTCGTTGTTTTTATCAAGATAGAACAGCTCAGGATTAGCCCAGGTATCAGAACTGTCAAAAGCTACATAGATAGGAATATCTCCGATGATATCAATGCCCTTCTTGTTGGCGTAAGCCTTGAGCTTACTCCACTGTTCAGAGAAAAGGAACTGAAGGAAGCAGTAAAAATCTATCTCTTCCTTGTACTTTTCCTTAGCTGCCTTGATCGCAGAAGGCTTCCTTAGCCTTACACCCTCTTCCCAGGTATTCCAGCTTCTGCCGCCATTTTCGTTTTTAAGCGCCATGAAAAGAGCATAGTCAGCAAGCCAGAAATTGTCACGGCTCTTTTTATATGCCTCAAACTTCTTGGCTCTGTCTGCTAAAGATTTACTCTTCTTGATGAAATTATCATAGGCAGTTTTAAGGAGTTTGAACCTTGAGTCATATATCTTTTCATAATCGATATACTCCTCGCTGCCACCAAAGTCATACTTATCTGCTTCTTTTTTAGTAAGAAGCCCTTCTTCTATCAGAGTATTGATATCGATGAAATATGGATTGCCTGCAAATGTAGAAAAAGACTGATATGGAGAGTCACCATAGCTAGTAGGTCCCAGTGGCAAAAGCTGCCAATAGCTCTGTCCTGCCTCCTCCAAAAAGTCCACAAAGTCATAGGCTTCTTTTGAAAAAGTACCTATTCCGTACTCAGATGAAAGTGAAAAGATTGGTAGTAAAACACCGCATTTTCTACTGGATTTGTTAGCTGTTTTTGCCATATTCATCTCTCCTTTTTAAAGAAAAACTACGGAAATTTTGCCCGTTACCGGTAACGTTTCCGTAGTTCTACTTTACCACATTTATCATGATCCTTTCAAGTGGGTTTATCCCTTTGAATTTTCTTCAAAAGCATTCTTTTTGATGCCCCAGATAAGGTTTCTCCACTGCTCAAGCTGCTCTGGTGTCATGAAACCATTTGATGTTCCCATATAGCCGATCTTGTAGGAAGCAAATAAAAGTGCATTCTTGATGGCATTTACGCTGTCTCCGTTCTCCATGTAGTAATGAAGGAAGCAGGCAAACAGTGCGTTACCGGCACCAATGGTATTGACCACCTCATTGGTCTTAACTGTATTGTAGTGAACCCGAAGATCCTTGCTCTTATCAAAGAGAATAAGTCCCTCGCTGCCCTGTCCAAGGATGATTATCTCTGTTCCATAGGTATCTGAGATCCTCTTGATGAAATCATATGGATCCTCTGTAAGAGTATCATCAGAGAAATATAAAACCTTGGCCGGCTCAAGGAAATCCGTGTTGTATTTTTCTTTTTCCTGAAGGTAGTTCCTTATGTTTACTGCTATTGGCTTGCCATATTCAACAGCTGCTTTCGCAAAAGGCCTGCAGAAATTGGCATTGGCAAGGACCATCATATCGCAGCTGTCAGCAATTGGAGCCACCATGTTCATGTCATAGACATTCTCCCTAAGATCCTTGATATCCTCAAAGATCTGCTGTTTCCTGTCCTTGTCGTAAAGGACAACCTCAGTTGGAGTTTCCTTCATCTGAGGAATGATATATTCAGTTGAAAGAGTGATCTTACGATCCGGCGGATTGATAAGTCCCAGATCCTGATTCCTTCCAACGATGGACATGAAGCAGACATCGTCTCCAAGCCACTTAAGAGCCAGAGACTCATTGTAGGCATCACCACCCATGGCTGTGAAGATGGAATCATTCACGCTTGTAAGGGGAGCATAACTTACAGGAATCTTATCAACTCTTACGATAGTCTCAATCTGTGTTACACCTGCTACTAGGAACTTACTCATAAGGTCCTCCTTTTTGCTTTATTTTAAAGTCATATTCCTTATCATATCCACATATTCAGTAGCTTCTTCCAAAAGAAAATCCGCTCTGAAATTGTCACTTCTGACAGCCTTCTGCACAAGACCATCTACTGTGAAGTCCAAAAGCTTCCACACCTTTTCATAGTCCACATCAGTGCCAAACACAGTGATGTCTGCCCTCTCTTTAAGGGCATCCATGATCCTGTGGTATTTTTCACGTCTCTCCTCGATCTCCCTTAAAGCGTCCTCGTCTGACTCTTCATCTGCCTTATCAAGGAACAGGAAAATATATGGATAGCGGTACATGGAATCTGTCTTTGAACTTAATATCTGTTTATATAACTCAAAAAAGCCGTCCTCACTCTTTTCCACATGGGTAGTGAGCTCAAGCGTAACGAACTTGGTAGCGTAGTCATACAAAAAAGCATAGAGACCGATCTTGCTCTCAAAATAGTGGAACAAAAGGCCCTTACTTATCTGCGCATCCCTTATGATCTCATCAGTACTTGCATGGCGATAGCCGTACTGGGAAAAGACCTTCAGTGCGGCATTTATCATTCTGTCCTGCTTTTCTTTTTTTAGCTCGAAAAATCTCTCGTTCATGTAAGTCCTCTTTTTAGGGGATGATTGACCACGTCAGTCTAAGTAAATATTAGCATTTATAATCTGGCACTTCAAACGATTTTACGTTATTTATCAATTTTTAATACTCAGGTCTTTTAATTGATTGCAAATTGTATTAAAATCATCTTAGTCGTTTAATTTAGGGAGGTTACTATGTCCAAGAATAATTCATTTGGAAAATTTGTTTTATTCTGCGCCGCTGTCACAGCCGCTGCAGCAGGTGCATATTACTATCTCAGCAAGAGAGAAGAGGAGATAGCAGACAGCTTCGACGACGATGACTTCGATGATTTCGATGACTTCGACGATGATGACGATGCGGATAATAAATTTGGTTCACGTAAATACGTAGATATCACAGGGTCCTCAGAGTCTGAAGATACAGATAAAAAAGAGGAAGCTAATGATAAGTCAGAGCCTCTTGAAGAAGACACCAAGGAAGAATCTGAAGAAGAAGAATTCTTCGACGACGAAGACAAATAACCAGGTAAATTAAAAGCCCTCGCATATGCGAGGGCTATTTTTGTGCCATATTTACTCTTCTGTAAGCATGTCCTTTAAGACTCTTGCTTTATCTTTGATTCGGCTGTTGGCCGTTCTTGATACCAGGATATCACTGATCATCTTGCTGGCGATATCTTTCTTGCCAGTCTCCACAGCAAGAGCTGCGATGAGGTAGTCAAGAGTTGTTGAGTCCATTCCAGCAATTGGGAATTCCTCAGACTGTCTTGCCATGACAAATCCGTTCAGGGCATTTTCAAGAAGCTCTTTTTCCTGAGCGTCGTTCTCTTTTTTCCTGGCCTCATATCCATCTTCATTGGGATCAAGTCTCTGGGTCTCACCTCTGATAACCCATGCACTCTTCATGCAGATATATGCCTTCTCGCTGTTCTTGGCTTTTTTAACTACTGCGTTAGCAAGAGCCAGCTGATAGAGCCTCTTGGCATACTCATATGAATAGATGGGCTCATTGTTGGGCTCATGCTTGTAGTTCATACAGATCTTAACTCTGATGTCGTCGATCTGGTACTTGTTAAGTGTTGGGAAATATCTTCCAAGGGCAGCATATCCACAGGATGGGCATGCAATTACGTCATACTTGTTCTGATCAAGTTCATCGTAATCCGGGCGCAGGTCAATATCCACGTTCTTCATTCTGACCTTACCAGTTCTTACTGTCCTTGCCTCAAATTCAGAGTCGCATACAGGGCATTTGTACTTTTTATCAAAGAGATAATCTTCCTCATTTACCAGCTGAAGTCGTTTTGGCTGTTCCTTTTTTACTTCAACCGTTTTTTTCTTGGGGTCTTCAAAAAGCTCTTCTTTTCCGATATTTCCAAGACCAAGTTTTTCGAATCCAGAAAAAATACCTGCCATTACTGTACCTCTCTTAATAATTAGTTTTTAGGTAAAACGAATGAGCTCTTGAGGGAAACAATCCTGTTAAATACAGGAGCTCCATCCTTGGAATCCTTGCTGTCTACACTAAAGAATCCGTTTCTTACAAACTGGAACTTGTCATATGCCTTGGCATCTGCCAGACACTTTTCAAGCTTGGCATCCTTAACGACCTTGATGGAATTCGGGTTTAAGTTAAGTGAGCCGTCCTCGTTGTAAACGCCCTTCTTCTCATCAATGATGTTCTCATAGAGTCTTACCTCTGCATTTAAAGACTCTGCAGCTGATACCCAGTGAATTGTTCCCTTGACCTTACGTCCGTCAGGGCTGTCACCGCCCTTGGTTGCAGGATCGTATGTGCAGTGGATCTCAGTAACATTGCCACTTTCATCCTTAACAAAGCTCTGGCATGTTACAAAGTAAGCATTCATAAGTCTTACTTCGTTGCCCGGGAAAAGTCTGAAGTACTTCTTAGGAGGTTCCTCCATGAAGTCCTCACGTTCGATGTAAAGCTCTTTTCCAAAGGCGATCTTCCTGCTGCCCATCTCAGGAACTTCCTTGTTGTTCTCAATATCAAGGTACTCAACCTGTCCCTCAGGATAGTTGTCGATCACAAGTTTAACAGGATCAAGGATTGCCATTACTCTTGGCACCTTGAGCTTGAGGTCCTCTCTGATGCAGTACTCAAGCATTGCGTACTCAGCAGTTGACTGAGCCTTGCTGATACCACACATGTCAACGAACATCTTGATAGACTCTGGTGTAAAGCCTCTTCTGCGAAGTGAAGCGATGGTTACAAGTCTTGGATCATCCCATCCGTCAACGATCTTGTCCTCAACAAGCTTCTTGATATATCTCTTACCTGTTACCACATTGTTGAGATACATCTTGGCAAACTCGATCTGACGAGGAGGATTCTTGTACTCGCACTCGTTCTTGACCCAGTCATAAAGTGGTCTGTGGTCTTCAAACTCAAGAGTGCAGAGGGAATGTGTGATACCCTCGATGGCATCCTCGATAGGATGAGCAAAGTCGTACATAGGATAGATGCACCACTTGTCGCCGGTTCTTGCATGTGTCATATGTGCAACACGATAGATGATAGGATCTCTCATGTTGATGTTAGGTGAAGCCATATCGATCTTGGCACGGAGAGTCATTGCGCCATCCTCTACCTTGCCGCTCTTCATCTCCTCAAACAGGCGAAGGTTCTCTTCAACGCTTCTGTCCCTGTCAGGATCATTCTTGCCAGGCTCTGTAAGTGTGCCTCTGTACTCTCTCATCTGATCAGCTGTAAGAGTTGAGACATAAGCCTTGCCCTTTTTGATCAGTTTAACTGCATCCTCATACATCTCTTCGAAATAATCTGATGCATAAAAAAGTCTGTCCTCATAATCAGCGCCAAGCCACTTGACATCCTCGATGATAGCATCCATGAACTCTGACTTTTCCTTGGTAGGATTGGTGTCGTCAAATCTCATGTTGAACTTGCCGCCATATTCCTTGGCCATTCCATAGTTTAAAAGTATGCTCTTGGCATGACCTATGTGAAGGAAGCCATTGGGCTCGGGCGGAAATCTTGTGTGGACGTGATCATAAACGCCCTCAGCCAGATCCTTGTCGATGGCCTGCTCGATAAAATGTCTTCCATTTGGATTTGTTAATTCTTCTGCCATTCTAAAATAAAACCAACTTTCTTTTTGTTTTTAAAGTACATTATAGTATAACATAAACTCATCCGTTATACACATACTTTTCCTCAAAGGCCGCTCTTCTCATGGGTTTGTCGTAGTAATAGCCCTGTATGTATTTAACTCCGAGCTTTCTTACGATGCCTACCTGTTCCTCGTTTTCGATACCTTCAACGCAGATCTCAGCACCTATGGCCTTACCCATGTCTACCATGGACCTTACCACCGCCTGAGAGTACTTATCATCTACTATGTCAGCAGCAAAATCCTTGTCTATCTTGATGATATCAAAAGGAAGGGCTCTGATACTTGAAAGAGCCGAGTATCCGGTTCCAAAGTCATCTAGGGCAAGTCGTACTCCAAGGCTCTTGATATCAAGAAGAGTCTGCTTGGTCCTTGCCAGGTCATTTATGGCAAGTCTCTCTGTGAGCTCAAGGACTATGTTCTCAGGATTGATACCATTTTCCTCGATGCAGCTTCTTATCACATCCACAATGTCATTTTGCATGATCTGCACAACGGACACATTGACGCTTATTGAGAAATCACCACATCCGGAATCGTTCCACTGTCTGCAGCATTCGCAGGCCTTTTTAAGAACGTGATTTCCAATAGGAGTGATAAGTCCTAAATATTCCGCAAGAGGAATGAACTCATCGGGACTTAAGAAGCCCAAAGAAGTACTGTTCCAGCGGATAAGAGCCTCTGCTCCGATATGCTTTTTGCCGCCCTTTTTGTTTTCGCTGATAACCGGTTGGAAGTAAACCTCAAACTCATCGCATTTTTTGGTGATGGCTGAGTACATATTCTTTTCAAGATCAAGTCTGTGTATTGATGAGGAATCAATGTTGTCAGAGTACTCTGCGATCCTGTTCTTACCTGACTTCTTGGCCTCATACATAGCAACGTCGGATTTTCTGATGAGCTCTGAAACGTTGTCTCCGTGGTCCGGGAAAAGAACTACACCCATACTCATGGTGCAGTAGTAGTCGCTGTCTTTCAGGTACCATGGGGTTGCAAAGGCATTCTTTATCTCCTCCATGATCTTGTCGATCCTTGAATAGCTCTCTGGAGGAACGATGATGACGAACTCATCTCCGCCCATTCGGTAGCAGGAGTTACTGATGCCCTCTATCCTGCTGATGGTCCTTGAAATATCCTGAAGCAGCGCGTCTCCGTACTGATGACCAAGGGAATCATTGATGTGCTTAAAGTCGTCAAGGTCAAGGTACATAAGAGCACCGTGCTTTCCTGTCTGCCTTGCCTCATCCACGTACTTGGCAAGATCCTTTTCACAGCACATTCTGTTGAAAAGACCTGTCAGGAAATCAGTGTAGGCCTGCTGCTCGATGCGCTTCTGATACAGCTTTTTCTCAGTTACATCATAGATGGCGCAAAGGGATACAGGCCGTCCGTCAACCCATTTGATCCTGGTGTAGTAGACGTCATACCACTTTTCTCTGTCCCTGTGATGAACCTCGTAGTTGCCGCTGTGGCTTCTTGGAGGGATATTGGTCTCAAAAAGTTCAGGGAGCTTGTTCTCTGTGAGCTCCTTGCTAAAGTTCTTTTTAAAGCTTCTGTTTGCAAAAAGCAAAACTCCTGTGTTTATATCCCTTACGTAGATCGAACTTCCCACATTATCAAGGACCGCTTCCAGTGAGGCAAAAGAGCTGGCCAGGGAGTTGGTCTGCAGTCTCTTGGTAATGATACTCTGCATGATCCTGATGGCATCGTTGACAAACTTGATGTCGTCAATTGACCATATCCTGTTCTCCCTGTTCTCTGTAAGACATGTGTAGAACATAGGACTTCCGTTTATTACAACAGGCATGGAGACAAGAGCCTTGATGCCAAGGTTCTCAAGCTGTTCTCTCTCACCTGCATTCATCTGTGTGTCAGAGGATACAACGATCGCCTTCTGTGTTCCCAAAAACCAGCAAACTTCCTGGTCAGTGGTCTCAGGGAACAGCTTGGAAGTGCCTGGATGAGTCCACTGCACCACAATATCCATCAGGGTTTCATGATGTATCCTGCATATAAAGGCGTTGCTGATCTGAAGATAGGAACACAACTTGGTCAGAACTTCAGCCATGATCTCCTCAATGACATCGTCGCTGTCAAGGAGGGATACTATCTCAGTCATGGTCTCTGCTCTGTGAAAAGAGCTTGTCATCTCAAGTTCTTTTAGCTTGCTTCCTTCACTTATGGCAACCGCCTGTGACCTGGAGGCCTCTACACTTATAAGCACCGCCAGGGTTGCTCTCATCAGGTCAAGCGTCTTATAAAATTTATCTTCTGTGATCTGATACTGGAAATTATCGATAGGTGGATAGTGGAAAAAAGCCTTGTCATATCTGGCATCTGTAAACAGCGCAGCCACCACGAGAACGGCTGACAGCTTTCCATTATCCCCAACAGCAAGTGCAGCCAGCTGAAGGTTGGGGATCTCAGTGATCTCCACAGCCTGATCTTCAAGATCGCTATCTGACACTCGCTTGTAGATGTTGTGTATCCTTATTGGGGTAACATATTTTTTTATGATCTCTACTTCGTGGGCATTGCCGGAAAACTCTGTGATCGGAATCCCCTGTGAATCAAGACACATAGCATAGACGCCAGCCATGGCACAGAACTTGTCCTGCCATACCTGCATCTCGCCTCTGTTTTTTAGCGCAAAACTACTAAGGGTCCTGGTCTCATTACCACCCTGACCCCCGCCTGTGGTTTCCAAGTTGTCTACCCTGGTAGTTTTATCCTGCAAAACCCACTCCTTGTATAAGGAAGGCCTATTGCCAATTACTGGCCATCAACGCTGTAGTTCGGCGCTTCCTTAGTAATCTGAATATCATGAGGATGAGATTCCCTGAGAGCTGCAGAAGTCATCTTGATGAACCTGCCGTTCTCCTTAAGAGCTTCTATTGTGCTGCAGCCACAGTAACCCATACCGGATCTTAATCCGCCCATAAGCTGGAATACTGTATCTTCAACAGTTCCCTTGTATGCTACACGGCCCTCAACTCCTTCAGGAACGAGCTTCTTGGCATCTTCCTGGAAGTATCTGTCCTTAGAACCATTCTCCATAGCAGAGATGGATCCCATTCCTCTATAAACCTTATATTTCCTGCCCTGATAAAGCTCAAACTCACCTGGAGCTTCATCACAGCCGGCAAACATGGAGCCCATCATAACAAGGTTGGCTCCTGCTGCAATAGCCTTAGTAATATCGCCAGAGTACTTGATACCACCATCAGCGATGATAGGCACACCGTACTGTTTAGCCATCTCGTAGCAGTCCATTACTGCTGTGATCTGAGGTACACCAATACCTGCAACCACACGGGTTGTGCAGATAGATCCAGGTCCGATACCAACCTTGACAGCATCAGCACCAGCCTCGATCAGGTCCTTGGTTGCAGCGGCAGTTGCGCAGTTTCCTGCAATAACCTGAAGATCCGGGAACTCAGCCTTGATCATGCGAAGGCACTTAAGAACGTTCTCAGAATGTCCGTGAGCTGAGTCAAGAACAATAACGTCAACCTTGGCATCTACCAGAGCCTTAACTCTCTCAAGGCAGTTAGCAGAAATACCAACACCAGCTCCGCACAGGAGTCTTCCCTGGTCGTCCTTGGCTGCAAGTGGATACTTTATAGTCTTCTCGATGTCCTTGATAGTGATAAGTCCAACGAGATTGTAATCGTCATCTACGATAGGAAGCTTTTCCTTCTTGGATCTTGCAAGGATGCTCTTTGCTTCCTCTAAAGTAATGCCTTCCTTAGCAGTTATAAGGTTCTCTGAAGTCATTACCTCTTTTATTTTCTTGGAAAAATCTTTTTCGAACTTAAGATCTCTGTTAGTGATGATACCAACAAGCTTCTTGCCTTCTGTGATAGGTACACCTGAGATCCTGAACTTAGCCATAAGAGAATCAGCATCAGCCAAAGTGTGATCAGGTGAAAGTGAGAAAGGATCAGTGATAACACCGTTCTCAGATCTTTTTACCTTGTCAACCTCTTCAGCCTGGGCTTCGATGGACATATTCTTGTGAATGATACCGATTCCGCCCTGTCTTGCCATGGCAATAGCCATTCTGTGCTCTGTTACTGTATCCATTCCTGCACTCATAAGCGGAATGTTGAGCTTGATCTTCTTGGTAAGATATGTTCCAACATCAACCTGATTAGGTATAACCTGAGAATATGCAGGTACTAAAAGTACATCATCAAAAGTAATTCCTTCGCCAATTATCTGTCCCATTATTTATCCCCTTTTAATCTGTGAAAACTTTCCTAGGTGCTACACTCTTTACTGCATTTACAAACTCTGCGTTAGGTTCAAAGATAACCTTTTCTTTTCCATCATAGATAAATGTATATGTTGGATCAGGCTGTCTGTTCTGCTCTCTTGCTGAAAAATCAAGAGTCTTGTACTGCTTGTTCTTAAACTCATCAAGATGATATGAACGTGATGGAGCAAGGGCTTCAATGCGCTCAACCTCATACTTGGCTACGTTTTTGCGCTTACTCTTATTGAGGATCTTGTCCACTGTGATCTCTCTGTCACAGTACTGATACTCAAATTCGATGTTTGCATTTAAAGAAAGGAAATAGTACACAACTCCTGCAGCGACGCACAGGATAAGACCTGCAATTCCAAGTGGAGTAAGAATTGAGGAAAGAAAGAAGATTACTGCCAGTATCAGAGCCAGATAGCTGCCAAACTTCACAAGTGGCGAAGCTTTGCTCTCAATAAGGCACTCAACATAACTGTTATCACTTACCATTACTGATTGTCTCCTCCTTAGTCGATTAAATTACCGACTATCTTATATTACTTTCCAAGGACTTGCAAGGTTTTTTTACACAATATTTTGGTTTTTCCATGTTCTTTTAATTGACAGAAAAAAAGCATTTTCATATCATAACTAGGTACATAAAATGCCTATTAACATTATATATGTTTTAACGCAAAAATTGTATTACATTTCTGTTAATAAATTGAAAGAGGTTTAAAAATGGCTGTTCGTGATGAAATAAGAGAGCAAAGACAAAAGCTGAAGGGACAGGGCTTTAAGGCCCACTGGGAGTACTTTTGGGAGTACTACAAGATCCATACCATCGTCGCTGTCGTAGCAGTTATACTGGTGGTAACCTTTGTGCGTGACATTGTAAACAGGAAGCCCTACGCACTGTACTCCATGTTCGTAAACAATCAGGGCATGGAGACCCAGGTCTTTCTCCAGGATGGTTTTGCAGAATATGCAGGAATTGACACTAACACTGAGAATGTTCTTGTTGATACAGCTTCAAACTACATCGGCTCTTCTATAGACCAGACCACAGTTGCCACCAGCGAAAAGATCATGGCACTCATCGCAGCATCAGAGCTTGACGTGTTTGTTACAGATACAGGAACAGCTTATCACTACGCTTCCCAGGAGACCTTCATGGATCTTAGGGATGTCTATACAAAAGAAGAACTGGATGCCATGTCCGACAAGCTCTTTTACGTGGACCAGGCCTACGCTGATTACCTTGCATCCGATGAATACACCGATTACCTCACCAACGGCAAGTTTGATACAAACAACAAATACGCCGTAATGGCAGACAAATACAACAACACCTTCCAGTACGATGATATCGATCCTTTCGAAATGGATGATCCTGTCCCTGTGGGCATCAAGCTCGATAACTCCAAAGCTCTTACTGAGTGCCAGGCTTATCCGGACTCTACCCCTGTGGCAGCCATCGTCATCAACACCGAGCGAATTGACCGCTCCAAGAAATTCATTGAATACCTTATGCAGTAAACCAATATCCTGACACGGGGACGGTTCTGTTGGCATAAGCCACGGGGACGGTTCTTTTGGCTGGTTTAGCTTTTCAAAACCAGCCAAAAGAACCGTCCCCGTGGCTTATGCCAACAGAACCGTCCCCGTGTCTTGTTTTTATACCTGAGTGGTTACGAAGATGTCGTAGATAGCAGCAATTGCTTTTTCAAAGTCTCGGGTCTCGACACCGATGATGATGTTGAGCTCTGAGGAGCCCTGGTCGATCATGCGGACATTGACGGAAGCGTGGGCAAGTGCTGAGAATATCCTTCCGGCAGTTCCTCGTGTGGATTTCATGCCTCGTCCAACGACAGCGATGAGGGCCAGGTCTGACTCAATCTCAAGCATGTCGGGGTGTGCAAGTCTGTGGATCTCTGAAACAACTGACTGCTCTTTTTCTATGAATTCGTCCTGCTGGACAAATACTGTCATTGTATCGATTCCTGATGGAACATGCTCGATTGAGATGTTCTGATCTTCAAAGGCCTGAAGGACCTTTCTTACAAATCCTACCTCTGAGTTCATCTGATCCTTGAGAACGTTCACGCAGCAGAATCCCTTTTTACCGGCAATACCGGTGATGACGTACTTGGATTTTTTAGCTGTGGACTCAACGATCCATGTGCCTGGATCCTCAGGCTTGTTGGTATTTCTGATATTGATGGGAATACCTTCTTTTCTTACCGGGAAGATGGCGTCCTCGTGAAGGACTGAAGCTCCCATGTAAGCCAGCTCTCGAAGCTCTGTGTATGTGATAGTCTCGATGTATGGTGGCTTGTCGATGATCCTTGGATCTGCAACAAGGAAGCCTGAAACATCTGTCCAGTTCTCGTATACATCTGCCTTGATGGCTCTTGAAACAATTGAACCTGTGATGTCGGAACCGCCTCTTGAGAAGGTCTTGATCTTGCCGTCAGCATATGCTCCATAGAAACCTGGAATAACAGCCTTAGGTGTTTTCTCAAGCTTCTTTCCCATGAGCTTGTTGGTCTTTTCGCTGTCGAAGTCGCCGTTCTTGTCAAAAGCTACAACAGTAGCGGCATCAATAAACTCGTATCCAAGGTAGGCTGCCATGATGATACCGTTGAGGTACTCACCTCTGCTGGCTGCATAGTCGCTGCCTGCTGCCGCCTTAAAGTTCTTTTCAATGGTCTTAAATTCACTGCTAAGATCAAGCTTGAGCTTAAGGCCCTTGATGATCTCATCATATCTTGCCTTGATGGCATCAAGCTCCTTCTTAAAATCCTTTCCAGCTTCTGCAAGAGCATAGGTCTTGTAGAGCATGTCTGTAACCTTTGTGTCCTTGGAATTTCTTTTTCCGGGAGCAGATGGAACCACGTAAACGCGGTCTGGATCTGACTTGATGATCTCTGCTACCTTCTTGAACTGCTCTGAACTTGCAAGTGAACTTCCACCAAACTTAACTACCTTCTTCATTGTCCTATAGTCTTCTTTCTTTTTATTAGTAAATTCTGATGTATCCCTTTACGCTGTCAAGCTTCCACAGCTTTTCTTCAAAATCCTTCTCTGAAATATTAGGTGTGACAAAGGCGAACTCGCCGTGTACGTTTGTACCTGTCACCTCTTCCACATTCTCACCAAAGATGCTCATGGCCTGGGCCTTAAGCTCTGCAGGAACTCTTACAAAGAACATGCGCACTGCATTGTCCTTGGGAGAAAGAACTGCCTTCTCAGCCTTCATGTTGACTTCGATGTGCTTACCCTTGTGCTTGACTATATCGATGACGTCTGCAACTACTGCACTGGCTGTGGCGTTCTTGCCTGCGCCCTTTCCATAGAACATAACATCTCCAAGCATGTTGCCATGTACGTTGATGGCATTGAATACGCCGTTTACATTGGCAAGAGGATTCTCATATGGAATAAGGAATGGAGCAACGATAGTAAAGAAACCATTCTCGTTCTTCTTGCACATTCCAAGAAGCTTAATTGCCATTCCAAGATTTCTTGCGTAGTCGAAATCCTCAATGCTTATCTTGCTGATGCCCTCAGTGTAGATGTCTTCGTAGTTTACGTGCTTTCCGCTCATAAGACTTGAAAGGATGGCGATCTTTCTGCAGGCATCGTAGCCCTCTACATCAGCTTCTGGATTCTTTTCAGCATAGCCCTTGTCCTGAGCTGCCTTAAGAACTGTAGCAAAACCAATACCTTCCTTGTCCATCTTGGTAAGGATATAGTTGGTTGTTCCATTTAAGATTCCTGTGATGGAATCGATCTTTTCATGTTTAAGGGAATCGTTGATGCTTCTAAGAAGAGGGATTCCGCCGCCAACGCTTGCTTCAAATAAATAGCTTGCTCCGTTCTTTTTTGCAAGCTCCACAAGCTCTGGACCATGGACAGCCACCAGCTCTTTGTTTGAGGTGCATACACTTTTGCCCCTCTCAAGAGCGCTCTTTTCAAAAGAAAAAGCTGGCTCGATTCCGCCCATTGTCTCGCAAATAACTTCTATCTCAGGATCGTCCAGAATAATGTTGATGTCGTGGACTACCTGTGTCTCATGCTTATCTCCAGGGAAATCCCTAAGATCTAAGATGTACTTAACTTCAATCTTTTCACCGGCACTTCCTGCTACTTCCAAAGCGTTGGTGTCCAAAACCTCAACAACACCGCTTCCAACTGTGCCATATCCCAGTACTGCTACTTTTGCCATCTTGCTGCCTCCTTTTATGTCAATGTGGCACTTCGTCCTGTAATGTGGACCTTGTGCACACCTTCTGTCTTTTCCATGATGGATATCATCTCCATGATATCCTTGGTAGTTTCCAAAACCTGGATTGTGATCGAAATAGATGCCACTCCGTTAAGAGGAATGGACTGATGTATCGTAAGAATGTTAGCTCCGAAATCCGCTATGAGATTGAGAACGTATGATAAAAGTCCCACTTCATCGTTCATCTGGAATGTCAACGTAAGTGTTGTACCCTGAAGGCTGTCGTGAAACTCATATATGTCTTCTTTATATTTGTAAAAAGAGCTGCGGCTGATCCCAAGGCTTGCTGCTGCCTCATTGACAGTTTTCACCTTGCCAGACTCAAGAAGTTTCTTGGCTTCCACCACCTTGAGAAGCACATCTGGAACCGCCTGCTTTCTTATTACGTAGTATCCTGTATCCTGCTGCACCTTAAGAAGCACCTTTCTGTTTTCCTGTGGCATACAATTGTCTGTCTCTGTCAGTATAGTGTTTTTCTCAGACGGACATTTGTGTGCACTGGAAAGAGTTTATCACAGTGAAGTCATAAAGACAAGCATTATTTTTTATAAATATTCACCTTTTATGCATATTTCTTTGTTAATTATTCCCAAAGCCCCCTGGCAATATGATCTTTCAAGGGCGCAAAAAACCTGGTACCTCCATTACAGAAGTACCAGGTCCCATCATTTATTTTGCATTTAGTTCTTTGTAGTTTTTGCAGCAGATTCGGAAGTCTCTGTATCTTTTGTCTCTTCTACCGCCTCGGTCTCTTCAGCCTCAGCGTCCTCTTCCTCAATCTCATGCTTCTCTTCAAGAGTCATGCCATACTTGTTGCCAAGGAAGATGAATCCCGCATATCCGTTTTCATCAAGAAGTGACATTGTATCTTCCCCTGCAGGGATCACAAAACTCAAGCGGTCTCCAAGGTACTCATTGCGCAGGAAGCTTACATATAATGAAACGTCAGGTCTTTTCGCAAGAGCCTCCATGACCTGTTTATTAAAATTATAGAAGAGGGACGTCTTAACCTTTACTGTGAAATTTTCAGGGGCAACTTCAATCTGTCTTGCAATATCACCCTGGAAGCAGTGGTAAGCAGGATATGGTCTGAAATACCAGACTCTGTCGCACTCCTCACACATGTAGTTGATGGTCCCCTCAGCAGATTCACTCTCATTCATCTTAGCAATCCATCTGTAGTGGTGAATGTGTGTAGGATCCTTTTGAAGGGCGTGGCGGGCATCTGCTGCATCTTTTATTGCCTGGTCATATTCAGAGAGGACTTCTTCCTGGGCTTCTTCATCGCCATTAGGCTCTTCCTCTTTTACTTCCTCTTTTGTTTCTTCTACAGTCTCTTCTTTATTTACTGTAGTCTTTTCATTATTCTCAGCGTATGCCACCCTGCTAAATGCCGGAGCTGCAAAAAGCATTGCTGCCATTACTGCTGCCATCATTGACTTTGTTATTAAAAGCGCACTCTTTTTCATGGACGGATCTCCCTCCTATGGCTTGTCTACTACAGATTATATAATGTTTCAAAATTTTTTTCAAAAAAGTGAAGACTTTTTATTCGATGAATCGTTATATTAAATGAAGGACGAAAAAATCTACCAAAACGCGTTGAGGGAAACAGTGGGGAACACAGATTCAAATGAAAAGTTAATACAGCTGATGAATTCCTATGAGAATCTGGTTTTTTCCATTTGTCTCAAGATGACCGGCGACTACTTCGCAGCACAGGACATCACTCAGGAGACTTTCATCTCAGCCTACAGCCATCTTGATGAACTCTCGCCTGGCTCCGAAAAAGCCTGGGTCTGCAGAATTGCCTCAAACAAATGCATTGACTACCTGAAGTCATCTGAGAGAAAGGCTCATCCAACGCCGGAGGAGGAAATGCCAGAAAACGTCACTTCAAGAGATGGTCCCCTGGAAACTTTTGTAGCAAAGGATGTAATGCAGCAGTTTACCGACAACTGCAACGCCCTTCCGGATAGCTACATTGAGACTGCCAGAATGCATTTTATAGAGGGCCTCACGGCAAAAGAGATATCTCTAAAACAGGGTGTGCCTCTTAAAAGCGTTCAGACCAGGATCTACAGAGCCCGGGAAATGCTAAAAACAAAAATGAGAAAGGAGGATTTTCTATCATGACATTCAATAAAGATTACTTGTCCGACGAAGAGCTAAATGCACTTATCGCTGAAACTGAAAGTGAAGGATTGGTGCAGGCGCCTAATGGACTGCATGCAGAAGTAATAAGCAGGATTGATAGAAATCCTGCCAGATCTCAAAAAGAAAGAACATCAGATTTCTATAAGTTCACCTACAAGGTTGTATTATCGGTGGCCGCAGCTCTTTTACTAATGACTCTTCTGCCCCGCAGCATTGATGCAAGAAGGCCTGTTCCAACCAGAGAAGAGGTTCTCAAAGAAAGAACAATAACAGACGAGATGCACATACTACCGCAAAAACAAAAACCAACAAAAGAAGAGGTTCAAAAAGATCTGAGCAAAAAGGATCTTATTACAATGCTAGAAGATTACATCACCGAAAAGGGAGGGATTTTAAAATGAAACCTATGAAAAAGAACAGATTCTTTACTTTTATATTTTCACTTCTGCCAGGAGCAGCCGAGATGTACATGGGCTTTATGAAAAACGGGCTGAGCCTTATGTGCCTGTTCTTTGCAGCATGCGGACTTTTAATGTGTGTCCGTTTTGACTTCATGATGGCAGTCATTGCTGTGATCTGGTTCTGGGGATTTTTCCACGCAAGAAACATAGCAGGTCTTGATGATGAGCACTTTGCAAACTACGAAGACAGGTATATCTGGGAAGAATACCTTACCCCTGGCACCTTCGACATCAAGAGTAAGACCCTGCGCACTGTATTTGCAGCATTCATTATCCTTATAGGTCTTAGCATGGCATGGGATTACATCATGGACATCGTAATAGATTTTATCCCGGGAGATTACTGGGACACCATCTATCCTATCTTTGACAATATTCCAAGTCTTGTGATCGGCATAGCACTTATCATTTCCGGTGTTGTCCTTATAAAGGGCAAAAAGAAAGAGCTATTGGCAATTGAACAGAAGGAGGAGGTTGCAGATGGAGAAACAGGTAAGAACGCATAGAGTTGGGTCTATAACAGCCGGCCTTTCCATGATAGTTTTTGGAGTGTTGTTCATCCTTCATCTCTTCATCGGAGCCCTTGACTACACTATGATATTCAGGCTTTGGCCCATTATGATAATAGGGCTTGGAGTGGAGCTTTTAATATCAAACTACAAAAGTGAGACAATTGTCTACGACAAGCCGGCAGTAACACTTCTTTTCATCACCACCCTGTTTGCCATGTCAATGGCAGGAGCTGACATGCTCATGCAGATAGTTAATTAATTTGTTAAAATAAGCCTATAACGTGTGCATATAATTCAATTATCAGAGGGTAAAAGTTATGAAAAAAATCAGATTTATCATTGGAAATATCTGTGCTGCTGCCATGATTGTTGTTAGCATTACAGGGTGTGGAGCCTGGTCCAGGCAAAGAGAAATAAACAAAGGCCTTGAGGATGAAGACCAAAGGGATACACTGTTTCAGGTTTCACTCCTGCAGGGCCTTACCTTTGGAGATTACCACGGAAGCATTCCTGTTTCCGAACTTATGAAAAGAGGCGACATTGGGATTGGGACCTTTGATGGTCTAAACGGCGAGCTCATCGCTTTAGACGGCGTTGTCTACAGGGCCGCTGCCGACGGAAGCGTCGAAACAGTAGGAAACGATGAGCTGATCCCATTTTCCAATGTCACATTCTTTGATGAGGACGAAGTCCTTGAGATTGGAGCTGTAGCTGATATCGATGAGCTTAAAGCTCTTCTTGATAACAAGGTAAAAGAGCTTGGTGTAAACAGGTTCTATATGGTCCGCATAGACGGGGATTTTATCTCAATGAACGTTCGGAGCGAGCATGCTCAGAAAGAGCCCTACCAGCCCCTTGCCAAGGTCCTTGAAACCGACCAGACCTTCTTTGACTACGAAAACATCGAAGGCACTGTCGTTGCCCTATACTGCCCTCCTTACATGGACAGCCTCAATGCCACAGGCTGGCATCTTCACTTCATTTCCGGCGACAGGCTATATGGCGGTCATGTCCTTGGGCTTTCCTTTGACAATGCTACAGCAAAGCTTGACTATACAGACAGTTTTGAAATGCTCCTTCCTGAAAACGAAATGTTTAACGGCTTTGACCTGACCATCGACCAGTCAGAAGATATAAAAAGGGTTGAGACCGACGCTGAATCCAAGGATAATTAAAAGTCTTACTACTACTCTACACTTTTATCTTTAAGCCTCTTGTAGGTCCACTCTTTGATAAGAGAATATATTACTGAAGTAAGTGGAATGAAAAACAGCATTCCTGCTACACCCATAAGGCTGGATCCAACAGTAACTGCAAAAAGAAACGCTCCAACCGCACATCCTATAAATGCGCCCACCACAGGAATAAGAGCCGTAAAGGCAATTAGAATACTGATCAAAAATGCATATGGAAGTCTTGTAATCAAAAGAACTATTAGAAACATTGCGCCGAGAATACACGCCTCAAGACACTGACATGAAATAAAGCTTGATTAATTACGAAAGGCCATGGCAAACGCCATGGCCTTTCGCAACGCTTATAAAAGGAAAGAGTAAAAAATAGGAGGATTTCATAATGAAATCTTTTAACCTTTTACTGCACCTGCAGATACACCACCAACGATATATCTTGAAAGAAGCAGGTAAATCACGATTACTGGGAAGATTGATGCTGCGATCATAATGTAGATCTGTCCCATATCGAAACGTAACCAGTCAGCACCACGCAGCTGAGCGATCATAACAGGAAGTGTCTTCTTGGTATCTGTATGAAGGATCAGGGCTGGTGTGAAGTAGTTATTCCAGCTACCTACAAAAGCGAAGATCATCTGTACGCTAATAGCTGGTTTGATAAGTGGAAGTATGATTGTGTTAAATGTACGGAACTCACCAGATCCATCAATTCTTGCTGCTTCTACCAGTGAAAGAGGAAGGTTACTCTCCATATACTGCTTGATATAGAAGTATGTAACAGGAGAAGCAATTGCAGGAATAATAAGTGGAACAATTGAGTCATCCATACCAAGTCTTACGATCAAACGAAGGAAACCAAGAGCTGTAACCTGTCCAGGAATCATCATGATAGCCAGGATAAAGGTTGCAATTGCTGCTCTTCCCTTGAATCTGTATGTGTTGATAGCATAAGCTGTCATAGCTGAGAAGTAAGATGTAAGACAAGCTGTGCAGGCTGAAACAATAATACTGTTTACAAATCCCTTTGCAATAGGGATAGTACCATTAACCAGGCTGCTCCAGTTATCCAAAAGGTGAGTACTTGGAAGTACTGTAAATCCAAGTGTCATCTCTGAGTGTGATCTTGTTGAGTTTATAAGCAAAATGTAAAACCAAATAAGGCAAAGGAATGAGAAGAATGCCAGTACAATATAAGCGATTGTTCTTCTGACTCCGATTGGAACGCCGTGAGGCTTCATCTGTATATCGTTATTCATCCTTGTATCTCCTCTCTCAATCTTTATCCTTAGTAGTGTTTATTCTAAATACGATCAAACTAAGAATACCGGTTACAATAAACATGAATACTGACAAAGCACCACCACGACCAACGTCTTTACTGGTCAGGTATCTGTTCAGCAACATGATTACTGTGGTCAGGGAATCTGTAGGATTACCACGACCATTGGTCAGGATCTGAGGAACATCGAACATCTGCAGACCACCGATAAGTGAAGTGATAAGCACATATACGAAGATAGGACGAAGAATAGGCATTGTGATCTTAAAGAATACCTGTGAAGCTGTAGCACCGTCCACCTGTGCTGCTTCATAAAGTGATGAGTCAATACCAAGCATACCTGCCATAAGAAGAATGGTGGTATTACCAAACCACATCAGGAAGTTCATGAGCATTACAAGAACTCTGGATGCAATAACAAACTGGAAGAACTTGTATGGCTCTTTAATAAAGTGAAGACTAAGAAGAATCTGATTCACAGGGCCGCTGTCTGAAAACAGTGCAAAGAACAGCATTGAGAAAGCTGACGCCATGATCAGGTTAGGCATATAGATAACGGTTTTAAAGAATCTCTGTCCCTTAAGTCTGAGAGAAGGATCTGAAAACCAGTATGCCAGCAAAAGAGCTATAACGATCTGAGGAATAAAACCACCGATCCACATGATCAGGGTATTTCCTAAATATTTCCAAATTTCCGGAGTACCAAGAAGGTTTCCATAGTTGGCAAGGCCAACGAAGTTAGGTCCTATCTGCTTAAGACCGGAACGATAGTTTTCAAAGAAACTGTTATAGATTGTTGAACAAAGCGGTATAAAACTGAATATTACATATGTAACAAAGAATGGAATAAGAAAGATGTAACCCCATCTGTTGAACTTGACTACGTTCTTGTTGGACTGTTTCTTGTCCATACTCACTACCTCCACAAATTACTCTTTTTGGAACTTCAAGCGTTTTTTTAAAATTGCCTGCCGGCACAAAGACCGGCAGGCAAATGAGTAGTTAAGACGTTAATCTATGCAAGATTATTTTGAAAGCTCAGGATATCTCTGAAGAGCAAGTGTGTAGAACTGCTCAAGAGCCTCATCATATGTAGCATAGTTACCATTGATGTAGTCACCCATAGCTGTCTGGAAGTCTCCAAGAAGACCCTGATCATAAGCTGTAAGGTTAGCCATATCGATCTTGTCAGCACCTGCACAGAACATCTTAAGAGCGTTCTGTCCACCAAGAACTGCATTTGAGTAGTTAGGATCGTTTGCAAGCTCTTCCATAACAGGTCTGTTGTTTACGAAGTCATTGTCCTTAAGAACGATATCCTTCATAACTTCAGGATCCATTGTCATCTTTCTCATGATATCAGCAACGAGAGAAGCGTTGTCTGTTCCAGTTGCTGCACAGATCCATGTTCCGCCCCAGTAGAAGCCCTGAGGTCCCTCTGTAGCTGCCCAGCCACCATCGTGTGCTACTGAGCCTTCTACATCAGCTGCCATACAGAAGTCGATAAGCCAAGCTGGTCCAAAGTAAGCGAATACCTTTCCTTCAGGATAGAATCCCTTGTTCCAGTCCTCACCCCACTGGCCCCATGTGTTGCAGTAGCCAGCATCTGCAAGCTTCTTAGAATCCTCAACCCACTTCTTAAGGTTGTCATCAACCTGGATCTTTGTTCCATCAACCCAAGGAAGCTTAGCGTTGTTCTGATATACACGGAATGTATCAGCTGTTGAAGAAATTACATCGTAACCAGCCTTGTCAAGCTCACCAGCTGACTCGAAGAACTTATCCCAATCAGAGAACTTAGTCTGGATCTCTGCAGGCTCGTCTGTTCCGAATACTTCCTTAGCGATCTCTCTGTTGTAGATCATAACACCAGGGCAGCCCTGCCATGATGTTCCCTTAAGAACGCCGTTAGAATCTGTTACAACTGCCTGTGTGTAAGAATACTGATCCTTGAGCTCATCATCTGTGATTCCAAGATCCTTAATAGGCATTGTGTAATCTGTATCTGTGTACTTAACTGCGTAGTCAGCCTCTACAAGGAAAAGGTCAACCTTGTCATCTGCTGCTGCACTGTCCTGTGCAAGAAGAAGCTCGTCAAGTCTGTTCTGGTATGCATTCTCCTCGTTAGGAGTGATGAGCCAGTTAACTGTAACATCACCGATCTTACCAGTTGTTCCATCAATTACCTCGTATCCAGGATAGTGATCTGTAAGACGTGACTTGAACTCCTCGTTCCATGCTGAAATGTTGAGAACTTTTCCCTCATCAGCTGCAGGTGTCTCTGCTGCTGCGTCAGCTGCAGGTGCCTCTGCTGCTGCATCAGCTGCAGGTGCTTCTGCTGCTGGAGCCTCTGCTGCAGGTGCCTCTGCTGGTGCTTCTGTTGCAGCGCTGCCACAAGCTGAAAGCATGCCAGCTACCATTGTTGTTGAAAGTAATAAACCAAGTACTTTCTTCTTCATAACTACTATTACCTCCCTTTTCTTTAAAAGAATTTTGAAGTTTTTTTATTTAAAACAGTAAAACTGTCTTAAACCGTATTTATTTGTGTTTGATCTTGCCAACTGACTCGCCCTTTTCAAGGGTTCCAGGTATCACTATCTGTTCGATAAGAGTGGCCTTGGGGTTATTGATAAGGTCTATAAGCTTACTTGCTGCAAGTCTTCCAATCCTGTCTGTGTCTTGAACAATAGTTGTCATAAGTGGACTGATACGTCTTGCTATCTCAATGCCGTCGTATCCGGCTATGGAAATATCATTTGGAACTGTAAGCCCTCTCTCCCTGATGGCATTCATACCGCCAAAGGCTGCAAAGTCATCTGAGTAAAGGATGCAGGTAGGAGGATTCTTAAGATCAAGGAGCTTGTCTGTTGCCTTCTTAGCCTCTTCTATATTTCTATAAGGAGCTTCCAGTAAATATTCATCCGGAATCGTAACCCCAAGATCCTGAAGAGTCTTGTAAAAACTTGCCAGTCTGCTCTGTGTAACTGCTGTATCCTCGTGGCCGTGGATGTAAGCTATCTTCCTATGTCCCTGTTCATATATATATGTAACAAGTTCTCTCATGCCCTTAATGTTGTCAGATACAATTGATATTCTATTAAAGAAGGAATGGTCAATTGTTACAACCGGGATGTTACTCTTAATAAGTTCATCCACCTCGGGATCTGAGAAATCCACACAGGCGATAACCACGCCATCAAATCCTCTGTAAATTGCATGGGACAGATAACTCATATTGTTATTTCTTGTTCTGTCTCCATTGATGAAGGTAATATCGAAACCTTCCTGTTCAGCTTTCTTTTTAAAGCTGTCCAAAACGTGTGAGAAGTAATCATGGGTAAGACCGCTATTGGCCTCATCAACAAAAAGGACTCCGATATTGTTGGACCTGTTTGTCTTAAGAGCCTGGGCTGCGGCGTTGGGATGATATCCTAACTGCTCTGCAACTTCTCTGATCTTCTCCTTGGTATCCTTACTTATATCACTGTGATCATTAAGAGCTTTAGAAACAGTAGCGATCGATACTCCGCAGGCTTTCGATATGTCTTTTAAAGATACAATTCGTTTAGCCATCGCTTCATTTCTCACTTAATCGTTTTCGTAGTTTTAATATACATCGAAATTACTCTAAAAGCAAGTTTAGTTTTTAAGTTTTTGTGCAAATTATATATTTTTGGTAGTCTTTTACAAATCTGCGCACGGTATTTCATACATAATTACGATTTTAGTTACAATCTGTTCACATTTAAGGTAAACGTTTTCGAAAATCTTCAGTATTTATGCGCCTCTTCGGAAACGGCGTCACATAAAAAAGTTTGTATCCGCATAAATACTGGCTTTTTCCTAATTTAATTAACTAAAAAATACAGTTGAAATTCTTAATGTTAGCATATATAATATGCCTAGAAATCGTCTTAAACGTTTAAGTACAGAGGGAGGTTACATATGCAATACGGTCATTTCGACGACAACGCACTTGAATACGTCATCACGACGCCAAAGACACCCCTTCCCTGGATCAACTATCTGGGAAACAAGGAGTTCTTTTCACTTATCTCTAACACCTGCGGAGGCTATACATTCTATAAGGATGCCAAGCTCCTTCGTCTGACACGTTATCGTTACAACAACGTTCCTTATGACAACAATGGTAAATACTTCTATATCAAGGACGGCGATACCGTATGGAATCCAGGCTGGCAGCCAGTTAAGACTGAACTTGACAGCTATGAGTGCCGTCACGGTCTTGGATACAGCACATGGAACTCTTCCAAGAACGACGTACAGGCACAGGTTCTTACATTCGTTCCTATGGACGACAACTGTGAGATTTCCAAAATAACTCTTACTAATAATAAGAAGAGCCAGGCTCAGATCACTCTTTTCTCATATGTAGAGTGGTGTCTGTGGAACGCTGATGATGATATGAAGAACTTCCAGCGTAACCTTTCAACTGGTGAGGTTGAAGTTACAGATGGCGGCAGCGTTATCTATCACAAGACCGAGTACAGAGAGCGTCGTAATCACTACGCAATCTATGGCGTCAACACTAAGGTTGACGGTTTTGATACAAGCCGCGATGCATTCCTTGGCGCATATAACGGTCCTGACAGCCCTGATGTTGTCAAGAACGGCAAGTGCACAGGCGAGCTGGCCAGCGGATGGTCACCAATCGCAGCACATCAGATAAACGTAACTCTTGAGCCAGGTGAGTCCAAGACATTCATCTTCACTCTTGGATATATTGAGAACCCTGAGGACAGCAAGTGGGAAGCTCCTTCTGTTATTAATAAAGAAAGAGCTAAGGCAATGCTTGCCAAGTATAACCGCGTAGAGTCAGTTGATGCGGCCCTTGCTGAGCTTAAGAACTACTGGAAAGAGCTTCTTTCCAACTACCATGTATCTTCTTCCAACGAGAAGGTTGACCGCATGGTAAATATCTGGAATCAGTATCAGTGCATGGTAACATTCAACATGTCAAGATCTGCTTCCTACTACGAGTCAGGAATTGGCCGTGGAATGGGCTTTAGAGATTCATGTCAGGATCTTCTTGGATTCGTACACCTTATCCCAGACAGAGCAAGACAGCGTATCATCGATATCGCATCCACACAGTTCCAGGATGGATCTGCTTACCACCAGTACCAGCCACTTACCAAGAAGGGTAACTCAGACATCGGTTCTGGCTTCAACGATGATCCACTTTGGCTCATTGCAGGAACAAGCGCATACATCAGAGAGACAGGAGACCTTTCCATCCTTAATGAAATGGTTCCTTTCGATAACGATATGAGTGTTGCCAAGACACTTATGGGACACCTTAAATGCTCATTTGATTTCACAGTAACCCACAAGGGACCTCATGGTCTTCCACTTATCGGAAGAGCTGACTGGAATGACTGCCTTAACCTCAACTGCTTCTCAGAGCACCCAGGTGAGTCTTTCCAGACCTTTGGACCTTCTGAGGGGCCTGTTGCAGAGTCAGTATTCATCGCTGGTATGTTTGTTAAGTACGGTGAAGAGTACGCTCAGCTGGCTGAACTTCTTGGTGATGATGCTGAGGCTAAGAGAGCCAGAGAAGAAGTTAAGAAAGTTTACGACGCAGCTACAACTGCTGGTTGGGACGGCGAATGGTTCGTCAGAGCATATGATGCTCACGGCAACAAGGTTGGTTCCAAGGAGTGCGAGGAAGGTCAGATCTACATTGAGCCTCAGGGATTCTGTGTTCTTGCTGGTATCGGCGTAGAGGAAGGTCTTGCCGAGAAGGCACTTAACAGTGTAAAAGAAAGACTGGATACCAAGTACGGCATAATGATCCTTCAGCCTGCATACACCAAGTACCACTTAGAGCTTGGTGAAGTAAGCTCATATCCACCAGGATACAAGGAAAATGCTGGTATCTTCTGCCACAACAATCCTTGGGTTTCCATCGCTGAGACAGTTCTTGGTCATGGCGACAGAGCCTTTGAGATCTACAAGAAGACCTGCCCTGCTTATATTGAGGAGATCAGTGAGATCCACTGCACAGAGCCTTATGTATACTCACAGATGGTTGCCGGCAAGGACGCTAAGTTCTTTGGCCAGGGCAAGAACAGCTGGCTCACAGGAACTGCTGCATGGACCTTCGTAAACATCTCTCAGTTCATCCTTGGTGTTTACCCAACACACAAGGGACTTATGGTTAACCCTTGCGTTCCTAAGGACTTTGGTGATTTCAAGATCACAAGGAAGTACAGAGGCGCAACTTACAACATCACTGTTAAGCAGAATGGCGCTGAGAAGGGTGTTAAGAGCCTTGTTGTAAACGGCAAGACTGTTGAAGGAAACGTAATTCCTTACGAGGATGGTGTAAAAGAGTACACTGTTGAGGCAGTTATCGGCTAATAATTACACAACAAATAACGAAATAAACCACCAGGATTTGTAGAAATTTGAGTCCTGGTGGTTTTTATGTTAGAATAGTACGTTAGTCGGAGGTTAATATGAGCGCAGAAAAAAAGCCCAGAAAACACAGACACAAAAGACATTATACTTTTATGGTTATATCAGGAGATTCTGATGGCTCCACCAAGCGTCTGCACCTTAACCACTTCAAGACGCAGGTCCTTGCTTACACAGCATTTGCTCTGGCACTGGCTATCATTTGCTACATTATCTATTCCGCCATCACCATTTCCAATCTTCGTTCCATTGAAGATCAGCAGAGAGCTCAGATTGATGAACTCACTGTGGCCAGCAGCACCCTGGAAGCTTCCAATGACGAGCTTGAGACCAAGGTCCAGCAGCTGAGTGCAGCACTCAATCAAAGACTCGAAGATGAACAGATTTCAGCTGAAGAGGCAGAGACTCTGGCAGTGCCAACTGGTTTCCCTCTCACAGGAACAGCATCCCTGACCCCAGCAGTTGATGACCCAAACGAAACCAAGGTCACCAAGCTTACCGAGGACAACAAGGACTCAGCCACTGGCAATCCTATTGTTTTACTTGAGTCAGCTGCAGGAAACAGCGTTATTGCTTCCGGTTCAGGTACCGTCCTTACAGTGACTACAGATGCCAAATTTGGCAATATTGTAACCATAGACCATGGCAATGGTTATGTGTCAATTTACAGGAACTCAGGTGATCCTCTTGTTACAGAGGGGTCACAGATAGACAAGGGTGACATCATCTTTGTCATCGCTGATAACAACACAACACTTGGTTATCAGATCCAGCAAGACGAACAATATATCGATCCTGAAGAACTCATAGAAATCAACGGGTAGGAGGACTCATCATGTTTGGAAACAAAAAAGATACTACAGTAGATCCAGCTCTTGAGCAGGTAGGAACCATCATCGGTCCCGGCGCAGTGCTTGACGGCCCGCTTACAACCAAGGATTCCACAAGAATCGATGGCACAGTAAAAGGAAACGTTACTATCAGCGGAGCACTTATTGTTGGACAGGAAGGCAAGATCACAGGTACTGTATCTGCCATGAATGCCTATATTGCCGGCGAAGTAACAGGTAATATCTCAGCTCCTCAGGGTAAGGTCGAGATCAGTGATACCGGTAAGGTCATTGGCGATGTTACCTGCAAGGGCATCGTCATTGACGAAAATGCAGTTTTCTCTGGTCAGTGCGACATGACTGGCATCGAGAAAAACTCAGCAGAGGTTGCAAAAGAGCGTGCAGCTGCCGACAAGGAAACTACAGAGGATAAGTCTTCAGAAGAAAAGAAAGAAGAAGGCGAAGCAGGCAAGGAAGAAAACAAAGAGAATAAATAAAAAAATGCTGCTACTGATCAACTCAGTAGCAGCTTTTTTATCTTGTAAAATCGCTCAATCCTGCATTCTTGTAAATACAAGTTCGTATCCATCATCGCCATAATTAAGGGATCTGTTTACCCTACTGATGGTAGCAGTTGAAGCACCTGTCTTCTCTGCAATCTCAAGATATGTCTTTTTATCTCTCAGCATAGAAGCAACTTCAAATCTCTGTGAAAGAGAAAGGAGCTCATTAACAGTGCAAAGATCCTCGAAAAAGCTATAGCACTCCTCCTTGTTCTGAAGGCAGAGTATTGCGTCAAAGAGATGATCAACAGCATCTGTTCTGATCTTCTTGTTCATGGAAAAAAAACCTCCGTAAAAAACTAAATTTAATGTTACAAAATACCGTCAATATTACTTTGGTACTTAAACATTTTATCACGCTAAATTTTTAAAGTAAAGTGATTAAATACTTTTATTATTTCTTTACTTTTGCGCATTTATGTGATATCGTAAATGTGTTGTCATAGACAACAGAACGATTATTTTTTTATTTTTGTGGAGGTATTACGATGAACAAAGGTACTGTTAAGTGGTTCAACAACCAGAAGGGTTACGGCTTCATCTCTGACGAAGCTGGCAATGATGTATTCGTACATTATTCAGGACTCAACATGGAAGGTTTCAAGTCTCTCGAAGAGGGCGCTTCTGTTGAGTACGATGTAATCCAGGGTGAAAAGGGACCTCAGGCCGTAAACGTAAACAAGCTTTGATTATCGGCAATTGAAGCATTTAATCAGACTACAAAGTGCCTTATTCTAAAATAGATTTATTTTGAATTCGCAAGATTGTAACAATGATTAATCATGAAAGCCATCTGACCTAGTCAGATGGCTTTAATGATGTCTTTCATCGCCAGCTTTCCACCAAATATATCGAGAGCTGATCCAACAGTTACATCAACCTTTCCTTTTCCAAGCTTTTTAAGCTTTTCAATATCTTCTATACTCTTTACTCCCCCTGCGTAGGTAACAGGTTTTTTCCCCCAGGAGCCAAGAATTCTTGCAACGCTGTCTTCAATCCCATTCTGAAGTCCTTCAACATCAGCAGCGTGCACCAGGAATTCGTCGCAGTACTCAGAAAGCTCATCCATTGTCTCTAAAGAGAGCTTTACATCTGTGAACTTCTGCCATCTGTCAGTTACTATATAGTAGTCATCTCCCTGTTTCTTGCAGGACAGATCAAGGACTATCCTCTCTTTTCCAACGGCCTTTACCAGCTTCTTCAGATTGGTGTAGCTGATCTTTCCGTTTTTGAAAACAAAGGAGGTGACTATGACATGGGATGCACCAGCCTCTATGAATTCCTTGGCGTTTTCATTGGTGATACCGCCTCCCACCTGAAGAGATGATGGTGCTGCCATCAGAGCCCTGATTGCCTGCTCTTTTGTCATCTCGTAGTAAGGGCTTCCTGCCGGATTAAGAAGGATGATATGTCCTCCTGACAGCCCCAGCTCTTTGTACATCCTTGCATAGAACTCCGCTCCCTTTTCAGAAACATAGTTCTCGCTGGCGCTATCTCCCGCATCTTTTAAAGATGAGCCTACTATCTGTTTAACTTTTCCGTTGTGGATATCTATACATGGTCTAAAACGCATACAGATCCCCCGTAAAAAAAGCGGCCTTCATCATATGATAGAAAGCCGCTCACCCTTGGTTTCAAGCCAAAACATCTGACATATCGTACATTCCAGGACCTTTTCCTGCCAGGAACTTAGCGGCTTCAATAGCTCCTTTTCCAAAAATTGCTCTTGAATAAGCTCTATGGGATACGGTAACTACCTCATCCTGTCCAGCAAAGATCACATCGTGGTCACCAACAATTGTTCCGCCTCTTACTGCAGAGATACCGATCTCCTTGACCGGGCGTTTTTCACGTCTTGTGCTTCTGTCATAAACGTATTCGTACTGGTTATCTAAAGACTCGTTGATGCTGTCTGCAAGAGCCAGTGCTGTTCCTGAAGGAGCATCAACCTTCTGATTGTGATGTTTTTCTATTATTTCAATATCAAATCCTGCAGCTGCAAATATTGGAGATACCTCTTTGAGCACCTTCATAAGTGCATTTACTCCAACAGACATGTTTGCTGACTTAAGAATTGCTACCTTTTTAGAAGTCTCTTTTACCTTGGAGAGCTGCTCCTCAGAAAGACCTGTTGAGCAAAGAACTACAGGAATGCTCTTGGATGCGCAGTGATCAAGAAGTCCGTCAACTGCAGATGCATTGGAAAAATCCACGATGACATCAGCATCTACATTGCACTCAGAAAGAGATTTGAATACCGGAAAAGAATATGTGCTCTCGCCAAATGCATCTACCCCTGCAACAATATCTATAGCATCATCAGCTGCCACCAGATCAGCGATCACGTGACCCATTCGTCCGTTGCAGCCGTGCATGATCATTTTTACCATCACTTTACCTCCAGTCCGTAGCGGATCATCTCTTCTTTAAGGTGAGCCTTGTTTGCATCCTCCATCTCTGTAAGAGGAAGGCGAAGTGGGCCAGCCTCAAATCCGATCATGTTAAGAGCTGCCTTAACAGGGATTGGGTTAACCTCTGAGAAAAGAGCCTTTACAAGAGGATATGCCTTGAACTGAAGCTCTCTTGCTGCTGCATAGTCGCCATCAAGGCACTTTTTACAGATCTCGTGAGTCTGCCTTGGAGCCACATTTGAAAGAACTGAGATAACACCAAGACCTCCAACTGACATGATAGGTACGATCTGATCGTCATCTCCTGAGTAAAGATCGATGCAGCCATCTGCAAGAGACATCATCTTGATGGTCTGAGAGATATTGCCTGTTGCATCCTTGATACCAACGATGTTCTTGTGATCCCTGGCAAGCTTGACTGCTGTCTCAGGAAGGATATTGCATCCAGTTCTTGAAGGTACATTATAAAGAATGATAGGAATATTTATTGCCTTGGCGATAGCTGAGAAGTGTGCGTAAAGGCCGCCCTGTGTAGCCTTGTTGTAATATGGAGTTACTGAAAGCACTGCGTCAGCGCCATACTCCTCTGCCTCTTTTGAGAGCTGGATCGCAGTCTCTGTGCAGTTAGAGCCTGTTCCTGCAATTACAGGGATCCTCTTTGCTACCTTATCTATACAGAACTTAACAACATCCATGTGCTCTTTTTCAGACATTGTTGCTGCCTCGCCTGTTGTACCACAGACGATTATGGCATCTGTTCCGTTCTCGATCTGAAACTCTATGAGTCTTGCGAACTCATCGTAATTAACCTCACCGTTTGCCTTAAATGGAGTTGCTATCGCAACACCTGCGCCTTTAAAAACTGCCATATTTTCCTCCTCGTATCAAACTTCCATTACATAAAAAATAGCTCAAATCACAATAGAGATGAGCTAATAAAATTCTTACTGACGTAAAAACCTGTAAAGAATCTGTGATAGCTCCCCATCTTGCGATGACAGTCATACAGCTGTTTGCTGCATGCCCAAGCACCTGCCTTCAGCCAGGCCAGGCCTTTCGGCACATTTACCTTTTGCTATGCTTCATCTGCTGCTGTGCATCCACAAAGCTACTCTTTAAATATGCAACCTCTATCTAATTCGTTTTTTGTTGTTTTAAATACTACCGCACCAGATTACCACTGTCAAGGCACTAGCACTTTTTACCATAAAGTAGTCATTATAACCCTTCCGGAAAAGAGATACCATTTTATCAAATTTTTGGTTGAACAACATAAAGTCGCATGTTATACTCAGTTAGTTTGAAATTAGTTGAAGTTTTTTCTACATTTAATAAGAGGTAAAAGATTTATGAAACAAACTAGAAATGATGTTAGAAACGTAGCTATTATCGCCCACGTTGACCATGGTAAGACCACATTGGTTGACGGCCTTCTTCGTCAGAGCGGTGTATTCCGTGCAGGCCAGGAGGTTGTAGAGCGTGTTATGGATTCCGGCGATATTGAAAAAGAGCGTGGAATCACCATCATGTCTAAGAATACAGCTATTACATATAAGGATATCAAGATCAATATCATCGATACTCCAGGCCATGCTGATTTCGGCGGCGAGGTTGAGCGAGTACTTAAGATGGTCAACGGCGTTATCCTTGTTGTTGACGCTTTCGAAGGACCTATGCCACAGACCAAGTTCGTTCTTGGTAAGGCTATGGATCTTGGTCTTCCTGTTATCGTCTGCATTAACAAGATCGACCGTCCTGAGGCAAGACCTAACGATGTTATCGATGAAGTACTTGAGCTTCTTATGGACCTTGGCGCTGATGACAAGCAGCTTGACTGCCCATTCGTATTTGCATCTGCCAAGGCTGGTACATCTTCTCTTTCACTTGATGAAGCTGGTACAGATATGAAACCTCTTCTTGATACCATCATCAACTACATTCCTGCTCCTGTTGGAGATCCTGATTCCAGCACTCAGGTACTTATCAGCACCATCGACTACAACGAGTACGTTGGACGTATTGGTGTAGGAAAGGTTGACAACGGTGTTGTTAAGGTCAACCAGGAGGTTGTAGTTGTTAACCACCACGAGCCAGACAGACGTATCAAGACCAAGATCGGTAAGCTCTATGAATACGACGGACTTGGAAGGGTTGAGGTTCAGGAAGCCAGGATCGGTTCCATCGTAGCTATTTCAGGTATCGAAGATCTCAAGATCGGTGATACCCTCTGCTCAGTAGACAACCAGGTTGCAATTCCTTTCCAGAAGATTTCTGAGCCTACTATTTCAATGAACTTCATTGTTAACGATTCACCTCTTGCGGGCCAGGAAGGTAAGTATGTAACATCAAGACACCTTCGTGACAGGCTCTACAGAGAGCTCAACACAGACGTTTCTCTCCGTGTTGAAGATACAGATACCACAGAGACCTTCAAGGTTTCAGGACGTGGTGAGCTTCACCTTTCTGTCCTTATTGAGACCATGCGCCGTGAGGGCTTTGAGTTTGCAGTCAGCAAGGCTGAGGTTATCTATCACACAGATGAAAACGGCCAGAAACTTGAGCCAATGGAGAAATGCTACATCGACGTTCCTGATGAGTTCTCAGGAAGCGTTATCCAGAAGCTTGGCGAACGTAAGGGCGAGCTTGTAAACATGGGCGCTGGAAACGGCGGTTACACAAGAATTGAGTTCCTTATTCCTTCAAGAGGACTTATCGGTTACAGAGGTGAGTTCATGACTGATACCAAGGGTAATGGTATCATCAATACTATTTTCGACGGATATGCTCCATACAAGGGAGATATGAACTATCGTAAGACAGGCTCTGTCATCGCATTCGAGTCTGGAGAGGCAACAGCTTATGGTCTCTTCAATGCTCAGGACAGAGGACTGCTCTTCATTAAGCCAGGCGACAAGGTTTACTCAGGAATGGTCATCGGAACCAGCGGAAAGAGTGAGGACGTAGAGGTCAATGTATGCAAGACCAAGCACCTTACCAACACAAGAACATCCGCTTCTGATGAGGCTCTTCGTCTTGTTCCACCTAAGATCATGTCCCTTGAGCAGTGCATCGAGTTCATCGACAACGACGAGCTCCTTGAGGTAACTCCTACAAGCCTTCGTATCCGTAAGAGGATCCTTGATCCTACACTTAGAAAGAGAGCTTCCTTCAAGAAATAAGGTTTGTTCCTATAATATAACCCGGGCCGGGCTGGGTATAATTTTGTTTTTGCTCATGTTGAACCGAGCACTACGTTGAGCCCTGAGCATGAATCAGTCGTGCAAAGGCACTCCTGATTCATAGGTCTCAACTTCGTGGTTCAAAAATCGCAAAAGCCAAAATTATACCCAGCCCGGCCCTCATTGTATGTATGGAGATAAACCAATTTTCTTTAGAGAAGGAAATATCCAAGATCACCATCTGCGATAGTTATCTGGCCTTCACATTTGCTGGTTAGCTCTGATCTAACAGTTTCTACATCGGACTCTTTTACGCAGATATCAAACTCTACGTCGGCTCCGTAGCGGGAGTCCTGGATGGTGATGGATTTTTGGCCGAGGAAGTATTGGATGGTGTTTACTTTGTCGTAGGCTACGGTCAGAGTGAGCTTTTGGGAGTAGACAAGTTCTCCCACCCCTGATGCTGCTATGCCTGCCTGCGCGGCCTGAGTGTATGCGCGGACAAGTCCGCCAGTTCCAAGAAGAACGCCACCAAAGTATCTGGTGACGATTATAAGCACATTGGTAATACCCGCTCCGTTTATCACTTCAAGAATAGGTTTTCCTGCTGTTCCTGATGGTTCGCCATTGTCGCTGCACTTGGTGTTCTCGCCATTTTCTCCAATGACATAGGCGTAGCAGTTGTGCCTTGCATCCCAGTATTTTTTGGATATTTCTGCAATCTTCTCTTCTGCTTCCTTAACTGAGCTGACAGAAAAGACATTACCGATGAACCTGGATTTCTTTTCAACTATCTCACCAGTACCATTTGAAGTTATTACTCTTATAGATTCTCTCTTAGCCATAGCAGTAGTATAGCATAAACGCCCATAATTAGACCACCTCGGGCAGTTGTGATATAATAATATAGTTTTAAATCTTTTTAGCGAGGAATTAGTATGAATTATGGAAAAAGAGGTATCGTACATCAGGCCAGAAGCCTGAACTCCGGTACCGATAAATGGGGCAAGAAGATTTCTCTTTTTGGATTCTATATTCTTCTTGCGCTTATCATAGGAATGGTGATCATTGGAACCAGCGCAGGAATTGGAGTATTTAATGGTATCAGGGATGGTGCTCCTGATATTTCCAATATAGACGTTACTCCTTCAGGTTTTTCAACCTTCGTGTATGACACTGACGGCAATCAGATTGCCAAGCTGGTATCAACAGATTCCAACAGAATCCCTGTAACCTGGGATATGATACCTGAGAATCTTGCTCATGCATTTGTTGCCATCGAGGATGCAAGATTTTACGAGCACAACGGTATCGATGTTCAGGGTATTGTCAGAGCTGCATTTGTTGGTGTTACCAGCGGTAACTTCTCACAGGGTGCCAGTACCATAACCCAGCAGCTTCTTAAGAACAACGTATTCTCCGGATGGACAGATGAGTCCTTTATCGAGAGTGTTAAGCGTAAGATCCAGGAGCAGTACCTGGCTGTTCAACTTGAAAAGACCATGAGTAAAGAGGATATCCTTCTTAACTACATGAACACCATCAACCTTGGACAGAATACTCTTGGTGTGCAGGCTGCTTCCCTTCGTTACTTCAACAAACCAGTAACAGACCTTACCCTTTCAGAGTGTGCAGTTATCGCTGGTATCACTCAGAACCCAAGTAAGTTCAACCCGATAACTCATCCCGACAACAACGTTGAGCGTCGTGACAAGGTACTTCGTCTTATGCTGGAGCAGGGCTACATCACTCAGGTTGAGTACGACATGGCAATGAGCGATGACGTTTACTCAAGGATCCAGAACGTTAACCAGGAGACAGGCGGGGATACAACCATCAACTCCTACTTCGTTGACGCCCTCACTAACGACGTATTAGAGGATCTTATCGCTGCTGGTTACAACGAGACTCAGGCTTATACCCTTCTCTACAGCGGTGGACTTAAGGTTTACTCCACACAGAATCCTCAGATCCAGAAGATCTGTGACGATGTATTTACAGACGAGAGCAATTACCCTGAGGGCACTAAATATCTTTTAAACTATGAGCTTTCAGTTCAGGCCCCGGACGGAACAGTTACAAACCACTCAAGTGAGATGTTCCAGGCATATTTCAAGCAGCAAAAGAGCTCTTTCGACATGCTCTTTGACTCCCATGAGTCCGCTGAAGCGGCTATCGAGGAGTATAAATCTGTTGTAGTTGGCACAGATGATGAGATACTTGGAGAAAAGATCAATCTCGTTCCACAGCCTCAGGTATCCATCACAATTGAGGAACAGAGCACAGGCTACATCGTAGCCATGGTGGGCGGCCGTGGACAAAAGACAGCCAGCAGGACTCTTAACCGTGCTACAGACACCTACCGTCAGCCAGGTTCAACCTACAAGGTTCTTTCAACCTATGCTCCCGGTATCGACAGCGCAGGTCTTACCTTGGCCACAGTATTTAACGATGCTCCTTTTGCTTACGCTAACGGAACTTTGGTACGAAACTGGTGGGGATCCTCCTACAGAGGTCTTAACACAGTAAGAAGCGCCATCAGAGACTCCATGAACGTAATCGCCGTTGAGGCTATCACCCTGATCACTCCTCAGCTGGCCTTTGATTACCTTAAAAACTTCGGATTTACTACACTTGCTGAGAACGTAACCATCAACGGCAAGGTTTACTCAGATATTCAGCAGTCAACTGCTCTTGGCGGTCTGACCTATGGTGTTAAGAACATAGAGCTCAATGCAGCTTATGCAGCCATCGCAAATGGCGGTGTTTACACCAAGCCCAAGCTTTACACCAAGGTTGTTGATCACGATGGAAATGTAGTCCTTGATAACACCGAGGTTGAGTCCAAGCGTATCATAAAAGAGACAACAGCATTCCTTCTTACAAGCGCCATGCAGGACGTTGTAACAAGCGGTACCGGTGGATCAGTTAACTTTGGCACTACAGCCATCGCAGGTAAGACAGGAACCACATCAGACTACAACGACGTTTGGTTTGCAGGATATACCAACTACTACACAGCAACAACCTGGACTGGATACGACAACAACGCCAAGATGACAGCTTCTGCTGAAAAGAACCTGTCCAAGACCATGTGGCGTAAGGTCATGGAAAAAGTCCACGAAGGGCTTCCATATTCATCCTTTACAGTACCAAGTGGTATAACCTCCGCAACAGTATGTTCAAGATCTGGCAAGCAGCCTATTCCGGGGCTCTGCGACGGAACACTCTACTCAGAGTACTTCGAGGAAGGAACTGTTCCTACTGACAGCTGTGATGTTCACTATGCAGGAACCATCTGTGCTCTTGACGGACTTCCAGCCTGCGAGACCTGCCCATTTAAGGCAGCCGGAGTATTTGAGCTTACTCCAGAGGTTCCACCAGCACTTCAGTCAGGATTTGTAGACTACTCTCCTTCTAACTCGGCATATACCACCACAACGGACGAGAACGGCAATACAGTCACAGTTCTCAACCAGTGCAGACACACGCCAGAGTATATGAGTCAGGAAGGAATTGAGGGCATTATAGCCGGCGAGCAGGATCTTTTGAATCAGGCAGCTGCCGCCGCAGCAGCCGCTGCAGCAGAGGCAGGAGGAGCGCCTCCAGCACCTGCTCAGGAAACAGTAGTAGATACCGTTCCAGAAAACGTAGCTGCCGGTAACTAAACAAAGTTTTATACCGCTTTAGATGATATGAGCCGGACCTTTAAGGTCCGGCTCTTGTTTTCGACAAAGTAGTATTTTACCAGGCGGGATCATCCCCTCTTTTTGTATTATAATAGTGGGATTCAGACTGGATGGCTTATTTCCTTGTCCAAGTCCGTAAAAAAAAGGCCGATATCAATTGTTACTAAATTGCATTACGGACTACAGCGTGGTTTTTGGAGCAAGCAGTCCGTAAAACGAGATTTTTCAAGGAATTTTGCCACTGAATCCGGAAGGTAAGTTACGGACTTTTGCCCCCAAAAGTGTTTCCTAGTCTGAAAATTGGCTTTTTTAAGGTTTTTAGCGGGAAATAATAACCTACTGTAGAGCATTTTTCTATGCTATAGTCCGTAATTATAAAAATCTGACATTTTTGGACCGCATGAGGCGCTTCAAAGTGATATCTAAAAGTGGGGGTTGGTCGGTCTAATACCTCAAATAGATTTCCTTATTGCTGGTCCTATCTTTTTCTGTCTTGAAGAAAAGAATCAGAGCACATTTAATACCAATGGAAGATTATGTGGATGCAGATATTATATTTTCTACACCAATCTATTCAATTTTAACGAAACCACAATAGGAAATTCATACCAGTCAACTATATAAGAGTCGTGGGTATTATATCGAATAAAATAGCGGATGATATTTCCACAAAACCATAATACCTGAAACAGATAAAGTGGTCAGCGATATTATATTTGCTCAATGAACTCAATTCACCACCTGTCCCCCATCCATGGCCGCTTGATCACCAAAAAAGTCTGGCCGGTTGAATGTCAATAGCACCGTGGAATACCGAAGCAGGCCGCACAGGATAAGACAAAAGAACCGTCCCCATGTCTCATTGCGCACAATAAGTCAGTAGAACCGTCCCCGTGTCTTGTGCGGTCTGCGAGGATATGCCGCGAAAGGCTATTGATATTCATCTGGCCAGACTTATACTTCAATAAGCGGCTATGGATTGGCTATACTTTGTCTCAGGCATTAAAAAAGCTGTCTGCAAATGAATGCAAACAGCCTTTAAAGTCTGCGGATAACAGGACTTGAACCTGCACGGTCGCCCACTGGAACCTAAATCCAGCGCGTCTGCCAATTCCGCCATATCCGCATGTGCTTATATAAGAAAACCCCTAATTCCAAAGGAATAGGGATTTTTTCAATGAGACACGGGGGATTCGAACCCCCGACAACTTGATTAAAAGTCAAGTGCTCTACCACCTGAGCTAGTATCCCATATATGGATGAGTGTCATCCGTTCATTTAAGTGTTTCGCCAGAAGCTCAACACTTAACCCGCGAGCGTCGTCAAATGGACATGCAAGCATGTCCGCTCTCCTCCTGCTTTCGCGAGACAGCGGCTCACAAAATCACAGCCGTTAGCAGGGCTAGCCGGATTCGAACCGTCGTATGCAGCAGTCAAAGTGCTGTGCCTTACCGCTTGGCGATAGCCCTGTATGCCTAACAATAGGATCCACAGTAAAAACTCTGCTTAGGATTAGGGTGGCTAGAGGGACTCGAACCCTCGGTCTCCAGAACCACAATCTGGCGCGTTAACCAACTACGCTATAGCCACCATATAATAGCTATGGGATACACACTAAACTCGAAAATACCTCGTTAAGTGTGAACCCATGGCTCGCACTAGGCTCGAAAAGACCTCACCAAGTGCTCTGCACAAAAAAATGTGCCCGAAGGGATTCGAACCCCCGACCCACGGCTTAGAAGGCCGTTGCTCTATCCAGCTGAGCTACGGAC
>SVFY01000028.1 GCA_015056625.1 Butyrivibrio sp. | reverse complement strand
CCCTTTTTCCAGCAAATGATGCAGAAAATATATCAAAGTATTATTATTTTTCACTTGACATCACACCGCTGGACTTTCTAGAATACTTTTTCCAGAGAAGAGTATATCACAACTTAATGCATATTTACAAAATATCAACTGTGCCCTGCTTCTAGAAATCCCCTGGATTCTGGAAGAATGTGGCAAAACTGCCTTTTGTCTTTTTACTCTCATAGGTGCAGCTGTCCGCGTGCTTGTACAGTTCCTCGAAGGAGTAGTTATCATCAGGCTGATAGAACGCCACACCTACACTGACATTTACTATCATTCCAGAAAGCTCTGGTACATTCATACTTTCAATAGCAGAAATAAGTCTTTTGACTACCGGCTTTCCTGCCTCCATGCTGTATATGCCTGGGGTAAATGCGGCAAATTCGTCTCCTCCAAGACGCAGGGTAATGTCTTTTTCCCTGAAGGTCTTGCGGATCGCATCACCAATTGCCACAAGGACCTTGTCTCCCACATTGTGTCCGAAGTTATCGTTAATGCTCTTGAAGCGGTCAACATCAAAGAGTACAAACATTCCGCCTTCTCCGCCTCTTAGCATATTTCGTATCTTGGTCTCGCCGCTGCCCCTGTTGTTCAGCATGGTGAGCTGGTCAGTCTCAGCAAGATAAATGAGCTCATCTCGCGAGCGCCTCTCTGCGTCAATATCCTCAACTGCCCAGATCACTGATTTAAGAGTTCCGTCACTCTTTCTCTCTGCGACGATGAATCTTCCACGATTCCACCTGTGGTCAACTGTCAAAAACTCGATACTTATGGTGTTGAGCTGATCCATGCGCTCATCCAGGTTATCAAGCTTTAGAAAATCTATTAATTCCTTTTTTGATCTCTCATCACAAACCTGACCAGCAATTTCTTTCATGATATCATCTGCAGAGCTGTAGGTTTCGTTATCCACAAGCTCTACAATCCTTGGATCCTTACATGCCACAACTTCGAAGCTGTGAGTATCAAGATCCACCTTGTGCATGGTAACGTAAATATTGGCAATAGTCTGCACATTGTCACCGTAGTTCATGATCTTGACCTTTTGGGCGGTCATAAAGAACACGATCGCCAGCGTAAGGATAATGCCTATGACCGCTGCTATCATTATAGCCCTGGTCAGACTATGTATCTCCCGCATTGCCGGCTCAGCACTGCGCATAGTGATAACTGTCCAGTTATCAGATATCTTTCTTGGGCACAAAAGAAATTCTTCCTCGCCCATATGTATCGTATAAACTTTTCCTCCACTCTTGCAAAGGCCTACGTATATTTTCTTCCTGTCAGTGTCCTTTGTATATCTGTAGTTTTCTCCAACCTCTTCCGGAATTGAATGAGAGACTATATTTCCTTCGTCGTCCATGATCATCACTTCATGGTCTGGATCAGTGCACGCAACTTCCTCAGTCATCTGCTGCATTCTGTTGACCCAGATGTCGATGGCGATGACGCTCTCTTTATCTGAAAGGAGCTTGGCTGCTGTAACAACAAGCTTTCCTGTCCTTGCGTCAATGTACGGATCAATGATAACCTTGGCGCCATCAGCTTTAACAGCTTCCTTGTACCAGACTCTCTCGGTGGGAACATAGTCTTTTCCAGGAACCCAGTTATCGCCGTCGACAAACTGACCATTTACATAGCCATAGATTCCCTTTGTGTCTCCTGAAGCTACAGAACTAAGGGTCTGTGTCTTCCGCTCAAGATATTCCTGCACCATATCTGCAGAATCTCCCTGCCTTAGCATATCATCGACGGCTTCGCAGGCAGTATCAACTATCATAGTCATCTGTCCGATGTAGTCCTTGAAATTCTCAGCCACATCATAGGCTTCTATAGTAGTCCTGTTCTCGACGATGGTCATGGCCATGTCATACTCTGTCCTGAACACGCCAAATATGACCACCAGGAAAAATAATGGCCATAAGATAAAAGGTATAATTCCCAAAAAGCCCAGGCGCTTTATGATGTTTTTAAATACAATTATCTTTTTTTTCAATAGTATTCACCGCATCAGATCGTCCATGAATCGAAAAACGAGTGACACTTCCACACATATATCATATTACTTTGCAGTGAATTAATTGATGAAATTACAGATATTTAATAATACTTTAAGATTTATTTAGACTTCGGAATTAGCCAAGTCCTGTGTCCAGTGCCATCATCAGTATGAAGCCCAGGGCAAAAGAAATTGTTCCGATATTAGAGTGCTCACCTTCCGACATCTCAGGGATAAGTTCCTCTACTACTACATATATCATGGCTCCTGCTGCGAAACTAAGAAGATATGGCATTGTAGGGATCAGAAGTGACGCTGCAGCAATTACAAGCAGAGAACCAATAGGCTCTACTATTCCGGAAAGCACGCCATAAAGGAATGTTTTACCCTTAGGAACCCCTTCTCCAAGAAGCGGCATTGATACGATGGCACCCTCAGGAAAGTTCTGGATCGCAATACCGATGGCAAGAGCCAGCGCTCCAGACAAGCTGATGGTCTCATTTCCATACAGCCATCCTGCGCAGACAATACCAACTGCCATTCCTTCAGGCAGATTGTGAAGTGTCACTGCAAGCACAAGCTTTGTAGTCCTCTTAAGTCCGCTCTTTGGACCTTCCTCACTGCTGTCAAGGTGCATGTGGGGAGTTATAAGGTCCAGTACAAGCAAGAACAGCATTCCTATGCCAAAGCCTACAGACACCGGGATAAAGCCAAGCTTACCCATATCTGTCGTCATATCAAGAGCCGGCAATAGCAGGCTAAAGAACGATGCTGCAACCATGACTCCTGATGCAAAGCCAGTCAGGCCTCTCTGAGCCTTTTCTCCTATTGAGTTTTTGAAAAAGAAAACCGTGGCCGCTCCTAGTGTTGTTCCAAGGAACGGTATGATAATGATATTCCACATAAATTGCCCCCTAATATTCAAGAGCCACCAGTTATTACACATCAAGCACTATGGTCACAGGCCCATCATTGACTGAAGCTACCTTCATATCAGCTCCAAATACTCCTGTCCCAACTACAAATCCCCTGTTTCTGCACTCCTCTACCACCAGTTCATACAGCGGTTCTGAGATCTCAGGTCTTGCAGCATCAGTAAATCCCGGTCTTCTTGAACTGCAGTCAGCATAAAGAGTGAACTGGCTCACGATAAGAAGCTTAGCCCCAGCATCCTTTGGGTTTATGTTCATCTTGCCATTTTCATCCTCAAACACCCTAAGGCCGCAAATCTTGTCCGCGATCTTTACCGCCTGCTCTTTTGTATCATCCTTGTGCACTCCTAACAGCACAAGGAATCCCTTATTTATTGATGATATTTCTTTTCCATCTATTGTCACGGATGCACTAAGCACCCTTGTGATTACTGCTCTCATGTATTAGTCTCCATCCCTAGTCATTTTTTTCTAAGCGCATCAGTTATGATGTCTCGGTGGTCAAAAGCCAGGTCATCTAAAGTCAAAATGGTTCCTTCTGCAGCAAAAGAGATACTACCGCCCTCATCCTTTATGGTAAACCACTTGGCGTCTGCTGCATCATCTGCTGCAATGGGCTTTACCTTTGAAGGATCAACTATCGCCATGAAAGCCGCTGTGATGGTCCAGCCCCTTGGGTCTCTTCCAGGCTTACTGTAAACACCCACAAGTGTCAGGTTAGAAGCCGGCATCTTGATGCAGGTCTCCTCCTCAAGCTCTCTTGCAGCGCTCTCTTCAATCCTCTCGCCTTCTTCTGAAAATCCTCCAGGAAGCGCCCATTTCCCAAGAAATGGATGATTGCCCCTTCTAATGAGCAGTATTTTCTTATCTGCCTCTCCTGTGATGATGCAGATATCTGCAGTAACAGCGGGTTTCTTCCATGCATCTGAGTTATAGCTTTTTAAAAACTCAGCCTCAGTCAGGCCGTTCTTATCTCTTATAGGTTCCATATTAGTCTCCTTTTGTATTGTTAAGATCAAAAAGCTTGTCCTTAGCTCTTTTACCTAAGTATCTCATCTATTGTTGACACGGTACTGAAACTTCCGGCGTTGGTTGAAATGATCTCTTTCATAAGAGGAAGTTCGAAGTAGCTGATATAGCATATCAGGGTGTTGTTCTCGCCGGCGATAGCTCCTCTGGAATCCATGATGGTACAGGTCTTGTTGAGCTTTTGCTTGATGTCAGCAATGATCTTTTCAGGATCCTGAGTGATTATGGTGATCTGCTTGATGGATTCAAAGTGGTCAGTATAGTGGTCGATGACCATGGTTGCAACAAAGTATACCAACAGACTTAGAAGCGCCGCTGTTGCGTCGATCACAGCAAAAACTGTGAGATAGACCATCATGTTAAACACCAGAAGAACTGGTGTCATGCTGTAGTTGCGACCGGTTTTATCCGACAGCTTTTTTACTACAATGTTGGCAAGGATCTCTGACCCATCAATGCATCCGCCATTTCTAAGGATAAGGGAAAGCCCCGCTCCCAGTATAGCTCCACCAAAGGCCACTGCCAAAAAGTGCTCGGTGTTAACCTCAAATGGGATGTTCTCAAAAAAGTCCAGGCCCAACATGTAGAAAACAGAGCCTATGGCTGCCTTTATGGTGAACTGCCTTCCCAGGAAAAGATATCCTGCAATAATAAAGGGCAGGAATACAACCAACACACACAGTGGCAGATTGAAGCCTGTCACCTTGCTGATAATGATGGCAACACCTGCTGTTCCGTAATCTATGGCGTCGTTTGGAAGCAGTATAAGCGCTACAGAAAAGCTCGCCATTATTGCTCCTAAGATTATCAGTATGTAGGACAGTATTCCTTGTTTTTTCTTCATTGCATTCTCTTCTTTCTTATATTTATGGGCTTTACCAAGATTTACTAATTGTTTAATACACTTTTTAGAATATATAGTGTATATTGTAATCAAAAGATACTAGATGTTGTGGTGATAGTTCATGGTGTACAAGGAGGTGCCATATGAACATTGATGCGATGACAACTAACAGAGACATGAGGTTCTACGTCGAAGCAGCCATGGCCATGACAAATAATACCAGTCCCGATGATCCGCCATCTGCAATAATCAATTCTATCTCGTTTTCATCAATGCTTGAAAACGCCATTAAGATGGAGCTTTTAAAGGATCACTAAAGCACACATTATTATTGTACAACAAAAAAAGACACTTCTTAGAATTTCTTCTAAAAAGTGTCTTAAAGTTTGTCTTAATACTGATTACTCAGCTACGTAAGGCATAAGTGCCAGGACTCTTACTTCAAACACCCTTATCGGGTATTATCGGTAACTATCAGTAACCTACCGATTAT
>SVFY01000013.1 GCA_015056625.1 Butyrivibrio sp. | reverse complement strand
ACCTGCACAATACAGGATAGCATCCATGTGTTCAGCCTAGTTCATAAATATGTGTCCAGGATTCTGGGTACATATCAGCATTGCTCCGGGCCGTTTTCATGTAATCGACAGGTATTATTCTTTAACGCCACCGATTGTAAGACCGGCAACGAAATACCTCTGAAGGAATGGGTAAAGCATTACGATAGGTGCCATTGTGATAATGGTTGCTGCAGCTCTTACAGATACAGGAGTGATATTTACCTGAGTTCCTGTTGTGGCTGCACCTGCATTTCCCTTAAGGCTGGTAACAGCTGAAAGCATCTTCATCAGCTCGTACTGAAGTGTTGTGTACTGGTCTGCCATTCTGTTGTAGAGCATTGTATCAAACCAGGAGTTCCACTGACCAACAGCTACGAAAAGAGCTATTGTTGCATAAATTGGTTTGCAAAGTGGTGATACTACTGATACGAATATCTTCATGTAGCCAGCGCCGTCGATCTGAGCTGCCTCCTGAAGTGAATCAGGAAGACCTTCCATGTAGGTTCTCATAACCAGCATGTTGAAACCACTGATCATTCCAGGTATTACATAAACCCAGAAGGAATTTGTAAGATGAAGGTTTCTGTACAGGAGCATGATAGGGATCATACCACCGTTAACATACATTGTTATAACCCAGAAAAGAGAAAGCTGAGATCTGAATACAAAGTTCTTTTGGCTTACTATAAATGCAAGCAGCGCATTGGCAACAACAGCAAAGAGTGTTCCAAGAACAGTTCTAAGAACTGATATTAAAGCGCCGCGACCAATGTTTCTAAGAGCAAGTACCGCTGAGTAGTTCTGGGTAGTAAAGATTCTTGGCCATAAGTGTACTCCGCCTCTCATTGCATCGACACCGTCGTTGAAGGAAATGGCCAGTGTGTTAAGAACCGGATAAATGGTTACTACACAGAAGATCAGCATGAATAGATACAGGAAGATGTAGAAGATCACATCTCCAAATTTAAATTTATGAAGTCCACCTGACTTTATCTCATTGTTTTCCATACTGCACCTCCCTTAGAATAACCTTTCTTCGCCGGTTCTCTTAGCGATCGAATTAGCCATTACAATGATCACTATGGAAACCACGCTCTTAAAGATACCTGCAGCAGTACCAAGGGAATAGTCGTTCTGGCTGATACCCCAGGTAAGGACGTAGATATCGATCGTATCGGAAACGCTCTTTACAAGGCCGTTTCCTAAGAGGTACTGTACTTCAAAACCTGCATTTAAGAGATTACCCATGTTCATGATAAGCAGGATTATGATCGTAGGTTTGATTCCTGGCAATGTGACATTCTTTATCTTTCCCCATCTGCCTGCTCCGTCAATAGATGCTGCCTCATACAGGCATGGGTCAATGGATGTTATGGCTGAAAGATAGATGATAGCATTCCATCCTGTTTCCTTCCATACATGTGCGAAGGTTACGATCGGCCAGAAGAGAGCCGGTATTGAGAAGAATGGAACAGTGTCTTTTACCAGTCCCAATTTAAGTAAAAGCTCATTTATGATACCTGTTGATGACAGGGCATCATTTAAAATACCTGTAACAATGATCCATGAAAGGAAGTGTGGCAGGTATGAGATAGTCTGAACTACCTTTTTAGCTCTCAGGAGCCTGAACTCGTTTAACAGGATAGCAAAAACGATAGCTGTGAGAGTAGTGAAAATAAGGTTTAATGTTCCCATGCAGAAGGTGTTTCTGATAACCTTGATGAATGTTGCATCTGAGAACAGGAATTTGAATTTTTCAAGACCAACCCACTGAGAGTGGAAGAGGCCAGTTTTATTTTTGTAGTTTTCAAAAGCCATTAACCAGCCGGCCAGGGGCAGATAACAGAAGATAAATCCATAAATGACAAATACTGCAGACCATGCAATAAGGACTTTCTGCTTGGCAAGTTCTTTTCTGGTGATGACCGTTTTCTTTTGTTTAGCGACGGTATTACTCATGCCTTTTAAGTACCCTTTCCCATAAAATCTTTAGAAAAAGGCGGCCATATACTAATTCTTTCTGCATATGGCCGCCTTATCATCTAAATCAGAAATTATGCCTTACATTAGTTGCCTGCGTTTGCTGCCACTCTTCTGTCGAGCTCTTCCTGCATCTGGCTAAGGAAGTCCTGAGGATTGCATCCTTCATAAGCTGTCATGTAGTTGTTCCACTCGCTCTCGAAGTCTGAAGCCATAACGAGCTTAGGAAGCCACTCATGCTTGCACTCGCCCATCTTTGTCCAAGCTACACCGCCAGGTGTTGATGTGTCTAGGTTGTTTGAGTATGACCACATTGGGAACCAAGGATGTGTTGCGTTTACATCTTCCACAACTGATCCGATAAGGTCAGGGTAGTTCTTAGCGCCATAAGCATCGAAGCACTTCTTAAGAGGCTCAGCCAGCTTGTCATAGAACTCTGAAGGCTGCTCTTCTGGAAGGTTAGCGTTGATACCATCATCGCTTGTTCCGCCGTACTGAGGAAGGTAGCTGTACATGCACATGTGATCTGCCTTGTACTTAGGATCAGCAACCTTAGCTCTGATCTCAGGTGTTCTGTAGAAGAGGCCGTTCTCGTCTACGAGGTAATCTTCACCTTCAACACCCCAGAAACGGAGGTTCATGATATCCTGGTCAAGCATCTTGTCAAGGAATGAGAATGCAAGATCTGGATCTGCGCAGCTTGTTGTAACTGCGATACCTGAAGCTGTGTTAAGAGTGTCGCCGTATGTATGCCAACGGTTCTCCATACCAGGATCGATTGTAAGTCCAAGAGGAACGTAGTTGCATCCCTGAACATCAAGACCTGCTGTAAGGAGTGCGTCGTTGATCTGCTGGAAATCCCAGTACTGATCGCACATACCAAGTACGTTACCATTTGAAAGCTTCTGGATATAGTCGTCGTACTTCTGTGTTCCGAAGTCCTTATCTACGATACCCTTCTTGTACTCTTCGTTGAGCTTAGCGAAGTATCTCTTAGCTGTAGGAGTTGTGTTGTAATCAACGATTGTAGGATCCTTGCCCTCGAAATCAACGATTACAGAACCGTCGTTTGGATATCCATCAAGGAACTGAGGAGCATTCTCAATACAGAAGTATCTCCAGTCATCACAGAGACATGTGTAAGGAATGATGTCCATCTCGTTGCCGTTAGCGTCCTGAGTCTTAGGATTAGCTGCTGCGTATCTCTCAAGAAGATCGAAGTACTGATCAAGAGTCTTGATCTCTGGGTAGTTATCCCACTCAAGTACACGAGCCTGGATCCAGAACGCTTCGTCGTTGTGAGCTGTTCCTGTAGGAGCGCCCTTTGTGTTCTGGAATACGTTGCACCAGTAGATGTGTCCATCGTCCTGTCTGAACTGATCCCACTCTGTAGGTGTGTAGTAGTTTGTAAGATTAGGATATTTGCCGCTCTCAAGGTACTCATCCCATGGTACGAGAACGCCTTCATTGTATAGGTCTGCACATCCGTCACCACCATCGATAAGGTCTGGATATGTGCCAGATGCGATGATGCTTCCGATAGCCTCAGAAACTGTCTGTCCTGTAAGCCATGTCTCCTTGAGACGAACGCCAGTCTTCTCTGCAATCATGTCCTGGATCTCGTTGTTGCCGCTGTTGATCTCTGTGCCAGGCATTCCAGCAAAGAATGTCATGTCAACGATGTCACCGCTTGCAACTGTTTCTGATCCTGCGTCAGATGTCTGTGCTGTTGTGTCTGTGCTCTCAGTAGCTGTTCCAGCATTGTCGCCAGATGGTGCAGCTGACTGTCCACAACCAGCAAGAGTAGCTGCCATGAGCACTGTGCTCATTGAGAAGGCTGCTACTTTTTTCATAGTTTTGTTTTTCATACTAAACCCCTTTCTCCCTTTTGGTTTCAAAAATGATTACTTGTATCATTTTCATGCTCATTATAATTTTGGGATTTTTTTTAAAGAATGGAATTCTTTTACTTTCGTAAGCACATTTTTTACTTCTTTAACAGAAATTTTATGATTTAGACTCATTTGTTGTGCTATTTGCATAAAGATTTAGACACAAAATCTACACAATCGTCAAATGTATAGTTATTTTGACCAAAGCAATACAAGCCACGGGGACGGTTCTTTTGGCTTCTTTTGATTGAGGCCATGGGGTGAGGCAAAAGGAGCCAAAAGAACCGACCCCGTGGCTTGTTCAGTGCAGGAATTCGATAGACTTAAGTGAAGGAGTTCCGCTGCCCCTGAAAACCAGGTAAAGAGCGCATTTTGCATCCGTAAGAGGAGCCTTGAATGTGCAGCTGTGCTCAGTCCAGATGTTGGAGCCTTCGCCTTCAAGAAGTGCAATGGGCTCTCCATCAAGAGATGTCCTTACCTCAAAATGTCCGTGGTAGTAAGCCCTTGTCTTGATCACAAGACCTGTGGCTGCCTTGACATCAAAGTACTTAAAGCCAATTGTTGTGCCATCATTTATGGCCTTGATGTAGCTGTAGCCCTGGGATTCGTCGCCGCCAACCTGCACAACCCTTGGAGATGAATCTTCTACATACATCTTTTTCTCAGGAGTAAAAATGTTGCAGGCGATATAAGCAGGGTACTCGCCCTTGTCAGAAAGAGGACCGCCATTGAGGCCGCAGGACGTTATCTCAACCTGGGAGATCTTTCCGTTTTGGTCAAACTCTATCTTTTCAGCGCAGCCCTGCCTTGAATACCAGGTTCCATGGGTGTGTCTGTGGTAAAAGATATACCAGCCATCCCCAATCTCTACGATGCTTCCATGGTTGTTGGCGCCGTAAGCTGAAGGATCTTCGGCGTTTTTGTAGGTATCAATGTGAAGGTCACAGTTACTTACGATAACGCCGCCATAAGTAAATGGTCCTTCGGGCTTATCAGAGGTTGCAAAGCAAAGCTCGTGCATAACTTCTGAAGAATAGATGAAGTAGTAGGTGTTTCCGCGCTTTCTTATGGAAGGGGCTTCAAAGAATGCATGACCTTCATAGCCTGTTCCCTGACTGTACTGAGCACCAGGTACAACAATGACAGGAGCTTTTTTCACTGTGAGCATATCCTTGTCAAGGACGATAAACATTGCGCCGTGTCTTGACTTATCTCCATGTCCGCAAAAGCCGGTGTAGAGATAAGTAGTGTCACCTTCGGTCATAACTCCTGGATCAAACTGAGGCTCGTCGCCTTCTTTATCTCCAAGCTTTGTGCCATCTTCGTAGTGGACATATCCGTAGAACTCAAAAGGTCCTGCAGGGGTATCAGCTACTGCAACGGAAACAACACTTACCTTATCAAGCACGTAGTACAGGTAATATCTGCCGTCGGGACCAACAGTGATGTCGGGAGCATACAGGCACATGTGACCAATAGGATTAAGCGGGTCTGAGATCTTTGGATAGATAACTCCCTCGTAGTGCCAGTTTCCAAGGTCATCTACAGGAGCAGACCAGCACACATAGTCACCGAGGCAGAAGGTCTCTCCGCCGCAAAGATCATGGGATCCGTACACATAAACCCTGTCTCCAAATACATAGGGCTCACCATCTGGGATGTACTCCCAGGATGGAAGATAAGGATTGACAGCCTGTTTTTTACTGCCCTGTCTTATGCCGCCCTCAAGCTTTGAGATGGCGCCAGAACCCAGAAATTCCATTTCGCTGCGGGAGCCGTCTTTATAACAATCCCACACAGGAAGAGCGGTGCCATCTATTCCGCTTCCGTTAGGATTTCCGGTTTTAATAAAGTTTGCGAAGTAGTCGCACATCTGGTTTGCCAGGTCGTAGTGCCTTCCGGAATAAGGCCGGTGGCACATGTGAAGGGTGTCAAAGAAAAACCAGAGGTCGCAGGAGTGGAAAGTGCCCGGATAGGCATCACCCTTGTGGCCATCTCCCGGAATATCCGGATCAAATCTGTAGTAATAGTAGTTCTGCTGTGGTCTTGCCTTTGAAGCCTTAAGGAAAACATCCTTAACAGAGAGCTCCACCATATTTACGCCAGCCTCAGAAAACTCATCAGTGGTGTTGCCTGAAATGACAGGCACATCAAGACATTTGCCATTTGCGATATTTTCTGTTGGGTCAGCTTCGCAAAAGAGTCCGTCCACGATTGGGAACATTCTCCTGCGATCACTTACAAATCTGTTGTAGCCATCAAGGATCTCTTTTGAAGAAAGAGCTCTTGCCTGCTTTAGATCTTTTACGCCAAGGCTTTCAAAAAACTCTTTTCCCAATTCCTCTGCCTGAGAAAGGTTTAGAGGATTGAAAATATCTGCGTCGTCGTTTTTGAGCTTTATGATGCCGCTAAATATTGCTGCGGCCTTGATGATGTCTTTATTATCCTTGCAGGAGAGCTGATGCTGTACGCTTGCGCCGCCAGCAGACTGGCCCCCAAGAGTTATCCTGTCAGGGTCTCCGCCAAAGGAGGCGATATTTCTTTTAACCCAGTCAAGACCTGCCTTCTGGTCAAGAAGTCCAAAGTTCGCCGGTGCGTCAGGGGACTCGCTGCTTAGCTCCGGGTGAGCTAAAAATCCAAAGCAGCCAAGGCGGTAAGCGATGCTGACAACTATGACGCCGCGCTTTGCAAGTGGCTCGCCGTTAAACTCCATCTCGGCTGTGTAGCCCCACTGGAAGCCGCCGCCGTAGATCCACACCAGGACTGGCAGCTTTTCGTTTTTGTCTTTTGCAGGAGTCCAGATGTTAAGGTAGAGACAGTCTTCACTCATGGGAATATCAGGATCTACGTGCCACTCCCTGTTGTAGAGCATGTCGCCAACACCGGGAGTGTCCTGATAGGAAATTGGTCCAAAGCTAAAGGCGTTTAATGTGCCCTCATAATCTTTGCAGGGCTGAGGCGCTTTCCACCTGTTTTCACCAATAGGTGGAGCTGCAAATGGAATGCCTTTAAAGACTGTGACTCTTGGGTCATTGCCTGGAAGGCCCCTTACTTTTCCATTTTCTGTAGTAGTTTCTCTAAGCATGTAAATTCCCCCGAAAAATAGTTAATGCTAATTGTAATTTATAGTATTTGGAAGATTGGCTTCCACCCAATTATTGCCATGGTCTTGCCAAAGCTTGCTTTTGGTATTTCGATTAGCAATTTATGAAAAGAAAATCGCAGTATATCGTTAGATAGAATTTTCAAAAAGTCTGAAAATGGAAAAAAACATGGCGGAAAATGTGAAGAGGCATGACGCCATGTTTTTGTATAATGAGCGTTAAGAAGGATTATGGGAAATTATGGAGTCAATAGTAATGAAAACTTTAACTCTTCCAAAGATCATCACCGACGGGATGGTCATCCAGAGAAGAAAGAGAATACACATATGGGGCTGGGATGAGCCGGGAGCACAGGTAGAAGTAAGGCTGGACAACCTCTCTTCAAAAGGCACTGCAGATGAAAAGGGACGTTTCGATATTTTTCTTTCAGCAAGAGAAAGCGGAGGTCCTTACGAGCTTGTAGTATCTGATGACAAGGGAAAAGAGATAATGGTAAAGGACGTAATGATCGGTCTTGTGTGGCTTGTTACAGGCCAGTCCAACATCGAGCTTCCTATTGCAAGGGTAAAAGACAGATATCCTGCCCTCACACAGATTGAGGAAAATCCTGCCATCAGGACCTTTAAGATCGTGGAAGATACAGATTTCCATGGCCCTCTTGAAGAGATCCATACAGGAGCCTGGAGCCATGTAAGCCCGGAGACCATCATGGATTTTTCTGCAACAGGTTATTTCTTCGCAGCATACCTTCAGAAGATAACAGGGCAGACAGTGGGCTTTATCAATGCTTCACTTGGCGGATCCAAGATCTCCTCCTGGATGTCAAAAGAGATGCTTTCTGGCTACGACGAGCTTATCTCTGAGGGAGAGAAGTACGCTGATGATGACTTCAGAGAGAGTCAGATAAATAAAAATGAGGTTGCAGAAAAGCTCTGGAGAGAAAAGCTCGATAAACAGGACAGAGGCCTTTCAGAGAATTGGATGGCTGAGGATCTTGATGAGAGAAGCTTTAAAGAGATGGACATCCCTGTGATGTTCAAGGATACAGAACTGTCCGGCATGAGCGGCTCTGTGTGGTTTAGAAAGAGCTTCGACCTTCCTAAGGCTCTTGCAGGAAAAAGCGCAAGGCTTTTCCTTGGAACCATGGTGGACAGGGATCAGGTTTATGTGAATGGCAAACTGGTAGGAAGTACCGAGTATCAGTATCCTCCAAGAAAATATGACATCCCGGAGGGACTTACAAGGGAAAAGGATAACCATGTGGTTATCAGACTCTGCATAGAGCACGGCCTTGGAAGGATCACTCCTGGCAAGGAATACAAGATATTTAACGATGAAGCCCAGGTGCGCCTTGATGGAAAGTGGTACTACAAGGTGGCAGCAAGGTGCAAGGAGATTCCTGAGCATGACTTTATCAACTGGCACCCAATGGGACTTTATAATGCCATGACAGCACCCTTACATAACTTTCCGATTGATGGCGTGATCTGGTATCAGGGAGAGTCCAATACCTTTGAGCCCTGGGACTATGAGGACCTTTCAAAGCGCATGATAGCGGGCTACAGGCAGATGTGGGGAGAGGAGAACCTTCCATATATTCTGGCGCAGCTTCCTAACTTTGTAATAGACATTGAACCTGTGGATGATCCATGGCCTACATTCAGGCTCACCCAAGCTCGCCTCCTTGAGGATCCAATGGTTGGAGTAACAGTAAACATGGACCTTGGAGAGGACAACGACCTTCACCCCACAGGCAAACGCCGGGTTGGTAAGCGCCTTGCCCTCTGGGCTGCCCACATGAAATATGGGTACACAGGGGAGTACACAGGCCCTGCTCCTGTAGCCGCAAAGGTTGCAGGATCAGGTCACTTTAAGGGAACAACCATAGAGTTAACTCTTTCCCATGCAGAGGGACTTGTTGCCCGTGATATAGGAAAGGGCATAGATATAAAAGATTTTGAGATCGTGGATAATAAGGGAAATATTACAGCTGCTGATGCTGAAATAAAAGACTCAAAGCTTATCCTTAAGACGTTAGTTAAGGCAGATAAGATCTCGAAGATCCGCTACCTTGTCAAGTACACCTATTCAGGCGCAATGCTTTACAACAGTGCGAACCTTCCAATGGGACCTTTTGAAATACCTATCGAGAAATAAAGGAGCCATTATCTTCCAGGCAGAGCATCTGCTCCCTGACGATAGAGTTTACGGAACTCAGTAGGGGAGCAGCCGTTGGCCTCCTTGAAGACACGGTTGAAGGTGGACAGGCTAAAGAATCCGGACTGCAGCGCAATATCCATAACTGACAGATCAGTGTCGCCAAGAAGCTCCTGTGACATCTGTACGCGGCGCTTGGTGATGTACTGATAGCAGGATATTCCCATGCAGGACTTAAAGAGTCTTTCGAAGTGATACTTGGAAAAACCTGCAAGATCAGCCAGCTGCTCAACTGACAGGTCCTCGCCTCTGTGGGAATCAATGTAGTTGGTGACAGTTACCAGCTTTTCAATATTTTTAGACTGGGAATCTGATGTTCCAGCGGGGAGATAGGCATCTGAAAGGTGCATGCTTCCAATCTGGGCCAGGATCAGAGTTACCAGAGAGTATACAGAAATCTGTAAGAATTCATCGCTCTCACCATAGAGCCTTTCAATATCCCAGAAGTAGTTCTGCAGACGGGCAGCTTCTACAGGAAACTGGCTTGCCCTTACATGAACGTAGGGTGGAAGGGTCTTAAGGAGAGGAACCAGGGATGAAACCTGGGAGTAGTTTGTTATATCAAAGAGCAGTATCAGCTTTTCACCGCCTGGCTCCACAGCCAGATATTCGTGAAGAGTTCCCGGGGCAATAAGCATGATATCACCAGGTGCGCAGTTCTCAACAGCAGATGAATCGTTGTGGAACTTGACCTGAAAAGATCCTGAAAGCGGCAGAATAAGCTCCACCTCATTGTGCCAGTGGAGAGGATATTCGTTTAATGTGTTGTGATAGAGAAGAACGCCCTTTAGGGTGTCATAGTAGATATCTTCTCTTGACTGGGCGTTAATATCAGCAATCATGGGATCTGCTCCTTTTGGATAAATAAGCTTGATACCCTGTTATTCTAGCATAAAAGTCGAAATTATAAATACATAGAAATAGAAAGAGGTCTACGAAAATGCAATCAGAAAAATGGACACAGCTGTGGCTTGATTACCATAAGATGTATGACGGAGAAGATTCCTGGATAATAGCTGTAACCGGATTTGACAAGGAAAGCACTATTATTGCAAATGCCCTTAAGGAGTTTGCGAAAGGCCTTGAGGCTCTTACTGGAGAAACTGTTCTTGGAACCAGTGAAGTTATGAACGCACTTACTTTTACAGTTTCCCAGAATGTCACACTGCCAAAGGAAAGCTACCGCATCGAGGGAAGCCACGACGGTATCCTTCTTGAAGCTTCTGATGAGAACGGCGTGATCTATGGCGTTTTTGCCATACTTCGTCAGGTTGCCTGTGGAAAGAAAGCCACCGAAGTGGCAGAGACCAAGGCTCCTTCCAATCCTCTTCGAATGATGAATCACTGGGACAATATGGATGGCAGCATTGAAAGAGGATATTCAGGGGACTCATTCTTTTTCGAAGATGAAGAAATTGTCATAAATGACAGAATCACAGACTATGCCCGTTTCATGGCAAGCATCGGTATCAACGCAGTTGTAATTAACAACGTAAATGTAAAAGGCGCAGCGTCTTACCTTATTACTGACAGATATTTTGACAGGGTAAAAGAGCTGTCAGACATATTTGCAGGTTACGGCATTAAGCTTTACATGTCCCTTAACTTTGCTTCTCCCATTGAAATAGGAGGTCTTGATACCTGCGATCCTCTAGATGAAAAGGTCATCAGCTGGTGGCAGGACAAGATGAAAGAAGTATATGAAAACCTTCCTGGCTTTGGAGGATTCCTTGTAAAAGCGGATTCTGAGGGAAGACCTGGTCCATTTACATATGGAAGGACCCAGGCTGATGGCGCCAACATGCTTGGAGATGTGATCAAACCATACGGAGGCATCATTATCTGGAGATGCTTTGTATATAACTGCACTCAGGACTGGCGCGACACCAAGACTGACAGGGCAAGAGCGGGCTACGACTACTTTAAGGATCTTGATGGAGCATACCATGACAACGTTGTTTTGCAGATCAAAAACGGCCCTATGGATTTTCAGATCCGTGAACCCGTTTCTCCTCTTCTTGGAGGCCTTCAGCATACAAACCAGATGCTTGAGGTGCAGATTGCTCAGGAATACACAGGACATCAGATCGATCTTTGCTATCTGATCCCTCTCTATAAGGAGGTTCTTGACTTCCACACTCACTGCTGCAGAGGCAGGGATACTGTTGCAGATGTTGTAAGTGGCAGAACCATGGGCAATGCTCTTGGGGGAATGGCAGCAGTAATAAACACTGGAGATGATGAGAACTGGACTGGAAATGACCTGGCAGCAGCCAATACTTATGGCTTTGGAAGGCTAGCTTTTGACACAGAGCTCACAGCTGAGGAGATAGCAAGAGAGTGGATCGCCCAGACCTTTGACCTTCCGGAAAAAGAGGCAGACATCCTCTGCAATATGCTCCTTAGATCAAGGGAAATCTACGAGAAGTACACAAGTCCTCTTGGCATTGGCTGGATGGTCACACCAATGGGCCACTACGGACCAAGCGTTGACGGATATGAGTACTCAAGATGGGGAACTTACCACAGGGCAGACCACCTGGGAATTGGCGTTGACAGGACAGACAAGGGTACAGGCTATGCCCAGCAGTACTATGAAGAAAATGCGAAGATGTATAACGACCCTGCTACCTGCCCTGAAGAACTTATCCTGTTCTTCCACCACCTTCCATATACATACATGCTAAAGACTGGAAAGACACTTATCCAGCATATTTACGACAGTCACTTTGAGGGCGAAGAGGAAGCCAGAGGCCTTGCAGCTGACTGGAAGAAACTTGAAGGCTCAGTGCCATCCGAAGCTTTTGGCAGAGTAACCAAGCGCTTTGAGCTTCAGCTTGATAACGCCAGAGAGTGGAGAGATCAGGTGAACTCCTACTTCTATAGAAAGAGCGGAATTGCTGACGAGAAAAACAGGACTATTTATTGAATGGGTTAGCTGGCAGGGACAAGACACGGGGACGGTTCTGTTGCGACAGGGGTGGACCATGGGGACGGGGTTAGTGGTTCATTGGGAGTTATCCCAATGAACCACTAACCCCGTCCCCATGGTCCACCCCTGTCGCAACAGAACCGTCCCCGTGTCTTATCCAGCCCTATAGGACAGCTGATACTGCTTTGGCGACATTCCGATCTGCTTGGAGAATCGTCTTGAGAAGCTGGAGTAATTGTTATATCCAACCATAAAGCACACGTCATAAGGAGAATTGTTCTGGAGCAATAATTTTTGCGCCAGGGCAATTTTTTTTGCATTAATGTAATGTTTCAAAGAGTCGCCTGTGGCATCACTGAAGGCGCGGCTTAAGTGGTCGCTGCTGTAGTGGAGCTCAGCAGACATGGCGTTTATGGTGATGTCCTCAGACAGATGTGTATCGATATAATCCAGGATCCTTGATACAACTTCAGGCATGGAGCTTCTCTTTTTCTGGGGCGGAACGTTCTCGGAGTACTTGCAGGTCATCAAAAGGAACTCTGCCAGGTATGCCTTGCAGAGTATGCTGTGGCCGAAGCTGTTGCTGTGCAGGGACTCTTCAAGCTTTCCTGCGATGGAGATGAATTTGGAGATGGACTCCTCCGGGATGCGGAGATGGTTCATGTTGGCGGAGTCTGCGGTCCGAAAGAGAGTGCTGAAATCAGTCTCAGCGTCCCCAAGGTTTTTGAGGTACTCGTACTGAATATTGATGACAATGCGCTCATAGCCTGCAATGTCCTCAAGATCTATTCCGTGGAAGACCAGGGGACTTATAAAGAACATATCCCCTCTCTTCATCTTAAAGAGCTCAGGCTCTATCATGATATTTACATCGCCCTTCAGGAAAAGAACTACCTCATATCCGTCGTGGTTGTGGACAGTATTTATATCTTCTGGCGTTACTCTGGCCATCTTATGCTCGCAGATGATCTCGTGATCGATCATGCTGTAGGGGCAGTTAAGACTCTTCTTCATGTTAAAAATCCCCTCAGATACCAATTGTGCAGTTTATATCGGAAAATGCAAAAATTATATTGCATTTTGTGTATTTATTATAAAATCCCATATCTTATGATTATTTATATCATTGAAATGGGGAAACATCAACAAGCAAAAAAGTGAAACATGACCTTGTGGGGGTAAATGTGTCTAAGTTAAGTTTCGATAACAGGCTAATGTTCACTTACGAATCTAAATCTTTTCCCGGAGTCAATAAGGTGGCAGCACTGGTAAGGCAGGACATTTACCTGGTGACTGGATTTCATGCAGGCGAGTACACCAAAGGGTGCAAATGCAGAAATCTGATAATCTTTGGAACTGTTGATAAAAGCGACTACCTTAAGGACCTTGAGACAAAGGGACTCATTGATTTAGAGAAGGTAAGGGGTAAATGGGAAGTCTACAGCTTTCAGGTTATAGATGATCCTATGGATGGTGTGGATCACGCACTGGTCATCGCAGGAAGCGATAAGAGGGGGACCATCTACGGACTCTTCCATCTGTCAGAACTCCTTGGAGTTTCGCCCCTTGTTAACTGGAATCATGTAAGACCTAAAAAGAGAAAGAACGTATCCCTTACAGACGAGGTAAACACAGTTACAAAAGAGCCCTCAGTAAGATACAGGGGATTTTTCATAAATGATGAGTGGCCGGCATTTGGAAACTGGGCCACAGAGCACTTTGGAGGAATAAACGCCGGGTGCTACGAGCGGATTTTTGAATTGCTTCTTAGATTAAAGGGCAATTACCTATGGCCAGCCATGTGGAATTCCAACTTCAGTATGGACGGGCCGGGACTTGAAAGCGCAAGACTTGCAGATGAATACGGCGTGGTGATGAGTACATCCCACCACGAACCCTGCATGAGGAGCGGCGAGGAGTACAGGCTCCTTCGGGGAGAGAACTCCATTTACGGCGACGACTGGAGCTTTGTAAACAACAGAGAAGGGATCACCCGTTTCTGGCGGGACGGACTTCTTCGAAACAAGGCCTTTGAAAATGTGATAACCCTGGGCATGCGCGGGGAGAGGGACTCCAAGATCCTTTCAGAAGACGCAAGCCTTAAGGACAACATAGATCTTTTAAGGGATGTTTTAAAAACTCAGAACGACCTTATAAGAGAGACCATAGATCAGGACCTTGATAAGGTTCCAAGGCAGATAGTTCTTTTCTCCGAAGTTGAAGAGTTCTTTTACGGAGACGACAAGACAAAAGGCCTTATGGGAGATCCGGAGCTTGAGGGCGTAACCCTGATGCTCTCGGACAACAACGTGGGGTACACAAGGACACTTCCGTCAAAAGAGATAGCTGACCACAAGGGCGGATTTGGCATGTACTATCACATGGATATGCACGGCGGTCCTTACTCATATAAGTGGATCGGATCCACGTACCTTCCAAGAGTGTGGGAGCAGATGAGCGCAGCTTACGAATTTGGAGTAAGGCAGATATGGATTGTCAATGTGGGAGATATAGGCACTCAGGAACTGGGGCTGTCCTACTTCCTTGACCTTGCTTACGACATAGATAAGTGGGGCGGGGCTGATGCAGCTATCACACAGGAATATGTAAATAACTGGGCAGAGAGGCAGTTTGGCGGAATGCTTCCTCTCTCAGGCAGAAATAAGATAAAGAAGATCATATGGGATTACACAGCTCTTTTGGAAAAGAGACGTCACGAGGTCATGAATGCTGACGTATACCATCCGCTCCATTTTGGAGAGGCGGATCAGGTACTGGGTGTGAGCACTGAGATCTTAAAGGAAGCAGACGCTCTTAAAAAGAGAGTGGATGAAGAGGATATGTCCGCATTTGTTTCTCTCTTATATTATCCAGCCTGTGGAACAGCAAACCTTATGAAAATGTGGATACTGGCAGGGAGAAATAAGCTCTTTGCCCATCAAAATCGCATCGAAGCCAACATCATCGCAGATGAGCTTGATGCCTGCGTAAGGCGTGATGGCGAGCTCATCGATGAATACGAAACAGTGGATGATGGCTACTACAAGGGCTTTGGCAGGTCAGAGCACATAGGATTTGTGAACTGGAATGAAGAGGATAACAAATATCCCATAAAGCATCTGATCTACGGGGCCAATTCCCCAAGGATGCTGGTGGCAAGAGCTGATGATGAGAACTACATGACGGGACTTGAGTGGAACGACAGGCCACAGACCTGGAGCAATATGCTAAGGCCTGACGTAGACAGTATAGAATTTGATCTTATCAGCGGAAGCGACAAGCCATTTAAGTACAGGATCCATACGGATTGCAGCTGGCTTATGTTCTCTAAGACTGAAGGAGAGGTCAGTGTAAGGGAGAGGGTGATCCTTTCGGTGGATAAAGCTCTTTTGACTGACAGGATAAGCGGAACCTTCCAGGTTGAGTGCATTGGCTTTGGAACAGCTCATGTGACAGTCCTTGCAGCACCTAAGGCTGCTCCTGAAGGGGTGTTTATTGAGAGCGATGGATATATCTGCATGGAAGCTGAGCATTTTGCTGACAGACAGGACACATCAAAGGGCCGCTTTGAAGTACTAAGGCCCTACGGCAGAACAGGAAGTGCCATCAAGGCTTTCCCGGTAACCCATGATTTTACCGGTGATAAGAAAAGACCTTTTGTTTCGTACAGGTTTATGGCTGACGAGGGCGAATATGACCTGACCTTTGAGCTGGCACCAACTACCCCGGTTACTTTTAAGGAGGGGCAGTACATAAGCTTTTCGTTAAACGGCGGCAAGATGCAGACTCTCAACACAGTAAAAGAGCCGGACGCTCCGTTTTTTCCAAGCAGGCAATGGAGGCTGGAAGCGCTGGAGAGCGTAAAGAGAACTTCGGCCACTGTTAAGTGCAAAAAGGGCGAAAACAAAGTTAAGTTTTACGGCGCAAGCCCCGGAATAGTACTTGAGAGGATACTGCTTGTAAGATCAGGAACAAAGCTTCCAGAGTCCTACCTAGGACCCAGGGAGAGCTATATAAGACTGGAAGATGTATCTTCCGGCGAAAACCAGGAGGAAGAAAATGAATAAACCGGTAAAGGCGCAGTCAAATCAGAAATTTGGCGTCTATATGAAGAAGTACTGGCAGCTGTACGCGATGCTGGCCCTGCCTCTTCTGTATCTGTTGATCTTCAAGTACATACCAATGGTGTATGTACAGATCGCATTTAAAAAGTACAGCCTGATGGGCAGCATATGGTCACAGCCTCTTGCTAAAAATCATGGCTTTGAGTATTTCATAAAGGCATTCCAGAACAACGATTTCAGATATGCCTTAAAGAACACTCTTACACTTAACTTGCTGGATCTTGTTTTTGGATTCCCGGCACCTATCATTTTTGCTCTTATATTAAATGAGCTTTGCTTTACCCGTTACAAGAAGGTGGTTCAGACCATAGCTTACATGCCACACTTCCTTTCATGGGTCATCATCTACAGCTTGGCACTGCAGCTCCTTGCACCTAATGCAGGTCTTGTAAATATGGTAATCCAGAACCTTGGAGGAGAAGCAATCCCATTCCTTAACGACGAAGCCCACTGGGTTGGAAGTTACATTGGATTTGGTATCTGGCAGAACTTCGGATGGGGCTCAATTGTTTACCTGGCAGCCATTGCTGGTATCAACCCTGAGCTTTACGAGGCAGCAAGTGTTGACGGAGCTGGAAGATTCAGAAAGATCTGGCACATCACTCTTCCTGGTATCAAGCCAACAATCGTAGTACTTCTTATCATGAGCCTTGGTAATATCCTTGGCGGCGGATTTGACAGGCCATTTGCTTTCCAGAACAACCTGGTAATGCGTGTGGCAGACGTTATCGCAACCTTTGTATACAGAGTAGGTATTAAGGGACTTCAGTTCTCCCTTACAACTGCCGTTGGACTATTCCAGTCCGTAGTAGGAGTAGTATTCCTGCTGATGGCTAACTGGATCTCTCGCAGGCTTGGCGAGAGAGGAATCTGGTAAAGGGAGGAAAGAAAGATGAAGATTAAATCAACCGGCGAAAAAGCCTGGGATATGTTTTTTGTAATACTTTGCCTGTTAGTCAGCGCAATATGCATAATCCCAATGCTGAACCTGCTTGCAAAATCCCTTAGTGGTACGGATTTCCTTGTAAGGAATGAAGTTTATCTTTTGCCAAAGGGCCTTAACTTCAACGCATATTCAACAGTATTAAAGGACCCAAAATACTTAAGAGCATTTTTATGGACAGTGACACTTACGATCATCTGTACATTGCTGTCCCTTTCAATGACAACGCTTTGTGCTTTCCCTCTGATCTTTGAAAAGCTAAGAGGAAGAAAGGCCATCAACATCTTTATCACTATCACGATGTTCTTTAACGCAGGTACAATTCCTAACTACCTGCTGATGCAGAAGCTGAACCTTTTAAGTAACCCATTGGTTTTGATCCTGCCTGGCGTACTTAGTGTTTACAACATGATCATCATGAGAAGTTTCTTTTACGGAATCCCGGATTCACTTCGTGAGTCCGCTGAGATCGACGGAGCAACCTTCTTTGAGATTCTGTACAAGATATATGTTCCTCTTTCAAAGCCTGTTATGGCTACACTGGCTCTTTTCTACGCAGTAGGAAGATGGAATGGCTACTCAGATGCCCTGATGTACATGAGAGAGGAAAAGTATTATCCACTTCAGCTTCTTTTGTACAACATCATCAACAACATCAACTCAGTTGAAGTAGCAACCCAGGAGGGCTTCTCAGCCCCCGGACTTTCAGAGTCACTTAAGGCAGCCATCGTAATGTTTTCAACCATTCCGATCCTGTGCATTTATCCGTTCCTTCAGAAGTACTTCATAAGTGGAGTTACTCTTGGCGCGGTAAAAGAGTGATCGAATATAATTTACGGATCCTATCCCCAATGAGGGATCACATATTATCTATCAACAAACAATAATGGAGGTAAAGTTATGAAGAAAAAGGTATTATCCATGCTCCTTGCTTCTGCTATGGCACTTTCAATCGTTGCCTGCGGACAGTCAGACGGGGGAGCAGCAACAACAAGTACCGAGACAACAGGTACTGACGCAACTGCTACTGAGCAGACACAGACAGAGGCTACAGATGCTGCAGAGTCAGCTGGATCATCAGAGCTTACAGATGGTAAGTTCGCTGACACAAGATCCATCACAGTAGAGATCTACGACAGAGGAAACGACGGCGGATCAGATCCTGAGAACAACATGTACACAGAGTACATCAAGAAGGGAATGCTTGAAGAGCACAACGTAGAAGTTACTTTCAAGAAGGTTCCAAGATGGACAGAGACAGAGGATATCAACAACCTCCTTGCAGCTCAGGAAGCTCCTGACATCTGTGTAACATACAGCTATCCTACAGTTCTTACATACGCTGACATGGGTGGTGTTATCGATCTTAAGGATATGGTTGAAGACTACAAGGCTGATACACCAAACCTTTGGGCATGGCTTGAAGATACAAACATGCTTTGGGACAAGGATCCTAAGACCGGATCACTTTGGGCAATCGAAGGCAGAAGAGCTGAGCAGCAGAGAATTGTTACATTCGTTCGTCAGGACTGGCTTGATGCACTTAATATGAAGGCTCCTACAACAACTCAGGAGTTCGAGGATATGCTTGTAGCATTCAGAGACAACGCTGACACTCTTCTTGGCAAGGATGCTTCCAAGATGGTTCCTTTCTCAACCAGCTATGATATCGGTTGGAGAGCAAGCAACATCATCACATCCTTCATGGATCCTAAGATCACAGACAAAGAGTACTACATCAACGGATTTGATGACAGAATGGTTACAGAGCCTCAGACAAAGGAAGCTGTTAGGCTCCTTAACAAGTGGTACAACGACGGCCTTATGTGGAAAGATTTCGCTCTTTACGGAAGCGGAGACACAACAGAGGACGATATGATCAAGGCTGGTTATGTTGGTGCATTCCAGCACAACTGGGATTACGTATTCAGAAACGGTGAAGATTCAATCAATGCAAACCTTAAGAGAAACGTTGGCGAAGACGCTAAGTTCGTAGCAGTTGACTGCTTCAAGAACTCAGACGGCAAGTATGCTAAGTGGCTCTACTCAACTGCAGGCGACAGAAAGATCTTCTTCCCTACAACAAACGATGAGCCTCTTGCTTCACTTCTTTACCTTGACTTCATTTCAAAGCCTGAGACAATCAAGTACCTCCAGGCTGGTGATGAGGGTGTTACACACGAAGTACTTGAGAGCGGCGCTATCCAGATCAAGGCTGCTGAAGGCGATGCAATACAGAACTCTGGCAAGAACATCGACTACACGATCACATGTAACGGAACATACTTTGGTGACTGGGATCTTGCAAACCTTTCAATCGCTTACGGCTATGCAGAGGCTGATCCTGAGCTTGTAGATGCAGCTAACAAGATCTCTCTTGCAGATGGTCTTGAGCCAATCAACGTAAACGTTGGTGTTATCGAGGCTGAGGCTGGTGTTGGTGATACTCTTTCATCAAAGAGAGACCAGATCTATGACAACGCAGTTGTAGCAGCTGCAGCAGATTTCGATTCTGTTTGGGACAGCTACATGTCAGATTACCTTTCATCAGGCGGACAGGCAATCATGGACGAGAGAGCAGCTAAGTGGGCTGAGTACTTCGGCGATGCTGACATGCTTCCTTGATGATAAGAAACAAAAGCTACAATTTTTGCCATTAACATAAAAAACCTTTAGAAGAAGGAGTCGTGTTCATTCACGGCTCCTTTTTTCAGGCAATGGTAACTTTTGATAACAACATGGCAAGATGTGGTGAGATAAGCCCGGCCTTAAAATATAGAATAGAATCAGTAGCATTAACACCAATTTTATTGAGAATATTGAGGGTATAACAATGAACAGAGAAGAAGCAAGGAAGCGCGCAAAAGAGCTGGTTTCCAAGATGACAGTGGAGGAGAAGGCGTCACAGCTACGGTATGATTCTCCTGCCATCGACAGACTTGGAGTTCCTGCCTACAACTGGTGGAATGAGGCTCTTCACGGCGTGGCAAGAGCAGGCACGGCTACCATGTTCCCACAGGCGATCGGAATGGCAGCAGCCTTTGATAAAGACCTTATGAAAGAGGTGGGAGAAGTTATTGCGCAGGAAGGCCGTGCCAAGTACAACGAGCAGGCAAAGCGCGGTGATAGAGATATCTACAAGGGTCTTACCTTCTGGTCACCAAATGTGAACATCTTCCGTGATCCAAGATGGGGCAGAGGCCATGAGACCTATGGTGAGGATCCATATCTTACAGGAGCCCTTGCAGTTCCATTCATCAAGGGAATCCAGGGAGATGGCGAGTACATGAAGGCAGCAGCCTGCGCCAAGCACTTTGCTGTTCACTCAGGACCTGAGGGGGACAGACACTTCTTTGACGCCAAGGCTTCCAAGAAGGACCTTGAGGAGACTTACCTTCCAGCCTTTGAGACCTGTGTTAAGGACGGCCAGGTAGAGGCTGTCATGGGTGCTTACAACAGGACTAACGGAGAGCCATGCTGCGCCAACAAGCCACTTATGGTTGATACCTTAAGAGGTAAGTGGGGATTTGAAGGACACTTCGTATCAGACTGCTGGGCTATCAGAGACTTCCACGAGAACCACAAGGTCACAGCAACAGCTGAGGAATCAGTTAAGCTGGCCCTTGATATGGGATGCGACGTAAACTGCGGATGCACTTATCAGAAGATGATGAACGCATACAGAGCTGGTCTTATCACTGAGGATCAGATAACGGAGTCCTGCGTAAGGCTCTTTACCACAAGATTCCTTCTTGGAATGTTTGATAAGACTGAGTTCGACAATATACCATTTACTGTTGTTGAGTGTGATGAGCACCAGAAGGTGGCACATAAGGCTGCAGCAGAGGGAATAGTTCTTTTAAAGAACAACGGACTTCTTCCTCTTGATAAGACAAAACTTAAGACCATCGGCGTAGTTGGACCAAACGCTGATTCAAGAATCGCTCTTATGGGTAACTACCACGGAACTTCATCAAGGTTTGTAACAGTTCTTGAGGGAATTGAGGACAAGGTGGCAGGTGATGTAAGAGTTCTTTACTCTGAAGGCTGTGATCTCTGGAAGCCAAATCTTAGCAACCTCTCAGATCAGGACTATCCAGACAGACTCTCTGAAGTTCAGACCATTGCGGACTATGCAGATGTGATGGTTGTTGTAGTAGGTCTTGATGAAAACCTTGAGGGCGAAGAGGGAGATGCAGGCAATCAGTTTGCATCAGGAGACAAGGTAAATCTTGAGCTTCCAATTCCTCAGAGACAGCTCCTTAACTCTGTTCTCGACTGCAATAAACCTACCATCGTTATCAACATGTCAGGTAGTGCAATAAATCTTTCAGTAGCACAGGAGAAGGCTGCAGCTATTATCCAGGCATGGTATCCGGGAGCAAAGGGCGGCGAAGACGTAGCTGATATCCTCTTTGGAGATGTATCACCATCAGGTAAGCTTCCTGTAACCTTCTATCGCAGCACCGATGACCTTCCTGACTTCAGAGATTACTCCATGAAGAACAGGACCTACAGATACTTTACCGGAACACCCCTCTATCCATTTGGATATGGCCTGACATACGGTAAGTGCAGGGCAAAAGAGATGGAGGTTACCGCATCAGCTGATGGCGCTACAGTTAAGGTAACAATGGTCAACGAGGGTGCTGTTAAGACATCCGATGTCCTTCAGATCTATGTTCAGGATACTGGCTATGAGCTGGCTATCCCTAATCCATGCCTTGCAGGTTTTGAGAGATTTGAACTTGGAGCAGGTGAGGGAAAAGAGATTACTGTTAAGCTTCCAAGAAGAGCCTTCACATCAGTAGATGAAGAGGGCAACAGAGATGTCTTTTCACATAGCTTTAAGGTATATGCAGGAACAAGTCAGCCTGATGAGCGCTCAAAAGAGCTTACTGGTGTAAGTTGTCTTGAAAAAGATGTAACTATTTGACCGGATTAAAAATACAAGCATCAGAAATTATGTATAAAAATTTGCTGATATTTTCTGCAATCTGTGACAATGTAAGTTTTGTATCAATAATGATACTCTAGTTGTATGGGATAGGTGTACAAGTTACAATTACCCATATAGCGCAGTAGAAAGGGGCAAGGTATGAATTATCTTATAGGTATTGATGTGGGAACTTCCGCTACCAAGACAGTTCTTTTCGATGAGAATGGAACAGTTATTGCTGAGAAGGCCTACGAGTATCCAATGTACACACCTCAGAATGGCTGGGCTGAGCAGGAGCCATCTGACTGGAAGAAGGCTTCACTTGAGACTGTGGCAGCTGTTGTAAAAGAGGCTGTTTCAAGCGGCAAGGTGGCTGATGCTGCCGACATCAAGGGAATTGGTATTTCCGGACAGATGCACGGTCTTGTAATGCTTGACGAAAATGGGGAAGTTATAAGACCATCCATTATCTGGTGTGATCAGAGAACTGGCGATGAAGTTGAGGAAATGTTAAAGATCATGCCAAGAGAGAAGTGGATCGAGATCACAGCTAATCCACCTCTTACAGGCTGGACAGCAGCCAAGATCCTCTGGGTTAGAAACAAGGAGCCAGAGAATTACAAGCGCTGCAGGCATATCCTGCTTCCTAAGGACTACATCAGATACGTCCTTACAGGAGAGTTCGCAACAGAGGTTTCAGATGCTTCCGGAATGCAGCTCATGGATGTGGCACACAGATGCTGGTCAGACGAGGTTCTCGACAAGCTTAACATCGACAAGTCACTCCTTGGCAAGATGTACGAGTCCTGTGAGGTTACAGGCAAGCTCACAAGCGAGGTTGCTGCGCAGCTTGGACTTTCAACAGATACAGTTGTAGTTGGCGGAGCTGGAGACAATGCGGCAGCAGCTATCGGAACCGGAGTAGTAAGAGAGGGAACAGCCTTCACAACCATCGGAACCAGCGGAGTTGTATTTGCTCACACAGACAAGGTCAGCATCGACCCCAAGGGAAGAGTTCACACATGCTGCTGCGCAGTACCTGGCGCATGGCATATCATGGGTGTTACCCAGGCAGCAGGATTCTCACTTAAGTGGTTCAGGGATAACTTCTGCCAGAGCTACATCGAGGAAGCCAAGGAAAAGGGCGTTGACCCTTATGACCTTATAAATGCTGACATCGAGACAGTTCCTGTAGGAAGTGACAGACTCATCTATCTTCCATATCTTAATGGAGAGAGAACTCCTCACCTGGATGACAAGGCAAGAGGCGTATTCTTTGGACTTTCAGGAATCCACACAAGAAAGCATCTTCTTCGTGCAGTAATGGAAGGTGTTTCCTATTCACTTTGCGATTGCAACGACATCCTTAAAGAGATGGGCATCAGCGTAAAAGAGATGATGGCTTGCGGCGGCGGTGGAAAGAGCAAGATCTGGAGACAGATGCTCTCAGATCTGTACCAGTGCAAGGTGGCAACCATCAATCAGGAGCAGGGACCTGCTCTTGGAGTAGCAATTCTTGCAGGTGTTGGTAGCGGAGTATACGCAAGCGTTCAGGAAGCTGCAGATAAGCTCATCACCAAGGCAAAAGAGACAGAGCCTTTAGCAGATAATGCTAAGAAGTACGCAGCATATCATGAGCTTTACAAGAAGCTCTATGCAGATCTTAAAGATGATTACAAACAGCTGTCAGAGCTGTAAGGTAATAAACGCCATAAGGGTATGGCAGTAAACACATATTTAAGCGGGAGGACCCGCAAAGGAAAGGGGATAAATTATGATCAACATTCCAGAGGTAAAAATTGGCTTAGTTGCAGTAAGTAGAGACTGTTTCCCAGCTTCACTTGCAGTAAACAGAAGAAAGGCTTTAGCTGAGGCCTACAAAAAGAACTTCAACGACAAGGACGTTTATGAGTGTCCTGTATGTATCATCGAGAGCGAGACTCAGATGGTAGAGGCTCTTGAGGATATCAAGAAAAACGGATGTAACGCTCTTTGCGTATATCTTGGAAACTTCGGACCTGAGATTTCTGAGACACTTCTTGCTAAGCACTTTGATGGACCTATCATGTTCTGTGCAGCAGCTGAGGAGTCACAGAATGACCTTATCGATGGCAGAGGAGATGCTTACTGCGGAATGCTCAATGCAAGCTACAACCTCTACATCAGAAACACAAAGGCTTATATCCCAGAGTATCCTGTAGGAACTGCTGAGGAGTGCGCTAAGATGATCAACGAGTTCGTGCCTATCGCAAGAGCGATCGTTGGTGTTCGTGATCTTAAGATCATCAGCTTTGGCCCTCGTCCTATGAACTTCCTTGCTTGCAACGCACCAATCAAGCAGATCTTCAACATGGGCGCAGAGATCGAAGAGAACTCAGAGCTTGACCTCTTCGAAGCATTCCACAAGCATGACAACGATCCTAGAATTCCTGATGTTGTTAAGGATATGGAAGCTGACCTTGGCGCAGGTAACAAGAAGCCTGAGATCCTTGCTAAGCTTGCTCAGTACGAGCTTACACTTCTTGACTGGATTGAGGAGCACAGAGGCTACAAGAAGTACGTTTGTATCGCTGGTAAGTGCTGGCCTGCATTCCAGACACAGTTCGGTTTCGTTCCTTGCTATGTAAACTCAAGACTTACAGGCAGAGGAATCCCTGTATCATGTGAGGTTGATATCTACGGCGCACTTTCAGAGTTCATCGGAACATGCGTAAGTAACGACTCTGTTACACTTCTTGATATCAACAACTCTGTACCTGCAGACATGTACGAAGAGTCCATCAAGGGCAAGTTCGGCAACTACAAGCACACAGATACATTCATGGGCTTCCACTGCGGAAATACATGCACAAGCAAGCTTTCTAGCTGCGAGATGAAGTTCCAGAGGATCATGGCTAGAAACCTTCCTGAGGAAGTTACACAGGGAACACTTGAAGGCGACATCAAGCCTGGTGATATCACATTCTACAGACTTCAGAGCACATCTGACAACCACCTTAGAGCTTACCTTGCACAGGGCGAAGTTCTTAACGTTCCTACAAGATCATTCGGTGGTATCGGTGTATTCGCTATTCCTGAGATGGGCAGATTCTACAGACACGTACTTATTCAGCAGAACTTCCCTCACCATGGAGCAGTTGCATTTGGTCACTACGGAAAGGCACTCTTCGAGGTATTTAAGTATCTTGGAGCAGAGACAATCGGCTACAACCAGCCTGCATCTCTTCCTTATCCAACAGAGAATCCTTTCTGCTGCTAATTGCATGACGGATCGCCGGATATGGCAGAATCTATTTGAAGATGACAAGAGCCCCTTCGCAAGAAGGGGCTCTTTGCTTTTGGCATCATAAAAAGTCAAAGGACAACTGGCCGTCGATCCAGCTCTTTTGTTCCGCCTGGTGGATCTCATCTTCAGGCCGGATATTTCCTATAAGAAGCGGTGACAATGGATCGTGATTTGCGTTGTTATTTATGACAGTTTCTGCATCATAGTTGGCATAGCAGTACTTGCATAAGTGAAGACAGGTGTTGTACATGCCAATATCATTTCCAAGAAAGCAGGCGCAGGAAGTTCTGGCGTTCTTGATCTTGGGGAAGTCAAGCTTTGTGTGGAGAGCTTTTTCGTAGATGGGCTGGGTCATGCAACCGCTGCAGTCCGCTCCGAATCGGGCAAGCTCTGTTCCTTCGCTGCAGGGTCGAAGAATCATGCCATGGTCTTTTGCTATCTTTGCCATGTGTTCTCCAAGATACAGGCGATCAGCTTTTTCCAAGGCAGTAGCCTTGGGAAAATTCTTCTTTACCTTCTGATAGATGTCTATAAAACTGATGACAGCTGTCTGGGTATAGCCATCCAGGGCGGTAGCGATCTCTTCAAACTTCTCAAGATGGTAGTCTCTGGTGTACTTCTCATCAAGGAAGATCGGATCATAGCGCCATCCCATGGAATCGACGCCCGCAAAGTCAGAGAGCTTTTTGAAGGTTTCTATTACATCCGGAATATCAGGGACACCTGGCTCAATGTCTCTTCCGTAGCCTGTTATGGTGACGTACCAGTACATACCGTAAGGACGGAGCAGGTCAAGGTACTTAAGCATTGGCGCTGGATTCTTGGAGCAAAAGCTTATAAGGTCCACCACAGATGGATGCAGTATGTACTTGGTCACATAAGTCATATTGTAGGGATTTCGCACATAAACATAGCCTTCCTCTAGCCTCTTAGCAAACCAGTCGGCGTAGAAAGCGGGAATGTCAGTGCGGGAGCCTGTCTGGATGATCATTTAATTCACCGTTTTTCTCAAATATAATGATATAATACCATGACAGAACAATTCACTATAAGGAGAAAATCATGAAGATTGTTATAGCAGATAAAGACAGCGTCGGAACAGACATGGACTACACCATATATGATGAGCTTGGCGAGGTAACATATTACGACGACAAGGTAACAGAAGAGAATGCAAAAGAAAGGCTCGCTGGAGCCAATGTGCTGGTAATAAACAAGAGCCAGATCACTGACAAGCTTCTTGATAACGCGCCGGATCTTGAGCTTATATGTGAGTTTGCAACAGGGTACGACAACGCCAATATTCCAGCCTGCGACAGACACGGCGTAAAGGTTGCCAACGTTGTTAACTACTCAACAGATTCAGTTGCACAGCACACCTTTGCAATGCTCTTTTACCTGATGGAAAACCTTCGCCACTATGACGAGTTTGTAAAGACCGGAGCCTATGCAAACCAGGAGCACTTTTGTTGTCTTGATATCCCTTACGAGGAGCTTGCAGGCAAAACCTATGGAATTGTTGGTATGGGTAATATCGGAAGGAAGGTTGCCCAGATCGCAACAGCCTTTGGAGCACATGTGATCTTCTACGCATCTTCTGGCCATAGCGACTGCACAGACTATGAGCAGGTAAGCTTTGACGAGCTTCTTAAAAGGTCAGACATTATCTCTCTCCACTGCCCGCTTAGCGACAGAACAAGAGACCTCTTTAACAAAGAGGCTTTTTCAAAAATGAAGAAAACAGCAATCCTCATAAATGTAGCAAGAGGCGCTGTGGTTGTGGAAGACGACCTCTATGAAGCTCTTGCTGGTGGCACCATAAGGGCAGCAGGGCTTGACGTTCTTAATCCTGAACCTATGGCTAAAAATTCCAAACTTTTAAAAATCCAGGACAGCGGCCGCCTTATAGTAACACCGCATCTTGCTTGGGCCAGCACTGAAGCCAGAAAGAGATGCCTTGATGAAGTAAAGAAAAACATAAAAGCATGGATGAATGGAACACCTAGGAACATCGTGAACTGAAATACATGATACATTATTTTGCCGTGGTTTTTGTCTACAGTCTAAAAGGTCTGGACTTTGGTCCAGACCTTTTTCTTCATTCAAGAGCTTTTTTGATCTCATCTATTACTATCTTCAGAGCTCTTATGCGGGCGTACTTTTTGTCTACAGATTCCAGGACATGCCATGGGGCAAAAGAGGTACTGGTCTTTTCTATCATTTCGTCGATAGCAGTTTCGTAAAGGTCCCATTTTTCACGATTGCGCCAGTCTTCATCAGTGATCTTCCACTGCTTTTCAGGAGTATTCTGCCTGTCTGTGAAGCGCTTAAGCTGAGTGTCTTTGTCTATCTGAACCCAGAACTTGATGATCACAGCGCCCCAGTCCTTTAGCTCTTTTTCAAATTCATTGATCTCGTTGTAGGCTCTCTGCCAGTCGTTCTCGGAACAGAATCCCTCAAGGCGCTCAACCATTACGCGGCCGTACCAGGTCCTGTCAAACACTGTGATATGGCCTGTCTTGGGAAGTCTTGTCCAGAAGCGCCACAGATAGTGACGGGCCTTCTCGTGGGGCTCGGGGCTGGCAATTGGCTCAACCACGTAGTCTCTTGGATCAAGGGCTTCAGTGATCCTTTTGATGTTTCCGCCCTTTCCAGCTGCGTCCCAGCCTTCGTAAGCGATTATTACAGGGATCTTCTTGCGGTAAACCTTATTTCCAAGGCCCTTAAGCTCTTTCTGCAGGCGGTCAAGCTCAGCGTCGTACTCAGCATCACTCATGACCTTGCCCTCCAGTGAGATGTCAGAGAGCTTACCGATCTTTTCCATAGGGAAGGTGTTCTGCAGGATGGGAACATTCATCTTCTGGTTTTTGAGCGCTATGTCAATTCCCTGATTAAGGAACTGAAGCACCTGAAGCTCAGCGTACTTTTTATCCTTGGCATCAATGATGTACCAAGGAGATCTGGACTCATTGGTGTCCTCAAGGTACCTCTCAAAAACATCAAGGCACTTGTCGTAGTGCTTGTTCTGCAAAAGATCGTTTTTATCAACGCGCCAGCTGGTGTCTTTGCTGGACTTTAAGGCGTCAAGTCGTTTTTTCTGCTCTTTTTTGGATATATGGAAAAAGAATTTGATGACCAGATAACCGTTGTCGCAAAGCTGGCGTTCTATAACGTTTATGGAGTGAACCCTCTTTCTGTAGACTTCATCTGTGAGATCGCCATCTAAAACTCCGGATACAACCTCTTCCATCCAGCAGGTGTCAAAGAACCTGAATTTACCGGCTTCCGGGATCTCTTTTATGTATCTGTAAAGGAATGGATATCTCTTTTCCTCGCTGCTTGGCTGCCTGTCCATGGTGGCAACCTTAAAGAACCTGGGATCGATGTTGCGGATAACTTTCCCGATGACGGCGCCTTTTCCTGCGGCGTTCCAGCCTTCAAACAAAACCATAACTGGAAGGCCGGCTTCCTTGATCTTCATCTGAAATGCACCTAGGCGAAGACGCTCTTCTTTAAGCTTTTCTTTTAAAACTTCCTCCTCTGGGATTTCAGCTTTTACAAATTCTTTCAGCATAGAGATACCTCCAATCTGACAACGAAAAACAAACGATATTATAACAATATAATACCACAAAAACGCGCATGAAAAGAGCCTTCAAATGGGCTACTATTCGTTGACCTAAAGGATGTTTTTACGTATAATAAATGTTAAGTATTTTGTAAAAATTAGGGGAGAGAAAGTATGTTAAAAGGTATAAAGAAGCTCTTTATTTCAGCGGGAATGCTGGTTTTCTTTTCAGCACTCCTTTTCTTAAGCCCTGCTGCAAGTGTAGAAGCTAAGGCTGTTGGCCCAGAGGTTGCAGTGGGAATCGACGTTTCCAAGTATCAGGGAGGCATCAACTGGCAACAGGTCAGAAATCAGGGTGTGCGCTTTGCCATGATCAGAGTTGGCACAACCAAGAAGGGCCTGGATGAACAGTTCATCAATAACATCAACGGCGCCAATGCCGCTGGTATCCGTACAGGTATCTATATCTATTCATATGCAACTACTCCTGAGGCAGCAGCTGCTGAGGCCAATCAGGTACTTGCGTGGATAGCTCCTTATACAGTTACATTCCCTATCGCTATCGATATTGAGGACTCCTGCCAGAAGGGACTTAATGCAGGACAGCTTCAGGCAATTGCTGATACATTCTGCGGCATCATCAACGCCAACGGATATGAGCCAATGGTTTACGCAAGCCGCAACTGGTTCATGGGAAGAATGCCATCAGTTTCAGCTGCCAAGTGGGTTGCACAGTACAACACAGCCTGCGACTATCCTGGTGACTATGCTATGTGGCAGTCCAGCAGCCATGGTTCATATGCTGGAATCCCTACAAGAGTTGATGTCAACCACCTTTATGTTGACTATTTCTCAAGAATGATCCCAGAGGGCTTCAACAGCTGGGGTGGACATGTTTATTACTACCACAACTACCGCAAGCAGTATGGCTGGATCAACTTAAGCGGTCAGAGATACCATGCTGATGCAAACGGATTTATCCAGACCGGATGGTTCCAGGACGAGAGCGGTATCTACTATCTTGATCCTAATAACGGCGGTCTTGCTGCTGTTGGATTTGCTGATATTGACGGAGCTCACTACTACTTCAATGAAAACGGTCAGCGCTGCACAGGTCTTCTTAATCTTGGCGGAACAGTATATTATGCTAACGCTGATGGCCAGTGCCAGAGAGGATTCGTTCAGCTTGAGGATGGTATCCGCTACTTTGATGAGCAGTATGTAATGCATACTGGACTTACTCCTATTGGTGATAAACTTTATCTCTTTGATGCTAACGGACTTATGCTGACAGGCATGCATGCACTTGAGACTGGTAAGTACATGTTTGGCGCTGATGGTATTGCATTAAGCGGATGGTACTCAAACGAGCAGGGACAGAGATACTACTTTGGTCAGGGCAACGCAGCTGTTGTTGGCCTTCAGACTATAGATAAGGACGTATATCTCTTTGGCGACGACGGTGTGATGTTTACCGGATGGTCAGGAGATGTAGCTTCAAGATTCTACTTTGGACCTGATGGCAAGATGCTCAAGGGTTGGAATGCAATAGATGGCCAGAACTACTACTTTGCTGAAGATGGCAAGATGGCAGTTGGATTTGCATCACTTAAGGACGGCGTTTACTATCTTGATCCTGCAGACGGACACAGGGTTGTAGGCTGGGTAGAGCAGCCAGATGGCTGGAGATTCTTTGATGGCAACACAGGTCGCATGCTTGTTGCTGTGACAGTACCTCTTGACGGAGTTAACTGCACCTTTGACAAGAACGGACTTTTAGCAGATCCTGCAGGCTGGGTTCCTGGAACACCACTTCCTGAACCAGCTCCAGAGGCTGCTGCAGCTACTCCTACAGCAGGTTGATACAAATCAGTTTAAGCGATCAAGACCACAAGGCGTTAAGGCGCTTTGTGGTCTTTTATGATAGAATAGTGAATGGAAAATTGTCAGATGAGGAGGTGTCGGGATGACATTTGAAGAGGCAAAAGAAAAACTGAGTAAGTTTGATCAGCTTCACGTACTTAAATATTACGATGAGCTTTCAGATGCTGAGAAGACAGAGCTCATTGCACAGATAGAGGATACAGATTTTTCTGTAGTTGAAAATTGCAAGAATCTTGGAAAGAGCGCGGGAAGAGGTGAGTTTGCACCCCTTGCTGCAATGCAGGTATCTGAGATTGAAAAGAGAAAGGATGAGCTTTTTGCAATTGGTAAAAAAGCTCTTAAGGAGGGCAAGATCGCTGCCTGCCTCCTTGCTGGCGGAATGGGCACAAGACTTGGCTCGGATAATCCAAAGGGAATGTACAATATTGGTCTTACCAAGGATGTATATATCTTCCAGAGAATAATCGAAAACCTTAAGGATACAGTTGATCAGGCAGATGGCACTTACATTCGCCTGTTCATCATGACCAGTGAAAAGAACAATGACGCAACAGTTTCTTTCCTCAAGGAGCACAACTTTTTTGGATACCCTGAGGATAAGATCACTTTCTTCAAACAGGACATGGCACCAGCCTCTGACTACGAGGGCAAGGTTTATATGGAGAGTAAGTCAAGGATCTCCACATCTCCTAACGGCAATGCAGGATGGTACGCATCAATGCTTCGCGCGGGACTTCGTGATCTCATGTTAAAAGAGGGTATTGAGTGGATTGATATCTTTTCCGTAGACAATGTCCTTCAGAGAATTGCAGATCCTTGCTTTGTTGGTGCAACCCTTGAAGCAGGTGTAAGCTGCGGCGCTAAGGTTGTGAGAAAATGTGCTCCGGATGAGAAGGTTGGTGTTATGTGCCTTGAGGATGGCAAGCCATCTATTGTTGAGTACTATGAGCTGTCCCAGGAGATGATGGATGCCAAGGATGAGAATGGGGATCCAGCATACAACTACGGTGTAATTCTTAACTATCTTTTCAACGAAAAAGACCTTTATGAGATCTCCAAGAAATCTCTGCCACTTCACGTTGTTGAGAAGAAGATTCCTTATATTGATGAAAACGCACAGCTTATTAAGCCAGAGACTCCCAACGGATGCAAGTTTGAGCAGCTGGTTCTTGATATGATCCATGAGCTTCCAAGCTGCCTTCCATACGAGGTTATCAGGGAGCATGAGTTTGCGCCTATCAAGAATAAAGAGGGTGTCGATTCTGTAGAAACTGCAAGAGAACTTTGCAAAAAGAACGGAATCGAACTATAAGTTAACATTTCGACAGGTAGTCGCAACAAAAGGAAATTGTAATAGATGCAGATTCTCTATACAATACTGCTGTAGGTAGACAAAAAAACTTATTATGTACGACATAGAAAAGAGGTAATCATGGCTATTCTTGTAACAGGTGGTGCTGGATATATTGGTTCACACACAGTAGTTGAGCTTCAGAATGCTGGAGAAGATGTAGTAGTAATGGACAACCTTGCCAATTCAAGCAGGAAATGTCTTGAGAGAGTTGAGGCACTTACAGGCAAGAAGGTTCCTTTTTATGAGGCTGATATAAGAGACAGAGACGCTCTTGAGAAGATCTTTTCAAATGAGAAGATTGACAGTGTCATCCACTTTGCAGGACTTAAGGCTGTTGGCGAATCTGTTCAGAAGCCATGGGAATACTACGACAACAATATTACAGGAACACTTACTCTTGTTGATGTGATGAGAAAACATAACTGCAAGAACATTATCTTTTCATCATCCGCAACAGTATACGGCGATCCAGCAATGATCCCTATTACAGAGGAGTGTCCAAAGGGTCAGTGCACAAACCCTTACGGTTGGACCAAGTCAATGCTTGAGCAGATCTTATCTGATATACAGAAGGCAGATCCAGAGTGGAATGTGGTTCTCCTTAGATACTTCAATCCTATCGGAGCTCACAAGAGCGGAACCATTGGAGAGAATCCAAACGGAATTCCTAACAATCTGATGCCTTACATCACACAGGTTGCTGTAGGTAAGCTTCCTAAGCTCAACGTATTTGGTAATGACTATGATACACACGACGGAACAGGCGTAAGAGATTATATCCACGTTGTTGACCTTGCAAAGGGACATGTCAAGGCTCTTAAGAAGCTGGCTCCCGGAAGCGGACTTAACATCTACAACCTTGGAACTGGTGTTGGCTACAGCGTTCTGGACATCGTCAAGAACTTTGAAGAGGCCACAGGAGTTAAAATCCCATACGAGATCAAGGACAGACGTCCTGGAGATATCGCAACCTGCTACTCCAAGGCTGACAAGGCAAAAGAAGAACTTGGCTGGGTTGCAGAAAATGGCATCAAGGAAATGTGTGAAGATTCCTGGAGATGGCAAAGTAATAATCCAAATGGTTATGAAGGCTGATATGTGATACATTATTTATGAGGTTTACCATTAGAAATGGTAAACCTCTTTTTGCGAGAGCGAAGCGGAGCAATCCGTATATCATAATATGTAAAGTGAGGTAAATTATGTTCAGGCTCTGGGTTAAACTTATAAGCGACAATCACCTGATAAAGGACATGGTGGTATGTGATGAAACCACAGACACCAGAACCCATAAGGTAATGAACGCTATAGAAAAGGCCTGTTATGAAATGGACCTGTCAAAACCTATCTGGCTTGACAGCGTTGTCAAAGATTTTCAGCTTCATGCAAAGTGCCGTTTTACCAGGGATTCTTTCGTTGAAGATGTGTCTTTTGACTATATGGAGATACAGGTTATAGAAGAAGATTATTAATTTTTATATAAGAAAATAATCACAATTTCGACACAGATCGCTCCTATACTAAAGCCATAAAAGGAAAGGAAGGTACATTACCATGTATGAAGAAGGCAATAACAGACCATCAGTAGATAATGGATCAAATGCGAATCCTACATCTAATCCATATAATTACTCTGGCAGGAGCTATAACTACACAAATGGGAACAGCTATAGCGCCAGCAATGGTTCAAACCCATATTCTTACAATAATACAGGCTATTCTTACGGACAGAATAGTTACAACTACAATCAGAACGGACAGCCAACATATGGAACATACCAGTACAATTCACAGCCTGGAGCATCTGTTCCACCTGAGAGACCTAAAAAGAAAAAGCACACCTTTGCAAAGGTTGTAGCAGCTGTCTGCATCCTGGCACTTATCGTCGGTGGTGTTGGGATCACTTACAACGCAGTAGCCAATAAATCCGGAAGCTTCTTTGGCATAGGAGGAAGTGATACTGTTGCAGAAGTAGCGCAGCAGGACGAGGAGATCACTCCTGAGGAGACCGGTGCTGATCCAGTAACAGAGGATAAGGCACAGGCAGAGCCTGAAAAAGATATCCAGACCACAACAGTTACTGGTGCATCCATGGCAGTTGTAACTGATGTGACAGCTGTTGTTGAAGAGGTTATGCCAGCAATGGTAATAATCCACAACAACTATACAGCTTCAGCAAGTTACTTTGGATACGTTCAGCAAGAAGAGGCAACAGCTTCAGGAAGTGGTATCATTGTTGGAGAGAACGATTCAGAGCTTCTCATTGCTACAAACTACCATGTTATCGAGGGTGCTGACACTCTTGAGGTTATCTTTAACGACGATACTACTGTAGAGGCAGTAGTTAAGGGCACAGATTCAGACATGGATCTTGCTGTTATAGCAGTAATGCTTGATGACATTGATGACTCTACAAGGGATGTGATCAAGATAGCTACTCTTGGGGACAGCACAGCACTTAAACTCGGAGAGCCAGCCATCGCTATTGGTAACGCTCTTGGCTATGGCCAGTCAGTTACTACCGGCGTTATCTCAGCTGTAAATCGTGAAGTAGAGATTGAAGAAGGTACTACACAGACATTCATCCAGACTGATGCGGCTATCAACCCTGGTAACTCAGGTGGAGCCCTGCTTAATCTTCAGGGAGAGGTTATTGGTATCAATTCCAACAAGATTGGTGGTGACACCATCGAAGGTATGGGATATGCAATTCCTATATCAGTAGCACAGCCTATCATTGATAAGCTCATGAACGAGGTTACAAGAGTCAAGGTTTCAAGCGAAGAGAGAGGCTATATTGGAATCTCTGGTGTAAGCGTTACATCAAGCGTATCAGAAGGATATGGTATTCCTCTTGGAGTATACGTTGCAGAAGTAACAAACGGCGGTGGTGCTCAGAATGCAGGAATTGCCAAGGGAGATGTTATCGTAGAGTTTGATGGCCAGGAGATCACATCAATGGATGATCTTCAGACAAGGCTTCAGTACTATGCTGCAGGCACTACAGTTTCTGTCAAGGTTATGAGACCAAGCGGACAGGAATATGTTGAACAGGAGTTTACAGTAACTCTTGGACAAGCTGCTACTACACAAGGCGCAGACTCCAATGCCGGCGAAAAAGGCGGACAGGGACAGTACGATGGATCTCAGCAGCCAGCAATGCCAGGATCAAAGGGCGGAAATGGACAGCAGTCCGGACAAGGCGAAGGCGGCGGACACTGATCTTAACAGGATATAGTTAATATTAGCCACGATTTTCCAAGGAAGATCGTGGCTTTATTGTGCCCTTAAAGCCTTTACCCCCCCCTTGTTTGTCATAGGGGGTTGGTGGTAAAATTTTAATAGATTGATACAAGTTTGGAGGAACAGTATGGGAATAAATAGTATTGATGCTGAGGACGATCAGTTTGCATATCGTTACGATACACAGCTTCTTATAGACAGACGCGACAAGGATCTGGATGAGGACGAGATAGCAGATTACATCACAGAGAACTTTGAAGGCAATTCACTTATTGCTGCAGGTGATGAGGACCTTGTTAAGATCCACTTCCACACCAATGAACCATGGAAGGTACTTGAGTATTGCAATAGTGTCGGCGAGATTTACGACATTGTAGTTGAAGATATGATCAGACAGTCATCAGGACTTCAGGGGTGAGACGGAGGATAATCCTATGGGATTATTTCGAAAACTGCATGCCTTTATAATAAAAGAATCTCCATTTGAAGATGAAGCGAATGGTCTTCTTTTTTTGATGAGAACGGTGCTTATTATCTGGATGCCATTCTACTTTGTTATGGGAATCTATTCCATGATAAGTGGACTTGGCATTAAGCCTTTTTTAGTCTTTTTTGCGGGGCTTTTGGTATATGGCGGGATTTTTGCTGAGACCTATACCAGAAGATCCCAGCGTTGCCTTTATTATCTTTTGGTCAGTGCCACCATCATTACAGGTTTTTTGACAATAGTATTTGGATGGCGTGCTTCTTTCCAGAATTTTGTTTACATCTGTTTTCTTATTGTGTGGTATGATCCTACCACAGGTTCCAAGAGAAAAGCTATTTCAAGTATTTTCATGGCTGTGTCCATGTGCGTGATCTCATATTTTACACCTTTTGGACAGACTGTTCTTACACCTGGAACAGCACCACATTTCATCGTGGTATATTCCAACATCATTTTGTTTTCAATTTGCTTGTCCATAGTGGCGTATTACTTCTGCAATCAGTATATTGAATCAGAGCACAAGCTAAGGGAGTACAACTCAAAGCTCAAGCAGATTGCAGAGACAGACCCTTTAACAGGACTTATGAACAGGAGATCTGCAGAGCAGGAGATCAGAGTTGTTGTAAAAGAGAGTACACGGCTTAAGTATATGTTCTGCCTCGCCATTGGAGATATTGATTTCTTTAAGAATGTCAATGATACATATGGGCATGAAGCGGGGGATTTTATACTGCAGACCCTTGCAGAGGAGTTCAAAAACTTCATGAAAGCCAGAGGTTTTGTGGCAAGATGGGGCGGAGAAGAGTTTCTTTTTGTTCTTCCAAGAATGAATGGAGATGAAGCCATGACAGTTCTTGATGAACTTAGGCAAATTGTTAAGAACAAAGAGTATACTTACAAAGAACATACCATCAAACTGACAATGACCTTTGGAGTAGAGGAATACAGTAAGATCTCTGGCGTTGAAAAGACCATAGAGGAAGCTGATAAGAAACTTTATCTTGGCAAACAGAATGGAAGAGACCAGGTTGTATTTTAATAAGGAGGCATTATGGAACAGAAGATGAAACTTGTTGGAAGAGATATGTCGATCAAGATGGGTGTTACCATGAGCTTTTGCCTTTCGCTTATTGGAACATTAACGTCAGGTCACTTTACTATCCCGGGATTTTTGATCAGCTTTGTTGTCAGTACCATCATAAGTTTGATCATTGGATTTGTGATCCCCATGGGAAAAATAAGCAGAGGTCTTCTTAATAAGTTTGGACTTATACAGGGAACATTTCCTGCAAGATGCCTTGAGGCCCTTGTTTCAGATCTTATCTATACTCCTATCATGACATTCGTGATGGTATTTTTGGCATATCAGATGGCTATGAAGCAGAGCGGAGGAATGGCAGGACTTAATCTGGGAAAGATGTTTTTAGGCTCACTTATCATATGCCTCATTGCTGGTTTTGTTATCATTTTTATTATCCAGCCACTTTTCATGAGGCAGACAATGAAGAAATATGGCAAGGTAGAAAAAGAGGATTAAGTTAGCAGGGTAGGAGGATTTATTATGCACGAGATGGCAAAAAAGAGGAACGAGCTGTGGGCTCAGACTATCATAAAGGGCCTTGAGTCAAGAAATATGACTGGCTACTATGCAGCAACAAAAGAGGAAGCTCTCAAGAAGGCACTTGAGCTGATCCCTGAGGGAAGCTCAGTTACCATGGGCGGAGCAATGAGCGCCCACGAGATAGGCCTTGTGGAGGCTGTTAAGAAGGGAAAATACAACTTTATCGACAGAGACGCGGCAGAGGATAAGAGAGCAGCAATGCTTGCTGCTTATGATGCAGATGTCTTTTTATCAAGCGTCAATGCCATGACACAGGATGGCGTTCTTGTAAATATCGATGGCAATGCCAACAGAGTATCAGCGATTGCCCAGGGACCTAAAAAGGTTCTGTTCATTGTTGGCATGAACAAGGTGTGCGACGATGTGGACGGAGCAATGAAGAGGGCGAGAAATGTTGCAGCGCCTATCAATGCTCAGCGCTTTGGCCTCTCAACACCCTGCGCCAAGACTGGATCATGCATGAACTGTAAGAGCCCTGATACTATCTGCTGTCAGTTCCTTATCACAAGATTTTCAAGGCACAAGGACAGGATACATGTGATCCTTGTAAATGACGAGCTTGGATTCTGATAATGGAAAGTACTGGCGTGAAGGAAAAAAAGAATAATATAAAGGCTGTACTTTTTGATCTGGACGGAACTCTGACAGATACTGAGAAGTTTTACCAGACAGCATGGCCCAAGGCTCTTAAACATTTTGGATACGAGATGGAAGACTGGATGCCACTTAAACTGAGGTCCCTTGGCAGACCCTTTGCTCCAAGGCAGTTTAAGGAGTGGTTTGGAGAGGACTTTGATTACTACAAGGTCAGGGAGTACCGAAAGGGCCTTGTGGAAGAGATGGTAAAAGAGACTGGGATCCCGCTTAAGCCAGGTGCCAAGGAAATACTTATATGGCTTCGTGAACAGGGGATACTTACAGCTCTTGTTACCGCCAATACCTACTCAAGGGCAGAGAGGTATCTTAAAAAAATAGGTCTCTTTGAATATTTTGATAAGCTCATTTGCGCAGATATGGTGTCGCTTGGAAAGCCAGCACCTGACAGTTATGCCTTTGCCTGCCAAGAATTATCCCTTGACCCCAAGGAAACATTTGCAGTTGAAGATTCCCCAAATGGCGTCACCAGTGCCTATGAGGCTGGCTGCAATGTGATAATGGTTCCGGATCTTACACAGCCGGATGAGGAGCTTTATAAAAAGCTGTATGCGAAAGTTGATAAGCTTTTAGATATTAAAGATTTAATATGAACATCAAAAAAGGTTGTCTGAGCTAAACTCAGACAACCTTTAATTTTACTGTTCAGGCTTTCTTTTCAGCTTCCATGGAAGCCTTAAGCTCGCCGCTCTTATATCTCTCAATGATGTTGTTGATACGCTCAACAGGATTAAGAAGATCACTGATTGAAGCGTCGTGGTTAAGTGTATCGATAAGGTATGCGATGTACTTGCTCATATCACAGCTGATGTACCACTCTCTGGAAAGAAGCTCAGGTGTCTGGTAAACCAGATTGGTTGTAAGTACTCTGTCGATGATACCCTCGTTGTAAGCTTTATCAAATACCTCGAGACCACCTGTGAAAAGTCCGAAGGTAGAGAATGCGTAGATCCTTGCAGCCTTTCTTTCCTTAAGGGCTCTTGCAACGTCGATCATGCTCTCGCCAGAAGAGATCATGTCGTCTACGATGATAACTGACTTGCCTTCTACGCTTGAACCAAGGAACTCATGTGAGATGATAGGATTTCTGCCATCTACTACCTGAGTGTAGTCACGTCTCTTATAGAACATTCCAACATCAAGGCCAAGAACGCTGGCAAGATAGATAGCACGGCTCATTCCGCCTTCATCAGGGGAGATTACCATCATGTGCTCTGAATCGATCTGAAGGTCATCAACGTTTCGAAGGAGAGCCTTGATAAACTGATATGTTGTACGAACGGTCTCAAAACCGTTAAGTGGAATAGCATTTTGAACTCTGGCGTCATGTGCATCAAAAGTGATGATGTTGTCTACGCCCATATTTACAAGCTCCTGAAGTGCGATAGCGCAGTCAAGGGACTCTCTTGAACTTCTCTTGTGCTGCCTTGACTCGTAGAGGAATGGCATGATGACTGTGATACGTCTTGCCTTACCACCTACAGCAGCAATGATTCTTTTAAGATCCTGATAGTGATCATCAGGGGACATGTGATTTTCCTGTCCGAAAAGAGAATAGGTTTCTGAATAATTACATACATCAACTAAAAGATAGAGGTCATCTCCACGAACGGAGGTCTTGATGACACCCTTTGCTTCACCGGTTCCAAACCTTGGAATCTCAGCATCAAGAATGTAGGTAGGGCGCTCATAGCCGGTAAACGCCAGGCTTCCCTTGTGCTCATTCTCCCTCTCAGCTCTCCATTTTACGAGATAGTAGTCAACCTTCTCTGCAAGGGGCTTGATACCCTTTAAAGGGATCATTCCCAAAGACCCAACTGGGATGGTCTCCAGATTACGTTTCTCTTCTCTTCTTGGCATTACTTAACGTCCTCGCTTTCTTTTTTGGCAATCTTCTTGATCTTACGAATATCAGGACCGGAGAGTTTTAACAGTTTAAAGTTGCTTGCTACTCTTGAAAAGATACGGTCTGAGTATGTGTTCTGAAGCTGCTCCAATGAATAATTGGTGGTGATGATGGTGGATTTCTTCCTTGACTCACGCTCATTTAAAAGAGCAAAGAGCTCAGAAGCAGTAAAAGTACTGCTCATCTCAGTACCAAGATCATCAATTACCAGCAGCTCACATTCGTAAAGATCATCATAAATCGCCCGGAGGTTCTGTTTAGTTTTATAGTCGAAAGTGTTTTCGGCAATAAGCTCAAACAACCCCTGCGAACTGAAATAAATAACGGAATGTCCTTTTTTTATCAGCGCATCAGCGATACAAACTGATAGGAAGGATTTACCAGTACCCACTGTACCATAAATGAATAAATTTTGGTAGTCGCTATCAAAATTGTTCACAAAATCTTCAGCAGCTCGTCTGGCCCCCTGAAATCTCTTAAGATCCTCGCCCTGATAATAGGATTCAGAAATGTGCTTGAAGTTAGCCTCTTTAGTCATAGCCCTTAAATTAGACTTATCATAAAGAGTCTCAATTATCTTTTGCTTAAAGCAATGACACTTTTCATTGCCAATATATCCAGTATCCTTGCAATCCGGACATGTATACCCCATATCCAGATAATCTTTAGAATACCCTGCATCTGTCAGCAGCGTTAATTTTCGCCTTGCCAGCTCCGCCAGCTGATTCTTTAACACCCTGCGGTCCAGCTTCTCTCCAGAAATAAGCCTTCTTCCAAAATCCGCACTTGCAGTAGCAGTCTCTTCATCCAGCTCCTTATACCCAGGAACATTATCATACACAGACTGCAGCCTCTCCTCCAGCTCCTGTCTATGCAGACTCCTTCTATCTTCATACTCATGCATTATCGCATCATACTGCGCATTCGTTAACGCCATACACTTAATCTCCTCATCAATCCCCCAGTATTTCATAAGTATGGCCCTGTACGTGTTTCAGGGAAGGCCGGAGCCGCCGCCGAACCAAGAGTACAGGGCCGAGCTTATGTAGTCGCTTCTGCAGATTCCCCAATCTCACAGAAGGCTCTAGTTGTCCAGAAGCTTTTTCTCCAGTTCTACAAAATCATAGGTGTTTTGCTGGAACTGGTTGAAGCGATTCTGGGTTCCGCCCAGACGAATAGATGATTCGCCTACGCGAAGTTTACTATCGATGGATGAAACGGAAGCCTTGGATCTCTTCTTGAGATCTGCGGTAAAGTCGGCATCCAACCTGGCAATATCCTCCCGTGAACTTACTCCTTTTTCATGCCAGGAGCGAAGAATGCTGTCGCAATACTTCAGACGGTTCTTCTGTGTCGCCATAACAGTGCGGTCGCAGGCTTCCAAAATGATCTCCATCGAAAATCTCAGCTCCCCAATCCACTTGCGAATGAAGGTGCCTTCCTTCTCAGTGGGACTGTTTTCCATACCGAGTGCCTTCATGATAGTGATGATGTCACTGTCATGCTTGTAGATCTCCACGCGTGCTTGTTTTGGCGTCTTGATGCCCTGCTGATTCCAGTTAATGGCCACCTTCTCCATGTACCTGAAATCTTTTTTATGATTATCGACGCAATACTGCATCAGATAGTCCAGTAGATCGTCTGAGAATCCAAGTTCATCGTGTATGTAATAAACTGTGGACATCTCAGTTGGAGATAATGTTCTTCCGAAATACTGCTCTGCGATAAACAGAAGGTTTGACCCCTCAGACTGCTTGAAGGACTTAAGCTGTGCTGCAGAATAGCTTGGCTTGGCTGGAACAGCGCTCTCTGGCTGCATCTCTGGCCCAGCTGCTGCAACTGGAGAAAGAACAGGCCTTACTGCGGCGTCATTCCTTCTGCGGCCATAGCGCCTCTGGGAGCTGGCTACAATATCCTCCATATGTATTCCGGTAAGATTCTGGGAAGCGTCGTACTCAAGTGAAATGAGTCCTTTCTTTTCCCAATATTTTAAAGAACGTAGTACGTCAGATTCTGTATGATTGAATTTATCTGCCAGAGCTGGAACACTGGTAGGTAAATTCGCACTCATCATACGCAGCAAATAGAGGTAGATCTTAATCTGCGCGTCGTTTGCGTCCTGCATGTATTCATCAATGAAAATGTTTGATACATAAGTAGAATCCTCCCCACAATTAGAACTAATAGTTACTCGCCCCATCATATACTTTCATCACCTGCTTTACTAACATATCCGAAAAAGAATTGTTTGCCTCATCGGAACAATTCAGATTATAGCATGGGGATTTTTAAAATGATATGGGCAAAAATGCCGAAGAAATCCAGTAACCATCTCGGTTTCTGAAATTGAGTATTCTTTGTGGACAATGTGGATAACGTGGATTATTTTATAAAAAATCTATAAAAATAGGTCTGACTGTGAGGATTACCAGTCAGACCTTTATCCACCAAAAAAGATTTACATAAACTATAAATAAAAGTGGAAATGTGGATAAGTATTACCTTCCAAGTAGCTCATCGCCGATTTTAACTACATCTCCGGCTCCCATGGTTATCAACAAATCTCCCTTAGTGCAATTTTGCAAAAGAAATTTTTCTATTTCATTAAAGTTTGTTGTAGTCGGAAAATAATTACACTCGTGACCCAGACTGACAATCTTGTCAGCAAGAGTTCTTGAGCTGATCCCAAGATCATCCTTCTCCCTGGCTGCGTAGATATCAGCTAAAACAACGTGGTCTGCAATGGAAAGAGCCTGTGCGAACTCATCTAAAAGAGCCTTGGTCCTTGTGTAGGTATGAGGCTGGAATACGCACCATATCTTTTCATGAGGATAGTTCTGGGCAGCTGTAAGAGTGGCCTTGATCTCAGTTGGATGATGTGCGTAGTCGTCAATAATGGTAACGCCGCTTATCTCGCCCTTGTACTCAAATCTTCTACTGGTTCCGCCAAACAGTGAAAGTCCGGTTGTGATATGTTCATCTTCTATATTAAGTACAGTTGATACAGCGATAGCTGCCAGTGCATTGTAAACGTTGTGGATGCCAGGTACTGCAAGCTTGATCTTAAGCTCTTTCCCCATAGGAAGATGAGCTGTGAAAGAAGGATTGCCGTGATCGTCGTAAACAATGTCTGTTGGATAGTAGTCAAACTTATCGGATGATCCATAGGTTACGATAGTGCATGGAAGATCATGGGTAATCTCATCTACATTATCAATGTCGCCGCTTATTACAAGAGTTCCGTCAGCTGGAAGAAGCTCCGCAAACTTCCTGAAGGAATGTCTGATGTCATCAAGGTCCTTGAAGAAATCCAGATGGTCTGCGTCGATGTTGGAAATGACGCTGATCTTAGGGAAAAAGCTAAGGAAGCTGTTGGTGTACTCACAGGCCTCAGTTACAAAATACTCTGACTGGCCAACTCTTATGTTTCCGCCAATGTCCTTGAAGACGCCGCCAATTGAAAGTGTTGGGTCTGTGTCTGCCTCTAAAAGGATCTTGGAAACCATTGAGGTTGTAGTTGTCTTGCCGTGGGTACCACTGATGGCAACTGGAAGAGCGTACTGCTTCATGATCTGTCCAAGAAGCTCAGCTCTTGTGAGCATTGGAATGCCAGCCTCTTTTGCAGCTGCAAATTCAGGGTTGTCAGGATGAACGGCTGCAGTGTAAACAACCACATCGATCTTGTCTGCGGATGTGATGTTCTCAGCTCTCTGACCGTAGTTTATCTTAACCTGCAGACTTTCAAGGGCTCTTGTCATGGCAGATTCCTTGGAATCTGAACCGGAGATCTTAAAGCCCTCCTGGATCAGGATCTGGGCAAGACCGCTCATAGAAATACCGCCAATGCCAATGAAATAAACGTGAACAGGATTTTTAAAATCTATTTTATACATATTTATATATGCCTCCAAACTTCTTTATTCTAGCACGTATTTAGTCAAAGTCAAAAATTCAGATAATTCGAAAACGTTTAACTAAATTATATATCTTATTTACACCATTTCGTATTTTTTTCATCACAACATGTGATATACTTAATAATAAGAACAAAGCGGTTTCTGTTATATGCTTAAGAAAGCATATTTGGTGAAATTCTTAGCAACGAGGTGGAACATGATAAAAAAGGAAATGATCGCCATGCTTCTGGCAGGGGGCCAGGGCAGCAGATTAGGTGTATTGACTGCGAAGATGGCTAAACCCGCAGTTTCTTTCGGAGGGAAGTACAGGATCATAGACTTCCCACTCAGCAACTGCATCAATTCTGGAGTAGACACTGTAGGCGTTCTGACGCAGTATCGTCCTCTCAGACTTAATTCCCACATTGGAATCGGAATACCTTGGGATCTGGACCGTAACTTCGGTGGAGTTACAGTTCTTCCTCCTTATGAAAAGAGTGCGAACAGCGAGTGGTACACAGGTACTGCTAATGCGATCTATCAGAACATGGAGTACATGGAGAATTATAACCCTGACTATGTCCTGATCCTTTCAGGTGACCACATCTACAAGATGGACTATGAGACAATGCTTGATTTCCATAAGTCCAGCGGAGCGGATGTCACCATAGCTGTTATGCCTGTTCCTATGGAAGAGGCCAGCAGGTTCGGTATCATGATAACTGATGAGAACAAGAGGATTGTGGACTTCGAGGAGAAGCCTGAACATCCACGTTCAAATCTTGCATCAATGGGTATCTACATCTTCTCATGGAAGGTTTTAAAGGAAGCCCTTATCAGGAACAAGGACCAGGCAGGACTTGACTTTGGTAAGCATATCATTCCTTATTGCAAGGAGAATGGACAATCCCTTTTTGCATATGAATTTGACGGATACTGGAAGGATGTTGGAACACTGACTTCCTACTGGGAAGCAAACATGGAGCTTATTGATATAGTTCCTGAGTTCAACCTCTACGAAGAGTACTGGAAGATCTACACATCAAGCGATGTTCAGCCGCCTCAGTATCTGGGACCTGACAGTGCTATAGAGCGCAGCATTGTTGGAGAGGGCTGTGAGATTGAAGGTAAGGTCTACAATTCAGTAATAGGACCTGGCGTCAAGATCGGCAAAGACACAGTTGTCAGCCACTCCATCATTATGAATGATACGCAGATCGGTGAAAACTGTAATATAGAAAAGGCTATCATTGCGGAGAAGGCTCAGATCGGATCAGGAGTTACCCTTGGAGCCTTTGAGCAAAAAGAAAATGAAACCAAGCCTTCAATTTATTGCGAGGGCCTTGTCACTATTGGCGAGCGTTCAGTCATTCCTGACAATGTCAAGGTTGGCAAGAACACAATGATCGCTGGAATTACTACTGCTGAGGACTATGCAAATGGAATCCTTGACAGCGGCAGAACATTAGATAAGGCAGGTGATTAAGTATGAGGGCGATTGGTATTATTTTAGCAGGCGGCAGTAGCAGCAGGATGCAGGATCTTTCCAAGCGCAGAGCGGTTTGCGCCATGCCAGTGGCTGGTTTTTACAGGAGTATTGACTTTGCTCTTAGTAACATGACCAACTCACACATTCAGACTGTTGCTGTATTTACACAGTATAATGCAGGAAGCCTTAATACACACCTTAGTTCCTCCAAGTGGTGGGACTTCGGTCGTAAGCAGGGCGGATTATATGTTTTCACTCCGGCGGTAAAGGCCTCAGGTAACCTCTGGTACAGAGGAACTGCCGATGCCATTGCACAGAACCTCGAGTTCCTTCGCAGCTGCCACGAGCCATACGTGATCATCACATCCGGTGACTGCGTATACAAGATGGACTACGCTAAACTCCTTGAGTACCACATTCAGAAGCAGGCGGATATCACAGTTGTCTGCAAGGACATGCCAGCTACCATGGATACAGAGAGATTTGGTACTGTCCGCATGAATGAGGAGTGCAGGATAGAAGAGTTCGAGGAGAAGCCAGTAGTTTCCAAGTCCAACACCATCTCCTGCGGTATCTACGTAATAAGACGCCGCCAGCTCATTGAACTTATCGAAAGAGCTGAGGAAGAGGAGAGATACGACTTTGTAAGAGATATTCTTGTAAGATACAAGGATATGAAGAGAATATATGGATACAAGATCAAGGAGTACTGGAGCAACATCGCTTCTGTAGAGGATTACTACAGGACCAACATGGATTTCCTTAAGCCAGAGATAAGGCACTACTTCTTCAGAGAGTATCCAGGTATCTACACCAAGGTTACAGACCTTCCACCAGCCAAGTACAATGTTGGTGTCAGCGTCAGAAATGGCCTGATATCCAGTGGCTGTATCATAAACGGAACCATTGAGGATTCCGTGATATTCAAGGGAGCGTTCATAGGAAACAATTGCTACATTAAAAACTCGATCATCCTTAACGATGTTTATATAGGTGACAATTCTCATATTGAAAACTGTATCGTAGAAAGCCATGGAACCATTCAGGCGAACTCTTACTATAAGGAAGAGAATGGCATCAAAGTTGTAGTTGAAAACAATGAGAGATATGTAATTTGACAATATGTACAGAGGGGGTACACTATGAAGATTACAGATATTCGCGTAAGGAAAGTAACTAAGCAAGGCAAGATGAGAGCAGTAGTATCTGTTACCTTTGATGATGAATTTGTTGTTCACGACATCAAGGTTATTGAAGGCGAGAAGGGACTGTTTATTGCAATGCCATCCAAGAAGTCTTCAGACGGAGAGTACAGGGATATTGCACATCCTATTAACTCAGAGATGAGAGGCGTTCTTCAGGACGCTATCTTAGATGCCTATGACAAGGCAGCAGTTCCTGAGGAAGAGGCTCCTTCAGAGGCTTGACAAGAGTTTAAACAAAGTGAATAATGAGTAAAAAACAGGGGACTTAAATGTTTTTAAGTCCCCTGATTTTGTGTTGGGGTGCGCAATGTTTCAGTGGGTTAAAAAGTTTTTTGAAAAAAGAGATAAAGAGGAAGATACCAGGATGTTTGTTATAGTAGGGCTTGGAAACCCTGAAAAGAAATACTTTCACACAAGGCACAACGTGGGCTTTGACACTATCGACGCCCTTTCAGATAAATACGGGATCGGTCTTACAGAGACCAAGTTTAAGGCTGTATATGGAAAAGGAAGGATAGGCAATGAGAGGGTGATCCTTGTAAAACCCCTTACCTATATGAACCTTTCAGGAGAGGCAGTTGCTCCAATCTGTAACTATTTTAAAGTAGATACCAAAAATGACCTGATCGTCATCTCAGACGACGTTGAGCTTGATACTGGTAAGCTGAGGATAAGGCCAAAGGGCAGCAGCGGCGGACACAACGGCCTTAAGAACATAATCGCCCAGCTCGGACATGAGGAATTTACAAGGATAAGGATCGGTGTCGGCAAAAAGCCTAAGGAGTGGGATATGGTAGACTGGGTCCTTGGACACTTTGAGGGCGAGGATGCAGTTTCTATAAAAGAGGGCATTGATAATGCCTGCGACGCTGTAGTTGAGATCATGGAAAATGGTACTGACAGTGCCATGAACAGGTTTAATGGTAAAAAATAAATGAGAGCTATGACAAATCCCTTAAGGGAACTTAAGGAATTTAATGAAATAAGTGAATATCTGGATAAGCCTTTTGCCTGCTGTCAGGTCACTGGCTGTGTTGATTCCCAGAAGCTCCACTTTATCGACGGACTGGGAGAGGGCTTTAAGTACAGGATCATTGTGACCTACTCTGACCTTCGGGCAAAAGAGATCTATGAGGACTATAAGTTTTACGACAGGAACATTACTGTGTATCCTGCCAAGGACCTTATCTTTTACCAGGCGGATGTCCACAGCAACGAGATCGCAAGGCAGCGCATCAGGTGCCTAAGGCGCCTTATCGAGGGCAGGCCTGTAACTGTGGTAACTACCTTTGCAGCTTTAATGGCACCACAGATAAAGCCTGAAGTCATTAAGTCACACATTCTTTCCATAGATAAAAGAACTAAGATCGATGAAGTAGAAATAAGCAAAAAGCTCATAACCATGGGCTACACCAGGAATTATCAGGTAGAAGCTCCAGGTGAGTTTTCAGTTCGCGGAGATATCATCGATGTCTTTGATCTTACAGAGGAAAACCCCTTCAGAATAGAGCTTTGGGGCGATGAGATAGAGGCTATCAGAAGCTTTGACATTCTTTCCCAGAGATCCCTTGAAAAGCTTGAATCTGTCAGTATCTATCCTGCTTCTGAGATCATCCTTGAAGAGGACGAGCTGGAAAAGGGAATGGAAAAGATCGAGGACGACACCGAGAGGATCGTTAAATCCCTTCGCGACCAGTTCAAGACCAAGGAAGCCCACGAACTTAAGGTAAGGACAGAAGAGCTTAAGGAACAGCTCTTTGAGCTCAAGTCATCAGTCAACCTTGAGAGCTACATCAGATATTTTTATGAGGACACAGTAACTATTCAGGAGATGTTCCCCAAGGGAAAGAGCTGTATCTTCATAGACGAACCACAAAGAGTCCAGGAACACGCAAGGGCTGTGGAGATGGAATTCAGGGAGAGCATGAGCCACAGAGCTGAGAAGGGCTATGTCCTTCCAGGCCAGATGGAGCTTCTATATTCCATAGATAATGTCATAGCCAGAATGACCAACGGCAGGAGAGTGCTTATCTCTGCACTTGCAATGCCAGAGTCGCAAAATCTCTTTTCCCCGGAAAAGAACTGGGACGTAAGGGCAAGAAGTATCGCAGCTTACAACAACAGCTTTGAATCTCTGGTCAGTGACCTTAAGGCCTACGTTAAAAAGGGCTACAGAGTCCTGATCCTGTCAGGCTCAAGAACCAGGGCCAAGAGAATTGTTGAAGACCTTCGGGATAACAATGTATCTGCATTTTACAGCGAGGATCCAGGAAGGGTTTTAGATACAGGCGAGATCATGACCTACTACGGAAGGATACTAAAGGGCTTTGAGTATCCTGACATCAAGTTCGCGGTCATTGCTGAGAGTGATATTTTCACTGAGCACGCCAAAAAGAAAAAGAAGAAAAAGAGCCAGTACAAGGGCGAGAAGATATCTGATTTTGCGGACCTTAAGATTGGCGACTATGTTGTTCACGAAGACCACGGACTTGGTATCTACAGAGGTATCGAGAAGATCGAGACAGACCACGTGGTGAAGGACTATATCAAGATTGAGTACGGCGGAGGCGGAAACCTGTATGTTCTTGCAACAGGTCTTTCTGTGATACAGAAATATGCCTCGGGATCAGATGATGAGAACGCCCACAAGCCCAAGCTCAACAAGCTTGGAAGCGGCGACTGGAGCCACACAAAGAGCAAGGTCAAGGCCGCAGTTGAAGAGGTGGCCCAGGACCTTGTGGAGCTATATGCAAAGCGCCAGCAGGCGGTGGGATATCAATTTTCCAAGGACACTGTCTGGCAGCAGGAGTTTGAAGATGCCTTTCCTTATCAGGAGACAGAGGATCAGCTCATTGCCATAGAGGATACCAAGAAGGACATGGAGTCTTCAGGTATCATGGACAGACTCATCTGCGGAGACGTAGGCTTTGGAAAGACGGAGGTCGCTATCCGTGCGGCCTTTAAGGCGGTCCAGGACGGCAAACAGGTTGCACTTCTTGTGCCAACCACCATCCTTGCCCAGCAGCACTACAACACTTTTGCAGAGAGAATGAGGGCTTTCCCTGTAAGGGTAGACCTTATGTCCAGATTCAGGACTGCTTCTGAGCAAAAGAGAACTGTTACAGACTTAAAGAAGGGCCTTGTGGACATTGTTATTGGAACCCACAGACTTCTTTCAAAAGATATTCAGTACAAGGATCTTGGCCTTCTCATAGTGGATGAGGAGCAGCGCTTTGGTGTTACTCACAAAGAAAAGATCAAGACCATGAAGGAAAACGTGGATGTACTTACTCTTTCTGCGACGCCTATTCCAAGGACCCTCCACATGTCACTGGTTGGCATCAGGGATATGAGCGTTTTAGAGGAGGCGCCCAATGACAGGCTTCCAATCCAGACCTATGTCTGCGAGTACAACGATGAGATGGTCAGGGAAGCCATAGTCAGGGAGCTTTCTAGAAATGGTCAGGTTTACTACGTCTATAACAGGGTGAGCAACATAGCAGATGTGGCAGCAGGCATACAGAAGCTTGTTCCGGAAGCTAACGTTGCTTTTGCCCATGGACAGATGAAAGAGTCAGAGCTTGAGAGGATCATGTATGACTTCATCGACGGAACCATCGACGTTTTGGTTTCTACCACCATCATTGAGACCGGACTTGATATTCCAAACGTTAACACCATGATCATCCATGACTCCGACAAGATGGGACTGTCTCAGCTTTATCAGCTAAGGGGCCGAGTTGGAAGATCCAATAAAACAGCCTATGCCTTCCTTATGTATAAACGTGATAAGATGTTAAAAGAGGTTGCTGAAAAAAGGCTGGCTGCCATCAAGGAGTTTACAGATCTTGGAAGTGGCTTTAAGATTGCCATGAGGGATCTTGAGATCAGAGGCGCAGGCAGTCTTCTTGGTAAAAAACAAAGCGGCCACATGCAGGCAGTTGGCTACGACCTCTACTGCAAGATGCTTGGAGAAGCAGTCAAGATCAAAAAAGGCGAGAGCACTGATGAAGTTCTTGATACGCTAAACTGCAGTATAGATCTTGACGTGGATGCATACATACCAAACGAGTACATCCTTAACGAAGAGCAAAAGCTCGAGATATATAAGAGAATTGCCAGTATTGAGAATGACCAGGAGTGCGAGGACATGAAGGACGAGCTCCTTGACAGATTTGGTCAGATCCCGGAGATGGTACAGAACCTTCTAAGGATATCTCTTTTGCGGACAAGGGCGAAGGCTCTTTATATAGTAGAGATCAATGGCGGTTCATCAGAGATCGAGATCAAGGTAAACTCAAATGCCAGATTTGATCCGGGCAAGATACCGGGCTTCATTTCAGGATATAAAGGCAATATGTCTTTTCATCAGGGGCAGACACCTGTGTTTGTCTATAAATACAAAAAGGATCCAAACCCTAAAAAGGCAGAAAAACAGCTGCTTAAGGATGCAGAGGATCTGGTGGAGAGTATGAAGGTACTACTTAAATAGTATTAAGGAGGAGCACATGATTAACGAAACGTACAAGAACATGCTGGGAGCAAAGTCGGTTATCCGTGAGCTTTCAGAGTATGCAACTGCAAGGGGCAAAGAGATCGGATACGAGAACGTGTTTGATTTCAGCCTTGGAAATCCAAGTGTTGAGGTGCCAAAGGAGTTTACTGATGAGATGATAAGACTCCTTCAGGAAGAGGACACCATGACTCTTCACGGCTACACACCAAGCCTTGGAAATCCTCTATATAAAGAAGAGATCGCAAAGAGCCTCAACAAGCGCTTTGGAATGAACTACGGACCTGAGCACATCTTCCCAACAACAGGAGCTGCAGGCGCTATTTCTCATGCTGTGAGAGCTGTGACAAAGCCTGGGGATGAAGTGATCACTTTTGCTCCATACTTTCCGGAGTACAACCCATATATCACCGGTGCCGGATGCAAGCTTACAGTAGTTCCTGCGGACACAGAGTCTTTCCAGATCAACTTTGATGCGTTCCTTGAGCTCATCAATGAGAACACCGCAGCAGTACTTGTTAATACACCTAACAATCCATCCGGAGCAGCTTACTCTACTGAGACATTAAAGAGGCTGTCTTCTATATTAAAAGAGAAGTCTGCTGAGTATGGACATACTATCTTCCTTCTCTCCGATGAGCCCTACAGGGAGATCGTTTTTGCTGGGGCAGATGCTCCTTACGTTTCAAAGTTCTATGACAATACTCTTAGCTGCTACTCTTTCTCAAAGTCCCTTTCACTTCCTGGAGAGAGAATTGGTTATGTGGCAGTTAATCCAGCCTGCGAAGGAAGCGATGTGATCGTTCCTATGTGCGGACAGATATCAAGAGGCACAGGACACAACTGCCCTCCATCCATCATTCAGCAGGCAGTTGCCAAGGTTTGTGGCCTTACAGCAGATCTTTCTGTGTATGAAACAAACATGAACATCATCTATAACACTCTTATAGAGCTTGGATTTACTGTTGTAAAACCTGGCGGAACCTTCTACATCATGCCAAAGGCTCTTGAGGAGAGTTCTATAGAGTTTTGCAAAAAAGCTAAGGACTACGATCTTATCTTTGTCCCAGCAGATGGATTTGGAGCTCCAGGGTTCTTCAGAGTTGCTTACTGCATAGATACAGAAAAGGTTGAAAGAGCTATGGTACAGCTTAGGAAATTTGTAAAAGAGGTATATGGCAAATGAACAGCACAAAAAGAGATTTCAAAAGGCCATTAGTAATGCTTGTTGTAACGATTCTTTTTTCAGTTCTTACCTTTGTGGTGGACAGAAAGCCAATTGGCTACGATGGCACGACAGTTGGATTTTCATCAATAAACGGGCTTTTTGCAGGAAGCTTTGGATATAATCCGGTGATGGATACACTTTCGGATATTGCAATGTATCTGTCCTTCCTGGTGGTTGCAGCATTTGCTTTTATTGGTGTGATGCAGCTGATCAGGGGAAAGAGCCTTTCAAAGGTTGATAAGGTCATCATAGGACTTGGAATATTATATGTTGTAGTTGCGGTTTTGTATGTTGCTTTTGACAAGATCCCAATAAACTACAGACCAATCTTACAGCCCGGAGAAACTGAACTTGAAACATCCTTCCCTTCAACTCATACGCTGGTTATCTGCACAGTTTTGGGAAGCGGTATCGTGGCTGCCAAGAGGCTCTTTAAAAATGAGATGACCGTGAGAGTCCTTAAAATAGCCTTTATTGCCATTATGGCCATCGGAGTATGCGCAAGACTTTTTGCAGGAGTCCACTGGCTTACCGATATTGTGGCAGGTTTACTGTTTTCCGTAACACTGGTGTCTCTATACACCGCATGGATTGGCGATTGAAAGAAATGATTTTATCAAAGATGCGTTGACAAGGGTAATTTATGAGTGTAAACTCTATTTCGTAATCACTTTACTGTTTTAACGAGCTACAAAAATCGTTTATGATTTTGAGGAGGAAAAAACAATTATGGCAGAAATCAAAAAGACAGAGGCAGCTGTAAAGCCCGTTGCAACAATCAAGACACCCGTAGCTGCAGAAGTTAAGACACCTGAAGTCAAGACACCAGCTAAGGAAGAAGTTAAGGCAGAGGCTAAGAAGGCAGCTCCAGCTAAGAAGCCAGCAGCCAAGAAGGCAGCACCTGCTAAGAAAGCAGCTCCAGCTAAGAAAGCAGCTCCAGCTAAGAAGGCAGAGCCTAAGAAGGAGACAGCTAAGAAGGCAGCTCCAGCTAAGAAGACAACAGCTAAGAAGGCTACAGCAGCTAAGAAGCCAGCAGCTAAGAAGGCTACAGCTACAAAGGCTACAGCAGCAGTTAAGACCAACGTTGTTCTTCAGTTTGGCGATCTTAATGTTACATACGATACAATCGTTACTAACGCTAAGAACAATTATCAGTATGAGATGGGCGGAAACGTTGATGAGATCAAGAAGCTCAGCGTATACGTTAAGCCAGAAGAGAATGCTGCATACTATGTTGTTAACGACAAGGTACAGGGCAGAATTGGCCTTTGATATTAAAATATTAAGCAGGCGCTTAGTCGCCTGCTTTTTTTATGCTTATTTTAGAAAGCAGATGTTGACATTGTGGTCTGCTAGTGATATTTTATGATACAGAAGATGTTAGCACTCGAAAGAGGTGAGTGCTAATATCCCAAAGAACCATTCCAATGAAAACCGGTTAACAGAGGAAGAGGTGCAGTTTGGAACTTGACGAGAGAAAAAGGATAATACTTCATGCAATAGTTAAGAATTATTTGGAGACAGGTGAGCCTGTAGGCAGTAGAACCATTTCCAAGTATACGGATCTTAACCTAAGCTCAGCCACCATCAGAAATGAGATGGCAGACCTTGAGGAGATGGGACTTATTTTGCAACCCCACACTTCAGCTGGTCGTATCCCTTCAGATCAAGGCTACAGAGTATATGTAGATGAGATGCTTAGGGACAAGGAGAAGGAAGTTGAGAACATGAAGGAGATGCTTCTTGATAAGGAAGAGAAGCTTGAGAATCTCCTTAAGCAGGTGGCCAAGACCCTGGCGGTTGATACCAATTACGCCACAATGATCTCTGCTCCGCAGATCCGCAAGAACAAGCTTAAGTTCATCCAGATTTCCAAGGTAGATGATGAACATCTCCTTGCAACTATCGTCATTGAAGGCAATGTTATCAAGAACAAGATCATTACTGTAGAAGAGGTTTTGGATGATGCCACGATGCTCAAGCTAAACATATTGCTTAATACAAGGCTTGACGGACTGGCAGTTGAGGATATCAATCTTGGCCTTATAGCTTCGGTTAAGCAGGAGGCAGGTATCCACAGTGAGATCATAGGTAACGTGATCGATGCAGCTGCAGAATCAATTACAGCTGATGAAGATCTTCAGATATATACAAGCGGAACCACCAACTTCTTTAAGTATCCTGAGCTTACTGATAATGCCAAGGCAAGTGAGCTTCTTAGCACCTTTGAGGATACAAGCGATCTGTCCAGTATTGTAGAGAATACTCTTTCTGCTGAGAACGGAGAGACAGGCATACAGGTTTACATCGGTAATGAGACTCCTGTACAGGCCATGAAGGACTGCAGCGTTGTAACTGCAACCTATGAACTGGGCGATGGCATGAAGGGTACCGTTGGAATCATTGGACCTAAGCGAATGGATTATGACAAAGTTATCTCAACTTTGAAAAATATGCGACATGCGCTTGATGATCTGTATAAAAAGGAATAGCAATTTAAGGAGGCATTTGATTTGAGCGAAGCAAAAAAGAACGCTTCTGCAAAGGGCGAAAAGGCCATGGACAAGGACAAAGAAGAAGTTCTTGAGAACATCATGGAGGAGCTTGAGCAGGAAGCTAAGGATAAGGATAAGGAAAAGGAAGAAGCAGTAGATACTTCCAAAGAGGAAGGTGAGCAGGAAGCTGCAACAGAAGATGCTTCTTCAGAAAAGGAATCCGGAGATTCCAAAGAGGAAGATAAAAAGAAGGGGCTCTTTAACAAGAAAGAAAAAAAGAACCCTCTTCAGGAAAAGGTAGATGAGCTGAATGACAAGGTTCTGCGCCAGATGGCAGAATTCGAGAACTTCAGAAAGAGAACAGATAAAGAGAAGGCACAGCAGTTTGAACTTGGACAGAGCAATATCCTTGAGAAGCTCCTTCCAATAGTAGATAACTTTGAAAGAGGTCTTGCAGCAGTTCCTGAATCTGAAAAGGACGGAGCTTTTGCAGACGGCATGAACAAGATTTACAAGCAGCTTGTTACAGAGCTTGAGAATCTTGGAGTAACCCCGATTGAAGCTGTGGGAAAAGAATTTGATCCTAACTTCCACAACGCAGTAATGCAGGTAGAGAGTGAAGAGTATGGATCAGGAATAGTTGCACAGGAACTTCAAAAGGGATATATGTTCCACGATACCGTGCTAAGACACAGCATGGTAGGTGTTACGCCGTAAGGACGATGATAAGTCGTCATACCGCATATAGATATAGAGAAAAAGCTAATCATTATGGAGGATAATAAAATGAGTAAGATTATAGGTATCGATCTTGGTACAACAAACAGCTGCGTAGCAGTTATGGAAGGTGGTAAGCCCACCGTTATCGCAAACGCTGAAGGCGCAAGAACAACACCTTCAATCGTTGCATTCACAAAAAATGGTGAGAGGATCGTTGGTGAGCCAGCTAAGCGTCAGGCAGTAACCAACGCAGAAAACACAATCTCATCAATTAAGAGAGATATGGGTACAGACAACGGCCGTACAATCAATGGCAAGAAGTACTCACCTCAGCAGATCTCAGCAATGATCCTGCAGAAGCTTAAGGCTGATGCAGAACAGTATCTCGGCGAAAAAGTTACAGAAGCAGTTATCACAGTTCCTGCATACTTCAATGATGCTCAGCGTCAGGCAACCAAGGACGCTGGTAAGATTGCAGGTCTTGAAGTAAAGAGAATCATCAACGAGCCTACAGCAGCTGCTCTTGCATATGGTCTTGATAACGAGAAAGAGCAGAAGATCATGGTTTATGACCTTGGTGGTGGTACATTCGATGTATCTATCATTGATATCGGTGATGGCGTTATCGAAGTTCTTTCAACAAATGGTGATACACACCTTGGTGGTGATGACTTCGACCAGGCAATCATCGACTGGATGGTTCAGGACTTCAAGAACAAAGAGGGCGTTGACCTTTCAGGCGATAAGATGGCTATGCAGAGACTTAAGGAAGCTGCAGAGAAGGCTAAGAAGGAACTTTCTTCTTCAACAACAACAAACATCAACCTTCCTTTCATCTCAGCTGGTGCAGATGGCCCTAAGCACTTCGACGTAGATCTTACAAGAGCTAAGTTCGAAGAACTCATTCACGATCTTGTAGAGAGAACAGCAATCCCTGTACAGAACGCTATGAAGGATGCTGGTCTTACAAATTCAGATATCGGCAAGGTACTTCTTGTTGGCGGATCAACTCGTGTTCCTTGCGTAGTAGAGAAGGTTAAACAGCTCACAGGCCAGGAGCCTTCTAAGAACCTTAACCCTGATGAGTGCGTAGCTATTGGTGCTGGTATCCAGGGCGGTAAGCTTGCTGGTGACGAGGGCGCTGGTGACATCCTTCTTCTTGATGTAACACCTCTTTCACTTTCAATCGAGACAATGGGTGGTGTTGCTACAAGACTTATCGAGCGTAACACAACAATCCCTACCAAGAAGAGCCAGGTATTCTCAACTGCAGCTGATAACCAGACAGCTGTTGACATCAACGTTCTTCAGGGTGAGAGACAGTTTGCTAAGGATAACAAGTCTCTTGGACAGTTCAGACTTGATGGAATTCCTCCAGCAATGAGAGGTGTTCCTCAGATCGAGGTTACATTTGATATCGATGCAAACGGTATCGTTAACGTATCAGCTAAGGACCTTGGAACAGGCAAGGAGCAGCACATCACCATCACAGCTGGTTCTAACATGTCTGACGAGGATATCGATAAGGCTGTTAAAGAGGCTCAGGAGTACGAGGCTCAGGACAAGAAGCGTAAGGAAGGCATTGACGCAAGAAACGATGCTGACTCATTCGTATTCCAGACAGAGAAGGCTCTCCAGGACGTAGGCGACAAGATTGATCCTTCTCAGAAGCAGGTTGTTGAGGACGACATCAAGGCTCTCAAGGAAACTCTTGAGCAGACCAAGGATAAGGAGCTTTCAGACTCTGAGATCGATTCTCTTAAGAGCCAGAAAGAGAAGCTCATGAACGATGCACAGGCTCTGTTTGCTAAGATGTACGAGAATGCACAGGGGGCTGCTGGAGCTCAGAGCGCAGGCCCAGACATGGGACAGGCAGGTCCTGACATGAACGCTTCTTCATCTTCTGCAAATGACGACAACGTTGTTGACGGAGATTACAGAGAGGTTTGAGTGATATAGGGATTCATAGTTATAGGCTGCTGTGCTTGCACATTGCAGCCTAAAACCATGAAGACCAAACAGATATGAGGAATATATATGGCAGAGCAGAAACGCGATTATTATGAAGTCCTTGGTGTTGGCAAGAATGCTTCGGACGAAGAGATTAAAAAAGCATACAGAGTCCTTGCTAAGAAGTATCATCCTGATATGAACCCCGGTGATGATTCAGCAGCTGAGAAGTTCAAGGAAGCATCTGAGGCTTATGCGGTTTTAAGTGACCCAGAAAAGAAGCGTCAGTACGACCAGTTTGGACATGCAGCATTTGAAGGCGGAGCCGGTGGATTCGGAGGCTTTGATTTCAACGGAGCAGACTTTGGAGATATCTTTGGAGATATTTTTGGAGATTTCTTTGGAGGCGGCAGATCACGTGGTGCCACAAGGAACGGCCCTTCAAAGGGAGCCAATCTTCGTGCCAGCGTTCGCATAACCTTCCTTGAGGCTGTATTTGGCTGTGAAAAAGAGCTGGATCTTACAATCAAGGATCCATGCCCAACCTGTCACGGAACAGGTGCCAAGCCTGGAACATCACCACAGACCTGTAGTAAATGTGGTGGTAAGGGACAGATCGTCTATACACAGCAGTCCTTCTTTGGAACAGTAAGAAATGTTCAGACCTGTCCAGACTGCGGAGGTACTGGTAAGGTTATCAAGGATAAGTGCAGTGAATGTCACGGAACAGGATATATCGCCAGCAGAAAGAAGATAAAAGTTACTATTCCTGCAGGTATAGATAATGGCCAGAGCGTAAGGATCAGAGAAAAGGGTGAGCCTGGTGTAAACGGCGGACCAAGAGGAGACCTCCTTGTAGAGGTTGTTGTTTCAGATCATCCTATCTTCCAGAGAGAGGGCTATAACATCTACTCAATGGTTCCAGTATCCTTTGCAGTAGCAGCTCTTGGAGGAACAGTTCTTATAGATACAGTTGATGGCAAGGTTGCTTACGATGTTAAGGCTGGTACCCAGACAGATACCAGAGTAAGACTTCGTGGCAAGGGTGTTCCATCACTTAGGGACAAGGAGCAGAGAGGTGATCACTACGTAACCCTCGTAGTTCAGGTTCCGGAAAAGCTCTCTAAAGAGGCCAAGGAGCTTCTCAAGAAATTCGATGAGAAGACAGGAGATTCCCTTACAGCAGCTGACAGGCTAATGGGTTCAGATGATAAGGATCCATCAGGCGGTGGTGGAAAAAAGAAGAAAAAGTTTTGGGAAACTTAACGATATATGATATACTTCCGTAGTTAGGTTATAATAACTACGGAAGTTTTCTTTTTGCGCTTATAAAGGAGCACATTATGAAGTGGATGAGATTTAGGATAAGAACCAATGAGGAGTCAGAAGATATCATAGTAAGCTACCTTGAGGATATCGGCCTTTTTGGAGCTCAGATCGAGGACAATGTACCTCTGTCAGCTGCAGATAAAGAGCAGATGTTTATTGATGCTCCGGAACTTGAGCCTGATGACAATGGCCCTGTGATAGAAAAGGGCGTAGCTTATCTTAGTTTCTTTTTAGAGATAGATGATGACAATATGCTCACAGTTTCTCTTCCTGATGATAATGGCGAGTATGTTACAGAAAAGAGAACTCCCGAGCAGATGCAGGAAGCCATCAGGGAGAAGCTTTTAGAACTTAAGAGTTTTTCTGATATAGGAGATGGTACTATTTCTGTAGATGTTACAGAGGATATAGACTGGATCAACAACTGGAAGCAGTACTTCCACAAGTTCTTTATCGACGATATCCTGGTTATTCCTTCCTGGGAGAAAGAGTCGGATGAGGATCAGGAAAAGGCAAACATGGTCCTTCACATAGATCCTGGAACAGCATTCGGAACAGGTATGCATGAGACAACACAGCTCTGCATCAGAATGCTTAAAAAATATGTTACCAAGGATACTGAGCTTTTGGACGTTGGAACAGGAAGCGGAGTCTTATCGATACTGGCGCTTATGTTTGGAGCAAAGCATGCGGTAGGAACAGACCTTGATAAGTGCGCAGTTCCAGCAGTAAAAGAAAACATGGAAAACAACGGCATCTCAGAGGATAAATTTGAGATGATGATCGGAAATATCATTGATGATAAACAGGTTCAGGACAAGGTTGGATATGACAAGTATGATGTTGTTGTAGCCAATATCCTTGCTAATGTCCTTGTTCCTCTTACACCAGTAATACTTAATAACTTAAAGTCAGGCGGTATCTACATAACTTCAGGTATCATTGATACCAAGGAAGAAGAGGTCAAGAAGGCGCACCTGGATGCAGGTCTTGAGATACTTGAGATCCACCACCAGGGCGACTGGGTTTCAATCACTTCGAGGAAAAACTAATGTATCACTTTTTTGTTGAGAGCTCGCAGTTATCTTCTGATTACAAGGAAGTTCAGATAACAGGCAGCGACTACAACCACATAGCCAATGTCCTCAGGATGAAGGTGGGAGAGCAGTTTTCTGTCAGTATTCTCTCAGACGATTCCGGAAAAGAGCTCTTTTATGAGATAGCATCCTTTACAGAGGATTGCGTAATTGGCAAGCTCTGCTTTATCGAGGAAAACGGACATGAGCTTCCCTCTAAGATATATCTTTTCCAGGGGCTTCCCAAGGTGGACAAGATGGAACTCATAATCCAGAAGGCGGTTGAACTTGGAGCCTTCAGGATAATTCCAATGTCTACCAAGAGGTGTATCGTTAAGCTTGATGACAAAAAGGCAGTCAGCAAGCAAAAGAGATGGCAGGCTATTTCAGAAGCTGCAGCCAAGCAGAGTAAGCGCGGTATCATTCCGGAAGTTGAGCTGCCACTTACAATGAAGCAGGCAATAGAGTATTGCAAAAAAGAAGCTATTGATGTTAAACTCATACCCTATGAAAACGCCAAGGATATTTCTGTTACAAAGAGTATCATAGAGAGGATCGCTCCAGGAAAGAGCGTTGCGGTATTTATAGGACCGGAGGGCGGCTTTTCAGAAGAGGAAATTGAGCTGTGCCTTAATAATGACATTAAGCCAATTACTCTTGGAAAGAGGATACTTCGAACGGAGACTGCAGGATTTACAGCCATTTCATGGCTTATGTATCACCTTGAAAGGTGAGGAAGATTATGGAAGCGTATTTGGATAATTCAGCTACAACCAGGGCTTATAAGGAAGTCGCTGAGCTTGTAGCCAAGATAATGACAGAAGAATATGGAAATGCATCGAGCGTTCATCACATGGGAACACTTTCTGCCAATAGACTTTTTGGAGCTAGAGAGACAATTGCAGGTACATTAAAAGTAGACCCGGCAGAGATTGTCTTTACCTCAGGCGGAACAGAGTCTGACAACATGGCGATCATTGGAGGGGCAAGGGCAAATGCCTGGAGAGGCAAGCACATCATTACCACCAGCATTGAGCATCCAGCTGTCCTGGAGACCTGCGAGGCACTTAAAAAAGAGGGATTTGAGATCACACACCTTCCAGTGGACGAAAGCGGCGTTGTAAGTCTTGATGACCTGAAAAATGCCATAAGAGAGGATACCATCCTGGTATCCATGATGATGGTAAACAACGAGATTGGCGCTATAGAGCCTGTTCAGGAAGTTGGCAGGCTTATTAAATCCATAGATGATAAGATCCTTTTCCATGTGGATGCTGTACAGGCCTATGGCAAGCTGGTGATAAGGCCAAGGTCCATGAACATCGATCTTTTATCTGTCAGCAGTCACAAGATCCACGGACCAAAGGGTGTGGGATTTTTGTATATCAGGAAGGGAACAAAAATAAATCCCATATGTTACGGCGGCGGACAGCAAAAGGGCATGAGATCAGGTACAGAAAATGTTCCTGGCATTGCTGGAATGGCGCTGGCAGCGAAGATGTGCTATGAGGATTTTGATAATAAGACAGCAAGACTTTACGAGCTAAAAAGATATCTGATCGACTCATTAAATGCCAGGATCAGCGATATAAAGATAAATGGACCAGAGGCAGAAAATGGTGCTCCGCATATTGTCAGCGTTTCCATAAGAGGCCTCAGGGCAGAGACCATCCTTAACATGCTAAGCAGCAAGCAGATCTACGTTTCAGCAGGCTCTGCCTGCACTTCCAACAACCCTCATATTTCAGACACACTTCAGGCAATAGGCCTTGAGAGGGACCTTTTGGAGTCAACCATCAGGATCAGCATGTCACAGGAAACTACCAGGGAAGAAATCGATTACCTCTTGGATACACTTGAAAGCCAGGTGGAAACCATGAGAAAGTTCTACAGACATTAAGGAGAGAAGTATGCAGTACCATGCTTTTGTAATCAAATATGCAGAGATCGGAGTTAAGGGCAAGAACAGATATATCTTTGAAGATGCTCTTGTTAAGCAGATAAAAAGAGTTTTGTTAAGGTGCGACGGAAGCTTTGAGATTTCTAAAACTGCCGGAAGAGTTTACGTAGAAGCCAAGGATTTTGATTTTGATGAGACTGTTTCTGCGCTTCAGACAGTATTTGGAATAACAGGTATATGCCCTGCAGTTTCCATTGAGAGAGATGGTGAAAATCACCTCCCTGACGTTGCCGGAGTTTGTCAGGCAGTAGTGGACTTTGTTGACGGCGTATACCCGGATAAAAACAAGACCTTCAAGATCAAGGTAAGAAGAGTTGATAAGAGCTATCCTATGGATTCCATGGAGATGGCAGCTGAGATCGGCGCTAAGGTTCTTGACGCCTATGACAGCATGAAAGTTGATGTTCATGAACCTCAGATCCTTATCAATGTTGAGATCAGAGAAAAGCTCAATATCTTTTCGGAGATCATTCCAGGGCCAGGTGGAATGCCTATAGGAACTGCAGGCAAGGCGATGCTTCTTTTGTCTGGTGGAATTGATTCCCCAGTAGCTGGATACATGATCGCAAAAAGAGGTGTTGACCTTGAGGCGGTATATTTCAATGCTCCGCCGTATACAAGCGAGATGGCCAAGCAGAAGGTTGTTGATCTTGCAAAAGTTATCGCAAAGTATACAGGTAATATCAAGCTTCATGTCATCAACTTTACAGACATTCAGATGTACATTTACGAAAAGTGTCCACACGATGAGCTCACCATCATCATGCGCAGATACATGATGAAGATCGCAGATATCATTGCGGCAAAGAGCGGATGTATGGGACTTATCACAGGAGAGAGTATCGGACAGGTTGCTTCCCAGACCATGCAGAGCCTTATGTGCACCGGAGAAGTTGTAAGGGATATGCCTGTTTACAGACCACTTATTGCTTTTGATAAACAGGACATTGTAGATATTTCTGAAAAGATAGGTGCCTACGAGACATCGATCCTTCCTTACGAGGACTGCTGCACCATCTTTGTGGCAAAGCACCCTGTAACCAAGCCTCGTCTTGATGTCATTGAAAGGCATGAAGAGAACCTCGCAGAAAAGATAGATGAGCTGGTTCGCACAGCGCTTGAGACTGATGAAGTGATTGAGATAAACAAGTAAGTGCTCTGCTCAAAAAAAGACCATCCTAAGAAGAATCTTAAGATGGTCTATAATAATCTTTTTTGGAAGATCTGATCAAATTCTGATCAGACCATGTAAGGCTTCAAGATCTCGAGAACCTCATCTGCGCCGTCTTCTGCATGGATGTTAAGATCGATAGGCTTTGAAAGATCTAATGAAAAGATACCCATGATAGACTTAGCATCGATAACGTATCTTCCAGAAACGAGATCGAAGTCATAATCAAACTTCGTAATATCGTTAACAAAAGATTTTACCTTATCGATAGAATTAAGTGAAATTTTTACGGTCTTCATTGCGCAAATACCTCCTTTTCTTCTTAATAGTAAACGGAAGATTGTAAAAAGTCAATGAGATATAGTATGGAAAATAACATTAAAGGCTTAAAGGTTGCCCTACATAACCTTGGATGCAAAGTAAATAGCTACGAAATGGACGTCATGAGCCAGAAACTTTCTGATGCTGGCTGCATGATCGTGCCATTTAATGAAAAGGCAGATGTCTATATCATCAACACCTGTACTGTCACAAACATAGCTGACAGAAAGTCCAGACAGATGCTCCACAAGTCAAAAAAGGAGAATCCTGATGCCATAGTTGTGGCAGTTGGCTGCTATGTTGAGACGGGGATGGAGGGTGTCAAAAAAGATGATGCCATAGATCTGGCTATTGGCAACAACAAAAAATCAGAGATCGCAGAGATTCTTTCCGAGTTTGTCGCGGCCAGAGGAGACTTTGACAAAACTATGGGAGGGAAGTCTGTAATAGATATCAATCACACAGATATCTACGAAGAGATGAGGCTTAACGATCTTCCTGAGCACACCAGAGCTTATATCAAGGTACAGGATGGATGCAATCAGTTCTGCACTTACTGTGTCATTCCTTATGCAAGAGGAAGGGTTCGCAGCAGGGAAATGAGCGACGTACTTGAAGAAGTTAAGGAGCTTTCCCTTAAGGGCTGCAAGGAAGTTGTTATCACAGGTATCCATGTTGGCAGCTACGGATTAGATAAGGGACAGCCCATGCTGGTTGACCTTGTAGAAAAGGTTGCAGAAGTCCCGGGCATCGAAAGGATAAGACTAGGCTCAATTGAACCAAGGTTCATAACAAAAGAAAACGTTGAGAGAATGGCAAAGATAGAAAAGCTCTGCCCACACTTCCACTTATCCCTTCAGAGCGGCTGCAACTCAGTGCTTAAGAGGATGAACCGCCACTATACAGCTGAGGAGTTTAAGGAGTCGGTAGCTCTTTTGCGTAGGGCCTTCGACAGACCAGCCATAACCACAGATGTGATCGTCGGCTTCCCTGGCGAAACCGTGGAAGAGTTTGAAGAGTGCAGAGAGTTTGTGGCTGATATCAAATTCTATGAGATGCATGTCTTTAAGTACTCTCCCAGAAAGGGAACTGTTGCAGCAGGAATGGCTGACCAACTGACAGACAGGCAGAAGTCAGAAAGAAGCGATGTGCTCCTTGACATAACGGCCATGGATTCCGAGGAATACAGGAAGGGATTCATCGGCCAGGCGCTTTCTGTTCTCTGGGAGGATGAGGAAGTTCACGGAGGGCAAAAGTATATGATAGGACATACTGACAGGTATGTCAGAGCTGCGGCAAAAGAAGGAACGGATGACTACAAAAATGCAGTATCCGGAGAGTTTTCAAGGGTTACACCAAGGACTTTGCTAAATTCCGATACATTGCTTATTTAAAATTAGTGTTGTACAATGAAAATAACTATAGTGTCATGAAAGGTTGAATTAACTATGCCAGAGCAGGATTTAGGGAACACCCAATTTTTTAAAGTAGAAGTTGAGCCTGAGACAGGTGTTAAGAAAGTACTTTCTGTTGTTTACGACGCTCTTTTGGAGAAGGGCTACAACCCTGTAAATCAGATAGTAGGATACATCATGTCTGGAGATCCAACCTACATCACAAGCCATAAGGGCGCAAGAAGCCTTATCATGAAGGTTGAAAGAGATGAACTCGTTGAGGAGATGCTCACAGAGTACATCAAGAGCAATAATTGGGCTAAAAAATAATGAGGATCATGGGACTTGATTACGGGTCCAAGACCGTGGGAGTTGCTATCAGCGATGAGCTTTTACTGACTGCCCAGGGCAAAGAAATTATCCGTAGAAACGAAGAAAATAAGCTTCGAAAGACACTAGCGCGCATTGAAGAGCTCATTCAGGAGTATGGGGTGGAAAAGATCGTTTTGGGACTTCCACTTAATATGGATGAGTCGGTCTCTGAGCGCTCACAGTTATGCCTTGAATTTAAGGACAAGATTGAGAGAAGAACAGGAATCCCTGTTGATATGCTGGACGAACGCCTTACAACCGTTGAGGCGGACGAGATAATGGACGAAGCCGGAATAAAGGGCAAGAAGAGAAAAGAGTACGTTGATATGATCGCTGCCCAGATCATCCTTCAGGATTATCTGGACAACAAATTGAAAAGGTGAATGAATTTGGAAAAGATAATGTTTAGTCCCGATGGGGAAGAAGCAGTTGAATTTTATTGTCTTGAGCAGACTGTAATAGGAGCCAAGACCTATCTTTTAGTAACTGATGAGGAAGATGGAGATTCCGAGGCACTTATACTTCGGGATGACTCCGATATGAATGATGAAGAGGCAGTTTATGTCATTGTGGACGATGACCAGGAGCTTGAAGCGGTTGCTGGTGTATTTCGTAAGCTGCTTTCTGAGGATGGAGTAGATCTGGACATTTAACGGGCTATAGGTTTATGTCTTTTTCTGCGCATCCGCCAAAAATTATGGAGGGATTATATTGAGTAAAAAGAAAACTGAAAATGCGTCCAAGCTGCAGATCATCCCTATGGGTGGTCTTGAGCAGATTGGAATGAACATCACTGCCTTCAGATATGAGGACAGTATTATTGTAGTGGATTGCGGTCTGTCTTTCCCTGATGATGACATGCTGGGAATCGACCTTGTAATCCCTGATATCACTTATCTGCAGGAGAACATCGACAAGGTAAAGGGCTTTGTAATAACTCACGGACATGAGGACCACATTGGTGCGCTTCCTTATGTACTTCATGAGCTCAACGTCCCTGTTTATGCAACCCGTCTTACAATGGGCATCATCGAGCACAAGCTTGAAGAGCACAACCTTCTTAAGAAGACCAGGAGAAAGGTTGTTAAGTTTGGCCAGTCCATCAATCTTGGTAATTTCAGAGTTGAGTTTATTAGAACAAACCACTCTATTGTAGATGCAGCAGCTCTTGCGATCTATTCACCTGCAGGAACTGTAGTCCACACTGGAGACTTTAAGGTTGACTACACACCTGTATTTGGAGATCCTATCGACCTTCAGAGATTTGCTGAGATCGGTAAAAAAGGTGTTCTTGCCCTTATGTGTGACTCAACCAATGCAGAGAGACCAGGCTTTACAGCTTCTGAAAAGACTGTAGGAAGAGTCCTTGATTCCCTCTTTGAGGAGCATGAGAATTCCAGGATCATTGTTGCGACCTTTGCATCAAATGTTGACCGTGTTCAGCAGATCATCAACACTGCCCACAAGTGTGGCAGAAAGGTTGTGGTCGAGGGCAGAAGTATGGTCAGCATCATTGACATAGCCCAGAAGCTTGAATGTATCAAGATACCGGAGAACACCCTGGTAGATATAGATCAGATCAAGAACTACCCTGATAACAAGACTGTCATCATCACAACAGGAAGCCAGGGAGAGAGTATGGCTGCTCTTAGCAGAATGGCCAGCGGACAGCACAGGAAGATCAGTATTGGAGTTGGCGACACTGTTATTTTCTCATCTCATCCTATTCCAGGTAATGAGAAGTCTGTCACAAACATCATTAACGAACTTCAGATGAAGGGCGCAGATGTTATCTTCCAGGATGTCCATGTTTCAGGACACGCATGCCAGGAGGATATCAAGCTTATCTATACACTGGTGAAGCCCAAATACGCTGTTCCTGTCCATGGAGAGTACAGACACCTTATCGCTCAGAGCAACATAGCAAAAGAGCTTGGAATGGACAAGGACAATATCTTTATCCTTCACTCCGGAGAGATCTTAGAGCTTGATGAAAACGGCGCCAAAGTGGCTGGAAAAGTCCCGGTTGGAGCTATTTTAGTAGACGGTCTTGGAGTTGGAGATGTTGGAAATGTTGTTCTTAGAGACAGACAACATCTTGCAGAAGACGGTATAGTTATAGTAGTATTTGGTATCGACAAGGCAAGCTGTCAGATCGTCTCAGGACCAAGTATCGTGTCCAGAGGCTTTGTATATGTGAGGGAATCTGATAAACTCATTGATGACGCTACAGACCTTGTTTATGATGACGTTACAGAGGCCCTTGAGAAAGGGATCACAGACTGGGCTAAGCTTAAGAATATTGTTAAGGACGCCCTTAGTGATTACATCTGGAAAAAGACAAAGAGAAGACCTATGATAATGCCTATTATCATGGACACCAATTTCTGATGTCTTTTGAGGAGACTTATTTATGAGCGCAAGAAAAATAATACTGGGGTTACTGGATACTGCAGTAAAGGTGGCATTTGTCATTGTGGTGGCGATGCTTATCTCAAAATATGCCAAGGTTGCTTATAACTATGGCTATCACATTTTTAACCAGACACCTGTATCATCCGGCACAGGAAGGACAGTAACTTTCACTGTTGGAAGCGGCGATTCAGCTGATGTCATAGCTGAGAACCTGGCTGGTGTTGGACTTATTACAGATAAAAATCTTTTTAAACTTCAGGAGAGATTCTCTGAGTACCACGGAATGGAGCAGGCAGGAACCTACGAGCTTAGTACTTCCATGACTCCTGAGGAGATGATATCAATAATGTCAGGCGGACAGAAATCTGCCGATACCGATTCTGAGGCGGCCACAGAAATTGAGACAGTAGAAGAGCCTGAACCGGAGATAAGTACAGAAACAGAGGCTGAGAGTGCTGGAGAGTCACAGGATGGCTGATCAGGACAGGATTACAACCTTTATCAATTCTCTCGACAGAGGGAATGCCCCATATCTTGACGATGTTGAGAGAGTGGCAATAGCAGATGAAGTGCCTATTATCCGCAAGGATACCCAGACACTTCTTAAATTTTTGATGGCGCAGAACAGACCTGTGAATATCCTGGAGGTCGGCTGCGCTGTTGGCTTTTCAGCTCTTTTAATGGCTGAGTACTCAGGTAGTGATGCCACTATCACCACCATTGAGAAATACGAAAAGAGAATTCCTGTAGCAAAAGCCAATTTTGAAAAGTACGACCATGGAAAAAAGATAACCCTTCTGGAAGGGGATGCAATGGACATCTTAAAGACTCTTTCTCCCGGCTACGATTTTATATTTATGGATGCAGCAAAGGGACAGTACATCAACTTTTTACCAGAGTGCCTAAGACTCCTTACTAAGGGAGGGCTTCTGGTATCAGATAACGTCCTGCAGGACGGAGACGTGTTTGAATCAAGATTTGCTGTCACCAGAAGAAACAGGACCATACACGCAAGAATGAGGGATTACCTCTATGAGCTGACCCACGATGATCAGCTAAACACAGTGATACTTACAGTTGGAGATGGCATGAGCCTCTCTGTTAAGCTTTAAATAATGAGGAACGAGCTATGAAGAAACCTGAGCTACTTATACCTGCCAGCAGCCTTGAAGTCTTAAAGACAGCGGTAATGTTTGGCGCAGATGCAGTATATATTGGAGGAGATGCCTTCGGACTTAGAGCCAAGGCCAAGAACTTCAGCAAGGAAGAGATGAAGGAGGGAATTGCCTTTGCCCATGAGCACGGCGTTCACGTCCATGTCACAGTAAATATCCTTGCCCACAACTACGATCTTGATGGAGTAGAGACTTATCTTCATGAATTAAAAGAGCTTAAGCCAGACGCTCTTATAATTGCTGACCCTGGTATCTTTATGAAGGCCAGAAGGATCTGTCCTGAAATAGATATCCATGTATCAACCCAGGCCAATAACACCAACTATGAGACCTACAACTTCTGGCATGATCTTGGAGCCAAGAGAGTCGTGGCAGCCAGAGAGCTTTCAATGGCGGAGATCAAGGAGATCAAGCAGAGGATCCCTGAAGACCTTGAGATGGAATGCTTTATCCACGGGGCTATGTGCATCTCCTATTCAGGAAGATGTCTTTTGTCCAACTACTTCACAGGAAGGGATGCCAACCACGGCGCCTGCACCCACCCATGCAGATGGAAGTACGCAGTTGTTGAGGAAAAGAGACCTGGCGAGTACCTTCCAGTGTATGAGAACGAACGCGGCACATATATCTTTAACTCCAAGGATCTTTGCATGATCGAGCACATCCCTGAGCTTGTGGATGCCGGAGTTGACAGCTGCAAGATAGAGGGCAGGATGAAGACAGCTCTTTACGTTGCCACTGTTGCAAGAACCTACAGAAAGGCTATCGACGACTTCTTTGAGTCTGAGGAAAAGTACAGGCAGAACATGCCATGGTATCTTGACCAGATTTCAAAGTGCACTTATCGCCAGTTCACAACAGGCTTCTATTTTGGAAAGCCCAGCGATGAGATGCAGATCTATGACAACAACACATATGTGAGCGAATATATCTACCTTGGAATTGTTTATGACATCGATGAGCGCGGCTTTGCCAAGATCGAGCAGAGAAACAAGTTCAGTGTTGGAGATGAGATTGAGATAATGAAACCCGACGGAACAGATGTTAAGGTCCGTGTAAACGGCATGTACACTGAGGATGGAACAGCTGTAGAGTCGTGTCCTCACTCCAAGGAGATCATCTACCTTGATCTGTCTGAGCGTCCAAGTCGCTACGATATTTTGAGAGTTAGTGCAGAACCTGAAAAGTAACGCAAAAAATGCTTCAAGTTTTTGGATTATTATTGTAAACTGTATGACAGTAAAAAACGAAAGAAAGGTTGTAGCACTATGAGCAGCAAGGTTAATGTGGAAGAGATTTTCGGTCAGAACGTCTTTACTCTTGCCAAGATGAGAGAGCGTCTGCCAAAGAATGTATACAAAGAGGTTGTTAATGTAATTGAGCACGGTGGAACATTGTCCAAGGAATCCGCTGACGTTGTAGCCAACGCCATGAAGGACTGGGCTGTAGAAAACGGCGCAACACATTACACACACTGGTTCCAGCCACTTACAGGCATCACAGCAGAGAAGCATGATTCCTTTGTGGGAAGTGCGGATCAGGACGGCCGTATGCTTACTTCTTTCTCTGGAAAAGAGCTTATAAAGGGTGAACCTGATGCTTCCTCATTCCCTTCTGGAGGACTTCGTGCTACTTTCGAGGCAAGAGGATATACAACCTGGGATATCACTTCTCCTGCATTCCTTAAGGAATCCGGAGCTGGTGTTACTCTCTGTATTCCTACTGCTTTCTGTTCATATACAGGAGAAGCTCTTGATAAAAAGACTCCTCTTCTTAGATCCATGGAGGCTGTAAACAAGCAGGCTCTCAGGATAGTCAGATTATTCGGAAATGACAATGCTACAAGGGTTAACGTTTCTGTTGGACCAGAGCAGGAGTACTTCCTGGTTGACTGGGACAAGTCAATGAAGCGTGAGGACCTTATCTTTACAGGAAGAACTCTCTTTGGAGCAATGCCTCCTAAGGGTCAGGAAATGGAAGACCACTACTTTGGTGTTATCCGTGAGAGAGTTGGTGAGTTCATGAAGGATCTCAACACTGAGCTCTGGAAGCTTGGTGTACCGGACAAGACACAGCACAACGAGGTTGCGCCTGGTCAGCATGAGCTTGCTCCTATCTATGAGACTGCCAATATTGCAGTTGACCACAACCAGATCATTATGGAGACCATGAAGAGGGTTGCAGAGCACCATCACATGAGATGCCTGCTTCACGAGAAGCCTTTTGCAGGGGTAAATGGTTCAGGTAAACACGATAACTGGTCCCTTTGCACAGACGATGGCAAGAACCTTCTTGATCCAGGTGATACACCTAATAAGAATGTACAGTTCCTGTTTATTCTTGCCTGCATTTTAAAGGCAGTAGATACACACGCAGATCTTTTAAGACAGAGCGCTGCAGATGTTGGTAATGACCACAGACTTGGTGCCAATGAGGCGCCTCCAGCTATAATTTCTGTTTTCCTTGGCGAGCAGCTTGAGGACGTGGTAAGACAGCTTATCGAGACTGGTGTAGCCAAGTCAAGTAAGCGTGGGGGCAAGCTCAAGACCGGTGTATCAACACTTCCTCAGTTTGAGAAGGATGCCACAGACAGAAACCGTACATCACCATTTGCATTTACAGGTAACAAGTTTGAGTTCAGAATGGTTGGTTCATCTGACTCAATGGCCAGTTCAAATACAACACTTAACACTATCGTTGCTGAGGCTTTCTGCGAGGCAGCAGATATCCTTGAAAAAGCTGATGACTTTGACATGGCAGTTCATGACCTTATGAAGGAGTACTTGACTGACCACCAGAGGATCATCTTCAACGGCGATGGCTACTCAGATGAGTGGGTAAAAGAAGCTGAGCGCCGCGGACTTCCAAACATCAAGTCAACTATCGAGGCAGCAGATACTCTTACAACCAAGAAGGCTATCAAGCTCTTTGGCGATTTTGGCGTATATACCAAGACAGAGCTTGAGTCAAGAAAAGAGATCATTTTTGAGAATTACGCAAAGACCATCAATATCGAAGCTCTCACCATGATCGATATGGCCTCCAAGCAGATCATCCCTGCAGTAATGAAGTATGCAGGAAGACTTGCCGGCGATGTAAATGCAGTAAAGGCAGCAGGTGCTGATGAAAGCGCCCTCCTTTCTGAGCTTAAAGAGATAACAGCAGAGCTCACCAAGATGAAGAAGGCTCTTGAAGATCTTAAGACAGTAGAGAACAAGGCAAGAAAGATCACAGATGCAAGAAAGCTTGCTTACTTCTACAAGGACAAGGTAAGACCTGCAATGGATGATCTTCGTGACCCAGCAGATAAACTTGAGATGCTTGTAGATAAAAAAGACTGGCCATTCCCAACTTATGCAGATCTTTTATTTGAGGGATGAGCTTCAAAACCGCATAAACACTGGAGTTTAAACAAAATATAAAAGTTTTAAAAAAGTACTTGCTTTTTTATAGAGTCTCACGTATAATTACTACTTGTCGATGGGCTATCGCCAAGCGGTAAGGCAACGGACTCTGACTCCGTCATTACGTAGGTTCGAATCCTACTAGCCCAGCTACTAAAGCGAGATTGGTAACAATCTCGCTTTTTTTAAACTTATGATCAAGGGGAACGCCATGTATACGTTTGATTCAAGAATCCGGTACAGTGAAGTTGATAAGGATGCATACCTTACAATAGAATCTCTTATTGATTATTTTCAGGACTGCTCAACCTTTCAGACCCAGGACGGTCCTGCAACAATGGAGTACCTCAAGGAAAGACATATCGCCTGGGTATTAAACTCCTGGCAGATCATCATTAACAGATATCCCAGGCTCTGCGAGGAAGTTACCATAGGAACTATTCCCTATGATCTCAAGGGCTTTTTTGGACACAGGAATTTCTTTATGGATACAAAAACGGGAGAGCGACTGGCAGTAGCCAACTCTGTCTGGACTTTGTTTGACTTTGAAAAGGGAATCCCTGCAAGGATAACACCGGAGATTGAGCAGGCTTACCCTCTTGAAGAGAGGCTTCCTATGGACTACGGCGACAGGAAGATAGTGATCCCTTCAGAGGCTGAAGTTATGGAAGGAGAAGAAATCCTTGTAAGAAGCCATCATCTTGATACCAACAACCACGTAAACAACGGGCAGTACATCAGGATGGCTATTGAGTCCCTTCCTGACAAGACCATAAAGATCACGGCTCTCAGAGCTGAATACAAGAGACAGGCGCTTTTGGGAGATACTCTTTTCCCTGAGATCAGGAAAGTTTCAAAAAATGGCGCTATGACTTATACTATTAATTTGAAGGACGATAAAAACAGTCCTGTTTGTATTGTTGAACTGACAACGCAGTGATGTTACTGCAGCTTTTTTGTGAACGGAGGACATAATGATCAAATTAGGCGAAAAGCAGACACTTGTAGTTATCAAGAAGGTTGACTTTGGAGTTTACCTGGGAGAGCAGGCTGGCAGCGAAGAGAAAGTTCTTTTGCCTGCAAAACAGGTTCCACAGGGAGCAGATCCTGGCAGTAAAGTAGAGGTGTTTATCTACAAGGATTCTGATGACAGGCTGATCGCAACCACCAGCGAACCTAAGATAATGCTTGGGGACGTAAGGGTTCTTAAGGTAAAAGAGACAACCAGGATCGGAGCTTTTATGGACTGGGGTCTTGAAAAGGATGTACTTCTTCCTTTCAAGGAGCAGACAGCCAAGGTGAAGGCAGGAGACGACGTTTTATGCGCTATGTATATTGATAAGAGCAGCCGTCTTTGCGTTACCATGAATGTATATAAGTACTTAAAGAGTGACAGCCCATACAAGAAAGATGACAAGGTTATGGGAACGGTCTATGAGATGAGCGACAACTTTGGTGCCTTTGTGGCAGTAGATGATATCTACTCAGGCCTCATAGCCAAAAAGGAGCTCTATGGAAATCTTAAGATAGGCGACAGAATTTCTGCCAGAGTAGTATCAGTAAAAGAGGATGGAAGGCTCAACCTTAGCGTCAGGGAGAAGGCCTACCTTCAGATGGATACTGATGCTGAGAAGATCTATGCTATGATAAAGGACAATGGCGGCAGGCTTAAGTTTACAGACAAGGCTTCCCCAGATCTTATAAAAGAAAAAACAGGCATGAGCAAGAACGAGTTTAAGCGCGCTGTAGGAAGACTCCTTAAAGAGGGCAAGATCGTCATAGGAGAAACTTCTATCGAGCTTAAGTAAGGAGGCAGAGATGGATTACAAGAAAGCGAACAGAGCTTTTTTATACATGATCCTTGCAACTATATGCTTTACTGTGCTGTATACGGTATGGATGATCGGCACCATGACCACAATACCGGTACTTCTCAATAATTTCCTGGCGGAGATGATGATCTTCATACCGTCGCTGGCAATGATACTTTTTTATGGAGACAGGGTGTCAGTCCTTGTTCCGTTTAAGAAAATAAGGATCCAGTCGGCTCTTTTGATACCGCTGTACGTACTTCTTTTGGTTCCTCTGGTGGTATTTTTCAACTCTCTGTCAATGCTGTTTGTGGACAATACAGTAGTAGAGATGGCAGATCAGATCCTGGCACTTCCCTTATGGCAGATGCTGCTCTCTATCGGTATTTTCGGACCCTTTATCGAGGAATTTGTATTCAGGGGTATGTTCCTTCAGAGCTACCAGAGAACTGGAAGGATCATCGGTTCAATAGTCCTTTCATCTGTACTTTTTGGCATGATGCATCTGAACATCAACCAGTTTGCATATGGCGTAGCCATGGGCATCATGTTTGCCCTGCTGGTAGAGGCAACTGGAAGTGTGCTCTCATCCTTCCTGGCCCATGCAATTTTCAATTCTGCGGAAGTTGTTCTTATGTATATGGAAAAAGATGTGCTGGAACACGCTCAGGATTACGTGGAAGGCATGGAGTTTAAAAACACCATTCTGATCTCCATGGGAGTGTATTTTGTCCTTGCAGTGATAGGAACAGCTCTTGCCCTGTGTCTGCTCGTGAAGATAGCGAATCTGGAAAAGAGACAGGAATTTTTCATTAGTATTCCCAAGTGCAAAAAACAGGGATATAAGCTGGTAACTGTTCCTCTTATTGTGGCAATTGTAATATCCCTTGCGTATATGATCGGAATGGAGGTCATATTTAAGATAACCGGAGTATAAAATAGTAAAAAAGACCCGTTCCTGAGAACGGGTCTTTTTGTGCGAAAAGCACATTTGATGGCTGTCATACTCTGATGTCGATGTTGTTTCCAAGATTAGGATCGAGAGACATTTCTGGGGCAGCAGCTATGGTATCAACCATTGCAGCGCCAGCCTCCTGCATGTTGTCAAGGCTCTTGGAGAGCATTGCAACGCCAACATCGTTCAGAACCTGTCTCTGAGACAATGCCATCGATAAAGCAGGGATATCCATAGGCACCTCCTTGTGAAAAATCCACTTTATCTTATCTTTTGTATCGGAGTTTTATATTAAAATGATTAGTCCGGGTTGCAAAAACCATAGCTAAAAATAGGAGTGTTTTTTTGTGACTTTTGACTACAAAACTTAAAAAATACACAAAAAGTATAGTGGCTTCTATGGATTTTTTTGTACATTTATATTAAAATGAAAAAGTGATAGTCTCTATTCACGATAATAAGTAATATTATACACTGCACAACGTGCAAGAAAGAGTGGCACATGATTTCCAACCAGATTTTACAGAACACAATTGACGGGCTTAAGAACATAGCACACGTGGATCTTTGCGTCCTTGATATTGATGGAAAAGAGGTTGCATCCACAACCACTGATATAGGCGGTGTGTCTTCCGTAGCCAGAGACTTCGTTGAGTCACCAGCTGATTCCCAGGAAATCCAGGGATACCAGTATTTCAAAATCTATGATGAGCAGCAGTTGGAGTATATTCTCATCTGCACAGGCAGTGGCGACAATGTTTATATGCTTGGCAAGATGATTGCATATCAGATCCAGAGCCTTCTTGTAGCTTATAAGGAGAGATTCGATAAGGACAACTTTATCAAGAACCTTCTTTTGGATAATCTCCTTTTGGTGGATATATATTCCAGAGCTAAAAAGCTCCACATCCAGAGCGATGCCAAGAGAGTGGCTATGATCGTTGAGTGTGCAGGCGGAAGGGACAGCAATGTGCTGGAGCTTACCAGGACCTGCGTAGGAAGTGGTACTGACTTTGTTACCGAGGTGGATGAGGACAATGTCATCATCGTCAAGGATGTCAGCGAGATGAGCAAGCCCACTGAGATCACCAAGTCTGCAGAGGAGATCCTTGCGGGACTTGAGAAGGAAGGTCTCTCAGGAGTAAGGATCGCTTATGGTACTGTGGTTGGCGAGATCAAGGAAGTGAGCCGCTCTTATAAAGAGGCCAAGATGGCTCTTGATGTAGGCAAGATCTTTTTTGACGAGCGCAAGGTTATCTGCTACAGCGAGCTGGGCATAGGGCGACTTATTTATCAGCTGCCTATCCCTCTTTGCAAGATGTTCATCAAGGAGATCTTCGGAGGCAGAAACCCTGACGACTTCGATCAGGAGACCTTAACTACCATAGACAAGTTCTTTGAGAACAGCCTCAATGTATCAGAGACATCACGTCAGCTTTTCATTCATAGAAATACTCTTGTTTACAGACTGGACAAGCTCCAAAAGAGCACAGGATTAGATCTTAGAGTATTTGATGATGCAATTACTTTTAAAATTGCGCTTATGGTTGTAAGATATATGAAGTACATGGAGAAGTTTACTTGATAGTCTGATCGCTTTACAGACTACGAGGGAGGTTTATGGAAAGAGGATACAGAAAAAGAAGAACAAACAGGCAGATTCCCGAGGATGAGGTTATCACACTTGAAAATGTGACTAAATCTTATTCTACGGGTGCACCAGCCTTAAACGGAGTCACCCTTCATATCAAGAGGGGTGAATTTGTTTTTATAGTGGGAGACAGTGGATCAGGTAAGTCCACTCTTATCAAGCTCCTTTTGAGAGAGCTTGTACCCACAGACGGAGAGATAACAGTACTTGGTTACAACCTCCGCAGGATCAAGCACAGCAAGATCCCTAAGTTCAGAAGAAACCTTGGAATCGTGTTCCAGGATTTCAGACTTTTGAAGGACAGAAACGTATATGAGAATGTGGCATTTGCTCAGCGTATAGTGCAGACTCCTACAAGGGAGATCAAGAGAAATGTTCCATCAATCCTTGCCACAGTTAACCTGGCAGGCAAGTACAAGAACAAGATCAACCAGCTCTCAGGTGGTGAACAGCAGAGAGTTGCTCTGGCAAGAGCTCTTGTCAACAAGCCAACCATTCTTTTGGCAGATGAGCCAACTGGTAACCTTGATCCAAACAACTCATGGGAAATCATGAAACTCATGGAACAGATCAATGAAAATGGTACAACAGTCATAGTGGTCACTCATAACAGAGAGATCGTTAATGCTATGAAGAAGAGAGTTATTACCATGAAAAAGGGCGTCATCATAGAGGACGAGGAAGAGGGTATGTACATCGATGAGGAGTAGTAGTTTCTTTTACACCATAGGACAGGGCTTTAAGAATCTTGGCAGAAACAAGTGGTATACACTGGCTTCCATAGCCACCATCACTGCATGTCTGTTTCTCTTTGGACTGTTTTATGCAATAATAGCCAATTTCCAGAATGTAGTTAAGACCGCTGAGGAAGGCGTGTCTGTAACAGTATTCTTTAACGAGGGCACCAGCGAGGATGAGATCCTTGTGGTAAAGAGTGACCTTGAAAAGAGACCTGAAGTCAGGGAGATCACCTACGTTTCAGCAGATGAAGCGTGGGAAGGCTTCAAGGAGGAATACCTTGGAGAGTATGCAGATGGTTTCACAGAGAACCCTCTTGCAGAGTCAGCCAACCTTCAGATCTATTTAAATGATGTATCAATGCAGCAGGCGCTTGTAACCTACATTGAATCAATAAGCGTAGTAAGAGAGGTAAACAGGTCTGAGGTAACAGCTACAACTCTTAGCGGACTTAACCTTCTTATAGCTTATGTTTCCGGTGGTATCATCATCCTGCTCCTTTTGGTTTCTGTTTTCCTTATCAGCAATACAGTTACAATGGGTATCTCAGTTCGTAAGGATGAGATCAACATCATGAAGTATATTGGTGCTACAGACTTTTTCGTAAGAGCACCATTCGTAGTTGAGGGTATTCTGATCGGTCTTATCGGATCCATCATTCCTCTGGTGATCATCTACTTTGTTTACACTCATGTGATCACTTATGTGGCCTCTAGATTTACAATGCTTAGCTCACTGCTGAATTTCCTGCCAGTTGAGACAATCTACAACAAGCTTATTCCAATATCTCTTTTGATCGGTATTGGTATTGGTTTCCTTGGAAGTTTCATTACAGTAAGGAAGCACCTGCATGTATAAAAGTTATAAAAAAAGAATAGTATGCGTCTTTATGTGCATTCTCGTGGCATTTGTTTCTACATGCAGCCTTAAGATAACAAGTAGTGCTGCGGTCACTGAAGAGTCCATCAAGGCCAAGGAGAATCAGATAAGTGAGGCAAAAAAGGAAAGAGATTCCCTTAAAAATGCCAAAACTGATCTTGAGAAGGTAAAAAAGCAGCTCGAGGCCAGTAAAGCTGATCTGAACAATTATATTACCCAGCTTGATGGACAGCTTTCTGATATTCAGTCCAGGATTGATGCCCTTGCAGATGAGATTTCAGAAAAAGAACAGCAGATAAAAACAACTACAGCTGAGCTTGAAGAGGCTGAGGCCATCCAGCAGGCTCAGTATGAGGCTATGAAAAAGCGTATCAAGTTTATGTATGAGCGGGGTGATACGCTTTATTTTGAGATGCTGCTTGAATCTGGAAGCTTTGCAGACATGCTCAACAAGGCGGAATATATCGAGATGCTCTCTTCCTATGACAGACTCAAGCTCAACGAGTACATGGAGACCACAGAGCTCATAAGGCTTACAAAAGAGGCTTTGGAAGAGGAAAAGGCCACTTTGGATGAGGCCAAGGCTGTCAAAGAGGAAGAAGAGGGTAATCTTCAGGCTCTTATTGATACCAAGAACGGTGAGCTGTCTGCCGTTAAGTCAGATATTTCCAGCAAGGAAGCAGCTATCAAGGCTTACGAGGACGAGATCAAGGCTGAGAATGCAGCAATTGCAGCCCTGGAAAAAGAGGTTGCAGCTGATAAAGCGGCGCTCTACAGCAGATATACCTACGACGGTGGTATGTTCACATGGCCATGCCCCAATTACACCAGGATATCTGACAACTACGGAATGAGAGTGCATCCTACTCTCGGCGTTGAGAAGATGCACAATGGTATTGACCTGGCAGCACCTTCAGGATCTTCAATCCTGTGCGCTTATAATGGCACGGTGGTTGCAGCAGACTATAACTCCACCATGGGTAACTACATCATGATCAACCATGGCGGCGGATTATATACGATCTACATGCACTGTTCTGCCCTCTATGTATCAAAGGGGCAGGACGTTACATCAGGCACCAAGATAGGTGCAGTTGGTTCCACAGGACGTTCCACAGGACCACATCTTCACTTTGGAGTCAGATTAAACGGTAATTATGTAAGCCCATGGAATTACCTCAAGTAAGAGGTGGGCAGGAGTAAGTTATGGACAGTAATTTAGGTAACAATATGGATATGGTCCCTTCACAGGAACCACAGCAGTTTTTCCCTGATGAGCAGGAGGCAAAGGCGCAAAAGAGCAGGCTCAGGAAGCGCTTTGCAAGTGGAATACTGGTGGGATGTATGGTATCTCTTTTCATCCTGGCTGGTATCTACGTGTTCTGGGGATTTACCCACGGGTTTGGAGCGTTGTTTGGTTATGGCAGCACTACAGAAAGTGGCGAGCTGATAAATGACGAAACACTGGGCAAGATTGAGGCTCTTGAAGATGTAATAGATACCTATTACTACAAGACTGATGTGGACAAGGAAAAAGAGGCCATAGGAATGTACAAGGGCCTTATGGATTCCCTTGAAGATCCTTATTCAGTTTACTACACAGAGGAAGAATTAAACGACCTCATGACAGATACTGCAGGTATTTACTACGGTATCGGAGCTTATGTAAGTCTTGACGAGGACATGAATCTTCCAAGGATTTCCGGAGTAATGCCTGGAACTCCTGCTGAGAGAGCGGAACTCATGACTGACGATATTATCTACGAGGTGGATAAGGAGTCAACTCAGGGGCTTAAGCTTGACGAGGTTGTATCCCTTATAAAGGGACCAGAGGGGACCACAGTACATTTAACCCTCCTTCGCGGTTCAAAAATGGAAGAAATAGAGGTCGATGTAGAGAGGTCTGCAGTAGAGGTTCCTACCGTCAACACCAAACTCCTTGGGGAGAATGAGAATATCGGATATCTTCAGATCACTGAGTTTGATGATATAACACCTGATCAGTTTACAGAGGGAATGGCAGAGCTTAGAGCTGACAACATTGAAGGCCTTATCATTGATCTTAGAAGTAACCCAGGTGGAAGCCTTCAGGCTGTGTGTGACATTGCAAGGCAGATCCTTCCTAAGGGTATAATCGTTTACACTGTTGACAAGAACGGTGAAAGAGAAGATTACACCTGCGATGGAGCCCATGAAATAGACATTCCTGTAGTTGTTTTGGTAAATCAGTATTCTGCAAGTGCTTCTGAGATCCTGTCAGGAGCTATCAAAGATTACAAGCTGGGCAAGCTGGTTGGAATGACAACCTTTGGAAAGGGAATTGTTCAGAGAGTCTTTGATCTTAATGATGGAACTGCAGTTAAGCTCACAGTAAGCAACTACTACACTCCAAACGGCAACAACATCCACGGCATTGGAATTGAGCCTGATATAGAGGTTGAATACGATGCAGATGCCTATGCCAAGGACAAGACAGACAATCAGCTGGAAAAGGCTATCGAGGTAATGAACGACCTTCTTGACAAATAAATAATTCCATTGTATTATTCATGACTGTGTCACGTATCTGTGACACAGTCATTTTTTTATCAGAGCACTTAGCGAGGTTCTTAGCTGGTGCAAACCGTCCACTTCGGACACTATTTCACAATTGTTTTTTGAAAAAAGAGGTTTATTCAAAATGGAAGTAAAAGCATGTGTATTTACTGATGCGGGGAAAGTCCGCAAGGTCAATCAGGACTCCTGTCTTGTAAAAGTGGCAAATACCAAAAGGTATGGAAGGATTTCTTTTGCCGCAGTCTGTGATGGAATGGGAGGCCTTTCCAAGGGAGAGGTTGCCAGCTGCAAGATGATAAGGGCGCTTGAGGGATGGTTTCATGAAGAGCTGTCTCTTATGCAGAACCTATCTGAGGACAAGCTGTGGGACACAATTGAGACTTCTCTTTTAAGGCTCATTGTAAAGAGCAGCAGCGATATACGAAGATACGGAAAGCACAGAGGGATAAAGCTTGGGACCACGATGACAGTTTTTTTGCAGATCGGAAGAAGGTACATGACTTTGAATATAGGGGATTCCAGGATCTACCTTGTGGACAGAAAAAGTGCTAAGGCGGTAACCAGGGATCAGAGTGTCGTTCAGGATAAGCTGGATAAGGGGCTTATTAGTGAAGAGGAAGCCCTGAAAGATCCTGAGAGAAGCGTTTTGCTTCAAAGCGTTGGCACAACTCTTGAGATAAAGCCGGCGATAAGGCGGGGCGAGATTGATTCAAGTACCACAGTACTTGTTGTAAGTGATGGATTCTGGCGGACTGTTAGCAGCGATGAGATGCACTCAAAGCTCTGCCCTCAGATGTGCGTTACAGCTGATGATATGCTATCTGGATGCAGGAAGCTTGTTTCACTTGCCATGGATAGAAAAGAAGAGGACAACATCTCTGTGGCTGCAATGTGCCTTGAGTATTGATGTTTGTTCTATGGAAAAAGAGCATCTTGTGTGGATAGATGGAGGATATAGATTTGGAATATTTGGATAATGAGAGTCTTTACAGAAACAGATTCAGGATACTTAGAAAACTTGGGGAAGGCGGCAGCAGTGTGGTTTACATGGCAGTTGACCAAAGGACTGATAAGCCTGTTACCATTAAGATCATTAAGGAGCATGTCTTTGACGGGAAAGATACCGAGCAGATCGTCATGGAAGAAACAAAAGTTCTGCGCTTTGTAAAACACCCATCGATCCCGAGAGTTGTGGCTGAGTATGATGATGCATTTGTGCTTGAATATGTCCCAGGAAACAGTCTTTCCAAGGTCCTTAAAAGTAAGGGACGATTTGAAGAAAAAGAGGTGGTGGACTTTGGCTTTGAGCTTCTTGATATGCTTGGATATCTCCATAGTCTTAAGTGGCCGGTTATATACAGGGACCTTAAGCCAGCCAACATCATGCTAAGGCCTGACGGGCATCTTTCTCTGATCGACTTTGGGGCAGCAAGATTCATGGAGCCAGGCGGAATAACTGACACTTTGAACCTTGGAACGGAAGGTTTTGCAGCTCCTGAGCAGTACGGAAATCTTGGGCAGACTGATCCAAGAACAGATATTTACTGCTTTGGTAAGACTCTTTTGCTGCTCCTTGGGGGCAAGTGCAGCCCTGAACTTATGGAAGTCATAGATAAGTGCATAAGGCCTGACAGAGAGGACAGATATGAAAGCTGCCAGGAGATTGCTAAGGAGCTTAAAAATTATCCGAAAAGGCGCATTCAGAAGAGAGTGTTTAAGGTGGCCCAGTTATTTGTAGCATCCCTTGCTGGCTCAGCTGTTATTTCTTTTGCCGCAGCACACATGGACGCAGCCATGAGCTATGCTGCCTCGGATGCCCTGCTGCGAGTCCCTGCTGTTAAAGAGAGAATGGGAAACGCAGGACTACGGATAAAAGAGATATTAAAGGAAAACTACGGCGTCGACGTGGACGAAATACTGGCGCCTGAAGGAGAAATGGACAGATGATGATCTTTGTATATACATTCGTGATAATATTTGCAGCTCTTATAGTGATCTTCGGCTTTGGAAGCTTTCTTGCCGGTGACAAGGAGACAGATGAAGCCCTGATCGAGGGCGAGGCAACAGCTGCCATGTGCACCACCCAGCTCCTTGATAGAGGCAGCAGCTCGTATAGTGTCTGCGATGAGGACTTCGTGATCGAGCAGGATATGGTGTACACCTATGATTCGTTTAATCTTTGACACCCTATTGAATAGGGTGTATAATTAGAGGTAGAAATGACTAGAACGTTTATACAAACCAATGAGTTTTCTCGTAGGTGGGATGAGATTGGATTTGATGATGAAGATTTAAGAATGCTTGAAAATGATATCATGTCAAATCCTAAAAAGTACCCTGTTATCAAAGGAACAGGCGCACTGCGGAAGGCAAGAGTTGCGATTGAAAACCGTGGTAAAAGTGGCGGAGCAAGAGTATGCTATGTAGATTTTGTTTTCGCTGAGACGATATATTTGATTACTGTTTATGAGAAAAAAGAGAAAGACAACCTTTCATTTCAGGAAAGAGTAGAAATCAAAAAAATGATAGATACGCTTGAAAAGAACTTAGGAGGAAAAACGAATGAGTAAGAATAGCGTTTTTGAGAGCATAGTGACTGGTCTTGATGAAGCAATCAAAGATTCGAAAAGCGCAACTCCTATACTGAAAAGGCATAAAGTTGTCATAGAGCCTGTAAAAGTATATGGTGCAGCAGATGTTAAAAGGATTAGGAATACAACAGGCATGTCTCAAAAGGTGTTTGCAGGCTATCTAGGGGTGTCAGAGAAAGCAGTAGAAGCGTGGGAGGCAGGTACAAACCATCCCTCAGGCGCATCAAGCAGATTATTAAGAATGATTGAGTTGGATAAAGAACTGGTAGTAAAATTTCCTTTTGTAACGAACGTAATTACTAAATGATTGATGCTTTTTAGCAAATAGGAGACATAAGTATGATGCAGAATGGTGACAAGATTAGGATGAAGGAACAGGAAATCAATAGAGAGGCTCAATTTGAGCATAGAACACTTGAAGAGCGTGCTGCAGAGTATGGAGGAAAGTTATTCTTAGATGGAGAATTTGATTGGGGAGAGCCTGTTGGACGTGAAGTTTGGTAAGACAACAATGAGAGGACAAATAGCGATATTAATATGCTTGTTGGTGGTGACCCTGTGCGCATGCTCATATAACCATCAGGATTATGGTGTGTTTTTAAGCTATGAGGGAGACCTTGAGAGACTGTCAAAATATGAAACTGTAGTGATTGATGCGCAGTACTTTGAGGTTACTGAAATTGAAGAGTTTAGAAACGATGGTCATAAGGTCTATAGCTATATAAACATAGGTTCCCTGGAGAATTTCCGTGACTACTATGCAGAATATCAGGATCTGACCTTAGATGTGTACGAAAACTGGGAAGATGAAAAATGGGTGGATGCAACCTCAGAAAGATGGCAGTCCTTTATCTTGGATGAGCTTACGCCTTCACTTCTTGCAAAAAACATAGATGGTTTTTTTGTAGATAACTGTGATGTTTACTACATGTATCCAAATGATGAGATGCTTGATGGCATCGCTACAATCATGAATGGCCTGGTGGCTACTGGAAAAGAAGTTATAATGAACGGTGGAGATGCATTCATAGAAGGCTATACGGAAAATGGCGGTGACTTTAGGGATGTTATCACAGGTATAAACCAGGAGTCTGTATTTACAAGGATTGACTGGGAGACAGGCTCTTTTCATGGAAGCTTTAAAGAGGATAGAGAGTACTTCCTGGAGCATCTTGAAAAGTATTCAAAAATGGGAGCAGACATATATCTCCTGGAGTACACCAGTAATCCCTTTATTTCTATCAGAGTAAAAAAATATTGTAAGAAACACGGTTATAAGTATTACATTTCAAATTCCCTGGAATTGGGCTAAAAACTTAGTTCAGGGGATCAAAGGTAATTAATACATTTCATGCTCATTCTGAGCAAAAGCATTCTGTATTCACAGAGGCTTCAGTATTTCGCTGAAAATTTCATTTTAGAGAAGGAAAAACTTATATGAACAAAAAGTTAGTGCCTGCAAAGCAAATGCCGGAAACCGGCATCACTTTTGCTGATGCCAGGAAAGCTGTGGAATCCATGAACCTCATTGATGGATTTCTTTTCGACAGCTCTATTGAAAATGAGGAAGATGCAAAAATAGTCATTGGTGCAATCCTAAGCGTTGCACTTAATAGAAAGATCAAAGATATTCATGTGACTTCACAAAAACAGTTTCAGGCAATTGACACAAAATATCATGGAATCAGACTTGATGCTTACATGCGTGAGGACGAAAAAGGAGAGGTAAGCGCGACGATCTATGACGTTGAAATGGAGAATAGAGTTGCTGATAAATCTTCTCTCCCTAAGAGACTACGATTCTACAGTGCTCTTATAGACAACAGGCTTCTTGAATCTGGCACTAAGTATGAAAATCTACCTGATTTCGTGTCGATAACCATTCTTTCATATGACCCGTTTGACGCAGGTGATATCTTTTACCAAACATCGACAAGGCTAATAACTCATCCATTTATTGAATATAAAGATGGAATGTAAACGTCAAACGATCCGCCTATGATTGATCCGCTTTATATGTCAAACTTTAAAAAACTAATAAAACTAAAGAAAC
>SVFY01000012.1 GCA_015056625.1 Butyrivibrio sp. | reverse complement strand
AACTGAGGCGCTTATTTCAAACAAAAGTGACTGAATTTTCAATGAACTTTTGACTGAATTTTCGGTTGACAAATACAGCAACCTTCTGATCAGACATATATGCACTATTGTATGTGCTATTATATGCGTTATTCATAGCTGTAATGGTATTGGCACTTAATCCAAAATAGCTATTATTTAAAGTGCCTGATGTTCGTGATGTGCTTCTTGTACCTGTAGTCCTACTGCGATTATTAACATTAGACGTTCCTTGTCTGTTCCAAATATTGGAGGCTCCGCCTATCCTGCTAGTCAGGACATCAAAATAGTTTTGCCCAAAATTCATAAAAACACCTCCTTTTCATGGACTAATACCTGTTCTATTTCAAGTATCGTCTATGACCGGTGGCAGTTAAATAGCTTTGACACGAACGGACCTTTTTATGTAATGAATAGTCAGTTTTTCTTCTGCAACATTACCTTAACCTTAAAAACCTTGTTTTCTGAATTAATATCCACAGCTCCAAGATATTTATCTGCAATCCCCATGACGCTCTTTAATCCAAGCCCGTGCTTATCTGCATCAGAATCCATTTTCTTTGTACTGATGATGCTATTATCAGAAGCACGCTTCAATTTTCCGTCAAACGAATTCTCTATTTTTATCAAGTAAAAGTTATCCTTTTGTTCCCCAATAAGTCTGATAAACCTATCATCCTCCGTCACGGTTAGTACTCCATCCAAAGCGTTATCTATAAGATTATTAAGAATAATCCCCATATCCAAAGCACTGATACCATTGTCATCAGGGAAAAGAAATTCTGACTTAAAATCGCAGTTCATGCTACCTGCCTGGGCCGCAGCCTCATTTATGACAGCATCCGTAACAGGATTATTTGTCGCATACTGCATAGCTTCTGAGCTTAACTCAATGTCCATTTCCCCAAGGAATTCCTTCGCATCGCCTATCCTGTCTTTTTCCAGAAAGCTCTTAAGGATCATGAGTTTGCCTGCCATGTCATGACGAAGTGTCCTTATACGTTCATTGTACTTTTCAGTGTATTCAATTTTTTTCCTGATAAACTCCTGCTCCTGAAGCTGTTCCTGGAGCCGCAGGTCCTCTTCTTTAAGTCTCCTGTAGCGCTGCCAAGTAGCAATTGCACTCATCTCCCCGATAAAAATCAGCACAGCCAGAATTGGAAGAGTAAATCTAAGGTCTCGTTTCTCATCAAGCAGCACAAAAACCTCTTTATCAAGCGGTACAACCATAACTTCTACAATTATGTAACAGATAATATATGACACCGCGGAATATATCGATAAATATAATGCTTCAGTCCATGACATTTCATACTTGACCGTACATATTTTTCCGGTTACGAAATATTCGAGAAATAGGAAAACTGCAAAAAATATAACCTGCAAAACCATCAGTATAAACATCCAGTTCCATAGATATTCTACGGAGCCTTCCCTAGAATAATCTATGGATGCGGTAACATAATCAGAAATGCTATTGAAAACGGCAAAATTCATCAAATGCCATACGTAGAATACGTTCTGCCAGAGAAAGAAGACAAAAATGATATGCGGTAATATCTTTTGATTATAAAAATAGAACACTGCAACTATAGTCAGAAGGCTTATTATACTGTACAGACCTTTTGTAGAATATGGAATTGCAAACAACACTATCCCTTCAATCGTGATTATCACTGACAATACAATATTCTTTGGTCTGCTAAGTATCTCTTTATTTATAAAAAGCTCTGCAAACATTCCAAAGAACAGGCCACGGATCAGTATCATAGATACTCCGTAGATTTGTTCCATAATTCTGATATTTTCCTCTGTCATACTGCCTCCTACAATCGTCAGGATATAAACTCCATGTAAGCCCTTATAAAATCAGCGTATTTGTATTTTGACATGATAAGCACATCTCCATTGTCAACCTGTACCTCTGACCTGGAGTAACCTTTTATATGCCTCATATTAACCAGATAGCCTCTGTGAACCCTGAAAAAACTGTTCCCCAGTTCATCCTCAAAGTCATTCATCTGCCGGTACACTTCATGCTTGATTCCGGGCAAATGGACAATTGCTTTTCGTCCCGAGCTCTCAATATATAAAATATCCCGAAGCTTTATATTTATTGTACCTTTACCTGATTGTATGGATATAAACCTGTCTTCCTCATTTTGATATTTTGTCTCGCATATAAGCTGGGCATCCAGTCTCTGAAGTTCCTCAACTGCTCTGTGAAGCTCACCTTCAAATGATGCCTGGGAAACCGGCTTAAGCAGATAATCAAATGCCTTAACACCAAATGCATCTCCCATCCTGTCCGGAATACCTGTAACAAAAATGATAAGTGGTCTTGATGCTCTCATACTTTTGCCACTTGTCTCGACGCGTCTTCCAAGTTCTTTTGCCGTTTCTATTCCGTCATTTTTGCCCATAGCTATATCAAGAAAGAGAATATCTATCCATGTACCTGAATCCATATCCTTTATGAGCTCATCTCCGCCAGAGTATTCTTTTACATCTGCGTTATGTTTAGCCTTGCTTACCCAATCATGAAAAATACTCCTTACAGCCTCTTCATCATCGCAAATTGCTATCCTGTACCTTGTCATACATTACCCTCAATTTTCACTTGGCCAATAACGAAAAAATGCTTAGCACGGACATCCATGTAAGCATTTTCCCTTTAAACTATGTATTTATAATATCATCATGAATAATACTCTTTATATATTCATGTCATGAATGGACAGATTATTGTAACGAATGGACATTTATATCTGACTATCTACGGTACTACCTTTAACATCATTTGAAAGAAGACTAAGCTTATTGAGGATATTTGTGATTTCGGAATTAACAGCATTCTGCGTATCCTCCATGGATGCACCTTCGGAAATAATGGTCTTCTGGGCATCCTCTGCTCCCATGCTGTCAGCTTCGGCACGCTCTCTTCTAGCTATGGCACGTTTAGTATCAGCGCTGGTACGCTGAGTCTCTTCAGCGTGCTGTTTGATATTCTCTATCATTTCCTGCTGCATTGCCTCTTTTTCAAGCTTCTTTGCTTCTTCCTTCTTCTCCTCTTTCTTCTTTTCTGCTGCCTCTTTGGCCTCTTCCTCGCGCTCTTTCTGCTCTTCATCTACATGCTCAACTGCTTCCTGCGTCAAAAGAGCTATCGCCTCACCGTTTGCTGCATCCATAATCTCTTCAGCTGCATCCTGTGCCTTAAGCATATCCTGAGACTTAGCGCGTTCCCTCTTCATGTCGGCATAACCCTGGACATTACCTGCCTGCTGCGCTTTGGCCTGATCAATATCGAGAGCATTCTGCTGATTCTTTGCAACATAGTACAGCGCCTGCTGCTGGTACTCGGACATCTGACTCTTTTCCTCATCCGAGAGTCCTTCTTTGGAATGATTAGCTTTGAATGCAAGCTTTGAAAGTTCCTTGCTCTCCTCACCGTCAGGATCAATTCCGTATTGTTCCTGAAGTTCTTTTAACCTGACATCATTCTCTATCGTATCAGCAGTCTTTTCATTTATCACATCCTGAAGACGCTTTATCTCATCTTTAATGCCCTGCATCTGAGCATCCAGCTTCTTCTCGCCGCCAAAAGCATCTGACACAACCTTAAGTGCCTGCTTTCTTGCAAGGCCCTGCCTCTGCTGAACAAGACTTTCACCCTTGAGATTAGCCCCGGATATTGAGGACAGATTACCACTCTTATGAGCGGTTTTTCCCGCGCCTGCTGCAGTCCTGACATTATCCTGATTTTGAAAAGGATTAATTTGAACATCCGTGTTCTGTTGTATCCTCATAAAACACCTCCACCTGCGATAAATCTGACACTATCATGTATCATGCATAGTTATGGTTTTCTATTTGTATATCGGCAAAAAATATCTTTTAGTCAAGCCCTGACATCAAAACTGCCATTTGGATTCACAACCATTTTCTCTGACTATTTTCTGGAAAACTGTTTTGACAAATTTTCAAGATCTTTACCTTAATCTTCATAATCTCAGCCCCTTCCTTGATCAACCAACTTGTTCCTTAGATGAATAGTAATCCTCAAACAGCTTATTAGCTGCATTCATAGTTTCTTTGCATATAGCCGGAAGTTCGCGTCCCCAGGTCTTTGTAGCCTGATTGAATCCCTTTTCCATGGCTTTCTGCATCTCTTTCATCTTGTCTACATCATCCCCTGCAAGAGCAGCAGCAAAATCAAACAGTCTCTGGGATGTCTGCTTTACACCATAGTATCCGTCTTCTGAAATATCCTTCTGAGCCTGTGCTCTTGTAGCTGCATCCACCTTCACATTACCGCCAGCAAGCTGCTGCCACATGTTGTTGCCTGTAGCCTTGCCATAGGCTCCAACCTGGCCCTGCAGAGTTTTCTGAACTATTTCCATCAATTGATTTCTCTGCTGTTCCTCTGCTGCTTTCATCTGCTGAACAATAGCTGCTCTGTCAGTGGCTGATTTTTCATATATAGCCTTAGAATCGTCCTCTTTACTATCCTCAACGGCTGTCTTCTCGTAAACAACGCCCTGCTGATTTACTGCAGCTTCCTTCTTTTCGTCTTTCTCATCGTTCTTTGTCCAGCTAGGTTCAGCTACATTATTAACGCCTGCATAATTTCCCATTCCATAGTTTGTGTTAATTCCAATACTCATAATGTATGTCTCCTTTCTTGTTAACACTTGTTAATCATTTTGGGTAAAAGAAAGAGCTCAAGGCCCATCGTGTAAATCTAAACTGTGGTATCAAATGTTCCGCCGGTTTCTGCCGGCATACTCTGGGACACAGCATCCATAACCGGCATATCCATTCCTCCCAGCGATAATGACACTCCGCTGTCTATACATCCATTAAAAGAAGATTTTCCAGCATTCTCTTTTTCCGACTGTAATCTGTCAAATAAAGCTTTCAAATACTTAAGGTCTGCTTTCAGAATGTCTCTTGCTTCATCTGATCTGTGCTTTACCTTAAGCTGTTCAAGATCCTCTGGAGTCATTGAGCCGGAAAGAGCTTCTGCCATCTCATCCAGCTCTTCATCAAGCTCTGCTGTTTCTTCCGCAGCCTCCATCATTTCATCAGCGGTCATCTCAAGTTTTTCCATAAGTGCTTCAAATTCAGCCTGCTCCAGCTCTTTTATCTCTTCATCAGGAACTTCTTCCGGATTGGCAGGGAGTTCTTCCTCTGCTTCCATACTTCTCTCTGCGGTTTCTTCCATTTTCAAGTTCTTCTTTTTCTTATCACATGCGCGCTGAACCATCTCTGCATGAAGTATTGCTCTTAGGATTTCCTCCTCATCCACGTCTCCATTTTTCAGCTGTTTCTTTAACAATCCTATTTTGGCACGTATGCCATTAGAAACCTGCATGGCCTTGGTGGATGTTTTTGCCTGGAGTACCTGAGAAGAAACCTGCTTAAAGCTGTACAGTACAGGTTTCTTTTTCTTTCCGGTCTGCTTGGTAGGCTTGCAGATTCCTATTGTTCCCACGTGATTACCATTGGCATCATAAAGCTTTTTCCTGTAATGCGTCGTATTTCCGCTTACCTTTACTTCCCATCCGCCATTCACATGATCACCTCCTTTTGAGCCGGACTGTAACGTACCCAGCGACTCACAACCACATGATTATGCGGTTCCAGATATCTATATCTGTATGGTTTTTGATCTTTACTATTCCCTCATCTATTTCCTTTGCATCGATCTCACCCCAGCCACCGCCGCCACCGATTCCAGGGATTTTGTAGTAACCTCCAACCGAAAAATAAAACCATCCATCTTCTGATACAGCTTCAGGATATTTCTCAAGCAGGGCTTTTCCGTCCACATAAATATACTCATCATCAAAATCTGTCACAACAGCCTGGTCAAAGTCAGTATAGATTTTATCGAGGTTTCCTGCGTAGCAAACTGAGCTCATCATACCTATGTCATTTGTTCTTTTATAGGAATTAACTTTGATCACACCTATCATCGTAGCTAAAACGATCAGTAATAGTACGGTTCCGCCGATAAGGGTCTTAGCGTTATATTCACTTCTGTTTACAATCCTGTTAAGTCTCTTTTTCAAAAACCCATAACCATCATCCCAGGTAAAAGACATAGCACTCTCATTGCAATTTTCCCTTTCAGCCTGTGATATTCTTTTGGCGCATTCTACAATAGTTTCTCCATAATCACATGGGTCGAATCCATTTACCTGAAGAGTAACTGCATCGCATATTTCCTCAAGATCTCTTTTCAAATATCGAACGCATAAATGTAAAAAAGCATTAGGCCAAAGAAGTACCCGAAGGATATCATATCCAAGCAGTATCCATAAATGTCCAAGCTTTATATGTGTTTCTTCATGCTTTATCACTATATCAGCCTCTGGTCCTGAAAAAGCCTCAGAAATGACGATCATGGGCATAAGACATCCTGTGCAGAATGAGGATAGATGACCGGGAAACTCTTTTATCACAAAAGCAGAAGCATGAGCTTTAGAATCAAATAATCGGGTTACAGCTTTCCACACCTTTATTCTTCTCACAGCAAACAATGTACCTGCAACGATCATTCCAATAAAATACACAGCACATATCCATCTCCTACTACAGAGAAGATACCACCAGTAAAATAGTCTTACTCCCGCCTTGGTCTCAAAGAATGCATGGAGCTTTCCACAAAACAAAACAGGAATCAGAAGGCACCACAGAGCCCCCTTTCCAAATGTTGATCCGGAAAAGAGAGTGCTCCGCAAAGTCATAATGATTCCTAATACAAAAACTGATATGATCGCACAAAAACCAAGTATGGTCGAGTAATAGACGCATACAAATTCTAAAAATCCATATAGCTCATTAAAGAATAACAGCATTCCCTGCATAACTGCTCCTTCGCTCATCCATGAGCCTTACTTACTCTTCTTGGCCTTAGCTATAATGTTCTCCAGTTCCCTTATCTGTTCTTCAGATAAATTCACTTTATCTAACAAAGTAAATGCAGCTGAAAGTTTGTTGCCTTCAAAATAGCTGTTTGCGAAAGCGCTGCTCTTGGCTTTCTGACATTCTTCCCTGCCCCTTAAAGCTGTATAGTGATAAACTCTGCTGTCATCAGGATCCACAGTATATGTAAGCATTCCTTTTTTGCAAAGTCTGTTTATCAGAACTCTTACCATTCGCTGCGTCATCTTGGAAGACTTGGGGAGCCTGTCTGTTATCTCAGCTGATGTAAGGTCGTGGCCGCATCTCCACAACACCTCCATGATCATCCATTCGCTTTCACTTGGAAGCATCTCTTCTCTTGGCATAGTGTTCCTCCCACATGTACAATGATCTGACTTCTTTATTTATAGGATAGCACATTAAATAACAAACATTAATCATAAACGCATATTAATAAACATTTAATCATTGTAAAAGCGTATAGTTATCCTTACATACTATGTATCGGATAACATTTGTTAATAGTTAATAGCTGTTATCAAATTTATTCTAAAAAAGCGAAAGCCCTGAACCAGTCAAAGCTTCCGCTTTCATATATTACACTATTCTAAATCATACACTCTCCCTTTACTGGATCGTGAATCTATTCAGGTTTCCGTTGATGGTATCAACAGCTTCAGATACTGAGGAAGCAGCATTTGCAACAAGCTCTGATGAGGATGCAACTCCCTTGGCAGCTTCTGTTACTCTATCTACGTTGTCAGCAATTTCCTGAGTTGATGCTGACTGCTCTTCTGATACAGATGCCATGTTAGTTGCTACGTCGTTAACCTTATCCATCTGACTTGCCATTGTTGTGAGTGTTTCGTTAGCATCAGACAGCTGCTGTGTGATCTCTTTAAATGTTGTAGCTGCATTGTTGATGGACTCTGCGCTGGAGTTTATGAGCTGAGTATTGGTCTCTGACTTTTCAGAGAGCTGCTGTACTCTTGCTGACATATCCTTGATGATATCAGCTATCTGGTGAGTTGCATCTGCAGAGTTCTGAGCAAGCTGGCCGATCTCCTGAGCAACAACTGCAAATCCCTTTCCTGCCTCTCCTGCTCTTGCAGCCTCAATGCTGGCATTCAGTGACAAAAGATTTGTCTGGGAAGAAATGGAATTGATGAGATCAACGATCTGATTGATCTTATCAGCAGCTTCGTCAACGCTTGAAACTGCGTCTGCCATATCCTTCATGGAATCAACGATGTCGTTCATTCCGTTGGCAACACCAGCCATCTCATGCTGTCCGGAATCAGCTTTGGATACAAGCTCATTCATGGTCTCTTCTATCTGCTGTTCCTGCTCTGTTACACTTGCAACTGTCTGAGCAAGGACTGTTGCATTTTCTGCTACTTCGTTGACAGCCTGTGCCATGTTTTCAATATTCTCACGGATCTGATTCATGCTGGCGGACTGTTCATTTGCTGCGCCTTCAAGATCTTCAGCCGTACTCTTTGAGTTCTGGGCGTCATCAAGGAGCCTTCCTGAAACATCTTTTATCTCGCTAAGCGATGATCTCATGCCGTTTACAAAATCGCCCATAGCATTGTTCATATAAGCAATTTCATCATTTCCATCTGATGATATATTAACAGTAAAGTCACCACCTGAAATCTTTTCAATGTTACCTGTAAGACTTGTAACAGGGTTCTTGATAAGCTTTTTAAGAACGATGTTCATTATTATTATCACAGCAGCTACTGCAATTGCTGCAACAACAATAAGAATTGCAACAAGTCTTGAAAGTGCTGCGAGCACTTCTTTTTGCTTGGCATAAGCTATTACAAACCAGTCTGTACCATTTACAGGTGCAGCTGCAAGATAATACTTATCTCCTGCAATCTTAACATTTGCAACTTCATGATTTTCTTTTCCTGCCTCAGCTGCTACAAAACTGCCAATAGCTGTAAGGAACGGATCATCAGTAATATCAGCCACATTGCTGCCACAAACATCAGTGTTTTTGTACGTAAGTACAAGTCCCTGACTTGTCATCATCATGGCGCCACCTGTCTGGTAGAGCTTTACACTGCCAAGGTCTTCCTGGACGCTTGATAAAAACATATCTGCTGCGAATACGCCTTCACGTCCGTCTTTAAGATGAATATGCCTTATAACCGATGCACAGAGGCCACCAGTAACCTTGTCAAAATAAGGAACATCATAATAATAGAACCAGCTGTTAGTGTATGGCATTGCTGCCTTGTACATGACATTTTCAGTACAGTCTTCTATTTCGTATGTAGGATCTGCAGGATAAAGAAACGTCTTATCATTGAGCATTACATACGTTCCAGTTGGAAGAAGCGTGTATCTTCCAACTGTTCCTGCAAGATATTTCATAATATCTTCATTGGAGGCAAATTCATTTTGTTCGATTGCATCTGCAACACCATTGAGATAATAGAATGTAGAGTTAAGTTCTCTGTTTACGCTACTGGCATCTACAGAAACTTCGTTTTCCAAAGAATTGTAGATAAGGTCCTTGATCATTGCATAACCAAGAGAGAATGTGATCCCCTCTGCTACCAGAATTGTTACAAGTAGCATTGCAACAAACAAGATTGAAATCTTGGCACTGATTGCCTTTGGTGATGAACCTGCTTTATTAGACGGGTTACCGCTCATAATATACCTCCACTTAAAGTTATGAAATTACGACAACAACTGCACCATCTGTTATTATAACTGACATTTATAAATATTATATAAAGTAAATCTATAATCGTTATAAAACACATTCTCAAAACAGCTAAAATTAGCCATTTCCCTGGCTAAACATTGACATATCCTTTTAAAACAGATATTTTAAATTATGCTTGTATTCTTTCAAGCAGCGGTAATACATATTCACAATTCAGATAAAGTCAGGGAATAGCCATGAAAATTCAATGTGATTATTGCGGAAATACATATGAAGATACTTTAGAGAAATGCCCCAATTGTGGAGCTCCCAACCCGTCCCATCAAAATACAGGCAAGCCCAGGACTATTGAAGAGCTCAATGACTGGTACAAGAAAAGAAATCTTCCTGCACCTGAAGTTACAAGGTTCTTTATAGGAGTAGATTATAAACAGCCCAAGGCATTTGGAATCTATAAAGATGAGGCTACTGGAGATTTCATCGTTTACAAGAACAAGGCTGACGGAAGCCGTGCTGTAAGATATCAGGGTAAAGACGAGCAGTACGCTGTTAATGAACTGTATCAGAGGCTCAAGGATGAGATCGTACATCAAAAGCACTTGAACGAAGAAAAAAGATCCGGCGGCACAAGATCTACAGGCGGTGGTAGCAAAAGACGATCAGGCCTTAGCTATTTCCTTGGCAAGTTTTCTTTCTACTTTTGGATCATAGCCTTTGTATCTGCCCTCATCTTCTCTATTGTTATCATACCGATAAAAAACAGGCACAACGGCTATTACCAGTATGGCGATACAATCCTGTATAACTGCCAGGATGACTGGTTCTATTGGGATGATAACGACTGGTCAATGATCGGTGATTATCAAGGCCCCAAAGAGATAGCCGCCGAGATAGAGCAAAACTACGACGAGTACTATCTCTCCAAGGACTGGAACAGCTCCTACTATGTAGGAGACTGGGATGATTCATCCTATTACGATCAGTACCACTCCTCCAGCGATTCAGACTCCGACTATGACTGGAGTTCAGATGACAGCTGGGATTCAGGTGGAACAGACTGGGATTCAGACTGGTGATCAGTTCATATATGTTCTAATACGATATCCTGATATCAGTCAGCGCACACTGATCACCAGTAAGTGCCAGGTATACACTATCATACCCCTGCGGTATGGTAGTGGTACTCTTTACATGGATACCACAATTGTCCGTTTCCATGGTGATGCGGTTCTTTCTTCTTCCGAGCCTCACCTCGCATTCATATCCTTTAAGATTGTCCTTTTTCCAGCCGTCCCATCCGTTAAAGCCCTCTCCGCGGCTTGCCTGAACCTCATTTATGGCAAGATCGTTGTTGGTGGCGTTCTCGCCGTCAAGACGTATACAGCCATGCTCATGATAGTTCTTGCCATCAGGCATTCCATCGTCTGATGAAAACAGGAGCATAAATGGGCAATGCCAGATAAGATGGGCTGTAGGAAGGCTCTTGGTGCGAAACCTTAAGATCATACCATCAACCACATCAACTGGCTGTGTGTATGCCTTTCTGTAGCCTTCAATCTGAAGGTTAGGAATATCACCTTCAATTTTGTTAATAAAGCTTACTTCATCTGCTATTCTTGGAATATCACCTTCCAAAACTTCACCGCAGTTTTCCTCTATCTCTACATTCATGATGTAACAGTTTTCCCCAGTAAATGCCACGTAGCAGAACCTGATGGAGTCTGCAAGAGCAGCGGTAACGTCAACCTTGTATGTATCGGTTACAATGCTAAGCTTCACATGATCTTTAAACTTAGCCATCTCCATATCCACATGCACCACGCTCTTCTTTTCAAGATGCGCTCCTGCTGCCACAGGCGTTACATCTACTTTCATGTTTCTTGCTGCGGTAGAGATGTAATTACCATCAAGCCATATCTCACCATATTCAAGGTACTTAAGAAGCCTTATGCCGCTGTCGTCAGTATGGACACAGCCATCATGGGCATCAAATAGAATAATGGCAGGAATGGATTTCTTTTCATCAAATCCCAACTCAGACTGGTAATCGAAGTGGATCCTGGTGATATTTTCAGTAACCTGGATTCCCTCTGTAATGACCTCTTTGTACTCGTTGAAGTGCATCTGCTTAACTTCAACAAGGTTATTGTCATTGCGGGTATCGATCAGGAACTCTTTTTCCCTCATCATATATTCAGTGTCATGATCTATCATATCTATCATGATCTCTGCATATTCCGGGTCAAACTGAGCTCCTTCTTCCTTGACGATTTCCTCTCTTACTGTACTCTGAGGGAGAGGGTCTCTGTGATGTCTTCTTGAGGTCATGGAATCATAGGCATCGGCAACAGCTATGATCCTTGCTATCTTAGGAATATTTTCTCCCAAAAGTCCCTCCGGATATCCTTTTCCATCAAAGCGTTCATGATGGTACTTGGCACCAAGACTAAGGAACGGGAAGTCGTTTATATTAGATAAGATCTCACCGCCAATGGTGGCATGCTTTTTGTATTCATCATACTCTTCAGGTGACAGCTCAGACTTCTTTTGAACAATGGTGTCCGCAACACCAATCTTTCCTACGTCATGAAGAAGCGCAGCAAAGAAAACCTCATCGCAGTCCTTCTCATCCATTCCAGAAAGCCTTGCTATTTCCCTTGAATAGTCTGCAACTCTTACAGAATGTCCCTGGCCGTAGTTATCTCCCTGATCTATAGCTGTGGCAAGAGCAATGGCAGTCTGCTCAAAGAGTTTTTTCATACTGTCATGTTCATCCTTTAGGTTCTCAAACTTAAGCTTATTGGCAAGGTTCGCCTTTTCGTTCATCTCAACCAAAGCAAGCGTATATACAGTCACAACCATGGAAACTGCTGCCATATCAACAAGAGAAACTCCGTATGCAAAAAACTGGATCATGGATGCTATAAGGCACACTGATACAAACAAAAAGATAGATGTGGCAATCCTGCCACGGATCTTTTTCCTGTAATAAACCAGGATAGACATCTGTATTATCAGTATCAGATACGGAAAGATATAGCTTATAAAGTACAGGTCAGATCTCTGATAATTATTGTTTTCATCAAAAGTATAGTAAAGCCCTGTGAACTGAGATATAAGCACCAGGAGCATCGCCAGAACAGCCAGTGCGTCAGCTATATTAAGTGCAAGCGGAACCTTTTGGATGCCGCCTTCATTTTTAAGCACATCCTGAAGGTAAAGGCTTATTGTAAAAAGCACAAATACAGTCATCATAAATACAAGACAATTACTGACTCTTACTGCAATATATCCTTCCCTGCCAGGTATCCCATGGAACATATAAGCAACCCTGTCCGCCTCAAGCCATATGACAGCGCCAAGCTGCATCATGAACATGATGATCTTGCGGCGTTTTGACATGATGGTATTTACTGCTGTGAACACTGCTATGATCAGGCAAATGCTCACAAGCCCCAGCATTATATCCACCTGATGTATTCGAAGAAATTCAAACATATATGTATCCTCTCTGCTTATAGTCCAAGTATCTTGTCCATCTCATCCCAGTTAAATACCTTAAGTGCCTTATCAAGGTCTTTTATCTTAGAAGCATAGTCCTTAGGCAGCTTATACTCTTTAAGCTGGGATATGACCATAAGTGTACCGTCATAGTCCATCTGTGAAACCTGTTCGCAAAGAGCTTCGAAGGCCTCCTTAAGATCTTCCTCCGGTATTTCCGGAAGATCATCATTTTGCTTATCCTCTTCATCTATAAGTCTCTGAAGTCTTGGCTCATAAGCTCTAAAGTCAGATAAGAGCTTGTCCGTGTTGGCCTCAATAAACTCAAGGTCTTCATTATTTCCTGCATCCTCAAGCTTCTGGCAAAGCTCAGACAGAGCGCTGGCTCCTATTATCCTTGCGGAGCTCTTAAGGGCATGAACCTTTACAGTATAAAGTCTTACATCGCCGTCGTTATATGCCCCTTCAATAACTTTGGCATTGTCCTCAATGGTCTGCGCAAACATCGTAAGGGATGATACAAACTCATCTGCTCCGCCACAGTTCTTGATGCCGTCCGTTACTGAAATTCCCTCGGTCTCAAGAAGCCATGACAGGCCATCACTGATCTCATTATTAGAAGTATCTGTATCTTCCACTTCCTCTGCCTTCATCATGATGTTTTCCGGAAGATGCTGCATGATGGCCTTTTCAACCTGCACGGTGTCGATAGGCTTAGACAGATAACCATTAAAGCCCTTGGATTTATAGAAGTCCTCACCTGCTGTTCCATTGGCTGTAAGGGCATATACAGGAAGATCAGGATACTTTTTCCTTATCTGCTGCAGAGTCTCAATACCATCCATTCCTGGCATCATGTGATCAAGAAGGACCACGTTAAAGGTAGTCGACTTAAGCTTTTCAAGACACTCCTCTCCACTTCCTGCAGTAGTGATAAACATCTTTGTTGGCTTTAAAAGGCCTTTGATAACGGCAAGATTCATAGGATTGTCATCTACTACCAGGATATCTGCATCCGGCGCAATAAACTTAGGAACATAAGGTCCTGTTGCTCCCACATCCTCATCCTCATGGAATACACCTATTCCCTGCTCATCTATTATCTTCTGAGTGATGGTGAGAATAAACTCACTTCCCTCGCCATACTCACTTTCGCACCAGAGCTTGCCATTCATAAGCTCCGCAAACTGCCTTGAAATATCAAGTCCAAGACCTGTTCCCTGAATGCCGCTGTTCTTTTCCTCATCAAGTCTTTCATAGGCGGAAAAGAGCTTATCAAGGTCTTCCTTTTTAACTCCAATGCCTGTATCCTTTACAGAAATGCGCAGCCTGCAGGAAAGATCATTTCTCTCTGTGGTGGTAACCTTTAGGGTAAATCCGCCCTCGTCTGTGTACTTTACAGCGTTGGTCAAAAGGTTAAGCACGATCTGTTTGATCTTTCCATCATCGCCATAGAGGCGCTTTGGGGTTGTCTCATCAATCTCCACATCAAAGTAAAGTTTCTTGGATTCTGCACGGACTCTTATCATCTTGATGACTGCCCTGAAGACCGCCTCAACATCGTACTCCTGCTCTACAAGATGCATCTTGCCAGACTCAATCTTGGATATATCAAGAAGGTCATTTATAAGACTAAGTAGTGATTCTGTAGCTCCCTTGATATCAAGAGCATAGCCCATAACAGAAAGGTAGTACCCATCCGGGACATTTTTGCCATCTTCTCTCAGGATCATCTCATCCATTCCAAGAATGGTATTGATAGGAGTCCTGATCTCATGGGACATATTGGCAAGGAACCTTGACTTGGCCATGTTGGCCCTCTCAGCTTCCTCCTTGGCTTCCTGGATCTGAATGTACTGCTTTCTGATGACAGTTCCTGACATGACACGCCAAACCACAATACCAACTATTGCAGCAATAAGTGCGATGAACAGTACCCTTATAAGAGTAAGCTCATAAAAATGTGGTTCCTTTTTGATGTTAAATGTGGTGTCAGACAGCACGTTGCCATTGCCGCTGTTTAATGTCTGAACATGAAGAACATAGTTGCCATAATTAAGCCCAGTATACTCAATGTAGGGGAGCTTGTTTTGCGGGGCCGTTACGCCCTCATCTTTACCTCCCTCCAGATACACATGGACAGTAGGATTGGTCATGGTGTAGTCAAGTATTGCTGTGGATATCCTGATACGTCCATTTCCAGCAGGGATGGTGTAACCTCCGTTTTCATCAGGAAGTATCTTTTCGCCGTCAAGAAGTATCTCCTTAACTACAGCCTTGGCAGAAGCTGTCTCGTCTCTGCAGCTTGCAACGTTAAGAAGTGAAACTCCTGTGCCACCTGCTATATAAAAATCATCGCCTCCGTCGTAGAAGCATCTTCCATTGGCAACAGGTACACTGGTAAGTCCATTGGCCTTGTTATACAGCCTGTAGTCAGATACATTGTCATTTAGAAGTTCTTCTCCCTTGGCTCTGTATATGCCCTGGGATGACGTGATCCAGCAGTAGTCGCCCTCGTCGAAGAAAATATCAAACACGTTGTTGTATGGAAAAGTTGTGATGTTGGTTACCACTCCCTCCTTCATGTACTCAATGGAATTAGATGTGATGACCCAGTAAACTTCTCTTAACTTGTCCCACTTAACCCTCATGATAACGTCACTGGTAAAGCTGTTATCCATTCTGGTAATCCCATTTTTCTCTATCACATAAAGTCCATCGCCGTCAGTACCGGCATAGATGCATCCTGAAGGGCCTTCACATACTGTAAGGATCACAGTATTTTTAAGTCCCTCAGAAGGGCCATAGCTTGAAACCACTTCGCCGTCCTTTAAAACAGCCACGCCGTCGTTAGTTCCCACAAGTATCCTGCCATCGGCTGTCTTGGTAATGCATCTTATATCGTTGCCTGGCAGCCCATTGCTTGTTGAAAAATTAGTCATGTTACCATTAGGTTCATATCTTACGAGGGCATGCTCTCCCTGAAAAACTCCGATCCAGAGATTTCCCTCATCATCTTCTAATATGTCCCTGACCCTGTCATTGCCAATATAGGCTGTCAGCTTGTTAAAAACTGCATTATGTCCATCACCGATTATCCATAAGCCATTATTTGTTCCAGCATAAAGATTTCCTTTATACATGCAGGTGGCATTTACAACATCCACTGGAAGGCTTGCTTTTCCAGAGAAATCCTGGAAGCTGCTTGAAACGATCTTCATGATGCCCTGTCTTGAAGAAGCAAACCACATGTTGCCCTGATAATCGGAAGTCATCATTTCTATTGAATCCTTCATTGGCAGGTTTTCAATGATCTTAAACCTGTCGGTCTCATCAAGATACCCAATGCTGTTTTCAGAGCTTATCCAGATGCGGCCGCAGTCATAGCTCATCCAGTGAATGTTCTTGGCTGTGCTGGCATTTATCCATTTGAGCTCTTCTGCTGTATCACCAAAAGTGCCATAGTAAATGTGCCCTGTAGCTGTGCCAAAGTATATTTTTCCACTTCTATCAGGATCAGCAAGGATAGTTGTTATCTGTTCGATCCCAAGGTCCCTGCTGGTAAAAAAGTTTGTGACCTTTCCATAGGAGAGCCTGAACACATTGCCTGACTTGGTCTGACCGTAGATGTTGCCTGTCACATCAGAGACAAGCCTAAGTATCCTCTCGTTGTTTATCCTTTCGTCATCCACAAGATGCAGGTTCATATCACTGTCAACGTAGGATACACCTGCTGTGGAGCCTATGTAGATATTTCCGCTGTTGTCCTCGATAAAACTTCTTATGGAGGAAGAAGAAAGACCATCTTCTTTTGAATAATGGATGTAGTTTTCACCATCTATGACCACGACTCCATTGTCATTGGTTCCCACCCATATTCTTCCCTTGCTGTCCTCAAAAATACTCCTGCCATTAGTAAGTCCGTCAAGAGAGGACATTCTCTCGAACGTTACACCGTCATATTTAAAAATGCCAGAGTATCCCCCTATCCACAAATAGCCATCTGAAGCACCAAGGACGCAGTTGGCCTCAGAGGTTGGAAGACCATTATCCGCATCATAAAGAACAGCCATATAGCCCAAATCTTCTATCTGACCTGTTGCTGCAAAGCCGCCTCCTATGGTGATATCTGTATCTTCACTTGCAAAAGCCGTTATGGACCATAATGTGAAAATAGCGCCAACAGCCGCTGCAAAAATATATCCTTTTATCCTGCTTACGTCAGACATATACTGCCCCCTCCGCAAAAAGACTATTACTTTTCTTAACTGCCCGGATATTTTCTGAGAACACTCTTGACCTCTGCAAAAGAGTCTTCGAAGACCTCTACGCATTTTGGATCAAATCTGGTGCCTGCACCTTTTTTTAGTTCTTCCAGAGCTTCGGCAGCTGTTTCAGCATTTCTGTAAACCCTGGCCGAAGTAAGTTCATCAAATATATCTGCTATAGCCATGATACGGGCTGAAAGAGGTATTACCTCTCCGTGAAGTCCAAGTGGATATCCTGTTCCATCCCAGTTTTCATGGTGATAGGCCGCCATGTTTCTGGCTTCCTTCAGATAGTTCTCACCTTCAACTGTTGAGATGGCGTTTTCAAGGATCTTTTTGCCTTCCGTAGTATGGGTTTCCATGATCTTTTCTTCTTCATCAGTAAGCTCTCCTGGCTTATTAAGAATTGAAGAAGGTATTTTAACCTTACCTATGTCATAAAGCGGCGCAGATATCTCTACATCATTAATAAATTTGTCCGTTAGTTTTTCTGTGTAATACCCTTTTTTTCTAAGTCCTTCAAGTATTATCCTTACATACTCTGTTGTCTTTTGGATATGCGCCCTTGAATCTATCTCCTGGTTTTCAAAGATATCAGCCATGGTCATGATAAGACCTGTCTGCATCTTTTCATTGCTCCTTGCAAGAAGCCTTATACTCCTTATCTGCTCAGCTGACTGATTGGCCATTTCACAGGAAGCTCTGTATAGGTTCTCCACCTCATCACCTGTTCTGATATCAAGGCTTTCAAGATTTCTTACACTGTCATCTAGTTTGTCCTGATCATCCATATTTGTAATAATGTCATCAATACTTCTCTCAAGGCAGCTCATTGGATACACCAGATGATATGCACTGGTGTAAATACCATATGCCAGGATCATGGCAAAGAATCCTGAAAAAGCAAGACCAAGCCTTAAAATATATCTCCTTAAATACTGATTGTAATTTTCAATGGCAATATCTGCTCCAACGTAGTAATTTGTAGGATTTCCGTCAGGATCAGTAATTGGCTCATAAGCAGTTATAAAGAGCCCAAATCTGCTGTCCACTTCCTGTACGGGTATCTTTTTGCCTAAAAGAAGATCCGGAACCAGAGGAAGATACGTTTCATCAAAATCAATCTTGTCTCCAACATAGCCCGTTTTTTGTATCTCTTTATCAGTGTCAAATAATGTATAGCACCCATCTTCTCTTATCTGGTAAACATACAGATATTCCACCTTTGAAAAAATCTGTTTAAGTGAAAGCAGCTGCGTGTTGTACTGCATATATTTGGTGTTAGTGTATTCAGAAATCTTGCTGCCGTCTTCTAAGAATTTCTCAAAGTCATTTGTGTTAAAAAACAACGCCGCATACTTGGCCACATCCGCAACCATTTCCTTGCCATCAGATTTAATGGACTGATAGTTGATCCTTACACTGACGATTCCAAGAAGAAGCGTAAGTACAACAACTAAAGATACCAGAAGAAGCATGACCTTTACTCGAAGAGAGCTGCCGCGTTTCTTTGCATTTGTTCTGATGGCCTTTAGATCTTCCTTTGTAAGAGCCTTTTGTCTCCATTTGCTATTCCACAGGTGCTTTCTTACCACCTCTGGCATGATCATATAAATGGCAAGCGCAACGATCACAGAGACGCCCTTATCCACTATGTTAAGAGCTATAACGATCAGCATGGAGCTAAGAAAAAAGAGCTTTTCATTATCTCCGGATAAAAGCCTTGCATTTTCACTTACATATGAAAGCATAGGCTGCCCAAGTAAGAGCCACTGGAATGTAGTTCCCACAACGCCTGAAATAAGCGCAAGATCACCAATAAGGCATATGAGATGGATAGGCCTGCTCTTTTCATTCTGGATATAGGAAGCCGCCCTTATAGCGACAAATACACCAAGAAGTGCAAAGTAAATCGCATCTGCAGAATAAAAACTACATATAAGACTGGTTGCAACAGCCACTACGATTGCCGGAAGTGGTCCCATGACAAAAGCCATAAGTATAGTACCTATGGTGTCAAAGTAAAATGGCAGACCACTTGTGGTTATGAAATAGCACAGCGTCGCATTTAGCGCTATACATAGCACACTGGCAACCATAAATCTTACGCTAAACATTCTTACTCTTGGCAGATGCTTCTGATTCACTATGTTCATCTCCTTTTAGCTGATACTTTTAAGCACAACCTTAATCTCACAGGCCTTACCTTCCCTTATGGAAAGAGCCAGTTCCTTACCAAGTACAGCTTTGCTTTCCGTTATCTCTTTTCCATCAGCAAACCTTAGGGTATATTCTGTAACTTCATAGTTACCAGGATAATAATCCCTCTTATCGCTCATCTCGTAGATTACTTTTGTCTTTCCAAGAAGTGTTGATGAAACCATGTACTTTCCGCCAGCTTCTTTTAAAAGATAAGACGGAATAGCTGGTTCTACACCAAATGACAACTCTCCACCAGAAAGCCTGAAAACTCTCTTTCCAAAGAACATGAGTTTCCACATACTGATAAACTCAATTGTTGAGCCAGAGAGCCTTGCAACAAAGCCCTTTCCTCTTATGCTCTTATCAGGGTTTTTGCTGCTGGCGATAAAAGATGAGTTTTCAAGGGTACTTCTTCCATAGACATCCTTGTCAAGGAATGGTACTGCCATTTTTCCAAAGTCCTCAAAGAACTCGGGGTAGAGTCCGCTTCTTAAAAGTTCAAGCAGGTACTTGTACTCCATGTGCATCCAGATGGACTCATTCTCAAGCCATCCGGGAGTGAAGGCTCTGCACCTTCCAAGCTCAAAGCTTGCCTGTAAAAGTGAGGCATTTACCTTGTACATGTTAAGGTCCTTGTCAAACAGATCGCTTTCTTTGACCTTGTTATAAAGAGCCCTCTTATCCTCAAGGCTTCTGTCAAGCTTAAGGAATCTCACAGGTCCCTCAAGGAAATCAGGAACCTTTGACATCTTCATGGAAAGAGGAATTATCTTACCGTCCTTTTCCTCGTATCTGTCCACATCATAGGTAAAGTAGGACGGGCTTATTCCCTGACCTATTTCTACTGCTCTGTCAACACCCTTATTTATCCTCTTTGCAAAGGTATCAAGTACCTTAACCACATATTCTGCTGAGAGGGTTTTAAACTCTCCTGAGAGATTCTCATAGACTTTGTCTCTATAGTCTTCCCTTGCCTTATTTCTCGCATCCCAGTTTGCAAATTTGCTTTCGCTGCTACTGTTATTAAGGTCAAAAGAGCTCTCGATCTCCACAAGGGAATCTATAAACTTCGCTGCCTCAGCGGGGATCTCAATGTTTTCGCCATAGTGCCCTATCCTTGATGAAACATAGCTGATCATCCTAAGGAGCTCATAGGTGTCATTCATTGATGAGCCAAGAAGTGCAGGCATTCCATTAAGTGCGTCGTACCATCCTGGCTTTCCGCCATCCATCTCAATACCCATTCCGCACACGTCAAGGCTTGAGAATTTAACTGCAGATAAAAGGAGCATCTTGGCTGCCATGGACATCGAAACAGCCTCTCCATTTTTAAATTCTGCAAAAGAGCCTTCTTCCTTAGTATCTCTGCTGGCAAGGAAGTTATACTGTCTTATGCCGTTTTCAGTCTTTACGTATCTTTCATCTCTGTGAAGCACCTTCTTCTTGCAGTCAAAGGCAGTTACAGTAGTGTCGTACAAAAGCTCTTTTTCCTTGTCAGGGAATACTTCAAGGTAATCCTCAATAAGGTCAAGGTTGTAGGACCAGTGGTCGCTCCAGTAGCCTTCTCCAAATTCTGCTCCGCCGGTTTCAATAGCATTTTTCATGATGCCTTCAAAAGAGCTCTCTGCACCCTTATCTATAAGAGCTGCATAAAGCTCTCCAGGAGTAAAGGGCTGTTTAAGCCAAATGCCATTTAGAGCACTTTCCGAAACTGTATAGCGAAGCTGCTCAATCTTAAGCGGGTTGTAGCCATCAAGCTGAATAAGCGAATAGAACTGCCTTATATTCCTAAGTCCAACCTTATCACTTGCACTAAAGAAGCTGTCGCACCTTCTGTTCTGGTTAACATCTCTGAAGTTACCGTTTCCCTGGGAGTAGAACTCAGGTGACATGGAGAAGTAGTTGTAGTCTCTTTCCAGGTCTCCGTGCTTTCTTGAGTACACATAGAAAATGTGGCCTGCAAGGTCAATGGGACTTCCGCCCCTAAGGACATTGTCCATGTAGTTTACTCTTGTATAGGCGTCAAATACGCTGTTTGCAGTCTCTGTTGCAACCACGTCAGTAAGAGCATCTGTAAGACTGTCAGCCTCCATAAATTTCTTTTCGAAATAGGCTCCGTCAATTTTCTTTTCAAGGAACTTACCAAGGACCTCCTTATTTCGTACCTGTCCAATTATCTCATAGATGGTAAGCTCCTCAGAAGGTGCCAGATCTTTTTTGCAGGCAAAGAAGCAGCATGGGAACTCGTTGGAAAGGTTCTGCTCGCTGTTTAAAAGCTCTTCCATTGAAGAAGCTATAAAGCCCTCAGGCCTGTTAAATGAAAGGTCATAGGAGAACACAAGCCTTGGATCTGCAATGACGCTGAGCTTTTCTGTCCCTTCCGAAACAGCAAAGCCAAAGTTTCCTCCATCCACCTTCTGTATAACTGCTGAGTCTTCCATACTTACACGGACCCTGTAATATGGAACCTTTTTATCCACATCCTCAACCTGCATCCATGCCTTGGTGGTCTGGGTCATCATCTTAAGTCCAAACTGCTCAACCCCGTAAGGTACCAGTGCCGGCATTCCATCAAGAACTTCAAAGCTTCTTGTCTTATCTGAATCGTTCCTTATTGTCACAACTCTAAGAAGGGCTCCGATCTCTTCTCCTGGCAGAGTTGTGTAGTCAACGTTTGTGGTAATACCTGCTTCTTCGCTTTTATCGCTGATCCCAAAGCCATTCATATAGATGGTCATCTCTTCAGAAGCATTGTCAGTATAGAAGGGCTCAAAAAAGCTTCCGTCAGTCTTAACAAAGGTTCTAAAGCCTGTTCTTTTTACCATCTGGTAAGAGTTGTGGGCAGGAGAAAATTCCATTATGCCGTGGTCCTTGTCAGCTACGCCAAAGCTTGCAACTGCCTGTCCTCTGTTTACGTAGTAGCACCAGATGGGAATGCCCTTAATGCCTGCAATCCCCGGAAGGAAGCTTGCAAAGGTGCCCTTTCTTGAATAGTCCTTTATAGAATCCTTAACTTTAGTACAATGTCTTATCATAACGTCCTCCAAATATTATCAGTCAAATCTCAGAATCACATTAAGGATCCTCTTTGCACTTGTCTCGATTGTTTTTCTGTCTATGGCGCCCATTTCCATGGCCTTTAGAACTCTGTCAGTAAAGCCGCAGCCCATCTTAAGGTCATTGCCAGCGTTTATTTCCTTATACTGCTCTGCCCTGTTCCACCAGTCTGAAGTCACAAAACCATTAAAGCCCCACTCATCCCTTAGGATACCTGTAAGAAGGTCGTGGGATTCTGAAGTCCTCTCGCCATTAACTGCGTTGTAGGAGGACATGATGGTATATGGATCAGACTCTCTTACAACAATCTCAAAGGCCTTTAAATATATCTCACGGAGGGCTCTCTCAGATACTCTTGAGTCGCAGTGTTTTCTGTTGGTTTCCTTGTTGTTGCAGGCAAAGTGCTTAACGCTGGCACCGACTTTGTTTTTCTGGATACCTCTTACCATAGCTGCTGCCATGCGACCTGTAAGATATGGATCCTCTGAATAGTACTCAAAGTTTCTGCCGCACATAGGATTTCTGTGGATATTGATGGCAGGTGTAAGCCATACGCAGAGGTTGTTTTCCTTAAGTTCTTCTCCTCCTGCAAAACCGATCTCTTCAGCCAGGTCCTTGTTCCATGTGCAGGCAATTGATGTTGCACATGGGAATGCAGTTGTAAGGACTCCGGTCTGGGGATTTATTCTTACGCCTGCAGGGCCGTCTGCTGTCTGGGCATTGGGAACTGCATACTCAGGAAGATTGCCAAATCCAAATACATTGCCAACTCCGGTGTTGGGCTGGCCGCCAAGAATATCAATAAGCCTATCTATTGGAAGAGCTGAAACAAACTCATCCAAAGAAGCTTTTCCATTTGCCACATCCTCTAAGGTGATGGCACCTTCCTTGTAAGGATGTGTAAGGTAATGGCTTTCTACCTCTCTTATCCTTGGAGTTAATGCCTCCTCAGTTCCAGGCTCCATCTTTTCAAATATGCACTCATTTATATCCTTTGCCTTGCCTGTAGGAAGCTCTTCATAGCTTCCATCAGAGAGCATTCTCTTTTTAAGAGATACAGTTCTAAGCTTATGAGTCAGTTCTTTTACCACAACATCGCTGTCAAGGCCATAGGAAAACTCTACCTTTTCTGCACTTCTTACATCTGATCCTATATAAAACTCGTATACGCCCTTTTCAAGGACATAGGAAGCTTCCTTTACTTTTCCAAGGTCGTCAAAAGATGACATCTGATAGAATGTCACTGAAAGTGGCACAAGTACTGACTCCCCTGGTGCAAGCTCCTTTGTCTTTTCAAAGTCAGCAAGGGCTTTTTTTGGTTTTCCAAGAAGACCCTGCGGCGCAGAAAAGTACAGCTGAACGACCTCTTTTCCAGGAGCATTTCCTGTATTGGTCACCTTAACAGTAAAGCTAAAGCCGTCAGACATAGCTCCCTGTGATACTACTTCAGTTTCAAAAGTTGTGTAGGAAAGGCCGTAGCCAAAAGGATACACCACCTTATCTGATGCGCCGCCTATCGTTTCAAAATATCTGTAGCCAACATAAATATCTTCGTTGTAGTCAACATAGTCGAAGCTGTCATGAAACCCTTCTGTAGAAGGATAGTCTGAAAGACTTCCCGCAAAGGTATCAACAAGTCTTCCTGAAGGGCATACGTTACCCAAAAGGACATCTGCGCAGGCAAGTCCGCCTTCCATACCGCCCTGTCCCATGTAGATGGCAGCATTTATGGCGTCATCCTCTGCGATCCACCTGCAGTCAATTACTCCGCCAATATTCAGGATGGCGATGACATTTTTAAACCTCTTCTTTACGGCTTCTATCATGGCTTTTTCTTTTTCTGTGATATAAAAATCACCTTCAGGAAATACCCTGCCTGAAACTTCAGTCATAGATAGTCCCTTAGGCCATGGATTAAACTCATTGTCACAGGAGATATTGCTACGATCCCAGCTTTCTCCTGAAAACCTGTTTATAACCACAAGGGCAGTATCAGTAAAAGCCCCTGCTCTGTCAAAAAGCTCCTCTGGCACTTCTATTTCATCTGTCATGCCAGGGACTATCCCCTCATCGTACTGCTTTTTAAGCTTATCCTTATAAAGGTCTATAAGAGGCTCAAAGACTTCTGCTCCCCTTATCTTGAGGCCATCATACAGTGAGTGGATATATTTGCAGTACACATCTCCTGATCCACCGCCGCCTTTTACATACTCGTAGCTTGCCTTTCCAAACAGCGCAAGCTTTGTGTCCTTTGAAAGGGGAAGAACTCCATTGTTCTTTAAAAGAACTATCGATTCATCTGCTGCCGCCTTGGAAATATCAATATGCCTTTTACTTCCAGTCACGCGCTGTCCATCGTCATAAAGCGATACACCTGGTTGATACTTTAATCTAGCCCACTTCTCCATAAATTTCCTCCAAATCATAATTTCTTAGTGCCAGAAAACCTCTAAATTTGGACTTTTATCAGTTTCTGTAAGGTCATTATTATCTGCCACAGGCCTAAAGTCCATGTCTGGATTTGTTATATTCTTTTTATATACGGGCATTCCTTCTCCATTTTGAAATGCCAAAACGAACTCCCCTATTGAATTAATAGGATGATCAAAGACTGTACCACCCATGTCTGGCTGGCCAAAATAGTGAATATCAGATCCTCCGGTCATCTTAATCCCCCGGCTTTTTGCATACATATAGGCTCTTGCATTCTGTTCATCAGGGTTAGCTGCGTTATAAACCTCTACACCGTCACTGACTCCTGGAGTAATGTTTATCTCAGACAGATACCCTCTCTCCCTGTAGGGATGAGCCTGGATCATAATGCCGCCTGCCTCATGTACCTTTTTATAAATCCTGTACCTGTCGCTCCTGTCCTCAAGGTCGGGATTATCCAAAAGCCACTGTTTATCTACGCCGTATATGAGAAACTCATCTCCCTGGAAGTTATACTCAATTCCAAAGAGTACAGTAAAATCCTCCCCTGCTCTTTTAAGGGCGTGCTCATAGCCGCTGCAATAGATATTTACTCTCTCCTTCCAGGGAAGATCCCTGGGAACACAGCTGTTTCCTGTAAAGAAATGGTCTGTGACAATGATCCCGGAATAGCCCAGGCCTTTCATGTAATCTATATAGTCTTCCCCTTTAGTCCTGGCACAGGCGCTTGCCTCTACAGTGTGCAGATGTGTTTCATATACGTACTTCATAAACCAGTAATTACCATTCCCTGTTAAATGTATCTTCGTGCCAGAACTTGTTTTGCAACTCGTTCCTTGAGCACAATCCAGAAAGGTATGTTCCAACCAGATAATTGGCTGTAACCTTGCTGGCTTTTTTATATAATTCTTCAGAATCTACTCCAGTCAGGATCATTATCATTCCCAACTGACCGATCATTGTGGTCCTGTTCTTTAAGATGATATCTTCCTGTCCCTGATGGATCGACTCATAGTGCTTTTTAACGTTGATGGAAACGCCGTCAAATTTGGCTACTATCCTGCTGTCAAGTCCAAGAAGTCCTGCTTCTTCAGTTGCAAGCACGAAGGGAAGGTTCATCTTTCTAAACTCATCAATGACATATTCAAGTTCCTCTTCTGCCTGCATTGCAATAGTGTCACTTACATCAAACACCAAAAACTTTGGGTCAACCCCATACTTGTCAAGGCTCTCTTTTACTCTCTTAATAAGCTCATGTGAAATAACCTGAACAGACATTATGTGGATCACAATACTGCAGGGATTTGTAACAGTGCGGGCAAGTCCTTCACTTATAAACTTGCACACTGAATCTATCATACGAAATTCAAGCTCAGTTACAAAGCCTGTATTCTCTGCTACAGACATGAATTCTGCAAAACTTACCTTTAGAGCTTCCAGTTCCTTCAAAACAAGAAACGCTTCTGCAGATGCGATCTTTCGCGAACTTTTTTCATATACCGGCTGGTACATGACCTTGAAGCTGCTCTCCGCAACGCCCTTGGTAATGGCTCTCTCAATACTGATCTTCCTTAGGATGAAATCAAGGTCGTCGCCAAGAAGAACCATTTTGTCTATATTCTCAAGCTCAGCCTCCGCCAGCAAAAGCACATCACTTGCATCGCTAAGTTCCTCAGGGCACTTGGCGCACAAAACCTTGATCTTGACGTTGGTGATACCTCCACCTGCTGAAAAGCTCTGTTTAAATCTGTCCTCGATATTTAATAATATCGCATCAACAGCTTCTTTGGTAGCTTCAGGACAAACAAGAAAGAAATTTCCTCCATTTGCTCTATAAGAATCGTACCTGTCATCGAGTTTTTCCAGGAAATCTGCGATCTCTGCCATAAGGCTGTCATAACCTTCATGGCCTACAACTCTCCTGTAGAGTTCATCATTTATGACTCTTACGCATATAACATAGAAATCTCTTTTAACCCCAAGATATACATTCATATCGTGTAAAAGAGCTGTCTTGTTATAGGCATTGGTCCTGTAGTCCAGTCTATAGTCGTCTCTTTCTATCATGATCATAAGTCCCATAAGTCCAAGGGCCTCTCCCAAAAGCTCGCATACTACAGCCGGGAACAGCATCTGGATTATAGTTGCACTTGTGGCAAGGAACATAAAATAGAACATTGCAACCTTCTGAAGATTGTTCATGGTATTCCAGAAGCGCTTGATAAGATAGACGCAAAAAAAGACATAGGAAATGCACACAAGGTAGGCGATGTAAAGGCCAGTTCCTCTTGCGTAAAAGAGATTTTCGTCATATTGAAAATAAAAGTGCGTGATGGGATTTGTTAAGATCACAAGCTCAAGTATAAGGAATGGGGCCAAAAAAATGAGGAGCCTTGTTCTACTTAGTTTGTGGAATACCTCGCATACAACAATGATATAAATACAAAAGACAGGAATAAGTGCAAGGTGAGTCAAATAATATATAAAGTTACAGATATAGGTTATAACAAGCCTGGCAGTATACGGAAGGGAAGATGGTGTCACAAAGATAGCGATCAGACCAGTTATGCAGTTGATAAAGATTATCGAAAGCATAGCAAGGAAAAGGCGGCTGCGAAGGCGTTTTTTGTTTGATCTGCGCATCACAGCCGTATAAAAAATACAGGTAACACAAATAATTGCCGCTGCTATTCTAAATGACAACCCACCTATCACATCATAGTTCATCTGTCGCTCTTCCTTGATTTGAAGAATGTATCAAGCGTAGCAAGAAGCTTGTCCTTTGAAATAGATTTCAGAAGATAATCAACAGGCTTTAGGGAAATAACGTTTGTAACGCTCTCTCTGTCATTCTTGCCGGTAAGGAACATTACAGGAGTAGAGTTTGAAAAGGACTCACTCTTTAGCATCTCCATTACCTTTGGTCCATCAAGCACCGGCATGTCATAGTCAAGAAGGATAAGGTCTGCCTTGTTGGTGGCAAGCCAGGCAACAGCCTGGGTCCCTGAGTTTGCCATTCCAACTCTGTAGGTGTCCTTTAGCCACTCCCTGATCATCTGCAGGAAAGTAAGATCATCGTCAACCACAAGGATGCATTTTCTTCTCTGCATCTCAAATTCATCATCGGTGGCTATGGCGATCTTGCTCATAAGGTCTCCCATATCAAGAGGCCTTGTAACTTCAAAGGCAACGTCCTCTCTTGGGATATACTGATGGACAAGGTCAAAGGCAGGCTTATCTCCAATGACCATCATGATCATTCTCTCTTCTACGCACAGATCCTTAAAGTAAACCATGGCGTCCCTGTGTTCTTCAAACTCCGAATCAGTATAAAGAACTATGAGACTTGCCCCGCTTTTCTTGCTGGACAGATCTGCTATGGAATAGGTTGATTCCACCACCGTATATTTGGCCGCGATCATGGCATTTTTAATGGCATTGGCCAAAAAAGTCTCTTCATTTCTCACAAACACAATCTTTTTGTTAAACATACCTTACTCCTGTAGCCCTTTAAGGCCCGTTGATGCAAGTTCACTTATCTCGTCCCACTGAAGCTTATAAGCCATATCTCCAATTTTCTTTACAATATCTTTATCCTGTGGCTTTAGCTTGTAGTTCTTTATGGAATCCAGGATAAATGTCAGTGTGTCATAATCCAGGGATTTGCTCACCTCAATGATAGTCTGATAAGCATCTATCATCCTTGATTTGCTTATAGGCTCTTTTCCATCATCGCTGTCATCAGACTGCCCCTGATCAAATTCAGGAAGCCGTGAAAGTGAATAAATAACTATGGAATAGAGGTTTAAAAGCTCATTGTGATACTCTTCTATGGTGTTCACATCATGCTCATTTCCTGCCTTTTCAAGCATCTCTGAGAGCCCTGACAGCTCTTTTGCCCCAATGGTCCTTGAGGTGCTCTTAAGAGAATGAACATAGCTTGTGTAATCCTTGATATTCTTGTCTGCATAGGCTGATTCGATGTTGTTCCTTGTCATGTCTGCTGAGTCATAGTAGACCTTCAGGATACTCATGTAACTGTCTACGCTTCCGCAGTTTTTAAGTCCCTCATGTATATCTACCTTTTCAAGTCCGAGAAGGTAATCTGGTATCTCATCCCGCGCCCTACTTTCTATCTCTTTTGTCTGGTCCTCTTCCAAAGCACTTGTGATCACTACCTTGTTCTTTGGAAGGTACTTAATAAGAGCTTCTTCAAGCTTATCGCTCTCAATAGGTTTACTTAAGTAATCATCAAAGCCTTCTCTTATGAAGCTTTCTCTTGCTCCGGATATGGCATTGGCTGTAAGAACAATGACCGGTGTATCCTTGTTCACCGATGTTTCATCCTTCTTCATTGCCTGAAGGGTTTCAATACCATCCATATTTGGCATACGATAGTCCAAAAGGATCAGATCATACTTTTTACTGTGCTGCTTTTCAAGGCACTCCTGACCGCTTCTTGCTGTCTCTATCTGAAGAAGCGTGTGCTTAAGCAGTTCCCTGATCACCACATGGTTCATAGGGGTATCGTCCACTACAAGGATATGTGCTTCCGGAGCGGTAAACTTCTCTTTATAGGTCTTTCTCTCCTTTAAGGAGGACTGAAGCCTTGTCTTAAAGTCGCCTATAGGAACATCATTTACTATCTTCTGAGGAAGCGCCAGCTTAAAGGTAGAGCCCTTGCCATATTCGCTCTCAACGTCAATGGTTCCGCCCATAAGCTCAAGGAGGGATGAGGTGATGGCAAGGCCAAGGCCGCTTCCTTCCACAGTCTTGTTTTTATCAATATCAAGGCGTTTGAACTTTTCAAACAGTGACTGCCTGTCCTCGGGCTTGATCCCAATTCCTGTATCTATAACATCAATGTGAAGGATGATCCTGTCGTTAAAGCTGCGCTCACCTTTAACCCTTAAAGTAACACTTCCCTCAGATGTGTATTTGATGGCATTGTTAAGGACATTGACCATGATTTGGCGAAGTCTCATTTCATCACCCATCATGGAATTTGGTATATTCTCGTCCACATCAAAAACAAGGTCAATGACTTTCTGCTCTGCCTTGATGTGCACCATGTTAAAGATGTCATTCAGCACGGTACTAAAGTCGTACTCAGCCTCATGTATCTCCATGCTTCCAGCCTCGATCTTGGAGAAGTCGAGGATGTCGTTGATAAGGGACAAAAGAGTCCTTCCTGCACCTTCAATATTCTGGGCGTACTCAAGGATCTTTTCATCCTTGCACTCACGAAGGATAACTTCGTTCATACCAAGCACAGCATTTATAGGAGTTCTGATCTCGTGGGACATGTTTGCAAGGAAATTACTCTTGGCGTCGTTTGCCGCCTTTGCTCTTCTCTCCTCCATCTTGGCAAGCTCAGTTGCACGAAGGATCGCGACAAACTCAGTTTTGCTGACAGCTTCCGAGAAGTATCTTCCCTTTAGGAAATCCGACTTGATACCGGAAACGATATCCATAAGTTCCTGGGAGTCGATGTGATCAAGGACAACCTTCTTGCCCATCTGATTCATCATCTTGAGCCTGTTCTCTAAGATGATCTTGTTCTGGCGCTGATCCCCTACCATCTTAAGAAGGCCTGCGTCCATCTTGACGCCTTCAAATATGAGCGAAGATGCCGACTGCATGTTAAAGAAACCAGTGCCATACTCATCCATGAAAAATCTGATGCCGTCTTCATCAAGCTGCTTCATGACATTGCCAAGCACGTCCTGGTCTGTTGCTGCTGCAGACTCGGTTATATCAAATATGATCTGTGAAGGAGCCACTCCGTGCTCTTCAAGTAATTTTCTGGTCTTTAATACAAAGTCCGACTTAATGAGCTGGACTGAAGACAGTCCGATCTCAATAAACTCAAGTCCCAGCTCCTGGGTCATACCGCCAAGGAAGTACATGGCTTCATCCATTACAAACCATCCAAGGTTTTCGATCATACCAGTCTGCTCTGCTATTGGAATGAACTCTGATGGCTCTATTACTCCAAGCTCCTTGTCCTCAAACTTAAGGGTTGCCTGGGCTCCACAGATGGACAGATCCTCTTTTTTATAAATTGGTTCAAAATAAACCCTGAAGCTCTTTTCCCTGATTCCTCGCCTTACTGCGCTCTCGATCTCTCCCCTTCTTAAGAGGAAATTAAGGTCGTTGCAGCAGAGCACTTTTTCATCAGATGCATCAATGGCTGAGTCAGAAAGAAGATACAGCTGGTCAAGTGCGGTAAACTGCTCCGGACATTTTGCCAGCAGCACTGCAGTTTTAAGGTGCACTCTGCTACCATCTACTGTCCAGTCACCATTGGCCTCAATGAACAGCGTGCTTGCTATCCTTCTTGCCTCCTGGAAATCAATGTCAGGACACAGAACCATAAGGCTGTCTGCAGATGATCTGTAAACATCTATCTTGCTGTTCTGGTTTCCTGCGAAGTTAACAGCTGAAGCAATAACTTTTTCAAAGGTCTCATAACCTGTGATCTTGCGGTAAACATCTGCATTGATGATCCGCATGCAGATCACATTGAACTTTCTTCCATACTTGAAATAGCTGGTGACATCTCTTGTAAATGCGTTTCGATTGAAAGCACCAGTCGGAGTATCCAGCCTGTCATCGTCATTTTCAAGGACTATCATGATCCCCATAAATCCAATAGCTTCGCACATCAGCTCACACTTGATTTCAATGAATACCATCTGTATCAGGGTTCCAATCACAACTATGAAAAAGAAATATAAAAGTGCTATCTTTTTTAATCTGTTGAGGGTGTTCCAGTAAAGAAGGAGTGCAACGATTGAAAAGAGAATGTAAAAGGCAGCCTGGATGTAGGCCAGATAAACGCCAAAATGTCTATGAAGAGTAAGATTGCTGTCATAGGTATAGACAAAGTGAGTCAGGGGATTTATAAGGACTAAAAACTCCAGACAATAAAACGGCAAAATGAGAAAAACCCTTGCCCGCTCAGGGAATCTGTAGGAAACATTACAGACAAGGATTATATACATAGCAAAGAAGGGCGCAATGGCATAGTGAGTAAAATAATAGATAAACTGAAGGGCATTGGCTAAAATGAGCTTGCTACTGTCTGCAAGCCCACTTCCCATTGCCAGATCTCCCAGTATTACTGTCAGAGCATTGACAATAACTATTATTATATTTGCTAAAAAAAGCTTATTCTTCAGCCTGAGCTTTCTGCGCATGACCAACGTATAAAACAGACAGGTCACGGCAATTATCATAGCTGCAAGGTTGAAGGTGATAACACTTCCTATGCCTTTTGCACTAATCATAGACTGTCCTCATGGTACCAGCAAATAAGAATCCTTTCTTATGCCGGAATCAGATCCCTATACCACCTAAGTGCCCCAAGGTATGCTGCATATATCTTGTCCATATCCATCTTGCTAAGAACAAGAAGTCTTGAAACCTCAGTCCAGTCAGCATCCTCGTAGCGCTTGATAAATTCAAGCACAGGAGCGAAGTCTCCTTTATTTTCAAGAAGAGCTTCTTTGACGTTTTTGGAAACCTGAACCATATTAAGGGCTTCATCCATTGGTTTTTCAAGCATGCGGTCAAGAGCTGAGAAAAGTCCCATGATGAACAGCTCTGGTGCCTGCATAGCCATCTCAAATTCAGGAGCAAGATTCTCTGCAAACTTAGCTCTTATCATTACAAGTCTGATAAGTTCACTAGGCTTATCTGCACACAGTTCCTTCGTTACTGCTGTGTTGATCCATCTTTTCAGCTCCTTCTGTCCAAGCATTGCTGCTGCGTGTCTGATGGATGTGATCTCAGAATTAAGAGCCATTCTGTTAACGATCTCCAAAAGAGATATTACAAGAGCAGGGTCTTTTCCAATTACATCTGCTGCATCTGTAAGATCAAAATCGGGAGCATTGACAACATTTAACAGTTCTATATAGTTCACCTTCAAAGGACTTACTTCTGTCTCAGTGTTGGTTATTGGCATTCTAAAGAAACGTCCCTCATAGAGATCATATCCGCCATCCTTGATAAGCTCATCGTACTGCTCCTGCGTATCAACGTTTACAGCGCAGAGCTTGATGGCTGGATACTGCTTCTTGAAATATATCTTGGCCTTTGAAATATCGATCTTAACATGATCAAGAAGGATATAATCGCATTTTGCAATTATTTCCTTGTAGGGTTCGAAGCTGCTTATTGGGAGCTTTCGGATTGCCATCTTGTAGCCCTGCTCCTTTAGTTCTTTTACCCTTTTAACAAACTCTTCTGTAGGCTGTATTGAGTTATCCATAAGTAGCACAACCTTGTTGGCAGGTACTGTGCACTGAAGGGAAATTTCTGCAAAAAGCGAGAACTGATTGATAGGTACAAAGACTTCTTTGCCACCTGTAAGTGTAGACACACCCATGCTGCTGACAACTTCAAGTTCGTGAACTGTTCCAGCTCCATCAAATCTTGCACCAGCCATGAGCTCGGGGTTTAAAAAGAGATTTTCCTTGCGCGCAAATACAGAATAAGCGCACACAGTCATTTTATCATCAAAAAGAGGTATCAACGTAGCAAGCATATGTTTCTCCTTTCACTCGTGCCAAGACAAACTCCCACTTACATATATTGTACCTCTAATTATTGTTTAAACAAATAATATTTTTATTAAATTCCGACTATATTTTAACAGACCATAAATTAGGTCAAGCGACTCATATAGTCTTGTCAATTATGAACTTAGGTCTTCCCTTTACCTCGTCATATATCTTGGAAATATAAAAGCCAATGATGCCAAGACCTATCATGGTAAATGAACCGATAAAGCACTGAAGGATGATAACTGTGGTAAAACCAGGCTGAGCTGTGCCCTGGAAGAACCTCACTATAGCCTCTATGCTTGTGGCAAGACCTACCAAAAGAACAATAAGTCCAAGGATAGTAACCAGCTGCATAGGTGCTGATGTAAAGGATGTGATGTTGGTCACTGCATACTTTATAAGGGATCTGGTGCTCCACTTGGAAGTGCCAGCTTCTCTTTCTCTCACATCATACTCGACCTCTGTTGACTTAAAGCCTATCCAGGAGGAAAGTGCCCTGAAAAAGGCGTTCTTTTCATTCATGTTAAGAAGAACGTTCATAGCCTTCCTGTCAAGAAGCTTAAAATCTGATGCTCTGGACATATCAAAGCCTACAGCCCCTGACATGATCTCGTAAAAGCTCTTTGCTGCAAACTTGTGGAAACCGCTCTCCTTGCCTCTGCTGGTCTTAACTCCTTCTACGATCTCATAGCCCTGCTCCCAGAGCCTGTACATCTCTACGATCTTCTCCGGTGGATGCTGAAGGTCACAGTCAATAACAACGCAGCACTGCCCCTTAGCCTCGGAGATGCCTGCAAAGATCGCGGACTCTTTCCCAAAGTTTCTTGAAAAGCAAACGCCTCTGACTGCGCTATTGTCCCTGGCAGCCTCTTCTATCTTGTCCCAGGTGCTGTCCTTGGAACCATCGTTTACAAATAAGAGTTCATGATCTATCTGCGCATCGCGCAAAATGCCATCTATTACAGAGGCCGTTTTAGGTATCATCTGCTCCTCATTATAAGCAGGAATTATCACTGAAAGCACTTAACCCCGCTCCTTTCGTGCTTGATAAAAGTCATTGCACATTATATCATAGATAGTAAGGGATTTCTATAAACTTCTAACAGAGGGGGATTACCATATGGCTCAGAATGAAATGTTGGCTATGATTCTGGCTGGCGGCCGTGGCAGCAGGCTAAAAGACCTGACTACTAAGGTAGCCAAACCCGCAGTTTATTTTGGTGGCAAATATCGTATCATCGATTTCCCACTTAGTAATTGCGCAAACAGTGGCATCGACGTAGTCGGTGTACTTACTCAGTACGAATCTGTACTTCTTAACAGTTACGTAGCACAGGATGGTCGTTGGGGACTTGACTCCAAGGACAGTGGTGTTTACGTACTCACACCTCGTGAAAAGGCAGATGAAGGTCTCGATGTATATCGTGGCACTGCTGATGCTATCTCTCAGAATATCGACTTTATCGATAACTATGATCCGGAGTATATCCTTATCCTTTCCGGCGATCACATTTACAAGATGAACTATTCCAAGATGCTTGATTACCACAAGCAGATGAACGCTGACGCAACTATTGCTGTAAGAGGCGTTCCAATGAAGGAAGCAAGCCGCTTTGGAATCATGAACACAGACGGCAAGGGCCGTATTGTTGAATTTGAAGAAAAGCCCAAAAAGCCAAAGAGCAACTTAGCTTCAATGGGTATCTATATCTTTACATGGAAGCCACTTCGCAAGCTCCTTGTAGAGGATATGAAGAATCCTAATTCTGACCACGACTTTGGAAAAGACATTATTCCTAAGATGCTTGGTGAAAAGAGAGGTCTTTTTGCATATGAATTCAAGGGTTATTGGAAGGATGTAGGAACCATCGATTCCCTTTGGGAGGCCAATATGGACCTGCTTGATCCCAAAAACTCCCTTAACCTTAACGACTCATCATGGCTTATCTATACAGAGGACGTTTCTACTCTTCCTCAGTACATTGGAAAAGAGGCCAAGATAAAACGCGCCTACATTACTCAGGGCGTAAGAGTTGAGGGCTCCGTCACCAATTCTGTTCTGTTTACCGGAGCTGTGGTTGCCAAGGGCGCCAAGGTCATCGACTCGGTACTTATGCCAGGTGCAATTGTTGAAGAAGGGGCTATAGTCACAAGAGCTCTTGTGGCAGAAAATGTCCGCATCGGCAAGAAAGTTAAGATAGGTTCAAAAAATAGCGAGAACATTGAGCTCGTAGCTAAAAATGTGAAAGGAGGAACAAAGTAATGGCAGCTAGCGCATTCGGTATCATCTCCTCCGCAGACAACACCATACATGTTGAGGGACTTCACGACTATCGTCCAATTGGCGCTTTCTCATTCCTTGGAAGATTTCGTGTTATCGACTTCCCTATTTCAAACATGAGTAACTCAGGCATCAACCGTATTCAGGTTTATGTCCGTTCCCGTCCAAGATCTATCGCTGAACACGTAGGATCCGGAAGACATTACAATATCAACAGTAAGAGAGGTAAGATACAGCTTTTGTTCTCTACCAACTCTGCTTCCCGCTCCATCTACAACAACGATATCAACGCTTATAATGAGAACCTTGATATCATCCAGCGTATGCATCAGGACTACGTTATCATCGCTCCAAGCTACATGGTTTACAAGCAGGACTACAAACAGCTCCTTGACGCTCACATCGCATCAGGCGCTGACATCACTCTCCTCTACCACAAGGTTGAGAACGCGAGAGAGTATTTCAAGAACTGCCACACCATTACAGTGAACAAGCAAAAGGGCGTTTCATCAATCGACAAGAACCTTGGAACAGCCAACAGCAAGAACATCCTTATGGATACTTACTGCATGAAGAAGGACATCTTCATCGAGCTGATCAAGGACGCAAGCTGGATGTCATCCATGTACACCCTTGCTGATATCATCAATATCATGTGCAAGCAGATGGATGTAAGAGCTTATCAGCACAAGGGCTACTTCGCATCACTTACCAGCCTTGAAGATTACTTCCACTCCTCAATGGAGCTTATTGATTACGACACAGCCAGCGATCTTTTCAAGGCAGACTGGCCTATCTATACAAGGACCACAGACTCCTGTCCTACCCAGTACTATGACAGCGCCAAGGTTACAAACTCCTTTGTAAGTAACGGCTGCTCCATCGAGGGTACAATAGACAGCTCTATCATCGGTCGTAGCGTTGTGATCAAAAAAGGAGCCACCATCAAGAACTCCATCATCATGGCTTATGCGGTTATCGAGGAAGGCATTCACATTGAAAATGCCATCGTAGATAAATGGGCACATATCATTCACGCCAAGAACATCAGGGGTGATGCTGAGACTCCGCAGTACATAAAGAGAAACGATACTCTTTAATAAGACCACTAAAAAAGGTTCCATGACTTATCGTCATGGAACCTTTTACTATGTGTTTTTTAAGGATCAGCTCAGCTTGAACTTTCCTACGATCTCTTCCAGAGTTCCTGCTATTGCTTCCTGCTTGGTGGACATGTCGTTTACGTTACTTACAACATCTGCAGCAGCCATTACAGAATCATTTACTTTGCTGGACAGATCAGCTGTATCCTGAGTAGATTCAGCAATATTCTGGATTGCCTTTGATACTTCTTCCATTGCAGATCTGATATTCTCAACCATCTGTGCAATGTTCTCTGAGGATCCGCCAAAGGAATCAGCGTCATCACCATACTGCTTAGCTACATTTACGAAGTTATCATAATCAGGTGTAACTGTTTCTTTAATAAACTCAAGAAGCTCTCCTGAAGAATTGGAAAGAGTTCCAAATGCTTCCTGTACACCATCGATTGTTTCTCTGATCTGCTCTACAGCCTCTGATGTGCTGCTTGCAAGTTTGTTAATCTCAGAAGCAACTACTGCAAAGCCCTTACCAGCATCTCCTGCTCTGGCAGCCTCAATACTTGCGTTAAGTGAAAGAAGGTTGATCTGATCTGCGATCTCAGCAATGGTATCTGCAAGGGTTCCGATCTGATCTACTACCTTAGCTTTTTCACTTGCTTCTGCAAGATCTGCTTCTCTCTGCTCAGCTATATTGATAGCATTGTCATAAGCCTGCTTGGACTGTTTTTCAATCTCTCTTGCTCTATCCTTGATATCTGCAGCTTCTGTACTTGTCTTTTCAGTCTCATTGGCAAGCTGCTGAACAGATGCATTAACTTCTTCTACAGAAGCATTAACTTCTTCAGTTGCAGCTCCAGATGACATCATAGCGTCGTTTACACCGGACATGTTTGACTGGATACTCGAGAACTGTCCTGAAAGCTCATTTGCCATGCTCGCAAGGCCTGAGGATGTCTCTGATACCTGAACTGACTCATCCGAGATCTTGCTGATAACATCTCTGTTACTCTCAAACATATTGTTCAGGGAATCGCTCATCTGACCAAGCTCATCTTTGCTCCTAGACGCTATCTTACTTACTGTAAAGTCTCCACTTGCAAGAGATCCTGCAAAGGCCTTAACATTATTGATACTCTTTGAAATTCTCATTACAAAGATATAAATGATCACTGCGCCAGCAATAAGAGCGAGGATACAGATAATTGCAAGCTTCATGCTGGCAGCCTGAACTGGTTCTTCAAGTTCAGCTATATCCATTCTGATGACAAGCTTCCAGTTAACATCAGGAATGGTAACAAATGTCAGAAGGATGTTATTGCCATTTTCCATGAAAGCACCCATCTGAGGGGAAGTTGAATCTCTTGTCATGATCTCCTGTCCCGTAGCTGCAAGGTTGGGATTATCATCATTTGTGATAAGTACGCCAGTCGCAACCTTCTCAGGATCGCTGCAATACAGGTATGTGCCCTTTGAATCAAGAAGCATAGCAGTACCTGTTTTGCCAACTGTGATGCTTGATATCATATTATCAATATCAGCAAGGGACATATCAACTGTCACACAGCCAATATACGTTCCATTGTCATAGATTGGTGCAGAGCAGCTGGCCATAACTGTTCCGGATGTAGGGTCATAGTAAGGATCAGTTATCATCGCCTGGCCCTCTGAAAGGGACTTGGCGTTCAGATAGTACTCCTGATTGAAGTAGTCATACTCAGCATTGCTGTAATCGTATGTTTCAACGATATTACCGCCATCTTTATACCAGTATGGACCTACATACATTTCATTCTGATCAAAAACATAAGGCTCAAACCAAATTCCTGAACCAAGCACAGAATCATTGTTGGCTATGATCTTGCTAATGGTTCCCTTGTAGTTATCCATAGTAACAAAGCGATAGGATGTGGAGATCATCTGAGCAATGTCAACACAGGAGGTCTTGATGATCTGTAGCTTACCATCAACAATGTTCGCATTGGCAATAACAGTCTCATTCATTGTTTCAGTATTCATCTCCTGCATCGTTGTGGAGATCTGATTAGCTGAAACATAGGTCAGGACTGCCATAGCTATTGCCATAACTGGAAGGATACACAGTAGCATCTTGGCTCTTAGACTTAATTTTTTCATCTGATTACCCCTTTTCATAAGAAAACTGATTGTAAATTCAATAAATTGTTTGAATTATTTACATCAGATTAATTTTACTATAACAGCACATATTAATCTTCTAAAAAAAGTATAAAAACAGATGAATATATAATAAATACAACAACTATGATAAAATGAGTATATATACGAAATTTCGCCATTCTATGATTTATGGTTGGGGTAAACTTATGAATGTTGAACAGTTAAAGAAGGCCAATACAAATTGTTTTTATATTGTGATCACTACCATCGCCCTTGGAGTGGTCATCACCCTTGCAAATATAATAATTAACGGCTTTACAATTCCAAAGCTTATCATAGTGATCAGCGCGCTTGTTTTAGGTCTTATGGCAATAAATGGTGGCTTCAAACATCCTACAAGCAGTAAGGGATCACTTCAGATAGTTGGCGCTGCTACTTTCTTTTTTGCCATCTTCGTAATAATGTCTGATGCTCCGATCAGTCTTTCCTTTGCCCTTCCTATTCTTCTTTGCAGTATCGTTTATCTGGACCTTAAGATTTGCAGATATGAGATCATCATTATGAGTATTTCTTTTGTTATAAGCCTTGTAAAAAACATTGTGGCAAGAGGTAGCTTTGATATTGCATGGCTTCCAGCTGTCGCCATTCTAGCCCTGTCCTTTGTAGCATGTATCTTTTCCATTAAAAGCCTTAATGAATTCAGAAACGAGAATAACTACTACGTCAGCGCCGGAGCAGAAAAAACTCTTAAGACAGGCAGTGATATGGCTGACATAGCAGGAAACATATCAGCTCTTATCGACAAATCAAAAGACAACCTCTTTGACCTTTCAAAGCTCATGGAAGCACAGAAGTTTGTACTTACCGATGCGTCCCGCAGCATCGACTCAAATACCAACGTTATCAATGTCCAAACTCGCAGGATCCAGGTTGTAAGCGAAAAAGAATCAGCCATAACTGTAGCAAGCCAGGATCTTGAATCCTCTTCTGCTGACATCCAGAGAGCTGTAAAAGACAGTCTTAATATGGTGAACGATGTAAAATCAAGCTACAAAGACATGACGCAGCAAAGCGACCTTGCAGCCCAGAAAGCCAAAGCCCTTATGATCAAGGTCGATAGTGTAAAAAAGCTTGTTGACGCCTTTGGAAGTATGGCTAAGCAGGCTGAGCTCATTGCCCTGCATGCCAGCATTGAGGCCTCCAAGGCAGGTGCTGAAGGATCTGGCCTTGTGGCGGTAGCCAATGACATAAGAGGATATGGCGAAAAGAATGCCACTGCCGCAACTAAGATTTCTGATATCATCGCCGCATTTTCTATTAGCGTTCAGGACATAATAAATGCCTCAGGAAATGCTGCTGACCTGGTTTCCAAACAGAGCGAAATGCTAGATAAGGTAGGCTACAACCTTCTTGGTCTTGAGAACAAGGTTTCAGATGTCCTTACAAACTACAACAGTGCCCATCAGGAAATTGAGTCGATCATGTCCTCTTCCTCTGAAATAAGGGACAGCATTGGTTCTCTGTCATCCTCCAACAGCAAAGCGGCTTCTCTTCTGCAGCAAAGTTTTGACACAACTGATCAGGCCGATGAAAAATTCAACGAATTCAAGACAATTCTCGGAGATGTGTTCTCTGAGGCAAATACGCTGGTAAGCCTACACGAAAAAGCCTTATCTCAAGCGGAATTTTAGAAAATTTTTCTAAATTTTCGCACAAAAGGGTTATATTTATGCGCTCAAATCCGTTATAATAGTAGATGGTAGATATGTTCTACTGTTAAATATTTTTACAATTTGGGAAAGGAGGAAAAAAGTGTATGACAGCTACATGTGATGTCAAAATGGAAGTGATAGACTGCATTCTTCACGATTGTGAAAATGAGTACTATCCAGACCCGGAAAGAGTAGCTCATATTACAGGACTACCATTGGGGGTTGTTTTTGATTATCTTATTGAACTTAAAAACCAAGGCCGTCTCGGCAAGCGCTGATTCAAAGAATGGAGAAATCTAATGGAAGAACAGCAATATTAAAGGTCCTATGCGTGTAAGGCATAGGACCTTTTAATTTGCAATATGATCAGAGCATCTCAACTGGCTCGTGGGTAAAATCACCCTTGCCATCCTTGTATATGCTTCTTACGAAATCAATAGCTCTCTGGCCAGATTCCTCGATCGGCACATTCTGACTGTAAATATATTTAAGCTCATCTCCGTTGGTCAATACAAAGTTGATCTGTGTTCCACTGATCTTGCCATCACCAAAATCAAGTGGCTGAACTTCTACTGAACTGACATCTTTAAGTACACCTTCACTAAAAAGAACAAGCATTATTTACCTCCTTGTGACTCTTTGATATTTCAATCAAAAGTTAACAACGTGATAAATATATCATAACACTTATGTTCCATTTCAATTATTAAAAGATTATATATTTTACTCGGAGGCAGCTTCAGAGGCGGCTTCAGATACAGCTTCGGAAGCGGCATCGGAAGCGGCTTCAGTGTCAGTGCTTACATCTGTAGCAGTGGTATCTGTGTCGGTAGCTGGTGCTCCAGTACCTGCTATAGAGCTGTCGTAGCTCTGCACTGCAGTTACATACCAGCTTCCTGTCTCTTCATTTTTGTTAAGGGTAAGAGCCAGCATATAAGTTACAGGATCTGCAGCCTTTATCTCTTCTTCGTAGATATCAAGGGCAATGACGATAAGGTCGTTACATGCCTTTTCAACTGCAGCCTCTGCTCCCTGCTCATTAGTTATATTAAGGAGCTCTTCCTGATTGTCATTGTTATACTGTTCTGACGCCTTGCTGAATTTACTCTGTGATGACTCATTGGTAATAACGTCATAAGGGAAGCTGTTAGTCATGGTAATATATGCTGTAGCCACATTTCCATCTTCACTCATGGCAATATCTGTAATCTCATACTCCTCAAGCATAGATGAATACAGTGCATAGAATTCATCAAGCTCTGCTACTGTTTCATCCTCAAGATTAGGATTGCCAAGGCTTGTAGTAAGCTGCTCCTTGAGTGCCTCTGCATCAAAGAGCTGAACGAAGCTTCCATTTGCAACTTCATCAGATGCATACTGGTTGATCCCATCCTGAGATTCAGTCTTAACTGCCTCCATAAATCCTTCTGCAGCTTCACGGACAGCTCCCTGATCCTTGGACTCACAGCCCGTAAGAGCAGACACCATAGTAAATACTGTAGCCACGGCCATAGCAGTCTTCTTAAAATCAAACATATACCTAAAAAATCTCCTTACCAAATATAGTCCCAGTGGGCTTTCCCACAATTATTACAATTTTCGTAACACAATGGATAGTATAGCAGAAAAAGGGGGCTTGGTCAAAACCAAGCCCCTTGAAGCATCAGTATAGTGTATTACTTGCCACCTGTGATCTTGTTGATGAGGATCTTTCCAGCACGCTTTGCTGCATATGGTCCGACAGCCTTGAGCTTGTCTTCTGACCTGTACATTGTGCTGGCTGCAGGCATATCACGTGTGAGGTGGATAGCATCAAATTCACACTTGGTTGTGCAAAGTCCGCATCCGATACAACGATTTTCATCTACTGTTGTAGCACCGCATCCAAGACATCTTGCTGCCTCAGTCTTAACCTGCTCCTCTGTGAGAGTAAGGCGAAGATCATCAAATGTATCCTTGGCAACTCCTGCTTTCTTACCAGGAATCTGTCTCTGTGCGTTATCAAAAGATTCAACCTTGATATCATCCTTATCAAGCTCTATGAACTCTCTTCTGTCACGGGCGAGATCAAGTCTGTTTCCTTCGTGTACGAAACGGTTGATGGAAACATAGCCTTCTCTTCCGCCTGCGATAGCATCGATAGCGAACTTAGCTCCTGTAAATACATCGCCACCTACAAAGATATCAGGCTCTGCTGTCTGTCTTGTAAGAGCGTCAGCCTTGGCTGTGCCATTTCTGTTGAGCTCAACCTTGGTTCCCTTAAGAAGGTCTCCCCACTGAACTGACTGTCCGATTGAAAGAAGGAGGTTCTCACATGGGATCACGATCGTATCATTCTCGTCGTACTTAGGTGCAAATCTGTGCTCTGAATCAAATACAGATACGCACTTCTTGAAGATAACTGATTTTACGTGACCATTTTCAACTACTACTTCCTTAGGTCCCCATCCGTTCTTAACTTCGATGCCTTCTTCTTTTGCCTCTTCTACTTCGTCCTTGGCTGCAGGCATCTCTTTTTCACTTTCAAGGCAAAGCATTGTAACCTTGGAAGCACCAGCTCTTACAGCTGTTCTTGCGACGTCTATTGCAACGTTACCACCACCGATAACTACTGTATCGCCATTAAGCTTGATAGAATGATCCTGATTGATGTTTCTAAGGAAATCAACACCTGTCTGAACACCTTCAGCGTCCTCTCCAGGAACTCCAGCAAGTCTTCCGCCCTGCATACCAATTGCGATAAAGAATGCCTTGTATCCCTCTGCACGAAGCTGGTCAATGGTAATGTCCTTGCCAACTTCTACGCCACACTTAAACTCTACACCCATCTGGCGGATAACATCGATTTCTGCCTCGATGATGTCCTTTTCAAGTCTGTAGCTTGGAATACCATTCATAAGCATTCCGCCGGCTCTCTTTTCTTTTTCAAAGACTGTTACAGGGTATCCGTTTTCTCTAAGGAAGTATGCTGCTGAAAGTCCAGCAGGGCCACCACCTATTACTGCTACTTTGTAATCATCACTCCACATACCACCATCATGCTTCTCGCAAAGAGGTATGTATCTTTCCTCTTTCTTAAGGTCAAGGGATGCGATGAACTTCTTGATCTCATCAATAGCAAGAGGCTGGTCGATAGTTCCTCTTGTGCAGGCATCTTCACATCTTCTGTTGCAAACAGCGCCGCAGATCATAGGAAGTGGATTGTCCTGCTTGATGAGCTTTAATGCGTCTTCATATCTGCCCTCAGCAGCCATCTTGATGTAACCCTGAACTGAAAGGTGTACAGGGCAGGCTGTCTTACAAGGTGCTGTACCTGTTTCATAGCAGCCTATCTTGGCATCATCACGGTAGTTGTAGTTCCACTTGTGTGGTCCCCACTTCTTGTTGTCAGGAAGCTCACTCTTAGGATATTTAACCTCACTGCCATCCTTCTTGCAGAGCTTCTGTCCAAGCTTGGCTGCGCCAACAGGACATACCTCAACACACTTACCACATGCAACACACTTTTCTTTTTCAACGTGTGCTCTGTATGCGGAAGCTGACATATTAGGAGTGTTAAAGAGCTGTGATGTACGAAGAGCGTTACATACACCAGGTGCGCAGTTACAGATAGCTACGATCTTGCCCTCACCATCAATATTGGTGATCTGGTGAACGTATCCGTGACGCTCAGCTCTCTCAAGGATCTCGTAAACTTCTTCCTTGGTGATATAATGTCCGATTCCACGGTCGTCCATGTACTCAGCCATGTCGCCCATACCGATACAGTAATCACCGCGGATCTCTCCACTACCCTCGCCTCTCATGGCCTGCTGCTTACGGCAGGAGCACTCTGAGATGCCGTATTTATCATACATGTCGATCCAGCGTGAAAGATGCTCAACTGGAACTGACTGGTTCTCAAGTGAAATAGCCTTCTCAACAGGTATTACGTGCATACCGATTCCTGCTCCTCCTGGAGGAACCATTTCAGTGACATTCTGAAGAGGAAGCTGTGTCATAAGGTTAAAGAATGTTGCCATCTCAGGATGCTCATCAGTAACCTTGTTCTGCATCATCATAAATTCAGCTGAACCTGGAACGAAAATAGGAAGCTCATACTGAAGGTGCTTGTCAGGAGTTTTCGCTCTGTTCTGCTCAATAATACCTATGTATCTGAGGTCATGTACCATCTTGGTGGTCTCTTCCTCAGTCATATTATTCATCTTGGCAAGCTCAGGTATTGAGTAAGGAACTCTTGTCTTTTTGAAGTTAAGACAGAATCTTACCTGATCTTTATTAAGAATACGATCAAGCATCCAGTACTCTGGATCGTGATTGTTGATCTTCTTTGTGAGTTTTTTGATCATACGATCAGTGATAAGAGTAGCCAGCTCTATGACCATCTTCTCTTTCTCAGGATCTTCAGCCTTATAATTAGGATCCTGCCAGAAATCACGCTCGTTGATCATAGGATCGCCGATTTTCCATTCAGCCATTGTTTTTGCCATAAGTTCTCCCCTTTACAAAATAAAAAAATGATGAAACTATTTTTGCAAAAATAGTTTTCTGCCTAGTGATATTCTACCATACAAGGGCTTATTTTACCATTAAAAAAAGGCGATTTTACTCGCCTTTTTAATGAATTAATCACTTTGATTAAGTAATGTATTCAATCGGTCAATCGTAAAGATGACAACATACTACATGACCATTTCCCATGTCCTTTGGAACAGGAACTTCTGTTTTACATTTCTCCATGCACTTAGAGCATCTTGTGTGGAACTTACAGCCCTTTGGTGGGTTTGCAGGTGATGGTATATCACCCTGAAGGAGAATCCTGTCCTTCTTGATATCCGGATCAGGCATTGGTATAGCTGAGAAAAGCGCCTGAGTATATGGGTGAAGAGGCTCAGCAAAGATGTCCTCTGTGTTTCCAGTCTCAACCAGGTTGCCAAGATACATAACACCAATGGTGTCAGAAATATGCTCAACAACTGAAAGGTCATGAGAGATGAACAGATATGTAAGTCCTCTGTCCTCCTGGAGTTTCTTAAGCAGGTTGATGATCTGGGCCTGGATTGAAACATCAAGGGCTGAAACAGGCTCATCACATACTACAAACTGAGGCTTAAGTGCAAGAGCTCTTGCAATACAGATTCTCTGTCTCTGTCCGCCAGAGAACTCATGAGGATATCTGTCCTTGTGGTACTCCTGAAGTCCGCACTCTTTCATAATGGATGATACATATGCATCATACTCTTTATCTGAGACAATTCCATGTTCTCTAACTGCCTCACCAATGATCTCTCCGATAGGAAGTCTTGGTGAAAGAGATGAATATGGATCCTGGAAAATGATCTGCATCTTGGTACGAAGGTCTCTAAGAGCCTTTTTATCAAGCTTGCTGATATCCACTCCATCAAAAATAATGTCACCCTCAGTCTTTTCAAGGAGTCTTAAGATTGTTCTTCCGGTTGTAGACTTACCACAGCCTGACTCTCCTACAAGCCCCATGGTGGTTCCTCTTTTGATGGTAAAAGATACATCGTCAACGGCCTTGACCTGACCTGTGACTCCACCAAAGAATCCACCCTTTATTGGGAAATACTTTTTAAGATTTTTTACCTCTAAGATGTTCTCAGAAGAGGCATTTGTGTTTTCTGTGCTCATACTGACGCGCCTCCTTCCTCACATCTGTAGCAGCTTACTTCATGTGTTGGTGATATCTTGTAAACACCTGGATATGCGCCGTCACACTTTGCTGTGCACATCTCGCATCTATCCTTGAAGTAACAGTAGTTAGGCATATCAATAGGGTTAGGAACGTTTCCTGGAATACTGTAGAGCTTGTCTACATGCTTACCTACAACAGGCTTTGAATTCATAAGACCTATTGTGTATGGATGCCTTGGATCTTTAAAGATTTCCTTGGCAGTTCCTTTTTCTACTACTCTGCCGGCATACATAACAACGACATAATCAGCCATCTCAGCAACAACACCAAGGTCGTGGGTGATCAGCATGATAGAGCTGTTTATCTTATCCTTAAGGTCACGTAAAAGATCAAGGATCTGAGCCTGAATAGTAACGTCAAGGGCTGTTGTAGGCTCATCTGCTATGATAAGCTTAGGATCACAGGCAAGAGCCATAGCGATCATGATACGCTGTCTCATACCACCAGAGAGCTCATGAGGATACATCCTGTATACGCCCTCTTTGTTAGCAATACCAACAAGCTGGAGCATCTCGATGGTACGAGCCTTGACTTGCTCTTTTGTCATATCAGGATTGTGAAGCTTTATTACTTCATCCACCTGGTCACCAATCCTGAATACTGGATTAAGTGAAGTCATGGGCTCCTGGAAGATCATTCCCATGGAGTTACCGCGAAGCTTTTGCATATAGGAAGCTGGAGCGTTTACTACGTTTACAGCCTCTTTTCCTGTATTGAATCTGATCTCACCTTCAACAGTCTGACCTGCAGGGCGCTGAACAAGCTGCATCAGCGAAAGACTTGTTACGGACTTACCACAGCCTGACTCACCTACTATACCAACTGTCTTACCAACAGGAACTTCAAAAGATACGCCATCTACAGCCTTAACTGTTCCTATATCTGTAAAAAAGTATGTGTGAACGTTGTCAAACTCAACGCAGTTATTTGGATCCTTCATGTGAGTGATGTACTCACTTTCAGGAATATGTTTTCTGTTTCTCTTTTTCTCGATCTCTGCAGTGATCTTACGATTTTCCCTTGTGATCTTTCGAGACTCACGAGCAGAGATGTAATTACTGTTTTTTGCCATTTTAATCACCTCTTCATCTTAGGATCAAATGCATCACGAAGGCCATCACCGATAAAGTTGAAAGCAAGAACTGTAAGCAGAATGAACAGTCCTGCTGGAAGCCATACAAATACATAATTACTCATGACATATGAATCGTTAACGGCGTTAATGATACTTCCCCATGAAGCTGCAGGATATTTGATTCCAAGTCCAAGGAATGAAAGTGTAGCTTCTGCAAGAATAACATCACCAAGTCCCATGCTGGCAAAAACGATAAGCTGTGGTACTACATTAGGGATAAGGTGCTTAAAGATACGTCTGTAGGTACTTATACCAGTTGCCTCTGCAGCAACCATGAACTCCTGCTCACGAAGTGAGAGGATCTGTCCTCTGACAATACGTGCGATTCCAACCCATCCTATGACCGCCATGATAACACAGAGCATATAGATACGGGTTGTGGCACTTGCCTGGTAGTAATCCATGATAGAACCAAGGATCAGGTAAAGTGGCATTGTAGGGATACAGTAAACAACGTCTACAACTCTCATAAGGATGTTATCTACCCATCCGCCAAAGAAGCCTGCTACACCACCAATGATCATTCCGATAAACACTTCAATGAAGATAACCACGAAACCAATAAGAAGTGAAATACGTCCACCATACATCAGTCTTGCAAGAAGATCCATTCCGTTGGCATCTGTACCAACAAGGTGCTCTCTGGAAGGACGAGCGTAGGTATCAATAACTCTGGTCTCCTGGAATCTCTTGAAGGTGTACTGACCGTTTTTGTTCTCGATCCTGTACTCTATCTCAGTTCCGTCTTCATCTGCGAAGGTAAAAGAACTATCCCCCTTTGCAACAGCATCAAGAGCTGTTTCCTTGTAAGCAGGGCTTAAGTATACGCCTGCATTTGCAGCATTGAAGTTTACATCTGACACCAGCGCAAACTCAGCGCCATCCTTTAAAACCACATCTCCATCAACTGTATATTTAGAGCCGCCAAGTTCAAACTCATTTTCGCCATTGGCGATAGCAATAAGGCTCTCTCTGTAGAACTCATAGTCAAAAGAAACGTTCTTGTCAAAGCTTGTGAATGACTTCATTGCAGCCACACCAATCTCTGTTCCAACGTACACATCAGGATTGGCTGCTCCTGTATCCTGGAAGACATATGTCTTGCCATCAGTATCAGTAAAGAAGTTCTCTCCTGCAGCTACAGCTTCGTCATAAGCTGCATTCTTGCGAAGAAGCTTATTGACCTGCTCAAGTGAATAGATGACGTAAACGTTCTCTCCCACATTACCAAGGCCTAAAAGAGAACCATCTCTTGTCTCAAAGACAAACTTACCTGTTGATGCAGCAATAAGTGTCTTGGAGAAAATATCTGAAGGAAGTGTTGCTCCATCTGCTGGCTGTATCTGGTACTGATCGATCTTGGTTGCACCAGCGTAATCCTTGAGGATCTGGTCTGTAGTGTAGAACACCTGACTCTGTGAGTAAGGGATCAGCAGTCCTCCTACAAATGAAAATAAGAACATAAATGCAATGATAACAATTCCAACAATAGCCAGTCTGTTTCGGATGAATCTCTTAAATACCATCATCCCCGGAGAAAGAACTCTGACTCTGGCTGCGTCATCTAAATGCATTTCTTCGTTTTGTGTATTTTGGTTTTCCATATGCTCTTCCTCCTTTCTTAGTTTACTCTTACTCTTGGATCAACAAGGGCATATGTGATATCCGCAATGAGGTTTCCAAGAAGAATTAGTACTGCCATAAATACCATGTAGAACATAACAAAAGGAATATCTCCCTGTGTTACGCACTGATAGAATGTGTATCCGATACCAGGAATCTGGAAAAGTGTCTCTGTGATCATGGCACCACCAAAAAGTCCTGGGAGAGATCCACCAAGCAGTGTAACAATAGGTATAAGTGTATTTCTGAATGCGTGATGATTGATAACACGATTCTCTGGAAGTCCCTTAGCACGAGCCGTTCTGATGTAATCAGAATTAAGAACTTCAAGCATATTGGCACGGGTATAACGCATAAGGCTACCGATACTAACAACAACAAGTGTAATTGTAGGAAGTACCATATGTCTTATCATATCTAAAACTTTTCCAGTGTCTGAAAGGGTCTCGTGCATACGGCTTACAATACCATACAGATCAACCCATCCAAGCTTTATGGAAAAGATATATTTCAAAATTGTGGCAAAGAAAAAGCTAGGAAGTGAAATACCAATAAGTGCTATTACTGTAATAGCGTAATCTGCAAACATATACTGCTTCCTTGCAGCAAGAATACCTGCAGGAATAGCAATCAGAATCTCAATTAAAAATGCAGCAAGTCCCAGTCCAAAAGAATACCAGATAACGCCTGAAAACTTCTGAAGAACTGGCTGATTGAAATACCATGAATCCCCAAAGTCAAGTCTGATAGCCTTAGAAGCCCATTTGAAATACCCCTGAATTATTCCGGTATCAAGACCATATTGTGCGTTGAGCTGATCAACCCACTCCTGATAAGATTTGGATCCAGGTCTTGTGGCTAGAGCCATGGCCTGAGACTCAACATAAGAAGTTGGCATCAGTCGCATGATTGTATAAATGATCAATGATACAAAGAATAGAAGAACTACGGAAATAAGCAGTCTCCTTACTATAAACTTCTTCATTTTAGTGCTCCTTAGTGCAAATACAAAAGTAATTGTTTTGGCGTCAAAGTCGCAGTGCCAAAGCAAATGGCACTGCGACTTGGCGTCAAGAATCTAGATTATAATACAAAAATTACTGCATCGCAATCTTATAAATCTCGTCCATGAATGTGTAGTATGTTGTCTGATCAGGAGTGATAGAATCAACATTTACTCTCTGTGAGCTGTATACTGTGCAATCCTGTCTCTGATATACAGGGATCTCGCAAGCGAAATCTACAACAAAATCAAGAGCCTCTTTGTAAAGTGCCTTACGAACTGCCTGGTCTGTTACTGTTCTAGCCTCAGAAACAAGCTCATCAAGCTCGTCTGAGTAGATGCGGTAGTGACCAGCGCTACCACCCTCTGAGTGATAGATCTGGAACATATCTGGATCAAGGGTTGTCTGCCAAGCTGCGCACCAGAGCTCTGCTGTGCCAGCCTCAAGTGCTGACCAGAGGATTGATGTGTCTGCAAGGTCGTTGATAACAAGGTCAAAACCAATTGTCTTAAGAGCCTCAGAAGCTGCTGTAAGGATACCAAATGAAGGGTGATCACCTGATCCGCCTCCACCGATCATTACTTCGTAGCTTGTCTTAGCTCCTGAAGGAGCTGCTGAGATCTTGCCATCCTTAAATGTGTAGCCAGCTGCCTCAAGGTATCCCTTAGCTGCCTCAAGTGCTGCTGCGTACTTCTCATCATCTGTCATTGACTCTGTGTAGATGTCATTGCCATCAACATCAACTGAGAAAGCAACCTTGTAATCAGGATCTGAAGCCTGAGGTGCTGCCCATGATGTGTTAGAGATAGGATAGTTGATAACTGATGCAGCATCGCCATAGTATGAATCGATTGTTACATCACGGTATACAGAAATAACTGTTGCAATAGCTTTTCTAAGGTTCTTGGAAGCCTCTGAAGCATTGTCTCCACCAACAGAAACATTCTCAGAGTTCATTCCGATGTAGCCATATCCTCTGTAGTCAGTAAGTACTGTTGTAAGGACATCACCTGAAAGCTCACCGTTTGAATTCTCACCAGCGATCTGCTCAAGAGCTGACTTAGAAGCTGAAGGATCAGAAATATCAACTGTTCCCTGTACTACACCGCTCTCCTTATCTGCGTTAGATGTAACCTTGAACTGGATGTTCTTAGTTACAGGAGCGCCCTTCCAGTAGTTCTCGTTTGCTGTGAAGTAAACGATCTTGTTCTCGAACTTCTCAAACTTGTAAGGGCCAGCTCCCATAGGAGTTGTTGTCTTAGCACGAACTGTTGAAAGGTCACCCTTTTCAAAGCCGAACTTGTTGTTGTCATAGTCATACTTACTTGCATCGCCATAGTAGTGCATAGGCTGAACGTTGATAGCAAGCTGGTAAATAGCTGTAGCATCAACCTCTGTAAGAGTAACCTTAACCTCGTAGTCGTTAACCTTCTGGATACCCTCTACGTGATCTACTGAATCGCCTGTTGCGATAGCTACCTTGTAATCATCTGAAAGGAAATCAAGGATTCCATTATCAGCCTTCTCTGTATCTGAAGCTGTTACGATATCTCCGTCGTAAGCTGTCATGATCTCGTTCCAGTAGTCAGCTGCTGTAGGAGCGCTTCCGCCAGCAACGTCAAAGTCAGTTGCTGTAGCTGTTGTTGTGATTGTTCCGTCACCGTTATCCTTAGCGAATCCCCAGTTAACCATACCGTTTGCGATAGGATCCTTAGCAACAGCCTCTGTCTCAGCAAGGTATCCATTAGCTGTGCAGTAGTCAGCGATTGACTGTGCGAACTTCTCGCCTGCGGCAGGAAGATCCTCTTCGAAGAACTTCTTCTGCTGCTCTTCTGTTACAAATGTGAAATCTGTGTTGTCAGCGCCGCCCTTTACAAGAAGATTGAAAAGAGTGTCTGAACCACTTCTGTACTCCTCAAGACCCTTGATAGGAAGAGCGTATGTTGATGCGCTTCCATCATATGAAGGATCAAGGTATACATAGTATGAAAAGATTACGTCATCAGCTGTAAGCTCTTCGCCATCTGAGAACTTAACGCCCTCACGAAGCTTGAAGTCGTAATCAACTGTTCCGTCTGCATTCTCTGTTACAACGCAATCTGAGATACCTTCATAGGTGTAATCTGTTCCATTGTAGTTCTTGGTCTCTCCCTCGATGCCGTTGTAGATAAGCTCACCGGCACGGTCGTTGTTCAAAAGAGTTACTGTTGTCATGTCAGCAACACGATGATCAGGTACGCTTGCGCAGAAGAATTCACTGAACTTCTCTGAGAAGTCATCCTCTGCAATTACAAGTGGTGCATCGCTACCAGCTGCTGGTGCTGTCTCTGAAGCAGCTTCTGTAGTTTCTGTAGCAGCTGTCTCAGAAGTCTGTGTGTCTGCAGGTGCATTGTCAGATGGAGCTGAACCGCAAGCAGCTGTTGAAACAGCAAGAGCGCCAGCTAAAAGTGCAGACAGCACTTTTTTTCTGTTTTTCATAAATATCCCTCCTTAAAACACTTTTTCGCTCATATTTTTAACAAGGTCGTCAATAGTGCCGTCCTTGAATGGGCTCTTAAGGCCTACCTCTGCAAGCTCTTCCTCATAGAAGTTTTTAGCTGAAAGCTTGCAAAGCTGTAAATAATGATTCCATGCATCCTTGTAATCTTTATCCATCCATACCTTGAACTGCATGGCCACAACACTGGCAAGAACATAATCAATATAGTAGAAAGGATTCCAGAAGATGTGTCCCTGTCTCTGCCAGTAACCACCCTCTCCGAAGAACTCATCGCCGTCAAAGTCAAGCCATGGTCTGTAGGTCTTTTCAAGTTCCTTCCAAACATTCTTGCGCTCAGCAGGTGTCATGTCAGGATTGTCATATACAATGTGCTGGAACTCGTCAACCATGCATCCGTAAGGGATGAAGGTGATGGAATCCTGAAGGTGCATCTTGAGATAATCCTCTGATCTGTCTCCGAAGAACCTGTCCATCCATCCGTATGTGAAGTACTCCATGGACATTGAGTGGATCTCTGCTGTCTCCATGGTGAGATCGTTGTGCTCTGTGATCTCGTCATTTCTTGTAACATATCCCTGGAATGCATGTCCGCACTCGTGGGTTATAACATCCACATCTCCGCTGGTTCCATTAAAGTTTGCAAAGATGATCGGTGACTTATATTTAGGAAGAAAATCCATATAGCCGCCGGCCTTTTTGGTCTTTCTTCCAAGTACGTCAAAGAGCTCGTTCTCGATCATGAAATCAAAGAACTCCTTGGTCTCAGGTGAAAGCTCAGAATACATCTGCTGTCCAGCCTTCATGATCTCTTCAGGTGTTCCTGTAGGAGCAGGGTTGCCATCCTTAAAGAACATGTCGTTGTCGTAGTATTTAAGCTCATCTACGCCGATCTGCTCTTTTCTCTCCTCCTGGATCTTAACTACAAAAGGAACAAAGGACTCTTTTACCTGCTTGCGGAAATTCTCAACCTCAGCTCTTCTGTAGGCATTTCTCATCATCCTGTTGTAGCCAAGCTCTACGTAATTGTCGTAGCCAAGCTCTTTGGCCTGTTTTGTCCTGTTCTTTACAAGCTGATCATAGATGTCATCAATCTGATCAGTAACTGATAAAAAGTACTCTGAAAGGGCCTTCCATGCTCTCTTTCTTGTATCTCTGTCCTTGTCAGTTAAGTACTTTCTCAAAAGTGAAATATTAAGTTCTTCTCCATTAAATGGGATCTTGGCAGAAGCAATGAGCTTGTCATACTTGCTGATAAGAGCGTTCTCTTCCTGCATGAGAGGAAGGATCTTGTCATCAATAGACTTGTTCTGTAGCTCAATGTTCTTGAAAGCTACCTTGCTGATCTTGTCCTCAAGGTAAGACCTGAAAGGTGACTCATACAAAACCTTGCTGTAGTCATTGGCATATTTTGAGATAAGAGGAGTGATCTCATCTATGTAGTCGTTCTCAGCTGCATAGAACTTCTCTGTTGTGTCAATGTTGTGTCTGAACACACCAAGCTTGATGTTGGTGTAGACATCTTCCATGAACTTGTAGTATTTCTTGTGGAGCTCAAACTGCTCCTCTCCGCTTTTTGCGTTCTTACTATCCGCTATGAGCTTTTCAAAAAAGCTCTTAACTTCATCCATATTAACCCTTGTATAGGGCATTTCAGAGCATTTCATAAATCAGTCCTGCTTTCTAATTTTATATTTTTTTAATATTTTCATACACAGAATAACCGATTCATTATACCCTATAGGATAAATTTTATCAAGTTAAAGTGAAAAAAGGTCAATTTTTCAGGGCTGTGATATATCCACCCAGATAACCGGCCTAATGGCGCCGCCTGGCTTGTTTACATAGCGCTCAGATAAGCTTATTTCCCCATCTTCCGTAACTATGGGTGAGGTGATCTCTTTTTTCCCAAACTCACCCTTAAGCCACCACCAGGATGATCTGTAGCCCTTCATATCCCAGTTATTGGCCTTGCTCAGTTCATTAATGTTGCAGCCTTCAGCCAGGGCAATGTCTGTTACAGATATCTGCCTGTCAACGTCCTGCGGGAAGTATTTTTCTGCCTCCGCTGCTGATAAAAGTGAGAGCTTATCTCCTTTTCTTTCTATTATCTTCGAAAGCTCTTTTTCATTAAAAATCCCAGTAAACTCCTCTGAGTTAAGTCGTTTTCTAAGGTCAGATCCCTCCCAGGAAACTTCCTCATACTTCTGGTTCAGGTAGCCGCTGGCTATTCCCTCTTTTGTCAAAAGACATACCCTCTTGCCGTCGTTTTGAAGAACGATCCATTGTAGCCTCTCTTTTCCAAGGCGGGAGCCGTCTGTGTCAAAGCGGCCAAAGTACACCTCGTCGCCCTCGCTGCAGGTGGAAAGGACCTTCATCTCTTCATCGTAGTACCTGCTTATGGCAATGCTCCTTGCGGCAAAAAAGATCACGGCAAAAAGCAAAAGTGCACAAACTATATATGTCACAGCCTTAGCAGCTTTGCGCTTTACATCTATTGAAAGAAGAAGTCGTTTTACCCAGCTTGCGATGAAAGAAGAGATCGGAGAAAGGATCGCTGCCACTATGATGGCACACACAAATACCAGAAGATACCACACAAAATGCCCCATCCGGGAATGATCAAAAACAGTCCTTACAAAGTAGCCATGCACCAGAAATACCATCATCTGGATGCTTCCCATATATTCCAGGGCCTTGTTTTTCACCGCGATCTTCATATTAAGAAGAAGCTGAAAAACAACAACCACAACGCAGTTAACGGACTGGACCACCAGTGTGATAAAGGCGTCGCTTCTGTAAGTGGGAAGCATATCATGGTAATAGCCAAAGACATTGGCAACGACAATGCCTGCAAAAGTCACAAACACAGATAAGATACCAAAAGAAATGATCATGCCCTTATAGTGTTTTTTTAAAAAAGCTTCAATACCATTTTTAAAGCGTGCGTATAAAAGGCCAAACACGAAGGTGAAGGTGGAATTATACCACCACTCCCCCATGAAGTATGTCTCTTTAAAGTCGTCATAATCATGGCCCCTGAAGAAGGCAAAAGCCATGATTCCAAATGTCGCAAGGATAAGCAGTACAAGGGAAACATCCTTGTTTTTTATCAGAGAAAAGAAAACTGCAAAAAGCACGTAAAGTACCATGATCTCCACGATGAACCACGCATTGCCATCAAGCAGCTCAATTCCTACAACCTGCTTAATGACGTACAAAGCGTCATCGGAAGTGCCTCTTTTATATACCAGGTGATTGACTAAGACTGTGATCACATTCACAAGAAAGAATGGCACAAGAACTGAAGGCAGTCTCTTTCTAAGAAAGCCATCCAGATAGTTATGTTTATTCAGAAAGCTATACAAAAGTCCATAGCCGGAGCTAAAAAAGAACACAGCAGTGCACAGGAAACCTATGTAGTTATATATGGTTATTGGCCCCTTACCTATCCTTCCATATTCAGTGATCCTCTGGGTGAGGTGATGAAGGATTATGGAAAGACATGCGACAGTCCTTAGCGCCATCATCTGATCCCAGTTAAGATATTCAGATGAAAACTCCCCCTTTGGCGCTATTTTCGCACCGTAAAAGACAAGTACAAAGATTGAAAGCGGAAATACAAGTAATAATAGATCAGTCATAGTTTTATTCCCCAACAGTTTTTGATAATTCCCAGAATGCAACGGCGCTGGCTGCAGCCACGTTCAGCGAGTCCGCTCCGTGATACATCGGAATCTTTACGCAGTAGTCGCAGGCCTTTATGGTCTCAGGAAGCAGCCCCTCTCCCTCTGCGCCAAGAAAGATTGCAAGCTTATCTTCTCTTTTAAGCTCAGGATCAGAAATGTCCTTATTGTCATCCCTAAGTGCCATGGCTACTGACTTAAAGCCTAGTTCTTTAAGGCTTTCCATTTCTCTTTTTTCAGGCAAAAAAGTGTATGGCACCTGGAAGATGGTTCCCATGGATACCCTGGCAGCTCTTCGATATAGCGGGTCTGAGCAGCCTTTATTAAAAAGAACCGCATCCATCCCAAGAGCCACAGCGCTCCTTACAATGGCTCCTACATTGGTGGGATTGTTGACATTTTCTAAAACAGCAACTCTTTTTGCGTCCTTCAGGATCTCTTTTGCATCAGGAAGCATGCGCCTCTTCATGGCGCACAGAACTCCCCTTGTGAGATTATAGCCTGTTATCTGCAAAAGAGTCTTTTCATCCGCCACGTAGACAGGAATCTGGAAGTCTGTAGCAGCTCTTTTCACCAGGGGCTCCGCCTCTTTATCAAGCTGCCCTTCTTCTATTAAAAGAGAGATTGGCTCATAGCCCCCATCAAGCGCCCTTCCGATCACCTTGGGGCTCTCTGCGATAAAGATCCCAAGCTCCGGTTCATTGATGTGAAAGAGCTGATTCTCAGAATATTCGTGATATATAGCCAGCTCCGGGAGACTCAGATCCTCTACCAGGAGCACCTTGTTATCTAAAGACAAAGTCGTTTTCCCTTCCATTGCTTCTTAATATTAACAAACATTATTTTCTCCTTTATGAGAAATATTTGCAAGAAATATGGTATATTAATATCTATACTTTTAACTATTTTGGAGGGTTAACATGAGTTTTGTAGTATTTGCAGATGGAAGCGCCAATCTTCCCAAGGATAAACTTGAAGGGATTAGTCTTCTGCCCTGCAGTTATCTGCTTGATGGACAGCAGGTAGAATATAAGGGGGATATTGAATCTTTTGATTCCCACACTTTTTATGAGGGACTTAGAAACGGCAAGTCAGCACAGACAAGCCTTTTAAATACTGATCTTTTTATGACACATTTCAGGCCCGTACTTGAGCAGGGCCAGGACGTAATCTACATCGCCATGGCATCAGGTATCAGCGGAACCTACAACGCTGCTGTTCTTGCTGCTGATGAGCTTATGGAAGAATTTCCTGAGAGATTTGTACATATTGTAGATTCCAAGGGATGCGGCTTTGGTTCAGGTCTTCTTGCAATAAAGGCCGCTCAGCTTAGTTCCCAGGGTGTAAACTGCAGGGCAGCTTCCAAAATCCTTGATGAGGCTGTGCCACATGCATGTCAGTACTTTACAGTAGATGACCTTAATTTCCTCAAAAAGACAGGACGTGTTTCTGGCGTAACCGCCAGCATCGGAACCATCCTCAACATCAAGCCTATCCTCTTTGGCGACAGCACAGGACATATCATCTCCTGCGGCAAGGTCAGAGGTAGAAAGGCTTCTATTGATTTCATCGCAAAAAAGTACGCAGAAAAGCGCATTGATACTTTCGATAACAGCGTGTTCATCTCCCACGGCGACTGCCCTGATGACGCCAAAGCCCTTGCTTCTTTAGTAAGAGACATCAATCCAAGCGCAAACATAAGGATCTGCGTCCACGAGCCATTTTCCGGAGCCCACGTTGGCCCTGGAATGCTAGGACTGTTCTTCTGGGGATCCGAAAGATAAACAAGACACGGGGACGGTTCTTCTGTCTCATTGTGCACAACAAGTCACGGGGACGGTTCTTCTGTCTTCCTGGCAAAAATATCCCTTGTTTTTCGAGGCTACATTGCAGTCTCGTCACAAGGGATTTTTATTGTTGTAAGACAAAAGAACCGTCCCCGTGTCTTGTGTTATAATTGTCGTGAAAGTTTTTTAGCTATAGGAGGAAAGAAAGTATGGAAAATAAGAAAACTGGGGTATGGGGAGCGCTGATCATTGGAATATGCGTACTGCTCAGTTGCATAGCACTAGCTTTTGGACTATCGCATTTCAGATCCGAGAGCAGTCATACAATATCTGCAACAGGTAGTGCCAGCGTTGATTTTGATGCGGACATAATTATCTGGAGAGGCTCATTTAGTGCGGTCGATTATAGCTCTCAGGCAGCCTACGCCAAGATCAAATCTGATGCTGATGAAGTAAAGAAGTACCTTACCAATAACAGTATTGCTGAGGATGAAATCGTATTCAGCGCAGTAGACATTAGAAGAACATACAGGGATGTATATGATGCTAATGGCAATTACGTAGGCCAGGAAGAAGATGGTTATAAGCTTACCCAGAGCGTAACTGTATCTTCCAAGAACATCGCTACCGTAGAGAAAATCTCTAGAGACATTTCAAGTCTTCTTGACAGAGGCGTAGAACTTGAGTCTGACTATCCCGAGTACTACTACTCAGCTCTAGACGAGCTTAAGCTTGACCTTATAGACAAGGCATCACAGAATGCAAAAGAGAGAATTGACATCATTGCCAAGAACTCCGGAGCAAGACTTGGCAAACTCAAAAACTCTAGTCTTGGAGTATTCCAGATAACAGCGCAGAATTCTGGCACAAGCAGCTATTCCTATGACGGTGCATTTGATACAAGCTCTCAGCATAAAACAGCAACAATAACTGTCAAACTGGAATACGACCTTAAATAAACAAGTTATTGACATACACCCTCTTTATTGGACAATGCATATTCTAGTAAAGAGGGCTATTTTTATCCATAAGACACAGGGACGGTTCTACTGTCTCATTTGAAACTACTTTCCTGCATTCTGAACAATATTTCGCCCGATTCCTGTAAGTCTTTCAATCTGTCGTACTGTCAATCCGCATTTCTTGAGTTTTATAATTGCTTCATTTCTTTCCTGCTTATTATAGTTCTGCAAAGCTGTTCCACTAGATATGCCCAGACATCTCATCATTATCTCTTTTGCACTAGAATCACTGTGCCAGGTCTCAGAGTACTCAAGCCCCTGATCATCCTCTTTCTGCTCAATATATTCTCTATACTGACTAAAACCTCCCAAAACTTCCTTCACTGCTGATAAATCCATATATGGAAGCGGCTTGTCATAAAACCAAAAGCTGTTCCAGGGATATCGAGCCACACTGCATATTCCCGCTTTTTCCGGATTTTTTAAAATATAGCGAAATGCTGTCAAAAGATATTTTTCATTTTCTATAGGTTCGCTCTTATATCTATCTTGAAAAAGATGCCCTACCCGATCATATTTTTTATTGTAATACCACGAATAGCTCACACCTATTTTCTTCATCAAAAGAGCTATATCTTCAGAATCCCCTTTTACTAGCAGATGGACATGATTATCCATCAAACAATATGCGCTGATGCTAACCTCTGTATCCATGCAGTATTGTTCTAGTTTCTTCAGGTAATACCTATAATCAAATTCATCCTCAAACAGCAGTTGTTTTCCTATCCCTCTGACAATTACGTGCATATAACCTGATGCACTCTTGTTTCGCGCTTGACGCGGCATTAATTTACCTCCTGTACAAAACTACTCTTCTTAAAAATGAGTGGAAACACAACCAAATAGAAAACTCTATTTAGTCTTCCCCAGAGCGGGGAGTGATTTAAGTCCAGAAATGGACTATAACATGGAAAACATAATTTGTAAAGCAGACAGTAGAACCGTCCCTGTGTCTTGTTGTGCACAATGAGACAGTAGAACCGTCCCCGTGTCATGTAAAAGCCCGCAGGTTGTGAGCGGCCTGCGGGCGTGGAGAGAAAGTTACAATATGTCTTCAAAGACTTCCGTGATGGCGTCTTTGAGGTTTTCGGAAAAAGCTTCGGAGCGGAGCCAGGAAAGGAACTTGTCTGCGGGCATGTTGCGAACTGCGTCGTAGATCTTGTCCTTCACTATTATTTCGATCTCTGCTCGCTCAAGGATGTCGAAGACTTCCTTGGCGTGGTCATTGCCGGTGAGGAATACGTTGTCAAAAGAAACTGTGATGCCCTCTGATGTTTTGACCCCCTTTACTGTCAGGGTGCGGTGATCACCTGCGCCAAGCAGGGTTATATCGTAGTCGCGCTTTGCAGGGATAAGTGACAGGTCACCTTCGGATGGCTTTATAACTATATCTATTGTCCCATCTGCCCCATAAAATCTGCACTCAAAGGCAGTAGTCGCAAACTTGCCTTTTTTGTAGTCTGTGCTGCAGCCATCATCTTCGTAGAGAGCATACTGGCCGTCTGCTCCAGCTGCCACAATAAGCTCCAGCTTGTCTGGACAGTCACATCCGTTTTCACCGCTGTCAGGTGCAAGAGGAAGTATAGTTCCTGCAGCCATCAAAACAGGAATCTCGTAAATATCCCTGTAGAGTTTTCTCTTTTTGCCACCGTTATAGACTCTTCCGCTTAAAAGGTCGACGTATCGGCCGCGAGGAATGATCATATTAACAAATGAGAGTTTTAATTTATCATCAAGCGGCGTTGTTATAGCGCCGACAAAAAGAGTATCACCAAAGCCGTATTCATTTGGAACATTGTAGGACTCTTCATTATCAGAAAAGTCGTAGTACATGGGCCTTACAAGGGGTTTACCCTCTGAATATGCCCTGTAGTTTTCTGTGTAAAGATATGGAACCAGCCGATGGCGCAGTCTCATAAACTTCTTCATGGCGCTGTGATAAGGCTCATCTATCACCCATGGCTCCTTGTTGAGGAAAGGACTGGCACTGGAGTGAAGCCTCATGATAGGTGAGAATACTCCGTACTGTATCCACCTTATGAGCCTCTCATTGTCCTTATCTCCCATCATGTGTCCGCCAATATCGTGGCTCCACCAGCCATATCCTATGTTGCTGGAGGTAGCTGTAAAATATGGCTGAAATTCAAGGCTCTTCCAGGAACAGACAGTGTCTCCCGAGAATCCAATAGGATACCTGTGGCTTCCAGGACCTGCGTACCTTGAAAAGATCATAGGACGCTTGTTTCTCTTTTCCTGATCCCTATAATGGTAGTGATTTAAAAGTATCAGCGGGTCCACATCAGAAGCCTTCCTTCCAAAGCCCTGCTGCCAGTCGATCCACCAGAAATCAACGCCGTCTTTTTCATAGGGCTGCATGATCTCTTCAAAATATGCATCCCTGAACTTCTCATTTCCAAAATCAAATTCAACAGGCTCTTCCGCCGCAGCATCAACGCCCATTCTTTCTGCCACAGCGCTGTACTGATCTTCAAATGCACGAACGCCGTCTGCCGGGTGAAGGTTAAGGGTAGTTGCCAGCTTGTTATCCTTAAGGTATTTAAGGAATCTCTTATAATCCGGAAAGAGCTTCTTATCCCAGGTATATCCTGTCCAGCCGCTTCCATACTTTGGATCCACCTCAGTAATATGCCAATCCATATCAATGACCGCAACGGAAAGAGGTATCTCCTCTTCTTTAAACTTATCAACAACTTCCCTATAGCTGTCCTCAGAATACTTGTAATATCTGCTCCACCAGTTACCAAGTGCATATCTTGGAATCAGAGGCACCTGACCACTTAGCTTGTAAAAATCCCTAAGGCCGCCGTAGTAATCCTTTCCATAGCCAAAGAAATAAAAATCTGTAGCAGCTTCTTTTCTGTTAAAAAACAGATCAAGCTCCCTGTCATATAATGGGCTATTCCCATCATATAAAACAGCATAGCCCTCTCTTCCGAATATTCCAGGCCCCAGCGGAAGTCCGCCGTCAATGGTATCAAGGGTCCTGACCGTTCCGCCAAGATTGCGTCCCGCACTGTTATACTCAAAACTGTAGTGATAACAGGTACCAAAATTCTTAAGTTCTACAGAAAGTCCGTTTGAAGTAAAGGGCTTTTCATCGTATCTCACAATAAGCTCATCTGTCTCTACGACAATAAAGCCATCCTCTTTCCTTACATAGGTGATAACCTCGGGAAAATCCCTGTTTACTACTGTCTTTGTGAGACCATCTTCAAAGAGGCCATCGTCACTATATTCAAATCTAAGCAGCCTATCAGTAAGCACAGTTATCCTGTACTTATCCCCAGTTATTACTTTGCTCATAGCGCATCTCCAATTAATCAACTTTTATGATAAATGCTGCATCTGCAGGCACTTTGATGCTAAGCTCTCCGTCTGCAGCAGTTGCCTCAAACACGGCTTTGAACTCATCAAAACCTGATGACGCCTTTTTGGCGCCGATCTGCCAAAGCGGCAGGGAAATCTCTTTTTCCTCATCCTCCCGGGATATGATGGCCACATATTTTTCGCTGCCCAAAAACCTTGCAACAGCCAGGATCCTGCCATCATCAAAGAGGACCTTCCTTCCGCCCTTTGCAAAGGCAGGAACATTTCTTCTAAGCTCTATCACTCTTTTATACAGCGAAAAGAACTTATCCCGCTCCCTGCCCTCTTTGTCCCAGGGCATAGGATATCTACATCCTGCATCGCTTTTTGTATGTCCGTCTATACCGACTTCATCTCCGTAGTAAATGCAGGGAATACCTGTAAACATAAGGTATGAGAGAACCACACCTCTGTATCTATCAAAAGAGATCTCTTTATAGTTGTGAACTCTCATGACATCGTGGCTGTCAAAAAGGTTCATCTGACAGTCAGCTATAGCCTGGGGCAGGAACGTGTAGTGGTCATCAGTCCTTCGCACCACGTCCCTGGCAGTCATTACATACTTTGCCTCCATGATCTCCTTACTTCTTTCCAAAAAGAGATCCGGAAGACCTGCAAACTGTCTCACAACCCTGCCAAAGCCATAGTAGTTCATAGGAGTATTCCAAAGATCTCCCTGCAGGTACTCATAGCAGTCACCCCAATGCTCCCCAATAATGAAGGCATCTTTTTTCTCCTGCCGTATGGCATCGCAAATATCTCTCCAGAGCTGATCTGCCACCTGCACATCGTCATTTTTTCCAAGAACATCAGCCACGTCAAAGCGCCAGCCGTCAATGTCATAGGGCGGCCGAAGCCACTTTCTAAGGACACTATTTTCACCTCTGTAGATGAGATCCTTAAGTTCCTCATTTCGATAGTCCATGAAGGGAAGGCTCTTTACGCCGCACCAGCCCTTTAGAGAACCGTCAGCATCCTTAAAATAGAACTCTCTCTTTGTCCTTGTCCACTCATGTTCACTTCCTGTGTGGTTAACAGAAATATCAAGGATCAGCTTCATACCATTCTGATGAAGAGCCTTTGACAAACTCGCTAAAGCTTCATCTCCGCCAAAGTGAGGATCCACATGGAAATAGTCTATGCAGTCATACTTGTGGGTTGAGTAAGCAGTAAATATCGGATTTAAATAAATTGCAGTTACGCCAAGGTCTTTAAGGTATGGTATCTTGTCCTGAACGCCTTTAAGATCCCCGCCAAAAAAGTCCATACCATGAGCATCTTCTACAGACAAAGGTGCCATGTTCCAATCCGGCATCTTTTTGCAGGGATGTCCAAAGTACTCGTACTCTCCATCCTGAACATCATTCGAAGGATCCCCATTGCAAAACCTTTCAGGAAATATCTGGTAAAAAACTGCGCCATCAACCCATGAAGGCTTGATATAGTCAGTCCTTATGACAAAATCATGCCTGTAGTCAGGAACGGTCGTTTCCACTCCCGCCTGGGTATAAAAGTAAGCAGCATCCTCTGTGGTAAGCACAAAGTGGTACTGAAGCTTTGGCTCATTGAGTGTGGTCTTTACCCTGTAGTAGTCAAGACCGCTTTTACGTTCCTCAAACTCCATAGAGCAATAGCTCTCTGCGCCGTTGACAATCCTCCAAAACAGAACGTCTCTTACCGGTGCGCCGCTTAAAAAGCTGAGCTTTATCGTTATCTCTTCTCCAAGCTTTGGTGCGGGATTACTTACATACCCTTCCGTACCATCGCTGTATATACTCTTAGTCCAATCTCTCATGTAAACCCTCTTAAATATCTTGTTTTAGCCCTTTACAGAACCTGACAGTCCCTCAACATAAAATCTCTGAAGCCATATAAAAAGGATCACAATAGGCACTGCAATAACTACCGCACCTGCAGCAAACTGAGTGTAGTAGGAGTCAATTCTTCTAAAGTCAGTCATCCAGAAAAGACCTACTGCAACAGTGTAGGAACTCTGCCTGTCGCCAAAAAGCAGCCTTGGGAAGATATAGTCAGACCACGCTCCAAGGAAGGTTCCAAGCACCTGATAAACGATGATGGACTTACTAAGAGGAATAGTGATCCTTGTAAATATCTGAAGCCTTGAAGCTCCATCTATGATTGCAGCTTCATCGATAGCCTTGGGAATAGTATCAAAAAATCCCTTTGTAATGTGGTAACCCATTGCTGCTCCTGCAGCTCCTACAACGATAAGAGCGCCAATGCTCTGGTTAAGTCCAAGGCCCTTTAAGATGTTATAAAGAGCTACCATGGACATGAAGCCAGGGAACATTCCAATGATCATGAGTATGTTCATAAAAGGCTTTCTGCCGCTGAATCTTGTACGGCTAAGTACAAAGGCTGTTCCAAGAACGATCAGTGTGTTAAGTACGCATCCGCATACTGCAACGATCATGGTATTAAGCCACCATTTTCCAAATGGAACTGCGGCGTTGTGAAACAGGTCATAGAAGTTCTTAAGTGTCAGGTGCTTAGGGAAAAAGTATCCGACATAGTAGCCCTGCTCTGCTCTAAGAGCTGTAAGGAGTATCCAGAGGATTGGGAACATCCAGATAACTCCCAGAATAGTAAGTACTATGTATCCCACATTGACCTCTGCAACCTTCATGATAAAAACAAGACTTACATAGGCAGCAATAAGCCCCAGCCAGAATCCGGCTCCTGCATTCTTTAAAAGAAATTCACTTTCAATGCCGCTTTCATCAAGAATGATCTTTGCTGCAAAAAGAAGCATTGTCCAGAAGAACGTAGCGCAAATCTGAACGTACATCCAGCATCTTACGATCTTTACACTGGTCCAAATGTAGGATGCGATCCCCACCAAAAGAGAAGCCACCGTAAGTATCACTGCCAGATAAAGAAAAAATGATACCGCAGCTGAATGCTCTGCCCCCAGCACGGAAACTACCGTACTCACCATGTTTTTCCTTCCTGCCTCTTTACTTGTAAAAGGAAGAAGCAGCGAAATAAAGCCTATCACTATGGCTATGAGTGCCTTAAGGAAGTGTTCCAGATTAAGTCCTATAACAGTTTTGTTTCTCATTATTGGAATCCCTCCTCATTTTTCATTGATCCAGATCTTTGGAAAGTTATAAGAGTAAATGTAGCTGAGATGATAAAGATCAAAATGCCGATTGTGGCAGCCAGGTTGTAGTCGTTGGTGTCAGCTGTAAGCTTATACAGCCATGTGACAAGAAGATCTGTCTTACCAGCACCCTTGTAGTAATCAAGAGTCATTGGACCACCTCCTGTCAGGAAATAGATGGCACTAAAGTTATTAAAGTTACCGATCAGGTTCGCAATAATATAAGGTGTTGTCACAAACCACATGTAGGGGAATGTGATCTTCCTGAATATCACGAAGGGGTTTGCGCCGTCAATCCTTGCGCTCTCATAGAGTTCCCCAGGGATGTTCATAAGGATACCGCTGACCATGAGCATAGTGACCGGAACTCCAATCCAGAAGTTGACCAGGATAACAGAAACCCTTGCAAAGGAAGCCTGTGTAAGGAAAGGTACTGCAGATGCGGTCCAGCCCCATTTCTGGATAAGTACGTTAAAAATACCCTTCTCCCCCAGCATTGTTCCCACAACTTTGAGGGAAATAAATGAAGGAATTCCCATGGTCACAACAAAGATGGTCCTCCAGAATTTTTTGATCTTAATGCCCTTAGAATTGATGATCATTGCAAGTATCATTCCGCCAAAATAGCAGCTGAAGGTTGCAAAGATACCCCAGATAAAAGTCCATCCAAGAACAGGCCAGAAGGTCTGAGAGAGCTTGTCACTTGATAAAAGAAGTGTTTTAAAGTTATCAAGCTGCACCCAGTCAAACAGATGTCCCGGGGGCTGATGCTCATTGTCATAGTTGGTAAACGCCATGAGGATCATGTAGATAAGTGGCGTAAAAGTAAATATCAAAAGTCCTACTACAGGTATAGCAAGAAGCAGGAGATGAATGTTCTCGTTGGTTAATGACTTAACGTCTTCAATAAAATTATTGACGTGATGTCCGTTATCGTGATTGAATCTGGCATTTTCACCTGAAGCGATGGAAAAAAGCCATATAGCTAAAAAGCATACAGTGACAACGATGGCAACTACTCCCGTAAGGAGGATGATCATTGAGTTGTCACCCTGCTGCATCTCATAGATGCCAAGGGCCTCGTTAAAGGCCATGCCCTGTTCGTGTTCCCCCAGGGTTGTGAGGTCATGTAAAAGACCTATCCCTTTGGTAAATAAAAAGACAAAATAACATGCTTCAAGTAAGAGGAACAAAAGTCCCTTTACCACCTGACCGTATCTGATGTTGGCAAGTCCGCAAAAGACGTAGCTTAGCTTTGAAAAGATATTGCCCTTTGTAAATGTAGTGATGAAATTTCTGCGCTTATACTCTCTGTCCATATTAAGGCTCCCTAAATTATAATATCGGGGCCGCAAATGCAGCCCCGATACGAAACCACTTATCTTTATTACTCTGTAAGTGTTCCTGTGATGCTGTCTACAAGGGCATCAAGCTTTTCCTGAAGGTTTGCTTTTGTGATCTCGCCTGAAACAACGCCCTCACCAAATGCCTGTGCAGGTGTCCAGTAGTCACCCATCTTGGAGATTGAAGGCTGGTTAGTAGCCTTTGAAGCTTGAGCATTAAGTGCTGCCGCTACTTCGTCATTAGCAATCTCATCTGATGAAGCGAGAGAATTAAGAACAGGAACATCACCCTGATTCTGGAATCTTATAAGGCTGTTCTCTGGATTTGCAAGGTAAACTGCAAGCTGCTGAGCTGCAAGAGGATAAGCTGTTGTTGACTTAACTGTGATGGTCTTAAAGTCAACGAAGTTTGAAAGCTGAACATCCTTGCCACCAATGTTAGCTGTAGGAAGTGCTACTGCGCCAAGCTTGTCGCCAAGTGACTCTTTGTATGAAGGAGCGCTCCATGCACCATCTGTAATTGCTGCAAGATTGCCCTCTTTAAACTCTGCTCCGCCAACACCATCCTTGTTCTCAAGGTACTTAGGGTTATTAACAAGATCAATAATGTACTCTGCTGCAGTAAGTCCTGTAGCGTCGTTCCATGAGCACTCCGAAGGATCTTTTCCATCAGGTCCAAAAAGTGTGCATCCAGCTCCTAAGAAGAAGCTCTCAATATACCATGAGTTTGTTACGTTAGTACTGAAGTTGTACTTGGCACCTGTATCTTTGGAAAGGATTGTCTCAAGGCTCTTAACATCATCTGCTGTAAGAAGATCCTTGTTGTAGTACATGAAGTAGGTGTTAGGTGAAAATGGAACTGCATATGTAAGACCGTCTACCGTAACAGCTGTAAGTGCACTCTCTGGAAGGTCAGATGCAATTGTCTCAAAGTCCTTGGTGATAGGAAGTAAGAGTCCCTTGTTAACAAGGTCTGCAACTCCGCCTGAAGGTGTGTAAAAGATATCAGCTGCTGTATCAGGATCTGTTGTGAGCTGCTGCGGAGCCTCATCGATACCTACAACTGCAATCTCATAAGTGATATTGAACTCATCGTGAAGATCATCAAATGCCTTAACTGCTGCGTCTGTGTCATCAACCGCCTCTTCAGGGACCCAGATCTTTAAAGTTACGTCCTGAGTCTCTACTGGTGCTGCATCAGTCCCAGTTGCTGATCCCGCATCATTTGTAGTAGCTGCTGCGCCGCCCTGTGCGCTGTCACCGCATCCAACAAGTGCAGAAGCGGTTAATACTCCCGACAAAAGTATTGCGCTTAACTTTTTCATTTTCATTTTGAAATCCTCCTGTTTTTTGGCTTTCTTAAAATTTGTTTGCTATTCCCCAATGCACTGGAATTCATTTTTGGTTAATCGCTTTACCATGAATATAAACTAACAGCTTTCCAAGGTCAATCCCTGGAAAGCTGTTTCTATGTTTTGTATAAAAAATCAGGTTAACAACAGGTTAACACATTTTACTGTTCAAGCAGATTGCGGACTGAAAACCGCTCTGCCACCCGGATTGGCAGTCTTTCATCCGCCACAAGGTCCTTCTCTCCCTTGATCATACGAAGAAGATATTCCCAGGCCTTGTCAGCCTTGAGGTCAAAGTTCTGAGCAACCGAAGTAAGTTTTGGCGTCATGTATTCGCAGTTGGGCAGATTGTCAAAGCCGATCACTGAGACATCGTAAGGTACTCTTATGCCACATTGTGACAAGCCTTCGATAACACCAAATGCTACTATATCTGACATACAGGCAACCGCCGTATATCTGCCACTTGAAAATCCTATATTCTGCCCCACTTCCACCGCATTGATGTAGGTGGTATCAGTGTAAAAGATACTGCTCTCGCCAAACTCTACTCCGCTCTCCTTGCAAGCAGTTGAAAAACCCTTAAATCTCTCATTGATAACCCCCTCTTCTCCAAAGGTTGGTGTAACTAGAGCCAGCTTTTTGTGACCTTTACCAATGAGGTACCTGGCTGAAAGGTATCCGCCTCTGTAGTCTTCGATACCTACGTTAACTATGTTTTCACCTCTTGCGTAGGTATCAATAAATACCACTGGTGCATCAACCAGCTTTTTTATCTCTTTTACCTCATCCGGGAAAATACCCAGAAAAAAAGCTCCATCTACATTCCATGAAGAAAGGATGGATATGATCTCCTTGGGATCATGAACGCACCTTATCATCAGGTAATAGTCAGCATTTCTTACGCAGCGTTCTATGGCAGCAATGATGTGAGCATTGTAAGGATTAGTGAAAAAATCTTCATCCTTGCCCATATAAGGTACCACAAGGCCTATTATCCTGCTCTCTTTTTTAGCAAGGGATCTGGCCATGGCATTTGGTTTATAATTGGTTTCCTTTATGATGTCATTAACCTTCTTTATGGTTTCTTTGGAAACCTTGTGGTTATTGCCGTTAATGACATTTGAAACTGTAGCGGTGCTGACACCTGCTCTCTTTGCTATCTCTTTTAAATTCATTCTTTCTCCTTTTGGGAAAAGAAAATCTATTTATTCCCAATTATATAAAACTCCCATGGTTCAAAGGTGTGAGTATCGCCTGGAAGTTCAACGCCAATTCCGTAAGAATCTGACACTCCGCAAAAGAGCACTTCCCCTTTATCAGGAAATATACTGCTAAGATCTACGCCCTCTTGCTGCCTCTTTGAAAGGTTAAATATACAGATAACCTCATCACCCTTTGCAATTCTCTTGTAGGCAAAAATGTTTTTGTTGCCTGTATCTATGATCTCAAAACCTTCTCCTGTATTGTCGCTGCATAGTGCAGGGTGCGAAGACTTAAGCTCTGAAAGGGCCTTGATAAGATCCCTATAGTCTCTGCCAGTCCTGTTCCAATCTATGGTATCTTTTTCCATAAAGGCTATTGACTTGTCATATGCTATCTCATCCCCGGAATAGATCAAGGGAACACCCGGCAGCGTAAATATGACACTGTACATCGAAGGAAGTACTTCCGGTGAAAAAGCCTCAGCTATAGTCCTGTCGTAGGAGTTAACATCGTGGTTATCCAGATAGTACATAGGAAAAGTATTGTTTTCCGAAGAAGGGATATATAGCTTGATCCTGTCTGCGGTCTTAGCATCTTTCCCCACAGCCATCAAAGTCTCATAGACCTTCGCAGCATAATTGGAATCAAAAGCGTACTCTAGATTGTCATTAGCCTGACCTGCCAGATCCTCTTCAAGCATATAGATATCTTTTACCTTGGAAAGCTCGTACCTGGCCTCATACCAGAAGTCTGCAGGAACTCCAGGGGCATAATCGCACCTGAAACCGTCCACATCAAACTCTGTGAGCCAGTACTTCATTGAATCTATCATCTCTTTTCTCATGTCCGGGTTGTCGTAGTTAAGATCCGCAACATCAGGCCAGCCCATTCCCTCGGGTGAGATGATCTTTCCATCTTTTTGCGTATACCAGTCAGGGTGCTCTGTGATCCAGGCATTGTCCCAGCCTGTGTGGTTGGCAACCCAGTCAAGGATCACGTGAAAGCCCATTTTATGTGCCTTGTTCACCAGCTCTTTAAAGTCTTCTCTTGTTCCAAATTCAGGGTTAACATCTCTGTAATCGTCAACCGAGTAGTATGAGCCAAGTTTCCCCGATCTATTGGTTATAGAAATTGGATGAATAGGCATAAACCAAAGGGTATTAACTCCCATGTCCTTAAGCTCTTTAAGGTGCTGTGAGAACTCATTTATAGTGCCGGAGGGGGTGTACTGTCTTAGGTTAACCTCATAAATAACAGCGCTCTCAACCCACTCTGGGGCCTTAGATACTGTTGGGTCAGGGGTAGGGCCTTTAAAAGAGCAACCACCGCATAGCAAGATCACTGTAAACAGCATCCATGCAGTAAGGTTTATTTTAACTTTCTTCATTATTATCGCTCCTTGTAAATGTGATAAAAACATTACATTAAGCGATTAACCATTTTCACTATACAGAAAAAAGAGCTCTTTTGCAAGAGCTCTTTTCCTGTGTTATTTCTTCTTGAATTTGTATTCTTAGAAAGTGTATGTTGCCACGTAATCAACGCCCTCAGGCATACTGATCTGTGGATCTTCCACTGTGAGCACTGGATCACGCAGCTCTGTTGTCATCTGGGTTTCAAAATTATAAAGAGCAATTCCCAGATCGATCTTCTGAAGGTCATAATCCGGAGTTAAAAATCCCTTGTCATGCTTCTCATAAAAGTGAGCCTTTTTGCCATCAACAACAATCCTCCATGGCTGCTTGTTTACTGCAGATGGAGCAAATCTTACTGCTTCAAGGTCATCAAATAATCCATTCTCCTTGGCATACTGCTCAGTCATAGGAGTACTAAATTCCCTAACATAAAAGAGCTCTTCAAACTTAAGTCTGGTGTCAGCTTTAACACCCTTTCTCATAAGTGTCTCTTTAATAGCCATCTTTTTTGCTGTTACTCCAAGAGGACTCATACATGGCATAAACTCGCCTTCGGCAAGATCAGACGCTGCCTCAAACTTATCTCTTGGCATTGTTCCACCGATCCATACTGTTCCAAGACCAAGCTCATGGGCCTTCATAAGGAGCTTCTGGAAAGAGTATCCATAAGCCTCTTCCACATGGTCTTCCTTGGAGCAAACAGCACTTACATAGCACTTCTCGCCGCTAAGAACAGGGCTTGATAAATCATTCTTTTCCCTATCAAGGAATTCAAATCTTATGCTCTTTGCACCATAGGGATTTGTTATCTCTTTTGCAAAGCTCTTAAGATCCTCTAAAACTTCAGGGCTAACCCCATTTCCATCGAAAGTTCTTACGCTTCTTCTTGTCTTTACAAGATCTATAAAACTACTCATTTCAACCACCCTTCATTTAGTGTATTGCGCAATTTAATTGTTCACAATTCCTATTATAACTATTTACGCCGATAATGCAACCCTTCTTGGGATAACATAAGGGTCTCCTGTTGAAGGTCACAGAATATCAATATATTCACCATTAAGCGCCTTGTTCATGCTTCGAACTGCGCAGAACTTGCCGCACATGCTGCAGGTGTCGCTGTGGTCATCCTCTGGAGCTCTGCTATCCCTTATGGCTTTAGCTGTTTCAGGGTCAAGAGCTTCAAGCCACTGGGCATCCCAGTCAAGGTTTCTCCTTGCCTTGGCCATTCGGTCATCCCTATCTCTTGCCCCAGGTATGCCCTTGGCGATGTCTGCCGCATGAGCTGCTATCTTACTTGCTATTATTCCCTGATGCACATCATCTACATTTGGAAGCGCCAGATGCTCTGCAGGTGTTACATAGCACAAAAAAGCTGCTCCTGCCGCCGCTGCTATCGCGCCGCCTATAGCTGCTGTTATATGGTCATAGCCAGGTGCTATATCCGTTACAAGAGGTCCAAGGACATAGAAAGGTGCTCCCTTACAGATTGTCTGCTGTATCTTCATATTTGCCTCGATCTGGTTCATTGGAACATGGCCAGGTCCTTCAACCATTACCTGTACGTCTTTTGCCCAGGCTCTCTCTGTCAGTTCTCCAAGTCTTATGAGCTCTTCTATCTGGCATCTGTCAGTGGCGTCCGCAAGACATCCTGGTCTGCAGGCATCTCCAAGACTTATAGTCACGTCGTGCTCTCTGCATATTTCAAGAATCTCATCATAGTACTCATAAAAAGGATTCTCCTGCCCTGTCATGGACATCCAGGCAAACACAAGGCTTCCTCCACGGCTTACTATGTTCATTTCTCTTTTGCCATTTTTTATCTGCTCGATGGTATTCTTGCTGATGCCGCAGTGAAGGGTCACAAAGTCAACACCATCCTCAGCGTGGAGCCTTACTACGTCGATAAAGTCCTTTGCAGTGAGGGTTGCAAGATCTCTTTTGTAATGAATTACAGAGTCGTAAATTGGAACAGTACCTATCATGGCAGGGCAGCTGCTACAGAGTTTTTTCCTGAAAGGCTGTGTTTCTCCATGGCTTGAAAGGTCCATTATGGCCTCTGCTCCCATATTAACTGCAGTCATTACTTTTTCCATCTCAACATCAAGGTCTTTGCAGTCGCGGCTCACCCCAAGATTTACGTTTATCTTGGTCTTTAGCATGCTGCCAACGCCATTTGGATCAAGTCCCTTGTGGGCTGGGTTTGCAGGTATAACAACCTTTCCCTCTGCCACCATCTGTCTGATAAACTCGGTGTCTCTGTTTTCTTTTTTTGCTACTACTTCCATTTCAGGAGTCACAATGCCTTTTCTGGCAGCCTCCATCTGTGTGCTGTAAGGTCTTTTATTTGCTGTTTCCAAATTCATACATCCTCTCTAAGTTTATTAATAAAAAACGTGCCACAAGGGTCCGTGGCCCTTTCCGAGGTCCAGATCTTCTTTGATTGATCTTAAAAGATAGTCCTTCCCCATGCTGATGCTGTCCTCCATCTCATATCCCACAGCAAGAAATGATGCTATGGCGCTTGATAGTGTGCAGCCAGTTCCGTGAGTATTGGGGTTGTCTACCCTCTCCGACTCAAACCATCTGATAACGCCGTTTCTATCAGCCAGCACATCACTTGAATGGATGTCCGACAGCATATGTCCACCCTTTATAAGGACGCTGCACCTAAATCTTTCTGATATCTCTTTTGCCCCATCTTCCATGTCCTGTCTGTTTGCTATAGCCCTGCCCCCAAGCAGTACCTCCGCCTCAGGTATATTGGGGGTTAAAAGATCTGCCATAGGCATGAGCTTTTTTAAAAGGGCATCTATTGCCTCGTCCTCCAAAAGCTTTGCACCGCTGGTGGCAACCATCACAGGGTCAAGAACAATTCTTTTCGCCTTGTAAAAAAGGAGCCTGTCTGCGATCACCTCTATAAGGTCGCTGCCTGAGGTCATTCCGATCTTTACAGCATCCGGATAGATGTCGGAAAACACCATATCCAGCTGATCAGTAAGAACCTCAGGGCTTACCTTTTGAATGCTCCTTACTCCTGTTGTGTTCTGGGCTGTTATGGCTGTAATGGCGCTCATACCATAGACGCCGCACCCGTGCATGGTCTTAAGATCGGCCTGGATTCCGGCTCCGCCGCTAGAATCACTTCCTGCAATTGTAAGCGCTGCCCTCTTTTTCATCCCTTTACTTTTCCTTCTTTTACCATGTTCTGAAGAACCTCAAGAGTGTGGTTTGCTTTAAGGATTGTGATAAAGACTGCTGCGATCACAGTTCCTCCAATGGTGCTTACAAGGAACGGAACAACGTACACGAAAAGAGCTACCTCTTTTCCCATTACAAATGCAGCAACAGGGAATGCTAAGAGTCCTCCAAGGATTCCGGTTCCAATGACCTCTGCGATGTATGTAAGGGTGAGCTTTCCTGTGTGCTTATAGACAAGACCGCAGCAAAGAGCCCCTATCATGCTGCCAGGAAATGCCAGAAGTGTCCCTGTTCCAAGTATGTTTCTGATAAGTGATGTGCAAAAAGCAATTCCGACGCCGTACCATGGTCCTAAAAATACTGCCGCAAGAACGTTTACCATGTGCTGGATCGGGAAGCACTTTGATCCCCCAACAGGGATTGAGAATGTTGACAGCACAACAGCCAGTGCAACGAACATTCCTGATAAAACAAGCTTTACTACTGATTCTCTTTTCATCCTAAAATCTCCTCCTTGGCCTTTTTATTAAGGCGCATTGTATTTTCTTTTATATCCAAAGCACCAAAGATGCCTGATATCACTGCAATTCCGGACAGTCCAAGTTTTTTTAATTTGTGGACGTTGTCGTAATTGATGCCTCCTATGGCGACCACCGGGATTGGAACAGCCTTTGCGATCTCTTTGTACATTTCAAAGGTGGTAATCTTAGATGCATCCATCTTGGTGACAGACCCAAAGGCTGCTCCTACGCCAAGATAGTCAGCCCCCTGCTCAAAGGCTCTTTTCGCCTCCTCAAGGTTATGGGCAGTTGCACCTATTATGTAGTCATCTCCAAGAGTCTTTCTGGCTTCTTCTATGGAACCATCAGCCAGGCCAAGGTGGACGCCTGATGCATGGACCGCCTTGCAAACGGATGCGCTGTCGTTGATGATTAGTGGGATGTCATATTTTCTACATATGGCATTTATGCTGGTTGCTGTCTTAATGTATTCTTCTGTAGTCACTTCTTTTTCCCGAAGCTGCAGCATGGTGGCGCCGCCAAGGATCGCCTGTTCCACTGCGTTTTCAAGAGTGATCCCATTCTGAAGGCAGTTTCTATTTGTTATGGCGTAAAGAAATGTATCAGCACTGTTAATGCGCTGCCTGGGGCCCAGGCGTGACAAGCTGAGCTCATCTATGAACGCATTTTTAAAAGACATCGTTCCAAAGTGTTTTTCTTTTTGGCAGATAAGCTCTGCTCTTCTGGCTGCTGCGTTGTATGTAGCTACTGCGGTTTGAATGGCACCAAGATAACTTTCATTCTTACCCTCTTTTTTGGCGCCGCCTAAATATGCACCTATCACGGCGCTAAGCATGCAGCCAGCCCCGGTAAAGAGCTTTTGCATGGGGCTTCCGCCAGGAAGCTCTGTGAAGCTATCAGATGTAGCATCTGCGATCAGGGTCTCTTCGCCAGTTGTCACGATAATTGAACCAGTAGCTTTTGAAAGGGCAAGAAGCTCTTCTTTTGTAGCCGGCTGATCATTACTTTCAACGCCGGTAAAGCACTGCGTATCAGAAAACAGCGCCCGTATCTCCGAGGTGTTTCCCCTGATGCAGGTAAAATGAACTTCCTTAAGAAGTGTCTTTAGCATGTCCCTTCTAAAGTCCGTTGCTCCGGCGCCAACCGGATCAAGGACAATCGGTATATTTAGTTTGTTAGCTCTTTTCCCGGATGATAAAAACACATCGAGGCGCGAAGGCGTTGGCGTACCAGTGTTGATAACAAGGGCATCTGAGCGTTCTGTTATCTGGGCGCACTCAGCCTTGGCATCTCCTCCTATGGCCACGCCGCCAACAGCAAGCACAGCATTTACCACGCTTTCAGCAGTTATGTAATTATTTAAAATGTGTATTTGCGGATGAATATCCCAAAGATTTCCGGTCATTTATATGTCTTGCTTTGATCATGACTGAGAGACTATCACGTGATTTTGCCAGATGGCCTTACTTTTTTCGTAATAAAAAAGCGCCATCTGATTCGATGACGCTTATCTAAAATCATTAGCATATGGCGAAGCGCTTCTATGCGCAAAGTCCACCATGTGTCGACAATTCCTACGTTGGCATTATCCAAATCAGGTATAGGGTCGTGCCAAAAGCACCTCTCAGCCGTTATCAGCTCCCCTTGTCTTGTATTTTATTGTATTTGTAGGCTTTCCTGCCTACAGTTTTAAAATATAGCATGCATATAGCGGATATGCAAGGATATTTTTCGTCAATTTAGTCTTTTTACAGACAATTTGTCAGGATCAATGCGATTCCGGAAACTATGAGAAGAATGATCACGATTCTTTTTACAATCTTCTCGCTTATCTTCCCGGCGCTTAGCATTCCTGCCCCAAGACCTATTAGCATAAACGGCGACAGGATCAGAGCTCTTTTCAAAGATTCCATGGTTATTATCCCGTAAAAGAGATACAGGATAACCCTGAAGGTATTCTCAATGATAAACACTGTGCATATGTTGGCCTTGAAGGACTTAAGGTCATCTGTGGTCCTTCCGATGTAGGCTCCAAGCAGCGCTCCCACGCCGTAGAGGCCGCAGAGGAACCCTGACAGGATACCTATTATCGTAAGAAGGACCCTGGAGTTTTTGGTTTTCTTTTGGGACAGCTCTCTAAGTAGCATCTCGATGCCCACCAGGATAACCAGTGCGCCGAAGATTATCTTGATGAGCGTAGTGTCAGCGCTTTTTAGGAAAAGAGCTCCTCCAAGGCTTCCTATTATCACCATTATCGCAAGTGGAATGACGATCCTTGGAGTGATGGCCTTTCTCTCTTTTATACTGATAATGAGATTAGTTGGATACCCCAGGATCAGTTCCACCGGCGATATATTTATGTTTGCTGTGCCAAAGGTCAGTATCGATGTAAACACCAGGGTGTTGGCAAAGCCGCACAGTCCCTTGACATAGAACGCAAGAAGCGTTGCGATGATCCAAAATATCATAGCTGTCTGTTATCTCTTTTATTCTTAGTAGTTAGAAGTCAAAAGACTTCTTTCCCTTCTTGTATGCCTTGGCCCATTTGGAGATTTCTTTTTTCTTGGCGTAGTTTCTGGTGTTCTCCTTGCCAAGGTTCCTGTAGAGCTCATACCTCTCAGGGGAAAGGTCACCCCTTTCAATGGCGGCTTTTACTGCGCATCCGGGTTCAGTCTCATGTCTGCAATTGCTGAATTTACACATGCACTCCAATTCTACAATATCAGCAAATGTATCATCAATACCTTCCTGAGTGTTTGCCATGCCTATTTCACGCATTCCTGGGGTGTCGATGAAAGTGACGCCCTTTGAAGATTCCATGAGCCTTCTTATAGTAGTAGTGTGGCGGCCTTTGTCATCACCTTCCCTTATGCTGGAGGTCTTCATGATCTCCTCTCCCATAAGCTGGTTTATCAGTGTGGATTTCCCCGCACCTGATGAACCCATGAGGCATATGGTGTTTCCAGGTATCAGGTAGTCTTCAAGCTCATCAAGACCGATACCATAAAGAGCTGAGATTGCATGAACCTTCACTTTGTCAGATATCTGCTCTACTTCCTTTATGTAGCGCCCTGTGTTGTTGCAAAGGTCTGACTTTGTAAGGATCACCACGGGTGTAGAACCGCCCTGAAGAGCGATGCTTACATATCTTGCAATTCGGTTGTAGCTATAGTCTTCATTTAAAGAAGTCACAATGAAGCAGTAGTCAACATTTGCAACCATATACTGCATAACTCCGGTCTTGGCCTGATCCGGTCTTTGAAGGAAGCTACTTCTCTCGCATACTGACAGTATCGTTGACTCTCCCTGTCTGTTATATAAAAATGTCACGTAATCTCCTACAACCGGAAGCTCATCAGCTTCTTTTTCATAAAAACTTCCCTTTAACTTAGCCGGGATCTCCTGTTCCCAGAACCTTATAGTATAGCTGTTCTTACTTACACTTGAGATCCTTCCGAGCTTCTCTGCATGAAGCCACTGGCAGGACAATTTAAGTGGCTTATAGTATGGGAACTTTTCTGTGAAATCCTGTATCTCTTTTTCATCCTCACACTGCTCAAATACTGGCGCCTCATAGAATAGTCCATGAACATCATTAAAGCTGTCGCTTAACGGAAGTGCCATGAAGGCATCTGCATTGCCAAATGCCGGATGATGAATATCAAAGTTATCGCAGGTTTTAAAACCATGTTTTGGATAGTAATCAGGCTCCCCGCAGATAACGATTCCCTTGTAGTCTGCTGCCTTTGCAAGGGGAAGGGTTTCTTTTAAAAGAGCTGCTCCTATCCCTGAATTGACGCATGTAGGCTCAACTGCCAGAGGTCCGAAGGTTAATACCTCATGCTCATGATCGTCATCTTTGACTGTTGCCACCGAATAAAAGATTGCTCCAACAATCTTTCCGTCAAGTTCTGCTACGCGGCTCAACTCCGGAAGATACTCTTTTGCACTGCGAAGCTTATGTACCAGCAGGTGCTCGTTACAGCCAGGGCCATGAAGATTCCAGAATGCGCGCATTGTCATAAGTTCTGTATTCCAAAAGTCGTTTGGTGTTTCTTTTCGTATTATTAAATTTTTCAATGTCTTGTCTCCTTGATATATCTTTTCGTTAGTTATTTTGAAAATCCAATATAGTATGGAGACCTGTGAGTAATGGGAAACTGCGAAAAAGAAAATAAAAAACCGCGACAAATATGCCACGGTTAAAAGTTCTAAATATGTGGTGATCTAATACAGATCAAAGAGCAGAAACCGAGGTCTTCATACTATATTCAGTTACAATCTCTCTTGTCACAATAGCCATAAATATGAGTACCTCTCTTTCCGTTAGATTTTTATTACGTTCTAAAGTGTAACAAATAAGCATCCTGCCGTCAATGCCATTTTCAAGTTACCGGTTATAGCTTCTATTATTAGGGTGGTCTTATAGTGGTTAGATCAGTTTTTACCACTGCAAAGATCGTTTATATTATCAATCCCGTACACAGCCAGATCAACTTTTCCATCCCTGACTTCTATCCCGTCTTCTCTAAGGAGCCTCTCCTGGACGCCTTCCCCAAAGGCAAAATTACCGGACAAATACCCTTTTGAATTAACCACCCTAAAGCATGGAATATTATCAGGGTCCGGATTATGGTGCAGAGCATTTCCTACAGCCCGCGACATCCTCTTATTTCCTGCCATTTCAGCCACCTGGCCATATGTAGCTACATGGCCTTTTGGAATTTTTTTCACCGCCTCATAGATTCTTTTCGTTGCTGAGTCCGGGATTTGGTCTAAACTTGTCTCTGTTGCCTTACTGCCTTCCATCATGCAACAATTTCCTTTTCATGCAGCTCCTGGATCTCGTCAACAGCTGAGAGCATAGGCTTTATGTCTTTTCCCTTGATCTTCCTGTCAACATAGTTCTTAGTGATCTTCATAACAGTTCCGCTAAGTGCTATAACACCGATAAGGTTTGGTATTGCCATAAGACCGTTGAAGGTATCTGAAAGATCCCAGGCAAGAGTCAGGTCCATGGTTGCTCCAATGATTATAAATGCCACAAACACAAATTTAAACAGGCGAGTGGACTTAGTTCCAAAGAGATATTCAAAACCTTTGCTTCCATACTGGCTCCAGCCAAGGACTGTTGAAAATGCAAAGAACAAAATGGCAATGGCGATAAATGCTGAACCTGCCCTGCCATATACAGTGGAGAAAGCTTCAGCAACCAGAGCAGTTGAGACCTGATCTGAAAGGACAGCGCCTGTATCAAGATCTACAATGCCGCTTGAAAGAACTGCAAAAGCAGTTAGTGTACATACAATAATGGTGTCTGCAAAAACTTCGAAAATCCCCCACATTCCCTGAACAACAGGCTCTCTGACATTAGAACTTGAGTGGACCATAACAGAGGAACCAAGACCGGCCTCATTGGAGAAAACACCTCTTTTCATTCCCCACTGAACAGCGTAGGCAACTCCGCTTCCCACGATTCCGCCACCGACAGCTTTCATTCCGAAAGCGCCTTTGATAATGGATACAAATACAGGGCCAATCTTGTCTGCGTTAAAGACAACGATGATAAGCGCTCCGACAACGTAGATAACAGCCATAAACGGAACGAGTCTCTCTGTGACTGAAGCGATCCTCTTAAGGCCACCAACTATTACAAGTCCTGCCAATACCATGAGAATAAAACCTGTTACAAAATTGGGAATTCCAAATGCAGAGTTCATGTTTGCGGCAATGGAATTGATCTGGCTCATGTTGCCGATTCCAAAGGAAGCCAGTACACAAAATGTACTGAACATGATCGCCAAAAATGCTCCTATCTGAGCGCAGCCCTTCTTTTCTCCAAGGCCGTACTTAAGATAATACATGGCGCCGCCGCACCACTCATTTCTCTCGTTCCTTCTTCTGTAAAATATTCCAAGAACATTTTCAGAGAAATTGGTCATCATTCCAAAGAAGGCAACTACCCACATCCAGAAAATTGCTCCGGGACCTCCGGACAGTATTGCTGCTGCGACACCGGCGATATTACCTGTTCCGATGGTAGCCGCAAGCGCAGTACACAGGCTCTGGAACTGAGATATCTGGGTATCTTCTTTTCCTGTGTGGGCAGTGACATGTTTGTCTTTGAAAATTCCTCCAATGGTGTTTCTCACCCAATGCTTAAAATGGGAAACCTGAAATACCCTTGTAAGAATTGTCATCAGGATTCCTGTTCCAACCAAAAGGATCAACATAGGAAGTCCCCAGACAAAGCCGTTCACAGCACCATTAACCCGCTCAACTGTACTGACAAAACCATCCATATACCATTCCTCCTTAAACCTGATTACAGAAAAAAGGCGCACGATATTAGTCGAAACGCCTTTGTTTTGATTTATTTTACACTATACTTTAACGATTTACAACTTTATTCTGATAAATAGTTTTTTTAAGCTCGCAGTTCCATCTCATCATCCATTTTTACAAAGCCATACTTCTCATAAAGAGGCCTTCCCATATCGGTTGCTTCAAGAGATATGGCTGTAATGCCTCTTTCTTTTGCATCCTGAACAAGAAGGTCCAAAGTCTTAAATGCTATGCCCTTCCTGCGATAGTCAGGGGCTGTGTACATGTTCATGATGTAGGCCTTTTCACCCCTTGGATTGTGATATGTAGGCATGACTCTATAATAACTCACTCCCCCTGCGCCGATAAATCTGTCGTTGTCATATACAAGGTATGCAGTGTGAGTTCCGTCAACCAGGGCCTTTTTATAATAATCTCTCGACTGCCTCTCCACTTCTGACATGTCTGCGCTTTCATCAAGTTTATTGGCAGCTCTTAGGACTATGATCCTAGTCCTTACAAGCTCTTCAAGGTCCTTTATTGTAGCTTTTCTGTAATCCATTTTTCTGCCTCTTTCCTGGTGTGGAATGTGATCAGGTTTTTATCAGGGTATTTGGAAAAGAGCTCTCGTAGCACCGGCTTATTCTCTGTCTCATAGTTTTTTACCAGTTCCACAAGCTCAGGATCCAGCGTATCTTCCGTCCATGGCATATCCGGACGATCCTGCCCCACTCTTCCTGTAATACCTTCCATGCAAACATTCTGCCCATAATCTAGGAAAAAGATCGTGTCACAGGCTGCAATTCTCTTTTCATAAGTCCTGCTATAGTCACCGTCAATGATCCAGCTGTCTCGGCTCACAAGTTCAGATAATCTCTCATCGAACTCATCCCTGGAAATATGGGATCTGTCAGCCTTCCACCATATGTTATCCAGATGATAAAGCGGAAGACCTGTTTTCTCATGAAGTTTAATTGCGAAGGTGCTCTTACCACTTCCGGAGCACCCAAGTACAAGTACTTTTTTCATGTCATCAAATTCTCTTCAGGTAAAAATACTTACTAAGCTTCGGGTCCTTATCTTCTCTCACAAACTCAAGCTCATAGCCAAGTTTTTTATAAAACTCAGGCGCCTGAAACCCAAAGGTGGTAAGGGCAATCTTCTCATAACCTTTATCTTTGAAGGCATCTTCAACTGCTGCAACAAGCCTGCTGCCTACACCAGCTCTTCTGTAATCTTTTCCGATTATCAGATCACCGATGTGGACTTCGTTGTAATATGCTCGTCCTGTGATGACGCCAGCTATGTTTCCCTCGTCTTCTGCCACAAAGGTAAATTCCACAAAGTTCAGTGCTACATCACAATCCACAGCATAATCTGTGAATTCCCTGTTGATGAACTCTCCAATCTTTTCATTATCCTCTATACGTCTTATTTCCATAGTCAGTTTACAACTCCTTCAATAATCTCAGTACTCTGAGATCTCTTTTTATCATGACTTCGTCAAAAAAGACATCGCTGGAATATATGTCATTGGCTTCGATTGCAGTATCAAAATCCACAATGCGCAGCACAAACTCCGCATTGCGCTCGTAATCATCAAGCTCCTGCTCCAGCAGGGCGTCTTCCACATCGCAGAAGTAATAAAAGTTCTCCTGTTCAAATATAGTATCCTCGCCTTGATCACTCTTTTGCCTTCGAAGGACACTTCCGAATTCCCTGATGCTCTCAGGGATTACGACCATTCCAACTTCCTCTCTGACTTCGCGGATCAGAGCATGTCTTTTGTCCTCGTCATCGTGTATTCCTCCTCCAGGAAATTTATAGTACTTCTCCTTTTGGCTATACACCAACGCGATCTTGTCATCCTTTCTGATGATAGCTCTTGCAGAGGGCCTGCGAAATACGTTACCAGTTTCTTTATAGTCTTTTAGATCAATTTCAAAAAGTCTCTTCATCTATGTTCATCCCACTATCTGCACAAATCAATCATTTCCTCTTTGCCTTGATGACTAGAAAATCCGGCTTATGGAAAAGATCTTTATGCTCTGGAAATCGCTTTAACAGCTCTTCATCAGGCAGAGGCTCTACCATTTTCTCTATGGCAAACCCGGATTCCACCAGGGTATTCACTATGGTTGAAAACATTCTGTGGTACTTCTTGATGCCATCTACAAACCAGGTACTCTCGTTTTCAGTCTCGATACCATAGTTCTTCATATTGACATGTATCTTTTCACCATTCTCATCTCTAGTCCAGCGATCGCCTGTGCTGTGACAGGTGTTAAAGGGATGCTCCTGAGAGAAGATGAATTCTCCTCCGGGAGTTAGGAGGTTATTGACGTTCTTAACTACGCCTTCGAAATCCTCAACATAGTGAAGAGCCAGTGAACTTATTACTACGTCAAACTTCTCCGTGATCCGGTCAATGTCCTCGATTGGCATAAGGAGATATTCAATCCTCGGATCACTGTTCTTAGTCCTTGCCACTTCCAGCATCTTCTCCGAAATATCAATTCCCACAACGCTCTTGGCACCTTTTTGAACAAAAGAGACGCAGTGCTCGCCATATCCGCATCCCAGGTCGAGAACTCTTTTCCCTGTCAGATCCGGTAAAAGAGAAAACAACGTAGGGATTTCAAAAAGGTCATTGGCATTTGATTCCTTTTCCCTTATTTTCTTGTAGCCTTCAAAGAATGTCTCGTTGTCAAATATGTTCTGTTTAGGCATTTACTCCTCCCATTTTCCTGATCCTCATAAAATAGTGTCCTTCATCTTCCCCTGCTCTATATGCACCATTGTTTATCATGACTTTCTGTGAAGCAATGTTGTCCTTGTTTACTCGAAGATAGATCTCATCCTCAGGAACAATTTCTTTTGCAATCTTAACTGTAAGTCTAAGGCCCTCCGTTCCATAGCCCTTACCACGACATTCCTTCAAGATGCTGTAACCAATGTGACCAGCCCCTTCCCTGAGCGCATCTGTCAGATGGTGTCTGATCCTGAACTCGCCAACAAGTCTGCCTTCATCCCAGAGATAGTAATATGTCTCTGGCACGAACCAGTCCGGCATATTTACAGGATGCTCGTAGGATATTAGCGTTGGAAGCACGTCATTTTTATACTCTTCAAAACTTACTCCATGATATGGATTAGTAAGCCCGTTCTCATCCTCAGGAAGCGCAGTTGTATACTCCCACTGGGCCTTTGCGTCCTGCACATTTATTTTTCTAAGTTCCATTTTTGGTCTCCCCACTTAAGTATCACAGTGCCTTTTCGTAGCATAAGAAATCCTGGTCATACATAAAGCACTCCCCAACCACATTAAAGCCAAAGGCTGCATAACACTTTATAGCCTTTACATTATATTTGTTTACAAGAAAATGTGTGCTTTTATATCCTCGCTCTTTTAAGGCTTTCAGACCATGTTCCATCATCTGCCTGCCTATTCCCCTGCTCTGCATAGAAGGATCCACAGCAATTCTCGCTAGCTCTCCTCCCGGGAAAAGATCCCTGTTCCAGCAGTCAAGCTCATCCACATCCTTATCTTCTTCAAGCGAAATTGCAGCGATAACTTTGCCATTTTCTTTCATCACATACAAAGCATCTCTGGAAAGATCAAAACTTATTGTTTCATCAGATGGATAATCCTCATCCCAGGCGCAGTACTCCCTGCCCTTCTGAGCCTTGTAAAGCTCAAGGATCTGGCTTCTGTCTTTTTCTGTTGCAAGTTCAATTACGCCCATAGCCTAGCCTTTCTATTAAAGTCCCGGAGACTTAATTGTTTAAAAGAAAAGTCTATCCTGCATACGCAAAATAGACTTTTGTTTTTTCATCTTATCACCGACAAAATGCTGTTGCAACGTGTTTAAGTGCCAGTTAGTTTCTTTCTAGGAACAAACTCAATCCTAAGCGTGCTATCCATCGCTTCAGCAAGCCGTTTCAATAGCGCAATGCTTGGATTCCTTGTTCCTTTTTCGAGACGACATATATCAGCCTGACTGATTCCGCTTTTTTCTGCCAATTCCATTTGAGTCATCCCAGCTCTTATTCGAGCGTCCAAGATAGCTCTCTTTATATCCATTTCAGGTTGAAGCGCTTCATACTCTTTCTTAAAATCAGGATCTTGCATTAATTCATCAGTTAATTCTTGCAAATCACTCATATATGCCAGCCTCCTTTCTTTATGTTATATATAACATATTAACATTTTTTAGTCAATCAAACATCATCGGCAGATTCTGCACAACAAACTCCTGTCCCTGCTTATCATATTCAATCCTATAATATGATCTCCCGCTCATACTGGTTTGCAACGAATGTGTTATGCCTATAGCCTGTGCTTTTTCAGTGGTCAGCGTAACTTTCCTGCCAAGCTGCTCGTCTTCAGTTTCAATCAGATAGCCATTTTTCTTAAGCCAGTCAGTCACTGTTCTGTATGATAGTTTCTTATATATCTTTTCGTCTATCCCTGTGTTCAGCTGCTCCGTCAGTCTTGTAATGGTTTTGACACCTGAATACTGATAAAGAGAAAGAGACTCAATAGGAAAATCTTTTTTCCTTACTCCTAAGCTCTTTCCTATAATTCCATTGTTATTCTTGAGTTCTGTCAAAATATCTTTAATAAAAAACATGCTTCTAATGATGATTGGATTATTCATCACATCATCATTATCCGCCACGGCATTATTAATGGGATTCTTCCCATCAGCAATGCGCTCCACACATATAAGCGCATTTTCCAGTTTCTCTAAATCAAATTGTTCCATTTATTAATCAATCTCCATTCTCATCATTGTTATTAAAATTGCTACTCTCACCAGGTGCAAGTTTTTCCATCTCAAGCTTATATGCCATCAATCTAAGAAGATAATCTGGCATCTTTCTATTACCAAGCTCCCAGTCCTGTAGCGTGCGATATGGAATCTCAAAGTAAGCACAGAACTCCTTCCTTGACATTCCAGTACTATTTCTTAATTCGATCAAAAATTCCCTGCTGTCCATACTATTTCTTACCACCTATAAAAAAACATCATACTCAATGCGTATATACTAATATACACATTGCGTGTTGTCAACACAATCCACAAAAGTATATAGTATTAGCCAATTTGCATTTCACCTTTCAAAAAGTGCAACTCACCGCCATTTTGCTTTCTTCTTGAAAAAAATAGGTTAATATCTGTTTCAGATACAGGTCAAGTTAGTAAAAAAGAAAGAGGTAAGACATGAAAAAAGCAATTGAAGTTAATAACCTGGTTAAACAGTACGGCACTGCTACAGCAGTAAATAACATCTCTTTTGAAGTTGAGCAGGGATCTCTTTTCGCATTCCTTGGAGAAAACGGAGCCGGCAAATCCACAACCATAAATATGCTAAGCACTATCCTTCCTAAGACTTCAGGTAACGTCAGGGTAATGGGACATGAACTTGGAAAAGAGGATGATGCAGTAAGAAAATCTATTGGGATAGTTTTTCAGAATTCAGTGCTGGATGGAAACCTGACAGTTAAGCAGAATCTCTTTACAAGAGGTGCATATTACGGATACGGCAAAAAAGAAATAATGGAGAGGCTTTCGCTTCTTTGGGACGAATTTAATCTGGAAGCAATCTGGAATAAGCGATACGAAAATCTATCTGGCGGACAGCGAAGACGAATAGATATCGCAAGGGCTCTGATCCACAAGCCAGACATCCTGTTTCTGGATGAACCCACCACAGGCCTTGACCCCATGTCTCGCAAGATGGTGTGGGATTACATCAATCACTTAAGAAAAAACGAGAACCTGACTATCTTCCTGACAACGCATTACATGGAAGAAACCGCAGAAGCTGACAACGTAGTGATCATGGACAAAGGAACCATTATTGCTGAAGGCTCACCTGCTGAATTAAAGAGCAGGTATACCGGCAAAAAACTCATCTGGTATACAGAGAGGAACGATGAAAATACAAAGATCATCAAAACCTCAAGTTCTACAAGTTTTAGCTACGAGGCTGATCACTACAATATTCTTATGGATGAAGGGATCATGGAATTTATCTGGAAAAACAAAGATTTCATCAAGGATTTTGAAATTATAAAAGGAACAATGGACGATGTATTTTTAACACTTACAGGAAAGGAAATGGTAGGGTGCAATGGCTAAATTAAGAGGAATTATAGGACTTACAAAGAGAAACATACTGGTATATTTAAATGATAAGGGATCGATCTTTTTCTCAATGCTCACACCACTTATCATTCTTATTCTTTATCTTTTATTTTTAAAGAGCACCTTTTTATCATCACTTGAACATGCTGCAACTGGCCTTGAGGGCCTGATCCTGGCAGGTGACATGGACCAGTTTGTCAATGGTATCCTGCTTACAGGAATCATCAGCACAGCTCTTATCACAATTCCCTACAATGCCCTCGAAACAATAGTCAGGGACAGGGAAGACAGAGTTTATTTTGATATGATATCAACCCCTGTAAAAAGAGCTGAGATCATCCTTTCATATTTCCTTGCAGCAGTAATTTGCGCTTTCCTACAGACCTTGGTTGTTCTGTTTTGCGGAATAGGAGTGCTTCTTTTGAACGGATCAATGTACTTTGAAATTTTGGATATTATGTGCCTTGTAGGAGTGATCTTCCTTGGAACTATCTCATCCACAGCAATCTTTACCCTTATAATGATGTTTTTCAAGAAAATGGGCACCTGCAGCGCTTTTATGGGAATCATTTCTGCAGTATCTGGCTTTATAGTTGGCGCATACCTTCCACTATCTGAATTTAGCAAGACCATTCAGAATGTATGCAACCTTATTCCAGCAACAGGGATCACTGTACTTATCAGGAATTTCCTGACCGGTAGAGTTTTAGATCACATGGATGAAAGCATAGGCGGAGTAGACAGCGACGCTTTCTATAATGCCATGAAAGAAGCATTTTCTTTTAACACACAGGTCGGATCATCAACTTGGTCATTGAATCAGACCTGCATATATATAATAATGGTTTCAGTAGCATTTATTGTAGCTACAAGGATCATCTATCCAAGAGTGTACAACAAAATGTAAAGGGGAAAAGCCTTGAAGGTAACGTTTAATAAGATTTCACAGGGTGAAAGTGAATACGCAGTTGTAAATGCCTATGGGCGCACGACAGCCATAGACACTGCAATTGGACTTCTTGAAAACGGGGAGCAGATCATTATGGGCTATAAGGATGGCGAGAGTATTCCATGCCCTATTTCCAAGATTTATTACGTAGAGACGGTAGATGACAAGTGTTTTGCTTATACCAAGGATGACTGCATAGAGCTGCGAAGTCGCCTCTACGAGATAGAAAGTGCCCTGGATTTCAGGTTCTTTAGGTGTTCTAAATCCATGCTCTGCAATATCAGAAAGATAAAGAGTGTAAAAGCGGAGACCAATGCCAGGATGAAAGCAGTTCTTTTAAATGGTGAGACTATTCTTATTACCAGAAGTTATGTAAAAGAAATGAAAAAGAGGTTAGGACTATGAAAAAGCTAAAGATAGTAATGGAACAAACGATGCTGGTCAGTTTCCTGGTACTGTGTGCTGTCAGCCTTTACGGACTGCTGGTGATGAGAAAAAACGAATGGTTTTTTGACTGGTATACACCAGGATCGATCCTTGTTGCAAGCTTTCTGTGTAGTCTTGTAACGGTGCTGCTCCTTTATAATGATAAATACGATAAAGAGTTATCTGCACTGATGCACAACCTGGTGACATTACTACATCTTATCCTTATGTACATTATCATCATAGCCTTCGGGCATTTTTGTAACTGGTATACAACCATGAATGGCTTTGTGCTTATCTCTGTGATCTTCGTGGTTGTCTATGCTGCAGCATGGGTAGGAACCGGCATCATGTTCAAGCATGATGAGCAGCTTATCTCAGATGCCCTTGACAGTGTGAGGGACAAGGAATAATTATCTTATCCTTCATCAATCTTTTTTAATGTGTCGTCAAGTACCGCCTTTCTCAGTTCTGTAAGCCAATCTGAAAAAGCTACAGTATCAAAAGCATAGGTCTTGTTCAGCTCATACTCATTCTCCGCCCAGGTATCCAACGGCGATTCATTATGCTGAATAAGAGCTTCCAGCTTATCCAGAGACTTGTAAAGCTTTGCTTCTTTTGTTTCCTGTGCGTCCATTTCCTTATAGAGTTCAGCTATATCTTTAGATATTTCCTCCGGAAGAGACTGTACCCATCTGTTTAAAAGAGAATCCTCTACTTCCCTGTCGTCGTCTGTCTTAACGAAAGTAGGAATATCACCAGTAAAGCATTCGCCAAGGTCATGGATAAGGCACATATCTACAACCTTATCTATGTCCAACTCAGGAAACTCATGCCTTAAAAGAAAAGCCATGAGCGAGATTCTCCAACTATGCTCCGCTACACTCTCGGTTCTGCGTTTTGTCGTCGTACAATGACGCGGTGTGTCTTTTAACCTCTCTGCTACATGTAAAATGTTCAGATACTCTCTTGCATTCATACTAGTCCTCCTCCTGGAAGCCTTTTGATAGCATCCATACTGACAGCAGATAAAGTTTCCATCTGCTTAAGAGCTAATTCTCTAAGCAATACAAGACGCTCCGACATCGCTTTCCCCTGTTCTAAAAGAATTGCGTTATAGCTTTCCATGTTTGCCAGTACAAGAAGTTGATTCAGCATTGCATCATCTCGAATGTTACCTTTCTTATCAGTATTATTTTCACGCCACTGTTTTGCCGTCATGCCAAACAATGCCACATTCAGGATATCTGCTTCATTTGCATATTTATATGAGATCTGCTCCGGTGTGAGTTCCTGCAAAATAAGATTATCCTTAATAGCATCTGTGTGAATACGATAATTCAACTTTGCTATCTCACGATTCAGATTCCAATTCAGAGATAGACGGCTATTTTCGTCAGACTTGAGCCGTTGGTAATCTTTGATGATATAAAGCTTAAATTCTGGAGAAATCCAAGATGCAAATTCAAATGCTATATCAATGTGAGCATATATCCCACCGCCATATCTTCCGGATTTTGTGAACAAACCTATAGCGCCTAATTCATCTGTCCAATTCTTTATTGAAAATACAAACGCGTTTGTCCCTGCATCTTCTTTAAACGTATCGAAATCGATACGTTTAAAATCAGGATTATGTAAAATCTCCCAAAGCCCAAGAAATTCCACCACGTCTCTTCCACGCAACCAGTTATGAATTGTAATTCTAGGATCAATGCTTTTATACCTAGCTATAAGACATCTAAACCAACTATCGAGTACCTGATAATTCACACCATATATATTTTGTGCAATAGTCGCTTTATCTATATTAGGTAAGTCCCTTATTTATTAATATCTCAACCTGCTCCTTATAAGTCTTAGACTTTTTAAGTTGCATAATAACCCCTAAAATAAAAATGTGCTCCCATTGGACACTTCAAAGAGAGGTGTGGGAGCTCCTGTTAGTTTCATTATAACAAAAGCTACTTTTTTTTCAATAACACAGCATTTATTTAGTGCTAAAGAAATCAATTATCTGCTTTACAGAAATCGGATAAAAATTATTGGCATCTATTCCAACATCATATCTAAATATTCCCTCTTTTCGGTTTTGCTCGTTATAATCCATCCGAGCGTGAATATGACCATGAAGCTGTATGCTACCACTATTTTTCTTAGGCCAAGAAAGCATGGGATAATGCATCAAAGCAAAATAGCGTCCGTTAAGAGATACAGTCATAAAATCTCTCACATCCTCAAATAGACTCGGATCATACTTTTTATCATGATTACCAGAAATGAGATATTTATTGCCATTCATTTTCTGTATAATTTCATTTGCAGCATCTACCGTCATATGATGACAAACGTCTCCCAGTATATATACCGTGTCATCCTTGTGAACTACTGCATTGTAGTTTGTAAGGATGGTCCTATTCATTTCCTCAATAGAATCGAAAGGCCGATTCTGCATTGATATAATTCCCCGATGTCCCAAGTGTTGATCTGCTGTAAAAAATATCATTCAGCCACCTCTAAACTCATTTGTAGTATAACGATACTCACAAGCAATTAGTCCTCACACCAATTCCCTCATATAGCCAGATTCATATATGTTCCTATATACTCTGTCAGGGTAAAAACGTAAATATTCCTTTACTACCGAAAAATCCAGTCTTGTTGTATTAACATACTTTTTCAATTTCTTCAACAGTTCTCCACCGCTGATCTCGCTGTATTTGTCGATATTTGTCATCAGATCAAGGAACTGGAGAGCAGATACATTTGGCTTTCTGTGCATCAAGAGAGTAACCATCTACCTGCATCGCAGTGGATACACGGGTGTAAAGATATACACTTGTTTTATCATTCTTTTTTGTCATCTACTATATCCTTATCTTCTATCATTTTGCTGCCATCTACACTGTTCTCTATCAGAGAAGCCTCATCAAGTATTTTCATCTGATATATCGCAATTTCTTTAAGAATTTCAAATCGTTCTTCTTTACTACGACCTTCACGTATCATCTGTGAATTGTGTGTTTCGAGATTAGATAGAACAGTCAATTCATTAATTGTTGCATAATCTCGAACATTACTATTTTTAGCAAGTTCAGGATTAGCTTCTCTCCACGCTTTTGCAGTAAACCCAAACAAAGCAACATTTAAAATATCTGCCTCCTCGGCATAGGCAAGCCATTCAAGATTATCTCTATAATTACCTTTAGGAATTAGAAAATTCTTAATAGCATCGGTCTGAATCAGGTAGTTGTTCTTAGATAAGAACCTTTTTGCAGACCACTCTATTTGTTGTTGATTATTTTCTTCCTCCTTAAGGCGCTGAAATTCTTTTATAAGATATATCTTAAATACAGGACTTATCGCAGAAGCAAATTCAAACGCTATATCCTTATGAGCAAATGTACCACCATATTTACCACGTTTTACATATAATCCTATAGCGTGCGTTTTTTCAACCCAATCTGATACGCTCAATGTGAATGAAGGTAAACCAGCTTCACTTTTAAAGTGGTCGAATTCGACCACTTTAAAATCCGGATTGTAAATATATTCCCATGTCCCCAAAAATTCCAGTGTCATTCTGTTTCTAATCCAGTTTTTTATTACATCTGCAGCCCTTGAGTTTCCCACCTTTGCCGTCGCCATATCTGTTATGCATATATAATCATCACTGTCTGACATAGCTACTGTTATCGGAACATCCTGCACTGTTATCACTCTGTTTTTCATAAATTTCTCCTATTATGACTATTTGTTAGTGCTAACAAAATGGTCTAATCATACTATTTATCAGCATTCTTGTGTTTTATCGAACTAATTGCCTGAAATTTGAGGTGATTCTTCCTCAGATATTCTCCAAGTCCTCAAGCTTCTTCAGCGTCTTAAGATACGCCAGCACCCTCTTCTGCTGTTCCTCACCCAGTCCATGATATTCAACAAGCATCTCTTTATCCTCAAAACTTACTTCCATATCATTATGCTTGGTAAAGTCATCATCAATCCCTTCGCCTGTAAGGAGCTGCTCCGGTGTGATATCCAGAGCAGTGCAAATATCCATTATTTTCTCTGCTGACGGATTAGTCTTTTTTGTTTTCCAGTCACTGATGGTGCTGCTTGAAAGTCCTACCATCTTGCCAAAGGAAGCCTGAGAAATGCCACGTTTCTGCAATATCTTGAATATTCTTTCGCTAATGATCACGATCTTCAACCTCCGTATATACGAGCCACTGTACTCTCGCTACTACGTTCATAATATCATCCCACGAACACATATTCAATGCTTTCGATAGCTTTTTCACTGTACTTCTTGTTCTTCTTGTTAACATGACTCATATATCCCTTATAGGCATCCTTGATATATTTCCTTGCAAAAACACGTCGGGATCCGGAAGGTCATCAAGCCCTACTTCATCAGAATACTTTGCAAAGATCAGTTAATGTAAGACTTAAAGATTTAAGATACATGAGCTTGGCCTTTCTGATGTTGCCCTAGATAAATTACGGGACAAAAAAATACATTCGGAGCTTTTGTCAGAAATGATTGAAAACGAAAAATTTGATGATATGATGCTTGATGCAGCGGTATACGTTGACGGCTTTGTAGACGAATCAGTTCAGCGTTATAATGCCCTTATGCAGGTTGGTCGCACCAAACTCAAAAGTGCACACAATGATAGCTTGCTCCACTGCTGCCTTGAGCGTTGCCAGCTTTTCTTTCGTCTGGCTTACCGCATCCCCTAGGAGCCTATGCTTCTGAGCAAGGAGCTCCGTATTTCCTGGGTCCAGCTTTAAGAGCTTGTTGACGTCTCTTAGCTGAGATTCCGTGCTCTTTATCTGAGTGTTGACTCCCTTAAGGGCGTTCTGTAATTCAGTTGTATCTCCGCCAATCTCGACAGTTATTCCCTTAATTCTATTAGCCAAGGTTCAAACTCTAGATAAAAAGCATGAAAAAAGCACCTACCCGAAGGTAGATGCCTCTCAAAAGTCTCATTTATTTCTTTAGCCAGTACGCAGGTCCAACATAGTGATGCCCCAAGTACCAAAGCGAAGATCCCTTCCCGCCTTTTGCGCGAGATTCCATCAATACAAACAGTCCAAAAGCTAGCAAAACGATGATCGGACCAGCCTTAACTTTAATAAAAATAATTGCTAGAACTAAAACTACTAAAATTACTATTCTTGTAATTAGCTTCTTCTTTCTCGCTTTCTCTTCGCGTTCCATAATTCCCTGTTCTTTTGTAGTCGGCCCAGGGCAAACATCACCAAGTTTTAGTACTTCTGCGACGCCTTGCCTTCCATAGTAGGCGCCACATGCTTCTGCAGTCGCATAAGATAAAGCCAACCATATAGGCGCCCTTAGTAATTCACACTCATTATTTTCTGAATAACCTTCGGGTGCTTGCTTACATTCATCAAATAGTTTTATGGCCTTGGGCCTATTGTAGTACTCAAATCCATAACCTAAATCAGCAAAAGAAGTAAACTCCTCATATTTTGCTACTAGGTCACAGATAAGCTTGTACTCTAACCCAAGTTCATTGGCTTTCTGCATAAGGTCCTTACCACGTTTAGCACTAAGATACGTTATGTAAGCATAATCAATCTCCATAAAGCCACTATCATATCGATTATCTAATATATTTCGTATATCTTTATACCCTTTCTGACTTAATTTAGGGTACTTCTCAAACACTTGCTCGTAAAAGGCTTTAACACATGCATAATACAACTTCTTTTTTTCCATGTAGAATAAAAAGAGCGTATCTTTAGCAAACGAGATCAGTGTCTTTGCGGCGCTTATGTCTCTTCTTCTATTAACTAAATTATCAATAGAAAAGAAAGCCACAGCCATGCCACTTTCAAGACATGTACTCCGGTCATTTTTTATTCCGTAACTGATGAGCACCATAAAAGCTGTCAAAAGGTCTTCATTTGAAGTATCTTTTGTATTATATGAAAGCAACTCATCTTTTATCTCATTCGCTTTTTTGAAATCATTATCTCTCATGCTGTAACAGAGATCATCTACTCTATCTATAAATGCTTTTTCCATAATGCCTCTACGATTTCTTAATCTTATTATACTTAATAACCATCAGCACCATTTGGATAATAAAAGCTGGGATACCAATGATTGAAGCAATCAAAAACTTGAACACCATGATGATAATTGCCAAAACCGTATTGCTATATCCTCGACCAAAAACATTAGGAATGAAATGAGAAATAAGTCCCCATCCAAAAGGAATACCAAATCCCCATAAGAAATAGACAATCGCATATAATATGAACATATCTCCCATTAATTCCTTATTAGCGCGACAAATAAGAAAAGAAAAAATAGCTCCAGCAATAACACCTATAATGCATGCTTTTATCATTTCTTCTTTAGTATCGATAAGCGCATCCTGTTTCTTCTTTTCTCTTTCGTTGCGAGCCTGAGCTACGATTCTCACATGACAATCGTCACATGTAACCGGTGTATACTTTGCTGCACATTCCTGGCACAGACCCTTTCCACAAGTTTGGCATGTTCCAACTGCATCACGATCTACATGATAAAAACACTTCATAGATTTGCCTCATGTGATATCACTATCACACATTCCTTTCTGTTATGATTTGTTGTTTTGTAGCAAACACTAATTCATGATAATTATCAGATAATACAGATCAAAATGCTATTAACTCAATTATAAAAAATAGTTAATTTTTTATGAATAAAACGAATATTTATTTTAACATGTTCACTACTCAAAAATTATCAAAATCATACTGAGTGGCTACTTCATCGTAAGTAGCATCATCATTCCTGCTCTCTGCATACATATCGTTGACCATCCCTATTGTAAGAAGATCAAGCTCTCCTATATTGATTCCAAGCTGTACGCAGCGAAGCAGGAACAGTGGTGTTGTCATTTCACGGTCAGTCAATCGAAGTTTCCCTAGCTAAGTTCCCCTACACTTTCAAAATGGCATAAAAATAACGGTGCCGCCTTACCTGCTAACATCTTTTAACGTTAGCCTCAAAGTGCACCGTTAACAAGGAAGTTCTGCTCTCGCCCCAAAATACGGAGCTCGCCAGAACAACCGCGCCTGTAACACTCAGCCTTCGCTACCGCTTGTCTTCGTTAACAGGACGACGGTTTCAACATTCCACTCTTTAAGCAAATCACTCAATTCATTCTGTATGCAATAATCATATAGATTCATAGACATTTCCCGACTTTAACAATCATATCTAAATATGCTACTATCGTATTACAAATACAATAAAGTACCTAGAACAAAAGCTGCCCCCTTATTGGGACAGCTTTTCTATGACTCAATTCTTCACTGTCACTATTAGTTTAACGCTTTTTTTAATGCCTTGACTAACAGCTTCTCTCTTTCATCAAAAAACTCCACGAAATTATCCAAACCAAAATCAACATCCGGAATATTATTCTTCTTCATATAATCCTTTCTATGATCTTCGTCAGAATAATTTTTATCCATCCACTTTTCAAAAGACATCGCTTTCTTTTCTTCATTAGGAGTTGACTCCAGAAGTTGCAAATTTCCAATAAAGTTATAGTTGGTTAAGCAGAATTCCATATCATCCTCAGAAACCCCTGCTTTCAGAAGCTTCTTTCGTGTGAACATAGACTTAGGATGAATATGATCCAAGTGGAAATGATTCTTAAGATCTGCCCAAGGATACAGTATCGACATTAGCATAAGTGCATCGCCAGAGCCATACTTTGTATATAGAAGATCATTTATACTGTCATCATCAAAAGTCAGATCCCTGTTGTTCTTATGGAACTTATCGTAAATAAGTTCTATCGGAAATCCATCATGGTGTTTAGCTATAACATCACAAATCTGTTTTAAAATTGAGTCAGACGATGAATAACTGAATACCCTCCTAAGAATAGATGCTATAAACCACTTCTTTATATTGGTCCTATCTTTAGAATACTTGCCTGAATCAACAAAGTTCGCCGGATTTCCTATCTTGTTTATATAGTATGCAATTGGAATGAATGGATTGTTTGAAGTGAGATTATCTCTATTAAACCCAAATGAAGCAACAAGTTCCACAGCCAAACGCATTGATTCTGCTATATCATCCCATTCCTTTTCGATAACAAACATATTTTTGCGTTCAAAATTATCTGCCTTGAACCTTATGTCTGGCCTGTCTGTAAGTACAAGGCTGGCCTTCAGCAACAGATCTTTTGATATATTGAAACCTCTGCCAATATTATTAATATCATCAACGGCCTCATTTATTTCTTCTCTAGCATCCCTCTTCTCCCATTGTGCTGTTGCAACAGAAAGAAGCAAATCCGAATAGCTCAGTGGTGTACCGCCGCTGTTAACACGGATGAATATGTTTAGTACCTTGTCCAATTCTTGACTTTCTTCCAAATAGTAACTGATTATTCCTTTTCTATGAATGGCATCAAATAAACGGAAGATAGTTCTATTTGCAAACTTGGCCTGTTCTTTGGGAAGAATATTCAGATCATTTTCTATAAGATACTCATTCAAATCACCCTCTTCATCGAAATTAAGAATTTCTCCGACAGGAAACCAGAAGTATTCAAGGTTACCATTTTCATCTTCGTAATCACTATAATCAGCAACCTCATCATCTGTCAGAAATTGAAAATCATATAAAAAATCATCACGATCAGCTGCGGGTTTAGTCAAATTAAGATAAAGCTTACGTTTAGGGTAAGCCTGTGGGTTGTCCCAACGTTTATGCGGTATTTTATACGCATATGTGCCCTTTAAACCAATGTATAAAGATGTCATTCTCTGCTGACCATCTAATATAGCTGTAATATCATCTGAACCATGAAGATTTGCCTTAGGATTATGACGACTGTCTTTCTCATGAAAATCTCTCAAAAACTCATAAAACTTATACTTACTTGTATTGCTCTTATCTACTTTCCAGAAAAGAAATGAGTTGATTGGATAGTCACGCATGATACTATCAAACAGCTTCTCAATCTGTTCTGTTCCCCATACAAATTCCCTTTGGATTGATGGCAGATAGTATTTTTTTGAATCTATATCCCTTATTGCCTGTGCTATCTTCAATGGTGTTTGATATGACATTTTCTATACCTCCATGTTAAATATCTCATTCATAACTCTTCTGAATATTTTCAGGTACATCAAGCGATTTGAAGTATTCTAGTGTTGCACCAGTGATCGTTCTTGGAGTCCTTATTGCCCCCACAACACCATGTTCCTCAAGTGCTTTATATCCAAACAAATCTGACTCTTTATACTCTGTAAGTATAGTTAGTTGCATAGTATTGCCTTCTGCAGGAATAAACTCTTCCTCAAGCTCCCAATCCTCAATATTCGTAGCATATTTTCTATCGTCAATTTCTCCACAAGGCATATTAGCTTTTACAACCTTACATTTCAAACGAACTTTCCGGACTGGTTCTCCAAGATAAATGTAGACAATGTCATCTTCCTTTAGCTTATATACTCCTTGATTCCAATCTAATGTCCTAAGTTCTCTAAATGCTCTAATGGTATCAAATCTACTATTTGCTGAAACAAGCCAAGTCATTGGCCCACTTATTCTTTCTGCATCATGGTGACTACGCTCTTTACGATTTACAGTACGATCTGCATTTGCAATGTTCAGAGAATTCATTTTAAGGATATTGATCACTTTATCTATCTCATCCGTTGTAAAATGAACCTCATATGGTCGCTTATCATCATCAGTATCATAGTATGCTCTGTTTAGGACATTACATAAACGATTCATATCAACTTCATCATCAGAGCAATAAATAGCATAGCTATCTACACCATCTGTTTCAGTTTGAAGGTGTTTAATCGATGACTTTCCTCCCAAAACAGCATAAGCTTCGCCATCAGCCAAATCAGATTTATCAATTAAAATTCTTATTCCAGCGGATTTCATTTTCTCGACAAGCCCTCTTAACATATTCAATTCGTCCATTGAATTTACCTCACCATCCAAATTATTGTTTCACATTAATTATTATACTTCATTTCGTACAAAAATAATTACTCCCTAATGTTCTATTACTCCTAATAGGGCACAGGGGTAAGAAAGAACGCTATTGCTCTTTTCTTACCCCAACTTATGAAAAAAAATATATATAAATGAACATTGACATTGACAATATTTATTATAATCATGTGCTGTCCAATAAACAGTTCAGTAAAAGTTTTATTAATGAAATATTTGAAAAAAGCTGTCCTCACCCGAGAACAGCTCTTACAAATTATATTAAATTGAAATGTTTGAATGCATTCACAATGGCTTCTTCTTTTTCCTTGGGACAATTCGGAACATGATTCTTACCTGATCCAAGATTATGATTTTCTCTCTTATCAAACCCAAGTTTATCTTTTATTTGAGCAATATAAAGATTAGATACCTTTAAGCCATTCTCTTTTTCTATGTATGCTTTAATCTCGCCGTAAGATGCCGAACCACCCTTTCCTTCAAGCTTTTCAACGTCTAAAGCGATGTCTACATAGCCATCGACCTTTTCCCTACTTAAAAGAACAACCGTCTCGAGTATTGTTTCATTTTCCAAGGACAATTCTCTAACATTCCTACCATTTATCGGAACGGGGAAATTGAAGACTA
>SVFY01000011.1 GCA_015056625.1 Butyrivibrio sp. | reverse complement strand
CCTCTAATGAGAATTCAACCTTGACTTTCTTACTGGGTATTTCGCCCTTGGAAAGCAAAACAACCGTCTCAACATGGCTCGTCCAAGGAAACTGATCCACTGCAACGGCCCGGGTCATGACATATCCGCGGTCCTGTAAGATCTCCAGGTCCCGGGCAAGGGATGTGGGCTTGCAGGATACGTAGATCATGTACTTAACGCCATAGTCGATGATCTTGGAAAGAGCCTTGGGGTTGATGCCGTCGCGAGGCGGGTCAAGGATGATGAGATCTGGTTTGTCCTCAATGTCATCAAGTACCTTAAGTACATCGCCGGCGATGAACTCGCAGTTATCAAGGCCGTTCAGCTGAGCATTGGTCTTAGCGGCCTCGACAGCCTCCTCAACAATTTCAACACCGATGACCTTGTTGGCAACAGGTGCAAGGAGCTGGGCGATGGTGCCGGTTCCGGAGTACAGGTCGTAGATGATGCCGTCCTTGTCGATGGCCTTCTGGTCGTACAAGCTCCTGATATAGCCGCGAACAGTCTGGTACAGAACCTCAGCGCTTAAGCTGTTTGTCTGGAAGAATGAAAAAGGCGTGATCCTGAACTTAAGGCCAAGTAGATACTCATAGAAAAAGTCCTGGCCATACAAAACTTCTGTACCCTCGTCGATAACAGCGTCCGCAAGGGAATCGTTCCTGGTATGAAGGATACCAGAAATCCTGCCAGTAAGGTCAAGCGCCAAAAGCACATCCTTGTAAGGCGCAAGGTCATGCTCTTCCTGAGTCGTTGTCACAAGATCAATCAAAATGTCACCTGTACGAACAGCCTTCCTTACCAGCAGATGCCGCAAATACCCAACCTGCTTCATCCTATGGTAAAAAGAAATCTCTCCCTTCTCATACATAGGTGCAAAATAGTCCAAAGTAGCCGTCAGGATCTTCTTGTAGTCGTCGTCTACAATCCTGCAGCCACTGACTGTTACGATGTCATAAAAACTGCCCCTTTTGTGCATACCAAGACAAAGGGGGCCACCCATCACCTCGTCTCCGAAGGTGAATTCCATTTTATTTCTATAAGCAAACTTAACCGGGCTGGTCTTGATACCCTCCCAGGTAAACTTGCAATCCTGTCTGTCCATAGCGGGCTTAATCAGAGTTTTGACCTGCTGCTCTTTAAGGCCAAGCTCCTTGACGTAGGGCATTGTAAGATAGCTGCATCCGCCGCACTTCCCAAAGTGGATGCAGGGGCTCTCAACTGAATTCTTGGCTTCCTCAACTACCTCAAGGAGCCTTCCTTCTGCCCGGTCTTTCCTGACCTTCTGGATCTGAACAGAGACTTTCTGATCAGGAAGGACGCCCTTTACGACGACCCTTCCTTCACTGGTTTCAACTATTCCTTTATTGGGGAATTCTACGCGTTTAACAATTCCCTGAATAACATCTTTTTTCTTCACTAAAATTCTCAGCTTTCTTTGATGAAGTCCTCATCTTCGAAGTCATCTTCGAAATCGTCAAAGTCATCATCGTAATAATCATCCTCAAATGCAGGAGTCATATAGCGATAAACCATGAATGCGATAGCTGCTACTGCTGCGATAGCTCCGATTACTGCAAGGACCCAAAGGATCACTGTGGAGGGCTTACTTGCCTTTTCAGCCTCTCTCTTATCCAGGAGCTCACCCAAACGTGACATTTCGATTAAGTCTTCAATTCTTGATTTTACTTCCATTTGCAACCCCTCCATAAAGTATTTGATATATCAAGTATACCACATTAAAGCTTTTTAAGTTTGGCAAAAGCGGCGTACATGATTTTCTGGCCGCACTCATCAAACATAACTGTAACCTTGTAGTCCTTTGGTCCCTTCTCCAGGGAAGTAACCTCGCCCACACCATACTTGACGTGGCTTACGCGATCTCCCACTACATACTCAGGAGTCTCCATCTTGGTTGGCATTCCCTTGGAAAGTCCAGCCAGGGCCCCTTTCGCGTGGGTTGCCCCAACACCTGCGATATAAGGCTTGTCAGGAACAGCCCTCTTCTCCGGCTTTTTCGGAACAGGCTTAGCCTTGAGCTTATATGTACTCGAAAGTGAATTTCCTGCTCCCGCATTTTTCGCGAGACCTTTTGCGTATGCCGGATTAATTCCTGCAGTAAAGGTGCTCTCCACACCCTCATAGTCATCAAGGCTCTCCCCGTCATCATACAAAAATGATGCAGCTGAAACCGGCTTTTCTCTATCCAAAAGAGAATTTGGTATCTCGCTGATAAAGCGACTTAAGCGGTTGTACTGGGTTTCGCCCCTTATCATCCTGCGCTTGGCAGCTGTCAGAGTAAGATTCCTCTTAGCCCTTGTTATACCAACATAGGCAAGTCTTCTCTCCTCCTCGATGCCCTCTGGATCTGCATCCTCCATCTGGATGGTCATATAGCTGGGGAAGACATTCTCTTCCATTCCTGCAAGATATACGTTTTCAAACTCAAGACCCTTGGCACTGTGAAGAGTCATAAGAAGGACCTTCTCGTTGTCGTCTCCGATCCTGTCTATATCCGCAACAAGAGCTACCTCCTCCAAAAATCCCGTAAGAGTAGGCTGCTCTATGTCTTCATTCTCCTCATAAGCTGCGATCTTGGAAATAAGCTCGTCCACGTTTCCAGCTCTGTCGTTATCACCGCTGTCGTCGTCATCATCGAGAGTCTTTAAGTAGTTCATGTATCCTGTAACGTCGATGACATCCTCAAGAAGCTCTTCAAGAGACATCTCAGACATCTTGGTCCTGAAGGCCCTGATCATAGTGACAAAATCAAGTAGCTTAGTAGTACTTCTTGCCACCGTCACGATCTGATCTGCCTCTGAAAGAGCCTCAAAGAAGCTTATCTGCCTCTCATTGGCATAATTCTGGACATTCTCTATAGTGGTTGCACCAATGCCCCTCTTAGGAACGTTAATGATCCTCTTAACAGAGATATCATCAAGGCCGGAATCAATAGTCTTAAGATAGGCCAAAAGATCTTTTATCTCCCGCCTTGAATAGAAGTTGGTACCGCCCACGATATCGTAGGGAATGCCCTCATAAACAAATCTCTCTTCAATAAGTCTGGACTGGGCATTGGTCCTGTATAGAACCGCAGTATCATCGTATCGTAATTTACCGTTTCTCTTAAGGCGTCCTATTTCAGATGCTATGAACTCCGCCTCCTCAGGCGCAGTCTCAAACTGACGCAGGTGCACCTTGTCGCCGTCTTTTATATCAGTCCAAAGAGCCTTATCCTTACGACCGAAGTTATTGGAAATAACAGCATTGGCTGCATCAAGGATCTGCTGTGTGGACCTGTAGTTCTGCTCAAGCTTGATCACCTTAGCGTCGGGATAAACCTTCTCAAAATCCAGGATATTCCTGATGTTGGCGCCTCTGAACCTGTAGATACTCTGATCGTCATCGCCCACAACACACAGGTTCCTGTACTTTTCAGCAAGGAGTCTTATAAGCTCAAACTGGGCGTTGTTTGTATCCTGATACTCATCCACCATGATGTACCTAAATCTCTCCTGGTAGTAGTCAAGAACATCAGGATTTTTCTTGAACAGCTCAACGGTCTTCATGATAAGATCGTCAAAGTCAAAGGCATTGTTCTTTTTAAGGGCGCTCTGATACTCAGTGTAGGCCTTACTTATCCTGCTTTTTAGATAGTCGTTTCCTGCACTCTGGGCGTACTCAGTCGGCCCCACCAGATTATCCTTGCACTTGGAAATCGAAGTCTGTATCTGTCTTAGCTTGAGCTGCGATGTCTCAAGCTGAAATCTCTTCACAATATCTTTCAAAAGAGCTTTCGAATCATCTGCATCATAGATCGTAAAGTTGGTGCCATACCCGATCTTGTCAGCATAGCGCCTGAGTATCCTGGTACAGCTTGAGTGGAAAGTGGAGACCCAGATGCTCTCTGCGCCAAAGCCTACGATCTTATCTACCCTTTCCCTCATCTCCCCTGCTGCCTTGTTGGTAAAGGTGATAGCCAGTATATTCCAGGGGTTAACATTGTATTCATCTATAAGATATGCCACTCTGTGGGTCAGTACCCTTGTCTTTCCCGAGCCGGCACCTGCAAGTATAAGAACCGGCCCTTCAACCTGAAGGACCGCCTCTTTTTGCTGCATATTAAGTGTATCGTAAATTCCCATAAATCTTATTCCTTGGTCTTGTTCTTTTTATCGCTTTTTTGCTTCTTTCCTGCCTTTTCATCTTCCTTCATCATGTTATCAAGGATCTTCTCCATAAGGAGCTTTTTAATATAGACGTCGAACAGCATCTGGATGATAAAAGAAAACATCTGCATCTTTTTCTTTTCATCCTCGCTAATGCCGTTGTTCTCAAAGGTAGAAAGAGATCTCTCATATTTCTTTTTAATGTCCTCAATAAGAGGCTCAAGCTCTTCCTTCTGAAGGTCAAAGCAGGTGTTATAGATGTCTGAAAGATCAAACTCCGGATCAGGAGCCTGAAAACGCTCTTTCAAGGGCTCTAAAAGAGTCTGAATATCGTTGATAGACAGAACGCTCTTAAAGTAATAGATAAAGATCAAAAGGATAATGTGATCTCTACTGTACTTCTTCTTAACAGGTGGCGGCAAAAGATCATTCTTGGCGTAATTGTTGATCATGGTCTTTGTAAGAATCTTGTCGCTCTCCGGATGTCTTGTGGTCTTTTTAAGCCTCTCATCCATGAAAGATGTGAGCTGGTCCATATAAAGGTCAATGCCCGGGATCTCATCCACTGAGATGGTATCGATCCTGCCCAGGGAAGCAATTATGCTATTTAAAAGATCGTCATTGTCGATTGTCATTTCTTAACCTCTTTTGGCATTTACTGCCATACCTCGCATTTCTTTTGCGTTCTCTATGGCTGCATCTGTGATCTCGTCGCCCCCAAGGAGCCTTGCCAGTTCCCTGATGCTGTCATCACCTTTAAGTCCATAGATATTCGTGACCGTCCTGCCTTCCTCAAGACCCTTTTCGATCATGAAGTGGGTGTCAGCCATGGCTGCGATCTGTGGAAGGTGAGTGATGCAGATGATCTGGTGGTCTCTTGAAAGCTCTCCAAGTTTTTCAGATACTTTCCAGGCAGTTTTGCCGCTGATACCTGCGTCGATCTCGTCAAATATCAAAGTGCTGATATCTCCCCTGTCTGCCACCACAGTCTTAAGGGCCAGCATGATCCTTGAAAGCTCACCGCCGCTGGCAATCTGATCCAGGGGCCTTATGGCTTCTCCAGGGTTTGTGGATATCATAAACTCCACATCATCAAAGCCTCCTGCAGTTATCTTGTCCTCATCGCTTCTTACATCGATCTCAAACTTAACATCAAGGAAGTTAAGGTCAACAAGTGCTGCCTTAAGCTTTTTAGCCAGCTCCGCTGCACCTTTCTTTCTTATGTCAGATATCTTTTTACATAGCAAAAGAGCTTTCGACCTGCTGTCATCTAAATCCTTAGAAAGCTTCTTTCTGTGGGCTTCAAGGTCCGTTAAAACATCGAGACGCTCCTGCTTTTTACCCAGCTCAGAAAGGACAAGGTCGATGCTCTGACCGTATTTATCCTTTAAGTGATTGACTACATTGAGCCTGTCCTCAACGGTCCTGAACTTCTCATCATCAAACTCAAGGCTGTCCATATATCCCGACAGGGAATGATTAAAATCTGACAAAAGATTTTCAACGTCAGACAGCTGCCCTAAAAGGTCCTCGATCTCGCTGTCATAGGAAGCTACAGAAGACAGCTCTCTTACTGCCCTTCCAATGAGATCCACAGCACTTTCACCGTCGTCCACAAAACCAGTAAGTGTGGATGCAGCTCCAACGGCTTCAGAAATCTTTCGTCCATTTGTCATCTTGCGATAGGCGCTCTCAAGCTCGTCGTCTTCCCCTAAACGCAGCTCTGCGTCTGTGATCTCACCTATCTCATACTCTAAGAGCTCCTGCTCTCTAAGTCTTGCACTCTCATCAATATCTGATTCTGACAGCTCTTTTTCCAGAGCCTTCATCCTGTCATACTCTGTGCGAAGTTCTCCAAAAAGGCCACCCAGTTCATCTTCAAGGTAACCATCCAGGATTTCCATATGTTTTTTCTTGTGAAGTAGCTCCTGGTGATCATTCTGACCGTGAATGTTTATGAGAATGTTAGAGATATCCCGCAGCTGCTTTGCAGTTACGGTCTCACCAGAAACCTTGGAAATGCTCCTTGTAGGAGTTATCTTTCTCTGTAGCACAAGAGTGCCATCTTCTTCTATAGGAATATCCATATCCTTTAGAAGCTTTCTCTTTTCCTCGCTGTCCACCCCAAATACCAGCTCCACAAGAGCGTACTCCTCGCCGGTACGGATAAGCGATGGATCTGCCTTCCCTCCCAGGGCCAGATTGACGGATCCGATGACAACTGATTTACCTGCACCGGTTTCTCCCGTCAAAATGTTGAGTCCCTTAGAAAACTCAATCTCCTGCTCCTTTATAAGAGCAAGATTCTTAACGTGTAAACTATATAACATATTACCTCTCTCATCTTTCTAAAAAATGAGAACCCCATCCAAAACTATCATTCTCTGCCAAGCATTTCGTCAAATTCATGCATGAGATTAGTTGCTTCCTCTTCGGACTTGGTTGCAACAAAAATAGTGTCATCACCAGCAATACAGCCAACAACCTCCGCTATCTCAAGTGAATCGATGGCAGCTGCAAGAGCCATTGCCATTCCTGAAACAGTCCTGACAACTAAAAGATTCTGTGCAAGATCCATGCTGACAAATCCAGCCTTAAGGATCTTTACGTACTTATCGTGCATCACCTCAGGATCAGCTGTGGTATATACATATTTCTGTCTTCCGTCCGGAGTAACCTGCTTGGTCAGCTTCATCTGTCTGATATCCCTTGAAACTGTAGCCTGAGTTACATCGTAGCCTTCATCCTTAAGAAGTGCTGCAAGCTGTTCCTGAGTCTCAACCACATGATTATTGATGATTTCAATAATTTTGTCATGCCTGTTCTTTTTCAACTTCTTCCCCTCTTTTCTATTTATTTTTCAAATTTCTTACTGATCTTATCAAGGAAGCTCTCCTCTTTGAGCCTCAAGATCTTTGTTGTCTTTTTTGATTTTTTAACTTCTATCTTGTCTCCTGTACTCATCAGAAGCGTTCCGCTTCCGTCAAAAGAAACTATGGCCTCCTGATCAAAGCCGCTCCTGCCCTTAAGCAGTTCTACCTCTATCCTCTTATCCGGTGAAAAGAGAAGGCTTCTTGCATTAAGTGAATGGGGACAGATCGGTGTCACCAAAAGCATATTGGCCAGGGGCTCAATTATAGGACCTCCGGCTGACATGTTGTAGCCTGTCGATCCTGTGGGCGTTGATATTACCAGTCCATCTGCATAGTAACTGCAAAGAAACCTGTCATTGATATAGATATTGTAACCAATAGCAGCTATTCCCTGATATTTGGAGATGATGACGTCATTTAAAGAGTAGTCCTTTTTCCCTTCAAGACTTCCTCTTAGCATCATCCTGTCTTCTATTTCGTAGTCGCCATTAAGTATCCTGTCAAGGGCTCCGTCTATGTCATTTACTGCAACCTCTGTAAGATAGCCCATGGTTCCAAGATTAACTCCAACAAGAGGGACATCCATGTAAGCTATGCTCCTGGCAGCCTGAAGCATTGTTCCATCGCCGCCAAGCACGATCACAAGCTCAGTATCCTCAGGGATAACAGAGAGGTTCTTCCTTGCCACAAATACAGGGTCATCCTCTGTCTTGTCCTCCGCTATCACACAGGTCTTACCACGCTGCTTAAGATACTCCATGATATGACTTGTGAGGCTGTTGTCCTTATCCTTGTTTTTGTTGGTAACAATACAAAACTTATCCATGAGCCGCCACCCCTTAAGTGAGCTCTCCGTGAGCCTTTGAAACAGTTTCCTGTATCAGTCTGTTATTGTCATCGTTAAAAGATATTCCGCTCTTTTCTTCACATATCTGCTTAAGGAGCTTTTCTCCGTCAGCTTCTGTCAGAGTCTCTACCTGAGCATTTCTCTCAGAGTCCTTGCGAATATGTATGAGGTACTCTATGTTTCCCTCTGGTCCCTTTATAGGTGAATACTCAAGGTGCAGCACCTCAAATCCTGCAACAGCAGTGTAGTCAAATATCCTGTGCACCACTTCGCTGTGAACGTCCGGATCTCTTACTACGCCCTTTTTCCCAACCTTATCGCGCCCAGCCTCGAACTGGGGCTTAATAAGGCACACCATTTCGCCGCCATCCTTAAGAAGACGCCTTGCAGGAAGCAGGATCTTGGTAAGTGAGATAAAAGAAACATCGCAGGAGGCAAAATCCAGGTCATCCTCTATATCGTCCCTGACCATATATCTGAAATTGGTCTTTTCCATGCAGACCACACGCTCATCACTTCTAAGCTTCCAGTCAAGCTGTCCATGTCCCACATCAACTGAATAGACCTTTACTGCGCCATTTTGCAGCATGCAGTCTGTAAAGCCGCCTGTAGATGCGCCAATATCCATGCACACCTTGCCACTAAGGTCCAGCCCAAAATTATTGACAGCCTTTTCGAGCTTAAGTCCGCCTCTTGAGACATAGGGGATTGTTGCTCCCTTTACTTCCAAAGACGTGATCTTTTCTTCCTCGAAGGTTGTTCCTGGCTTATCTTCTCTCTGACCGTTTACAAAAACATCTCCGGCCATGATAAGTGCCTTGGCTTTTTCACGAGAAGGAGCAAGTCCCCTTGAAACCACAAGGACGTCCAGTCTCTCTTTATCTTTTGCCATAAACTTACCTGTGTACTTCCTTCAAAATTCTATCTGCTATGGACTGTGCATCGATCCCAAGCTCTTTCCTTAGCTTATCTACACTGCCGTGGGTCACGAACTGATCCGGGATAGCAATACTAAGAACGCTGCAGTCCAGTCTGTTTTCATCTACAAAGGCCCTTACCTTCTCGCCATATCCGCCGCAGGCAACATTCTCTTCCATGGTTACAAAGAGCTTGTGGTTTGCTGATGCGACTCTGATATAGTCGGTATCTATGGGCTTAACAAATCTTGCATTCACAAGGGAGCATCTTACTCCCTGATCCTTTAAGATATTTCTTACTTCTTCGCCGATCTTGACCATGCTGCCAACGGCTAAAAGACATATGTCCTTTTCCTCATAGATTGGCTCGCACTTGCCCATTTCAATAGGAGCTCTGTACTCCTTAAGTCCGTCATAGGCATTTCCCCTTGGGTATCTTACAGCCATAGGGCATCCTGCGTTAACCGCAAACTTAAGCATATCTGAAAGCTCCCATTTATTCTTGGGCGCCATGATATGCATGTTTGGCATTGTGGACATGTAAGACAGATCAAATATTCCCTGATGTGTCTCGCCGTCGCTTCCAACAAGGCCTGCCCTGTCTATGGCAAAGACAACCGGAAGATTCTGAAGGCATACGTCCTCCATGATCTGGTCGTAGGCTCTTTGAAGGAACGAGGAATATACAGCAAATACAGGCTTGTAGCCGCCTATTGCAAGGCCAGCAGCAAAGGTAACAGCGTGTTCCTCTGCAATTCCTGCATCCACAAATCTGTCAGGGTAGATATTCCTGAATCTCTTAAGTCCTGTTCCATCGGCCATGGCTGCAGTGATAGCCACAACCTTGTCGTCCCTGGCCCCGAGCTTGCACATTACTGTGGAAAAGATATCCTGGTAATTGGCAGTTGTTCTGGGGTTCCTGGGAAGTCCATTCTCAACGATAAAAGGCTCCGTGCCATGGAATCTTGCAGGATGTCTCTCTGCAGGCTCATAGCCCTTACCCTTCTTGGTAACTACGTGGACCATAACAGCTTTTTTAACTTTTCTAGCTTCCTTGATGGCCCTGATAAGACCTACAGTGTCATGTCCATCTACAGGTCCAAGATAAGTTATACCAAGGTTTTCAAATACCATTCCGGGAACGAAGAGCTGTTTGAAACTGTTCTTGGCTCTTCTGATGGAATCAACCACTTTGGTGTTGCTGCGAAGCTGTGCATACACATCCTCTTTGAGGTTAAGATAACCCTGGGCAGTACGTACGCTGTCAAGATATTTGCCCATTCCTCCGACACTCTCGGAAATGGACATTTCGTTGTCGTTTAAGATAATAATATAGTTGGTCTCGAGCTTGGACAGATTGTTCATGGCTTCATAAGCAAGACCGCCGGTTAAAGAACCATCGCCAATAACTGATACTACTGCGTAGTCCTCTCCCTTAAGGTCTCTTGCCTTGACCATTCCAAGACCTGCTGAAATAGAGGTTGAGCTGTGACCTGTATCAAAGCAGTCACTGTCTGACTCACCTCGTTTTGGAAATCCACTCATGCCCCCATACTGGCGCAGGGTATCAAACCCCTCTTTTCTGCCTGTAAGGAGTTTGTGGGTATATGACTGATGTCCCACATCCCAGATGATCTTATCCTTGGGAAGATCAAGAGCTACGTGGAGAGCCATTGTAAGTTCTACAGCACCAAGGTTAGATGCCAGATGGCCTCCTGTCACAGAAATCTTGTCTATGAGAAACTCCCTGATCTCTTTTGCAAGCTCCGGGTATTGGGACTGGGGTATTTTCTTTATATCGCCTGTTTCATTTATCTGATCCAGAAGCATGATCATCACCGCCTAAGTAGCTTATTTCTTTCTGTAGATCAAATACGTAAATAGCCTTTCAAGGAAGCTTCCGTCAAAGCCCAGCTCTTTAAGGATACCACTGGCTTCATCCGACAGCTCTTTTACCTTGGCTCTGGCTGCATCCATTCCATAGATGCTGACGTAGGTGCTCTTACCGTTTTTGATATCAGAGCCTATGGGCTTTCCAAGCTCTGACTCATCCCCCTCTATGTCAAGAATATCGTCCTGGATCTGGAAAGCGATACCAACATCACTTCCAGCTCTCTCAATCTTTTTTACATCATCAAAAGAAGCTCCTCCAAGAACAGCACCGATCATAAGACTGCTCTCAATAAGGGCTCCCGTCTTGTTCTCATCGATATAATGGAGCACTTCCTTTGCAACATCCATATCTGTATAGGTGGTATTCTCAGAAACTATGTCTGCGCACTGTCCGCCCACCATTCCATAGATTCCGGCCTTACGGCTAAGGATGGAAAGAGCTTCTAGATACCTGCTGCTTTGCTCTCCGTCATAATCAGAAAGCGCCTTGCCTCTTGCAGCACCCATGATCGCTGTCTCAAAAGCAAGGTTTAAAAGCCCGTCTCCAGCAAGAGTTGCCATTCCAGGTCCGTAAACCACATGAGTAGTCTTGCGGCCCCTTCTATACTCATCGTTGTCCATGGCAGGAAGATCGTCGTGGACCAAAGAGTATGTATGGATCATCTCCATAGCTGCCATGAAGGGATGGACAACCTCCATATCAGCTTCTGCTCCTTTAAAGAGCTTATAAGCTTCCATCATCATCACTGGGCGAAGGCGCTTACCACCTGCAAGGAGGCTGTAGTTCATTGCCTCTATCACAGTACTTGCATATCCTTCCTCTCTCGGAAGGAACTCCTTTAAAACCTCCTCAACATAGGAGGCTCTGCCCATCAGTTCTTTTTCAAACTCTGTGCCACTCATTTACTCTGTATCCTTTGCAAACTTGGCAAGTACGCCATTAACAAAAGAAGCTGAGCCGTCCTGTCCGAACTTCTTGGCAAGCTCAACCGCCTCATTGATCGCAACTCCAGTAGGAACTGAATCGTCATATCTGATCTCATAAAGAGCAAGTCTTATGATAGCAAGGTCAACCTTGGCGATCCTGCTTGTGTTCCAGCCTGTGGTCTCCTTGTTGATGTCCTCGTCGATCTCTGAAAGCTTCTCTGCGATCTTTTCATATTTTTCTCTGATGTAGTCGGCGTCCTTTTTGCTGATCTTTGTATCCTCTGTTTCAGCAAAGAGCTCCTCCTGCTCAGACATTTCATCCATTGTGTTAAATTCAACACGAAAGAGCAGCTTGAAAACCTGCTCTCTAAGTTCTGATCTATTCATTTCGTTTTCCTTTTTAAGCCTTAGGCATTGTGATACCAGCAATCCTGATATTGACATCAGTTACTTCAAGGCCTGTCATGTTCTCAACAGAAGCCTTGACCCTTGTCTGGGCCTGCTGGCATGTTGCAGGGATGTTAAAGCCATAGGACATCATAAGTGAAAGATCAACCTTTACTTCATTCTGTCCAACGATAACCTTAGCTCCCTTAGCTAAATTGTTGCGGCTCACCTTTTCAAGCTTGTCGCTTGTATAGTTACCAGCCATAGCTGATACACCATCAACCTCAAGTGCTGCAAGAGCTGCAATTCTTGCAACTACATCATCAGCGATCTTAACTGATCCTACCTCTGCAATCTCTTTTCCCATAACTTAAGTACCTCACAAATTATAATCTACAATAGTATACCATATTTCAAGTTTTCCTGCTCAGAGCCAGATCATTATGGTCCTTGTCTTCTCAAAAGAAGTATAAGTAACAGTGGCCTGATAGCCCTGCATGTAGTTAAATACCTGTCCCTGAGTAAAGAGCTGGTCAAAAAGCTCATTGTAAACCGCTTCTGTGGCGCATTTGATCGTTACGTTTTTCGCGCCTTCTGCGTATTTTCTGTCGAAAAGATCCTGAACCAGCGCAGGCTCTACAGATGTAAAGTACTCACCTTCCCTTACATAATAGTTGTCTGTCATGGCAGAGCAGACAGGAACATCGATGATATCAGACAGTTCGTGCTGCCTCTCTATCTCCTCTGTGGTAACGTTCAAGTAGTCGTAGTTCACATCAGGAAGAAGTGCCGGATCTGCACTCTCTCCTGAAGCAGTCTGGTAGGATGCATCTCCCCATGTAACGTCCAGGTAGTAGTGGGCGCCGTTACAAAGAACCAGGTTCCATGCGTGTCTGAACTGCTGTCCGCTCTTGGTTGTCACCATTCCGGTCACAAAGGTGCAGTCAACGCCAAGCTTGCTAAGAAGGTACTGAGCAGCCTTGGCATATCCATTACATACGCTTCTGCCACCTAAAAATACTGAGCAGATGTTCTGGTTGTCAGGCGCATCCTTGTCGTACTCTGTGTTCTTGATTATGTATTCATAGACATACTTGATGGTAAGATATTCATCTTCTGTGGCAGGAGCAGCCGCAATGCACCTGTTCACCACTTCATTGATCTGAGTCTGACGTCTTTTTACCTCAGCCTCATCGTAAGTGTAAGTACCTGAGAAGGCGATCCTTGATATCTCGTCGCCTCTGCGGTAATCAGTGTACTGATAGCCTCCAACGTAAAAGAGCTCCGGGTGGTCAATTGATACATACTCAAAGACCAGTTCAATGGCATCATCACTGGTAGTAGAAACACTTACATCACTGGCAAGATGCCTCATGATAGCCAGCATCTCAACGTAGAGAGTCTTGCCTGCATCTGTAAGCCTCTCATAGGCGTACAGACCCTCCTGCTCTTTTTTAAGCTTTTCAATGCCTGTTTTTGTAAGGCCAACAGCCTCTCTCTTTTTTATGATCTCAGCATCTGCATCTTCATAGCTCTTATAAAAACTGGCATAATCAGAATCAGCCAGCGCTGGCGCTCCAGAGGGATACTCATCGATCCCACTTGAAACTCCATCCCCGGAAACGGAATCTGCAGCCTCATCTGCTGCCAATACGCTGTATTCTGAAATATCCACCACATCCTGGAAAAGCTCTTTTGCCTCTGGGGTGGTAACCTCAGAAACAGACTCTTCCATTGCCGCCTCGTAGCTGACAGGGTCCTTCATTCCAAGAGCCCTAAGGTAATCGTCGAAGCTCTCATACTGACAGCCGGATAATCCCGCTGAAAGCAAAGCTGCAGCCAAAAGGAATGCTATCTCTTTTTTAGTAAGCATCCAACTTTTTTTCAAATGCCTTCCTCCAAAACTTTAGTTCTTCTTAAATTCAGAAAGAACCAGCCCCTTGTTCCTCTCCATGGTCATGCCAACGCTCCACTCATTGATAAACAAAAGAAGTGGTCTGTCGTGCATGTCCTTGATCTTCTTCATGTCGGAAGTTCCAACAAGAGAAGACATGTCCACATCCTCATTGTCCACCCATCTGATGTACTCATAAGGAAGTGACTCCAAAATTATATCTACATTGTACTCGCTTTCCAGCCTAAACTTCAAGACGTCAAACTGCAGTACACCAACTACTCCTACGATGATCTCCTCAAGGCCTGTGTTGTACTCCTGGAATATCTGGATAGCACCTTCCTGGGCGATCTGAGTGATACCCTTCACGAACTGTTTACGCTTCATGGTATCAACCTGGCGAACCCTTGCAAAATGCTCAGGTGCAAATGTAGGGATTCCCTCGTACCTTACATTGTCCTTTGGCATGCAGACAGTATCTCCGATTGAAAAGATACCCGGGTCAAATACACCCATGATGTCACCGGCGTAGGCCTCTGAAAGGATCTTGCGCTCGTCAGCCATAAGCTGCTGAGGCTGTGAAAGACGCATTACCTTTCCACTCTGAACGTGCTTAACTTCCTTGTCTGCATCATATCTTCCGGAACAGATCCTCATGAAAGCAACTCTGTCCCTGTGGGCCTTGTTCATGTTGGCCTGGATCTTGAAAACAAAGGCTGTAAAATCGTTCTCAAGCGGATCGATAACAGTTCCATCAGCAGAAGTCCTTCCTGTTGGAGGTGTTGCCATCTTAAGGAAGTGATGTAAAAAGAGCTCTACACCAAAATTCTGAAGAGCTGAGCCAAAGAATACAGGGGTAAGCTCTCCTTTTCTTACCTTTTCAAGGTCATATTCAGCGCCAGCGCCGTCAAGAAGCTCGATCTCACCTGTAAGCTTATCATATGCATCCTGGCCGATCTCACTGTCTATTGCTGCCTTGTCATCAAGATTTATGAAGGTCTCTTTTCCTTCCTTGGTGCCCTTCTGAGTCTCAGAGAAAGTAACAATGTGACCCTCTCGTCTGTCAAATATACCCTTAAAATTCTTACCTGATCCAATTGGCCAGTTCATAGGGCATGTGGCAATGCCAAGGTTGTTCTCAATATCATCAAGGAGATCAAAGGTGTCCATGGCATCTCTGTCCAGCTTGTTGATAAAGGTAAAGATCGGAATATGGCTCATGGCACAGACCTTAAAGAGTTTACGTGTCTGAGCCTCAACACCCTTACTTGCATCGATGACCATGACTGCAGAGTCAGCAGCCATCAGTGTTCTATAGGTATCCTCTGAGAAATCCTGGTGTCCAGGGGTATCAAGGATATTGATGCAGCAGTCCTCGTAGTTAAACTGAAGAACTGAACTTGTTACAGAGATACCTCTCTGCTTCTCAATCTCCATCCAGTCAGATACTGCATGCCTTGCAGTTGCCTTACCCTTGACGGATCCAGCCATATTGATAGCTCCACCGTACAAAAGAAATTTCTCTGTCAGTGTAGTTTTACCAGCATCAGGGTGAGAAATTATGGCGAATGTACGCCTCTTATTTATTTCAGCTATTGTTTCTTTTGTGTTACTCATTGTATTATCCTGTCTTTAAATAAGGCCGGTATGTGAAAGACACACCGGCCTGTGTTGAATGTTTTAATTTTAGCTAAGGAAGTTAGCCTTGTGCACAATCCTTGATGGAGAAGCTGATTCTTCCCATCTTGTCCTTACCAAGGCATACAACCTTAACTGTATCGCCAAGTGTAAGTACGTCCTCAACGCGATCAATTCTCTCCTTGGAGATCTTGCTGATGTGAACCATGCCTTCCTTACCAGGAGCGAACTCTACGAATGCGCCGAATTCCTTGATGCTTACAACCTTACCTGTAAATACCTGACCTTTCTCAAAGTCAGTTACGATGGTGTTGACCATATCTACAGCCTGCTGGATTGCATCTGCATCCTCGCCGCAAACTGAAACCTTACCGTCATCTGTGATGTCGATCTTAACGCCAGTTCTTGCGATGATCTCGTTGATTGTCTTTCCACGCTGTCCAACAACGTCGCCAATCTTCTCAGGATCGATCTGAACAGATACGATCTTAGGAGCGTACTTGGATACTTCCTTACGAGGCTCTGCGATAGCCTTGCTCATGCACTCGTCCATGATGAAGAATCTAGCCTCACGGCACTGTGCGATAGCTGTCTCAACGATAGGCTTGGTAAGACCGTGGATCTTGATATCCATCTGGATAGCTGTGATACCGTCCTTGGTTCCTGTTACCTTAAAGTCCATATCTCCAAAGAAGTCCTCAAGACCCTGGATATCTGTAAGTACTACGAAATCGTCATCTGTATCGCCTGTTACAAGACCGCAGGAGATACCAGCAACCATCTTCTTGATAGGAACACCAGCAGCCATAAGTGACATGCAGGAAGCACATGTTGAAGCCATTGATGTTGATCCGTTAGACTCAAATGTCTCTGATACTGCACGGATCGCATATGGGAACTCCTCAACTGAAGGAAGAACAGGAAGAAGTGCTCTCTCTGCAAGAGCTCCGTGTCCGATCTCTCTACGTCCAGGTCCTCTTGAAACCTTGGTTTCACCTACTGAGTAAGCAGGGAAGTTGTACTGATGTACATATCTCTTGTCAGCTGCGAAAGAATCAAGACCTTCAACCTTCTGAGCCTCTGAAAGAGGAGCAAGTGTTACAACGTCGCAGATCTGTGTCTGTCCACGAGTGAACATAGCGCTTCCATGTACTCTAGGGATAAGATCAACCTCAGCTGAAAGAGGTCTGATCTGCTTGATCTCACGTCCGTCTGGTCTCTTGTGGTCCTTAAGGATCATCTTACGAACTGTCTTCTTCTCGTACTGATAAATAGCCTCGCCAAGGATTGCAAGCCACTCTTCGTTGTCAGCAAACTTCTCTGTGAGTCTGTCTGTGATCTCTGCGATGTTGCCCTCTCTTGTCTGCTTGTCGTCTGTGAATACAGCCTTCTCCATCTCTTCTGGAGGAACAACTTCCTTGATAGCTGCAAAGAGCTCCTCAGGAACTGCACAGCTTGTGTACTCGTGCTTGGGCTTACCAACCTCAGCAACAATGCCCTTGAAGAACTCGATGATCTGAAGGTTTACATCATGAGCCTTGTAGATAGCTTCCTTCATCTTCTCCTCAGGGATCTCGTTGGCACCAGCCTCGATCATGATAACCTTCTGACCTACAGATGCTACTGTAAGCTTGAGGTCACCTGTGTTCCACTGCTCCTGTGTGGGGTTAACGATGAGCTCACCGTCTATCATACCGATCTGTGTCATAGCGCAAGGGCCATCGAATGGGATATCAGAAATAGATACTGATACAGATGCACCAAGCATTGCTACAAGCTCAGGACGGCACTGAGGATCAACTGCCATTACCATTGTCTCGATAGTAACGTCGTTACGATAGTCCTTAGGGAAAAGAGGTCTCATAGGACGATCAATAACACGGCTTGTAAGGATAGCGTTCTCTGAAGGCTTACCCTCTCTCTTGTTGTATCCTCCTGGGAATTTTCCTACTGCGTAGAACTTCTCACCATATTCTACTGAAAGTGGGAAGAAATCAATTCCATCTCTTGGCTTAGCTGAAGCTGTAGCTGTGCAGAGAACTGTTGTATCTCCGTACTGCATGAAAGCGCAGCCATTTGCCTGTTTGCCTACCTTGCCGATCTCAACCTTAAGGGTGCGTCCGGCCAGTTCCATTGAATAAGTTTTTACCATTTTGTTTGTCTCCTTCTTCTGCTCATCCGCGGTCCGTCATCCACAGAAAATCCTCTGTGCTTCAGGGGCGTGTGCAGTTTAAACATGTTTTCGTCTTCTATAGAAAAGCGCATTTTGCGCATATTCTCATTAATGGTGAAAAGACGGAACAAGCTGGCAAGGCTGCCAGCCTAATTCCGCCTTTATCTTCTAAGAAATTACTTTCTAAGACCAAGGTCAGCGATGAGCTTACGATAAGCCTCGATGTCCTTCTTCTTGAGGTAACCAAGAAGGCTACGTCTCTGACCAACCATCTTAAGAAGACCTCTTCTTGAGTGGTGATCCTTAGGATTCTTCTGAAGGTGCTCGTTGAGCTCCTTGATCCTCTCTGTAAGGATAGCTACCTGAACCTCAGGTGATCCTGTGTCGCCAGCCTTTCTGGCAAACTTCTCGATAACTTCTGTTTTCTTTTCTTTTGTGATCATTGTTTTTCTCCTTGTGTTTCACAATTCTATTTGCCTGATACCAGGGCCAGGCTGGAGTTGCCAAAACCTTAGTATAGGTAGTGTACGTTGCGTCGCCGTGATTTTAGCCGGCAACCAATTTATGTTAGCATAAAAAGCCAGATGTGTAAAGTAATTTATGACCTGTCCCGCACATTCGCAAGATCCTGTTCTATCTGGGCTTTTAAAGCTTCTATGGAGTCAAATTTCATCTCCGGCCTTGTGAACTCTAAAAGGCTCACCTCAATAAACTTGCCATAGATGTCCTCATCAAAGTCGTAAATATAGGTCTCGACACCAACCCTCTCTTTATCTGAGATCGTAGGTTTTCTGCCGATATTGGTCATTCCGCGATAGCTCTTTTCACCGATATGAACTTCACTTGCATAGACGCCGTAAGGTGGAAGGAGCTTGCCCTCTGGTGGCAGTATATTAACAGTTGGAACTCCAATGGTATGGCCTATGTGCCTTCCATGCTCCACTATCCCGCTTACACTGTAATAATTTCCAAGAAGCCTTTTTACTGATGCCATGTTGCCATCAGTCACTTCATTGCGCACTCTCGTAGAGCTTACCTCTGCTCCGTCCAGCATGACCTTGTCGATGAGCTCAAGCTCAAATCCCATGTCCTTGCTGAGGTTCCTAAGAAGGTACTGATCACCTCTTCCCTTGTCGCCAAAAGAGACATCAGTGCCAGCCGCAATATACCTGGCCTTTAAGTCCTCAAAAAGTATGGTCCTTACAAAATCCTCAGGAGGAGTAGCAGCAGTCTCTACATTTAGCGGAAACTCCACAAGGATGTCGATGCCCATTCTCTCAAAGGCCCTTCTCTTTTCATCCCTGGTAAAGAGCTGTCCAACCCTGTGGCCTACAAAGAACTCCTCAGGGGATGGTTCAAAGGTGAATACACATGACTTAAGGCCATCCTGCTTTTCCTCAAGGATCTTGGAAAGGAGCTTTTTGTGTCCTAAATGTATCCCGTCAAACTTGCCCATTGCTATGGCAGTCTTATCATTTATATTAAGTTCGTTAGTACTTGTAATTATCTGCATAGATTTATTATTGCGCTTTACATGCATCTTTCAATCTTTTTCGTAAAAGAACTTGTCCACGTCAAAGGTCTTTTTCTTGGCGCTGTACTTGTAAATTCCAAAGAAGGTATCATCTTCGGAGTAAACCCTTACCATATCGCCTTCCTTAAACATATCGTCAGCGTACTCTGTGTCGTTGACTCCTTCAGGGTCCTCGGAAAGTACACTATCAAGCCTGAAGCTGTTGCCATTTTCAAGGATCTTACGGGCGCTGTCCTTAACGTGTATACTGTCAAGGTCTCTAAATATATACTCAGGAGACTTGATATAGTCTGCCAGTGCACCGTTATTCCTAAGCTCTTCCACCTGTCCAAGAGTAATTGCGGTATCTAAAGAAAATGCTCCAACCCTGGTCCTTGTAAGATGCTGCATTGCCGCTCCACACCCCAGTCTAAGGCCGATATCGTGGCACAGGGTCCTTATGTATGTTCCCTTAGAGCACTTAACTTCCATGGTAAAAAAGTGATCTGACTCAAGGTGAGAATCATCCAGAATGCTGATGGCAGATATATTCACCTTTCTTGGCTTTCTCTCAACTTCCTTGCCTTCCCTTGCAAGCTCGTAGAGCTTTTTGCCGCCGACCTTGATGGCAGAATACATTGGTGGTATCTGCTCATAGTCGCCAACAAAGGCCTTCACAGCTTCGTGAAGCTCCTGCCTTGTCACATTAACAGGCGCCTCTTCAAGAATCTGTCCTGACATATCCTGGGTATCCGTGGTAACTCCCAGCCTGCAGACTGCAATGTATTCCTTGTCGTGGTCTGTGAGCATTTCAACCAGCTTGGTGCCGGTTCCAAGGCACACTACCAAAACTCCCACAGCGTCCGGGTCCAAAGTTCCTGTGTGTCCAATCTTTTTCTGGTGCAGGATACCTCGGAGCTTGGCCACAACGTCGTTAGAAGTAAAGCCTGGTTCCTTATATATATTTATCAGTCCGTTGTAAGTATTAGCCATTGTAAATACTGAAAATGGGGCCTATTAAGCCCCACTTTTTATCCTATTTGTTTCTGAATATACTTTGTTAAGTTGTTGATCACGTCATGATATGTGCCGCTTACAGTACATCCTGCAGCACGAACATGACCGCCGCCACCAAACATCTGGGCAACCTCAGACACATTAACTGCTCCGTTGCTGCGAAGACTTACCTTGTACTCAAGTGGCGCAAGCTCATACATGAATATAGCGCAGTCAACGCCAATTGTAAGAAGCAGCTGATTAACAATACCGTCAAGGTCATTGCTAGCCACTCCATAAAACTCCATGGTCTGTTTGGAAACAACAGATACTATGCATCTTCCGTCCATTAAAAGGATGCTCTCTAAAAGAGCTCTTCCAAGGATCTGGTTCTGTACATAGGTCTTTTCATAAAAGACATGATCAATAAGTGAGCCAAAATCAAAGCCGTAGGAAATAAGCTCTGCTGCCACTCTCATGGTCTTAGGTGAAGTGTTGTTGTACTTGAACACTCCTGTATCTGTCACCATACCTGTGTAAAGAGCCTTGGCGATCTCCACATCAATCTTGGAAGGATCCAGTGTATCGTAAACAAGCTCGCAGGCACTGCTGGCGTCAGGAACGATGTAAAGTTCATTCCCGGTCCCAGGGTTGCTTACATGGTGATCAATATTTATAGTCTTTTTTGCCGCGTCAAAAAACTTCTCGGCATCTCCGGTTCTATCCTTGGAACAGTCTAAAACAATGAAAAGATCATAGTTTTCAACATCTGATGTAAAGTCTGTCTTTACCTCATCTGATCCGCTAATGAATGTCAGCTCAGGAAGAACCTTCTCCAGGAACACATCAACTTTTGCCTCTGGATAGTTCTTTTTAAGGTAAAGATACATTCCAAGAGATGATCCGATAGCATCGCCATCAGGTCTTACGTGACTTGAGATTCCGATTGTCTTAGCACTGCCAATAAGCTGATCGATCTTCATTAGTCCTCCTGTTCTTCTTCTGAAGAATCATCCTCGATGCTCTCGCCTCTTGCAAGTCTCGCCTCATTGTCCCTGGCTGTTACTTCATCAATCTTCTTGGACATGTTGATGGCATACTCTATGGAATCATCCATAATGAAGCGGATCTCCGGTGTGTATCTCATATTAAGTTCCTTGGCGAGGGTGCTACGGATATATCCTGAAGCAGACTTAAGGCCCTCCTGTGTACGGAGCCTGTCCTCATCATTGCCCATTACTGTAACCCACACCTTGCAGGTCTTAAGATCCGGAGCAACCTCTACATCCATAACAGATGTAAAGGGGCTGATCCTTGGATCCTTGGAAAAATGGATTGCTTCAGAAATGACCTTCTGCACTTCGCCATTGATTCTTCTGTTTTTGTTACTATTTTTTCTCATAATTTCCTATCTCAGGTTCTGGGAACCTCTACCATCTCGTAGGCCTCAACAAGGTCGCCCTCGTGGATACCGTCAAATCCGTCAAATACAAGACCACACTCGAAGCCTTCCTTAACTTCCTTGACGTCATCCTTGAATCTCTTAAGAGATGCAAGATCTCCTTCGAAGATCTGCTCGCCCTCTCTTGAAATACGAACCTTGCATTCCTTCTTGATGATACCGTCCTTGACAAAGGCACCAGCGATATTGCCGACCTTGGAAGCCTTGAATATCTGGCGAACCTCTGCGTGACCTGTAATTCTCTCTTCGTAAACAGGAGCAAGCATACCCTTCATAGCATACTCAATCTCCTCGATTGCCTGATAAATAACCTTGTAAAGCTTGATCTCAACACCCTCGTGTTCAGCCATGCTCTTGGCTGTTGCATCAGGACGAACATCAAATCCGATGATGATGGCATTTGATGCTGCAGCAAGTGTTACATCAGACTCATTGATGGCACCAACACCGCCATGGATAACCTTAACAACAACCTCTTCGTTGGAAAGCTTAAGAAGTGACTGCTTAAGCGCCTCTACGCTACCCTGAACGTCAGCTTTGATGATGATGTTAAGTTCCTGAAGTCTGCCCTCTTCGATCTTGGAGTAAAGATCATCAAGAGACATCTTAGCCTTGGTCTCTTCAATAAGATCCTTCTTGTGCTGCTGCAGGTATGTGTTTGCATACTGCTTGGCTTCCTTATCAGTCTCATGTCCAAGGAATACCTCACCGGCATTTGGAACATCTGAAAGACCAAGGATCTCAACTGGCTGTGAAGGACGAGCTTCTTTGAGCTTGTTGCCCTTGTCATCAACCATGGCTCTAACCTTACCTGAGCTTGCACCAGCAGAAATGAAGTCACCTACATGAAGTGTACCCTTCTGGACAAGTACGTTAGCTACAGGACCACGTCCCTTATCAAGTCTTGCCTCAAGGACAAGTCCTCTTGCCTCTCTGTCTGGGTTGGCCTTCAGCTCAAGGATATCTGCTGTAAGGATGATGGTCTCAAGAAGAGTATCAATTCCTTCGCCAGACTTAGCAGATACAGGCACGAACTCTGTTGTTCCACCCCAATCTGTAGAGATAAGACCGTACTCAGTCATCTCCTGCTTAACTCTGTCAATATTTGCATTAGGCTTATCAATCTTGTTGACAGCCACGATGATCTCAACTTCTGCAGCCTTAGCGTGGTTGATAGCTTCTACTGTCTGAGGCATTACACCGTCGTCAGCAGCTACAACAAGGACTGCGATATCTGTGGAGTTGGCACCACGCATACGCATTGCTGTGAATGCTTCGTGTCCAGGTGTATCAAGGAAGGTGATCTTCTGATCATTAATAGATACTGTGTAAGCACCGATCCTCTGTGTGATACCGCCTGCCTCTCTGTCTGTTACTGATGTCTTACGGATAGCATCAAGAAGTGATGTTTTACCGTGGTCAACGTGACCCATTACACAGACAACAGGAGGTCTCTTCTTAAGTGTCTCTGGAGCATCCTCATCCTCTTTAAGAAGTTCTTCAATGATATCTACAGGAACTTCCTTCTCGCAGATGATATCATACTCGATTGCTATATTCTCAGCTTCCTCATAGGTAAGCTCTGTGTTAACTGTTGAAACCTGTCCTGCCATAAAGAGCTTCTTGATGATAACAGATGGCTGCATCTTCATCTTCTCTGCCAGCTCTTTGATGGAAACCTTCTCAGGAATAGAGATAACCTTGATCTGCTCCTCAGGCTCCTCCACCTTCTTAACTTCAGGCTTGATGAATCTGCCAACCCTCTTACTTCTTGGCATCATCTCTTCCTGCTCGTAAGCAAGATCCTTTTTGTTTCTCTTATCTTTTTCCTGACCCTGTCTTCTGCGGTCGTCATCTCTGCGTCCTGGTCCCTGCTTCTCAGCTGGTCCATCAAATCCGCCACGGCCGCCAGCATTCTTGTCGAACTTGTTTCCGCCAAATCTGTTGTCATTCTTGCCGGCGAATCTGTTTCCGCCCTGATTATTTCTGTCAGGACCGTTAGAAGGGCCTCTGTCGTTTCTGCTTGCGAAACCACCTCTGTCAGGTCTTCCCTGATTTCTGTCCTGATTTCTATCCTGTCTCTCAGGTCTTACAGGTCTGTCGTTATTTCTGTTATCGTTCTGTGGAGCTACTGGTCTATTGTCTCTGTTCTCTCTCTGTGGAGCAGCCTGCTGAACCTGTGGTTTCTCCTGAACAGGTGTAGGAGCAGCCGCTACTGGAGCTTCCTTCTTAGGAGCTGCAGGCTTTGGTGTCATGCTCTTGTTGACAGGTGTATTGTAGCTATCAAGCTGTGATGGTGCTGTCAAAGGCTTGATAGGATGATATACGTTCTGAGACTGGGCAAAGGTTCTTCTCTGTCCCTGACCATTCTGTCCATTATTTCTATTGTCGCGCCTCTGGTTATCAAAGTTTCTGTTTCCACCCTGAGACTGACCACCCTGGCCATTTCTTCCCATATTGCTGTTAGTTACAACAATGATGTTCTTTTTCTTCTTAGGTGGAACCTTAGAAGGATCTGCTGCCTTTGGAGCTTCAGCCTTGTGAGTCTGAGGCTTATCTGCCTTAGGAGCCTCCTGTTTTGGAGCCTCAGCTTTTGGAGCTTCTTCCTTTTTCTGTTCAGCCTCTTCTTTTGCCTTCTTAGGCTTCTCTTCCTTGGCAGGCTTCTCTGCAGCGTCTGCCTTTGCAGCCTTCTTGCCAAAGTTCTTTCTAGCAACTTCTGCGTCTGCCTCTTCGATAGAACTATTAGAACGCTTTGCTTCTATTCCATTCTCCTGCAAAAAAGCTATAAGCTCTTTTGCCTCGCATCCAATCTCGCTCGCAAGTTCGGATATTTTAATTTTCGCCATTCACATTCCCTCCGCCAGTTTCTTCTGTGAGTAAGTTCTTTCGAAGTGACTTTGACAACCCTAAGTCCGTAATTGCCAGACTTGTTCGAACACCCTTACCTATTGCATGTCCAAGGCTCTCCTTGTCACCAAAAAAAGCTATTGGTACATCATAATACTTACATTTATCTGTAAACTGCTTGATAGTGTTGTCTGAAGCATCTTCAGTAACAATCACAAGATGAGCAGTTTTGCCCCGGATCGCTTCCATAGTGGCAAACTCTCCGCTTTTTACCTTACCAGCCCGCATAGACAGACTGATCAGGGAATAAACTTTATTAGGATCCAAAATTTATATAAGCTCCTTTTCTATACGTTCCAGAACTTCTTCCGGAACCTGCGCCTTAAGTGACCTTTCGAGGCCCTTGTTTTTTCCAGCCTTTTTAAGACACTCAGCACTTTTGCAGATATATGCGCCGCGGCCATTGGCCTTACCTGTTGCGTCTAAAAGGATCTCACCCTCATTTGTTCTTATTATCCTGATGAGGTCTTTTTTGTCCTTCATCTCGCCGCAACCAACGCATTTTCTCATTGGAATTTTCTTTTGCATTTAAGAATCACTCCTCAGTGTTCTGCTCCTCTGAAGACTCCTCGTACTCAGCCTCATCATACTCGCCCTCGTACTCGCCTTCATACTCCTCATCGTAATCCTCATCATCCATATAGTCTTCCATACGGAATCCAGGAGCATCCTTGGCATGAGTCTCATCCTTGATATCGATCTTGTAGCCTGTAAGTCTTGCTGCAAGTCTCGCATTCTGACCTTCCTTACCAATGGCAAGTGAAAGCTGATAGTCAGGAACTACAACCTTGGCACTCTTCTCATCAGGATCAGCAAATACTGCTACGATCTTAGCAGGAGAAAGAGCGTTCTGGATAAGATTACCAGGGTTCTCATCCCAGTTGATGACGTCGATCTTCTCGCCGCCCAGCTCATCTACTATAAGGTTAACTCTGTTACCATTGACACCTACGCAAGCACCAACTGCATCTACGTTAGGGTCCTTAGAGTAAACAGCGATCTTGGTACGGCTTCCAGCCTCTCTTGCGATTGACTTGATCTCAACAGTTCCGTCCTGAATCTCAGCAACTTCCTGCTCAAAAAGTCTCTTTACAAGATCTGGATGTGTACGGGATACAAGGATCCTTGGTCCCTTTGAGCCGTTCTTGACTTCAAGAACATATACCCTGAGTCTCTGAGTAGGTCTGTAAACTTCACCCTTAACCTGCTCGTTCTCGTTGAGGATAGCATCTGCTCTTCCAAGGTTGATGCTGATGTTCTTGCCGATAAATCTCTGAACAACACCTGTTACGATGTCATGCTCTTTTTCAAAGTATTCGTTATAAATAGCGCCGCGCTCCTCCTCACGGATCTTCTGAAGGATTACGTTCTTGGCATTCTGTGTAGCAATTCTTCCGAACTCCTTGGAGTTAAGTGAAACAGCTACGATGTCGCCAACCTTAGCCTTTTTACTGATCTTCTTGGCATCGTCAAGACTGATCTCAATCTGAGGATCCATAACATCATCTGCAGTCTCAACAACTTCCTTGTCTGCATAGCACTTAAAGTCGCAGTTTACTCTGTCAACTTCAACTCTGACATTCTCTGCCTTTCCAAAGTTGTTCTTGCAGGCAGTCACAAGAGAATTCTCGATAGCATCAAACAGTGAATCCTTGCTGATGTTCTTTTCCTTCTCAAGCAGCTCAAGGGCATCCATTAATTCTTTACTCATTGTAATCTCCTTTTTTTGACCGGATCAAAAGTCCAGCGCAAGTTTAATGACTGATATCTCTTTTCTTATGAAAGTTACATCTTTTTCATTTATAGTTACGGTTACTGTGGATTCATCGAATCCCTTAAGTACACCGGCAAACTCCTTGGTTCCATCCTGAGGTTTAAAGAGCTTTAGCTCAACCTCCTTGCCAATGGACTTCTCTAAGTGCCTGTCTTTTTTGAGCTGTCTGCCTAGTCCTGGGCTTGAAACCTCAAGGGTATAGGCTTCATCTATGAAGTCGTCCTCATCCAGGGCATCTGACAGAGCATGGTTTACATCTACGCAGTCGTTGATGTTAACTCCGCCTTCCTTGTCGATGTAGGCCCTAAGGTACCACTCGCCAGCTTCCTTGACGTACTCAACGTCATAGATCTCAACCCCGCATTTATCTGCGATAGGCTTAAGCATAGCTTCTGTTTTTGCTTCTATTTCGCTTTTCTTTGACATAAATCACCTCTTAGGCATAAGAAAAGTGAGCTCCGGAAAGCTCACTTCTAATCTACTGTCACGATGACAATAACACATAAACTGTGAAACGTCAAGGGGTCGGTATTAAGAGGTATAAATCGGACACCTCGTGAGTACAATAAAAGCATAAGAAATAGTTACCAAGGAGGTAGCATATGGACGCAGCATACATGGCATACAGAGAACTTCGGATAAAAGAGAACAGGGCAAGGCGCCTTAAAATAGTAAAGCGCCAGAGAATAGCACTGGCGCTCATAATCTTTACTATCGTATTTTGTATCGCATTTATTTTCTGGACGCTTCTGTCAAGCGCTCAGGCTCAGGGCGAGATCTCCTACAAGTACTACACCCAGGTAGAAGTCAAGGCTGGAGACACCCTTGACAGCATCGCTGATAAATATCTGGCTTCCGGTGATAAAAAACAGCATTATATTAATGAAGTCATAAATACCAATCACCTGAATGAAAGTGGGCAAATCCTTGCTGGCACCAGCATTGTTGTGCCCTATTATTCAAATGAGTTTAAATAAGCCATGCTCATTTAAGCCTTGTAAGCGCTGTGTGATATACTCCTTCAGCTTCCATATCATCCTCTGACCTAAGAGCCGCAGCGGTTATCATTTTAAGAGTCACACTGTTTCCATCAACTGCTTTAACAGCTTCGATCCTCTTTTTCAACGAAGCTGCGATGATTTCAAGTTCCTTGAGGGCACTTGCATGAGTAATAAGTGCAAAGTCCGACTTTCTTACTCTGCATATTGCACAGCTTGAGCCTGTAGTCTCAACAATCTTGTCGGCGATCGTCTTCAGCACTTTATCTGAAAACTCTTTTCCATATGAAGCCTCTATCCGCTCCTGATTTACATTCTTCAGTATTATCACTCCATAGTCAGCGGCATTCTGGGCGTACTGAATAGAATAATCCACCATTGAGCTCAAGAATGCCCTTATGGACATAAGTCCCGTCACCTTGTCGATGGTATCGATCTGATAGAAGGAATCCATGCGCTTTAACTCTTCTCCAATATCAATGAGATACCCCATGATTCCCACAATCTTGCCATTGGAATATACAGGTGCCTTATTGCAGATAGTGTTGTGAATAACTCCATTGATTATGTATTGAGACGGAGCATTGTCCACAGTTTCTCCCTTTGTGAGGATAGCAGTGTCTTCTTTTATACTTCTTTCCTTGTCAACCGACCAGTTTTGCTTTTCTGAGGGTTTTCCTTTAATATCATCCACCGAAGTTATTCCGAAAAAGTCCAGGAAAGCCTGGCTTGCTCCAATAAAGTTCCTGTTCTTGTCTTTCCAGAAAAACTTGACGGAAGAATTGGCCACAAAGTTCATAAACAGCTTGGAATAAAGCTCAAGCTCATCTGATTTAAGACCATAATCCTCAAACCTGAACATTCCACCAGATTCATCTATGGTGTCTTTTATTCTCTCCGGCAGAGTTCTTATACAGACCATAAACTCTTTTCCACCGGTTCCCGGAATGATCATTATCACACTGGCTGTCCACTTATATGAGCCATCATTCTGCTTCATCCTGAAGACATTTTCTATATAACCAGCTTCAGATTTTTGAACTCTCTCTTTTAAAGTGGCAGGATCTGAAAACTCTTCAAACCTTTGACGGTCTGCAGATGATACAACATCAGCTTTTACGCTGGCTATAACTTCACTTAACGTACTTGTGCCATCAACCTGCTGGAATGTAGATCTTCCAAGAAGCGGTATCGCCGTATCTGCAGTAGGATTGATCTGCAAAATATTATGAAAGAGGTGGTTAAGCTCTTTTAACTTATTATCTACGCTATGCTGCATGCGAAGGGATTTATCAGAAGAGATATTATGGATTGCCCCCTTGATAATGTATTTTCCTTCATTTTCAGCAATAACCTGTCCCACAAATCTGTAGATATTGCCATTACCGGTATAATAAAAAGTCTCCTGATTTTTCGAAGTTTCCATGATGTTTGCGAACTCACGATACTTCTTTATAAGAGGTGACGCGGTGTGGTATATCTGCTCATCCGTATCAGAAAGAGTGGTTGCTTTTTCAAATACCTGGGCCATGTATGGCTCATTCATGAAAAGAGTCCTGAACTCTTTTCCATCGTCCTCTATGATCTCCAGGGGCTCATCCGTTGCCCTTGCAGCCTTGCCGGCAACATCATAGAAATGTCTCCACTTTCTCTCTTCAATTTTTATATTCTGTTTTCCAATATGCTTAAAGAACTCATCAATTGGCATTGGCTTGCCATAATAATAGCCTTGAAGTCTTCCACATCCGATTTTTCTGAGAAAGTTCACCTGCTCAATAGTCTCAACGCCCTCTGCCAAGGTGGCTATGTCGATATTCTTGGCCATGGTAATAGTGGAAGTCATGATAGCTTTGGACTTTTCGGTGAACTTCCGCAAAAACTCCATATCAAGCTTGATGGTATCAAAGTTGTAGTCCTTAAGAAGATTAAGGGATGAGTATCCACTTCCAAAATCATCCATCCAGACCTCGTATCCAGCCTCTCTGAAGCTGTCGATCATCCTCTCCATAAGTTCAGCATCAGATACGATCATGCTCTCTGTTACTTCTATATGGATGTAATCCCTTGGAACATCATACCTGTCGACAAATTCTTCTAAAGCCTCTAGCATATCCACTTCTTCAAAGTCCAGCCTTGATACATTTACAGATACAGGAACAGCAGGGAGCTTGTTTTTTAATCTTTCAGAAATATCCTTGCATACCTGTTCTATGATAAAAAGATCAAGCTTATGGATCTGTCTTGTCTTTTCCAAGGTTCCTATGAATTTATCAGGTGGAAGAAAGCCCATCTCAGGATCGATCCAACGGGCAAGGGACTCAGCACCACATAACTGCTCGGTAAGGGAACGGATAACAGGCTGGTAATAAACCTTGATCCATCCGCTTTCTAAAGCCTTATCAATATTTTCAGCGACATACTGCTTTACTGACGTGGCCATGAACGAAATCTCCCTTTATTGTTGCTGATATATTGAGCATAGCATATATAAATGCACAGGTCAAAAGAAGAAAATATAAATAAATTTGGCCCCTGCTCGATATGAGCAGGGGCCTTAGATTCATGACCTGTCATCAGTCAATTTTGTTTTTATTTTTCTCTTCTTCTTTTCTCATGTGCTCTTCGTACATCTTTTTACCAGTTACTCCAAGAAGTGCTACGATGAGGATCCACCACCAGTTCATCTTCTTTGCTTCGTCTTTGATTGTACTTTCGGAAGCAAGAGCCACAGCTGCATCTTCGATATCTGCCTTAGGTGCCAGAGTTTCAGCTGCATCTTCAACAACAGGAGCTGCATCTGGTGTCTCTGCAAGAGCTACATCGCCATCAGCGATCTCTACATTTCCTGCGCCGCCCTGATCAGCCTGGCCTGCTGCGAAATCAGCTATAGCCTGTGCTGCCGGATTAGCCTGTCCTGCGCCTGCATCTGCTGCCATTGCTGCTTCTACTGCTGCAAGAACAGGAGCTGCTGAAGGTGAAGGATTTGTTGTAGTTGTTGCTGCAATTGCTCCGTCGGTTGCTGGAGCTGCTGGTGTTGTAGGAGTATCAGGTGTTGTATCGCCGCCAGCATCAGGTGTGTCATCTCCGCCACCACCAGAAGGATTAACCTGGCTCGCGTTCTGAGCATCTGCAACTATCTTTTTTACCTTTTCACTGAAAGCATCTTTAGCTTTTTCTACCTTTTCATCCGCTTTCTTCTTGTGCTGGTTAAGCTCGCTTATAAGCTCAACAAGTGTCATGTCGTTAAGAGCTGCTGCCTCCTCTTCAGTCAGGCCTCCCTCACCAACGGTAAGTCCAAAGTAGCCTGCAATATCAGTTGTCTTAAGAGCCTCGGTAGCCTTCATGGTCTTGGACTTTCTAGCGCTCTTTTCTCTGATATCATCAATTGCCTGTGAAAGCTCGTAAACCTGCTGGTTGGCATTCTGAACTGCGATCTGTGCTTCTACAACTTCCTTAGCATAAGCATCATACTTTTCAGTCATCTTCTGCTTATTTTTTGAGTTATTGGAATCAATGAAGGTATTAAGCTTAGCGTTGTCTGCAATCAGTTTCTTTACATACTCGTCATCCATATGGTATCTGTCTACAACATTCTGTTTAACAAAGCTGTCTTCTCCAGTAAGGGCCTCAGCAACTGCATTGCTGTCACCAATTATCAGGCAGTTACCACCATTTAAAAGGCTGTTGGAATTTCTCTCAACCGTAAGAGATTTAAGGTTTTTAAAGCTCTGTCCTGTTCTGGGACTGGTATAAGTTATGTTGCCGTCAGCGTCAACAGTTTTAGTAAATTCATGTAAAAGATTACCTGCATCCTCTACTGGATTCTTACCGGTAGGATATCCACCCATAAGCTGGAACTGTGTAATGTACTGAATATTGCCGTCGCCATCCACGTAGGAGTAGAGTCTTAAGCCACCCTGCTCTTGTAAGCGCTTTAAATTATCTTTATGCGTAATGAATTTTTGATTTCTTATGTATTTACTCTTTTCGCTTTCAGGCATATTATCAAGTAATTCTTTAGCCATTGCTTCATATGGAGCATTCAGGGCATCGGCCTCCATATCTTCCTGTGTCTTTTCATACATTACAATGCCAGTCTTAGCCGCTTCAGTATCTGATGCCTTATAGTTTTCATGATCTTTGTTTGTCTTAGCTATTGAATCCCAGTTAAAGTACTTTGTTCCCTGCTGAAGTACATTATTCTCATCAAGATACCAGAAATCTACCTGTGTATTATTATTTTCGTAATTATACCTATCAGAAGTATTGTTAAGCTTATTGAAAGTAAACTTAACCTCATGATCCTTATCCTTAACAAGATTAAATCCAAGCACTTCAGGAAGGTAGTAATTTTCAATGACATCCTTCATTACATTTCTGCTGGATTCAGGAGTCTTGCCAAATACATTGCTCCAATCATTTTCTCCATACTTGTTATTAAGATTATCTGCGCCTTCGCTATTGCCATCTGCGATAGCATCCTGAACTTTCTCCATTGCATTTGCAAGAGCTTCAACCTTCTGCTGAGCAGCCTCAACTTCTTTATTAGCTTCCTCCGCATTACCTTTAGCTAAGTTAAGCTCATCATTGAACTTGTCATCCTGCTCTTTAAGCTTCTTCTGTGCCTTTGAAAGCTCTACCACTGCTTCCTCATACTGTCTGCTAAGGCTATCGTAAAGAGTGATCTGGCCATTCAAGGATTCAGTGTTCTCTTCTACAAACTTATCAAACTCTGCCTTTGCAGCCTGTTTATCTATATCTGTTTCAGCGCTGGCAATCTTCTGAACAAGCTCCTGTCCCTTTGTAGTGGTTTCATCAACTATATCTTCTACATTGTCAGCAACCTTTAATATACCCTGGTCTCCCTCAAGGAAATCAGCCACATCTTTGGCTTTTTCTACTACTTCTTCATCAGCCTTTTCAGATTCTTCATTTGCAGTTTCTGCCTCTGTAAGATTTGTCTGCACTTCCTTTATATCTTCTGCAGCTTTTTCGATGTTGTCATCTTCTTTCACCTCAGTTGCAGCATCCTTAAGCTCGCCAACAGCGTCTGCAACTTCCTCAGTTGCAATCTCTTTCACACCAGCAGGAGGGATATTATTATCAGCATCGCCTGTAAGGATGATAGCTGCTGCCTCATTAGCCTCAACCTCAGCGCCTGCAATTGTAGGAGTTGCCTGAGTCTGCTCTGCTGCAGATGTTTCAGCTGTCTGTTCTGCTGCAGGTGTTTCAGCTGTCTGTTCTACTGCAGGTGTTTCCTGTGGAGGTGCTGTCACTGGTGTTTCACTTACGCATGCATTATAAGCCTGAGTAGCTTCTGTCTGAGCCTTGTTTGTAACTGGCTCAGAGCTGCTTTCAGACTGTGATTTGCTGGATTCTGTTTTAGATTCAGAAGGAGGATTCTCATTCAGCTCATCATTGTATGCAGCATACGCTGAAACTGGAGTCTGCAAAAACATCATTGCAGAAATGCCAATTGTGAGTGCTGAAAGAACCTTTTTATCCTTAATTAAACTATTCTTTTTCATTTCGTTCTCCTTTCAATCCGCCTACAGCATCCTACGCCTTTAGCTTTCTAGATATATTATCGGCTAAAGTTAATCATATCTTTCATCATAAAAGTGGTTATTTTTGTAATTTAATAAAAGGTTTATGAGATTTTAGAATTTGTAAAGATTTATCAAAAGATGTTTACTAATTAAGAATGGATTTATAAACAAAAAATCCCAGAGCATGTCATGCTCCGGGATTCTTGTTCTTTCAAGAATTCTCATCTTTTTTCGGGAATCTCGTCTTTTCCAGTGAATAGGTAGTCAGTTCTGAGGTAGCACTTACTTTTCACCAAATTTACTGTTCTCATTTTAATATTATTAACTCTATTTTTAATCTTAGCTTTTTCTTTTAAATACCTCATTTGAGTCATTTTATTCTTTTTATCGTTTTTTCTTATGTCCAAATCATCCATTAGTCTTTTTTCTTCATCATTCGCATCCTTAACGTCCTTACGCATGCGCTCCCCAACGACTTTGCTAAACTCCATCATACGAGTGGTCCATTTGGCTTTATCATTTCTTTCGATAATTTTATCCTGATGCTTCTTTTTCAAGATTTTAATAACTTTCTGCACTTCGCTTAATCTGTCAATGAGAGCTCTTCGCTCATCTTTATCGAAAATATCGCAAAACTGAAAATGTATGATCTCAGGTGTCAGCTTCATTATGTTGTCCGCAAGTTCTTTCTCGATAGCAGGAGGCTGAAAAGAATTATCCACAACGATATTTCTGATCCGATTGTAACCACTCTTTCCCTCAATAAAAATATCAGAATATCTCAAAACTCCTCCGCACATATCGTTGTCTATGCCCGTAATATTGAGTACTTCACAACTTCCTGTCATCTTATCTTCTTTAATTGCTCCCAGGTAATTACCGGTATTTCTGTCTACCTGCCCCATGATGATGTCATAGATCTGAAGATTTAACAAACTCCTAAAAGCGTCTGCTGAATATCTGGTTTTAAAGACACTATGTTTACTATAATTGGTCAGTACTACTCCAGAAGCTTCATCCATGAGGATTCCATGCATAGTCTTACCATTTATGATAACATCAGCAAGCTTGCTATCAGCTATCAAATTATGTCCTTCGCCGTTAAGCCCGAGAAGTTTTGCCATTCTGGCAGAAGCAACATTTCTTCTGGAAAGGTCAGCATTCTCCTTTATCATAGCACTACTAACAGCAATGTCATGACATCTGGCCTTTTTACTGATCTCATGAAGTGTCTCGGAGACATACCCATAAACGCTGCCTATTTCATCTTTTTTTTCGATTATATTTCTTAAAGTAATGATATGATTTTCAAGAACAGTATCTTTTTTCTCAAGTTCTTTTTCCTTATCATCAAGCGCTTTTACTATGCCATCCATGATCTTATCAGGATCTCTGTGATCATCAAAGAAGTCTCCAATAGAGTCAAAATCCTTAAACAAATATTTTAAGCAATCCATGACTGCCTTTAGCGCATTACTTCTTTGTGTGATTTTTGAGCTAAAATCTTCCTTATCCTTTTTTGTATGTCTGTTATCAGCTTCATATGCTCTAAGCTCATCTTGAGCTAAAGAAATGGCTTCACTAGTAAGTACGTCATAATCATCGCTTGGAATTTTTTCAGTCTCCTTAAAGTATTGCTTCTTGCCGTTTTTTTCTACGATATATACCTTGGAAGTGCCAGCTCCGCCTATGGTTACTGTGGCTCCGTCGACTCCATCCTCAAATTTCTCAGTTCTGACATCCCTTAAGACATCAAGCCATGTTTTAAGTCCATTTTCCTCAGGTTTTGTACTTAGTTGTTCAACCCTTACAGAAAAACGAAGTGACTCTGTCTTTACCTGCTCATAAATATCCTGCACCATCTGTTTTCTGGCCTTGCCTTCATCTGTCCAGGGATTGCGGTGTCTGATATATTTCTCACATGCGAGACATATTTCCCTGAATTCATTTTGGATCTCTTCTACCTTTTTAAGATCAACAACCTTGTCAAGCAATGCATCAAGCGCGTTCAGATGATCAAGGATCGGCTTCATACGCCATCTGGAAGGCGTTCTGCTCCCCTTCTTTTCAACCTTTCTATCCCCCTCAGTGGTTACATATGTGTATTTAGCGCTTCTTATCAGCTTTTCTTTACCACTAAAGACAGAAATTGTCCCGGGCATGTTGGCATCTACGATTTCTCTTTTCTCTGCCAATTCCTCATCGATGCCAATGTTAATGCCGTTTTCAGCCTCTTTATCTTTGTTTTCACGCTTCTGCGCATCCTTCCGGTTCTGATCAAAGGCCATAGAATCAGCAAATTGCTGATCTTTCTGCTTAAAGCTGTTGTCAACTGTTATGTTCTTAAAAACGTCCTGTTCTTCAGGTTTCCACGAATAGAGTTTCTCATCAGCCATGTCGCCACCTCAGTATGTTTTCTAAGCAAATTATTGTTTACCATATAGTTTATACGAACGAATATCGTATAATGTAAATATATCATAATTATAGAGGCAGTAAGATATGGTAACATTTACCGTTTTGCCAAATGAGGCTGAGGCCCTTTCAGATTTCTTTTCAGAAAAGAGCCGCAGTAATATTGGAAAAGAAGGATTCTACACAATTGGCGCATGCGATGACGAAGGCTTTGTGACAGGAGTCCTTCAGTTTTATGTTGATTTCAGCCAGGAGCATGGCTGCTTTGGTCTCCTTAGCCATATGTATATACAGGATGAATTTAAAGATACCGAAACGGCTAAGACTCTCATTGACGAGTTCGAAAGTATCATGTCCGCCAGTGGTATTAAGGACAGGCTTATTCATCTTCCAATCATAGCTCCTAAGGACAGTTTTGATTTCTATAACAGCCTTGGCTTTGAGTTTGATGACAATGTCTTTTTTGTCTTTTCTTCAAGCGCAAAAGAGTTTGTCAAACACCCACTAATTGAAAAGGCCTCCACATCAGACATTAAGAGCATCGCAGATCTTGACGATGACGGCTTTATTTTGCTTCAAAAAGCTGTAGGCTGCGAGAAGATTACCAAGTCCAAAAACATTTATGACCAGCAGCTTTCCTCTTTTTTTGTTAACAAAAAAGGCTGTGGTCTTTTCCTCATTAAGAGGCTGGACAACGGGCTCCTGGTTACCTCTTTTCTTGGATGCAACACAAAGGAGGTCAACTCCGACATTCTCTCCCTTATCGCCTACAGCGCAAAAAAGGCCCAGGACCTCTGCGGCCCTGATGCCCCTATCTATATCATCTGTAAAAAAGATTACTCTAAAGAGCTGATCACTCAGCTCTTTCCCGATGTACCTGCCATGGAATATATGGAAGGTGTCATGGGAAGCGGAATTTAGAGAAAAATAGAGGGCTTGAGTAATGTACTCTGCCCTCTAAATCTATACACATCTTTTACTTTGCTTTTCTTCCTTCAGCTTTCCCAAAATCATTAAAGTGCTTAAGAAGTTTATCTCCATCTGCACCAATTGCAGTCTGCAAGTCTGCATTATTGATGTAATATGCATACGCATTAAATTCATCATTATTGCCTTTATAAGTCTTAAGCGCCTCAAGTACCGGATCAACCGCAGCCTTAGTTGTAGTAGCTGCTACAGCAGTTGATTTTGTTGATGTTGCCTGACTTGATGCGTCCAATGAACCGGGATTACATTTTGAGCATGCTCTATAACCTCTGTCAATGGCGCTCTGAAGCGTAGTTTCTATTTTGCTTCTTCGTAAGCTGCTACATCCTGATGAGTGATAACATTCTCCTGTCTTCGTAATATAAACTACTGTGTCGCCACTCGCAGCATAGACAGTACTTGAAGGAATACCAATACTTACAAGAATTGCAAATGCTGTGATCATTGCCATCAGTTTCTTCATACTTTTCATGTCGGTACCTCTTTTCCTTTCAAAAATAAAAGCATTGCCTCAGTCAGCAATGCTTTATCATATCTCCTGCAACTGGCTGACTTCATTGAGTCCCTTTAGCTTTGTGTCACCGGATCACTCCGGCTTTACCCTTAAATATTTCACTGTATTTGCAATTATATACGATTGGATCAAAATGTAAACGAACAAATCATTAAATAACGATAAAGAATGTTTAATTCACTGTTGTTTATATACTATTCCCATTGATAAAGCCCCTCTCCAAAGAGCTTCATTGATTTTTGTCTGATACCCTTTTCCTGTAGATTTAAAAGCATCCACAAGTGCCGCATCTAGGCGAAGTGTAATTTGTGACTTTCTTGGACGGTAATATTCAGGGTTTGCCGGACGGAACTCCGATAATTCCTTCTCCGTTAACTTCGGCGCATCTTCTGTAAACTTAACTGGGCGCTTTGCTGCAGCCTCAATTTCTCTTAGTTGTTCTTTAGTCGGCTGGTCGCCAGGGTTCATGTTCGTCGTTTTGATTGCCATTATAAATCCTTTTCTTCCTCCCATGAGAACTTCATTATGTAGTTACCTTTCTGTAGTTACAATTTAATTATAGCAATGGAACAATTAGCTGCCAAGGCTATCTTTTTTACTTAATGTTGGATAGTTGATCATCCCGACAGGAATGATCGCAGCGCAGAATTGCTGCGAGGGATACTATATCAAAAAGATATTTGTTTGTAAAGAGAAAGTCGAATAGCAATGACATTCCCCCACACAACAAAAAAAGCTCAAAACACATATGTGCTTTAAGCTTCGGGTTGGGCTGTTATAAACAGTCAGTACCTCGTAGCGGAATCGAACCGCTGATTCTGCCGTGAGAGGGCAGCGTCTTAACCGCTTGACCAACGAGGCTTATCAGGTCGCCGTATCGCGGCGACTTGTTTATATTATTACAAAACCAAAAATAATGCAAGTACTTTTTTCATAAAATTTCTAAATTTCTGTTTATAACTATTAACCGTTTATTAATATTATCATAAATTACGTTATTTTTGCTTTTTATGATGTTTTGTATGATAGCATGGTAATTACAATAGCAACTGTAGAAACATCACTTAAACGATTTCGATTCTTTTCATACGATGAATAGGAGGAAAACGCCATGAATCATTATGACAATATACCTAAGTGTATCAGAGAAGGTATATTCTGCTTAATGACAGGATCAATGATCTTTCTTGGAAACGGAATAAGTGCAGAAGCTGCGGAAGCTCCTGCTGAGCCAGATCTCCCACAAAACGATGCACATGATTCCGCTGCAGAGACAAAAGCTGAAGCCTCAGAGCTGATCTCTACTCCTTCAGAGCCCAGTAAATCAGAGTCTCAGGTCACACAGACTTCTGACGCAACTGTAACAACAACTACTAATACTTATGTAGAAGAGACTCCCTCTGCAGTTGCGGTAACAGAAGAAACAGTAAAAGAAACAGTTGCTAATCCTGACGCTTTAACCAAAGATACTACAAACGTTACAGTTACAGTCACAGAAGATGGCAATACCACAACTACAACTGGCAACTACAACGAGGATGTTTACACAAAAGAAACATCTTCTACTACTAGTATTACCACATCTGACGACGCTCTCGCAAAAGAGCTTGAATCACAGATCAAAGATAATGCAGATAATAAAGACATCGAAGTATCAGAGAAGTACTTTATAACTGGCAAAGATGGAAAGCCTACCGATATCACCGACAAGGCAGCTGAACTAAAAGAAGAAATGAACACAGATGATATCGAGGATGCCACTTACATTGTTGAGACCAAAGATGGAAAGCCTACTGTCAGCTACCAGATTGAAGATGAAGCAGTTCCACTTTCACCCTCTGCATCCAATGTTATCTTAAACGCAGACCAGAGGATTATTGAGCATAAAACCACTTATTCAATAGGCGGTAACGAGATTACAGATGAGCAGCTAAAAAACATCCTTGCCCAGTACACTTTAGGCAGCCGCACTGACTTTTCAATAGTTCCCACAACTGGAAATGGCGTAAAGATCACCTTCAATGATGCTAATGGCAATACCTGCGAAGTTACAAACGAAGAGCTCATCAATCTGATCCTCAAGAATGCGAAAGACAGCGAGAGCACAACATATACTGAAGATTATAAAGGCAAACAAGAATACGAAAGTGAAGAAGCCGCAAAGCAGGAAATGGATGAGGCTTTAGCAGCTGGTTACACAAACGTTAAGACTTCTGAGGGTACAACAACCCATACAGTTTCTTACACAGATTCAAAAGAATACACTTCACTTCAAGATGCAATTGATGCAGGCGATAACCTCAAGAAAACCGAGAATGGCGGTTACACAGACATTATCATTGATGATAAAGGCTCAACTAGCAGTATCAGCACGGTCACTAAAGACTTTGATGGATTTTCAGTTACTTCTAAGTCCGAGTACGAAAGGATCAGTAATCTTGATACGATTGTTGTTGACGGAGAGACCCTCTATGTTGAAGTTGATCCTGAAACCAGAAAAGAGACCTACTACAAGCTTGATAAGATCGAAAAGAGCTTTACCATCCTGGCTAAAGAAGGCGCAATGGATCAGCATCAGGAAGATTGCTACATCATCGGTGATAAATACTATTACTACAATTCCAATAACGGCCGCGAATCTTCAAATGAATATGGTGTTGACTTTGAGACCTATAAAAATGAAATGAACCAAAAGCTTGCAGTTGAGAAAACAGATGAGAACACCCTTCGTTGGAATAAAGAAGGAAAATACTTCTATGGCGAGTATAAGATAGAAGTCACCCATGGCGGCACATACTATGTTAACGCTTCTGTAGCAGGAAGACTTCATCTTGCAACTTCAGAAGAAGTAACTATCATCCTCTACAACATGTCTGGAGACACAGTCTATGTACCTATAACAACAACTCATTCAGATTACCAGCCCAATCAGACCAGTACTGATAACCATGTACCTGATTTTTACCAGGATGGTATAACCCCAAATATCACTTTTGTAACCAGGGCATCACAAGTAATGGTTCAGAACAGCTGCAACCTCGGCAACATTTTGGCAACAGGCTCACATGTAAATATTGAAGAAGGAAACTTCAGTGGTACCATTATCTGTAGAAAGATAAGTGGCCGGGGTGAAGGACATATCAATCCAAAAGGAAGCACAGGTTACCTGGTTGATAGCCGCACCAAGACCCCTACTACAACATCCACTTCCAAGTACATTGTAAGTGCAAGTAAAGAGGTCAAGAACCTTATCGTAACCGGAGTAAAAGAGATAGAGACTATCTTTAAGACTGCATCCATTGAAAAGTCAGAATACACCAAGTCGGTTGCCACAATAGATAAGGTTACAACAGTTAAGTTCAGCCAGCACAGTAAAGAGAGTAAGGGTGGCACATGGACAGAGACTAAAACAGTTGAGGTTCCACCTACACCTCCTACTCCACCAGTTGTTCCTCCTACACCACCTGTTGTTCCTCCTACACCACCTGTTGTTCCTCCTACGGATCCATCTAATCCACCTGCAGAGAACATCATCATCATTGATGACGACACTCCACTTGCAGCGGAGGTTGCACAGGTTCTTGGAGCGAAAAGAGAAACTCCTGCAGTATTAGGAGCAAGAAGAGCCCACACAGGTGATATGGCTCAGGATCCATTGTACGCAGCCCTTATGATCATGGGTGCATCTGCTACTGCTCTTTCACTTTTGGGAGCAGAAAAGAAAAGAAGATAACTCTTTTCCATAAACAATTCCAGAATAAAGCCCCAGCGCTTGATCAAAGCGCTGGGGCTATTTTAATGTCTTAGATCATGGGAACGATCAAAACAGCTCGTTATCTTCTTTTTTCATCCTGAGGTACTCACTTACTGAAACACCTGCTACGATAGCACCAAGGAGTGCAAAGATTATTGGGAACTTCACGCTGTTATTAGTAGCTGTTGCAGAAAGAGCTGTCTCCTCATCCTCAATATTGGCAGCTGCTCCATCTACTGACGATGTGAAATCTTTGGATACGTTCTTTCCAGCCTTTGAGCCAGCATCGGTAGATGCCAAAACTTTCGTTGTATCCTCGCTATTTTCCTGAACTTTTTCAGCATCATTAATTCTTTTTACTTCATCTGAAAGAGACTGAGCAAGCTGGCTCATCTGAGCCCTTCTGGTCGTAGGCGCTGTCCTTGTTACTGTAGCATTTGCGCCTGCCACAAGAGGAGTTACATTTGTCTCAGTGCCATTATCTGCTTTAGTAGCGCCAGCAATAGTTGGCACAATCTGAGGCTGATCATCTGTTACTGTGTCATTTCCAGAATTTCCACCATCTGATGAGCTACCATTACCTGAACTTCCACTATCTCCTGTTGCTGTACCATTACCAGTCGGATTCTCATTACTCTGCCCATCGCCTTCATTATTCTGAGCAGCCTGCTGCTGTGCAAGAATTCTTTCATCAATAGCTTTTATCTTATCAGCAGCCCCATCAAGAGCTTCTTTTGCATCTTTTAGCTTGTTCTCTGCCGCAGTCTTCTTATCCTTCGCACTATCAAGATGAGCAAGAGCTGCTGTGTGGGCATCTTTAGCATTTTTAACATCAGTTTCTGATACAAAGCTGTCTGAAAGTACTTTTACTTTTTCTTTTGCAGTTTTAACCTTTTCAAGGGCATTATTGTAAGCTGTTGTTGCTTCACCTGCCTTATCAAGGGCATCCTGAGCGGCAGTCACTTTAGTATTATAGTTATCTATAGTAGTCGTCACAGCTTCTGCAGAATCTACAACTGTTTTATCCACTTCAATTTTATAAGACACTATTTCTGTCCACGCTTCTACAAAGTTGTATCTATCAGCTTTATAGTAAACTTCTTTTGAAGCGATCTGTTGGTCTATGCCACGTCTTGAAATAGTAACCTCTACATAGCACTTATAGCTTGGTCTAGCCGCTTCTTCATCCACAAGCCTTACATCATATTTTATATTCGAAATTTCCCAGCCTTCATAATCTGGGTTTTCCGCAAACTCCTTTGTTATCACATCCTCGCTGTATACCATCATTGCTTCTTGCCTAACAAGATCACTGTGATAATCTGGAGATGTAGTATGTGCTATGATCTTCTTATAATCTGTAGTCGTATAAATTTTATAATAAGACTCTTTTACAGCATCAACCATAGAGCCGTTATGATTGTAGGTAGTAACTACTTTTTCCCCAATATGCTCTACATCATCAGTGCCATTAAATTCTGTCCATTCAGTCCCATCACTACCTGCAATAGCTTCAATATACGGTTCCACAGGAATTCGATCGATTATCCAACTTTCGCTTTCATTATATGCATAAGCCGAATTATTGCCATTTTTTTCATCAATGATCACTGTATCATAGTGGCTCTTATCAAGCTCAATACCATATGAATCAAAATATCCTTCAGGATGGTCCACAACTAAGTCAGGTACACTCTTTTCTTCCACCTTAGTAACCACTATCTGGCCACTTTCATCTAATGAATAGGTAAAAGAAAAGTCTCCATTTTTATAAGCTTCTTTGTCATCTTCAGTAACAAGAACAAAGTTGTCCACGATGAGCTTTCCAAGTTCATCAACCTTGTCCTGAATATTCTCATCACTCGCATCTGAAATAGCTTTTCTCAGATCAACTATCTGTTTACCAAGTTCTCCATCGAGATTCGAAAGAGCTATCTCAGCAGCAGACTGCTTATTTGCAAGATCATCAGCAGCAATAATTAGCGCAGTCTCAGCCATCGCCAGATCATGCTCTGCAGCCTCTATCTGATTATCATAATCTTCCTTCTGAGTTTCAATGTCATCTAATGCATTCTTGGCCGCTTCACTTGCTATAGTAGCCTCAGCTTCAGCAGTTTCAGCATCAGAAAAAGCTTTATCAGCATCTTCAACCTTCTTTTGCGCATCTTTTACAGCTTCTTGCGCACTCTCTTTAGAATCAGTGTCGACATCTATTCCATTCACTATATCAATGGCATTCTGTGCATCACTAATGGTTTTGCCATAATCATTTTCAATTTCAGTAGCCTTGTCATCTACTATCTTATCCTGAGCACCAGCAGTCTCGATATCTCTCTGCGCAGTATCCAAAGCGTCCTGCGCATCTCCAAGCTCAGTTGCAGCATCATTTATCTGGTTTTCAGCACTATTGAGAGCAGCGTTTGCATTCTCATAGCCGTTTGTTTCACCTGCCGGAGCCGTAGGTACAGCATCCTGTGCACTGTCCACTGCAGCCGCTGCTTTGCTGATTGCTTCTGCAGCCTCAGCTGTCTCCTGCACCTCAGAATTCTCTTCGCTCTTCTGTTCGTCGCCCGCCTGAGTTGTCACAGGATCATCATTATTATTCTCATTCGGCTCACCCTCATCAGCGTAAGCTGTAACAGGACACATCATAAGTCCTGCGCCGATTCCAATTGCAAGTGCACTAACTATCTGCTTATCTAACTTTTTCATTATTCTTCCCTCATAGAAATTAATTTTCAGCAAACGATTCAAATTTTTAATACGAATAAGATACACCACCTGTAATCATAGAATCCATCATATTTGTGCGATTTATTTTTATTTCAGCCGCTGTTCATGCGGCTTTCAGAGACTGTTAACTGAAATTTTAGAAAGGCCGCAGTTAGTAGATGCTAACTCCTTTTTAGGGGGACTTTTCTTCATAAAATCTTAAGAATTATTAAGAAAGTCTTAAAGACTTATCGGAGAAAATTGTGTATGATATCACTTGTCGTGCTCAGTCAGAGCCAAGAGCCACATTCGTGGCGCCAGCGATTCGCTGAATTTACCATACGTATCATGCAAAAGAAAGGAAACAAATGACTTACAAAGAAACAAATCTATCTCAGTTCTTTCCGTGCATCAGAACGAAAGAACTAATTTTCGATGACATTAAGAAGCATCCAAATCTTGAAAACATTTATGAATCATGGACCAGCAATCAGCAGGAGGAATTTCTTAATATTTGTACCGGTAATAAAGGCATCAAGATACTGTATGACAGCTTTTTCAAGGAGGTTCTTAATCCAGAATATGCCCCTGACAGACTTTCAAATCTGCTAAGTATACTACTGGAAAGGAAGGTCAAAGTTAAGGATGTTCTGCCAAATGATAGCACCCGTCTTGGAGACGAAATGTCCCTTGTCATTACAGATATTGTAGTGGAATTGGAGGACAAATCCCTTGCTAACATAGAAGTACAGAAACTTGGATATCTATTCACCGGTGAAAGAGCATCCTGCTACTCCGCAGATCTGCTTCTTAGACAATACAAGCGGCTAAGGGATAAAACCAAATCAAAATTCAGTTATAAGGATATCGCTCCTGTCTACACCATAGTCTTTTTAGAAAGCAGTCCTGCTTGCTTCTGGGAATTCAAAAACGAATATGTCCACAGATTCTCAACCACTTCAAACACTGGAATAAACCTGAACATGCTCCAGAACTTTATCTTTATTCCGATTGATATTTTCCTTGAGAAACTTCATAATAGAGGTATAAAAAGTGAACTTGATGCATGGCTTACGTTCCTAGGGTGCGACGAGCCCAAATACATCATTGAACTGATTACCAAATATCCAGGTTTTAAGTCCATGTATTCTGATTTATATGACCTATGTCAGAACATAGAAAGGGTGATGGAGATGTGGTCAAAAGAACTTCAGATTCTCGATAGAAACACAGTCAAGTACATGATTGATGAACTTCAGGAGAAGCTCGATGATGCAAATGCTACCATCGCTAATAAAGATGCTACCATCGCTAATATGGGTTCATCTCTTGCTAACAAGGATGCTACCATCACCAATTTGCAATCCACCATTGTAGAGCTTCAGGAAAAACTCAGTAAATATGAACCACCAAAAGAATAAATATATGTTTGGCGCAGCCCAAGGGCTGCGCCACTTTTTTATACCATCACAGGTTCAAGTTTATCTTCCACCACACGATAAACATACACATAATTTGTCAATGTATCCTGCGGAAATCTCTCATTATTATCCTTAAGTGCCTCAACAAGATCTTCCAGCTCAGTGTTGGAATAACTATGTACAGCAAATCCAGCAATCGATAGAAAGACGACATAGTAATCTTCGTTATCAAACACCTTGTTCAGTTTATCTTTAACCCTAGGATAAAAGAATGAAACTGCACCATTTGGATATTGTGGACAAGTAACCGTTAAATGTTCATATCTCTTCAGCTTATCGCCATCAACAGCAAATGGTGCATTATACAATATAGGAACTCGCATATTCCCCAGTTCAGGTACCATTATTTCCTTCATACTAATTCCTGCTCTTGTAAAAGCCTCTGGGTATAAAATACTGGAATTCTCCAGCGCCCTATCAAACACCTCATCCTCGCTCTTTCCCCAATTCTTAAACACTTCCTGGGATATCTTGAAGGATGTGAGTAACTGTTTATCATCTGATACTCTCATATACAATACTAAGGCAAAGTCACCAATCTGCCTAAATACCATCTCCTTGAGATCGTCTTCATTTTCTTTGTATCTAACAGGCCTTACTATCAGCATATTATTTATACTGTCATAATCATCAATATTCCCAATCGTAATCTGGGAATCCGTTGCCGAAGTGATATTGATCTTCACGATATGATCAACCTTCTTCCAGCCTCCCTTTTTGAACTCATCATACAAAAAGCTCACTTCAAATCTGCTCATCATTTTTGAGTTGTTGGAAACTTTCTTTGTCATGTAATAGAAGTCTCCATCTAGCACATCTTTACTGTGACCGAAGTATTTGAGATTTGTCTGATGGATAAAATCCAGCTCTTCCTTGTCATCTGAAGTATCTCCTTTAAGGTATAACTTAATACTCCAGCCAAACGCTTTATACTCTTCCTTGATCCTGCCAAGACATTCTTTTCTGAAATCAACGTATATCATATAACTTCACCTCCGAAATCCTGTCCAACCAAAGTAAACAATGCTTCTTTTCTTCTCTTCTTTGCCATTCCCATTATTCGCTGAGCCTGCCTGAGCTTTGCCTTTTCAAATTCATTTCTGACCAATCTTCCGTTTCCATTTTGAGTATTACGCATTTCCATATTAGCCATGAATTTCTCATAAACATCATCTCCAAGCTCATAGTTATCTTTTTTAGCCAGATGCTTAAGAATGCCAAATAGCTCATCTCCTGAATAATCCGGAAAATCAACAAAGAAACTGATTCTGCTCTCTAGGCCACTATTGGCCTTGATAAACTCTGCCATTTCTTTCTTGTAACCTGCAAAGATAACAACAACATCATTTCTGCAATTCTCCATTTCCTGAACGATTGTATTAATGGCTTCAGTACCAAAGCTCTTGTTGTCATCAACAAGAGAATATGCTTCATCAATAAAAAGCACATTCCCTTTCGCCTTATGAAAATAGTCCTTTACTGTCTTGGCAGTCCAACCTACATATTTGCCAACAAGATCAGCTCTTCCCACTTCAATCATCTCTCCACGAGACAATATTCCTTTCTGCTTGAGTATTCTTGCCATAAGTCTCGCGACTGTGGTCTTTGCGGTTCCTGGATTACCTGTAAAAACCATATGCATACCAATGTTCTCAATCTCGTCAGAAAAAACTCTTCTTATTTTTTGAACCTCATAAAAGCTTATGATCTTCCTGCATAATTCTTTTACGTCTCTAAGTCCAATAAGTTCATCCAGCTCTTTCAACCCATCAGCATTTCCTGCGTCACTACTGTAGTACTGCTCGATCATTTCTCTGTACTGCGGATGATAAACTTCAATATTGTAGACTGTAAGCATCCATCGTCTAAACATGTCATTTATTTCATCAAAGGTATATTCATTCTTTATTCCGTTAGCCTTCAAAATTTCCTGACAATCTTTTCTTGAAATATCTATGTCATTACTCTTAGCAACCTCCAGCAATTGCCTGATTGCATCACGCCTTCCAAGTCGTTTATTACAAATTATGAAAAATGGCCATAGCCTGCATGTTTTTTCTATTTCTTCAACGCTCTTTTCATCGTCTTCATTCACATGAAAAACCACAGCATATCTACCACGATAGTGATTTGTTTCAGAATATACTGTCCTGACCAAATCGTTTACAGAGTCAGAAGAAACGTCCACAAACACTATCCCTCCGTCAAGATTGTTTAGATTTTGAATTCTATGACCGTATTTCTGTATCTTAAAAACATCGTCTTCTGAAAGATGTATGCACCTTCTACTCACTATTCTTTTAGCTTTTCTAAGTTCATATATGAGCTCATCATCTATCTGTTTTATTATTTCTGCGTTATTTTCAAGGACAATATAATGTACCGGTTGAAACACTATACTATCTGACCTCACCCTCCCATTTCTTATCCTCATAAGTTCTCTGTTATCCAGGTATCTCCGCGTAAATTGTTTATAATTGCTAAATGGTTCCAACAGTTCCTCTTTGCAGACAAACTTCGTGTTATCAATATGAAGAATACCCATGATAGCAGTTTTATCCTCATACATTTTATTAAGCAAATCCTCGGAAAAGAGATTACAAAAACTATCCAATGTTATCTCCGTAATCTTCATCTGATTTGAATAAGCATCTAAATGCTGGCTGCCATGAGCAGAACATAGCTCCTCAATGAACATCTCGCAGTTCTCCCGAACATCTTCAATAGATGTCTCTCCCCCTTCATACATTGTAATGAATGTAATCCGATTGACCGTTACCTCACTTGCCAGGATATGGTATCTACTACCGTTTTCATGAAGCCAGTACTTCGTGTTAAGAGTTTTGGCAGTAGTTTGAACCGCATCCTTATCGCGATAATATAATTCTGGTATCTTTAATAATCCCTTGAAAAATTGCATAATGCCTCCTCCGTTTGCACGATTGTATATGCATACGCTTACCGTATATACGTTCATCGTAATAAAATAAAATCCACATGTCAATAGAAACATGCGGATCTAATAGTTATTGCAAATCCTTCAATGCGGACAAATAGCCTAAAAGCCTCTGCTTGTTGTCATGATTTAGTGACTCAAAATCTATGATCAATTGATATGTATCAGTCCCTTTGCTGACCATCCTATAATCTACTTTTTTTAATTCATCATTCGAGTCGCCTTCTTGTAACAGCTCATAAGGACTAACCTTAAGAACATCACAAATAGCAATGATCTTATCAGCAGATGGATTGGTGTTTTTTCTCTTCCAGTCACTGATCGTACTTTGAGTTATCCCTGTTTTCCTGGAAAACTCTCTTTGGCTCATTCCTCTTTCATCCAATAAACTGAAAATCTTTTCGCTGATACTCATATCCAAATACCTTCTCTAAAAGAATATATTTCAATTATACAGATAATTATATGCGTGAACAATATGAGCTCTGCTTGAATTCAATAACCAAGAAGAGCGGATCATATGATCCGCTCTTCTCTTTATAAAAAATGTGTTTGATTAGAGAATTACTTATTGATCTTAGTAGAGTCCTTAGCCTTGTTGCTCTTTCTTCTTGCATACTCTTCTACAGATACGCCTGCGATAGCTGCAAGGATAAGGAGCCACCACCATGCAAAGCCCTTCTCCTCAAGTTCAGGAGTTGCTGCAAGAGCTGTCTTTGTCTCTTCAATTGTGGTCTCCTTCTTAGGAGACTCTGGAGTCTTGGTATCCTCCTTCTGTGCACCAACAACTGCTGCGTCACTGCCGTTACCGTTGCCGTCCTCATTGCCATTGCTGGCAGACACAGATCTTGCGTTAGCTGCAGCTGCTCTTTGAGCTGGTGTTCTTGCTTCTCCAAGAACTGCTGCCTGATCTGCTGCTACAGGAATAACAGCCGGAGTTGTTGGAATTACTACGATTGCAGGAGTTGTGTTGCCCCCTGTTGTACCATCGCTGCTACTTCCGGATTCTCCATCATTTGATCCATCATCTGAGCTTCCTCTGTCTGAACTATCAGACTCTTTATTTCTGATCTCCTGTGCTTTCCTGGTGGCATCGTCGAGGGCTTCCTTGGCATCGTCCATGGCTTCCTTGGCTTTGTCTTTAATCTCCTCTGCAGTCTCCAGCTCTGCAAGCGCTATCTTAAGTTCATATTGTGCTGCCACAAGGTCTTTTTTCGAAACGCTTGCGCTTTCAAGCTCATCAACCTTTTTCTGAGCCTCTTCAACCTTTTTAAGAGCATCAAGGTATGCTGTCTTTGCTTTATCTGCTGCCTTCTTGGCATTATCAGCATTTTCAAGTGCTTCGTTCTGCTCAGCTACAGCCTGCTCAAACTCTTCATCATCAGTTGAACCGATCTGTGTACTTGATGTATAGATGTTGTGGATGTCAGCTGTTACCGCATCCTGATGTGCTGTGTATTTTGTATAATCGGTAGCATCATAAAGGGTTTTCTTTACAACAAAGTCCTTGAGCTCGTATGTCTTTTTACCTTTTTTCTTGGTCTCAACAAGATATGTTTTTGTAACAGTCTCGTAAATTCCGGCCTCCTCATGAGTCTCATCCGGAACCTGCTCTGTGGTATAAGCCTGAACTGAGAAAGAATTGATACCCACAAGGCTCTTAAAGAATGCCTTTATAGCTTTCCAGGTTCCAAGACTGTTGATATCTACAACCTCTTCCTCACCTGTCCAGAAATGCTTGTAAGTAACAGTTACATCATAGCCTTCGTTATAATAGTTTTTTACCTTTTTGGAAAGATCGACTATGTTTCCTGCCGTCTTGGGATCCTCTACAGGAACTGTCTCATCTTTGTAAGTATCAACAACTGTATGTGTAACCACTTCGTCATAAGACTTGGTCTCAGATCCCTTTACTTCGTAGTATTTTACTTTTTTAGTATTCTTCGGGGCCGTACCCTCTACGCTTACAATTGAATCCTCATCCTCTGTGTCGATGGCATAGAAGCCTTTTGTAGCATCCTCTGTGTCAATATAAACCACATGGCTTGTCTCTGTCTCTTTGTAAACAGATGCTCCATCTTCTGTTGAATAGCTCTCAGGAACCTCTTCCTTAAGAGTGATTTCCTCTGTATCAAGAGTTATCTCTTTTTCAGAAACTGCAATTACTCCTTCTGTCTGTGAATACTCATACTTTCTGGTAACTTCCTCGCCGTTTACCGTATATGTTACGTATCTTACATCAACCGGAGTTGAGATCGGCTTGTAATTGCCATTTTCGTCAACTACATAATTGCCATCTTCATCCTTCTCATAATCTGTAATAAAGGAAAAAGAATCTTCTCCAAAGTCAATACTTGTTCCCTCGTCAATTTCAGTATTCTCAAGAATGTAATACTTGATGATGAGCTTAGAAAGAGCATCAAGCTTGTCCTGGTAATCATCCTCGTCACCTGTCATCTCGGAAATCTCTTTCTGTGCGTCTATGATCTGCTGATAGCCTGAATTTTTGATGTCTTCATACTCATCATTTACATCTTCAGCTGCATCTGCCACCTGATCCTTGGCGTCATCAAGAGCCTTTCTTGCAATTTCAAGATCATCCTTTGCATCTGCGATAGAAAGCTCTGTTGCTTCTACATCTCTCTTAAGTTCCTCATAAGCCTCAAGGGCTGCATCATAAGCACTCTGGGCTTCATCAAGCTTTCCATTTGCCTCAGCAAGCTTATCCTCTGCTGTCTTAACATTCTCCTCTACAGTCTTAACTATTTTGTCTGCCTGCTCTGATGTTGTTGTATTAATATCAATGCTCTCGCTGGCCTTCTCAGCAGCCTCTGCTGCTTCCACTGCCTCTTTATATGTATCCTCAGCTTCCTGAGTTTTGTCATCTATTATAGTAATATCTACGCCGATCTCATTAAGTGCTTCCTGACCTTCATTGTTGGTAATCCCAGCTGCACCAACCTGGATCTCTGCATCCTCTACTGCGCGGTTTGCATCTTCAAGGGCCTCTTTGGCCTCCTCATAATTCTCTGATGTAACCTCATCTGCTGTATCAACTGCCTCAGCAGCTGTATCTATGGCATCATCTGCATCCCCAACTGCTTCCTTTGCCTCCTCATAAGTCTTTTCTGAAGACTCTGCGCTATCTTCCTGAGCATCTGTTACCTCAAGAACGTTTTCATCTGTATCTGTAATGTTCTCACCTTCATTTGCAAGAGCTGTAAGTGGCTGCATTGCCATGCTGGCTGAAAGTCCGATTGAAAGTGCTTTAATGATCTGGTTGTTTAAAAAATTCTTTTTCATTGTTTTCTACCTCTTCTTCAATAATCAAATATGTTTTTTCGTTTTTCCTGAGCTCGGAGGTAAGAATAACACCATAAAAATCATATGAACCATCATATTTGGCCGAAATTTTGTTGTTTAATCAAGGCTTAAGCCAGTGTTTATGGGGAGTTTATAATCGGAACTGTTTTGGTAATATTCGTTTCCATTTGGTTTATGAATTTAAGATTCTGTTTAGATTGTGTAACCGTTTACATTAGCACGATCATGCAATCTTAATCGTTTTAGAAATAGTTTCAAAAATAAAGCTATTACATTTCAAATGACGCTTCTTAGCGATGTCCTTCATAATATCTTAAGAATTTCTGCTGTTTTTCTTAAAGATTTCCGGAAAAAAATCTGCTATCATAACTCTTATCATGCTCATTCCGAGCAGGCTGTCACATTCGTGGCATCAGCATTTTCGCTGATAATATCAACATTCAAGGCAAAGAAAGGAATTAAATGAATTACAGAGAAACCAAACTATCACAGTTCTTTCCTTCAATCAGGGGAAAAGAACTAATTCTTGATGACATCAGGAAAAGCTCAAAGCTATCCAACATTTATGAAAACTGGAGTAATGATCAACAAGAAGAATTTCTTGATATCTGCATTGGAAACAAGGGCGTCAAAATGCTATACGACAGTTTTTTCAAAGAAGTCCTTAATCCGGAATACGCTCCTGACAGACTCTCAAGCCTGCTGAGTGTTCTACTAGAAAGGCAGGTCAAAGTCAAAGATGTTCTCCCAAATGATGGCACCCGTCTTGGAGACGAAATGTCCCTTGTTATTACAGACATCGTTGTTGAATTGGAGAACAAATCCCTTGCCAACATTGAAGTCCAGAAGCTTGGATATCTATTCACCGGTGAAAGAGCATCCTGCTACTCCGCAGATCTGCTTCTTAGACAATACAAGCGGCTAAGGGATAAAACCAAATCAAAATTCAGTTATAAGGATATCGCTCCTGTCTACACCATAGTCTTTTTAGAAAGCAGTCCTGCTTGCTTCTGGGAATTCAAAAACGAATATGTCCACAGATTCTCAACCACTTCAAACACTGGAATAAACCTGAACATGCTCCAGAACTTTATCTTTATTCCGATTGATATTTTCCTTGAGAAACTTCATAATAGAGGTATAAAAAGTGAACTTGATGCATGGCTTACGTTCCTAGGGTGCGACGAGCCCAAATACATCATTGAACTGATTACCAAATATCCAGGTTTTAAGTCCATGTATTCTGATTTATATGACCTATGTCAGAACATAGAAAGGGTGATGGAGATGTGGTCAAAAGAACTTCAGATTCTCGATAGAAACACAGTCAAGTACATGATTGATGAACTTCAGGAGAAGCTCGATGATGCAAATGCTACCATCGCTGATAAAGATGCTACCATCGCTGATAAAGATGCTACCATCGCTGATAAAGATGCTACCATCGCTGAGCTCCAGAAAAAACTCAGTAAATATGAATCTCAATAAAGTGGAAAATGCGCAGTCTCAAGACTGCGCATTTTTTATGCATACAAGAAGAGCGGATCATATGATCCGCCCTTCTTTTTATAAAAAATGTGTTTGATTAGAAAATTACTTATTGATCTTTGTAGAGTCCTTAGCCTCTGCCTTAGCCTTGTTGCTCTTTCTTCTTGCATACTCTTCTACAGATACGCCTGCGATAGCTGCAAGGATGAGGAGCCACCACCATGCAAAGCCCTTCTCCTCAAGTTCAGGAGTTGCTGCAAGAGCTGTCTCTGTATCTTCGATCTTAGTCTCTTCCTTAGGAGCTTCTGGAGTCTTGGTCTCTTCCTTCTGTGCACCAGCTACTGCTGCATTGTCGTTATTACCATTGCTGTTATCTGTTGCTACAGTCTCAGTATCAGCTGCTGCCTTAGCTGCTGATCTTCTTGTTGTTCTAGCACCAAGAACTGCTGGAGCCTGTGCGTTGTCAACTGCTGGAGCAACTACGTTTGTTGCAGGAGTTACAGCTACAGGGATGAATGGAGTTGTCTCATCTCCGCCACCACCTGTTGTTGTGTCGTCATCATCACCACTTGAAGGTGGTGTAAGACGCTCGATTGTATCCTTGAGGTCTTCTGCTGACTTGTCACGCTTGTCGATAAGTTCGTCAAGAAGATTTTCGATATCAGCCTTCTTTTCCTCAGCCTTATCCTTAAGGTAATCAAGGAAGTCCATGAACTCATCAACTTTCATGTCCTTAAGCTCACTCTTGTTCTTATCAATTATCTCTGCAAGTTCTTCTTCGTCAAGCTCATCCCAGCTCTCATCACCAAAGTAATCCTTGATGATATCGTCAGTTACCTTGAAGTAGTCAGCAAAATCTACATTAAGAGCAAGGATCTCACCAGCTGTCTTCTCTGTATGTGCTGTGTCAAGATCATTTATAGCACCCTGAAGAGTCCTGATATCATCTTTAGCCTGCTTAAGGTCTTCCTTAACATCATTTGTCTCTGAAGCATATCTCTCGTACTTCGCAATAAGATTCTTGGCATCAGCGATAAGCTGCTTGAACTCTTTGCTGTTTGTATCAAGTCCCTTATCCTTCTTTGAGAACTCTTCAAGAACACTAAGCATCTCTACAGTATTCTTGTATGCCTGCTCTGAAATAACAACATTATTATTTGTTGATTTTAACTCTTTCTTAAGGTAGTCAACGCATACTGCGTAAAGAGTATCCTGTTTACCATTCTGGCCATCTGTTACCTGGAGCTCAGTATGAGAAGTTGAGTTAAAGGTTACATCCTTTTCATAAGGAACCCAGTATTCAACATGGTCAACTGTCTTTATAGTAACACTATCATTACCAATCTGCTTCTGTAGTGCTGCATATGCCTCTGCATAAGTTGAATACTTCTCAGTATTTTTTATAACTATAGCTTTTTTCTTTTCAAAGTCTACCTTGCCCCATACGTAAAATTCTTCTTTTCCAATATTTTGTTCGAGTAGAGAGTCTTTCTTATATGTAGTGCCAAGATTGCTACTTGTAACAACATATCCCGCGTCTTCTAACCTCTTTATGAAAGCCGCCTTTGCATTTTCTTCTTTATTAAACCAACCTCCTACATACTCTTCTATTTCTCCATCGTTAATTGTAATTTTGTACAGAGGAACATAAGAACCGGTAAGCTGATAGTATATCTCAGACTGCTTCTCAGTATTAGACGCCTCTACAAACATAACCTTATCTTTGCCAAGCTGTCCCTCAAGCTGCCTAATAATCTCATCTCTCTCAGCCTTAGTATACCTGGTCTCGCGATAATCGGTCTTAACCTCATTTACTCTGGTATAGCTGTTCTCTGTTACAGTACCAACAACCTGCCTGTAGAGCTTGCCGTCCTTAACAACATATACAGTAGATTTGTTAGAAATAACCTTGTCTGTTACTGACTTACCAACAGCAATTCCGTTCTTTGATCTAGGAGCATTCACAGGTGTTACAATAACTCTTTCCTGTCCGTCATGTTCTCCAAAAACATAATAATGAACGTTATTTTCCTCATCATAAGCCTCTGTTAATTGACCATGATTAGCGTACCATTCAAGCTCATCAAGAGTATAGTACAGTCTGCCCCAAATAGGATCATCATAGGAATACACTTCAAGCTTATCTTCAGCAACATGTGGGTAAGTAGCCTTATACTCTAAGCGGTATGCTTCTGCAGTAAGTTCCTCTGAAGTTCTCTCATAGATAAGGAACTGACCATCAGTTGTATCATAAGAAAACCACTTAGGGCTCTGCATAACTCCGCGTTCATCCTTATAGAATACCAGGAAGTTGCCATCCATTACTTTCTTAACACCTACAACTTCACCTGCACCTTCAATCAGGCCATCAGCATATGATGACTTAATAACTGTCTCAAGGAGCTCACCCTGCTTAGCAGCGATAGCAGCTGTATCCTTCTCTTCTGCCTTCTCAAGCTCAGCGAGTTCTTCCTGGATTTCAGCTATCTTAATAGCACCGGCATTTACTTTATCGATGTTTTTCTTAGCCTCAGCAATTGCTTTTTCAAGATCTTTTACTGTTTCCTCAGCATCTTCAACCTTGTCATAAGCAACCTGTGCTGCCTTAGAAGCGCCGTCACCTTCTACGCCGTCCTTACCTTCGATAGCTTCCTTGTAGATACCCTTATACTTTGCTAATTTCTCCTGAGCATCAGCGTAGTCTTTCATAAGACCACCATTGCCATCTTCACCGTAAAGAGCCTTGTTATAAGACTCTACAGAATCCTTGGTATCCTCTACAAGCTTGTCAAGATCATCGTATGACTTATTAGCATCATCGATACTAGATGCATTCTTGATGTTATCAGCAAGATCTTCAGCCTGCTTAACAGCAGCATTAACTTTTTTCTCAACTTCTTCTGTCTTGGTCTCAATCTCATAAACAGCATCTGCTGCATCCTGAACGCTCTCGTTTTCCTTGTCGTCAGCATTCTCTGCTATGATGAGATCCTTCTTAACATTATCAATATCTGTTGTTGCATCAGCTATATTTGTATCCATAGCAAGATTATCTGCATCATCGATAACTGTCTGAGAAAGGTCTTTTGTATTCTTCTCCCAATAACCAGTATGTGGACTTGTAGGTACCCAATGGTAAGTTGGCTTACCATTCTTAAGCACATCAACTATTCCAGCTTCGCCAGCAACTGCAGTATCTGCGATATCATCAGTTACCTTGTCAATATCAGCTGCTGCTACCTGAAGATCGCCGCCCTTATCAACAGCCTCTGCTGGAGCCTCTGCTTCTGCTGCTGGAGCTTCTGCCTCTGCTGCTGGAGCCTCTGCCTCTGCTGCTGGAGCCTCTGCTGCTGGAGCTTCATGTGATACAACATCAGCTGCTTCCTGAGCTGCATCTGCGATACCACCATCAATATCCTGTGGCTCTACAACGACTGCTGGTACAGATGCTTCTTCGCTCTTCTCTGCAGGTGCAGATGCTGGAGCATCTTCAGCAAATACAGTTACTGGCTGAAGTGCCATGCTGGCTGCAAGTCCAACTGAAAGTGCTTTGATGATCTGTTTGTTTACTCTGTTTTTCATAACTATTGGTTCCCTCCTAAAAAAATAATCAAACACACAATATCCACAATTCGTTTCCCAAATAACGACTGTAAATGTATTGTAGCAAACCACCCATCATATGAACCATCATATAAAACTTTTATTTTGTACTTTTTTGATTTTTTTGTGATGAAATTATAAAAAGTGCAGAACCATGCGGGTTCTGCACCTTAAAAAATTTTAATTATTTTGTTTTTGATGATCAGATAACCTCATCATCTTCGCCCTTATAGGCTTTTATCCTGACATACTCTTCAATAGTAATGCCAAGAGCTGCTGCAAGAAGGATCATCCACCACCAGTTGTCCTGAGTTCTTCGCTCCTGCGGAGTAGCAACAAGAGGTGTCTCCTCTTCCTCAATAGTAACTTCTGAAGCCGTAGCTGCGTTCCCCTCTGAAGCTAAGGCCGTCACCGGACTAAGCATCACAGTAAGACACATAAATAGTGCTGTAAGTGGTGCCAGCCCCCCCATTTCAATATTCTTTTTCTCATCACATCTCACCCTCATAATAAGCGTTATTACACACTCTACAGCAACATATTATAATACGGATAATCATACAAATTATCATATTTATAAAAATTTTTGTGTGTTTATAAATAATTTATAAATTGAGGGTGGAAAAGCGGTTCTTTCGTGACAGAGGGGACGGTTTGCTGACAGGGGGACGGTTCTTTTGTCAGATTTTATTTTGATAAAATCTGACAAAAGAACCGTCCCCCTGTCAGCAAACCGCCCCTGTCGCAAAAGAAAAAGACGATAGTCGCATGACTACCGCCTTCTTTGGTTTCCTATCAAAGTACTTTGATTGCTTTCTTAGGGCACTTCTCTGCGCAGGTTCCGCAGTGTGTGCACTTCTCCTGGTCGATAACGGCCACGTTGTTTTCAACAGTGATGGCGCCGACTGGACAGTTCTTTTCACAGATGTGACAAGCGATACAGCCGATGGTGCAGTACTGGTTAACGAGCTTACCCATGTCCTGAGACTTGCAGGATACAACCTCTGTTGCATCATATGGGATAAAGTCGATGAGGTGGCGAGGACAGATATCTACGCACTTGCCGCAGGCCTTACACTCTTCCTTATCTACTACTGCAATGCCGTTAACTACGTGGATGGCATCGAACTGGCAGACAGATACGCAGCTGCCGCCGCCGAGGCATCCATAGGAGCAGGTCTTGGCTCCGCCGCCTGGAGCCTGAGCTTCAAGTCTGCAGTCTGCAACTCCGTTGTAGTCGTACTGGCTCTTAGCCTTTTCACAGTCGCCCTGGCAGTGAACGTAGGCAACCATTCTCTTTGAAGCGCTTGCCTCAACACCCATAATGCCTGAGATCACGTCAGCTACTGCCTGGCCTCCAACAGGGCACTGATTAACAGCAGCTTCTCCCTTTGCTATCGCTGCAGCACATCCTGAACATCCGGGGAATCCGCATCCACCACAGTTATTGCCAGGAAGAGCTTCTAAGATAGCCTGTTCTTTTTCATCTACATCAACATGCAGCTTGAGGTCTGCGATGCCAAGAATAAGTCCAATGACAATTCCAACACCGGCAACCACTGCAGTTGCAATGATTATTCCAGTTATCATAAGTCAATATCTCCTTTTATTTGAGAGCTGAGAATCCAGTGAATGCAATTGCCATAAGACCAGAGGTCAAAAGAACCAGTGGCATTCCCTTAAATGGTGCAGGGATATCATTGTATTCCATCTTTTCACGAAGGCCTGCAAGGATGACGATGGAGATTGTAAATCCAACCGCTGTTGCAAATCCGCATACAGTGCTCTCTAAAATAGTGTATCCATCAGTTACGTTGTTAAGTGCCACACCAAGTACTGCGCAGTTTGTTGTGATAAGAGGAAGATAAACTCCAAGAGCCTGGTACAAAGATACCACGAACTTCTTAAGGATCATCTCTACAAACTGAACCAGCATGGCTATAACAAGGATAAACACGATGGTCTTAAGATATGACAGATCAAGTGGATCCAGAATAAACTTGTAAATGATGCTACATACAAGTGATGCCATTGTAATAACGAAAATACATGCAGCACCCATTCCAAGAGCGGTGTCTGTTTTCTTGGAAACACCAAGGAAAGGACAAAGTCCAAGGAACTGGCTAAGTACTACGTTATTTACAAGGGATGCAGTGATCATAAGTCCAATAAGATTAACTATTACTTCTCCCATTAGTTTTCAGCCTCCTTCCTTGCTTCCTTTTCTGCAGAGATCTTATCTGCTGCTGCCTCTTCAGCTGATGAGCAGCATCCCTGTCCGAACTTTGAAGTATCTTTTCCCTTTTTGGCCATATTCATCTTGATCTTGTTCATAATGGCAATAAGGAATGCAAGAACAAAGAACGCACCAGCCTGCTGGATGAAGATGCTGATTGGCTGATAGCCAGCAAGAAATGCTCCAACAGCTCCAGGAACAACTGTGCCTTCGCCCAGGATTTGAACATCAAAGGCTGTTCCAGCGCCGATGAACTCTCTTATAAGTCCGATGCAGGTGATGGCACAGGTAAATCCGATTCCCATTCCGATTCCATCAAAGAATGAAGGAACAATACCATTTTTGCTGGCGTAAGCCTCCGCTCTACCGAAGATGATACAGTTAACAACGATAAGAGGAATATATACGCCAAGGGCTGCATTAAGAGCAGGAACATAAGCTTTCATTAAAAGCTCAACTAAGGTTACGAAAGAAGCAATTACTACAATGAAGGATGGAATCCTGACTGTAGAAGGAATTGTCTTACGAAGTGCTGAAATAACAGCGTTACTAAGTGCAAGAACGAAGGTTGTTGCAAGACCCATTCCAAGTCCGTTGATGGCTGAGGATGTTACAGCCAGTGTAGGACACATACCTATCATCAGTACTAGTGTTGGGTTTTCTACAACAAGTCCGTTAAAAAATCTCTCGGCAGGAGTGTTCTGTTTAAAGCCTAAAGCGCCTTTTTTTGCTTCCATGCTAATCAGTTACCCCCTTTCAATACATTTTCAAAATATGCTACTGCTGCGTTAACGCCGTTTGTAACAGCTCTGGATGTGATGGTTGCACCAGATATTGCCTCTATCTGAGTTGCAGGGTCACTGAGCTGTCCGTTTTTAACAACGCTAAACTGTGTAGCTGCCTTATCAGCAAACTGAGGAACAACTACTTTCTCAGCGTTCATTCCAAGGCCGGGAGTCTCGGCGATCTTGATGATGGAGATGCCATTGACATTTCCTTCATTGGTGATACCTACTGTGTAATCGATAAAGTCGCCGTATCCCTTGGACTTAACCTGGATGACATATCCAAGGCCTGTTCCTGCGGAATCTTTAGCTTCCTTTACACTCTCAATTGTTACGCCTGTAAACTGCTCAGAAATTGCAGCTGCGCCTGCCTCGTCTGTAGCCACATCATCAAATGTGGCGGCAGTTGCAAATACTGACTGGTTAGCCTTGTCCTGTGCAAGCTTGTCCTGGTAAGCTATAGGCTCTTTTGTAACCTGATAAACAATACCAAGAAGTACGCCGGCAACTAAAGTGATTGCAAAGAGGATAAGGGCGTTTTTGATCATTGACTTTGTATCGTTCATACTTTTTTCGCCTCCTTCTTTGCAGTTTTCTTAATACCGAAGGCCCTTGGGATAGTGAACTTCTCAATAAGGGGCACAAGAAGGTTTGTGATAACGATCGCAAAGGATACGCCCTCAGCATTGGCACCAAAGATACGGAAGATTCCTGTAAGGAGACCAAGGATGATTCCGTAAATAACCTTTCCCTTAGGAGTTATAGGGCATGTTACATAGTCGGTTGCCATGAAGAATGCTCCAAGCATAAGTCCGCCACCTGCAAGGTGAGCTGCGATATATGCGAAGTTAAATCCATAGCCGCCGAAGAGCCCAACAAAGATAACAAAGGAAATGATGTATGTGAATGGGATCACATAATCGATGATTCCTACTGCGAAAAGGATCATGGCACCGATCACGATGCAGAGCATTGATGTCTCACCAATTGTTCCGCCTGTGCGACCAATGATCATATCCATTACGTTAACCTCTACACCGTTTTTCAGGTTTGCAAGTGGTGTTGCTCCTGTGTAGGTGTCAGTTACGAAGTTGGTCATAAGAGCCGGGAATGACAGAACAAGGAAGCACCTTCCGCCAAGGGCAGGGTTCATGAAGTTCTGTCCAAGTCCGCCAAAGAGCTGCTTGACCATGATTATTGCAAATATACTTCCAAGGATTGGTACCCAGAAAGGTACTGTTGATGGAAGGTTAAGTGCAAGTAAAAGTCCAGTTACAACTGCAGAGAAATCTCCAATCGTAACAGGCTTATGAAGTGCCTTCTCATAGATAAACTCTGAGAGCACAGCACTTGCTACTGATAATAAGATAATGATAAGTGCATTCAGTCCAAAGTTATATATTCCAAAACCTGTGGCAGGGAGCAGTGCTATGACCACCCACATCATGATGTTTGAAGTGGTTGTCTTGGATCTAACATGGGGATTGGATGACACTCTTTTTAGTTCACTCATTCAAATGTCCCCCTTACTTCTTTCTCTTGCCGAGCTGGATCTTGCGCATGCCCTTGATCAGCTGGGTGAGCTGACGTCTTGCAGGGCAGATGTAGCTGCAGCATCCGCACTCGCAGCACTCCATGCCATACATGTCAAGGAATGCCTTCTCATTGTTATGTTCAACCGCATCTGCCAGGTTCTTGGGTACGAGCCTCTCAGGGCATACCTCAACGCAGCGTGCACAGTTGATGCATGCTGATGGCTCAAGAGCTGCTACCTCGTCCTTAGTCAGACAGGTAAGAGCTGATGCAGTCTTGGTTGTGGGAACATCAAGGTCAAAGATGGCAAAGCCCATCATAGGACCACCGGAGATGATCTTGGCAGGCTCGCACTTAAGGCCGGCGTCGTCAAGAAGCTCTCTATAGTTAGTTCCAATCCTTACCTTGTAGTTCTGAGGATTCTCTACAGCCTCTCCGGTTATGGTGACGATCCTCTCCATGAGAGGTCTGCCTTCCTTTACTGCTCTTCTTACAGCGCAGAGAGTATCTACGTTGTCAACGATGCATCCGGCGTCAGCTGGCAGCATTGAAGAGTTGATCTCTCTTCCTGTGACAGCATAGATGAGCATACGCTCAGCACCCTCAGGATACTTGGTCTTAACGGGCTTAACGCTTATATTATCAATATCTTTTGTAAGTTCTTTGAATTTAGCGATCGCGTCGGGCTTGTTGTCCTCGATTGCAAGAATTCCTCTTGCATTAGGGAAGATGCTGACTGCGATCTGAAGACCTTCAAGAAGAAGCTCCGGCTCTTCGATCATCCTGCGGTAGTCAGATGTAAGATAAGGCTCACACTCTGAGCAGTTGGCAATGACATAATCGATCTTGTCAGGCTCCTTGGGAGAAAACTTGACAGCGGTTGGGAAACCAGCGCCTCCCATACCTACCACTCCGGCCTCACGAACAGCTGCGATCTTGTCCTCTGCAGTCATCTCCTCGTAGGGCTTTAATGGTTTAAACTCAACTTCTTCATACTTCTCATCGTTCTCAACGATGATACAGTCGCACATAGCTCCTGTTGCCAGGCGTCTCTTTTCAATAGACTTAACCGTTCCTGATACAGTTGAATAGATTGGAGCAGAAACAAAGCCACCAGCTTCTGCGATCTTCTGTCCTGTCAGGACGTGGTCACCCACTGCAACAATAGGCTTGGCGGGCGCGCCGATATGCTGTGATACCGGATACACCAGTTCCCCTTTTGGGAAAACTATTTTGATGGGCTTATCCTTGGAAAGCTCTTTGCCTTCGTAGGGATGAATTCCACCAGTAAAAGTACCTCTTGCCATTTTCCTACCTTCCTCCATTTTTTTATGTCAACTCTTTTGTGAAAAGAGCTGATAATCTACCTATAATTATACTATTATTTGCCAGATATTTTTTGATTAGTATCAAACTTTATATAGTTAGTTTTTTCACGAATCAAGGATATGTGCTATCACGTGTGAAGCATACAGACTCATGGCAAACCTGCTCTTTTTCATGTTCTCATTGAGGTCAAAAAAGAAGCTGTCATCCTCGTAGTCCTTCTTAAAGAATGGGGCAAAGCAAAGATCCCACTCCCGAAGGAACTGCCCGGTCTTTTTGGTGTAGCAGTTTGAAGCAGTTGCCTTCTGCCTATAGTCTTTATCTACAAACTCTGCCAGTGACTTGTGGATCGCCACGTCCTCTCTGGGCAGATAATAGTAGTCCTTGTAATTGGAATAAAAATACTTAAGCTCTGTCTCATACAGCGGAACTCGAAGTGTAGCCTCGCTCCCTTCTGCCTTAAAGTAGCACCCTTCCACATTACCGGCCAGTGATGATGGAAGCTCATAGGGGAGCCTCAGCTTCATGAAGACTTCACTCTTTTCCCTGCCATCATAGTCTTTAAACCTGTTGGCTGATACCTTCACAGCTCTCACCGGAAGGTTGCCCTCAAGGCCATCCATGTAGCTGTTTTCATCGATCTCTTCGTCGGTCCTTACAGAAACCTCGGGCATGTTCTTAAACTGCTTAAAGAAAGAGTCATAGTACAGCATGGGAAGGAGTCCGAACATCCCCTTTACATCCTCGAAGTTGTGAAGAAGCAGGAGCCTCTTACTCTCCTCATCTTTTTTCTCCACGAAGGTCTTATAAACCGGTATCAGCTTGCCTCCATCGTACTGATCCTGCCTGTCGATGCCAAGGTAGAGCTCAATTGTTTTTTGTTTGCAGTCAGGAAGCCCCAGCTGTTTCTTGTAGTTCTTAACCTGCTTGTACAGATCAAAAGAGTCCATATCAGCCGTGGGATCTGACAGGTCATATTTCTCATACTTGGCCTTCAGAAATGGTATATCAAATCTGTCCCCGTTAAAGTGGACCAGCTTTTTAAAGCCCTTTGAAAAGTCCGAAAACGCAGAAAGGACCTGTTTCTCATCAGCTGCCGACAGAGCCAGGAACTGGATTATATTCCAGTCGCCTCCTGCATTGTACGCAGCGCCAATAAGATAAAGGTCCGATGTCTTAGGCGAAAGGCCAGTTGTTTCGATATCGATAAAAAGAATCTCCCGCTCTTCACAGTCAAGGTTCTTTATAAGGATCTCCATATCTTCACTTTTAGGTCTTTCAATTATTTCGTTTTTTCGAATCATGCTGTCCCTCTTTCCGAAATCACCTACCCCTCTAGTATATCAAATTTTCCGCACAAAAAAAATCCCAAAAGCCGCACTAAATGTGGCCTTTGGGATTATCATATCGTTGTCTTTGATCAGGGCTTCTCGTAGTAGAAAGAATTCTTTCTTACAAAGCCGATTTCCTTGTAGTTGATGATCTGCTCTGTGCTTCCGATAAAGAGGATTCCGCCGGATGCAAGATTTGCATAATACTTTCTGAAAATGTCATCCTTGGCTTCCTCTGTGAAGTAGATAAGAACGTTTCTGCACACGATAAGGTGCATATCCTTTGGATATGGATCACGAAGAAGGTCTGCCTGCTTGAAGGTAACGCGGGATGTGATCTCGCTACTAACCTTCATCTTGCCGTCAGCTGTCTCTGTGAAGTATTTCTTTTTAAACTCCTCAGGAACGTTCTGGACTTCCTTCTTGTCGTAGATAGCTGCCTTAGCCTTGGCAAGAACTACAGCGTCAAGGTCTGTTGCTATTACGCTGATCTGATTAAGAGGAATGTGCTTAGAGAGCATCATAACGATAGTGTATGGCTCATCACCTGTTGAGCAGGCAGCACTCCAGATCTTTAAGTTCTTGCCGAACTTGCTCATGAGCTCCGGAACCATCTCTTTGTCCATGAGCTCCCACTGTTCCTTGTTTCTAAAGAACTCTGAAACGTTGATGGTAAGATAGGTAACAAAAGAATCAAGGGCTTCCCTGTCCTTCTTTATAAGATCAAGAAATCCGTCGTAGCCATTAACCTCGTACTTGCCGATAAGAGTATCGATCCTTCTCTTCATCTGCTTTTCTTTGTAGGCGTTAAGGTCAATCTTGGTAAGGTCGTAAACTCCCTTTTTAAACCACTCGTAATCAGCTGCCATACAGTCCCATTTCCTCCTAGTGTTAAATTTAATGACACAGTCACTAATATAATTCTAAACTGTTTCAAATTGTATGTAAAATGAAATAATTATAAATATAATATCGATATATTTCGCAAATTGTCAAAAATCATTGTCCACCGGATAAGTGGTATCGCCAACCGATACTTCTTTTACTGAAAGCTCAGCGCTAAAGAGCTTCTCATCAACATAGTTGAATTTCTGGTAAGGAGCGCCATTTTCAATTGCCCTGATAAGGGTACTTACCCTTGGGCCATGGAGCGGATTACACTCTGCAATGCAGGATATCTTGCCCTCTCTGGCATATTCAAGGGCAGTTTCATTTACACCGTCAAAAGAGACTATCATTATCTCGCCCTTTTGGATGTTGGAGCCCACTTTTTTCCCTGCGCTTTCTATGGCGTCTATGGCGCCGATAGCCATGTTGTCGTTCTCGCAGTAGACCACGTTTATGTCGTCAAATCGCTTAAGAAGCGCCGCCATGACTTCTCTTCCTCTGTTCTCGGTAAAGTCTCCGCTTATCTCTGCCCTAAGATCCCAGCCGTTGTCCCTTGCTGCATTGGCAAGGCCTCTGGTCCTTCCTATCTGGGCTGTTGAGCCTTCGCTTCCCTGGATGTTCACGATGTGAAGATCCTGTGCTGCAATCCCCTTTTCCTCTGTAAAAGCTTTGATCCAGGCTGCCATCTTCTGGCCTTCAAGCTCAAAGTCAGAGCCCACCCAGCAGGAATAGAGGTTTTTGTCTGAGGTATTGACTCTTCGATCTACCAGGATAACAGGGATTCCTGCTTCCCTGGCCTCCGCCAGTACAGTTTCCCAACCACTCTCAGTAGCCGGGGCCAGGACTATGTAGTCCACCTCCTGCTGGATAAAGGTTCTTATGGCTGTTATCTGATTGGCCTGCTTTTGCTGGCCATTTTTATAGATCAGGGAATAGCCATTATCTTCAGAAAGGGCAGAAAGCATCGAATCCGTGTTGGCACTTCGCCAATCTGACTCTGCCCCCAACTGAGAGAAGCCGACGGTTATAGAATCGTCGGCTTTTCCATATTCTTCACTTGACTCCGGGTTTGTTTCCGGGGTAATGGCCCCGCAGCCTGCAAAAAGAGAAAGGGTAAGGGCAAGCAGGGCCATGAGCATGTATTTCTTTTTCATATTTAGGATCTACCTTCAGCTCTTAAGCACTTTGTTTTTCTGAGCCATTACAACTGACTGGATAAGAAGGAAGATGCACAGCATTGCTGCGATGGTGATACCTGTCCACCAGGCCTCATCAAGACCTGCAGATGCAACTATGTTCTGAATGGTGCTAAGTGAAAGAACACCAAACAAAGTTCCAATGATATTACCAACACCACCTGTAAGCATTGTTCCGCCGATGATGGAAGAAGCAATGGCGTTCATCTCCATACCCATTGCATGGCTGGCTGAGCCTGAACCTACATGGAGGAAGTAAACATATCCGCCTATACCTGCAAGAGTTGAGCAGATAAGGTGTGAAAGGAACTTGGTCCTCTTAACGTTGATACCCATCATAAGGGCACTCTGCTTGTTACCGCCTACGGCGTAGAAGCTTCTTCCAAGTTTGGTCCATCTGAGCACTATAAACAATATTACCATAATTATCAGTGCTACGATCACACCAATTTCTACATATGCAGGAACATAGATACCTTTTTTGTTTACAGATCCAAGGAAAGGCACGTTGATACGTGTGTCCTTAAGTGCCATGAACTCAGGATCTGCAACGTTGAAAGGAGCCGTGTTTACTATGGTTGTCATACCTCTTGCAAAGAACATTCCTGCAAGGGATACGATGAATGGCTGAATATCAAGGTATGCTACCAAAAAGCCCTGTACCAGTCCAAATGCAACACCTATGGCAAGAGCAAGCAGTACTGATCCTAAGATGCTGCCCCCCTTCATATCGAGGTAAACTGCGCAGCTCATTGATACGAGAGCTACAACACCTCCCACAGAGATATCAATTCCGCCGGAGATCATTACGATACTCATTCCTGTTGCAGTGATGATAAGTGCTGCGTTGGCATTTAAGATGTTAAAGAACATCTGTGGCTTGGTAAATCCGCCGCCCTGGAACAGGATAGCTCCAAGGTACATAAGTACAAATATCACAATAGTGATGGTAAGCAGAAGGCTTGTGTCGTTCATCTTATTAAAGATGCTGGTCTTTTTCTTGTCAGTCACTTACGCCGCCTCCTTTCTCATAAATGGCACTTTCTTAAAGAGCTGTGCCATGTAGTCTCTGACTGTTGGTGCAGAGAATACTACAAGAAGGATAACTACAACAGCCTTGTAAGCTGCAAGTGCATCTGACTGCACGTTGAACTTGTAAAGAGTTGTTGTAAGGAACTGGATAACATATGCTCCAAGGATTGAGGACCACATGTTGAACTTACCACCTGAAAGTGCGTTACCGCCAAGGGCAACAGCAAGGATTGCGTCCATCTCGATGTCTTTTGCAATAACTGAGTAGTTGATAGTTGACAGTCGGCTTACCTTGATAAGGGCAGCTACTGCAACGCAAAGACCCAGGATAACAAAGCTGATGAACTTGATAAGTGTAGGGTTGATACCGTTAAGTCTTGAGGAACTTTCATTGATACCAACTGCCTGTGTGTAAAGCCCAAGGTTTGTAAACTTCAGCACCAGGGCTATGATAACTATACAGATCGCCACAATGAAAACTGTTGTGGGGATCGGAATGCCAGGGATAAATCCTCCAAAGTATGAGAACTTAGGATCTGGAACGATAGGAAGCTCGTTGTTGTTGATCCAGGCTGCGATGGAACGGCCTGCAGTAAACAGGATAAGTGTAGCGATCATTGGCTGGATCTTGAAAAGAGCTACCAGTGCGCCGTTAAAAGCACCGCACAGCATTCCTACAACGCAGGCAACTAAAAATGCCACTATGATGGGCGCCTGGATGGTCTCAGGTCTTGAGTTTCCACCACAGAGGACTCTCAGCATAGCAGAACCAGCAATAGCAATTGTTGCACCTACTGAAATATCCTGTCCGCCTGAAGCAGCAGTAACGAGAGTCATACCGATTGCCAGGATTCCAAGCTCTGAGCCATAGTCCAGAATTGTGATAAGGTATCCTGAAAGAACCGGATATCCTGCGTTGTTGGTTCCGAGGGTTACCTTAAAGAACCCCGGATCGTTTATCAGATTTATTACCGCCAGAAGAATAAGTGCCATCAGCGGTATAAAGAGCTGATTAGATGTGATTTTCTTTAGATTAGACATACCTTATTCTCCTCCTGCGATAGTACTCATGATCTTGTTCTGAGTAAGGTCTTCTCCTGACAGTTCCCCTACTACCTTCCTATCGCGCATAACTACAAGTCTTGAGCAGGTCCTTAGCATCTCATCTGTCTCTGAAGAGATGAAGGTTACGCTCATTCCCTCCGATGCAAGCTCTAAAACGAGCTTCTGGATATCTACCTTGGTTCCTACGTCGATTCCTCTTGTAGGCTCATCAAGGATCAGATACTCAGGATGCATGAGAAGCCACCTTGCAAGGATAACCTTCTGCTGATTGCCACCAGACAGTGACTTGATCGGAGTATCAGATGAAGCGGTCTTGATGTTGAGCTTCTTGATATACTCCTCAGCAAAGGCTTCAGCTTTTGCCTTAGAAAATGGCTTAAAGAAACCAGTCATGACCTGAAGGGCCATGATGATGTTATCCCTGACTGACAGGTCTCCGATGATACCATCTACCTTTCTGTCTTCAGGAAGGTATGCGATACCGTTCTTCATGGCATCTAAAGGCTTACTTATCTTAACTTCCTTGCCATGAACCTTGACCTTACCTCCAAGGATCCTGTCTGCACCAAAGATCGCTCTTACGCACTCGCTTCGTCCGGATCCAAGAAGTCCTGTAAAGCCGTTGACTTCACCCTTCTTGATGTGGAAATCAAAGGGCTTTATGCCAGCATCGCTCTGAAGGTGTTCTGCCTCAAATACTGTTTCATCAGCGTCAGCGCCGTGATATCCGCCGCCTTCGCCCTTTATGTCTGATAGATCATCCATTTCCTTGCCAAGCATCTTGGCAACAAGCTGTACTCTTGGAAGATCCTTGATCTCGTATTCACCCACAAGCTGACCATCCCTAAGGACAGTAATCTTGTCACATACTTCATAAACCTGATCCAGAAAGTGTGTTACAAAGATGATACCTACGCCCATGGCCTTAAGGTCTCTCATAAGTCCAAAGAGCTTTTCAACTTCCTGTTCGTCCAGTGAAGAAGTAGGCTCATCCAGGATCAGAACCTTACAGTCCATATCCACAGCTCTGGCAATAGCAACCATCTGCTGAACTGCAATTGAGCAGTTAGACAGCTGCTGAGTAGCCATTGCAGGAATGTCCAGCATCTTAAGGAGTTTGTCTGCATCAGCATTCATCTCTTTCCAGTTGGTGACTACTCCCTTTTCTCTGCCAATGAACATGTTCTCTGCAACTGTGAGGTTTGGACAAAGAGTTATTTCCTGATATACAGTGCTTATTCCAAGCTTCTGGGCATCCTGAGGCGAATGGATCTGGACCTCCCCTGATCCAGCAAGCTCAATGGTGCCAGCATCCTTGGTATATACACCCGTCAAAACTTTTATAAGCGTTGATTTTCCAGCGCCGTTCTCTCCCATCAGTGCGTGGATCTCACCCTTTTCGAGCTTGAAGTCCACATTCTGAAGTGCCCGTACGCCCGGAAATGATTTGTTGATTCCACGCATCTGTAATACTGTGGTTTCATTCATATGCCGGTCCTCTTTTCTCTTAAAAAAGGCGCAGCAGTCAACGCCGCTGCGCCCTAAAGTACTTATTATCAGATTCCGTAGTTATCTACATCATCCTGTGTGATTGTTGTAGCATCAAAGCCCTTCTCATCCATGATGATAGTCTTCTCTGAAAGTGTCTCGCCTGCCTCAAGCTTCTTGATGATGTCATCGATGTAGCTTGACTGGAAAGGATTGCACTGTCCATCGTAGTTCCAGTTCTGAGCAAGAAGCTCTTCAAGAGCCCACTTGTTGCAGTCAAATCCCATAACTACTACGTCCTTGCCAACACCGTGAGAGATACCTGCAGCGTCAAGAGCTGCAACAGCACCCTTAGCCATATCGTCGTTCTCTGCGTAGATTACGTTGAATGGTGTGCCAGCGTCGATAACTGACTGAACGATCTGCTGAGCCTTCTCTGCGTTCCACTCAGCTGTCTGCTGCTTAACGATGTTCCAGTTAGACTCTGCAGCAACCTTTGCATCAAGAGCGCCTGATCTTCCCTGCTGAGCAGCTGATCCCATAACACCCTGGATGTGGATAACGTTGTACTCTGAAAGGTTCTGGCCTGCAAGCCAGTCAACAGCTGTCTGGCCTTCTTTTGCCATGTCAGATACGATAGATGCTTCGTAAAGTGAAGGATCTGCGTCGATTGTACGGTCGAAAAGGATAACCTTTACGCCTGCTGCCTGAGCATCCTTAAGAACTGAATCCCAGCCTGCTGTGTCAGCAGCTGAAAGGAGAAGATAATCAACTTCGTCCTGGATGAAGTTCTGAGCGTACTGGATCTGCTCGTCGTTCTTTAAGCTGTAAGCGAAAGAAGCTTCATAGCCGTTAGCCTCTGTGAACTTAGCCTTAAGATCAGCGTCGTTAGCTGTACGATAACCTGACTCGTTAGGATCGTTGTTGATGATACCAACCTTGATCTTTCCGCCAGATGATGCAGGAGCTGAACCTGAAGACGCAGGTGCTGCGCTGCCACATGCTACAAGACTAAGTGTCATTGCAGATGCCATAAGAACTGCCAATACTCTTTTCATCATAATACTTATTCCTCCTAAGTAGTTTGAATCCGTAAGGACCATTCCTTACTTAATTACTATTCTAGAGAAAATAAGTAAAATAGCCATTAAATAAAACATGAAAAAAAGTTGGATTTTTTATCTTTTATTTATTCAGTTTGATTTTTTTACGATTTCGTTTGATTTTTTCGGCAGGCGAATGGTAACTGTTGTTCCCTCGTCGTAGACTGAGTCAATGGAAAGTCCGTATTCATCGCCAAAATCAAGCTTGATTCTCTGGTTTACGTTGTAAAGTCCGTATATCTTTTTTGAATCAGGACTACTATCCGTAAGACCGTCCCTTACTTCCTTGAGCCTGTCTGGTTCCATTCCGATCCCATTGTCTGAAACCGTGATGATGTAGTCGCCTCCATCCTCTCTGCCTGTTACAGATATCTTTCCTCCACCTCTCTTTTCCTTGATGCCGTGGTAGAGGGCGTTCTCAACAACCGGCTGAACGGTGATCTTGGGAATCTCGTTGATATAAAGCTCCTCCGGAACGTCTATCTCATAGTCAAGAATGTCCTGGTATCTTATCTGCTGGATCTCAAGGTAGCTCCTTACATGGGACAGCTCCTCCCGGATAGTGACAATTTCTTTTCCCTTGTTAAGAGAGGACCTGAAAAACTCTGAAAGAGACCCAACCATCTTAACAACCTGCTTCTCATTGCCAGCCTCGGCGGACCAGACGATGGCATCTAAGGTATTATAAAGAAAGTGCGGGTTTATCTGGGCTTGAAGAAGGTCAAACTCGGCCTTTCGCAGCTGCTTTTGCTCTCTGGTAACCTGCTCCTCGATAGGCCTTGTAATGATAAGGGGGCCCACTATAGAGATGATACCAATGGAGATGATGGTGATAATGAGGATCGCAGTAAGGAGCTTGATGATATCAAGGTAGTACTGCCTGTTCTGCTCCTGGGCTGTCTGGATCTGCTTGTTCTCGTAGTAGATATACTCGTTTATGGTCTCCTGCAAAAGAGATGTCACGATCTGAACGTCGTTCTCCCAGATCAGCATGTTGTCCTCGTAGCGGTTGTCGTAGTCAAGATTCTCAATGATATTTCCAATGTAGCCTTCAAGGTTATTAAGGTATTTCTCAGCGCTGCCCAGTCTCTTTTTGTTGTCTGGAGTATCAGTGATCAGCTTAAGAGAGTTTACTACCCCTCTTGCATCTGCAAGGAGTGATGGAATATTGGAATCCTCTGGCATTACATTACCTACGATCAAAAGATAAGTCTCATAGTCGAAGTCATCCTTGAAATCCAGACTGAACTCAGATGCCACAACCACGGAGTTTAGCATGTCATTGTACCTGACGTTTATGAGGTATAGGTTGTAAAAGGCATAGATCATAAACACCAGGTTTGGAAGAAGCAGCACAATGTAGGACAGCCTTATCTGAGAAGCCAGGCGGGATTTATTTGTATTTTTGACTTTCCCGAAGAGCTCTCTCATTCAACAGCCTCCTCCTTGGACCTGCCCCTGTACTGGGTTGTGGTCATACCCTGGGTCTTTTTAAACAGATATGAAAAATAGTGCGGATCCTTGTAGCCCACAAGAAGGCTTATCTCTGCGCTCTTTTTTGAGGTTCCAAGAAGCAGCTCTTTTGCCTTATCAAGCCTGTAGTCCGTAAGGTACTTGATAAAGGTCTGGCCTGTCTCCTGCCTGAAGACTGCGCTTAAGTGATTTGGTGAGAAGTTCACATGGGCAGCCAGCTTGTTAAGGGACAGCTCATCGTCGCTATAGTTATCATCGATATATGCCATGACTTCCTTCACTACGTCACGATAAGAGCCTGAAGATGTATCTTTTCTCAGTGTTATGGCATTTTTAAGGATCTCTAAAAGGTAGTCATAGGTCTTTTTCTCATCTGCAAGAAGGTCTGCCGCAGGGATCTGGTCCCCCAGCTGTCCTCTGTCAAGGAGAAGGTCATTCTCCACAAAGTCAGCCACGCAGAAGTACACATCCATGGCGATGTACTGCCTTAGCATATTGGACCTTAAGGCATCCTGCCCCATTCCGTCAAAGAACTCCTGCAGGAAAAATTCGGCCTCAGACTCCTCGCCCCTTCTTAGAAACTCTTTTACATGGCGCCTGTCAATGTGCCTTGGATCGATCTCAGAAAGGATGATGTCATCGCCCTTGGCGTGGACCGGGCCTTCCGATCCCACAAGGAAGTCATTGCCAGTAGTAAGGTAAAGATGAGCAAAGGCGCGGCTTGCCAGCTTGTAACAGTTGGGGATATCCGTGATCCTCTCCACAGCCCGACCCATTCCACCGAAGTACTTTATATTTGGATACTGGGAAAAGAGCTTTTTCATCTGGGTAGTACAGCCACTGACCTTAGCCTCTGTGTCCTGCTGCGAATCGCCCTTTATAAGTATCGCCTTGCCATCAAGGTTCACATCAAAGATAGCACCGCCCATGTCCTCAACTATCTGAGAAACCTGGTCAGATATCTTTACAACAGTGTTTGAGAACTCTCCGCTCTCATGCTTGATGGACCAGACCTTCAGAAGGATTATGTTGTAGCTAAGACCTGTTATGTCAATGGACAGGTCTTTTGCCCTCTTTAAAAGATATGGAAGGTCTCTTCCTCCTGTGACCAGGTCCTTAAAGAACTCCTGCTTATCAAGCTCAGTCCTCTCCTTCATATCCTCTTCGTATTTCTTCCTGATCTCCAGCTCTCTGTTCTTCTCCTCGAGCTTATCTGCCACAAGGCGTATCTCTTTTAACAGATTCTCAGCACTAATAGGCTTTGAAAGATATGAGGATACGCCAATCTTTATCGCTTCCTTGGCGTACTCAAAATCTTCATAGCCTGTTAAAAGAATTATCTCAGTGTTTGGAAATTCCGCCTTGACCATGCGGCTTAAGGTGAGCCCATCCATAAAGGGCATCTTGATATCAGTTATGAGAATATCCGGTTTAAGCTTCTGGATCATGGAGTAAGCCAGCTCCCCGTCGCCGGCTTCTCCACAAAATTCATAACCATTCTGATTCCAGTCGATCTTGTTTTTTATCCCCTCGCGGACGACAAACTCGTCCTCCGCCAAAAATACTTTCAGCATTTCCCCAAATTCCTTTTTACAATTATCCTATAAACAAAAAGAGGCGGAACAAGTTCCGCCTCTTAAAAGCCATAAGCTTAATAATTATTCGTTCTCTTCGCTCTGCTCGGCGATAACCTTGTCGATATCAACAGATACTACATCGCCCTCTTCTGCTGGCTCCTCTTCCTTCTCAGGAGCAAACATAGCCTTGATTGAAAGGCTGATCTTCTTGTCAGCTTCGTTGAAGTCTACAATCTTAGCCTCAACCTCATCGCCAACCTTAAGTACATCAGCAGGCTTCTCGATGTGCTCTTTTGCAATCTGAGAAACATGAAGAAGTGCATCGATACCAGGCTCAAGCTCTACGAAAGCACCAAAGTCTGTCATCCTTGCAACCTTGCCCTTAACAACGTTGCCTACTGCATACTTCTCAGTAGCATCCTTCCAAGGGTTCTCGTTGTCGAACTTCCTTGAAAGAGCGATCTTGCTGCCGTCGATACTCTTAACAAGTACCTTAACAGTATCACCGATCTTGAACACCTTCTTAGGGCTCTCAACTCTGCCCCAGCTCATCTCTGAGATGTGGAGAAGTCCATCTGCACCGCCCAGATCAATGAAAGCACCAAAGTCTGTAACGTTCTTAACTACACCGTCAACTACATCGCCAGCCTTGATAGTATCAAAGAGCTTCTTGGCTGCCTCAGCCTTCTCAGCTGTTACAAGCATACGTCTGTTACCGATGTATCTGCGTCTCTTAGGATTGTACTCAGTTACTACGAACTGGATCTCCTGATCCTGATACTTGGAAAGATCCTTCTCATAGCTGTCCGAAACAAGGCTTGCAGGAATAAATATACGTACCTCGTCAACTACTACTGTAAGTCCACCCTCAAGTACCTGAACAACCTTAGCTGTAAGTACCTCTTTGTTATTGAAGGCTTCCTCAATTCTCTTGTTGCCTCTGTCAAGGGCAAGTCTCTTGTATGAAAGAATGACCTGACCATCAGCATCGTTGGTCTTAAGGACCTTAACGTCCATTGTGTCGCCAACCTTAACGGCTGTTGTAAGGTCAATACTGTTGTCGTTTGAGTATTCGTTCTTGGTAAGTACACCGTCGGACTTGTAACCAATGTTAAGGATTATCTCGTCAGGCTTAACGTCAATAACAGTTCCCTCAACAACCTCCCCTGTGTGAATTGTTTTGAACGATTCGTTAAGCATCTGTTCAAAAGTTTGTTCTGACATGTTTCTGAACCTCCTCAATAATGTTCTTTGGGGTTGAAGCCCCGGCGGTAATGCCCACTAGTCTGGCCCCATCTGGTATCTCCAGCTTAAGGTCATCAAGTGTCTGAATAAAATATGTGCGATCGCATCTCGCAGCGCATATCTCATAGAGTTTTCTTGAATTTGAGCTATGCGCACCGCCTATAACGATCATGACGTCAGCCCTGGATGCGATTTCCTCAGCTTCTGTCTGTCTTTCGTCAGTAGCGTTGCATATAGTATTCACAATATTAATATTGTAACCATAATTATGTAAGATTTCAATGGTTTCTTGAAATTTGTTTTTGTTAAAGGTAGTCTGGGACACCACTGTGTACTGCGCGTTTCTGTCAGCGCTGAATTTTTCTGCCATTTCAGGAGACTCAACCACGTAAACAGGGCCATTTGCATAGCTTACAATTCCCTCAACCTCTGGATGAGATTTACTGCCAACTACGATGATGCTCTTTCCCTTTTCACTTTCCTCTTCCACTATTCTGTGGATCCTCTTAACAAAAGGACAGGTGGCATCTATGATCTCAAGGCCTGTCTCTTCAAGAGCCCTGTGGGTTTCCTTGGTAACCCCATGGGATCTTATGATGACTGTGCCCTCTGATACGCCCTTAAGGTCACTTACATCCTCGATAACCTTTACTCCCTTGTTCTCAAGGTCCGATACCACGATCTCATTGTGGATTATGGGCCCAAATGTATAAATATTAGTTTTTTTGTTGCTGATCTGTTCGTACACGGTATCTACCGCCTTTGTAACACCGAAACAAAAACCAGCATGCTCAGCTACTACAACTTCCATATGATCTCCTTAGTGCCTGATGAAGCAATCAACTGTTCCTGGATCTATAGAGTTCCAGTATCTTGTCCGCCACCTCGTCGATGGTCATATCTGATGAATCCAGAAGAATGGCGTCCTCAGCCTGTCTAAGCGGTGAGTTTTCCCTGTGCATGTCGCGGTAATCCCTGTCGATAATGTCCTTTTCAATCTCATCTATGTTGCATTCTGTTCCCTTGGCAACAAGCTCTTTATAGCGGCGTTCTGCACGGACTCTTGAGCTGGCTGTAAGGTACACCTTAAGGTTTGCATTTGGAAGGACAACAGTTCCAATGTCTCTTCCATCCATTACCACATCTGTTGTCTCAGCCATTTTCTGCTGCAGCTCCACAAGCTTTTTGCGGACATCTCCGTTAACACTGCTGGCTGATGCCATGTTTCCAACTTCCTCAGTTCTGATAAGTCCGTTGACGTTTTCGCCGTTAAGGTAAACAACCTGCTCGCCATTTTCATGTTTTATAGTGATGTCTGCTGATGTACAGGTAGAACTTATTTTGGCTGCATCTGAAGCATCAACGCCGTTCTTTATCATATACAGAGCCATTGCCCTGTACATTGCTCCTGTATCCACATAGATAAATCCAAGGGTTTTGGCCACCTTCTTGGCGATAGTGCTCTTTCCTGCTCCTGCAGGTCCATCTATTGCTATGCTCTTGCTCATTTAAATATCCTCCAATCAATCATTCCTGCGCCGCAGCGCTTTCTCCGGCCAGGTGTCCTGTGGACCAGGCAACCTGAAGATTAAATCCTCCGGTCTCAGTATCAACGTCTATGACCTCTCCGGCAAAGTACAGTCCCGAAACCAGTTTGGACTCCATAGTGGATGGATCGATCTCTTTTACCTTGATACCGCCTCTGGTTATTATAGCTTCATTAAAGCCTCTTGTCCCCTTTATTGTCATGGGAACATTTTTAATAAGGTTTACGAAGGCCATGCGTTCTTCCCTGGTTATGTTGTTTACGCTCTTTTCGCCGTCGATCCCGGACAGCTCCACCATTACAGGAACAAGCTTTGATGGGAAAAGAGATGTTATCACATTTTTAAACTGTTTGTTCGGGGCATCGTCAAAGTCCCTTAAAACTCTTTTATCAAGCTGCTCAGGCGTAAGGGCAGGTTTAAGGTCAAGAAACAGCTTTGCCCTCTTTTCTTTTTCATAGTGGCAGCTGGCTGTAAGAGCTATTGGGCCGCTCACTCCAAAATGAGTAAACAGCATCTCGCCAAATCCCTCATAATCCGGTCTCTTTTTCTTTTTGCCCGGGGCGTTTGCAGCAGCCATTTCTGCATCGTCCTTGTACTGATACATCCGAAGAGTAACGTTTCTTAGAGAAAGGCCCTGAAGGCGGCTACACCACTCCTCTTCTATTTCGAAAGGAACCAGTGATGGCCTGGCTGGTACAACCTCATGTCCCAAGGCCTTGGCAAATCTGTAGCCATCTCCTGTTGAACCAGTTGATGGATAGGACATTCCTCCTGTGCAGATTATGATCTTGTCAAACTCTTCCCTTGTTATTGGCTCATCGCCACTTGAATAGGTAACAGCTGATACTCTGCCAGCTGCAGCTTCTACCGAGTGAACCTCTGTGTTGAACAAAACGGAAACACCTGCTTTTTTTACTGCGTCAAACAGGGTTTTTATAATATCAGATGAGTGGTCAGAAACAGGAAATACTCTGTCCCCTCTCTCAATCTTTAAATGACAACCGTTCTTTTCAAAAAAGCTCATGACCTGCCTGTTGTCATAGCTGTAGATCGCACTGAACAAAAACCTGGAGTTTCGTATCACATGTTCAAAATAATCTGTGACATCGCAGGCGTTGGTCACATTGCAGCGACCCTTTCCTGTTATGTAGATCTTTTTCCCGGGCTTTTCATTCTTTTCAAAAATAGTGACGCTCCCGCTGCCCTCTGCAGCAGCAAGCGCCGCCATCATACCAGCTGCGCCGCAGCCGATAACTGCTATTTTATTCATATTCTTCCTCGTCTGATCCTCTGCCAAGGGTTCCTGGCAAATGCATCGCCATATCGTCAGAAGCAAAGTCTATCTCATCATTTAAGTAAACCTGATAATTGTTCCAAACCTCTTCAAGCATCTTAAGGTCAGCCTTGACCTCATTGGGACGCTTCATGCAAAGAGCTACCACCAGGGCATTAATAACGCTAAGGGGCGCAACCAGCGAATCAACGATGGATGCCATCTCGCTCTTGGCTAAAATATTGCAGGATGAATACAGGTTCATTGGCGAATGTACCGAATCTGTTATGGTGATGACCTTGGCATTCCTGTCATTGGCAAACTCCATGCACTTAAGGGTACGCATGGAATACCTTGGAAAACTGATACCGATGATACAGTCTCTGTCTCCGATCCTGATCATCTGCTCAAACATCTCGCTGACGCTGGTGGTTTTGATCAGAACATTATTACCTCTTATCATATTAAGATAAAAGTGCAGGAAATCTGCCAGAGGCTCACAGCTGCGTATTCCTACAATGTAAACGCATCTCGCCTTAAGAATGATATCAACTGCTGTTTTAAAAGCAGCCACATCAATATTATTGATGGTGTGCTCAATGTTGGAGATATCAGACTGAAGGATAGATGATAGTATCTCTCCCTCACTGCTCCTTCCAAATCTCTTGCCCACCTTTTCAACTGAACCAAACTTGTCAGAAACCCATTCTGCCAGGGACTTCTGAAACTCAGGATATCCGTCGTAGCCAAGGCTCATTGCAAACCTGACTACTGTGGACTCGCTGACACCTACTATCTTGCCAAGCTCAGCAGCCTTCATAAAAACTGCCTGCTCGTAGTGCTCTATTACATAGGTCGCAAGGTTCTTTTTCCCCTTGCTCATCCTGGAGTAGCATTCATTGATCCTGGTGATTACATCTACATCCGCATCGAACTTCATATAGTCACCATCAGCGGCCAAATGCCGTGTATGCAGACTCAAGCATAGCTACAGAAGCAGCCTCGTCAAGATCATAATCTCCTGTAACAGCCATGCATCCTGCGCCATGGATAAAGATCCACATCTGCATAAAGAGCTGCTGTGCATTAGAAACGCCCTTAGCCTGAGCCTTATTGATCTCTTTTACCACATTTTCAGAATTGCCGTTTACAAGATCGTACATGCTCTTGGAATCAGCACCCTGCTCAGAGATGAAAAGAAGTCTGAACAGATGTGGGTACTTCTGTGCAAATCCAATATATGCAAGACCAAGGTCCACGAATGGAATATCGTGGGTCTTGTTATACTCATCATAATATGCAAGGTAGTACTCTGCTGCCTTGTCGTAAACGTCCTTCTTGAGAGCATCCATGTTCTCATAGATACGGAAAATTGGCTGTGTTGAGCAACCTGCAGCTGCTGCAAGCTTCCTTGATGTGATCTGCTCAAAGCCCTCTTTTCTTGTTATTTTAAACGCCGCATTAACTATCTCTTTCTGCGTGATTGTTGCTTTTCTGGACATAAGTCTCCTCCCATCATGCCCGCCAATAATTGCGTGCGTTATTATTTTATATTAAGAAAATAGCGGTGTCAATGTACTTTGGCGGGCAATATTGTGATAGAATGAAATGAATTTTTTGAAGGAGAAAAGAAATGTCAGATAGCAAAAATAACATCATCCTTATTGGAATGCCCACATCAGGAAAGAGCACGGTTGGCGTCATCCTCGCCAAGATCCTTGGATACCGCTTCATTGACGCTGATATCGTCATCCAGGAAAAAGAGGGGCGAAAACTCTCCAGGATCATCGCAGAGGATGGAGTTGACGGATTTATAGATATCGAAAACCGCATAAACTCAGAGATATCCCCCAAAAAGACCGTTATTGCCACAGGAGGAAGCGTTGTCTATGGAAAAGAAGCCATGGAGCACTACAAAGAGATCGGACAGGTGGTGTACCTTAAGGTCAGCTTTGAAACTCTTAAAAAGCGTCTTCACCATGCAAAGCAAAGAGGTGTCGTCATGAAAGACGGACAGACTCTTGAGTCTCTTTATAAAGAAAGGGTAGCTCTCTACGAGCAGTACGCAGACATAACTGTTGATGAGGGAAACGATTCCCTGGAAAGCGTTATTGAAAAGGTTCAGGCTTATTTTTCTGACACTTTGTGAAAACGACCGACATTTTCTTAAATTAATATAAATAATTATCGAAATTGTGACTACTTCTATCCTCCGGATGCTATAATTATTGGACAGGCTTGTATGTAATTCATAAAATTTTTCACACAAATACAGGAGACAATAATATGAGCAAAAACGAGGAAAACCCATCAGTAAGAGCTTCAGCCAAGAAAAAGAACAAAAAGATCAGTAATAAGCTTCTTATGTACATCATTCCTGTTGTTGTTATCACAGTTCTGGTGCTTGTAAACATCGCCGCATCTGTGTCCAAGAACAGGATGACTGAGATGGCAACAGAGACCCTGGAGTCATCAATCTCCAACCAGGCCGACAATATTGAAGCCTGGCTTTCTGACAATCTTACTTACTTCCAGACTGTTAAACATGTCATCGAGAGCATGAATCCTTCCGAAGCAGAGCTTATTCCGATTCTGGATTCTTTCTATGGTTACAATTCCAACTCTCCAAAGGGCTTATACATCGGAACAACAGATGGCAAGCTTTATAAGGCAACTGAGTCTGATATGTCAGATTCTAACGTAACTGACAGCACCTGGTTTAAACAGGGTATCAGCAGGATCACAATGGCATACGGAACATCCTACACCAACGACCAGGGCGAAACAGTTATAAGTGCCACTGGTATCTTAAATGACGGCTCAGACCTGATAAAGATCATAGGCGCGGACGTTACCTTAAATAAGATAACCATCATCGTAAACTCCGGAGTTAAGATGGACGGCGCAAGTTCATTCCTTGTTGATACCAACGACAACAAGATCCTGGCTCACAGAGATATGAACCTGGTGGGGTCGACTCTTTCTGAAAGCAGTTCAGATGCACTTCTTGCCGGTGCTGCAAAGGCAATAAATAACAGTGATCTTTCCAGTAAAGAAATTGGCGACTACATGGTTGCTTTCTCAGAAATTTCTGGAACAGACTGGGTTTTAATATCTTATATCCCAACAGACATTATTCTAAAATCTGTAGCACAAATGGGCTCAATATTAGCAATAGTTGGTGCCATAGCAATTGTTCTTATTGTTGTCCTTATCCTCTTTGTTGTTAGAAAAGTTATTGCTCCTCTTGGAAATATCTCAAATAACATCACCTCCATGTCAGAGGGTGACTTTACGATCGATATCGATTCCTCAAGTAATGACGAGATCGGTGTCATGGGCAGCAAGGTTTCAGAGTTCGTAGCTTCCATGAGAAGCATGCTCTCCAGCATCAGTCAGGAATCTGACAAGCTCCAGGAAGAGTCCGACAATTCCGACAGAGTTTCAAAGACCATGTACGAGGCTTCTCAGTCTCAGGCAGAGGCCATGAAACAGCTTAATGATACTGTTGACCAGCTGGCAACAGCGGTTAACGACATTGCTTCCAATGCTACTACCCTGGCCCAGGTTGTTGCTGACACAAGAGAAAACAGCGACAAGGCTAATGAGAGTATGAAGGAAACAGTTGATATCTCTCAGCAGGGCCGTCAGGATATGGAAAAACTCTCCGCTGCCATGGATGGTATCTCAGAAGCCAACGAGCGTCTGGTTGAATCCATCAACAAGGTTGGCGCTGCATCAGAAGAGATCACAAATATTGTTGGCATGATCGGTGAGATCGCAGAAGAGACCAATCTTCTCTCCCTCAATGCCAGCATCGAGGCAGCAAGAGCCGGCGAAGCAGGCAAAGGCTTTGCAGTTGTTGCTACACAGATTGCCAAGCTTGCCCAGACTTCAGCTGAGAGTGCACAGAACATCTCGAGCCTCATTGATGAAGTCAGAAAGCTTATCGGCGAAGCTGTTGGACAGGCCAATGAAAGTGCTGACAGCATAAAAGAGAACTCAGAGCTTATCACTGTAGCGGTTGGAACCTTTGATCAGATCTATAACAACATTCAGGAATCCAATAGCCTTATCGAGGCTATGCTGGATGACATCCAGAAGGTTGACGATGTAGCAACCAACGTTGCAGCTATTTCTGAAGAGCAGGCAGCAAGTGCTGACGAAATCCTTGCAACCAGTGAGAACATGGTTGAAATGGCAAACAATATCACGAAGAGCAGTCAGGATGTGGCAGACAACTCTCACGAGCTTGCAGAAACTTCGCAGACTCTTACGTCCTATGTTCAGAAGTTTAAGATTTGAGGAGGAATCAGCAATGCGTATAGACAAATATATTAAAAGAATTCTTTCAAGTGTTCTTACTGGTGTAATGATAGCCCTTTTAGTAACCGGATGCGGAAGTTCTTCTTCCGGCGGCGGAAGTTCAGATGGTTCAGGAGTAAAAGTATATTTTTCAACTTTAACCCTTGATAATTTTAAAGGACTTTTAATGGATTCTGTAATAGAGGCAGGTCAAAAAGCTGGCGTAACTGTAGACTATGACGAGCCTTGCGCCACTGTTGATGAACAGGTTGCCCAGATCCGTGACGCCGCAGCAAAAGGATATGATGTTATCATCTGTAACCCGGTAAACACTGATACCACCCTTCAGCTTGAAGTTACTGCAGGAGACATTCCCATACTGTTCACCAACTCAGAACCCGAAGCAGCATATCTAAAACCTGACAAGTACATGTATGTTGGAAGTTATGAGATTGACGCCGGAACAATGCAGGCTGATTATGTATGGAACAAACTTGGAAAGCCAAGCAGCCTCAACGTAGTTCTTTTCCAGGGCGAGCCCACTCACCCCGCAGCAGCAAAAAGAACCAAGGCTGTAAAGAACTATTTCAAGAAGGCCGGTGTAAATGCAAACTTCGTATTTAACGACACCGCATACTGGGACACCCAGAAAGCTGCGGATGAATTCAAACTCTTTTTAAAGACAGGACAGCCTTATGACTGCGTTATATGCAACAACGACTCCATGGCAGTAGGTGTTGTCCAGGCCATGAAGGAGCTTGGCATTGATACCTCTTCCATACCGGTTGTAGGAATCGATGCTACAGAAGAAGGTTGTCAGTCTATCCTTGATGGCGGAATGCAGTTTACAGTTTATCAGTCCGCTAAGGGGCAGGGCGCTGCCTGTGTAGATGCTGCCATTGCTCTTGCGAAAAAAGGCACAACCAAAGATGTGCAGTATGTTACAGATGATCTTCGCTATGTTTGGGTTCCATTTGAACCGGTAGATAAATCAAATGCAGGATCTATAAACTAAGAGAAAAACGAAACAAGCCACGGGGACGGTTCGGTTGCTGACACGGGGACGGTTCTGTTGTCAGGTTTTATCAAAATAAAACCTGACAACAGAACCGTCCCCGTGTCAGCAACCGAACCGCCCCCGTGGCTTGTTTTAGTTTTCGATTATTCCCCCGCCAAGGACCACGTCGCCGTCGTAAAAGACTGCGGATTGGCCTGGAGTTATGGCTCTCTGAGGTTCGTCGAAGATAACTAAGACGTGGTCTTCGTCTATGACCTTCACATTTGCCGGCTGTTCTTTGTGTCTGTACCTGATCTTGGCGGAGCACTTAAATTCTGAGCCAGGAGCAGGCTTATCTCCTGTTATCCAGTGGAATTCCCGCACCTTTACCTCTTTCTCATAGAGGTCTTCATCGTCAGCCAAAATAACTTTATTTCCGGCAACATCAAGCTTTTTGACGTAAAGTCTTCTGTCAGCAGGGATACCAAGGCCTCTTCTCTGGCCAATGGTGTAGTTGATTATTCCATCGTGCCTTCCAAGTACATTTCCTTCAAGGTCAACAAAATCCCCTGCAGGGTATTCTTTGCCGCGATAGCGCTTTATCATTCCCGCATAGTCTCCGTCCGGAACAAAGCAGATATCCTGGCTCTCTTTTTTGTGTGAGGTCACAAAGCCGTTTTTATCTGCAATTTCCCTGACTTCCGGCTTGGTCAGATCCCCAAGGGGGAAATATGTGTGGCGAAGCTGCTCTTCAGACAGGTTATAAAGAACGTAGCTCTGGTCCTTGCTAAGATCCCTAGCCTTCAAAAGATAAAAGTGCCCGTCCTGCCTTTCCTCTATTCTTGCGTAGTGGCCGGTAACTATATTGTCGTACCCCAGCTCCTTTGCCTTTTCATAGAGGATGTCAAACTTAAGGTATTTGTTGCATCCGATGCAGGGGTTTGGAGTCTCTCCCCTCTCGTAGCTGCAGACAAAGGGCTCAATTACCTTGTCCCTGAACTCAAACTCATAGTGATAGATATTGTAAGGAATACCGATCCTGTCGCAGACTGCTCTGGCATCCTGCGTATCATTAAGGCTGCAGCAGGTACCAAAAAGGTCCTCTCCTATCATGTCGTTTTCATAGAGCCTCATGGTACATCCCATGCAGTCAAAGCCTTTTTCTGTCATTAAAGCGGCGGCTACCGAACTGTCAACGCCGCCGCTCATTGCTATCAGAGCTCTTTTTGTCTTTTCGTTGTTCATAGATTTATCCATTCTGATAAAGATAGTGGTTCATAGTCAGATCTTTTGCAAAAGCAGTTGATCATGTTGCAGGGGATAACCGCTGTGTGCTCCCCATGTATGGGAGTATAGGGCGTTTCCTGTATCTGCCTGATAAACTGCTTCATAAGGACTTCATCCCTGGTCTCATGCACGTGGCCATAGAGCATGTAGGTCTTGGGTTCACCGCTCTTTTTAAGCCTGTACTGCCCATTGTAAAAGGGGATCGGATAATGGCAAAGGACAACCTTCCTCTGGGAATCTGTTATCTCCCTGTAGCTGTCCACCCACTCAAATCTCCTGCCGTCAAAATCAGCTGCGTCAAGGTACTTGTCGTGGTTGCCGCGAATGAGGCATATCTTGCCCTTTAGAGCATCTAAAACTTCCATTGTCTCCTTGCTCTTTCCAAGGGAAAGATCCCCAATGACAATGACAGTGTCAGTGCCTGTGACCTTGTAATTCCACTTTTTTACCATGTATTCATTCATCTCTTCCACAGAGGAAAAGCCCCTTTTGTCCATCTTCTCATTGAGAGCTCCGTGGAAAAAATGACAGTCTGCAATGTAATATATCATTCCTCAAAAAGTCCTGTTCCGTCGTCGTGAAGAAGAAACTCCGGATCCTGGTCTGCTGCCGTAGTGGCCAGCTCATCGCACCTCTCATTTTCCGGGTGTCCGTTGTGGCCTTTGACCCAGTTCCATCTGATCTTGTGGGGCTCAGCGGCCTTTATAAGCCTCTGCCACAGCTCCACGTTCTTGACTGGTTTCTTGCCGGCTGTCTTCCAGCCGTTCTTCATCCAGTTCTTGATCCAGCCCTCGTTAAAGCCTGAGAGCACGTACTTGGAATCAGTAAACACCTCAACTTCGCAGGGACGGTTTAAGGCCTCAAGTCCCTTTATGGCTCCCATAAGCTCCATCCTGTTGTTGGTGGTCTTATCGTAGCCTGCGCTTATTTCTTTTTCATGGACCTCTCCCTTTGCATCCACATAGCGAAGGAGAACGCCGTATCCTCCAGGTCCGTCCGGGTTTCCTCTGGCTGATCCATCTGAATATATACTAACCTTCATTCAAATCCTTTCAAAAAGCCGCTTCCCAGCTTCCCTTTTCAAGGAAGCCATCTGCCATCTTCTGGGCATTGTCCACCAGTGTCTTTTCATAGCCAAGGACTCCCAGGAGCTTTATGGCATTTCTGGTGGTGGCAGGGCCTTTCTTTATCATGTAATCAAATTTTACGTCATTATCCGTCACTTCACCTTCAAAGTGATAGATATCATAATCTTCTTTCAAAAGAGCTGTCAGCTCAATGTCATGGGTTGCTGCAAAGCACTGGACCTTCTCCCTGAAAAGCTCTTTAAGTATCTGGGTTGATGCTGCGATCCTCTCAACAGTGTTGGTTCCCCTGAGTACCTCATCCACAAAGCACAAAACCTGACAGCCCTCACCAGCCGCTGCCTCAATGATCCTCTTGATGGACTTGATCTCTACGATGTAGTAGCTGTCGCCTTCAAAGATGTCATCTTTAAGTGCCATTGATGAATATATCCTGTAAAGAGGCGCTTTGTAGCCCTTACCAAGGACAGTGTGGATAGACTGGGCAAGGATAGCATTTAAGGCGCAGGTCTTAAGGAAGGTGGACTTACCGGAAGCATTTGATCCTGTGATCAGAACACCTCTTGAAGTCTCAATATCATTAGGTACCGCATTTTCAATAAGAGGATGGAACAGCTCTTTTCCGTCAAAAGAGCTACCGCCAAATTCAGGGATCACATATGAGCCCTCAAAAGAAGCTCTGAAGCAGGCTATGGAAATAGCAGCCTCGATCCTGCCTGTGATCTCAAGGACTCTGTCCAGCTGATCTCTCTTTTCCATGATCTGCCTGTACATCTGATTAAACTTGATGATATCTGCGTGAGTGACCATCCTAAGGTAATCAAGAAGGATATCTAAAGGATTGCCAGTTCCGCTCATCCTTGTGGGGGAAAGCAGGATACTGGAAAAAGCCTTAAAGGACGCAAAATCTTTGGAAATCTCTTTTAGCTCTCTGACGTCCTCTTCTAAAACTTCATCAGAAATACTGCTGAAGCTATCGATGGATTTCACCACTCTCATGATGTATCCATAGGTTGTAAGATAAGGATCAATATCACCCTTTATCCTAAAATACATAATGATCTGCGCCACCATTACAATCAGGAACGCTGCAAATCCTACAGTAAAGTTAAAAAAGCTGTAAACCACAGAAAGCACAAGGAGTACAAGCATTACATAATGCATGGTATTGCCGGCATTTCCAGCGGTTTTGAGATGATCGATATAATCATATATAGAAAACTTACTGATATTGCCGATCTCAGAAAATATCAGCTGGATCTTTAAACGAATATCAGCATCTTTGTTAAAAAGAGATATCTTTTTCTCGATATCTTCAAAATCATCTGCCTGCTTTGGAGTACGCAGCATGTAGTAAAGGTACTCCTCTCCTGCTGCTGAAAGGCAGTAGTCCATCCTGTCGTAGACGCTGTCCATATTGAGGTCATTCCAGGTGGTATCGTCTATCTGGAAGCCCTGTCTGTGGTTTTTATAATAGCCACTGATATGCTCCCTGTCTTTGGCTTTATAGTTTCTCTGAGGCTCTTTTCCATATTCGTTATTGAGCTTTTTAATAAGCATCCTGCGGGCTACTGCTCTGTCACGGAGCCCCAGTAAGAACGCCGCCACTATAAATGCCAGGACAACCAAAAGTATTATGTATAATTCCATTGTCAGCTATATATCCTTTTACTGATCTCTTCCGCCTTTTTGTAGATTTCAGAAGGTTCTTCTCCAATGTTGAACTTGCCGTTTTCGTAGCGGATGATTCCGCCGATCATGGTCATGAGGACGTTTTGCTTGCTTCCGCTATAGACAATGTTCTTCTGGATATTGTTGATAGGCTGCATATTAGGCTGGTAAAGGTCCAGCATGATAATATCTGCAAGCTTGCCCTCTGCAAGTACATCAGCATCCATAAGTCCCATGGCGTGAGCGCCGTTAACAGTTGCCATCTTAAGGACCTCTGTAGCTTCAACACTGCTTGCATCCATGTTTTTAAGCTTGGCAAGACCAGTTACCAAAAACATCTCCCTGAACATATCAAGGCAGTTGTTGCTGGCAGGCCCGTCGGTTCCTATTGCGACAGGAATGCCGCACTCAAGGTACTCTTTTATGGGTGCTATTCCGCTGGCAAGCTTGGTGTTTGAGCCAGGGTTTGTTACAGCAAAGAGCCCTCTGTCCTTCATGATCTGCCTGTCGTGTTCATTGGTCCAGACCACGTGGTATCCGCCTCCGCCGTAGTCAAAAAGGCCAAGGCTGTCAAAGAACTGTATTGGTGACATGCCATATCTCTCAACGCACTCCATAAGCTCAGACTCAGTCTCCTGAATGTGAGCCCAGAAAGGTGCCTTGTACTTGTGCACCAAATCTGCAGCCTTCATAAGAAGCTCTTTTGAACAGGTGTACTCTGCATGAACTCCAAGGATAAATGAGTTGTACTCATCTCTTCCGTTAAGGTCGTTATAGTAGTCTTCAAGAAGCTCAACAGACTGGCTGAAGTTGTTGACACAGCTGGTCTGAACACACCTAAAGCCGCAGTCCCTGAAGGAATCTGCCACTGAGTAAGGTGTCAGATACATCTCAAAGGCCGCAGTCATACCACTTGTAAGGTACTCCATGATGGAGATCTTACTGAGGTGATAGATATCTTCTGCTGTCATCTTGGCTTCCACAGGGAATATCTGGTTGTTCAGCCAGTCAGAGAGCGGAAGGTCATCAGCCTTGGATCTCATAAGCGTCATGGCTGAATGGGTGTGGGCATTTTTAAAGCCAGGCATCAGAAGGTTTCCTCTGCAGTCTATCTCCCTGTCCCACTTTATGACGGTATCTGGATGATCCTGCCAGTACTTCGCAGCTTCTTCATCTGTTCCCACAAAAAGTATCCTGCTTCCGGATACAAATATCTGTCCATGGAAAATGTCTTTTCCATCTTCCATGGTAAGGATCTTGGCGTTAAAGAATCTAATATTCATGATCAAAACCTCTTTATTGACTCAGCTACAAGCTTGGTGAATAGTGGCGCTGCCTTATCTGCTGCCTCCTGGACTTCCTCATGGCAAAGTGGCTGATCAGAGATACCTGCTGCCAGATTGCTGATGCAGGATACTCCGCAGATCTTCATGCCGCAGTGGTTAGCTGCAATAGCTTCAACAACAGTGCTCATTCCAACTGCTGACACTCCAAGCTTACCAAGAAGTCTGATCTCAGCTGGAGACTCAAAGGAAGGGCCTGTAAGCTGGCAGTAAACGCCCTGCTGAAGTTTAATACCGTTCTCATCTGCAACCTTCTTTATAACCTCCTGAAGGTCCTTGTCATAAACAGAAGACATATCAGGGAATCTGGCTCCCATCTCATCAAGGTTTGGTCCGATAAGCGGGTTAGGCGCAAAGATTGAGATGTGATCTGTGATGAGCATAAGGTCTCCGGCGTTAAATCCCTCTCCAAGGCCTCCTGCTGCGTTTGTAAGGAAAAGAACCTTAGCACCAAGAAGGCTCATAAGTCTTGCTGGAAGTACAACATCACTGATATCGTACCCCTCATAGAAATGAACTCTTCCCTTCATGCATACGATCTTTTTATCTCCAAGATATCCAAAGATGAACTTTCCAGCATGTCCTGGAACTGTTGATACAGGGAAGCCCGGGATATCACTGTAGGAAACCTCTGTTTCAACTTTGATGTTATCTGCAAAAGCTCCAAGGCCTGAGCCAAGTACAAGTGCAACCTCAGGCTCAAAATCTGTTACCTTTCTTACTGCATCTCTGCAAGCTATAAGTTTTTCATAAATAGTATTAGACATATGTGTACCTCTTTCTTGATTCTTAAACATAACCAGCTTTTAGTATACCATAGTGAGGACTACTTTTCTTCATCTGTGGGCATTATAAACTCCGGGTTTGAAAGCCGTCCATAGATCACCGGCTGAACTGTATTTTTAACCGCATGCTCCAGAGCTTCCTTCATTCCTCCCTTTAACAGCTTATTGATGATGGTGGACTCAATGCCACTGGTCTCAGCCCTTACATTCCTCATGGCATTCATGAGCATGTCAGTTCCCGGCGTCTCAGAGAGCCTTACCTCAATCCTTCCGTCATCCTCAAAGTAGATATTAAAGTTCCTAAGACAGGCCTCCTCAAGAAAATATATGTCATTTCGAAGCACCAGCCTGTTGTACTCATCTCTCGTAACCGTTGAGCGAAGGGACACCTTGTAGTTTTCTCCGTGCATGTTCAGGTCGCTGATATATCGTTTGTCCCCAAAGCCGCACTTTAGTCTGAAGATAACCTCTCCCTCGTAGACATCGATGTACAGGTGCCTGTCATCTGTGTACCTGAGGCCAATGCTCCTTATTCCGTCGGTGAAGTTGTTGTGCACCACCTGCATCATTATGGGGAAAAGACCTACTCCCGGAGTTTCAATATCGTATTTGTTGCCGGACATCCTCCTAAGGAAGGTGTTTATAAGCTGGTCTTCGTTGCGGGTATCAGACAACGGCGCATCAAATCTCTTTTTGTAGAAAGAATGATCTCTACGCCTGGATGAACCTGTTGTCATTGACACACTCCTGTTTTCCCACCCTCCACGGATTATGGCAGGGAACCTTGGGATCCGAAGGCTCACGGACTTGCATATAGCCTTAAGCTCTGAAAGAGAAGCCTCATCCTCAGGCAAAGGCTCATCAAACACCTCTATCTCGCTCTTCATGCGCTTTCTGATAAGCTGTGCCATGCTGCTGGTCTGGAACACGTCCTTGTTACCTGCATTGGTGACAACCACCATGTCGATGTCGGGGTATACAAATACGTTCTGCCCCAGCATTCCGTTATAGGCAAAAGAGCCTTTCCTGTCGTTGTTTATCCAGATCTGATAGCCGTAGTGCTGATTGTCCTCATCCTGGGTCTCTATCTGGAGAGCTGTGGACTCAACCACCCACTGCCTTGAGACGATCTGCTGATCATTCCACTTGCCGTTTTGTAGATAGAGCTGTCCCATTTTGGCCATGTCCTCAATCCTCATAAACAGGCCCCATCCGCCCTTTGTAATGCTCTGGGGGCAGCTCTCCCAGAATACTCTTTTTATCCCCATGGGGTTAAATATCCTCTCCTTGCAGAAATCAAATAGAGTCTGGCCTGTGATCTCAGTGACTATGGCTGAGAGCATGTAGGAGTTCATGCTGTTATATTCAAATTTTGTTCCGGGATCGAATTTAAATGACGCTTCAAAAAAGCTCTTTCTCCAGTCATTGCCACTTATGGCTCCAGCCTCGTTAAAGTCAACGCCACTGGACATATTAAGAAGGTTTCTGACTGTAACCTGCTTTTTAAAGCTGTTAAAGAGGCCCATTCTGGCCCCAAAGATATCCTGAAGGGTGTCAGTTAGTTTCAGCTTCCCCTCGTCGATAAGAATGCCTATAGCCATGCCCGTTATGCTCTTGCACATAGAGTAGGTCACGTGCCACATGTCCATGTCAAAGGGTTCAAAAGAGCACTCGGCGATGACTTTGCCGTGTCTTAGGGCCATGAATCTGTGGATCCTTGACTCACTGTCGGATGCAAGATCACGGATCAGCCTGGCAAAAAAAGCAGAGCTGACCCCCTGAGATTCGGGGGTAGCTCTTTCAAGTTTAGTTTCATCTGGAAATGCAAGGGCGTTAAAAGCCTTCTTCTGCGGAGTGTAGTCCACCTTGCTGATCTCACCAGTTTCTCTGGCAACGATCTTCATTAAAAGTGAGACCAGATCAAGCTCTGTCCTTGGCATATATTATCCTCCTGGCGGTTTTACTTGTAGTTTAAAGCTCGCATGGAGTTCAGGATCGCGATAACTGCAACGCCTACGTCGCCAAATACCGCAAGCCACATGGTCGTAAGGCCAAGTGCACCAAGCACCAGGATTATCAGCTTAACAGCAAGGGCAAATACGATGTTCTCTTTTACAATGCGAACTGTTCCCCTTGCGATCCTGATCACAGATGAGATCTTCCTGAGGTCGTCGTCCATGATGACGATGTCCGCAGCCTCAATAGCTGCATCACTTCCAAGGGATCCCATTGCGATACCCACATCAGCTCTCATAAGAACTGGTGCATCATTGATGCCGTCACCAACAAATGCAAGCCTCTTACTATTATCCTCTTCGCCAAGCATTTTTTCAACTGCAGACACCTTGTCAGCTGGAAGAAGCTCTGCCTTGATGTCATTTATGCCAACCTGGTCTGATACATGCCTTGCAATGTCTTCATTGTCGCCGGTGAGCATAACTGCTTTCTTTACTCCAAGGTCGTAGAGACCCTTTATGGCTTCCTTTACGCCGTCCTTGATGGTATCTGCTATTACAATGGCTCCGGCGTAAACTTTGTCATAAGCCACATAGATAACTGTTCCTGCGCTCTCATCCAAAAGGCCGATGGAAGCTGGTACATCTATGAGCCTGTTGTTTCCAAGCAAAAGCTCTTTTCCGTTATAAAGAGTACTGATGCCGTTTCCAGCTATCTCCCTGGTCTGGGATTCATCTATAAAGCTGGTGTCAGGGCTCTTTCCAGCGTTTTTCTCCTGGTAGCAGTTAACAATTGATCTTGCGATTGGGTGATTTGAAAATGCCTCACCTGCTGCCGCCATGGCAAGGAGCTCATCCTCGGAAAAAGAGCTCTGGGTAGATGGGATGATTTCTGATACCTTGAACTCTCCCTTTGTGATAGTTCCTGTCTTGTCAAAAACCACTGTATCTATAAGGGCTGCTGCCTCAAGGAAGTTACTGCCCTTAACAAGAACGCCTTTTTTGGATGCTGAACCGATCCCGCCAAAGAATCCCAGTGGAACCGAGATAACAAGCGCACATGGACAGGAAACAATCAGGAAAATGCAGGCTCTTCTGATACTGTCTGAAAATGGTATGTGTAAAAGAAATGGAGGAAGTATCGCAAGAAGCACCGCACCTATGGTAACTACCGGTGTGTAGTACCTTGCAAACCTGGTTATAAAGTTCTCCATTCTGGACTTCTTGTTGCTGGCGTTCTCCACAAGCTCAAGGATCTTGGCAACTGTGGAGTCCTCATAGGCCTTTACAACCTTTATCTTGAGGATTCCCTCACCATTTACGCAGCCGCTTATGACGTCGTCCCCTGCAGCTACTCTCCTCGGAACAGACTCGCCTGTAAGAGCTGCAGTGTCAACAAAGGATTCGCCCTCAAGGACTGTTCCATCTACCGGTATCTTCTCACCGGCTCTTACAAGGATGGTATCTCCAACGCTGACCTCTTCAGGATCAACCTCAGATACTGAGCCGTCCTCGGCTACAAGGTTTGCAAACTCAGGAGCAATGCTCATAAGATCTGATATTGACTGCCTGGACTTGGCCACAGCGACGCTCTGGAACAGTTCGCCCACCTGGTAAAAGAGCATTACTGCCAATGCCTCTGAGTACTCGCCAATTCCAAATGCTCCGAAGGTTGCGATCATCATAAGGAAGTTCTCATCAAACACCTGTCCGTGACTGATGTTGATGGCTGCCTTCTTGATAACGTCGTAGCCGATGATGATGTATGGTACCAGGAAGATAACAAACTGAATGTACCATGGCACCGGCTCTAAAACTCCAGTTTTATCTAATATCATCAGTACCGCAAACATGATAAGTACTATGATTATCCGGTTTCTAACTTTCTTTTGTTTCTTGGTCATAAGTAAATGCCTCGTCTAGCTGCATAAAATCATGCTTTCTCAATTTCACAGTCAGGCTCAACCTTCTTGCAGGCCTTTACTGCCTCATCAAATACCTTGTCAAAAATGCCCTCTTCAGCCTCAAGTGTAAACTTCTGTGTCATGAAATTAACTCTTGCACTTACAACTCCCTCTATCTTCTTAACAGCATCTTCCATCTTAGCTGCACAATTTGCACAATCAACCTCACACTTAAATGTTTTCTTCATAACTTCCACCTTTCTGCCACCCTTAGTAGCACTCATTTTTTATTCTTCTATATGGTTAATACCCTGATCTATGATGGTACGCACATGGTCATCTGCCAGGAAATACACTATCTGCTTGCCCTCTCGCCTGTTTCCAACGAGCTTGCTCTGTTTTAATATCTTAAGCTGATGTGAAATTGCTGACTGGGTCATGGAAAGCCTCTCGGCTATATCTCCCACATTCATCTCATCATCAAAGAGTTCAAACAGTATCCTGATCCTTGTGGAATCACCAAATACCTTAAACAGCTCCGCCAGGTCGTAGAGCTCATCTTCATTGGGAAGATCTCTGTGCATCTGTATCTCCTTTCTGCAAAACCCCTTTGCTGCATCTGCAGATATAGGATTTTTTGCTCTCATTTAAACATTTGAACATCTGCTCATATGTTTAATATATACTTCTCCTATCTTCCTGTCAACCCCGAAAAAGAAATTTGCCCGAAAACTGCTTGCATTCGTATAAATAGGTGTATAATGTATGTAGGGAAACTGCATAGAGAGGAGGCGAGATTATGAAGAAATCTTTGTTTTGTAAATCGCTTGGTGCGGTGATCATTTCCTTTGCTCTTATGGTGGTCATGGCTGTTCCTGCTTTTGCTGCAGGCAGTATCATCACTGAGGCTCAGGCCAAGAAGATTGCACTTAAGGATGCAGGTCTCAAAGAAAAACAGGTTATTTTCCTGAACGTAGAAGCTGTCACAGATGAGGAGGAAACAGCAGATAAAGATGAAACGACCGATGAGGTTAAAACTGATGATAAGAATGTAAAAAGTACTGTGACAAAATATGAGCTTACATTCTATCACGAAAACACTGCATATGAATATACTTTGGATGCAGCCACAGGAGAAATCCTTGAATCTGACAAGGATACAGAGTTTTACTTAAATCCTGGTGCTCTTCCATCAAGTATCACTCTTCCATGAGATATACAGCGTAACTTATAAATGCCAGTGGCAGATCGCCACTGGCATTTTTTCGTCTATTACATTCCCTTCATAAGGTCGAAGAGGCTTATCTGATTGGAGTCTGGAATATCTCCCAAAAGTCCCATATCAGCCATCTTGTCGATGACGCCCTGAGGGCACTTGGTCCTCTGCCTGAAATCATCCTTACTAAGGAAAGGACCGTCCTTGGCTGCTTCCACGATCTGGTCAGCAGCTTTTTCACCCATACCATCGATACTGGTCAGGGCTGGCATGATCTTGTCGCCTATTACCTGGAAGTCCCTACTCTTAACCTTGAAGATGTCGATCGGCATAAACTCTATGCCTCTTTCGTACATCTCCTCCACAAGCCTCATATCGCCGTACTCGTTCTGCTCTGAGTTGGAAAGCGTATCCTTGCGGCTCTGGTAGTCTTTCATTATGGCGTGAAGATGGTTTTCACCAAGGCACATGTGCTCGTAGTTGAAGGCCTTGGCCCTTATACTGAACCATGCAGCGTAGAAGGCCTGTGGTATATATACCTTAAAGTACGCAATTCTCCAGGCCATCATTACATAAGCTGCAGCGTGAGCCTTAGGGAACATGTACTTGATCTTTTCACAGGACCAGATGTACCAGTCAGGAACACCGTGGTCTGTCATGTCTTTTTTCCAATCAGGCCAGTTGGGTTCCTTGCCCTTGGCAACCTTACCCTTACGTACAGCCTCCATGATCTTAAAGGACTCAGACTTATCAAGGCCCTTCTGGATCAGGTAGATCATGATATCATCTCGACAGCAGATGCAGGTATCGATGGTAGCTTTGCCCTCCTGGATAAGGGTCTGGGCGTTACCCAGCCATACGTCTGTTCCATGGGAAAGACCTGAGATCCTTATAAGGTGGGAAAGAGACGATGGCCCTGCATCAATAACCATCTGCATGGCAAAGTCTGTACCAAACTCAGGAAGTCCAAGGCATCCAAGCTTGGTGCCTCCAAGCTGCTCAGGTGTTACGTTTAAAGCCTCCGTGTTCATGAACAGACTCATTACGTTCTTATCATCAAGAGGAACCATCTTAGGGTCAAGACCTGTGCAGTCCTGCAAAAATCTTATCATTGTGGGATCATCGTGTCCCAGAATATCAAGCTTTAAAAGGTTATGGTCAATCGAGTGATAGTCATAGTGGGTTGTGATGGTGGCCGTAGTCATATCGTTGGCAGGATGCTGGACAGGACAGAAGGAATTGATGTCCTCTCCCACAGGAAGAACTATGATTCCTCCCGGATGCTGACCAGTTCCTCTTCGGATCCCCGTGCATCCCTGGACTATTCTGTTTATCTCACATTTTCTCTTGCTGGATCCGATGCCGTCGTAGTATTTTTTCACAAAGCCGTAGGCAGTTTTATCAGCAAGAGATGCTATAGTACCTGCCCTGAAGGTCTGTCCGTAGCCAAAGATAACCTCTGTGTACTTGTGGGCCTTACTCTGGTACTCACCGGAGAAATTAAGGTCGATATCAGGCTCCTTATCACCCTTAAATCCAAGGAAGGTCTCGAAAGGAATGTCAAAGCCGTCCTTGTTCATCATGGTTCCACACTTAGGGCATCTCTTGTCAGGCATGTCGCAGCCTGAGTTACCGCCAAAGGCCAGAACCTCCGGCGAATCAAAATCGCTGAATTTGCACTTAGGGCACACATAGTGAGGACTAAGTGAATTAACCTCAGTGATACCAGAGGCAAAGGCAACAAAGGATGATCCTACTGATCCTCTGGAGCCTACCAGATACCCGTCCTCAACTGACTTCCAAACCAGTTTCTGGGCAATGATATACATAACCGCGAAACCGTTCTTGATAATAGAGTTAAGCTCCCTCTCAAGACGCTCCTGTACTATCTCAGGAAGATCTTCTCCGTATATCTCATGGGCCTTGTCGTAGCAGATCTTGGTCAGGATGCTGTCACTGTTTTCAATGACAGGGGCACATTTATCAGGACGCACAGGAGAAATGGAATCACACATATCAAGGATTTTCCTTGTGTTGTCCACAACGATCTCCCTGGCCTTTTCTCCTCCAAGATAGTCAAATTCAGCCATCATCTCGTCAGTGGTCCTAAGGTAAAGAGGTGCCGGCTCTTCGTCGTTCATACCCTTTCCTGCCATGATGATGGTCCTGTAGATCTCGTCCTCAGGATTTAAAAAGTGAGCGTCACAGGTAGCAACAACAGGCTTATTGAACTGCTCTCCAAGCCTTATGATCTCCTTGTTGATCTCCCTTATGTCATCGTCGCTGTTAATATCCTCATACCTCTCGCTGTCCACCATGAAATGGTTGTTGGCGACAGGCTGGATCTCCAAATAGTCATAAAAGCTTACAAGTCTGGCGATCTCTTCCGGAGGTCTTCCCTCCACAACAGCGCCGTAGAGCTCGCCTGCGCAGCATGCACTTCCAACGATAAGGCCCTCTCTGTACTTGATAAGCTCGCTCTTGGGAATAAGAGGGAACCTTCTAAAGTAATCAATATGGGACTTGCTGACAAGGGTATAGAGATTGACTCTTCCAAGGGTATTCTTGGCAAGGATGATGCAGTGGTTAGGGCGAAGATGCCTTATCATCTCAGGAGTTGGCTTACCAAGTATGTTGACCTGGGTAAGGTCCAAAGCACCCTGCTCCTTGAGCATAGGTACAAACTTGTTAAATATAAGTGCTGTACACTCAGCATCATCAACAGCCCTGTGGTGGTGTTCAAGGACAATGTTCAGAGTCTTGGCTACCGCATCAAGGGTGTGCTTGGCCTGCAGCGGGAAGAAGTACCTTGAAAGCCACAATGTATCTACCGTTGTGTAATCAACATCAATATCAAGTTCCTTGCAGTTCTGGTTGATAAAGCTGATATCAAAGGTAACGTTATGTCCTACAAGGACAGCGTCTTTGCAGAACTCAACAAATTTAGGAATGATGACTTCCCTTGTGGGAGCATCCATGACCATGTCATCAGTTATGCTGGTGAGCTTGGTTATCCTGTAGGGTATTGGAACCTGAGGATTGATGAACTCCGAAAATCTGTCTATTATCTCGCCGTTTTTGATCTTAACGGCGCCAATTTCAATTATCTTGTTTTTTATAGGTGAAAAACCTGTTGTCTCAATATCAAAGACTACAAAGGTGGTGTCATCAATGCTCTGGCCTTTATCATTTACCACGATCTCTTTAAGGTCATCTACTACGTATGCCTCGACGCCCAGTATCAGCTTAAAGAAATCCTGCCTTTCTATAGGAGGCTCTCCTGCTTCCTTGCGGCGGCCTTTTTCTTCTTTGTAGAGATCTTCCCAAACGTGGTTTGCATCTGTAAGAGCCTGTACAACGCCGTGGTCCGTAATGGCGATACCAGGCATTCCCCACTTATAGGCCTGCTTTACAATATCCTTGACCTCAGATACGCCGTCCATGTCGCTCATCTTGGTATGGCAGTGGAGCTCTACTCTCTTGACCTCAGCCATATCTTTTCGCTTTACTGTAAAGTCAGAGATCTTCTTGACTCCAACAACAGACTGTATGGAAAGCTCATGGTCAAATTTATCAACAGCTGCAATACCCTTGATCTTAACAAAGGCGCCCATCTTGATGTCCTTGGTAATGTCAGGGACGTCTTCAGTATTCACGAACATCTTCACTGCAATTGAATCTGTAAAATCAGTTACAGCAAATATGAGAATTGTCTTCTCATTCCTTATATCCCTCTGGTCATACTCGATGATCTTGCCATGGATAGTGACTTCTCCAAGCTCGCCCATAAGGTCAACAAGCTTCATGGCTTCATCATCAAAGTCTCTTCCAAAGATAACATCAGGATTGTCAGACTTTTTGTAGCTGGAGCTGAATTCTCTTTTGCCAAAGCCCTTTCCCTTGGCACCTGAAGGAAGTGATTTTCCTTCAAACTTTGTATTCTTGGCAGCAGGAGTAGTTTCAGCTTTAGCGCTTTCCTTCTCCTTTTCTTTCTCTTCCTTTTCCTGGCTCTTTGCTTCAAGGTCCTCAAGCTTTTTAGCCATCTTTCCAGCTTCCTGGCTGTAGTCCGGCTCCTTGTCCTCTTTCTCCACTTCAACAAACTCAGGAGAAATGACTACTGAAAGTCCGCACCTCTCATTGAAGATCTTGGATAAGACTCTCACAAGGTCGGGAGCTTTTCTTTTCCCCACGACGCTGTCCTCGAGCCTTACAATAACATTGTCCTGATCAGGGTATAAAAAAGAAGCCGAACGAAAGAGACTATACTCCATATGGTCATAGTCCCTAAGTTCAAGCTCAATGCTCTCTCTGTATAGATCTAATAAATTCTCTGGTGTGTACTGGGCAGAAAGTGAAAATTTCTCGTAGATCTTGATGGTGATGTCCTGGTCTTTAAAAAGCTGCTTCCTAATACCATCCTCTGCCCTTCTGATGTCTGACTTGTCGATCAGATTGTTGCTCTCGATATATATTCTGATAAAGTCCTGCTTACGAGTAGTAGAGACTTTTGTAACATTGGTCTGCTCCATGATCTCACTTGTCTTTGAATCAAGCTTTAGACCCGGAAAAACTTCAAAAAATGCCTTCCCCATAAAACTAATGCTTCCTCACAAAACTTCACAAAAAACTACTTAACAAAAGAATCAAGCTCATCCTTTAAAGTCTGAAGCAGCTGATCTTCCGGAACCTTTTTGACAACCTCGCCCTTCTTGATAAGAAGGCCCTCATGAAGTCCTCCTGCAATTCCGATGTCTGCCTCTCTGGCCTCCCCAGGTCCATTTACAGCGCATCCCATAACTGCAACCTTGATATCAAGATCATAGCCCTGGACCATGTTTTCTACTGCGTTGGCAAGTCCTATAAGGTCGATGTTGGTCCTTCCGCAGGTTGGGCAGGAAACAACTTCTATTCCGCCCTTTCTCATGCCGAGGGTCTTAAGAATAGTCTTGGCTGTCTTGATCTCCTCCACAGGATCTCCTGAAAGGGAAACTCTGATGGTATCGCCAATGCCCTCATTTAAGATTATGCCAAGGCCTACAGATGACTTGATATTGCCGCCATAAACTGTTCCAGCCTCTGTGATACCAACGTGGAGAGGATAGCTGCACTTTTCTGCCAAAAGCTCGTGAGCCTTGACACAGAGCATGACATTTGAGGATTTGATGCTCACAACCATGTTGTCGTAGCCAAGATCCTCTATTATTCCGATCTTATCAAGGGCGCTCTCTACAAGGCCCTCTGCAGTAACTCCGCCGTATTTTTCTACAAGATTCTTTTCAAGAGAGCCGCTGTTAACGCCAACTCTGATAGGGATATTTCTTTCTTTTGCGCAGGAAACGACAGCTGCTATGCGGTCCCTGGATCCGATGTTACCCGGGTTGATCCTGATCTTGTCGGCTCCATTTTCCATAGCTGCAATTGCCATTTTGTAATCAAAATGAATGTCAGCAACGATAGGGATGCTGATCTGTTTTTTGATCTCAGAAATAGCCTTGGCTGCCTCCAAAGTTGGCACAGTGCTTCTTATGATCTCGCACCCTGCCTCCTGGAGTCTTAAGATCTGGGCAACTGTGGCCTTTACATCCTCAGTCTTGGTGTTGGTCATGGACTGGATCAGAACAGGATTGCCTCCACCGATAACTCTGTCGCCTATATGTATTACCTTAGTATTATCTCTATATGCCATCTTTCAACCTCTTAAATCATCTGGTGAATTTTGTTATGTCATTAAACAGAACAAATACCATAAGTCCCAGTAGCGCCAGCATTCCCACCATGTGGACAAAGCCCTCTTTTTCCGGTGGAACAGGCTTACCTACTATAACCTCAATAAACTGGAATACCAGTCTTCCGCCATCCAGCGCAGGAAGTGGCAGAAGGTTCATAACTCCAAGGTTCACGGACAAAAGAACTGTCAGCGACAGCATGGTAAGTACCACTGCCGATACGCCGTAGGGCTTAACCTCTTCATAGGTGTCATCCACTATTTTCACCATACCCACAGGTCCTGAAACGTCGTCCTTGCTGAGCTTGCCTTTAATTAAAAGCGCAAGGCTCCTGTAGGTGGTCTTAAAGTAGTAGCGAACCTCATACCATGCGTACTTAAGAGCCTGTGGCCCCTCAATGCTGCCATACTCCCCAAGGTAGATCCCCATGTAATATCTTCCAGCATCTTCATCGTACTTGGGTACGAGAGTTGTCTCATGTATCTCCCCGTCTCTTTCATAGACGATGTCCATGGGACTTCCTTCTGCAAACTGGGAAATCATGGTAACTTCGCCGGCCATGTGGACCTTCTCACCGTCAATACTGATAAACTTATCCCCGGGAAGAAGTCCCGCCTCAGTAGCTGCTGAATCCTCTGTCATCTTGCTGATAACAGGGAAATCCCAGGCTGCAAAGCTGACCAGGATAACTGCAAGGATATAAGCGATAATAAAGTTCGCAAATGGTCCTGCAAAAAGAGTTGCTATCCTCCTCCACACAGGGGCATTTAAAAATGAGTGCTCATCGTATCCTTCCTTGTCCTCTGCCACCGGATCCATTCCGTCGAAGACGCATGCTCCGCCAATAGGAAGGAGCTTGATGCTGTAGAGGGTCTCTCCCTTTTTCTTTTTCCAGAGGGTTGGTCCCATTCCTACAAAAAACTCATTGACCCTGATGCCGCTTGACTTGGCAATGATGAAATGGCCAAACTCGTGGGAAGTGACCAATATTCCAAATATTAGAAAGAAAATAAGTACACTAACTATCATTGTCTTAGTAAAATCCTTTTATTATTAAGCTATCAGAGAGCAAGATTTTCAAGGAAGTCATAGGTTTCCTTCTCTACCGCAAGGATCTGACTTACGTCAGGATTTTCTATAACCTTGTGGTTCTCCATAGCTTTTTCTATCATCTCGTAGATCTGGAGATATCTGATATCTCCCTTTAAGAATCTCTTAACTGCCATCTCGTTGGCTGCGTTAAATACTGTTGGCATGCTGCCGCCGCGCCTTGCTGCATCAAATGCCAGCTTAAGGCCTCTGAAAGTATCTGTATCAGGCTTTTCAAATGTCAGGCTGTGAAGCTCAAACAGGTCAAGTCTCTTTTCCGCCATGGGACGACGATCCGGGTAAAAAAGTGCGTACTGGATAGGAAGCTTCATATCCGGAACTCCAAGCTGTGCCATAACTGCGCCGTCCACATACTGAACTGCGCTGTGGACAATGCTCTGAGGGTGAACGACAACCTCAATGTTATCAAGGGATACGTCAAAGAGCCATCTGGCCTCCATGACTTCAAGCCCCTTGTTCACAAGAGATGAGGAATCGATGGTAACCTTGGGGCCCATGTCCCAGTTGGGGTGCTTGAGTGCATCAGCAGCTGTCATTTTTTCCAGCTCAGATCTCTTTTTGCCCCTGAAGGGTCCGCCACTGGCTGTCAGAAGGATCTTTTCCACCTTGTCCCTTGGCTCACCATTAAGAGACTGGAAAATAGCGCTGTGCTCTGAATCAACAGGCAGGATAGAAACGCCTTTTTCCCTGGCAAGAGGCATGATGATGTGCCCTGCACAGACAAGAGTTTCTTTGTTGGCAAGGGCAATATCTTTTCCCGCTTCTATAGCTCTGATGGTGGGCTGAATGCCGATCATTCCTACAACTGCTGTAAGAACTGTATCTGCCTCAGGGACAGAAACTATCTCAAGAAGTCCCTCCATTCCTGAAAGGACATCTATTCCAAGGTCCCTGCTCCTATCCTTGAGCTCTGCTGCTGCCTTACTGTCAAACATGGCAACGTACCTTGGATGGAATTCTCTGACCTGCTCTTCAACTTTATCTACGCTGCTGTTTGCAGCTATTCCAACTACCTCAAGCTCCTCTTTGTTGTTTCTTACAACGTCAAGGGTCTGGGTTCCAATGGATCCTGTTGATCCAAGAAGTACTATCTTACGCATAAATGCATTTCCTTTTTATTGCTGTTACATGATCTTTGTCAGCACAACTGACAAGAAATAAATACATGGAGTTACGAAAATTACTGAATCAAAACGGTCCATGATACCTCCATGTCCAGGTATTATGTGGCCGTAATCCTTGATCTCGTGATTTCTCTTTATGCCTGAAGCCAAAAGATCTCCAAGCTGAGAGATAATGCTTCCTACAAAGGTAATGATCATAAGAACGTATATTGTGCCAGTGTTATGGGTTACATTGTTATACAAAAGATATCCAAACAGTGCTCCAACAGCCATTGCGCCAAGTGTTCCGCCAATGGCACCCTCAATGGTCTTCTTGGGAGAGAGGATCGGAACAAGCTTGTGTTTTCCAAAAGCACGCCCTGCGAAATATGCGCATGTATCACAGATCCATGCAATAAATGGGATCCATGCAAAGTATATTCCCAGTGGTCTTATCCTTAGAAGATAGATAAATGAAAGGTTGATGGGCACGTATAAAAAGCTAAAGAAGCAATAGATTGCCTGGTGTGAAGTGTACTTGGGGAAAGTTAATACGTAGCAGACCATTATCAGGAAAAATGCAAACATCACAGAAAAGATGAAATATCTGTAATCCCTGACAAGCATCATCTGAACGTAATGGAGCACAGTTGCTACATATCCGCAGGCTTCAAGGGCATTTAGCTTTTTCCCTGTTATGTGTACTCCAAGGGCCCTTGTCATCTCAAAGTAGCCTACAAGTGACACTGCAAGCAGGGCTGCAAGTAAAACGTATCCCCCTGGTATCAGCACAGCTGCCAATACCACTCCTATTATTATTCCGCTAATAACTCTGGTCTTCAATTTTGTGTTCTCGCTTTTAAAATAAGAATGAGGGTCAAAAGGCACTTTTGTCCTCTTGACCCATAATTGGATCTGATATTATTGCTGGCCTTCCTTAAGTCCGCCAAACTTACGGTTTCTTGTGGAATAAGACTCTACAGCCTTAATTAGCTCTGCCTTGTTAAAGTCAGGCCATGCCACAGGAGTGTAATAAAACTCAGTATAGGCACACTGCCACAGAAGGAAATTTGATATCCTCTGCTCGTTACAGGTCCTGATAAGAAGGTCAGGATCTGGCAAAAAGTCAGTGTCCAGGTTTTTGGAGATCATCTCCTCTGTAATGTCATCTGGTGAGATCTCGCCTCTTACAGCCTTGTCAGCGATCTTTTTAACTGCACGTCTTATCTCATCACGGCTACCATAATTGATAGCAATGGTGAAGGTAAGCCCTGTGTTGTCCTTGGTGGCATCCTCAAGCTCATTTATAGCAGCCTGGATGTCGTCAGAAAGCTTGCTTCTTTCGCCGATGACCCTGCATCTGACATTGTTTTTCATTGACTTCTTTATACTGGTCTTAAGGTAATTACGCAAAATCGTCATGAGGGCAGAAACCTCTGCCTCAGGACGATTCCAGTTCTCTGTTGAGAAAGCATAAACTGTAAGGTACTTGATGCCCATATCTCTGGCATCAACCAGTATATCCTCTACAGCCTTAGCGCCCTGCATATGTCCATAATTTCTTGGCATGCCCTTCTGTTTGGCCCATCTTCCGTTGCCATCCAGAATGATAGCTACATGTGCAGGAATATTAAGATTTTCTTCCATAACTTCACCACTAATGGCAGATCAAACTGTCATTATCTCTTTTGTCTTATCTTCTATAGCCTTATCAATATCCTTGATAAACTTGTCAGTGATCTTCTGAAGCTCTTCGTTAAGATCTTCGATCTCATCCTCTGAAACCTCAGTTCCCTTAAGCTTCTTGAAGGAATCATTGCCGTCACGGCGAACGTTTCTTACTGCAACCTTGGCATCCTCGCCCTTCTTGCGGATGTCCTTGGAGAGCTGTTTTCTGCGCTCCTCTGTGAGCTCTGGGAAAACAAGTCTGATAACTGCACCGTCGTTACTTGGTGTGATACCAAGATCAGATGCCATGATAGCCTTCTCAATGTCCTTGATAAGACTCTTGTCCCAAGGAGCGATTTGGATGATCCTTGCCTCTGGAACTGATACGTTACCAACCTGCTGGATCGGTGTTGGTGTTCCGTAGTAATCTACCTTGATCTTGTCCAGCACCTTGGGATTAGCTCTTCCAGCACGGATAGATGCAAGATCTTCTGTAAGGAAATCATAGGATTTCTGCATTTTGTCATTAAAGGTTTTAAGTCTTTCGTTCATACCCCTGTTCCTCCATATGGTTTAGTTTGTAGTAACTGTTGTACCGTTAAAGTCTCCGCTTGCAGCCTTGACAATACTGTTCTCTTCCTGTAGAGCGAATACTCTCATAGGAACCTTGTTGTCCCTTGCAAGGATTGATGCTGTCATATCAACAACCTGAAGGTTCTGACTGATCACATCGTCGATAGAGATAGTGTCATATCTCTTAGCAGAAGGATTAACTGCAGGGTCAGAATCGTAAACCCCGTCAATTGCCTTGGCAAGGAGGATATAATCAGCCTCTACCTCAATTGCCCTGAGCACAACGCCTGTATCTGTGGAGAAATAAGGATGTCCTGTGCCACCTGCAAAGAACACCACCATATTCTTGTCAAAGTACTTGTTAGCTCTGTCCTTGGAAAAGAGCTTTGTAAACGATCCACACTCAAATGGTGTAAGGATGTTGGTCATCATGCCTACGCTTCTGAATATTTCAGAAACATAGATGCAGTTCATGATAGTAGCCAGCATACCGATCTGGTCAGCCTTTACCCTATCAATATTTTCACTGCTGCGTCCTCTCCAGAAATTGCCGCCTCCGATGACGATACCAACCTGTACGCCGTCGTCAACCAGCTTTTTTACCTGAAGTGCAACTTTTCTAACTGTCTCCTCATCAAAGCCTGTCTTCTTTTCACCGGCAAGGGCTTCTCCGCTGAGCTTTAATAATATTCTCATATGGTCTCCATGGTTAAATTATTTATTCTTAAGTCCCTCAAAGAACTCTGAAGGATTAACATCAGCATAAGCCTGTGAGCACATACCTTCGATAACAGCACCATTGTTGATCTGTACTGACTGAGACTTGATGTTACCCATTACGA
>SVFY01000010.1:770-112797 GCA_015056625.1 Butyrivibrio sp. | reverse complement strand
AAATAATTTGAATTCGTAACTATAACGCATAAAAATACCCTCCTTACTGGTTTGTCCAGTAAAGAGGGTACATATCAGGTGACAGCGTCATATAAGTGCTTAATTATTTAAGGATTGTCTGATCGCCACGAGGCTGAGCATACTTGTCTGCTGAGATCACGCCGTGGAGTTCTGTCTTAACATAGTCCATAACAGCCTCATCCATAACGATACCTGTGTCAAACTGTGCACTAGCATTTCTGAATACATAGTATGTATCACCGCCGTCTGTACAGAAGTTGTTTGTTACAACAGCGTATGTATCATCCTTAGAGAATGGCTTGCCGTTGATAGACTCGATTGTAACTCTGTTGATGGCACTTGGCTTAGCATATGTTGACTCAGGATAGTTAGGTCCCTTTGCGAATGCCTTTCTTGTATCAAGTGTGAACTTGATTCCTGCAGTCTGAGGATATCCGCCAAGAGCATCTGGTGCATTGTAAGTAGAAGCCTCAAGAGCCTCAAGAAGTTCAGCACCTGTAAGGTATGCAACTGCTACAGTGTTTCCGAAAGGAAGTACTGTGTTGATATCCTTCTTAGTAACAGAACCTGCGTGGATAGCTGCACGGATACCACCACCGTTAGTGATAGCAACGATGTGATCTTTATCAACTGTGATGTTTGATGCATTCTGAGTTACAGTCCAAAGAAGTGCATCTGTAATGAGGTCACCCATGTTGGTTTCCTCTGTTCTGTTTCCAGGAGCCTTAGCGCCGTTAAGCTCTACTTCACTCTTACCAAATGCCTGGTCATACTCAGCATCTACTCTCTTGATGATAGCTGTTGTAACAGCATCTGCGATAACTTCCTTCTGAAGTCCCTCAAGAGATAAGAGGTAGTTATCCTCTACCTTCTTAGTAGCGTTGTCGATAACAACAACACCGATGTCCTGAAGCTTGGTTCCTGTTGACTGAATAGGAAGGTTGTTGCTTGAAGCAGACATAACTGTGTGTGAATGTCCATCAAGCATGAAGTCGATACCCTTTGTGTTCTTAAATACATCTACGCTGCTGCAGCCCTTTGCTGTAGACTCTCCGTCAACACCAAGGTGTGCGATACAAACAATGATATCTGCACCTTCAGCCTTGAGCGCATCTACCTGAGCCTGTGAACAGTTATAAAGATCCTTGCCCTCAAGGAATTTATAAGCTCTTACATATTCAGGTTTAGCCTTGGTTGTAGTTTCAGGAGTTTCAATTCCATAGAAACCAATCTTTACGCCGCCCTTAGTAATGATGGTATGTGGCTGGAAAATGGAATTGCCATTGCCATCAAGTACACTTGCGCATACTGTCTGGAACTTGGCTGTTGCAAGGTTAGCCTTGAGCTGAGGTACACCATAATCAAACTCGTGGTTACCAGGAGTAACAATGTCATAACCTGCAGCATTCATGCAAGAAATAGCATCAAGTCCCTTAGTTGTACTTACATATGCTGTTCCCTGTCCGAAGTCACCTGCGTCTGCAAGGATAACCTCTGCGCCTCTACCAGCAAGGTTCTCTCTTACGGATGCGATATACGCATAACGTCCTATAGCACCGTGGATATCATTGGTATGAAGGATTACAGTCTTGCCACTAAAATCAGCAGGAAGGTCATAGATTGACTTCTCCTTAACCGGCTCAGCAGCTCTTACTGTAAGGCTGGGCATACCAAGTGATAATACGAGAGCCATTGCCATAACAATAGATCCAATACGTTTTACTACACTGTGTTTTGTCATAAACACACCTCCCGATTATTCTTACCCTTTATGAGGGCTCGTGACTATAATTATATGACAATTGCCACTTAAATTTAACAGTTAAATACACAATTTTGTCACTTTTATTTTGGCTGTTATGCACAAGGTCTTAAAAAATCTGTTTTGTCTCGGAGACGTACATGGTATATTATTTTTTTCACCATTATTGATATTTTTTAACTACATAAAATCTTAAGAAATTTCGATGGTAAATCTTAAGATTTGTCTGATACTCTTTTATTTGTGCTTATCAATAGCACGTTCAAAGTTACATTCTTTAGAAATAATCAGGCATTCCTGCCACAGATTCCATGAAGGTAACAAAACTAATGAAATGAGGAAAAATAAATATGCAAGAAAACTATCACTACCTTGATGCGACTGGACTGTTGCATTACAACATGACCAATGACTATATGTTTCGCATGGTCTTACAGCGAGACAAAAACACACTGATAAATCTGATCAGTTCTATCCTTGGGATTCCTGTAAGCAAAATTAAAGATGTCAAAATTCAGAATCCAGTTGAGGTTGGCAGATCAATCAATGACAAGGAATACCAAATGGATATTCTTGTGCTTCTAAATGATAATACGTACATCAATATCGAGATGCAGGTTGAAAACTATAACAACTGGCCAATGAGATCCCTGTCATACCTATGCAGAAGATTTGATAACGCAGCTCGTGGTCAGGACTACAATCAGGTTAAGCCTGTATATCACATAGGCTTTATTGACTTCACTTTATTTGAAGATCATCCGGAATTCTTTGCAAAATATCAAGTAAGGAACACCAAGGACAACTATCTGTACACTGGCAACTTCAATCTCTACGTGATAGAATTGAATCACACAGATATAGCTACTTCAGAGGATAAAGCCAGTCACGTTGATATCTGGGCGAAGCTTTTCAAAGCAACTACATGGGAGGAAGTCAAGATGATCACAAAAGATAATCCATCAATGAATTCCACTGCTGAGTCTATCTATATGTCCAATGCTGATATCAATATCCTCGAGCAATGTCGCGCCAGAGAGGATGCTATTGCTCATGAAAAATATCAAAAGGAGCTTATTGAGAATCTAAATGCCACTATTGCTGATCAAGAAGCTACCATTGCTGAGCTCCGCAAGCTCTTACAAGAACACGGCATATCAGAGGCTTAACATTCTATTATTCCAAGCATATAAAAAACCTGATGAACAGCCATTTGGCGTCATCAGGTTTTTCATTTTATTTCAAATTGTTATTTCTTTATTCATCCTCATCAGAAAGTGATGTACTCTGGTGTACCATAACTTCTTTCTCATAACATGCAAATGCGCCGTCCACAAGGGCCTTGTCTGGCTTCTTGGTAAAGAGTGAGACCACAGGTACGATCACAAGTCCTGCCAGCATACAGAATGCTCCGGCGTTGATGGGAGACTGTAAGAGCTTAGGGAAGCTTGATCTTACAAACATGTTAAGCAGCATCACAACTGTTGAGAACACAAAGCTGCACCATACGCCTGCCTTACTTGTGCCTTTCCAGTAAAGACCATAGAGGAACGGAGCAAGGAATGCACCTGCAAGAGCTCCCCATGAAACGCCCATGAGCTGAGCGATGAAGGTAACGTTCTGCTTGTACTGGATGATTGCGATAACTACAGAGATGCCAACGAATACAACTATGAGAGCTCTCATGATAAAGAGCTGTTTCTTTTCATTCATGTCCTTGATCACATGGCCCTTAAGGAGGTCAAGGGTAAGGGTCGATGAGCTGGTAAGAACCAGTGATGAAAGAGTTGACATTGATGCAGAAAGCACCAGAACCACTACGATAGCAATGAGAATATCAGGAAGTCCTGAGAGCATTGCAGGAATGATTGAGTCGTAGCCGCCTGCAGCTATGTCCACTCTGTCGGAAAAGAGTCTTCCGAAGCCGCCAAGGAAATAACATCCTCCTGCAACAATGAAAGCAAAGAATGTGGATACAATTGTTCCCTTTGAGATTGCCTTCTCACTCTTTATTGCGTAGAACTTCTGGACCATCTGAGGAAGTCCCCAGGTTCCGAGAGATGTAAGAATTACAACTCCAAGAAGGTTAAGTGGGTCAGGTCCAAAGAATGATGCAAAGATACCAGGAGTTGCTGATACGCTCTCATCGCTTATCCTTGCAAGGCCGTCAAGGGCTGCGATAAATCCGCCCTGGCTGTTTAAAACTGATCCGATAACTGCGCAGATACCGATCAGCATGATGATGCCCTGGATAAAGTCGTTGATTGCTGTTGCCATGTATCCACCTGCAATAACGTAGATACCTGTAAGAACTGCCATAACAATAACACACACTGAATAGTCAATACTAAATGCCATTCCAAAGAGTCTTGAAAGACCGTTATACAAAGATGCTGTATATGGAATAAGGAAGATGAATGTGATGATAGATGCTGCAATCTTAAGTGATCTTCCGCCAAATCTTGCTGCAAAGAACTGTGGCATTGTAGCTGAATCAAGGTGCTGAGTCATGATCCTTGTTCTTCTTCCGAGGATGACCCATGCAAGAAGTGAACCTATAAGGGCGTTTCCGATTCCGACCCAGGTCGCTGCAATTCCGTATTTCCAACCAAACTGTCCTGCGTATCCTACGAAGATAACTGCTGAAAAATAGCTGGTTCCATAGGCAAAGGCTGTAACCCAGGGCCCCACGCTCCTGCCGCCCAGAACAAAGCCGCCTACATCGGTTGCATTCTTGCGGCAGATAAAGCCAATAGCCAGCATAACCGCAAAGAAAACCACAAGAAGTAATACCTTGATGATCATAAGAAATTTCCTCCAACAATTTTGTCGCTGTAACGCTTTAAATTTTAACGCTTTTAAGTGATAAAGTCAACCAAAATTAACACTCTGTTCTTATACGTGTTAGAATTAAATAAGTCATTTTATTTACCAAATTACAATTACATTCGTATAAATTACAGACGGAGATCCACTTAATGAAAACAGCAATTGTATCAGGCCAAACCACTAGGATATTTAAGGACGTGCTCATGCCAACAGTTTACACAGTGGCCTCTCACGGTATCCCCATCACCGTTATAGGTCTTTTTCATGAGCAAAAAGCCATAGGTGCCCTTGCAGGTTTTGTAGAGGAAGGAAACTCTTTTACCATCGCCTCTCTTTTTGTAATCCCAAAGTTCAGAAGAATGGGCGGAGGAACAATGCTTGTAAAGTCTCTGATCAAGGTGCTGGAAAAAGAGCAGGTTCCACTTGCATTTCTCTCATTCCTGGAGGGTGACTGGGAATGGCAGACCTTTGACCCTTTTATGAAATCACTTGGTTTTTCAGAGTCACACGAATTTGAAAGGCTCTTTACCGCAAAGCTTACTGATCTTTATGACTACTTCAACGAGCCCACTGACGAAGTCCACATTGCAGGACTTACAGGGCTTTCAGGCAAAGATCTCGCCAGCTTTTTTGACCACACAGCTCACCTTTCAGTCGCCATGAAAGGAAGCGATCTGGCATCCTTTAAGATGAACCAGAACCTCTCTTTTTCCGCTATCACAAAAAAAGAGATCATGGGATACCTGCTCTGCGGACAGGTGTCAGGCAATAAGGATGCGTTCTTCATTATCTTCTCTTACCAGGCAGACAGAAAGATACTTGAAAACATATTTAAAAAGTTCATCTCCATCTGCAAAGAGAATTATAAACAAGGGGATGTTTCGGTTTATATTCCTGCCCCGGACATGCGCCTGGACGATCTGATAGGTAATCTTACAAAAGTTAGGAACATACAACACAATTACGTACTTTAAGCGAGGTATCATATGGAAGGATTTAAGAGCAAAACGACATATTCATCACCAATAAACACTGAAGTAAAAGTGGAGGAAAAAAAGCAACTAAGTAATCCTCAATTTTTGGAGCCTCAAAGCGTTGACTCTCTTACAAAGAGCCTTGACAACATCAGTGAGATCAGTAAAGACAAGTCTGTACTTGATGAAGACTTCCTTTCAGAAAATGAGAAATTACTGGCCACCGGCAAGGATATTCTTGGCGAGGTAGATGAAAAAGAAATTGAGCTCTCTCCTAAGACCGCTGAAAAATATCTTGAGGATCAGGTCGATGACTCCGTGCGATTTGCCCAGCACAGAAGTGAAGTTATCGATGATGCCATTGAAACCTATAAGAAGTCCAATCCCTTTGTCGCCGGTAATACCCTGCTTAATTTCAGTAGCAAAGTAATCAAAAAAGGAAAATTCAGTAAAAATGCAATTAAAGACGGAAAAAATCTCTTTCAGTGGTTAGACGCAAACTGGGTTGGTAAAAACAAAGAAATGTCAGATACAGAGAGTTCTTTCTATGAATGCCTTGGAAGAGAAAATACTCTTGACTTCCTTAAGGTTGACGGCATGTCTCTTAAAGACTTTGTCAAAATGAAATATAACTACAATGGCGATGCTGTAGGCCAGACACCGCCTGAAGATATTTACTGTGCATACGTCGCCATGATACTAAGGCGCCAAAACCATTCCATAACCTTAGTGCGTCCAACATTTGATGGCAAAAAAGCCCAGGTTGAGATTAAATCACTAAACATAGCATTTCACAACACTAAAACCTGGGGACAGACCGGTAAGAATATAGTGGCGGCCGCAAGGAACAAACAGTATGAGGAGTACCATGAACTATCAAGCAAGCAGGAAAACATTTGGGAAGCTGCCGCTGCTGTAAGCAGATCTGCAGGAAAAAAAGCCCTCCCCATGAAAGATCTTTGGGAACAAAAAAAGATACTGACTCGAGCCGGCAAGGGAACTCACAAAAACTACGATGATTTTGTTGCTTCCTATGACTCATTATTGGACAGCGTAGCTATTTTATGCGTTAATCCTGATCAGGCCATTAATCAACAGGTGATCCGGGTTCTGGCATCTGAATCCCAGACAGTTATTAAAAAAGCGCAGGATTACCTGAAAGGGAAAAAGATGAATCTTGCCCGTCACTTTGCCGTTCAAAATATACTTGAAAGCGTTCAGGATCATGTAAAATACTACAATGAACTTGAAAATAGCAGATTGTTCAAATCTGAAAAGACAACCGTTACAGTAAATGAACTGATCAATGATAATATCCAGCAGAAAATTGATGATATGAACTTTGAAACCGTCAAGTTCAAGGATAAGATGACCAAAGAAGAGTTCTATACTAATGGAGGTGCAGTTCTTCACAGATATGTAACTATTGAAGAAGCAGATAAATACGTAAAAGAAGGTGGAGGAATGATCTGCGCCATTCCTGTGGAAGGCCAGCCTCTTTTACGTGAACTTCGTCCTTCTCTGCCAAAGACAGTCATGGCAGGCGATAAAGAAATTCCTTTCTGCAAAACCATGCAGTATATGTTTAAAGCAATTGCTGTTATTTTAGTAGATAAAAATGGTAAGATGTCCCCTGTTGAAAAAAAGCACGATGGCATGATACTGGAAGATCGTGTCGATCAGCTGCTTTCATGTGACTTCAGCTCAATGAGGCTTGAAGTACGTTTAACAGCATATCAAACACTGGAAAAAGTATTTAAACCCATAATAAAAAATCTGATCAATGAAAACTATATGAAAGAAGGAAAACAGGTTGATTCAAAGCAGCTCTCTGATGAAGCTAACGAAATAATTGAAAACTTTAAGACTATCTGCACGACATTAGAGAATCCGATCAATCACAGCGTTGATGTGAACTTTATGCGGTTCAGATTTCAATCTAATTTCCTAAAAACCCTCAACTATGACCAGTTCATGCAAAGGAAGGAGATTCTAGAAATCCTGAATTCAGGTGAATTCACAGAAGATGATATAAAAGACGTGCTTAATGATTTCAATAAAGACCTCAAGACAACAGAAGAAGACCTTTGTAAACTTAGAAATCTTGACATGAAAACTGATGAAATTCCATGCATACAGACAAGCAATGCCAATGTTTCATTTTTCAGAAACATCCAGTCAAAGTTTCTAAATAGAGAAATGGTTCCTTTGGGATTTGAAGTAAAAAACACCTCAAGGAATGACTCAAGAGCTTTTGCTGATTATATGAAAAAAAATATAGACAATATTATTATTGCTGATAATATGAATGTTAATGACGCAAACAAGCTTAAAGAAAATATCAAAACGCTTAAATCTGAATTGGATAGCAGCCCAACATTATCGAAAAAAGGGAAAAAAATACTGGATGATCTGACTGTTAATTATCAAAAATTCACCGGGCACCAGTCTGCCAGCCTCGCAGTAGTTAATGATTATTATGTAACAGCAGAAACCACTGCCACTGAACCCGATCAGTTCATAAGCGCTCCATTGACCATGAATGGCTATATGGGACAATATCGTGCAGAAAAAGATGAACTAAAAGGATTGCACGATGATAATGCCTTGGCACATAAAGCTAAAAGTTTCCAAAAATATCATCTTCACGACAACTACTTTAGCTATATAGGCAGTAAAAAAAGCGCGCTGAAAACAAGGATCGCAACCATGTTGAAAACCGAGCTTGAAAAAGAAGCGGCTTTGAAATCCAAATGATGGCGTTCGCCATGCACGCTCGAAATCGCCCTGCGATTCCTCGCTTGACGGCGTTCGCCGTATATCCAAAAACAAAAATGGTCCAGAGTACAAATAAATTTGACTCTGGACCATTCTTATTTTTGTCTGCATGGCTCACTTCACAACAATGTTTACGATCCTTCCCGGAACGTAGATCTCTTTTACAATGGTCTTGCCCTCGAGCTTGTCAGCAATAAGCTCTTTTCCCTTGGCGATAACTTCGTCCTTTGGATCTTCCTTGCCGATTGCCAGAGTAGCCTTAACCTTACCGTTGATCTGAACAGCGATCTCTACAGTATCCTCGACGCACTTGGACTCATCATAAGTTGGCCATGACTCAAATGCGATGGTGTTATCATGTCCAAGGATCTGCCAGATCTCCTCTCCTACGTGAGGGCAGATGCAGGACAGCATCTTGATAAAACCTTCTGCGTACTCTCTTGGACAGCTTCCCTCTTTATATACAGCGTTTACAAAGATCATCATCTGAGCGATGGCTGTGTTAAAGCCAAGAGACTCAAAGTCGCTGGTAACCTTCTTGACTGTCTGGTTGTAAACCTTATCAAGGTTTCCATTGTTGTCATCAACTACGTTGGCAGCCTCTGTAAAGAATGTATATACACGGTTGATGAACTTCCTTGCACCGGTAACTGCTGTAGAGTTCCATGGCTTGGATACTTCAAGAGGTCCCATGAACATCTCATAGAGACGAAGTGTATCTGCGCCGTAGTCGCGAACGATGTCACTTGGGTTAACAACGAACTCAGGGAAACGCTTACCCATCTTGATGCCGTTCTCGCCAAGGATCATGCCCTGGTGAACAAGCTTCTTGAATGGCTCCTTAACTGGTGAAAGTCCGTTGTTGTAAAGGAAGCGGTTCCAGATACGTGAGTAAAGAAGATGTCCTACTGCGTGCTCAGGTCCGCCTACGTAAAGGTCTACAGGCATCCAGTGCTTTAAGAGCTCCTGATTTGCAAACTCTTTGTCGTTATCCGGATCGATATATCTAAGGAAGTACCATGAAGATCCTGCGCTACCTGGCATGGTTGAAGTCTCACGAACTCCCTTAAGTCCGTTTTTATTGTACTGCTTCCACTCTGTTGCATTCTCAAGAGGCGCCTTGCCGTTCTTGCCCTTGTAATCTTCAAGCTCAGGAAGAACTACAGGAAGCTCAGAATCATCAAGGAACACAATACTGCCATCTTCTTTATATACACATGGAACTGGCTCGCCCCAGTAACGCTGTCTTGCAAATATCCACTCACGGAAGTGGTAGTTTACTTTTTCTCTTGCAACGCCCATATCTACAAGCTTCTTGGTAATAGCCTTCTTGGCATCCTCAACAGTCATGCCGTCAAACTCGGCAGAATTCATAAGGATGCAGCCCTTGCCAAGGTAGTCCTGCTTCTCAAAAGCGTGCCCGCTAACATCAATTGTTCCCTCTGCGTTGTTGATTACCTGGATGAGAGGGAGCTTGTGAACCTCAGCATACTCAAAGTCTCTCTGGTCATGAGTAGGAACCGCCATAACAGCACCTGTTCCGTAGCTTGCAAGAACGAAGTCTCCGATGTAAAGAGGTACTTCCTTGCCATTTACAGGATTGATGGCGTATACGCCCTTTAAAGGACATCCTGACTTGGTCTTGTTAAGATCTGTACGGTCAAGGTCGTTCTTTTTAAGTGTCTCATCGATGTATGCCTGAACTTCATCAGGATTCTCAACACGGTCCATAAGGCTCTTTACGATCTCTCCGTCTGGAGCAAGAACCATAAATGTGATACCGTAGATGGTCTCGATACAGGTTGTGAAGATTGAGAACTCACCGCCGCCAACGATCTTGAAATCAACCTCAACACCAGTTGACTTACCGATCCAGTTTCTCTGGATCTCTTTTGTTGACTCTGGCCAGTCGATCTCGTTAAGGCCATCAAGAAGCTCCTCAGCGAATGCCTGCTGGTCGATAACCCACTGCTTCATCATCTTCTTAACAACCGGGTATCCGCCACGCTCTGACTTGCCGTCGATAACCTCATCGTTTGAAAGAACTGTTCCCAGCTCCTCGCACCAGTTAACAGGCATATCAATGTGCTTGGCATATCCAGCCTCGTATAATTTCTTGAAGATCCACTGTGTCCACTTGTAGAACTTAGGATCACTTGTTGCGATCATCTTGGACCAGTCGTAGTCAAATCCAAGCTCTTTAAGCTGCTTTGAGAAAGTCTGAATGTTCTTTTCTGTAAATCCTGCAGGGTGGTTACCTGTTGTAACCGCATACTGCTCAGCAGGAAGTCCAAAAGAGTCATATCCCATAGGATGCAAAACGTTATAGCCCTGCATACGCTTCATACGAGACATAATATCAGTTGCAGTGTAACCCTCAGGATGTCCTGCATGTAGACCTACTCCTGAAGGGTATGGGAACATATCAAGCGCATAATATTTGGGCTTACTAAAATCCCAAACATCAGTCTTGAAGGTCTCATGTTCCTCCCAGTACTCCTGCCACTTTTTTTCAATCGCATGATGGTTATAAACTTCTGACATAACTTTTGCTCCTCTACTTATTAAAATAGTGCACGCACCTTAATTCACTAAAGATACATTATACAATAACGTTCCCTCATCAGCAAACAAATTACGAAGCGCTGATAAACTGTGACGCATACAGGTTATAGTAGGCTCCCTTTTTCGCCATAAGGCTCTCATGGTCACCCCACTCAAGGATTCCTCCGTCGTCGATGAAAAAGATCCTGTCCGCATTCTTTATAGTTGAAAGCCTGTGAGCCACAACGAAGGATGTTCTCTTTTTAAGAAGCTCTTCAATTCCCCTCTGAACCAGTATCTCAGTCTTGGTGTCGATGCTGGAAGTTGCTTCGTCAAGGATCAGTATCTTGGGGTCAGTTAAAAGAGTTCTCGCAAAGGCAATGAGCTGTCTCTGTCCATTTGAAAGTCCTCCGCCCCTCTCAGTTATCACCGTGTCGTACCCCTTCTCCATCTTATCGATGAAGTCATGGGCGTGAACAGCCTTGGCAGCTGAGAGCATCTCTTCATCTGTAGCATCAGGACGACCGTACTTGATATTGTCCCTTATGGTTCCGGAAAAGAGATAATTGTCCTGTGTCATGATTCCCAATTGGCTCCTAAGTGACTGGATCGTAACCTTGCTGATGTCGTATCCGTCAACAAGTACTCTTCCGCTCTTGGTGTTGTAGAAGCGGCTTATAAGGCTCACAATAGTGGTCTTACCTGCGCCAGTTGGTCCCACAAGAGCAATGGTCTCACCCTTCTTTGCCTTAAATGAAACGTCGTGCAAAATGTCCACATCAGGCTCATCCGGGTAAGCAAAGGTCACATGGTCGAACTCAACATTTCCTTCAATCTCAGGAATGTCCACAGCCTTAGTTCCATCCTTTACCAGCGGTTCCATATCCATGATCTCGTAAACTCTCTCCGCTGAAGAAAGGTTAGTGATCAGCTTATTATAGTAATTGGCCAGATTTCTGATGGGGCTAAAGAACATGCCAAGGTACAGAACATAAGCTGAAAGAGTACCTATGGACTCCTGAGTCACCCCAAGTTTTGTAACTGCCAGATAGTAAAGCGTTGCTGTTCCAAGGCCGCCAGCCACCTCAATTGTGGGGCTGTACAGGTCTGTTATCACAACCGCTGACCTGAAGGCATGAATTACCTCGTCAACGATCCCGTTAAACTCTCTCTCTGCCTCTTTTTCGGCATTAAAGCTCTGGATGATGGACACGCCCTCAATTCCCTCGTGGATAAAAGCTGTCATGTTGGAGTCTTTCTTTTTCCACTTCTGCCATCTCTTGTGGGCCAGGATTTCACAGAAATACAAGCCGCACATGATGATTGGAACTGCAACTGCCGCTGAAAGAGAAAGTACAGGGCTTTTTACGATCATGATAACAAGGATCACCACAAGGCTCACCGCTTCCGGCGCCAGGGTTGTAACTGTGCTTGAGAGAACCTCTTTCAGCGCATTTACATCACCTGTCACCCTTGCAAGGATCTTGCCTGAGGGCCTCTGGTCAAAAAAGTCAACTCCCAGCTCCTGAATGTGGATGTAGAGCTTTCTTCTGATGTTCATGATCATGTTGTTGGAGATTTCCGCCATCATGCGCCTCCAGACTCTGGTGGCGATATAGCTAAGAAGCGCAAGACCCATCATGACACCTGCCATGGCAAAGAGCCCTGTGATGTTTCCTTTAATGATCTCGTCGTCTATTATCTTTTCTATAAGAAGAGGATAAGCCGTTGAAATTGCCACCGTCACAAGGATCAGCAGCGTAACGATAATGATCTTTCCTCTGTATTCCAGAAGGTTTGAAAGGAGTCTTTTGAGGACGTCCAGCCTCAAACTCTCCTTTAATTCTTCATCTTCTCTGGTGCTATTAATAGCCATTTTATGCACCTCCTTCATGCTAAAACTATGTTGTCAGGTTTCTTTTTGCAGGTCACTGCCCTGCTGCCATGGCGTTCCTGTAGTCGCCGTACTGAGCCTCGTAGGTGCTGTAGTAAAGTCCCTTCTTCTCTATGAGCTCAGCGTGGGTTCCTCTCTCTTTTACCGCGCCATTTTCAAGTACTATGATCTCGTCGGCGTCCTTAACAGATGAAATTCTGTGGCCGATGATGATCTTACTCATATCTTTCTTTTCCCGAAGCTCTGCCTGGATTGCAGCCTCAGTCTCCATATCAAGGGCAGATGTGGAATCGTCAAGGATAAGGAGATTTGCCTTCTTGGCCAGAGCCCTTGCAATTGAAAGCCTCTGCTTCTGACCACCTGAAAGACCTATTCCCCTCTCGCCGATAACAGCATCATAGCTGTCTGTGATCTTCTCCACGAACTCCTTGGCGTGGGCACTCTTAATTGCAGCCTTAACAGTCCTCTCGTCCATGCTCTCCTTGCTTCCAAGCCTTACATTTTCAGTGATGGTGTCGGAGAAAAGAAATACATCCTGGGTTACCACCGATGAAAAGGCCCTGACATCGCAAAGTGGCATCTTCTTGATATCCTTACCCTCGATCCTGATGGAGCCTTCGGAAGTGTCGTAGAACCTTTCGATCAGGTTTACGATGGTGCTCTTTCCAGCGCCTGTAGCTCCCATGATACCAAGGGTTTTGCCCTTAGGGATTGTAAAGGATACATCCTTTAAGATCTTTTTTCCATCCATGGTGAAGGTCACATTGTCAAAAGAGATCTCTCCTGCTGCCTTGTCATCAAAGGCCTCTTCGTTCTTGGCCACAGGGTCTGTGATCTGAGCCTGTGTCTTCATAACCTTCTTGATCTTCTTATATCCTGCAAGCCCCTGAGATATCAGGGACAGCATCCAGCCAAGGTTCTCAATTGGCCATACAATGCTAATGGAGTAAGAAACAAATGCTACCAGTGTTCCGTAGGTGATACTACCCTTTATTGCAGCGTATCCGCCGATGGCTACCACGAAGGTCTGCATGATCTTGGGGATAACTGCAAGCAGCGGATCTGTGTCTGCAAGATCTTTTGCAAACTTCTTGTTAGCGTCCGCGTAGTCTTTGTTCTTTTCATCAAACTTTTTAAGTTCGCTGCTCTCAGCAGAAAATGCCTTAACTGTCCTTACTCCAGAAATATTCTCTTCAACAACCTTGGTGAGGGCTGCGTTCTTTTCACTGATATCGTCGTAGTCCTTGTCAAGTTTCTTTTCCAGGAAAAGAGCTATGAAAGCAAGGGGTGGCATGAATACCAGGGGCACTATGGACAGCTTCCAGTTAAGAGTGAGCATACATACGATCACGCCAAAGAAATAAACTGTTGCTTCCGTCATCAGCATTCCCACAAAGCCTGTAAGGTCCCAAACGCTTCCTGCGTCGTCCTTGACCCTTGCCATCAGCTCGCCGGTGTTGGTCTTGTCAAAATATCCTCTGTGAAGGGAAAAGATGTGCTTCATCATATCCTTGCGAAGCCCGGATGCAACGCGGCAACCTGACATGTCGCAGAGGAACTCTTTTACAAACTGGAAAAGAGCTCTTCCAAGTCCTGCTGCAATATACAAAAGGATATCCCTTCTGAATATATCCATATTTCTTCCCACGATAACGTCATCCACCATGGAAAGAGTTATAAATGGTACGAGAATATCCACCAGGGTACTGCACACCAGGCATATACCGCCGATCAGATATCTCCACCAGTTTCCAATAATATACTTTTTCAAACTAATCACGTCCTCTCAAAGCTAAAACAATAGATGTCTGTTGCGTAAAAAAATAACGATAGGAAATCCTATGGAGATCCTACCGCTTAATTATCCCTGCACTGCGCGCAATATCTGCAGATATAAAAATAGCGTGGTCTCCACATGTGGAAACCACGCTGTATTTACAAAGTCATACCTGTATCAGGCAAACTCCAGCGAGGTAACCACAATATTTCCATGTAGTAGTGCGTTGTTTCTCATTTTAATTCCTGACATTGTGTTTACCTCCTTTCGAAATATTTTTTCAATTACACTAATTACATTATGACAGCCACAAAGCGTTGTCAATACTTAAATTTCTCTTTTCAGGTGATCTTTCATGATCACTAACATCAGTGACAGTGCTGCAAGGATCCTCAGAACAGCAAAGAATGCTGTATTTGTATCAGCTGTTCCGGCTCTTCTTGCCCCAAGAACTGCGCCCTGTCTCCTGGCTCCAAGGACCTGTCCATCTCTTGTAGCTCCCAAAACTTCAGGGTTACCGCCATCAGGAGTTACAGAAATCTGAGGATCATTTGGGGTTACAGGTGTTGGATCATCCGGTGTTGGCTCGTCTGGTGTAGGATCCTGTGTTGGATCATCCGGGTCTTCTTCCGGGTCTTCAGGATCCTCTGGATCTTCAGTCACAACTGTAAGCTTGTTAACAAAGGTCTTGATTCCCTCTGTAACCTTAAGTACCGCTGCATGAGATTCGTCTGTCTTGTCAAAAGAGCTTGCAACATCGACAAACTGTCCATTTACAGCCTTTGATACATTGATACTGTCTATCTCAAACTTGTCGATTCCAAAATTGTATCCACCAATATTCTGTGTTCCAGGATTCTTTTTTACATTGACTACGATCTTGTAAACCGATGTGTCATTTACAACTGTTTTTCCGCCCACCTGTAAAACATCAGAGGCTTTCTCGGACAGATAGTATGTGAAGGTGTAACTAGCCTCATCTCCCACACAGTTCTGCTTGTCAAAGGTCAGTCTTCCGTCAAAAGTAATGTTTCCATCAGAGTCGTTTTTACCTGAGAGAACTTCCTTGTCCTGATCATCCTTAAGAACAAAGGTAAACTCAAGATTTTCTAAAGAAGCTTCAAGCTCATCTTCATCAACAAGGCCCTTCACCGCTGAAAGTTCAAGGCTCTTTCCAACAGATAATCTCTCGTTGTCAGGATCACCTACTATAAGATATCCGTTGCAAAGGATTCCGCCGCCATGGGTGTAAGACTGGTTATTTTTGATAACCACAAGGGATTCCACCTCATCTGCGTTTCCGCCCTGAGATCTGATTCCCATAACATAGCTTGCAACCAGGAGCTCATCACTGTCTTCAATCTTGGCATGATCTACACTTCCAGTTATATCTCCGGTAAAGACCTTTCTTGAGACTACACTGTTAAGGGCGCAAAAATAATCATCATAACCGCTGTTCATGAAGGTCTCGTTTTCAGCAGCATAGGTATGATCCTCATGCTTGGCTGAATGTCCGCCTGAAGTATGGATCTTGTCCGGATCCGGATCTCCGCCTTTGTTGTCAAAAATAATTGGTGTTGAATCTTTATCTCCGAAGACAAATACTCTTCCCGTTGAGCATCCTGCAAGCCCGCCGCCAAAGCCTCCTGCTTTATTTCCTGTGATCAGTGTACTTGCTGGAACCTTAAGGTCAGAGGTGTCTGATACAAAAATGGCTCCACCTCCCCAGTGCTGATAATCTCTATATTCATGATATTCATATTCATGATCTTCATTTTCTTCCCTGTAATAACCTGTCTTGTTGCCGGTAAATACTCCTGATACAAGCTCAGCTTTATTGCCTCCCCAGCCTTCTCTGAAGTTGCCGATGATGGAGATTGCTCCTCCTTCACAGGTCTTGGCAATGTTATCTTCAAAATCACCGTTTATGATCAGCTTTCTGCCGGCAAAAAGGATTGCTCCTCCGCTTGCTTCTGCATAATTGTTTTTAAAAACGTTTTTATTCTCTTTATCAAGAATAAGGTCGGTGTCACTGTACATGGATATTGCTCCACCGCCAACTCCCCATATATCACCGCCTCCATATAGAGATGAGTTGCCTTCGAAAGTCATTCCGCTAAGAGACACTTCTTCCTGAGCCATTGTGTGAAAGCTGATAGCACCGCCTTCTCCCGCAGATTTATTTGATATAAACTTATTATCCCCCTTGGCCAAAAAGGTGGAAGATTCTGAAAGACTAATGGCACCGCCGTTACTCTTTGAATAGTTTTTCTCAAAAAGAGAATTCTCTATTGTAAGAGAACTGTTTTTTACATTTACTGCTCTGTTGCATTCTGAAACAGATACGTCACTTAGAGTCAGATTGCCACCTTCACTGTCTACGGCTCTACTGCAATTTGAAACTTTTACGTCTTTAAGTGTCAGATTGCCACCTTCTCTGACTTCAAAAACAGGAAGTGTATCGTCAACATCTTTGTTATTGAACTCAGAGCCCTGAACAGCCCCATTTGAAAAAGTCATACTGGCATTATTCTTAAGCGCAAAGGTAGCAGTAGTCTGGGCAATTGTCACAGTGTTGCCATTAAGATCAACATCCAGATCCTGTAAAATATCGATGTATCCCTTTGAAATCTCAATATCTGATGTAAGCTTTACATTTTCGCCTCTTCCCAAAGCTGCTCTTAATTCCTCTTCTGTTGAAACCTCTGTGTATGTTTTTTCATCAGCTGAAGGATTGGACATAACAGTCATCCGGGTCAGCTCATTGGAATTTGCTTCATTTTTTGTTGCATCCACATTTTCAGGATCGTCATTTTTGCTATTTCCTGAGTCCTTTTTAGCCTGATCGATCTCTCTTGTTTCTTCCGCCACAGATGACTTCTCGATGTCTTTTGTTTCTCCCAGTGCAGACGTCTCCTCGATTTTCTTAGGCTCTCCATCTTCTCCATCATCATCCGTCTCATCACCCTGACCCTCTGCCAGGACCTGCTCATCAGGCTCTGCTGCATAGCTGATGACAGGGCCTGAAAATACTGTCATGCCCATCATCATGGCTGCTGCCACAATTGATAACGATCTGTACCACAATTTTCTCATTTCTTAAATCTCCTTACCCTCATAAAAACCGCTGTTTCTCTGAATGAAAACGTTTTTATTCCTTTGAAAAAATTTGTCCTTCCCTCCCGGGAAAGACTATAAGTTGTACTTGTTTGTGATTCAAAACTATACAACATGACGTTTATTTTGTCAACACAAAAAGTTACTAGAACAAAATCAATGACACCAAAGGAATAGTCGCAACGCTAAGAAGAGTTGATAACGCAACACCTTTACTCGCCAGCCTATAATTACCTCCATACTGCTGGGGCAGCATTGCACACATGCTGCCGATGGGAACAGCAAGCATAACAAAGCAAACCTTGATAAGTGTATCATCCTTGATGGCAAGGCCAAGTAAGAGCACTCCAATGATCGGCACAACAAGCTGCTTAACTACAGAGAATACAAGGAGTCTTATGTCCCCGAACATATCCTTAAAACTGATGTGGATCATGGACTGACCAATCACCATCATGCTAAGAGGCGCTGCCAGTGCTCCAAGGCTCTTACAGCTACTTACGATAAATCCTGGCATGGGTATCTCCAGAACATAGATAGTAAGTGAAATGATACAGGATATGATCCCTGTGTTTACAAACTTAGTCAGCTTAAATCCCGACTTTAACGGGCTCTCTCCTCTAAGAGCTGCAATCCCATAGGTGTATATCAGGAAGTTAAAGGGGAACTGGAAAAGAGCTCCATACAAAAGAGCCTCATCACCATAAGCCGCCTGGATAATTGGAAGCCCCATAAATCCTATATTTGAAAAGATAAACATAACTCGGTAGACGCCCTTATCCTCTGAAGGGATCCTGAAAAAAGGCAGCACCACAAAAGATAATGCAATGAGAAAAGCATATACCAAAAGAATAATCCCAAAGGCATACAAGAGCTCTTTTCCCCGGATGGTGCTCTCGTCATTCATGCCTGCTGCCAGGATCATGCATGGAGTTGCCACATTCACAACGATCCATGACAGGCCCTTTGCAAGTTCGTCCGTGATGAAGCTCTTTTTTCCGCAAAGAAATCCAACTCCCATTACGATAAATAAAACTGCCATCTGCTGAAACAAAACCATTTTCTATATCACTCCCCTATAGATTCAGTATCTGACCCGTCAGCCTATATGATCAAAAGCCTTAAATAAGCCCAAAATTCTTAAGTACCAGAATCCACACAAATATCGTCACAATTGATAAAAGCGTAGTGGTTACCACATACTCTCCCGCCAGGTCTGCATCTGCCCCCATACTCTGAGCCATAGGAAAGGATGCTGCTGCCACAGGAGTTGCAAACATGCAGAACACAGCAAAGAGCTCCGCAGGCTCATACTTAAGGATGGCCATTGCGTAAGTCACAATTGCAGGAACGATCATCAGTTTCAGGATAACACCAACTGACACAGGCACTGCGTTTTTCCTAAGATCAGAAAACTTAAGAGTTCCCCCAAGGACAAACAGCGCCATTGGCGTTGCAAGGTTCGACAATTGCGTAATTGGATGAGCAAGGCTCTCTGGCATTGTGACAGGAAGCAGGTTAAAGATCGCACCTGCGATTGCACCCATGATAAGGGGATTCTTTAAGATGTTCTTCACAATAACAGTGGGCTTAACCTTACCGCCCCTGTAGTATTCAAGGATCATTACGGAAAAAATATTGTACATGGGCACCAGAAATGCCACGATGATGCTGCTCTTTATGCTGGCCTCTTCTCCTAGGACGCTTCCAGCAAGAGGTATGGCAAAAAGGACCGAGTTACTTCTAAAGATTGCCTGGATGATAACTCCCTTTCTTGGATTTTCTTTTTCAAAAACAGGAACCAAAAGCACAGATAGCGCGATAACTATCAGGGTTGCAATGACCGCAAACAGCACATAATCTGCATCCTTAAGGGTGCTAAAATCTGCCTTATAGAGGTTGTTGAACATGATAAAGGGAAAAAAGACTCTGAAGATAACGCCGTTAAGTTCCCTGAGAAATGTCTCTTTTACAAGCCCAAGTTTTTTGGCGATCATGCCTATTGCAATGTAAACCATAAATGGCACTACCGCATTTGTAGCAATTAAAAGGTTTTCCATACGCTCTGCTCCCAAAAACTTTTCTAATAGTTATACCATACAAAAGAGCCCCAGACTAGGTCCGGAGCTCTCCAATTATTGATTATTTTTACCTTTTTTAAACCGCTACGATCGTCAGCTTCTGAGGCTCAACATTTCTGATCTCGCCCTTTCGTCCGCGGCACACGATTCCCTTCTCAATAACTATCATGGTAGCGTGGGCCTTCATGGCATCATTAATCTGCTTCACTGCCGCCTCGTAGTCCTGGGGCGTCATGGGGATCACATAGTCGTGATTCATATGTTCAGTTGAGATCACTGCAGAACGGAATCTTGGCACATATCTTATCCCATAGAATGTAGTTATCTCAGTATTCAGCATTCCGCTGTTGTCAGAGCACTGCATGGAAATATACATGATCTCACCTCACTTTCCGCAAAACAAAATAACCATCTACTAAATAATGATAATATAATTTATCACGTTTTGTCACTACCTATATCGCTCAAATCTTAAAGTCTTTTACAAAGTCTTCAATAGTTGCAGCTGACGCAGAAACTGTTGTTGCACTGTCATCAACTCCCTGGCTCTCCTCAGCAACCTGCTGAGCACTGACTGCCAGGTTGTCTGTTGTAGCTGTAACTTCCTGGGTGCTGGCACTTTGCTCCTCAGAAATTGCTGCCACAGAAGTAGCAATTGTATCTACGTTACCAATCTTGTCGATCATCTGCTGGACAGTTTCACTGGTCACATCAAGACTCGAGAAGATCTCTTCAAAGGTCTTGCCTGCTGTCTGAACAGCTTCTGAGCTTGCAGCAATCTCATCCATATTGGCCTGAGACTTCTCGGAAAGATCCTCTATCTGCTTGGTGATCTCTGTGATGATCTTACCAATCTCAGTTGTGGACTCTGCACTGTTTGCTGCAAGCTGTCCAATCTCCTGAGCAACTACAGCAAAGCCTTTGCCGGCTTCTCCGGCCCTAGCAGCCTCAATTGAAGCATTGAGGGAAAGAAGGTTTGTCTGCTCTGCAATAGAATTGATGATCTCAATGATGGAATTGATCTTCTGAGCTGATTCTCCAACAGCCTGAACGTCAGTGTTCATCTCAGTCATGGAACCTGCGATCTTGTCCATTCCGCTCTGAACGATCTCCATATCTCTCTGACCGTCCTTGGCCTTCCCAACAAGGTCCTGCACAGTTTCACTGGCTTCGTTGCCCTGTTCCATAAGGTCTGCCACCTCAGTTGCAAGCTCTGTTGCATTATTGGCAAGTTCTGATACCGCACTGGCCATACCATTCATTGCATCTCTTATCTGGCCCATATTAGTGGACTGCTCTGTTGCCTGGATGTTTAGCTTACCGGATGCATCGCGGCTGTTCTCAGCTTCTGTTGCAAGTCTGTCAGTCTCATCCTTGATATTTCCCAGTGCTCCCCTCATGTGGGATACAAAGCTCTTCATGTTGTTGTTCATAAGGCCGATCTCATCTTCGCCGCCCTCAGGGATCTCAACGGTAAAGTCACCATCTGTGATCCTTGTGATATTCTGCGTAAGATTTCCAACAGGCTTTGTGATCATGTGCTTGATGAGAACATACATAATGGCAGACGCTGCAATGATCATCAGGAACATCAGTACAATACTGATCACCAAAAATCTTGTAAGCTGGGATAAAACGTCGCCCTTTGATACAGATGATATGAGAACCCACTCAGTACCAGGAATGGTATTGGCAGCCACAAAGTATGTAACTCCGTTTTCTGAATTTATCTCAACAACGTCACTTGAACCTGTAGTTGAAAAAGTGTATGCCCCCTGCAGGAACTTAGCTTCAGGATGCTCTGAAACTTTTGTGCTATTAAATGACGGATCAAAATATGAAAGGATAATGTCGTGGTAAAGGAGCATGCATCCACCAGTCTTGACCGGCTTAAGAGAGCTGATAGTCTCCATGATACCATCCATTGTGTAATCGCATGAAGCCACTCCAACTCTGGCATCTGCAAGTTTAACCTTTCTTGTAAAAGAAACTACGGTACTTCCAGTATCACTGTCTACATAGGGCTCACCTGCAAGGAAGGTGTCATGGCCTTCACCTTCAATGTACCAATCGCGCTCCATAGGAATATAGTCAGGATCAGGAACCCATCCGGAGGGATCAATCCAAGATCCGGTACTTGTAGCAAGATACATTCCATTTGGAACGTGAGGATTTTTGCTCATGGTAGGAATAAGAAAGCTTGCCATGGCATTGTCATTTGGAAATGACACAGCGGAAATAGCATCCGCCTGAGCGTCAAGATATTCCTGAAGATTGGTAATTTCTCTTCCAATTTCTTCAGCATAGAAGTTAGATTCCTTTTGAAGGTTATTCATAGCCAGGTCAGTAATTATGCCCTTTGCCTGTGTTGCAACAACCGCTATGATGATTATGATATCAATAGCAATTATCGGGATAAGTATCCTAAGTAGTTTACTGCTGATACTTTTTCCAGCTTTTACTAACTTCTTAGTATTTTTCTCATTGTTTTTTCCCATAACCCTACTCCAATTCATTCAAAAGTATTATTAGCGATTACATGAAATGCAACCATACATTTTCACCTTAAATTATAAATTAAATTATCTAAAAATAGTTTATTTTTATAATATTTTAATAAGTTACTCCCATCTTATGAACAATAATTCGGCAAAAAAGACCTTCTGAAAAAAATCAGAAGGTCTCGTCTATTACTCTCGTAAAATGTATTCATTTTCCCATTGAAGCAATAAGTGCGTCAATCTCTGCCTGGCTCAGCATCTTACCTGGATCTGCGGCCACAGGAGCTGCCGTTGCTGCAGGCGCCTGAGACTGAACCATAGAGGGGCTGAATCCACCACCGCCACCAGCCTGTGATGACTTACCCATTATGCTCGCAAGAAGAGCCTGCTGCTCTGCATTTAACCCGTTTGCATCCATACAATAGCATCCTTTCAAAACATGTGAAATATAGTGATTTTATAAACGACATAATTCCACTCTCGTCAGTATTGTAAATAGTATATCGTGATGCGTCAAATAATCTTTTTATAAATTACAATTATTCCTCTGGCAAACGCTGGCGCATAGCATAGTCTTTATCCTCTTCAATCATTTGAAGCATGATCTTTGCAAAGCGCTCGTCAAACTGAGTTCCTGTCCCCTTGCTTATCTCGTCTATAACATGTTGCCTAGGAATGGTCTCTCTATAACTTCTGTTGCTGGTCATGGCATCATATGCATCAGCAACGGCAATGATCCTGGCTTCCTCTGGTATGTCATCGCCCTTAAGACCATCAGGATAACCTTTTCCATCGTATCTCTCATGGTGCCATCTGGCACCTGTGACAAGGCCTGGCATCTCTGTGACAGCCGATAGTATCTTTGCGCCTTTCACAGGATGCTCTTTTATTGTTGCATATTCTTCATCCGTGAGCCTTCCTGGCTTATTGATAATACTATCAGGAATGCCTATCTTGCCTATGTCATGAAGGAGAGCCATCATGTATATTTCTTCCTGATGTTTTGGAGAATATCCATATCTTTTGGCTATCTCTTTTGAATACATCGCAACGCGGGTGGAATGGCCGTTCGTATAATTATCTTTCGCATCAATAGCCTCTGCCAGTGTCTGAACAACATGAACAGAAAGGCTCTCAAGCTCTGCAGTCTTTATTTCAACCTCATGATGAAGGTCATTTTGGAGTTTAATAAGCTCCAAAAGATTATGCATTCTAAGCTTTAGCACCTCAGCCTCAAAGGGCTTACGGATAAAGTCCATTGCGCCAAGAGATAACCCTATTGTCTCTGACTTACTGTCCTCATTAGCTGTAAGAAATATACATGGAATAGCCTTTTTGCCAGTTTCCTTCTCCCAATCCCTAAGGGCCTTAAGGGTAGCAAAGCCATCCATTTCCGGCATCCTTATATCCAGCAGAAGCATGTCTACAGTATTCTTTTTGACATAATCAAGAAACATCCTTCCACTTTTAAGGCAGGTAACTTTATATGTATCTGACAGCGTGTTGTCAGCATTTCGAAGGATTAAGGCATCATCGTCAACTATAACTATTTTTTCATTCATCTATTACTTTACTCCTCTGGTATATTTCCATACGCAGCAATAGCCTCATCGACAGTCATTCTGCCATTTCCAACAGCGTAAATAGCAGCCCGAAATTGTCTGACCGCCGGATCCAAAAGACCTGTCTCCTTATCACTAAAGCTCCTGTCCTTTGGCACATCTTCAAGTGAAGAATAAAGCTCGTCGAAGGAAAAATCATCGACAGGAGTAATCAGGCGTTTTAATCCAGCCATGTTGCTAAGCTCATTCTTGTTTATTAGAAATCGCATGAATTCATTGGCCATATCAAGGTTCCTGCTATGCTTATTGACAGAAAAGCAAAGGCTTGTAGAATTTATGAAGTATCCGCCAGCGTCACCAGAAGGTGCAACAAAAAATCTGTACTTAAAAGGATTAGCCGAAAAGGCCTCTGATTTGCTCTCCCTCTTTGCCGTTCCAGAGGCAACATCCCCTGTGGCGAACATCATCGGTACATCTCCCTCAAAAAAGCGCATTATTACCGAATCGTAGTCGTCAATTATCTCATTCTGACATTTTGCCACATCTATGCAGTCAGAATTCACAAATTCATACAGTCTTTCCAGAGCGGGCCGCATCAGCTCTCCGGAGGATGGCTCAAAATTATTGAGTGCATCAATCTTATCACTGTTTTTCATTGCGTCATATGCAAACATCGGATATACAAAACAGTTAAACAATCCAGGGCCGCTGAACTGATCTGCTCCCATAACAGGGGATTCATATCCTGCGTTTTTAAGCTTTTTGCAAACTTCTACAAGCTCTCCAAAGTTCGTTGGAACTTCTAAATTCTCTTTTTCAAATATATCCATATTGACCAGCATTCCGTAGGATGAAGTGAAGATTGGAAGCATAACAACATCCCCTGAATCCGTGCTCCATATCAGTGAATTTCTGATACAGGAATAATCTATGCCAAGTTCAGGATCAGAGACAACCTCGCAGGAATCAAAAAGATCATTGTATTTCTCATTCCCCACCATCCAGGTGTTGGTCGTAAAAATGTCAGGTGGCTCACTGTTTACAAGCGCGCTTGAGATAACATTGTTGTAATCATCCATTGTTACATACTGCAGGCTTGCATTGGGATAATATTCATAAAAACGCTCAAACTCAGCTTCCAGTGATTCAAAGTTAGAATAACTTCCAACAACTGTCAGCGAAAACTCTGTATTCTTGTCATACTTTGGAACAAAGGTCTTTTTTTCTTTCTCCTTGCTGCCACAGCCCTGCAATAGCAATACAACTACAAGGCTCAATGAAATCAGCGTTTTTATGGTTCTTTTCATAGGCACTCCCTCCATTTAAAGGAAACTATCCCATCTTTGTGTCTGAAAATAATTGTCTATTGCCGCCACAATATCGTCCCTTGACAAGGTCTTAAGCAGGTATCCCTGTGGCTTAAGCTTCATAACTTTCATTATGCTCTCGCGATCAGACTTACCTGTAAGAAAGATAATAGGCACCTCTTTTGAGTTATATTCACTTCTTATCATCTCCATGACCTGTGGGCCGGACGTTATTGGCATATCATAGTCAAGCAGAATAAGATCCGGTGAATGATTGGCAAGATATGTGATAGCCTGCATTCCCGACTTAACCGCAGCAATATTATATTTTTCATGAAGCCAGCCCTGAAGCATCTTAAGGAAAGTAGGATCATCATCCACCAAAAGGATTCTTTTCCCTAGTTTAGCCTCCTGAGCGGCTTTTGCTATATATTTGATCTCCTCTGCTATATACTTTGCATCAAAGGGGCGCGAGAAAACCTTCTTAAAATGATCCTGAGGTATATACTGGTAGATCACTTCAAGTTCTTCATCATGGCCTATGGCACAAAGCGGCCGTTCCTCATCTACTGTTATATCTTTTAAGTACACAAGTGCTTCCGGAGAGTTGTATATATAGTCTCCGGCAAGCAAAAGAATTATGTCGCTATCCTGCTTTTTTTCTTCAATGCTCCTTACTTTGTGCTCAGCAAATTTAGTTATAAGGCCTTGCTTTTTCAGGTTGTTGTCCAATGCCTCGGCCATAAAGCCGAAACCACTGCTTATTAAAAGTACAGTGCTCCTCATCTTTATCTCATTTCCCCAGAAAGAATATCCGGTATCATCTCATAATCATAATTATCCACAGCTTTTTTTATAGCGTCAACTCTCGTCATCTCTTCTTCTGGTATTCTATACTCGTCAAGAGATGCCACAAGGCAAACTATGCTATCAAGGTCATAATCCTCGCAATAATCCTGTAAAGATTTGAAAATCTCCTTAAGTTTTTCATCACTTATAAGCGGACGATCATCATCTTTATCATCGTCATCACCTTCAGCTAAAGGCTCAAGATCTTTTGCAAGCTGCCTGTACCTTGAAATAAGTTCTCCGAGCTCTTTATCCAGCGTTTCCAGATCACCGGCATCTCCGGCCTTTTCAAGCCTTGCTGCAAACTCGCCAATTTCCAGAGCTCCTATTACACGAGATGTACTTTTAAGGGCGTGAACCTTTATAGTCGTGTTCTTTATGTCTTTTGAAGCGTAGTACCTCTCGATCTCTTTAGCATTGTTTTCAGCGCTATCTAAATACATCTTAAGCGCTGACACGTAAGACTCGCCACTGCCGCAGTGAATAAGTCCTGACCCCACGTCTATTTCCTTGAGATTAAATAAAAAGTCCGGAAGGTTGTATTCATCCTCACCACCTTTGGCAGAGGCTGGTCCCACCTTACCCTTTGGCAGATACTGAAGCAGCATCATTTCAAGTCTCTCAACATCAATCGGTTTTGTCAGGTAATCGTCGAATCCCGCTGTTGTATACATTTCACGCATACCGGATATTGCATTGGCTGTAAGGCAGATTATAGGCGTTTCTTTATTCGGAGTATCAGTTATAGCCTTCATTTCCCTTAGCGTTTCGATACCGTCTTTATCAGGCATCATGTGATCAAGGAATATAACATCATAATGTTTTTTTGTAAAAAGAGATATACATTCATCGCCGCTTTCTGCCGTATCAATCTGGAGTTTGGTATTCCTTAGCAAATTCACAAAAACAGTAAGATTGACGGGAGTGTCATCAACCACTAAAACCCTGGCATAAGGCGCCGTGAATTTTTCATGATAGCTTGCCCTCTCAGTTAAAGAAAGCCTAAAGGACTCCTGAAAATCTCCAATGGGATCCCATTTAATGACTTTTTGGTCAATCTCAAATGAAAATACCGAGCCTTTGCCATATTCGCTTTCAACCTCAAGATGGCTTCCCATCATATCAAGAAAGCTCTGGGCGATTGTCATACCAAGTCCTGTTCCTTCGATATTTCTATTTGATTTTTCGTCAATGCGTTCAAAAGCCACAAACAGTCTGTCAAGATCTTCAGGTTTTATGCCTACACCCGTATCCTCAACTCTAACCCTAAGTCTTATTGAATCAGGCTTATCTTCAATCCTGTTGGCACGTACCATGAAGGTTACGTGACCCTTCTTTGTATATTTTACTGCATTCGAAAGGACATTGATTATAATCTGTTTGATTCTTATCTCATCACCGTTAAGAACTGTAGGAATATCGCTGTCAATATCCAGGTTAAAGGTAAGTCCCTTATCTTCAGCTTTCTTTTGCACCATATTCACAAGATCGTTAAGAAGGGACACAGAACTGTAATCAACATTTATGATTTCCATTTTTCCTGCTTCAATTTTGGAAAAATCAAGAATATCATTTATGATGCCAAGCAGGGTATTCCCCGCTGTTCTTATGCTCTCAGAATACATTCTGATATTTTCATCCTTAGAATCCCTGATAACCATTTCATTCAATCCCAATATTGCATTCATTGGCGTACGTATATCGTGGGACATAGTGGATAAAAAGTAAGATTTGGCCTCATTGGCCTGATTTGCCTGCACTGCAGCCTCTGAAAGCTTGCGGTTATAGCTCATCATAACAGTGGAATTAAATATTATAAGAAGTATAAAGCCACCAGAGGCTATCCCAAGCAGCAGCCAGTCTATAGACCTGTTTGCGGCAAAATCGCCAACCGGTAAATATGCCAGAAGCGACCATGTTTTCATTGTTGCAAGGGGTGTGTAGGATAAAATGTAATCCTCCCCCTTGGCATTCTTAAGCATCATAGTGCCTGTGCCACTGACTATCTCTTTTACTACCTGATCATATTCCTCTGCTGAAGATTTATTATATGATTTATAATACTCAAAAAAGTTTTTGTTTTTAAAAGACTTGCCGTGAACAACGTAATTTCCTTCCTGATCTATAAGGCTTATTTCAACGTTCTCGTACTCTCCGTTAAGAAAAACAAGCTTCTGCTCAAGACGGCTAAGAGGCACAACACGCATCAAAAGCCCCTTTACCAGTTCACCGCTTTCTTCATCGATAACCATAACATTGTTTAAAAACGCTATGGACTGCACCCCATTACTTGGATTTGTATAAGCCCTCGTCAGGTTGACTACGTCATTTTCATTGCTCACATTTCCGATATTGTCAAATATGCTTATATTCTTATAGGAAACAGTATAGTCATTTAAGTCCGATACCTTCCCTGTAGTCGAAATACCCTCTCTCTCGGCATTATCAAGAAATATCAGATGTCCCTCAATCTCAGGAGATATCTTTGCCTTTCTGATATATGATATAGCCTCATTCGCTGTCATAGGAGCTCCGTCATTAGCAGCGCTGTTAACATAGTTTGCCCATATATCACAAAGATGCTGTTCATCCTCCAGGTAGTTGATAATGATCTGACTTGTGGTCGTGGTCATCTTTTCAAAAGCCTGTATTGAATTATGTGTACTTTCACTTGCCTTATCATTGGCATATCTGAAGATGAAAAACAGTATACTCCCCATTATCAGAAGATTTATTGTAATGATTGCCCTTCTTTTCACACTCTGCCCTCCATCCTCCGGTCACAAAAACGACAACAGGTTATCATTATTTTACCATATAACAAGTTCAAATGTTGATTTCACGCAATGACAACAAAGAATGTATATATAATAATGGGTATATCAGTAAAAACGTAATTCACCTGTCACTTGTTACATGAGGGGAGAGCAATGAGAGACATAGAATATCTGCGTTTATTATCCAAGGAATTTCCTAATTCAAGGAAGGCTGCGGCAGAGATTATCAATCTTCGTGCCATCTGTGCGCTTCCTAAGGGCACAGAATATTTCTTTTCCGACATTCACGGAGAATATGAGGCATTTTCACACCTGCTAAGGAGCTCATCAGGTATTATAAGAGCCAAGATTGAAGAGACCTTTGGCAATCAGATGACGGAGTCTGACCAGCTTAAACTGGCCAACCTTATTTATTATCCGCGAGAAGTCATAAGTAATATAAGACATGATGAGAACGTTTCGGCAAAGGAGCTGTCTGAGCACCAAAAGATAACCATCAACCGTTTAATTTCCATCTGCCGCGTGGTCTCAAGTAAATACACAAGGAGCAAGGTTCGCAAAAAGATGCCTGCAGACTATGCATATGCCATAGATGAGCTTCTTCACCTTGACATGAATGATCCCAATAAAAAGCTTTATTATAACGAGATCGTCAACGGCATCATTGAGATTGACTTCGCTGATGAGTTCATAATCGCACTCTGCGAGCTGATACAGAATCTCACCATTGATTCACTTCATATAATAGGAGACATTTTTGACAGAGGCGCCCGTCCGGATCTTGTCATGGAAGAGATCATGAACTTCCATGACGTTGATATACAGTGGGGTAATCACGATGTGGACTGGATGGGAGCTGCCTGCGGCAACACAGCATGTATTGCCAATGTACTCAGGATTGGAACCAGCTACAACTGCTTCGATGCTCTGGAGGATGGCTATGGCATCAACCTTCGCCCCCTGTCAATGTTTGCTGCTGAAGTTTATGGAGACGATCCCTGTGAATGCTTTATGCCACATCTTCTGGATGAAAACAAGTACGATTCTGTCAATCCAAAGCTTGCTGCCAGGATGTGCAAGGCCATCAGCATTATCCAGCTTAAACTTGAGGGGCAGCTGATAAAAAGACATCTTGAATATGACCTTGATAACAGGCTACTTCTGGATAAAATAAATTACGACACATACGAAGTAGAGATAGAGGGTAAACTGTACAAGCTTTCTGATACTAACTTTCCAACAATAGATCCAAAGGACCCTTATGCTCTTTCCGAGGGAGAAGAAGAGCTTATGAGGACTCTTCGCTTTAGCTTTATCCACTCCCAGCTCCTTTTAAAGCACGTACAGTTTTTGTACTCCCACGGCGCCATGTATAGGATTGTCAACGGCAATCTCTTATATCACGGCTGCATTCCTATGGACGATAACGGGAACTTTATTCCCATGACCACCAGGGATGGAAGCTTTTCGGGAAAAGAACTTATGGACTACTTAAACATCAAGATCCACGATGCATTTTTCCTCGATATGAGAGATGATCCGGAGAAAAAGCAGGATGCTGTTGATCTTATGTGGTATCTGTGGTGTGGCCCCAGGTCTCCTCTTTTTGGAAAAGACAAGATCACAACCTTTGAGCATCTCTTTTTACGGAGTGAAAAAGAACTGTGCAAAGAGAACTTCAATCCCTACTACAAATACTCAGCAATGGAGCCCTATGCAGAAAAGATATTAAAAGAGTTTGGTCTTGACCCTGAGTGGGCTCACATAATAAACGGACATGTTCCTGTCAAGGCAGGTAAGGGCGAACACCCTGTAAAAGCCGGAGGCAAGCTCTACATAATTGATGGAGGAATATCCAAGGCTTATCATGAGCAGACTGGAATTGCAGGATACACACTTATTTTTAACTCGCATCATCTGGCTCTTGCAGCCCACAAGCCCTTTGTTAAAGGACAGGAAAACACTCCCACTATCCAACTTACAGAAAAGACCAAGAAAAGAATCCTGGTACGTGATACTGACATCGGAAAAGGACTTCTAAGGCAAATAGACGACTTAAAAGACCTACTTAAAGCCTTTGAAAGCGGCGCCATAAGAGAGAAGTAAAACGCTACCATTCCCAGTTTTCGTTAGCGGGTAGCGAAAACTGGGAATGGTAGCGTTTAATTCACGCAAAATACACATTAACAGCGCGATGATGTGTTACTATAGTAGCAAACCTATTGTTTTTCGACCAGAAAGGATAATCTTATGAACAGATATTTTGACTGTATTGATGGCAATATGGATGTTCTTCTTTATGACAATACCACTAAGAAGGTGCGGGATCTAAAGAGCGGCGATCTTGTATATTCCGTGCGTTATGACGGCGAGGATCTTAAGTATACCAAGGGTACTGTCCTTGAGATCAATAAAAAGAGAAGTAAGGCGGTAAAGATTCTTTTAACTGACGGACGAACTTTAATCTGCAGTCCCGAGCATCAGTGGCTGACCTTGTCTGGCTGGCAGTTTTCAAACGACATAGGTTCTATAAGAGAAAACGTAATCTTTCTTGAAGAAGGCCGAAAGATGTTTGGTTTTTCAAAGAGCATAGATGATAAGTACAGAGAGACAAGGCAGTATATGGCTGGCTATCTGATCAGTATGGAAGTATATGCAAGGAATCTCTCAAGCCTTAAAAGAGGCGAATATGCTGATTACGTTTTAGAAAATGCGGCTGTTGCAAACCGTGTTTATCAGTATCTTACATATTTTGATGTAAACGCAACTATTTCAGATGCTTTTGCCCACGACAAATACACCAACGAGTATTTTAAGACCAAGAAAGTATCTGTACCCTACAAGGATCTTTTAAAGTTCTCAGAGAAATTCAAGAAGCACAAGGATGAGCCTGAATTTGTAAGAGGCTTTGTTGCTGCTGTCTACGACTCTGACACCACAGTTGATCCTAATTTAAAGACTATAACCAGCCCTAAAAAATATTATCTTGAGCTTCTTTCACGGGGCATGGAACAATACGAATTTGAATATTCCTATAACAGTGAGCGCATGGAAGTGTCACTCATTGGTGGCGCGACAGAGCTTATCCGGTTTTACACCATTTTCAATCCAGTAGCAAAAGGAAATGTTGAAAACTTAAGCATCAGAAACAGACGTCTCGACAACATATGTGTTGAAAGCATTTCTGAAGTTAAAAGTGATGACCTGTACGAAGTTACAACAACCACCAGGAACTTCATTGTTAACGGAATTGCCAGCCATGACTGCATAGCTGGCCCCATTGAAATGGAGAACCTATGAGATACGTTAGTAAAAAAGACTTAAAGCCCGGAATGATCCTGGCAAACAATATATACGACAATCATGAGCAGATCCTTCTTAAGGGCAATACCTCTCTAACGCAGTCTTATATAGACAGGATCATCAAGCTTGGCTATGACGGCCTCTACATATTTGACGAAGGCGACGTGGTAAAGGCCAATCAGCTGATTTCAGATGAGACCAGGATAGCTGCCATCAATAAGCTTAAAAAGCTTGATATTGATGCATGTCTTTTCCTTGCCAACAAGATCGTCAACGAGGTCCAGAACTCAGAATCTCTTATAGTTGAGACCATTAACCTTTGCAGCTACGACAACTACACTTACGTACACAGCGTAAACGTAGATCTTTTATCAGTCATCATCGGGATCGGAATGGGACTTAAAAACGCCGAGCTTGAGAAGCTCTCCCAGGCAGCTCTTTTGCACGACATTGGTAAATGCGACGTTCCCATCGAGATCCTGAACAAGCCTGCCAAGCTCACCAGGGAAGAGTATGAAGAGATAAAAAGACATCCAGAATACGGTCTTAGGCGTCTTCGCGAAAAAGAAAAAGACGGCGACGAGATTCCTTCTGTAATCAAGAGTGCAGTGTACTCCCACCATGAAAACTGGGATGGTTCAGGTTATCCAAGAGGGATCTCTGGAAGAAACATCCACAAGTTTGCCAGGATCATCCACGTTGCTGACGTCTATGATGCACTGACAGGAAAGCGCGCCTACAAGGATGCCATGAACCCTGCAGATGCCATGGAATACCTTATGGCCAACAGCGGGATAATGTTTGATATTGATGTTGTTAATATATTTGTGCAGTACATAGCTCCTTATCCTTTAGGCAGCAACGTACTTCTTTCATCAGGCAAACAGGGTGTTGTTTGTGAAAACAATGAAAAATCCCTTTCAAGACCCAAAGTCAGACTGGCTAATGGCAATGTCATTGACCTTTATGAGAAGCTTGACGTTACCATCATCAAGATCCTGACCTGAAATCTGTTGTGCATATTAACTAAATTTTATAAAAATTTTATAATTACAAATGGTCATTGTTGTAGAAAATTATGTATAAATGTTGAACGCTATTGCATTCATAATGATTCTCAAATATAATGCACTCTGGTTCGAATATTGGGCAAAGCAGGCGAAAGCCTGTGGCGCAAAGCTATAGGGACTTTAACATGTCAGCCAGTTGCATTTTATTCAGATTTAGAAGCATGGGACATGGTCCTGTGCTTTTTTATTTTTTGTTTATAGATTGCAGGAGGCAATCAGAAAGGTAGTGTTCTTTTATGAATAAGAAAAGTAGAAACATGGTTCGCACAATTATACTTATTGCGTCTGGACTTGCGCTTCTTATGGCAGCATGTGTAGGCCTTATCGGATATAACCACATCCAGAGCGCATATCTCACATCATTTTCAGAGGGTCTGCACGCAGCAGCAACTCTCATTGAGGATGAGATCACACACCAGTATGAAGGTGACTGGTCTTTATCTGAGGACGGTGAGCTTTTAAAGGGCGGCGTTGCGATCCACGATGATTTCCAGAAACAGCTTGATGAGCTTCACAACAAGACTGGCATGCACTACACAGTATTTTATGGGGATACCCGTTACATCACTTCCCTTACAGATTCAGAAACTGGCCAGAGAATGGAAGGAACAAGGGCATCAGAAGTTGTTTCAGATGAAGTATTGAGAAGAGGCAACGAGTACCTGGCCAAGAACTTTGAGATCGGTGGTCAGAAGTGGTATGCATACTATCTTCCACTTAAGAATTCAGATGGTAAGACTGTTGGTATGATCTTTGCAGGCCGCGACACAGCAATTGTAGAAAGAAACATGAAGGCTGCTGCCCGCGCCATCGTTTTCACATTCCTTGGATTCTTTCTATTTAACTTTGGCGTTGCAAGATTCCTTATCAGTACAACTTCAAAGGCTATCCGCGATATCGTTGGCGGTCTTCAGAGCCTTGAGGATGGTGAGCTTTCTTTCTATATTAACGACCGTACCTTTAACCGTAAGGATGAGCTTGGAATCATCGCTGCAAGTTCAGCCCAGGTACGTGACAAGCTTCAGGATGTAATAAGCGCAACCAAGAAGCTTTCAGAGGATGTTACACAGTCAGGTATCAGCCTTGCAACTTCTGCTGAGACTGCTTCAAGAGTTGCTGAGCAGGTTACCGGTGCTGTAGAAGATATCAGCCGCGGCGCTGCTTCTCAGGCTGAAAGCGTAGAGACTTCAGTAGGAAACACCAACGAAATGGGTGACAGCATTGACGACATCACAGACAGGATCGAAGAGCTCTCTGCCGCTGCAAACGAGATGTTAACAGGCGCTCAGAGAACAGTAGATACACTTGGAAATCTTATGGACAAGAACGCTAACGTTATGACTTCCATGCAGGATGTAAACAGCCAGATCCGTCAGACCAACGACTCTGTAAAGAGCATTGCAGAAGCTTCAAACATGATCACAGAGATTGCACAGCAGACTCATCTTCTCTCCCTCAACGCTTCTATCGAAGCTGCTAGAGCAGGCGACTATGGAAAGGGCTTCTCAGTTGTTGCATCAGAAATAGGTGTTCTTGCTAATCAGTCAAAGGCAGCTGCTGAGTCCATCAACAAGATCGTTGAGACTCTTGTAACTGAGTCCAAGAAAAACGTAGAAATAATCGAGCAGCTCAGCGAGAGCGTTCAAGAACAGAACTACCAGCTCACATCAACCAAGGACGATATGGACGTTGTAGTAGAAAACGTAAACAACGTAGAGAACTCGACCAAGCTTATCTCAGACAAGATCCACCTTCTCAACGAACTTAAGGTAAGCTTCTCTGATATCATTTCAGAGCTTTCAGCTATTTCACAGCAGAACGCCGCTTCTTCCCAGGAGACCAACGCCTCCATGGAAGAGCTCAACGCTACATTCTCACTTATCAGCAATGCAGCTAACGAGCTTCGCGACATGGCTGAGACCTTGAACGAGAAGATGTCATTCTTCACACTCGAAGAGATCTCTGCATAAAACAAGACACGGGGACGGTTCTGTTTAGCTTAGTTGTTGAATGTCAGGGAGTCGATGACTGCTGCAAGTGCATCTGATACAGGGATGTCGATGGCATCGTCGCCTGAGTTGTGGACTGTAGCCTCAAACATGAGATATCCGTCCATGTAGTCTCTTGCAACTACTGTTTCTACAAGACCTGAACCTTCAGCAGATGGAGCTGTCATTGCCCAGTAGCCGGTAACATCTTCAGCTCCTGGGAAAGGAGCTTCGGAAGTGGTTGCGCCTTCGCCATAAGCTTTTGCCTTCTCAGCAACCGCTGTCTTGGCGTCAGAGCCAACCTCGTAGCTGGCTGTGATCATGTTTGTTCCAGCGCACTCTCCTGTGTAAACAAAAGTAGTTACAGAACCGCCCTGGTTTACTGCTATAACTGAAGGATCGTATTTAACACTCCAGCCGTTGGCATCCTCGTATACCAGGTCGTTGCCAGCAAATTGATTGATGTAGTTCTGTGCACTGAAGTTATCAGGGTCTACGTCAGGTACTGGAGCAAATGTGATGCTGATACCATTCTGAACTGTTCCGGTAACCCATCCGTCGGAAACAGACTCAACTGTAAGGATGTCCTTGCTCTCTTCATCTGCACCGCCCATACTAAATGTTACGGTTCCATCTGTCTGCTCGCAGGCAAAAGGAAGACCGATCCCGCTTACGCCGTCCTCTGTGTATCCTGATGTCTCATCGTAGAAAATGTAGAAGTATGTGTGCTGGGAAGCCATCTCACTTGTAGGGAAGCTTGAGTATACACCCTTCTTAAAGTAAGGTGCTTTCATTTCGTCCTGGCTGGCTGCTGCATCCTGTGATACTTCTGCAGCAGGAGCTTCTGCTACTGTCTCAGCTCCAGGTACTTCTGCTCCATCAGCAGGTGCCTCGGTAGCGCTCTTTCCGCAACCTGCCAAAAGAACTGTTCCCATAGTTGCTACTATGGCAACTGACATAAACCTTCTAAGTATCTGATTTTTCATAATCTATTCCCTCCTCAAAAAAAGAGACTGCTTAACTATTAAGCAGCCTCCATTATGTTAGCACAAAAAATGTACCAAGCGAAAACGTTTAAGTTATTTTAATAATGTTTTATCCTTTTTTAATCTTTCGCCTTTTTACCAGTCTTGCAGATATCCTTAAGGCAGCAAGCCGCGCACTGAGGGCGTCTGGCTATGCACACTGCCCTTCCATGGTCTACAAACCTGTGACAGAGATCATTGCCTTCCTCAGGAGGAACTATTTTCCATAGCTCTTTTTCTACCTTACCTGGTTCCTTGATATCGTCCACCAGTCCAATAAGATTGCAGAGTCTGATGCAGTGGGTATCTGTTACGATGGCGGGCTTTCCGTAGACGTCCCCAAGGACCAGGTTGGCGCTTTTTCTGCCAACTCCGGGAAGCTTTAATAGCTCCTCCATGGTGTCAGGCACCATGTCGCCATACTCATTATGTATCACCTTCATGCAGGCTGAGATGTCCCTTGCTTTGGAATTACCAAGGCCGCAGGGACGCACTATTTTCTCGATCTCTTCTACAGGAGCTGCAGCGAGAGCCTCAACTGTTGGGAACTCTTCATACAAAAGAGGTGTTATCTCATCTACTCTCTTGTCTGTGCACTGGGCTGCAAGGCGGACACTCACAAGAAGCTGCCAGGCCTTGTCGTAAGCCAGGGTACAGTGGGACTGTGGATATTCTTTTTTAAGGCGCTCTATGACTTCCAGCGCAAGTTTCTTTTTGGTCATGTTTTTCTCCATCAAATATTTGCAGCAAGCTCGCCCCTGCACAAAATTGCCAGATGCTGGGTTGCCCTGCTCATGGCTGTGTACAGGCAGTGCTTTCCAAGTTCGTCGTCAGGGTAAGTCCTGCTATCAGCATCTGCCAGGATCACGTGGTCAAACTCAAGGCCCTTGGCATAAGGGAGCTCTAACATAAACGCACCTTCCTTTGGAAGAGCGTCATTCCCTGCAACTATCTGTGGTGCATCTTCAGAAAGGGCAGCCACTATTTTTTCAAGACTGCTTGGATCTCTTACGATAACTGCAGTAAGACCATCTTTTTTGCTGTAATCTCCTATGAGCTTTTTTAGCTCTGCAAAGTACTCTTTATCTGACTTGCAGCTCTTTACATAAACTTCCTCACCAGGTCTTTTCACTGAAGAAACCTGCATCTTCTTTTTATCTGGAAGGATTGCTGCAAACTTATCAGTGATCTCAGGTGAGCTTCTGTAACTGGTCATTAGAGGAAGAGTTACAAACTTCTTTCCTGCATCCTCTGCCATCTTGGCTATTTCTTTAAACTTAACTGTTCCTTCCCTGATGGCCTGGAACTCATCTCCAAGGAGCATGAACCTTGCGTTAGGGTAGAACTTTTCAAACACCATCATCTGAGCCCTGGTATAGTCCTGAACCTCATCCACCATGACGTAGCGCATGTTCTTGTCGCACCTTCCGGTAAGCTCCATTCTGGCATACAACCACTGGGCGGAAGTTACTTTTTTCACCCCAAGGATCCTCTGAACGATGTGAGTCACATTGATAAAGCCACAGTTTCTGATGGTGGAAAGAGCTCCGCCAAAGTCGTTCTCTATGCGGTTTTCTTTGGCATTTTCAGAACCCGCAGTAGCTTCTGATGCTTCATCATTTTCATCGTCCATGTTTCGCATGTTGTTCTTGGCCCGCTGCTCAAGCTCATCGGATGCTATCTGGATAAGCCTCATTCCCAGAGGGAACTTCTTGTATTTTTTCACAACTGACAGCACGTCTTCTTTTGTCAGTACTATCGTTTCTTTTTGTCTTATGTCAAAAAAGTCATCGGCCTCAAGATCAAGATCCGGCAGGCACACCCGGATGCACTCAAGGGTTTCTGCATCAGTATCATCATAATCAAGGATGCTTCCGGGCGCATTTGCTCCCTCTAAAAACTCACGCCAGGTAAGGGTCACAGGATTGGTCTCGCCCATGTCCGGAAGGACGTTATCGATATACTCCCTGAACACAGGATTAAGCGTAAGCAGGCACACCTGATCCGGGCGCAGAGTTTTTCTTTTCTGGTAAAAGAGATATGCAATGCGCTGAAGCAGTACCGACGTCTTGCCACTTCCTGCGATTCCGTCTACCAGTAAAACCGGAACGTCAGGGTAACGGATGACTGTGTTCTGCTCCTTCTGAATGGTTGCAGTGATGGCCTGCATCTTGTCAGTGTGACTCTGGGAAAGAGACTTTATAAGCATCGGATCCTCAATGGCAATCTGGGTGTCAAAGTAGGATATGAGCTTGTCCCTCTCAAGGTCAAACTGGCGACGCAGCTTAAGGTCCACAGGGATCTCCCTGTCATCTACTGTATAGCTTGTGTGTCCCATCTCCTGGTTGTAGTAAACTTCAGCAATTGGAGACCTCCAGTCAATGATCAGCTGATTGGGGCCTTTTTCCGAAATGGCAGCGCGGCCAATGTAGTAGCTCTCTGGCTCCTCAGATGGATCGAACTGAAGACTGATCTTGGCAAAATATGGAGAGTCAAGAAGCTTGTTCACTGTATCAAGCTTTTTTGAAAGAGAGCTGCTCTCAACATTGTAGGTGTCGATATAGCGGTTCCACACCTCAATCTCCGTCAGGGTCTCCATGGTAGTCTCAATGTCCGCATAGTCAAAACGGATATTGTCGCGCATATCGTTTTTATCAGCCACAGCCTTCTCGTTGAGGGCCGCGATCTGGCCTAAGATCTCCTCCTTCTTTTTTAGGAGTTTGTCGTAGGTTTCGGACAGATGTGATTGTTCTTTTTCAAAAATTTCATTATTCATATGGTCACCATTTACCCCTTCTGTATCTTTTCAGTATAACATATTCCCGCAACCATAGTTTAGTGTATAATGCTGATAAGTATTCTCTAATGAAAGGCTTATATATGAGACTATTATTTTTTAGACATGGAGACCCAGATTACGTTATCGACGGTCTCACTGATAAAGGTAAAGTAGAAGCAAAGCTCCTTGCAGACAGCATAAAGAGCTTTGGTATAGATGAGGTGTATGAATCACCTCTTGGGAGAGCCAGGAATACAGCTTCTTTTTCGTTAAAAGAACTTGGTCTTCCCGTAACTACTTTCGACTGGCTCATGGAGTTTCCAGCTCTTTTCGACCCTAATAAAGCAAGCGAGGAAACCCGCAGCGCCTATAAGAACGAACTAAAAAAAGAAGCAGGCGGCGTCTTTGAAAAGCGCATTGTCTGGGATATGATGCCCTCTTACTATCAGGGGCACCCTGAGCTTTTTGATAAAAGTGCATGGCGAAAGTCTGATGTTGTTTTGTCCTCCAATGCTGCCGCAGTCTATGACAACGTCATCGACAATTTCGATAAGTTTTTGGAAGATCATGGATACAAAAGAGATGGTGATATTTACAGGGTTACAGAAGGTAATGATAAGACGATAGCTCTTTTCTGCCACTTCGGGATCACCTGCGTTATGCTAAGCCGCCTCTGGAATGTATCGCCCTTTATACCGCTGCAGTTTCTTGCAATGGCTCCAACGTCTGTAACAGAGGTTGTCACGGAGGAAAGAGAAAAAGGCATTGCGATCTTCAGGACCCTTCGGGTAGGCGATATAACTCACCTGACTATCGGAAATGAGGCCCCATCATTTTCCGCAAGGTTCTGTGAGAGATATGAAAACGAAGGAGAGAGACACTAATGGAAAAAGAGACTACAGGCGGATGTAAGAGATGCCTCCTGTTTGAGATGGCAGGTAAAGACGACGTAATAGCTCAGGTTGAAAAGACAAGAAAGCTTCTTAATGACGATGAGCGCTCTTCTGATGAAGAGTACAAAAGACGCCTTGATATTTGCAAAGAATGCGACAAACTAATAGATGCCACCTGCCTTAAATGCGGATGCTACGTTGAGATAAGAGCCCTTTCCAAAGGAGCACACTGCCCAGGTAAAAAGTGGTAAAGATAAAATGTGAGGATAAAAATGGAATCTACTATGACAAAGGGCAGGCCCCTTACTCTACTACTTAAATTCGTTATTCCTATTTTTCTTGGATTTATATTCCAGCAGTTTTACAACATGGTAGATACTGTCATTGTAGGACGATACGTATCTCCTAACGCCCTGGCTGCTGTAGGTTCCACCGGAACCATAATGTTCATGATAATGGGACTGGCCAATGGCATGACTACGGGATATACCGTTCTCATCAGCCAGAAATACGGAGCTGAAGATTACGAAGGAACAAGAAAAGCCTTTGTAAACGCCATCCTTCTTGGCATCATCAGTACTGCCATTGTTACCATCGTAGCCCTGATGGTGATGCATCCGCTTCTTAGGATCATGAATACTCCGGAGGATATTTACAATGACGCTTACGCCTACATTTCAACTATCTGTGCAGGAAGCATAGCACTTATTGGTTACAACCTTCTGGCAGCGTCACTAAGAGCAATCGGAAACAGCAAAACTCCTCTGTACTTTCTGATCTTCTCAGCGATATTAAACATCGCCCTGGACCTGGTATTCATCGTTGGTTTCCACCTTGGAACCTTTGGCGCAGCCCTTGCTACTGACCTTTCCCAGGCTGCATCAGCAGTTCTGTGTACCATCTATATTGTTAAAAAAGTTGAAGTCCTGCGACCTAAGAAAACCGACTGGCACCTTAGAAGAGACTACTCATTAAAGCAGCTAAATATCGGAATTCCTATGGCACTTCAGTTTGGCATAACAGCTTCCGGAACAATGGTCATGCAGTCTTCCATCAACATCTACGGATCAACTGCAGTAACTGGCTTCACAGCAGCAGGCAAGGTGGTAAACCTTATGACAGCAGGAATGCCATCTCTTGGCCAAACCATGGCAGCTTACTGTGGCCAGAACTTTGGCTATGGTGACCTTGACAGAGTTCATCAGGGAACCAAGGATGCCATGAAGATAGCAAGTGTTTACTCAATAATCAATGGCGTTTTAAGCGTGGTGCTCCTTCCAATAATAATTGGATTCTTCTTTGACAAGGGCGTTGACGTTGCCTCTTACCTGCCTTATGCCAAAGCTTATGTTTACGCATGTGTTCCGTTCTACATCCCGCTTGCCATGATCTTCATCTACAGAAATGCAATGCAGGCCTGTGGCTATGGTAAGACTGCTCTGATGCTTGGAATTGTTGAACTGTTTGCAAGATTCTTTACAGCTTTTCTGTCAATTAGGATCCACAGCTTTAACCTTGCAGTTGCAGGAGATGCAGCCGCCTGGGTAACAGCCGGAATCTTCTCAATCATCCTGTACCTGTTCGTTATGAAACAGCTTAGAAAAAGTGCAAATGAACCAAATTGGTAAAAAACAAGGGCGATGCATAAGCATCGCCCTTTCTTCAAAAATTGCTACTTAATTTTATCAGATTTAGTAAACGCAATTTACTGAAGCTTTGTTGTTGTGCCAGCGTCAAGCATTGACTGTCTCTCGTCGATGATCTCCTGGTAACCAGCATCAAGGTACTTCTGTGAAAGCTCATCGTAAAGAGCATCGAACTCATCAGGCTTGCACATTACAAGCTGATCTCTGAACTCAGGATAAACTTCTTCCTTAAGTGATGTGCCATACTCTGTTACTGACTCAAGTGCTCCACCAAACAGGCAGTCTACGTTAGCATATCCTGACTCATAAAGTGCAAGCTGTCCCTTGTAGTTAGCAAGGATGTCATCATAGAAGTCCTGAGGAAGTCCCTGAGGATTGATAGCCTTGATGTCTGACTCGATGTCGCCAAATGACTTGGAAGCTGTAACTACCATCCAGTAGTCTACGTTGTTGTTATGACCCTGCTGCTCAGGAAGACCTGCCTGATCACCAACAGCTACAGGATTGCCGTTCTCGTCGTAGTTGAAGTTAACGCCCTCAATACCCCATGTCATTGTGAAGAGGTTCTCTTCCTGGCTCATCCACTCAAGGTACATCTCACCAGCCTTAACCTCGTCCTCTGTTGCGTTGTTAGCAAAACCAACCATTGCACCAAAGATGTTGTTTGGTCTGAATGCGTTGCTTGAACCCCATGTGCTGTCCTGAACGAACTTGCTGTCGCATACTACTACGCCAAGCTCTGCGTCTGGATTGTTCTCATAGAAAGAATTAAGTACATCCATTGTTGATGAAACATAACCTGACCACTGGAATGCCTCTCCGTTTACGAAGTCAGCGTTTACATCATCTGTGCTTCTAAGGTAGTACTCAGGGTTAAGGTAACCATCGTTGTAAAGCTCGTTGTTCCACTTAAGAAGTCTCTTCTGAGCCTCTGTTGAAAGAGCTGGGATCTGGTAGTCACCAGTTGTGCACCATGTTGTCTCATCCTGAGGATAATCTCTGAACATGTAGTTCTGGTCAGCGCCGGCACCAGCAACCTTTGATCCGCTCATAGGATACTTGTGTCCGTTCTCAACCATCTTGCCAAGAGCCTCAAGGAGCTCTGTGTTTGTTGCAGGATATGTTCCGTCATAGCCAGCTTCCTTGAGCCAGTCTTTTCTGTACCATGTTACGAATGTGTAGTTTGTGTTACCATAAGGTCTTTTTCCAAGAACGATGTAATCTTCACCGTCGAACTGTGTATAGCCTGTAAGGCCGTTATCTTCCATGCTTGCCCAGTATGTAGGAGCAACTGTCTTGAACTGCTCAAGATCGATTGGCTGAAGGTAACCGTCTGATGCCCATGTAGCAAGCTTGTCGTAATCGTACTCCATGCAAAGAGTAGGAAGTGTGTTTGTTGAAGCAAGCATAGCGTAGTCTGTCATAACGTCTGAACGTGTGATTCCTACGTATTCAACCTTGATGTTGTACTTGTCGCCAAAGTTCTCCTGTACCCAGTTTGTCCAGTAATTGTTCTCAACGTCTGAACATCCGTTACCTGCATCACCTCTGTCGTATACAGCTACGCGAAGTGTAACCTGATCTGCAAATGGCTCCCAACCGTCGATACCGGCTACTGTGTCTGTAGCCTCTGCTGCGGGTGCCTCTGTCTCTGTAGCTGCTGGTGTCTCAGTAGCTGCACTGGAATCTCCGCTTTCTGTAGCTGTAGGAACTGGTCCATTATTTCCACAAGCTGCAAGTCCCATTACCATGCTCATTGCGAGAATGGCTGATAATAACTTCTTTTTCATTGTAATCCTCCTTTTACATTTGACATGTTATTGTTAACCCTTATAAGGGTAATGTCCTGATTCACTTCCATATTAGAGCTAACCTTTTACAGCACCGATCATAGTTCCCTGTACGAAGTACTTCTGAAGGAACGGATAGATGATGATGATCGGAATAGTTACGAACATAATGCAGGCTGCCTGAAGCACTTCAGGTGTTGCCTGGACTACAGCTCCCGTATCAGCCAGTGAAGCGTTCTGGGCTTCTGTTGCTGATGCAACCAGCTGGTAGAGCTTGTACTGGATCATCTTAAGCTCTGAAGATCTTGTATAGTACATGTTGTCAGCGTATGCATTCCATCTTCCTACTGCGTAGAACAGTGAAAGTGTTGCAATGATGGGCTTGGAAAGTGGAAGTACGATCTTCCAAAGGATCTGGAAATTAGTTGCTCCATCAAGGAAAGCTGACTCCTCCAAGCTGTCAGGAATGGTACTCTGGAAAAAGTTCTTCATGATCAGCATGTTATATGGAGAGTAAATAAGTGGCAGTATCAGTACCCAGAAAGTATCCAGGATTCCCAGCTGATAGTAGAGAATGTACTGAGGGATGATACCTGCTGAAAAGTACATTGGAACCATCAGGATGAATGCCAGAACACTTCTTCCTTTAAGTCTCTTTTTAGAAAGAGGATATGCTGCACAGGTGCAGACGATCATTCCAAGAAGAGTAAAGAGAAGTGTTACAAATACTGAAAACACCATTGCGTATGTCATTGACTGATCAGCAAATACCTGCTTGAAGGCATCAAAGGTGATGTCCTTGGGCCAGAAGTAAACTGAGTGTGACATAACTGCTGTATTGCCCGATATTGACTTGGCTGCCACATGAACAAATGGCAGTACACAGGTTGCGCACAGAAGGATAATGACAAGCATCATTATCGCATCGCTTATTTTGAATTTATTGACAGCGTGAGCTCCACCTGCTGAGAAGCTCTCTTCGCCTGCCTTGATTTCTTTTGTCTTAGCCATTTAAACAGTTCCTCCTACAAAAGTCCGTCTTCGCCAAGCTTCTTGGCTATCCTGTCAGATATAAGAACAAGTGCAACACCTATTACTGACTGGAAAAGACCTACTGCCGTGGCCATACTGAACTTGTTGTTTCCGATACCTTTGTTGAAGATGTACACAGCAAGCTGGTACTGGAACTCTTTAACCTGGGTATTTCCAAGAGATGTAAGTCTCTCGAGGTTACTTCCCATGACACGTCCAAGGTTCATGATAAGAAGTGTAACGATGGTGCTCCTGATTCCTGGAAGTGTTATATGGATCATTCTCTGCCAGCGGTTGGCGCCGTCGATCATGGCCGCCTCATACTGCTCGCCGCTGATACCGGTTATGGCTGCCAGGTACAGGATCGTGCCCCATCCCATGGACTGCCAGATTCCTATCAAAAGATATGTTACCGCCCAGTGCCATTTTTCATTGAGGAACGGTATTCCTTCCTGGATCCATCCAAACTTCATCATTGCGATGTTTACAAGTCCGCTTGTGGGCTTGAACATTGTCAGGGCAACGCTACCGATGATGGCCCATGACAGGAAGTGAGGAAGATAAAGGATTGTCTGTGATACCTTTTTGAATCTCTGATAACGGAGCTCGTTAAGGATCAGTGCCAGGATGATAGGCGTTGGGAATCCTACAAAAAGATCCAGAATATTAAATACTATGGAGTTTCTCAGTGCTCTTGAAAAATCAGCATCCCTGAAAACCTTCTGGAATGTAGCCCATCCAACCCATTTACTGCCTGCATAACCCTTGGCAGGCTTATAGTCCATAAAGGCCATCCTAAGGCCTGGGTAAGCTCCAAAGCTAAATACTATTACAAGAATAAGTGGAATTAAGAGAAGAAGATAAAGCTGCCAGTCTCTTTTAAGACTCTGTTTCCAAGTGGACTTGGCAACAGCAGCTCCCCCTTTATTGCCTTTCTTTGCCATACTGTTTACCCCTTCCTTTCATGTCATCATACTAAAGTAATTTAGACATGTTATCTATTCACTTAGTCAAAAAAACTTTGCATAATCAACCATTTATTTTGACATTCCGTAGGCAATTTGTCAGATTAGCAAAAGAATATATGATAATTTTAGTAATTTCGCACAATGGATTGTATACGTTTTTGCGCATAAAAATACAAGGTGTGAGAAACAGTGGGGGGTGGACCATGGGGACGGGGTTAGTGGTTCATTGGGATGACTCCCAATGAACCACTAACCCCGTCCCCATGGTCCACCCCCACTGTCGCCAAAAACCGCCATGTGTCTCGCGCCTTGTTATTTCCTGCTCTCAGTCAGTTTCTCCGCCTGGGTCCAACCGGTGTATTTCATAATAGAAGCATTGTCGATCTTGGTCATCTTGCGCCTGAAGTCACTGGGCTGGGAACCCATCTTTTCCGCAAAGTGCCTGTTGTAGCTGGACACAGACCTGAATCCAACCTGCTCTGATACTGACAGGATCGAGTCCTCTGTAGTCCTAAGAAGTATGCAGGACTGCAGTATTCTTGTGGTGTTCAGGTAGTCCAGAGGGCTGGTGTTCATGATCTCGTGGAATATCCTCCTGAAGTGAGTCTGGCTCAAATGGCACATATCAGCCAGATCTTCTATAGAAAAATCCTGCATGTAATTTTCCCTGATATGCTCAAGAGCCGGAGTAATTACAATGGCATTTTCATGGGATTCTTTTTTCTCCAAAAGCTGCTGTCTCTGGCCTGCGTAGATCCTCATAAGTTTCATGAAAAGAGTAAGAAACAGCCCTTTAACTGAGATCTGGTAGTTCATATCCTTATTCTTCATCTCATCAAGGATCTGTTCTATTAATAAGTAGACTTCGCTGTACTTCCCTCTATCAAGCACCAGCTGCAGGTTCTGAGTCATATCAAGAAACAGATCTGCATAGGGAGAAGATCCGTCGAATACGCCCTTGAGCAGCTCGTCAGGATTGACGAAAATGTAGGACCAGAGGCTGCTCTGCCCCTTGGCAGAATAAGTGGTGTGCGGAGCATTTCTTGAAACAAAGGTCACATCTCCTGCCTTTACAGGAACCACCTCACTTCCAAACTCCATATAGCCGCTGTCCTTGTGACAAATGCCTATTTCAAGGCAGTTGTGGAAGTGGAGCTTGCCGGATTTAACATCAGAAATGTACCACTCCTCTCCTGTTAAGACCAGCACCGGAAAGTGCAGCGGAAGCTCATAATTTCTGTATTCTATAAGGGTTTTCTTTGGTTTTGACATACTGTTTTCCTCTTATACGAAAAGATATCAGATTACCGATCAAAACATTCAATAAACATATTACCATCAAAAAGTTGAAATTGCACAGTTTTTTAGTCTACATGATTAGACTTTTCGACCATATAAAAATATAATTTGGACAAAATACCATAGTTATGCCTGAAAGGAATGGTTTTATGGCTAATCTGACTTATGACAAAAAAGAGATTGAAAATGTTATCGACAGGATCGTAAGGCGCACAATGCGCATGGATCTTACCTGGGACTGGCCAGGAGGTGTTGCATACTACGGAGTGTGCGAGGCCTATGCTGCCACAGGTAACAAGGAATATATCGAACTTTTAAAGGACAGGATTGACGAGTACATTGAACTTGGTCTTCCATCCTGGACAGTAAACACCTGCGCCATGGGACACGCAATGCTGTCTCTCTACGAGTACTCAGGGGATGAGAAGTACCTTGATATCGCAAAGAGCAAGATTGACTACATAGAGAATGAAGCTCTCAGATTTGGCGATCACGTACTTCAGCACACAGTGTCTGTAAACAACGATTTCCCGGAGCAGTGCTGGGCAGACACTCTGTTCATGGCTGCATTCTTCCTGCTAAGAGCCGGCGTCATGCTCAAGGACGAAGCCCTTATTGATGATGCCCTCAACCAGTACTACTGGCATATCAAGTATCTTCAGGACCCGGCAACAGGTCTTTTCTATCACGGCTACAACAACATAACAAAGGACCACATGTCAGGCTTCTTCTGGGGAAGAGCCAATGCCTGGGCAGCATACACCATGTCTGAGGTGGGAAGGACTCTCCCTGAGTGCTACCTCTACCCTAAGTTCCTGGATATCGTTGGTTCACTCAATGAGCAGCTGGCTTCCATCAAGCTTCTTCAGACAGAGGATGGTCTCTTCAGAACAATACTTGATGATCCTGATTCCTATGAAGAGATCTCAGCTTCCTGCGGCATCGCTGCTGCCATGATAAACAAGGGCAACCCCCTTCACATCAAGTACATCAACAAGGCAACAGCAGGGATCCTCAAAAACGTATCTGAGGACGGCAGAGTTCTCAACGTATCAGGGGGAACTGCAGTAATGAAAGACAGAGATGGCTACCGCGGCATCTCAAGAGACTGGATCCAGGGCTGGGGCCAGGGTCTTGCGCTTGCATATTTTTCAAAGATCTTAAACTATGACAAGATCAGGAGCGACGGAGCTCTTTAAACCATAAAGCTATATTTCGGGGGAAATAAAAATGGCGAACAACATACCGCATACAAAGGGGAGCTTCACTCTCCCAGGTGAAGCTGGATACGAGAAGCTCACACTTGAGCTTGCAGAAAAATGGGGAGCAGACGTAATAAGGGACAGTGACGGAACTGTCTTATCTGACGAGATTGTAAACTCAGACTACAACATCTACTCAACCATCTGCATAATCAGAGACCACAATGAGTGGGCAAAAAAGAATACCGACAAGCTTCAGCAGACATTTCTCATGACTCAGCCCAAGGTTGCCAGGGACTCTTTTTTGACCTTCCATCTCATGGACGATTTCTTTGACCAGCAGTTTGCTGTCAACGACTCTGCGGACTCAATGAAGTACTGGCAGGTATTTGACAGGACCACTGGCAAGGAAATAAAAAACAGCTTCTGGACCTACGAAAAAGAGGCCCAGAACGTCATAATAAGTAACGCAATCCCGTTCCACAGATACACCGTAAGCTTCCTTGCTTACAGGATCTGGGAAGAGATCTCCATGTACAATCACACCACCAACAACTGGAACAAGGAGCACCTGATGCAGGTAGATCCCATCTACCCTGAGACTCAGGAATACCTTTTAGACTGGCTGAAAAACTGGTGCGAGACTCATCCATCAACTAATGTTGTCCGCTTCACCTCAATGTTCTACAACTTCGTCTGGATGTGGGGTTCAAGCAGCAGAAATCGCAATCTCTTTACCGACTGGGGTTCCTACGACTTTACAGTCAGCCCACGCATGCTGGATCAGTTCGCTGACAGGTACGGCTACAGACTTACAGCTGAGGACTTTATCAACAAGGGTGCCTTCCACGTGACCCACACTCCTCCTGTTAAGACACAGCGCGACTATATGGATCACGTCAATCAGTTCGTAGTTTCTTTTGGAAAAAAACTTGTAGACCTGGTCCACAGCTATGGCAAGCAGGCCTATGTGTTCTATGACGACAGCTGGGTTGGCGTTGAACCTTATGGCCAGCGCTTCACAGAATTTGGCTTTGACGGACTTATAAAGTGCGTATTCTCTGGCTATGAGGTAAGACTCTGCGCAGGTGCCAAGGCTCCTGTCCACGAGCTCAGGTTCCATCCATATCTTTTCCCTGTTGGCCTTGGCGGACTTCCAACCTTTGAAAAAGGCGGCGATCCCACAAGGGATGCAAGGAAATACTGGGTACAGACAAGACGCGCAATGCTCCGTGCCAAGATAGACAGGATCGGCCTTGGCGGATACCTTCACCTTACAGAAGGCTTCCCTGATTTCGTGGAGTACATGGCTCAGATTTCTGATGAATTCAGAGCCATCAAATCTCTCCATGAAGAGGGGGCTCCCGCTGTACTTCCAATAAAAGTTGCAGTGCTCCACGCCTGGGGAAAGCTTCGCAGCTGGACTTTAAGCGGTCACTTCCACGAGACCTATATGTATGACCTTATCCACGTAAACGAAGCTCTTTCAGGACTTCCAGTGGATGTTTCCTATATCTCTTTTGATGACGTTAAAAGCGGCGCCCTTAACGGGTTCGACGTATGCATAAACGCAGGCTCCATGGGAACAGCCTGGAGCGGCGGAAAAGCCTGGGAAGATACAGCTATCGAAGAGATCATCACCTCCTGGGTATTTGAAGGCGGTACATTTATTGGTATTAACGAGCCTTCCGCAATTGATGGATATGATACTGTTTTTCGCATGTCATCAATTCTTGGAGTTGACAAGGATACTCCCGCAAGAGCATGCCACGGAAAATGGTCCTTTGAAAAAACTGTTGTAGACGGCCTTATTCCTGAGGGCAGCTATGTTCCTCTTCGTTGCAGAGTGCACCTTACTGACGGCAAGGCCAAGGTCCTTCTTTCAGAAAAAGAGACTCCTGTCCTTACTGTGAACGATTTTGGAAGGGGCAAGGGCATCTATCTTTCAACCTTTGAAACCTGCGACAAGAACAACAGGCTACTACTTAATCTCCTGCTGTTTGCAAAGGGCGAGAGCCTTGATAGCAAGTATGTCACAGACAATGCCCTTGTTGAATGCGCATATTTTGCAAAGAGCAAAAAGCTGGTGGTCATCAACAACGCATCTTCCATACAGCAGACCATCATTCAGGGCGATAACGGCCAGATTACAGTAAAGGATCTTGATCCATTCGAAACAAGGATCATTGAAGCTTAAATGTTTAAAAAAACAATAAATATTACCGGAACATATAAAGACAACTTATATTCAGACAAAAAAGGTTACGGCTTCTGGGAGCCTTTAATGGCTACAGTCACATCCGTAACCGATCACGAAAGAGCTTTAAAGAGCGGCGGCTGGGTGAAAAGAGATCTCCTTGAAGATGCTGAAACTACCGGGAGGGACGTTATCATCTTTAAGATAGCAGTCCCTGAATTTGGCACCTACACAGTAGATCTCAAGGTCGCTATCGCAAAAGAAAGCATCGAGAACATGACGGTGTTCACATCAAGAAGGAACATGCTTGATAACAGGATCTCCATTGATGTGGGCAAGTGCTATCAGCGCACCTTTAACGTCAATGTAACTCCCTACATTCCCGCTCTATCCAGCACTCCCTGTGAGGATAAGTCAATATTTGTCAGCATCACAGGAAAAGGCATCAATAAGGAGCGATTTGACGACAGCAGTATTTCTTTTGAAATAACAGGGGCCCGCAGGGACCTTCCAGTGATCTGGGTAGGCGGAGATTCAACTGTAACTGACCAGCACGCCGGGTTCCCCTACTATCCATTTGGCTCCTGCTGCGGATGGGCGCAGACTCTTGCAAGGTACATAGAAGGCGCCGCTGTCTGCAACCTCTCTCACTCAGGGCTTACCAGCAACTGCTTCAGGGACGACGGTCACTACGACATAATGACAAAGAGGATCCTTCCTGGAGACGTGGTGATACTGCAGTTTGGACACAACGACCAGAAGCGCAGGAACTTAAAGGCCTTCAAGGGCTATACAGATAACCTCAAAAGATACGTCCGAGAGATAAGAGAGTTTGGCGCTGAAGTCATCCTCTGCTCTCCTATCAGCAGAATCCCGTTAAGAGACCAGGACGGAAACAGCTACTCTCTTTTAAAAGAGTACAGAGACGCTGTGTGGGGACTTGCCCAGGAAGTGGACGCATGCTTTGTTGACCTCCACGACCTTACCTTCAATAAATGGATCGTGTTTGGAGAAAACGCCAAAGACTACTTTAATCCCGGGGATGTGACTCACACCAACGAATACGGCGGCGTGCTGATAGCCGATCTTTTCATGAACGAACTAAGGCATATGGAGGAATCCAAAAATCCATTAAAAGATTTTGACAACGGTCTTTCCTTCCCATTCTACAGCGCCGACAGTGATGTAAAGTCTCTTCCAAAAGAAGAACCTGAGCCGGATATTTTTTCCATCCCAATGCCCTACGTGGACATCAAGGATTATCCCGCCATGGACGAGCTTCAGGCGGCCTTTGAGGCTTGCCTTATGGATCCATGCGTAATGTATCTTCACCCCTATGCCGAGATGCCAAGGGCTCAGCTTCTTATGGTCCTGTTCAAGGCACTTCGTATAAATGGCAAAAGGCCTTACTCCGGAAGGTTTGAGGACATGGCTTTCGACGAGTGGGATTCTGGCTACATGGACACTCTCTGGGAAGAGAATCTGATAGATCCTGAAACTATCCACTCAGAGGATGGCAAGCTCTTTTTCAGGCCTGATGCACCTTTGTCCTACGACGAACTGGACAGCATACTTATAAGGTTCCTTGAGCCTGACAGGGAGAAAAGAAATATCTCCATGAAAAAGTGCAGAAAGAAAGCCAAAGACCTCGGGATCGACATAAGGGTCCCAAAGCCTTCAGGTCCCATAAACGAAAGATACACTATCGCTGAGGGCAGCTATATTTCCCGCGCTGAAGTTTATATCTACTTAAAGAGATTCATTGACATTGCAAAAGATATAAAAGAAAGGAACATTACCTTTGAAGCCTGATTTTTTCATCGATTACAGAGCAACAGATACTGAGGCGGTGGTTTTCTGGGATCTGCCAGAAGAAGCCACAAAAGATAACACTTATGTGGTGTATCTGGACGGCCAAGAAGCCGGCACTTCGAATAAGACACATTTTTCTTTTCATGAGCTTCCTCCCAAAACAGCCCACGAAGTCAGAATTGAAATGCTATCTTCAAAAGCTGATTCCAATGGGAAAGCCATCTGCCTTGGCAGTATCACAGTAGAAACCAGAGCCACAAAGAAGGCTCTGGACATCACCAAAGCGCCCTACAACGCTGTAGGTGACGGAAAAGTCATGAACACTGCTGCGATCCAGAAGGCTCTTGATGACTGCGACAAGGATTCCTTTGTATATATTCCATCCGGAACTTTTTTGACCGGTGCTCTTGATATGCACTCAGACACCGAGCTGTATGTGGATGAGGGAGGACTTCTCCAGGGAACAAGCGACCCTTCGGACTATCTCCCCATGATAAAAAGCCGCTTTGAGGGATACGAAAGAGAATGCTACAGAAGCCTTATAAACATGGGCGAGCTTGATCACGACTCAGATTACAACTGCAGAAACGTTGTGATAAGAGGAAAGGGCTCCATCATGGGCGGAGGCTGGGAGCTTGCAAAGGCTATAGCCAAGCTTGAAGCCGTGCGCCTTAAGGACTTTATTGCATCCCTTGGAGATAAGATAAAAGAATACGAAAAGCCTGAAACCATTGCCCACAGAGCAAGGGGAAGGCTTGTAAATATGAGCAACTGCCAGAACATTTGGATCACAGGATTAACCCTTGGATTTGGTGCTTCCTGGAATCTTCACTTTGTATACTCCGACAACATAGTTACTGACCACTGCACCATAAGGTCAGAGGGCGTCTGGAACGGCGATGGCTGGGATCCTGATTCTTCCACCAACTCTTCCATCTTCGCCTGCGACTTCTACACAGAAGATGACTCCGTTGCCATCAAATCAGGAAAAAACCCTGAGGGCAATATCATTAATCGCCCTTCAAAAAATATTCGTGTCTTTGACTGCATCTGCCACTTTGGCCACGGCCTTTGCATCGGTTCTGAGATGTCTGGTGGCATCGAGGGCGTAAGGCTCTGGGACTGCGACATGGGTCCTACCTGGTCAGGAATAGAAATAAAGGGCACCAAAAAGCGCGGCGGCTACGTAAGAGACGTGGTAGTTCGAAACATCACTGCATCCCACGTAATGATCCACTCAGTCACCTTTAACGATGACGGTGAAGGCCACCCCATTCCTCCTGTTTTCGAGGACTGCCACTTTGAGGACATGCATCTTCTTGGAAGGTTCCTTGATAACAACGCCGGCAAGAACGACTGGCACGACTGCCCTTCAATCCTTCTTTGCGGCTTTGACGAACCCGGCCACGAAGCCAAAAACATCACCTTCAAAAACATCGAAATGGAAAACCCTGCCGAAGGCTGCGACAGTATCCACATGGAATACTGCGGCGAAGGCATAACCTTCGAGGGAATGCGCAGCGTTCCACGAACATAAAACATGACACGGGGACGGTTCTACTGTCAGGTTTTATTTTGATAAAACCTGACAGTAGAACCGTCCCCGTGTCAGCAGTAGAACCGCCACCATTAAACAAATCACATTTTTGTCGGTCAAATCAGGTTGATTTACCGACAAAAATGTGATTTAATTTTTATAAGAGGACATTGCTCATGAAAAAATATATAACTCCTACACATATAACTTCAGATGAAATCAAGTTAATAAGAGAGATCACTAATATGACCCAAAAAGAATTCGCTGAGTTTTTAGGAGTATCCAAACGCACTGTCGAGCGTTGGGAATACTCAAAAGATGAAATAACCGGCCCTATCACTCTTATTGCAGACCTTATCATCAAGAATCATGTTCTGCCACAATCTCTTGAGGTTCCTGATAAAAAATATAAATTAAGGCTGTGGTATATGTACCATGACTTTGTCTGCTCAATTATTGACGTAGATGAAATGGAAAGAAAGGTAGAAGTCCATAACTTTATCACCAATCCGCTCTACAGGGCTATGGGTGTAAATACTGAACCTACATTTGAGGAATATGAAGAATTCATAAAGTCCAGATGCTTCCCTGAAACCAGAGACAAACTTAAATTGGAACTCAAGAAGCTGGACATACCTTTTTATGACCCCATTATGATAATTGAAAAGACACAGGGGCGCATGGCAGATGATGATTTTTGGATAAAGATTGAGAGATGACCTATGATCAAACTCTTTGAAGATGATATTAAAACTACAGATAGAAAATCCTCAAAAGGAAATCAGCTTAAGTTTGAAAGAGATGGAATCTGGTATAAAGCTGACAACTTGGGTTATGAAGGCCTTGCAGAATGTGTGACAGCTTCTCTTTTGCACAGATCTTCTCTTGAGGAAAATGAATTCACAGATTACGAACCAGAAACTATCGAATACAATGAGATTCTTTATAGAGGTTGCAAAAGCCACGATTTCACCGATGGCTGGAAGCTCATTACATTAGAAAGGCTATTCTTACAAAATTATGGCCATTCCTTAAACAAGCTCATCTATAGCACTTTTGATCATGCCGAAAGACTTAGGCTCTTAGTCGACCAGACTGAGCGAATGACCGGCATTAAGAACTTTGGCTCTTATATAAACAAACTCCTTACGCTGGATGCTCTTTTTCTCAATGAAGACAGGCACACCCATAACATAGCAGTTCTTATGAATGACAAGGGAGATTTCCACCTATGCCCTATATTTGACAATGGTGGTTCACTGCTTTCCGACACAAGCATGGATTATCCACTTGGAAGAGATGTATTTGGGTTAATGGAAAAAGCTAAACCCAAAACCTTTGGGGACTCTTTTGATGAACAGCTTGAAATATCGGAAAAACTGTATGGAAGCAATATTTCTTTCAGCTATTCAGAAAAAGATATAGATCAGGTACTTACAAAGCTAACTGATTACACTACAGAAGAAAAAGAAAGAGTCAAAGAGATAATTCTCCAGACAAAAAGAAAGTACGAATACCTGTTTAAATAAAATAAGCCACGGGGACGGTTCTCCTGACACGGGGACGGTTTGCTGACACGGGGACGGTTCTACTGTCAGGTTTTATTTTGATAAAACCTGACAGTAGAACCGTCCCCGTGTCAGCAAACCGTCCCCGTGTCAGGAAAGAACCGTCCCCGTGGCTTGTTTATTTACATTTTCTTGGCTTTTGCCACAAGCTCTCCGCCTTCAACATCAAACAGTATGGTGTCGTGAGGCTTTACCTTGTCCTCAAGGATGAGTCTTGCTGACAGGGTCTCAACGTACTTTTGTACGAATCTCTTAAGTGGCCTTGCGCCGTAGATCGGGTCGTAGGCGTTGTCGACTACGTACTGTCTTGCAGCGTCTGATAGTTCAACGTTTATCTCTCTGTCGGAAAGTCTCTTATTAAGATCAGCTACTATAAGGTTAATAATGTTTCCGATGTTGTCCTTGGTGAGAGGCCTGAACATTATGATCTCATCAAGACGGTTTAGGAACTCAGGTCTGAAGTGGGCTCTGAGGTCGTTCATGGTGCTGTTTTCTGCATCCTCACTTATGGTTCCGTCATCCCTGATACCGTCAAGCAGGTACTGGGCTCCGATGTTGGAAGTCATGATAAGGATGGTGTTCTTAAAGTCCACAGTTCTTCCCTGGGAGTCGGTTACACGGCCATCGTCCAGGATCTGCAACAGCACATTAAATACATCAGGGTGAGCCTTCTCAATCTCATCGAAAAGAACTACCGCATAAGGTTTACGTCTTACAGCCTCTGTAAGCTGACCACCTTCCTCATATCCAACATATCCGGGAGGTGCTCCTATGAGCCTTGAGACGCTGAACTTTTCCATGTACTCACTCATGTCAATCCTGACCATGTTGTTCTCATCATCAAACAGGGCCTGAGCAAGGCTTTTGGCAAGTTCTGTCTTACCTACACCAGTTGGGCCAAGGAACAGGAAAGAGCCGATGGGCTTGCTGGGATCCTTGATGCCAGCCTTGGATCTCATGATAGCTTCTGAAACCTTGGTAACTGCATCATCCTGGCCAACCACTCTCTGGTGGAGTTCGTCAGCAAGATGCAGAGTCTTATTTCTCTCGCTCTCAGTCAGCTTACTTACAGGAATGCCAGTCCATCTGCTGATGATGCCAGCGATCTCTTCGTCTGAGACTCTCTCATGGACAAGGGTTGTGTCTTTTTCACCGGCTCTTACCTGCTCTTCAGCCTCTTCCAGCTGCTTCTTGAGGGCAGGGAGCTTGCCATACTGAAGCTCTCCGGCCTTCTCATAATCACCGTTTCTCTGGGCAATGGCGATCTCAGAGTTGATGGTATCTATCTGCTCACGCATGGCTGCCAGCTTATCTACAGCCTGCTTCTCATTGGTCCACTGGGCCTTCATGGAGTCGAACTGCTCCTGGAGTTCAGCCAGCTCTTTTTGCAGATTGCCAAGGCGCTCCTTGCTGAGGGAATCATCTTCCTTCTTAAGGGCAGTCTCCTCGATCTGCATCTGCATGATCTTGCGGTTCATCTCATCAAGCTCAGCAGGCATTGAATCCATCTCAGTCTTGATAAGGGCGCAGGCCTCATCCACAAGGTCAATAGCCTTGTCAGGAAGGAACCTGTCTGAAATATATCTGTTTGAAAGAACTGCAGCACTCACAAGGGCTGAGTCCATGATCTTAACGCCATGGAATACCTCATACCTCTCCTTGAGGCCACGGAGGATACTGATGGTGTCCTCAACTGTGGGCTCCTCAACCATGACTGGCTGGAAACGTCTCTCAAGGGCTGCGTCCTTTTCAATGTACTGTCTGTATTCGTTGAGCGTTGTTGCGCCGATACAGTGAAGCTCGCCCCTGGCAAGCATAGGTTTAAGCATATTGCCTGCATCCATGGCGCCGTCAGTCTTGCCTGCACCAACAATAAGGTGAAGCTCATCTATGAAAAGAATGATCTCTCCGTCGGACTCTTTTACATCCTCCAGAACAGCCTTGAGCCTTTCCTCAAACTCGCCCCTGTACTTGGCTCCAGCCACAAGAGCACCCATATCAAGGGAAAAGATCTTTTTGTCCTTGAGGGCTGATGGCACGTCGCCACTGGCTATTCTCTGGGCAAGGGCCTCAACAACTGCCGTCTTACCAACACCAGGTTCACCAATAAGAACAGGGTTGTTCTTGGTCTTTCTTGAAAGAATCCTTATGACATTTCTGATCTCAGTATCTCTTCCGATGACAGGGTCAAGCTTCTGCCTCTTGGCCTTCTCCACCAGCTCAGTTCCGTATTTGTTCAGGGTATCGTAGGTGGCCTCAGGATTATCCGTGGTCACATTCCTGTTGCCGCGAACCTCTGACAGAACCTGAAGGAACCTGTTCCTGTCGATGCCAAACTCCTGAAGGATGTTCTTAACCTCTTTGTTAGGCTTTTTGATAACTGCCATAAACAGATGCTCAACTGAGACGTAGGAATCCCCAAGGGCCTTGGCCTCATCCTCTGCAGACAACAGTGCTTTATTAAGGTCTGCTCCGATATAGGGCTGGCCTCCTGAAACCTTGGTGCGCTTACTGATGCCCTCTTCGATCCTGCCAACAAAAGACCTGATATCCACGCCCATTCGCTCCACAAGCTTGGCAATAAGACTGTCATCTATTGTCATGAGAGCGTACAAAAGGTGTTCCTGTTCGATCTCCTGATTGCCATATTCCACTGCGATCTTCTCGCAGCTCTGAACGGCTTCGATAGATTTTTGTGTAAACTTCTGTATATTCATAACTCCTCCTCTCCCGCAGAAATGATAGTTTTCGCAATCTGCGACAAGGGTATTTTTCTGTTCTAGTTTATGTATAACACAAATTAGCACTCTCGTCAATAGAGTGCTAATAACTATTTTAATCCAGAAACATCTTTATATTTATACAGTTTTACGTATTTTTTATTTGATACAACCTGTCCCCAATTTTATAATAGTAGGGTGAGGTGAAGTATGAAAAACCAAAAGAAACTTATCGCCTTTATGGGCGGAATGATAGACGAAGAAAAGAATAGTAATTTCATCCGCGAAATGGAGAGAGAATGCCGCGAAAGCGGCTATATTATGCTTGCTTTCGGTTTTTCCGAAATGACCCTGTGGAATCAGGATAAAAACAACTGCGAGATGAAACTCATCGAAATAGTATCTCACCTTGACCTTACAGCTATCATCATGCAGCTGGAATTTATCAAGAGTGAGTACTTGATCGAGGCTATCAAAGCCCTTGGCAAGAAAAAGAATATTCCCATCATCGCCATGGAAAAAGAGACCAAAGGATGCATAAATATTTCCATGAGATACAACAAGGGATTCTCAGACATAGTAAGGCATGTGATAGACGTACATGGATGCCGCAAGGTCAACATGATCGCAGGTTTTAGAGGCGATTTCTTTTCAGAATCCCGTATAAAGGCCTACAAGCAGGTCCTTGAGGAAAAGGGGATCCCTTTTGATGAAAACAGACTTGGTTATGGTGAATTCTGGGACAGGCCCGCAAGGGACGTTACAAGGCGTTTCCTTGAATCAGGAGATATCCCTGAGGCCATCATCTGCGCCAATGACAACATGGCTATTGCAGTGTGTGATGAGCTTATAAAGCACGGCTACAAAGTCCCTGAAGATATAATTGTGACCGGTTTTGACGGGATAAAAAAATGTCTTTTCAAAGAGCCTTCCATTACCACTGTTGAGCCAGATTACCATGATGAGGCAAAACAGCTCATCCAGCTCATTAAAAACAACGAAGGCAGATCAGACTGCGATATCCGTACTGAGATAGGCTTTGTCTTAAAGCTCCGTGATTCCTGTGGATGTCGCATCTCCACTGACACGCTTTCTGCCGAGGATGTGACAAACCTTTTTGACAGTTACGAGGACGTCAACTGGGCAGTTACCAACATCAATGCACTCTTTTCCCAGACTGCTCACCTTGAGTCCATGAAAGAACTCTCTGAAGTTATTAAAAAGAGTCTATGGCTCTGGGAGCGAGATTTCCAATTCGTCTGCGTATACTCTGAGCTTCTTCGCCCGGAGATTCCGGAAATCGGAAAAGAGGAATACACAACATTTTTCAGTTTCAGAGATGAAGTAGGTTCAGAAATAGGTAAATCCTTTGACGCCAAAGAATTTCTTCCTGACTTTGACAAGATCATAGAAAACAATAGGATCAGCCTGATGATCGTCAAGCTCCTTCACTCAGGTAACCACATATTTGGTTACATTGTAGAGGGATCAGAGCACACCACCAACAGGGATATCAGACGATTTGAAGAGCTGGGAATGACTCTTTCATCTGCCATTAACAACGTAGTGGCAAACAGGACTCTTGCAAGAATGCACAGGGAAATGGAGAAGCTGTCCATACTTGATTACCTTACAGGAATCCTTAACAGAAGAGGCTTTGTCAATGAACTTAACCGTCTTATTGATATGCCTTTTAACAGAGACAGATATCTCACTGTCTTTTCCATAGACATGGACGGACTCAAACACATCAACGACTTCTACGGCCACGCCCAAGGCGACTTTGCACTGTGCTGTGTCGCTGGAGCGCTCCAGCATATTGTAAACAGAAACGGCATCTGCGCCAGATACGGCGGAGATGAATTTGCCTGCGCTCTTATAACCGATCAGCCTGTAGATTTATCTCCTGACACGTTTCGCAGCCGCATGGACAATGTCCTTCTTACGAGAACTGACGTCCAGGAAAAAGAGTACGAGATAACCGCCAGCATCGGAAGCGCCTATGCACCTATTGACTACAAGCTCAACCTTGAAAAGCTCATTACTGAAGCTGACAAGAAAATGTACGAAGACAAGAAACTAAAGCACAAAGGAAAGGTCAGGGAATCCTGACAAGACACGGGGGCGGTTCTGCTGACACGGGGACGGTTCTACTGTCAGGTTTTATCAAAATAAAACCTGACAGTAGAACCGTCCCCGTGTCAGCAGAACCGCCCCTTGCCTTGTTTAGTCGACGCCCTCAACCATTGGGACGACGCTGCCGCCGTAAGGAATGATGTAAACTGATTTGCCGGTAAAATCTATGCCCTGCGTAAATGAAGAGGCGTCAGTGAAAGCTTTCATGCCCATTGGCTCTGTGGTGTCGTTTTCGATTGTGGTGAGGATCCTTACTTCGCCCTTTTTGAGGTTCTCTACAGTGAGGTAAAAGATAAAGCCTCCGATGGTAAAGTCTGCTCTGAGGGCAGGGTCCAAGCGACCTTCCTTGAGGGGTGCAAGCCAGGCTGTATAATCAGGGGCGCCGCACCCTTCAGGGCACTTGCAGAGCCACAACATCTGTCCACCTTCCTTCATTGCGCGCATTCCATTCATCATGCCCTTACAGCCCTGATAAAGATTCATGTCCTTGGGAGCTCCTCCGCTACTTACAATAACGATATCTGCCTCGTGATCGATCCATTTTTCGTAGCATTTTTTCTGGAAGAGACAGCTCTCCTTCCAGGCTTCGTAGAGGTCTCCTCCAAAGAGACCACTGAACCTGCCGCTTGTGGCAACCACAATGTTGATGCCGTAAGTGACATCCACTAAGGCTGCTGCTTCATTCATATCTTCATTTATGGGATTGTCCTGCAAAAGAGCACATCCAACCCTTGGGTCTGAGTGAGCAATGTTGGGATCAAGGGCCCTTTGATGGTTCTGCCTGATGGTCTTTCTTGAAGCAACTCCCGGAAGGATATTCTTTCTTCCTCCTCCAAAGCCTGCCATCATATGATGCACTGTTCCACCAACCACGATGACCTTACGGTCAACCACAAGAGGGTTTACACGAACTTCCGTACCACGGGAGGTTGTTCCCACATAGGTGCACTCAGCGTCACAGTCGTGGTCTAATACAGTAACGTTTGAATACATGTAGGAGCCTGCAATTATCTCTTTTTCCTGCTCCGTTGACTTCCTATGAGTGCCAAGAGCGATGAGGATGGTGATGTTCTCAAATGGCACTTTCATCTCATCGTGAAGGTAATGTCCAAGGAGGGTTATTATGTCCCCCTGGTGCATCCAGCTTCTGGTGATGTCAGATACTACAATCGTAACCTTATCTTTAGTGCTTATCTTGTCCTTCAAAGGTTCTGATCCGATGGCCTTATCCGTAACACAGGCCAAAAATGCAGCCTCCACATCCTCGATCTCAGGCATCGGATCCGGATTTAACACTTCCACAGATGATGCGCCCTTTATCTTGATCTCAACTTCTTCAGTTCCATATTTCATCATAGCTGTATAATCCATGATCATACCTCACATTTTAATCTGTCCTGACTATAATTTCAGGCTTTTAAAAATACTGCAGTTACGGCAATGAGAAGAACCAGCACCACAACAGTCATAAGGTCCCTGAATCCAAATGGGTACTCCTTGTATCCGCTCTTGTAGCCCCTAAGTTCAAATCCCCTCATCTCAGCTGACATGGCTGATACGTCAACCTTCTTAAGGCTTGACACCAGGAGAGGTACGCACAGCGGCGCAACAAGCCCGATCTTCCTGAAGATGTTTTTGGTATCAAAGTCTACGCCTCTTGCCTTCTGGGCATCCTGAATATCATGGAACTCTGTGGCAAAGATAGGCACAAAGCGAAAGGCGGTGGTGACAATAAACGCATACCGATAGGGCAGGTGAAGTCTCTTTACCAGGGCGTTACACAGATCATTCATCTGTGTTATGGCAAAAAGCAGCATCAAAGGAAGCATGGCAGCAATTACGCGAAGTGACAGAAGCAACGCGCTCTTAAGGCCTCCTGTAGTGAACAGGACAAAGCCCCCAATTACCAAAAGTGGCTCTCCGTCCCTTACGAAAAAGAGCTGTATCACGAACATGATAAGTCCCAAAAAGAACAGGTTCCTTGTAAGGAGGATAGCTCTTTTCGCAATTCCGCAGGTGGCAGAAATCAGGATCATCAGTACAATGAAGCCCACCTCCGCAATTACGTTTCCGCAGATGATTGCTGCAATTCCATAAAGGAAAGCCGCCAGAAGCTTGGTCACAGGGTTGAGCTTATGAAGGAAGCTATCCCCTGGCACATAGTTTAAAAGGTTCATAGCGCGCCTCCCTTCCCAGCCTTGCTCTTAATTGCTGCAAGCATATCTTCAACTGTAAATACATCCTTAAACTCATCACCAAAGCGAAGAGCCAGCTCCGGGATTTGTGCCGGAAGAACTCTTGCCCTTTTCAGGACCTCAACATTTTTCATCATCTCATTGGTAGGTCCCTGGCCAAGGATCTTGCCGTGGTTCAGGATCAGGACATTCTTGGCATAGGACTGAACAAGCTCCATGTCATGGCTTACCATAAGGACTGTAACGCCCTTTTCCTGATTGAGCATTGTAACATAATCCATAATGCGGATACACTCAAGGTAATCAAGGCCCGTTGTTGGCTCATCCAATATAAGGAGCTGGGGCTCGCAGGCGAGGACACTTGCAAGAGCGATCCTCTGCCTCTCTCCGCGGCTTCTCGAAAATGGAAACCAAGTAGGATCAAGGTCAAAGGTTTCAAGAACCTCCCTGGTCCTTTCCTCTATTCTTTCCAAAGGCCAGCCCTGAGCCTTCATAGAAAAAGCTATCTCATCCTTCACCGTGTTTTCGCAGATCTGCCTGTCCGGATTCTGGAAAAGAAATCCACAGTCCCTTGCAAGAGTACTGGATGGGGTCTTCAAAGTGTCTTTTCCATTGAGAAATACATGACCCTTTGTGGGGTGTAATAGTCCATTTACAAGGCGGCTGATGGTGCTCTTTCCTGCGCCGTTGGCTCCAATGAGAGCCACAAAATCACCCTTGGGGATCTGGAACGAAAGGTCATCAAGGATAAGTCTCTTTTCGGAGTAACCAAATGTCACTTTTTCAAAACGTATCATTTCAGTATCCTCCTGACCATTTTTTCTGCTTCGTCCACTGTCAGGGCTACGTCTCCGTCATATATCTTTTCGCTGATAAGTGCTGCTGAAAGCTCTGTTACTCTTGGGACGTTGATGCCAAGGTTCTTGAAGGTATCAATGGAAGAAGCCATATCCTTAGGTGTTCCGTAGAAGGCGATCTTCCCCTTATCAAGGACCATCATATGTTTAACATACTCGCAAAGGAGCATGATCTTTTGCTCGACAATTATTACTGTTATACCCTTGTCCCTGTTAAGGGCCGTAAGTATTTTAAATATCTCTCTGCTGCTCTCAGGATCAAGCTCTCCTGTGGGCTCATCAAGTACTATCACCTCAGGTTCCAGAGCCAGCATGGATGCTATGGCAACCTTCTGTTTCTGTCCGCCTGAAAGGCTTGAAATTTCTCTGTCTCTAAGGTCCTCTATTCCCAGTTCCTTAAGGACTTTGTCAACCCTCAGTCCAATCTCCTCGTGGGGAACTCCAAAGTTCTCAAGGCCAAAGAGAATCTCATCCTCCACTACAGATGCAACCATCTGGGAATCGATATCCTGGAAAACCTGTCCCACTTTCCTTGCAAATTCTTCTGCAGGGTGCTCAGCTGTATCCACACCATCTACAGTAACTGCTCCGTAAAAATCCCCTTTTATCTTCTGGGGGATTATACCGTTTAATGCAAAAGTAAACGTAGTTTTACCGGCACCTGAAGTGCCGGTAATCCCTAGGAAGTCTCCATCTTTTATTTCAATATTGATACCATCAAGGGCAGCTGTTTTGCCGCCCTGATATACAAATCCTAAATTCTTTACTGAGATCATTAGTCTTCTTTGTTCCCCATAACTTTGTTAACTGGAATGCTAAGTACTGTAACGATTACCATATTAAGAAGGGCTGTCACGATAGTTACGATAGCCATGCTCACAAACTGTGCTCCTGGCATTGGCTTAGCATAGGTAAGTGCTGCAAGTCCAACAAATGCAAATCCTGAAACCAGAGTTGCAAGGAATGTGCAAACAACTGGCTTAACATACTTAGGAATAACCATCCTTATAAGAAGACACATTGCGATAGCTCCAAGGGTCTCAGAGCCAAGTCCAAGCCATGGCATTGATGTTCCGATCTGTGAGATCGCTCCTGAAATAAGTCCGATGGCTGCTGCCTCTTTAAGGTTTGGCTTGATGATAAGAATAGCCAGGCAGTATGTTGCGATAAGGAAATTAGGGTGCATGTTGCCAAGGGCAATGACTCCTGCAAACATCCTAAGAACGATGCCCACTGCCATCATGACTCCCACGAGAATAAGGTTTCTGGTGTTAGCAAGACCCTTTTTCTCCTCGACTACTACTTCTCTTCTTTCTGTGCTCTGTACGTCCATTTTTGTCCTCCTTGCCGATCTTCGGCGAAAATAGTGTAGTTTAGGGACATGGACTTTTTTGTTGCCTTGGCATTCCTGCACATCAGCAGTTTTTTTGTGGAATAAAAAAATCCTGTCCCTGTATGAAGTTTCATACAAGGACAGGAGTATTATCATCCTGCGGTGCCACCTTGTTTATCGGTAAAACCGATCCCTCATGAGAAAGCTACCACTTCCTCTACTCTGTAACGGGAGTTCCCGTCGAATACTACTCTGGCAATTGCCATTTTGCTTCGCCCTCAAAAGCCCATTCCTTCACTCATCCACTGCAGCCTCTCACCACCGGCCGCTCTCTGTGAGCTTCATAAATGAAGTACTCCTCTTTCTCATTGGTTTAGCAAATTGTAGCACTAAAGTGTTAAGGACGTCAACACAAATTTTCTATCAGAATATCAACTATATTTCTCACTTTTCTGCGCTGTCTGATGACACTATTTCTGCTGTGGTATCCACTGCCTCAGCGTCTTTCATTTCTCTTTTCACAGCTCTTTCAAACTTACCAAGCCTTGATATGGTCCAGAGATTGGAAAGGCCGTCATAGGCAAGGAATCCACCAATGAATTTAACCAGCAGCTCTTTTACCACAGATGGATAGAACAAAAGAAATGCTCCAAGCCCTACCGTGATAAGTGCCAGGATAAGTGATACCCACCAGTAGCCATATTTATATCTGACAAGAGAAATTGTCTGCCACAGATTCATAAGTCCGCTAAGAAGGATAAACACTCCAAAGAGCTTGGGGATCAGGTCTGTGAAGGTGTCAGGCTTTAGGAAAATCCATACACCAATGACTGCAACCACAACTCCCAGGGCAAAGCCGCCGCTCATAGCGATGGTCCTCTCCTTGTGCACTAAATAGCTGATGATCATGACGCCGCCTGCCAGTACCAGTAAAACTGCCAGAGCTCTCGCCATTATTACGAGACTGGCATTGCTCCAGAAAATAAGAACGCAGCCTATGACAATCATTATCAGAGCTTCAATTATATGATTCCATTTAAGAGCTTTTAGTTTTTCCATATTGTGTTCCCTCCATAAGAAGTTATCAATATAATGATAACACATTATTTACAGGCAGAGGCGCGTTTTAAGACCTTTTATGTTATACTTAATTGCAACATTAACACGGAGAAAAAACTATGGTAATTAAGAATGTAAACCTTGAAACAGTTTGTGGAATAACAAGTACGCTCCCGGAGAACAAACATCCCGAGTTTGCTTTTGCCGGAAAGAGTAACGTTGGTAAGAGTTCTCTTATAAACGGTATCATGAACCGCAAGAACTACGCCCGCACCTCTCAGGAGCCAGGTAAAACACAGACTATCAACTACTACAACATAAACAATGAATTCTATCTGGTGGACCTTCCAGGCTACGGCTTTGCCAGAGTTCCGGAGAAGGTCAAGGCTCAGTGGGGCAAGATGGTTGAAAAATACCTTCATACCTCCAAGCAACTCCTTAGGGTATTCCTTCTTATCGACATCCGTCATGAGCCATCAGCCAATGACGTTCAGATGTATCAGTGGATCGTGCACCAGGGCTTCCAGCCAGTGATCATCGCCACTAAGTCTGACAAGATCAAAAAGAGCCAGCACGAGAAACACCTTAATATGCTGCGCCAGACTCTGGGTCTTCCTGATGATATAAAGATCTTCCCATACTCAGCTCTTTCTAAAGATGGAAGGGACGAGATCTATGATTTCATGGATGAGCTACTTGCAGAGGCAAGTGGCAGTGGTGATGGGGAAACCACAACACAGGAATGAATATCAACTTGCAACTATGTCAGTCAGAAAGGAATATGTATGAAAAAGTTTGATAACAACAAGAAAACGGGGATTATTTTCGGAGCAGTGATCACAGCGTTGGCGCTTTCTGCAGTCCTGATAGCCGGACTACTTATTGAGTCAGGCCGCATCAGAAAGTTTAAGGTCGACGTCTTTGTACTTTGTAACGAATCAGATATCTGCGTAGCTGATGGACCAGATGGTACAGTGAAGGTACATCAGGATAACCTGCCAGCTATCTATAACATTCTTCAGAAGTCTCATGGCAAGACAAAGGTAGATTCTGCAGAACCTTCAAACTCACTATCTCTTGAATTCAAGTGCCACGATGAAAAGTGGACCATGACTATTGATGAGATAGATGCTGAAGTATTACGAATAGGTCTTTCAGGACCTGAAGAAAAAGAAATGTACTTCACCAACAAAGGTTCCTTTGGAGAATACGCTCAGGCCGTATCCCTAAAGGGCTACAACACACCAAATAAAGCTATCGGAAGGTAAAACTTCATATCCCGCTGCTTGAATTGTAACGTCCTAAAGAAATTTAAAAGGGCTGTGGAATTGATCCACAGCCCTGTTTATTACTTCGCTGGTTTTAATTTCTTTTGCTCTTTGCCTCTTACAATAAGTGGCTGGCTGGTTCCCTCAACACAGGCCTCTGTTATGACGCACTCGTTGATGGAATCATCTGATGGGATCTCGTACATGACATCCATCATAGCCTTCTCCATTATGGAGCGAAGGCCTCTGGCTCCAGTCTCTCTCTCGTAAGCCATGGCTGCGATCTTGTCAACGGCCTCATCCTCAAATGTAAGCTTAACATCATCAAAATCAAACAGCTTCTGATACTGCTTAACAAGAGCGTTTCTTGGCTCTGTAAGGATGCGCACCAGTGCCTCTTTTGAAAGACCTTCAAGAGTTACTGTGATAGGCACACGGCCTACAAACTCAGGGATAAGTCCGAACTTAACAAGATCCTGAGGTGTAACCTCTTTGAGGACCTCTCCGATCTCACGCTCTGACTTGTCTGCGATCTCAGCGTTGAAGCCGATTGAGTTGCGGTCAAGTCTTGCCTCTACGATCTTATCAAGACCATCGAAAGCTCCGCCGCAGATAAAGAGGATATTACTGGTGTCGATCTGGATAAGCTCCTGATGTGGATGCTTTCTTCCGCCCTGAGGTGGAACAGATGCAACAGTTCCCTCCACGATCTTAAGAAGTGCCTGCTGAACACCTTCACCTGATACGTCTCTGGTGATGGATACGTTCTCACTCTTTTTAGTGATCTTGTCGATCTCGTCGATATAAACGATACCGTACTGAGCTCTCTCAATATCGTAATCAGCGTTCTGGATAAGCTTTAAAAGAATGTTCTCAACGTCCTCTCCTACATAGCCTGCCTCTGTAAGAGTTGTGGCATCTGCAATGGCGAATGGAACGTTGATGATCTTAGCCAGGGTCTGAGCAAGATATGTCTTACCTGAACCAGTTGGTCCTATCATGATGATGTTGGACTTCTGAAGCTCAACTTCACTCTTATCATCACTCTTTGGAGCAAGTACTCTCTTGTAATGGTTGTAAACTGATACAGCAAGAACCTTTTTAGCCTCTTCCTGTCCGATCACATACTCATCAAGGAAGTTCCTGATCTCAACAGGTTTTAAAAGATTGATCTCCTGTCCCTTGGCAGAAACAGGCTCATCTTCAAACTCTTCCTCAATGATATCTGCACAGATGTCTACGCACTCATCGCAAATATAAACTCCAGCAGGACCTGCTATAAGTTTTTTCACCTGATCCTGTGTCTTATTACAAAAAGAGCACCTGATCTCTCCGGAATTTTTTGCCATCTTTTCTCCTTGAAACTAATTATTTATCTTCTTTTTCTCTTGGACGATTCTCAACAATTGAATCGATAAGTCCATAGTCAAGAGCTTCCTGAGCGCTCATCCAGTTGTCACGTTCTGTATCTGCGCAAACCTGCTCGTAAGGCTTACCTGTGTTCTCAGCAAGCATTCTGTTGAGTTTTTCTTTTGTCTTAAGGATATGCTTTGCTGCGATCTCGATCTCAGTAGCCTGACCCTGTGTTCCACCAAGTGGCTGATGGATCATGATCTCTGCGTTAGGAAGAGCCATTCTCTTGCCCTTAGCACCACCTGCAAGAAGGAATGCTCCCATACTTGCTGCCATACCGATGCAGATTGTGCTGACATCACACTTGATGTAGTTCATTGTGTCGTAAATAGCCATTCCGGAAGTGATCTCTCCTCCTGGGCTATTGATGTACATATGAATGTCCTTGTTAGGATCCTCAGCCTCAAGGAAAAGAAGCTGAGCAACTACGATACTTGCTGATGTGGAATTAACTTCCTCACCAAGGAATACGATTCTTTCTTTTAACAGCCTTGAGTAGATGTCGTAAGATCTCTCACCACGGCTGGTCTGTTCAATGACGTAAGGTATCAAACTCATAATTTGTTACTCCTTCTAGATTAGTCTGCTGTGTACCACTTAACCACCACTAAATACACTTAAGCCACCTTATATTATAAAGGAGTTTATGTGCAAAAGTCAAAGGGGACGGATAAGACACGGGGACGGTTCTTTTGTCTTATTTTATCAAGATAAAACAAGACAAAAGAACCGTCCCCATGTCTTGTCGAAAAAAGAGACGGCAAATGCCGTCTCTTTTAAATGACCATTATCTAAAGGCGCTAGATCAAGCCTCTTCTTCTGTCTTTTTCTTTCTTGTTGTCTTCTTTGGCTTCTCTTCGCCTTCAGCCTCTTCAGCCTTCTTGGTAGTCTTCTTAGCTGCTGTCTTCTTAGGCTTCTCCTCGCCATCAGCTGCCTCAGCCTTCTTAGTAGTCTTCTTAGCTGCTGCCTTCTTAGCGCCTTCCTTAACGTTCTCTACAAGGAAGTCTGCTGCCTTCTGAACTGCAAGGTCGCTCTTAAGCTGCTTAAGCTCAGCTCCAGACATAAGCTCTTTGAGCTTATCAAGCTCCATTCTGTACTGGCCAGCCATTCTCTCAAGCTCTGCTGCAACATCCTCTTCTGTAGCCTCGATCTTCTCCTTAGCTGCAACTGCCTCAAGAACGAGCCTTGACTTGATCCTCTCGATAGCCTGTGGCTTAACCTGTGAAAGCATCTGATCTACTGAGTTGCCTGTGTACTTAAGGTACTGATCGAAGTTCATGCCCTGCATCTGAAGTCTCTGCGCAAACTCATTAACGATCTGTCTCTGCTGAGTCTCAACCATAGCCTCAGGGAGTTCCATCTCAGAATCATCGATAACAGCCTTAACAACTGTATCCTCTCTCTTAGCCTTCTCGTTAGCTTCCTTCTTCTCTGAAAGCTTCTTCTTAACGTCTTCCTTGTACTCTGCAACTGTATCAAAACCAGCATCGCTAGCGAAATCATCGTTGAGCTCAGGAAGTTCTTTTGCTCTGATAGAGTTAACCTTGCACTTGAATACTGCTTCCTTACCTGCAAGATCCTCTGCCTGATAATCCTCAGGGAATGTTACCTTAACTTCGCCTTCCTGACCGATCTCGTAGCCTACAAGCTGCTCCTCGAAACCAGGAATGAATGCACCAGAACCGATTGTAAGAGGATAGTCATTGCCCTTACCGCCCTGGAATGCTACGCCGTCAACAAATCCCTCGAAGTCAAGAGATACTGTATCGCCGTCCTTAACTGCTCTGTCTGTAACATCGATTGATCTTGCGTTCATTCCTCTCTGCTTGTCAATCTCTGCATCAACTTCTTCATCAGTTACATCAAGGTCCATCTTAGGAACCTCGATTCCCTTATATTTACCAAGCTTAACTTCTGGCTTAAGTGCTACTTCTGCAGTGAATACGAAATCCTTACCAGCCTCGATCTCTTCAACTTCGATCTTAGGTGAAGAAACAACGTCCTCTCCACACTCCTCGACAGCCTTAGGATATTCCTCATCGATAAGCTCGTTGGCAGCATCCTCATAGAATACTCCCTTGCCATACATCTGCTCGATCATCTTACGAGGAGCCTTGCCCTTACGGAATCCAGGGATCTGGATCTTGTTCTTGTTCTTCTGATAAGCCTTCTCGATAGCCTTCTCAAGCTGCTCTGCAGGAACAGAGATCTTAAGCTTCGCCATGTTGTTCTCAAGCTTTTCTACTGTAACGCTCATTTTGTTTCTCCTTTATACATTATGAAAATATGTGAAGAGCTTCCTCAGCTCTTTTCCCCGAAGTTACTACTATCAGGACACGCAAAAAATGCCACTTGGGCACAGTCGCCATGACATTATAACACAGCGTCTAAAGAATATCTATATTTTTGTAAAAATATCCAGTTATTCCTTTAACTGTGTTTTATTGTCACGCCCAATGATAGTATTTTATTATATCCGTCCATGTTCTGTCTAGAAATTTCAAGGTGTTCCACGCCCATATGCAACTGTTCAAAATTTACCACTTTAATTTTTTAAAGCAATGGAGTAAAATGGATAATTGAAAAAAATTATTGTTAGGAGGGAATTATTAAGATGCTTAAGAAAATCAGTGAATTACTTGGAAAGTACATGGCCATCATAGTTCTTGTAATTGCCGCCCTGGCTCTCTTTCTTCCAAAGACCTGTCTTTGGATCCAGACTTCCTGGGTTAATTACCTGCTTATGGTAGTTATGTTCGGAATGGGTCTCACCCTGAAACCCAGGGACTTTGCGGTAGTGTTTACAAGACCTAAGGATGTTCTTATAGGTTGTATCGCACAGTTCACAATCATGCCACTTCTTGCCTTTGCCCTTGGTAAGGTCTTTGGTCTGGAAGCAGGACTTCTTGCAGGTGTTATCCTTGTTGGTACCTGCCCTGGAGGAACAAGCAGTAACGTTATGACTTACCTTAGTAAAGGTGATGTAGCTCTTTCAGTTGGAATGACCAGCATCAACACTCTTCTTGCTCCATTCCTTACACCAGCTATAACTTATCTGCTCCTTCGCACATCAGTTAACGTTGATGTTATGAGCATGTTCTTTTCAATCATCAAGGTTGTCATCGTGCCTATCGCACTTGGATTTATCATCAATCATTTCTTTGGAAAGATAACCCAGAAGGCCGGAGATGTTCTTCCTATGATCTCGGTTATCGCCATCACAATGATCGTTGCAGCAGTTGTATCTCACAACGCTGAGCGCATCCTTGAGACAGGCGCCATCGTATTTGTAGTAGTCATCCTTCACAACCTGCTTGGCTACGCAATTGGATATCTTGTTGCAATTCTTTTCAAGATGCCAACCCCCAAGAAAAAAGCTCTTTCCATCGAGATCGGAATGCAGAACTCAGGACTTGCTACATCCCTTGCCGGATCAGCTTTCCCTGACCTTGCAATGGCCACAGTTCCAGGTGCTATCTTCTCAGTATGGCACAACATCTCAGGAGCTATCCTTGCTGGTATCTACAGAAGGATCGAGAATGACGCAGCTGCAGAAACAGCAAGCAGCGAAGAAGCAAAAGAGGCTATTTGAAAGCTCCGCTAATTTTGAGCCATTGAAAAGAGCTGTCCACATGGGCAGCTCTTTTTCTATGATCAATTACTATGATCACTTCGTCATTATTGTAATAGCCTTGTTCATGACCTCGATCCTGGTCTTTTTGTAGGCTCCGCCGTACTCACCGTCCAGCGTCCATTCAACCTCATCATCAGATTCGATGTTGGCGTATCTTACCTGTCTGAAGGTGATGTAGGGGTTTCCCGCTTCCTTGGTGGCAAGGGCTGAAATGATGGCGTTGAATTCCACGATATTCTTGGGAGCTCTGATGAGCAGAAGCTCCATCTGTCCATCGTCCTGGTGGATCACATTTTCTCCAAAGAGGTTCATTCCACCAACTGACGCGGAATTGCTGACAGCACCAAATAGGTAATCTCCCTCTTCTGTTACGCCATCTGCCTCAACCTTAAGGTGAGTGCTGTATCCAATGTTCTGAGGAAGTTCAGCCACCGCACTTATAACGTAGGCCGCATATCCAAGAACGTTTTTCAGCTCCTGATCTGTTGCATAGCTAACCTTGGAAAAAGCTCCGAAAGCAGCCACATAGTTAAAGTACCTGTCATTCATTTTCCCGACATCATAGGCGTAGGGCTTTCCTCCAAGAGCAACGTCTATAGCCTTGCTCCTGACTGATGGAATGCCAAGGCCCTTTGCAAAGTCGTTGGTACTTCCAGATGGAACATAGGCAAGAAGAGGCTTCTTTTTCATATCCATCATGGCACTTACCACGTGGTTAAGCGTTCCGTCTCCGCCGCTGCACAGGATCAGGTCTATGGCTCCATCGTACCTGTCTATCAGTATCTCAGAAGAAAGTTCAGTCCCCGGAACTATTGGGTAGACTATTGGTTCGTACCCGCTCTCTGCAAGTCTTGTTACAATGTGAAAAGCGTCGTTTCCTGCCTTACCTGTTCCAGATGTTTTATTGATGAGCACAAGGGCTCGTTTTAAATCATCCATTGTTACTTCTTTCTCTCATAAATTCTGTAAGTATAAGTCAGGTCAAAGTAAACCTGCTCATCGCTCTCATCCACCATCTCCCACTCAGGGTCCTTATCAAGATTTGGGAAATAAGCATCTGCTTCATAGGCCTTGTCAATGAAAGTAACAATGCATCTGTCGCACACATCAAGGAAATCCTTGTAAACTGTGGCTCCGCCGATAATGAAAACATCATCAGGATCCAGGTCCTTAACAAGCTCAAGAGCCTCCTCCTTGCTGTGGGCTACTTCTGCGTTTCTAACCTCATAATCTGCCTTAGTGGACAAGATAATGTTACGTCTCTGAGGAAGTACTATCTTCTGAGGGAAAGTCTCTAAGGTCTTGCGGCCATAAATTATGGTCTTTCCCATGGTTCTTTTTCTGAAATTGTCCTTCTGGTCCGCAGGAATGCTAACAAGGAGCTGCCCCTTGTTTCCGATGGCCCAGTTACTGTCTACTGCAACAATTGCCTGCATTTATAATTCTCCTTCATTTACTTTATAAGCGATATGCGGATTGCTCCGCTTCGCTCAAATAGCGATAGGAATATCCTTAAGCTGCTCACCTGCTACTTCGTAGCCCTCAAGGGAAACATCATCCCTTGTAAATGCATAGAAGTCCTTAACATCCGGATTCAAGTGGAACTTAGGTGCAGGAAGAGGCTTCCTCTCTATAAGCTCCTTGATAAGAGGCACGTGACGATCGTAGATGTGTGCATCTGCGATAACGTGTACCAGCTCGCCGACGTTCATGTCACAGACCTGAGCGATCATGTGCACAAGAACTGCGTACTGAACCACGTTCCAGTTGTTGGCTGCAAGAACGTCCTGAGATCTCTGGTTGAGGATTGCATTAAGGGTGAGCCTGTCCTCTCCCGGCTTCTGGGTAACGTTGTAGGTTACGCTGTAAGCGCAGGGGTAAAGGTGCATCTCATGAAGATCAGAGAACACGTAGGTGTTGGTCATGATACGTCTTGAGAAAGGATTGTTCTTAAGGTCGTAGAGGACTCTGTCCATCTGGTCGAACTCTCCCTCCTTGTAGATGCTCTTTTGCCCAATCTGATAGCCGTAGGCCTTACCGATAGATCCGGTCTCATCTGCCCATTCATCCCAGATGTGGCTGTTAAGTTCATTTATGTTGTTGCTCTTTTTCTGATAGATCCACAAAACCTCATCTGTGGCGCTCTTAAGAGCCGTCTTTCTAAGAGTCATGATAGGAAACTCCTTGGAAAGATCATATCTGTTCACAACGCCAAACCTCTTAATGGTGTAGGCTGGTGTTCCATCTGGCCAGTGCGGCCTTACTTTTTCCCCCTCAGTGGATGTTCCGTTATCCAGAATATCCCTGCACATGTCGATGAATATCTCATCAGCTCTGCTCATACTCTAATCCTCCAATAAATTATTTGCTCCACTTGTCGCAAAGTGCGTTTATCTGATCTGCAAATTTGGCCTTGTCCTTGTTGGACAGTCCGTCTGACCTTGCTATGATGCCAACAAGGCGGGCGCCTGCTGCCTTAAGCCGCTCGTAAACGTCGGAAACAAGGCTGCTTTCTTTTTTCTTGATAGGGATCGGCACTCCCTCTTTGATAAAGTTCCCCGATATTATATCGTATTCTGTGCCGCTGTAGGGCGCATATGTATTAAATCCGTATTCATCTCTAAGACATTGGGCAAAAGAGCTGCATACGCTATCTTCTCCGTGGACTACAAATACCTTCTTTGGCGGCACTTTAAAGCCCTGTACCCACTCGATAAGTCCCTTCTTGTCCGCATGTCCTGAAAGACCTGTGAGCTTCTTGATACTGGCCTTGACGTCAATTGTCTCCCCAAAGAGCTTGACCTGGTCAACGCCGTCAACTATGGCTCTTCCCGTGGTTCCCACAGACTGGTAACCAACAAACAGTATTGTACACTCAGGACGCCACAGGTTGTGCTTAAGGTGATGTCTTATTCTTCCTGCCTCGCACATACCTGAAGCCGAGATGATGACCTTGGGCTCCGGATCCTCATTGATAGCCCTTGACTCTTCCGTTGTGATGGACAGATTAAGTCCCGGGAAAGTAATGGGATTTATGTGCTTTTTGATTATCTCAAGAGCTTCTTCATCATAGCAGTCGTACTGGTTCTTTTGGAAGATCTCTGTGGCCTCAACCGCAAGGGGAGAATCCACAAACACAGGGAAATTGGGATAAGCCGTTACCAGACCCTCTTTCTTGATCATCCTGATAAAGTACAGTATTTCCTGGGTCCTTCCAACTGCAAAGGAAGGAATGACTACGTTTCCGCCCTTGGCGAAGGTCTCATTTAAAACCTCTGCCAGCTCTTTTACATAGTCAGGTCTCTCCTCTGAGTGAAGCCTGTCGCCATAGGTTGACTCCATGACTACAATATCCGCTTCGTCGGTGGTCTGGGGATCCTTGATAAGAGGCTGGTCCTTATTGCCTATATCTCCGGAAAAGACAAGCTTCCTGGTGACATTCTTTTCCGTAAGCCACACTTCAATACTGGAGGACCCAAGAAGGTGTCCGATATCTGTAAATCTGATGGTCACACCCTCGCAGACCTCTATCTCTTTTCCGTAAGGACATGGCACAAAGCTCTTGATGGTGTTCTCTGCATCCAGCATGGTATAAGCCGGCTCTACCTGAGTTATGTCCTTATTTCTTTTGCCCTTGCGGCTCCTCCACTCTGCCTCCTGCAGCTGAATGTGGGCGCAGTCACGGAGCATGATATTGCACAGATCTGCTGTTGCTTCTGTGGAAAAGATCTTTCCGCGAAATCCCTTTGAATAAAGGAGCGGCAGATTGCCCGAATGATCTACATGGGCGTGGGTTAAGAAAACATAATCAATTTCTGGGGCCGACACAGGCAGCGGCATATTCTCGTAATAGTCCTTGCCCTGCTCCATGCCATAATCAACCAAAATATTCTTGCCTGCAGCCTCGATAAAATGGCAGCTTCCTGTCACTTCATGATCTGCACCGATAAATATAAGTCTCATAGGAGGTACCCCCTTTAGTTACCCTCTATTATATCATGGTTAGCTGCTCACAGTCGGATTAAAAATGGGGCATGGAAAAAAACGGAAAGGTCTGTTAGAATATAAAGGATTATTCTTATTTTAAAGGGAGATTATGAAAATGCATATGATAGATGGTAAAAAGGCAGCTTCCCTGTTTCTTGCAGCTGCTATGCTTACTATGACTGTTACGGCTTGTGGCAAGGGTTCTGAGGAGCCTGCTCCAGAGGAATCTTCTGATACCATATTTGAGGAAGCCACCCAGGAGGTTTCACAGGAGCCTGAACCAGATTCTACTGAGGAATCTGATGAGCCATATGTACTTCCAGAGGGAATGTACTTCTCAGAGCTTACAGGTGAACCTATAAGTGAAGAGATCAAGGATCAGAGGCCTATCGCCGCCATGGTAGACAATGAATCCATTGCGCTTCCACACTATGGAACATCAGAGGCTGACGTTGTTTACGAGCTTATGAACAGCACCAAGAACGACCGCATCACAAGACTCATGTGCGTTGTTAAGGACTGGGGTTCAATTGAGCAGCTTGGCAGTATCCGTAGTACAAGACCTACAAACATCATGCTGGCTGCAGAGTGGAACGCAGTTCTGTGTCACGACGGCGGTCCTTACTACAACGACCAGTACTTCTCACAGCCATGGTCAGCTCACTTCTCCGGTACATTTTCACGTATCAACAACGGTAAGGCCAGTGAGTTCACAGAGTACATCGTAAACGGCGACCTTGATAACAACTTTGACAGCTATGCTGGAAGAGCAGGCTATGAGACAACCTACAACGAATATGCCAACGAGGGCAGCCACTTTAACTTTGTTCCTTACGGCGAAGAGATCGAACTGGACGAGAAGTATTCAAGATCCTATCAGGCCTTCAAGGTTTCACTTCCATTTACTCACAACGGATCACAGCTGATATACAACCCTGAGACCAAGATGTACGAGTACTATGAGTATGGCGACAGGCACGAAGACGCTGAGGATGACGAGCCGCTTGCATTTAAAAACGTACTCCTTCAGTGCTGCTCTTTCGCTCAGCTTGACGAGAACGGATATCTTATCTACAACTGCATCGGTTCTGGCCAGAACGCCTGGTATTTGACCAACGGAATTGCCAAGGATGTTACCTGGGTCAAGACCAGCGAGACAGATGTAACAAGATTCTACGATGAGACTGGAGAAGAGCTTCAGATCAACACAGGCAAGACCTACATCGGACTTATTCCTGATGATACCTGGGACAAGGTTATTTTTGAGTAACTTATGAAAAAGATAAATGGAAACACCTTAAAGCTAATTGCATGCATCACAATGCTTATTGACCACGTTACAGCAGGCATAATGCTTCCGGTTGTAAGAGCTGGCTATTATCCAGATTCCATTTCTTTTGATACCTTAAACATCATATACAAGATCCTTAGAGGGATTGGCAGAAACTCTTTTCCTATCTTCTGCTTCCTTCTGGTTGAGGGATTTATTCACACAAAAAGCAGGCTAAGATACGCTCTTAGCCTGTTAATTTTTGGCTTTATTTCCGAACCCTTCTTCGACGTATGCTTTTACGCCAAAAACGACGTATTCAACATCAATATCTTTTCTGTGATACAGCAGAACATGGAGCTTCTGGCAAAAAAGAGCAACGTCTACTTCACTCTCCTTATTGGTCTTTTAGTTATCTGGGGCACAGAGAAGATGATGGATCTAGTAAAAAGACATAACGGAAACATCCTTATATCCTATGCCCTTGCAATTGTAGTTGCCGCAGTAGGTATCTACGTCGCGGAGTTTCTTAATACTGACTACCACGGCTACGGAGTTTTCCTTATCTTTGTATTTTATATCCTCAGGGCCTATAGCCCCGTCAATATCATTGGCGCATATCTTTCTATTGTTTCCCTGGGTACTGAGTATCTTGCCCTGCCATCCTTTGGCCTTTTATATTTCTACAATCAAAAACGAGGCAGAAGGCTTGGCAGGTTAAAATACCTGTTCTATGCCTTCTACCCCGTACATCTCGCGGTGATCATATACGTAAGATGCATGATCTATGGCTGATGCCATCTTGCACATCCTTATTATCAGTCTCCTAAAAGCTCAGATTCTGAAGATAATACACAGGCCATCGCCTCCTGAGCTCCTATGATGTCTGTTGTGGACAAGGTGTAGTCCTGAAGGACATTGGTCTCAAAAGAAATTGCATTGTCCCTGTCTGCTACCACAGAGGTATATTCGCTATATCCCTTTTCCTTGTCTCCAACCAGTACGTAAACTGTATCTCCCTTAGCTACCTTCATTCTGACCTCAACAACAGCCCTTGAAGATAAAATGGAATTATTGGAAAAACTAACTATATATGTTCCAGGATAAAAAGGATCCTGGTTCTTGATAACTGTTCCGCCAACTGATAATGTCCCGTTCTCATTGGTAACTGTGACATTCTGCGACAGACGCTTGGATCCCATAACATCGGCTCCAGGAATATCCTCCTCGCCACGGATCATTCCGTCAAACTCATCTGTCGTTGCAATGTACAGTTTACCATTGGCATTTATGTCCCCTGAGCCGCCAAAAGCAGCTACAGCAATTATCGAGCATACAGTCACGAAAACAGTAAGGAAAGCAAGAACTTTCATTCTTACAGTTGTCATGATAAATATCCGCCTTAATTACTCTTTCTCTCTTATAACCGGTTTACGAAATCGTTTTCGCTACAACCGATTTCAATCTTATCACAATTTGGACACAAATTTCAACTCATTTTTTTATATTTAGTTTATAAAATTTTTATATTTATTATCGTTTCCATGTTTTTGGTTTTATGACAATAAATATAGGCAGAAGTTCCAGCCTGCCAGCTAGCATATCAAACATAAGGACAATTTTAGACAGATAAGAAAATTCTGAGTAGTTTCCCATTGGTCCTACCATACCAAGTCCTGGTCCGATATTATTCAGGGTCGCAATGACCGCTGTGATAGTTGTCTGAAAATCAAAATTATCTAAAGATACAAGCAAAGATGATGCAAGCAGTGTAACCACGTAAAGGCACAGATAGGCAGATACAGACTTAACTGTTGTACCCTCTACCACGTGTCCGTCCAAATAAACCCTTTTTACGGCCTTTGGATGCACAAGGAAGTTCAGTTCGTTCCTTGCATTTCTAATGACGATAAGGGCCCTTGAAAACTTAAATCCGCCGCCTGTAGAACCAGCACAGGCTCCCACAAGAGCAAGCCCCATTAAAAGAACTCTTGAAAACTCAGGCCATTTATCAAAGTCCAACGTACCAAAGCCCGTAGTAGTCATGATGGATGCAACAGCAAACAGTGAATGGTGGAAAGACTGTCCATAGCCCTCTACTGCCCCGGCTCTGTATATATTGATGCTGATAAGTATTGAAGAGATCAGAAGTGTTCCAAAATAAAACTTAACCTCATCGATGGCAAAAGCCTCTTTAGGCTTTCTCTGAATGAGGAAATAATACACGGTAAAGTTTACGCCGCAAAGTGCCATGAACAGGGTAATCACAGCCTGAGTAAGGATCGAATAGCCTCCAATGCCGCTGTTAGTTACTGAAAATCCTCCTGTACCAACAGTTGAGAAGGTAAGCGTCACAGCCTCATATAGGGAAATACCTGTAAGCCTAAGGCAGATGATCTCAACAACTGTTATTGCCAGATAGATCATGTAGAGGATCTTTGCAGTATCTTTTACCTTGGGAACGATCTTACCTACAACAGGTCCGGGAGACTCAGCTCTCATAAGGTGCATGCTGTAGCCATCAGCCATGGGAACAACTGCAATAAGGAACACCAGAACTCCCATACCACCTATCCAGTGGGTGAATGTACGCCAAAACTGCACACTCTTTTCCATTCCATCTACTGCAGTCAGGATACTGCCTCCTGTAGTAGTAAAGCCTGATACAGTCTCAAAGCAGGCATCGATATAGTTAGGTATGGTACCTGTAGCAACAAAGGGAATAGCGCCAACAAGACTCATGAAGATCCAGGCAACTGCTGTGATAGCAAAGCCTTCCTTGGCGAACATAACAGTGTTAGCCGGCTTTTTTAATGTTCCAAGATAACCTGTCAGAGCAAAGACTGCTGCCAGGATAAAAAAACATACAGCACTGTCATACTCGCTATATATAAGTGCCACGATAAGCGGGAGCACCATAAGTGCACCCATGACTCCAATGAGTCTAAGCAGCACGTATCTTACCATTGAATAGTTCATTTTAACCCTCCAAAACGTCGTTTATATCATTTAGTCCTGTCTGGGTCGTAACAACAATGACAGAATCCCTGTCTCTTATAACGCTTTCACCAGTTGGGGAAATGATCTCACCATAGTGATTGATGCAGGCAATGAGGATACCCTTTTTGAGCTTTAGCTTGGCAAGAGGAACTCCAATAATAGGGCTTCCGTACTTAACAATAAACTCAAGAGCCTCAACTCTGTCATCATTGAGCTTATAGAGAGTTTCAATATTGTTTTCCTTGGATACAGACATTCCGCGGACGAACTGAACAATCCTGTCTGCAGTGATGTTCTTGGGGTAAATGATACTGCCTATTCCAAGAGATCCGATGATCTCGCCGTAGTTAACTCTGTGGACCTTGGTAATGAGCTTGGCCTTGGGGTTGATGCTCTTTACATACATTGAGAGCATGATGTTCTCTTCATCAAGGTTTGTAAGGGATACGAAGGACTCGGTGCTCATGACACCTTCCTCAAGGAGCATGTCCTTGTCAGTTCCATCCCCGTTGATGACCAGGGCCTGTGGAAGAAGCTCTGTAAGCTCCTTGCATCTTACAGAATCCTTGTCAAAGATCGTAACCTTGATACCAAGGGCTATAAGCTGCATTGCAAGGTAGTAGCCAGTCTCGCCGCCGCCAATGATGATGGTGGAGTGAACCTTGGCTGATGGAAGACCCAGCTTTTTAAAGAAGTTAACAGTGTTCTTGCTTGAACCTATTATGGTGATCTCATCTCCGGCCCTTAAGATAAAGCTTCCATCAGGGATGAACACATCGTTGCCTCTTGTTACAACAGCGATGACAACGTGCTTTTTAAGGTCTGAAGGAATATCTTTAAGAGCAAGGTCTTTAAGCCTTGAATTTTCATCGATCACAAGTCTTACAAGCTCAGCTCTTCCTCTTGCAAAGGTCTCGATCTTGGTTGCTGAAGGGAGCTTTAACAGTCTGCCAGCCTCGGTAGCTGCTGCCTCCTCTGGATTTATTACCATAGAAAGACCAAGCTCCTCTTTGATGAAGTTGATCTCTTTTTTGTAGACAGGATTACGAACTCTGGCGATGGTGTGGCAGTTACCAGCTTTTTTCGCAATAAGGCAGCAAAGAAGGTTCAGCTCATCAGAATCTGTCACTGCGATCATAAGATCCGCCTTGTCGATACCTGCATCCTTCATGATGGAGTAACTGGCACCGTTTCCCACGATTCCCAGAACATCCAGATTATTGACTGCTGACTGGACAACACTACTCTTTTCCTCAATTACGGTAATGTTATGTCCCTCTTTGCTAAGCTGCTCCGTAAGAGTAAGTCCTACGTTACCGCAGCCTACAACTATGATACGCATATATTTCCTCCAAAATAGTTATTCTTCTAATTCAGATGCTTCCCTCTCGTAGTCAAGGGCCTGTTCCTCATTTCCAAGCTTCCTGTAACACTTGGCAAGCGCAAGCCTTGGGAAGGATCCGCTCTTTTTAGCATCAATGATGCTGCTGCATTCATAAGCAGCATTATAGTACCAAACGATAGCCTCGTCTATGTCGTCCCTGCCGAAGTAGTAATCCCCCAGCTCGTAGCACATCTCACTGCTCATCTCGGAGATGGCGTCCTTTAAAGCGTACTTCAAAAGACTGTGGGGATCATTTTCCAAAATGGCGATGTGAGCCAGAACGCAGGACGCCTCCTTGATCTCATCAAGGTCTCTTAAGGTATCCAGAGTGGATCCTGCAAAAAAATCTTTTGCCAGAATAAAGTCTTCGTCAGTACCTGCCATAAACAGCTCCCTGGCATACATGCTGTGGAGCCTCTTTGAAAGCCTTCTTCCGCCGTTTATCGCCCTTCTGAAGGACTCAAGATCACGGCCGGCGTGGCTCTCCTTTGGCCTGTGGATTATCTCTATGTCGCTGTTTACAACAACAGGCTCAAGCACCACCTGCTCATGGATCGGATCCTCCCAGGTAAAGGGGCGGACTCTCCTAAAGAGCTTCGGGCGAAGCTCCCTGTCAAAGTTGTAAACAGTCCTGTAGCTAAGCTGATTGCAGTAGTACATCTGGACAATATCGATTCCAAGCTCTTCAAGATCTTTTTTCTTAAGATCAAGGAATCTTTTCCTGTTGTCCTCATCCAGCTCCTCATCTGCATCGGCAGAATATATGTAGTCACAGCTGGCCTTGGAAAAAGAAAAGTTTCTGGCCTCAGAGAAATCCCCTGTCCAGGTAAAATCAAAGACCTTGGCACCATAGGATGCCGCGATCTCCTTGGTCCTATCAGTAGAGCCCGTGTCCACAATGATCATCTCATCTACTATGTCCTTAATACTATCAAGACACTTTGGAAGGTTCTCCTGTTCATTTTTAACGATCATGCAAAGACTGATGGTAACCATGTTTACCTCCTGCTTGTCAGATAGTTTTTAAAATACTGTCTGTACATTTACTATTTGGCCGTCTTCAACGTTAAAGCTCCATATCTGATGATCAATAAGGCGGTGCTCCGTAAGGAAGTATGTATCCTCAACCCGGGAGATATTGTAGGGTGTTCCACCACCGATAAAATATTCTGAATAAATATCCTCGTACTCGCCCTCTGAAAGGTCGTTTAGGCTCTTTGTCCGGATCATGGTTGCATAGTCCTGATTGCCTGTTATATCCGTTGAAATGGTGATATAGAACATGTCCTCGATCTTCATCATCTGCACCATTCCTGCAATCTCATCCGGCACTTTATAGCTCTTTTTAACCTTGAAGCTGTCAAGGTCGCACACCAGTATCCTTGGTGCAGAGCCATCTGCAGAAAGTCCCGAGACAAAATAGATATCCCCATCAATTATGGTAAAGGACCTGACGTAAGTACTTGAGAGCTCGTCAACCTTCCTTACATCTGTAAGGTAGAGGCGTGTTGAGTCATCCGGGCGCCTGAAGCAGTACATTTCTCCCGACTCAGAGCTCCACACATAAAAGGTTTTGGTTCCTTCATCATAAACTGAATAGTGAGGGCGATTTCCAATGTCGCTAAACACCTGGGTGTTTAAGAACTTGTCGTTCCATCTCTCATAAACAAGTACCCTGTTGTTTTCCGTATCATCCACAAGGAACACTGTCCCGTCACTGGCCAATGTGTGAGGCTGTATAACCTCGTCGCACATGATGTTCCAGGCCTGGATAGGAGTATCAAGGCTGTCTGAGTAGATGACCTTGTTGTGGTAGCAGTCCACGATAAACCAGGTGTCACCGATCTTCGTTATATAGGTCGGAACACTCAGGGACAGATCAAGGCTCATCAAAAGCTCTTTTTCCTCGCCAGCCTTATCCATATCAAGGCCAGCCTCTGTCAACTCCGACATCTTTATATATTCTTTTCCGTCATAGGAGGCGCCAGATGCATTTTCTTTCTGGCCGCAGCCTATAACAGTAAGGATAAGGAGCACACACAGCGCCCCTGCAATTATTCTTTTCCCTGACATTTATAACCTCAAAAAATACCGATACAGCCTTCCTTACACCAAAACAACCTTGTTGCGGCCGCTGTTCTTGGCCTGATAAAGAGCCGCATCAACGTTTTGGATAGTTTTGGAATAATCCCCGTTGTAGTTGGAAACACCAACTGAAATAGTAAATGGAACAGGCATATCGTTGGAATTTTCAATTTCCTTCCTGAACTGCTCCATGCGCCTGTAAGCCTCATTGGCATCGCAGCTTTTAAAGATTATGACAAATTCCTCGCCGCCGTAGCGGATAACATAGTCATCTTCACTTGTTTTTTCTGTGAGCTTTTGTCCGATGTACAAAAGAGTCAGGTCACCAGTGTAGTGTCCATGCTCGTCGTTGATCTTTTTGAAGTAATCAATATCAAGCATTGCCATAGCAACCTGCTGCCCATCCCCTGTATCCTTCAGGGTGTTCTTGTAAACGATGCTTTCAAGAAGGTACCTGTTGTAAACCTGAGTCAGAGGATCCGTCACCATTGCCTTTTCAAGTTTCTGCTTAACTCTGTAGTGGTCAAGGAAAAACAGCATAAGAAGATAGTGTGACATGATTACAGCAAGGCCACAGGGAATCTCAAGGGCAAATATGATATCCAGGTTCGGATAATGGTTAAAGGAATTAGTAACGAGGATCTCAAAAAGAAAGAACAGCGTGGAAAAAATAGTCTCTCTTGGTTTTGACGCAAATCCAATGGTGATCCAGATAAGGTTCATGATGATGAAACCTTCACTGGCATGGATCTTGACCTCCAGATGATAAATGGCCCAGATGGTGGCGATCACCATGGCATGGCCAAGAAAATAGTCCATAAATACCGTCACTGCGCGGTTCCTGAAAAAGTGAGTCACCACAAAGAAGATTACCATGAATCCCAGGATTGAGAACCTGGGGATCAGTGTGGGCATATATGAACCATTTAAAAGATAATCAGAAATAATATAAGCAATGGATGAAAAGCATCCAGCTATCAGGCTCAGCTCTACATACTTTTGGTAGTAGTCGCACTTAGCCTGATAGAAATCGGCCTTTTCATCCTTGTTCATTGTCTTATAGTCGTGGTATAACGCCACTAGGTCTTTAACACCATCAATAAGTCTCATAGCAGTCCCCCAAGACTGTGCTTACTCCTCAGATGTGTCTCCAACTGGCTTGCCGCCTGTTGCCAGCCACTTGAGATATGCATTGATAAATGGATCAAGGTCACCGTCAAGTACACCGTCAGCGTTAGATGACTTAAATCCGGTTCTTGTGTCATTGACCATAGTGTAAGGCTGAAGGACATAAGAACGGATCTGGCTGCCCCAGGCGTTATCCTTAACCTCTCCTCTGATACCTGAAAGCATCGCAGCCTGCTCTTCCTGCTTCATGATAAAGAGCTTAGCCTTGAGCATCTGCATAGCCTTGTCCTTGTTCTGGAACTGTGAACGTTCATTCTGGCAGGCAACTACAACACCTGTCGGTATATGTGTGATCCTGACAGCAGATGATGTCTTGTTGATGTGCTGTCCACCAGCACCACTGGATCTGTATGTGTCTACCCTGAGGTCATCAGGATTGATCTCGATGTCAATGTCCTCTTCGATATCTGGCATTACGTCACAGGATACAAAGGATGTCTGTCTCTTGGCCTGAGCGTTGAATGGGCTGATGCGGACAAGTCTGTGAACGCCGTGCTCTGACTTTAAAAGGCCATAAGCGTTGGTTCCTGAAATCTGGAAAGCAACTGACTTGATACCAGCTTCGTCGCCGTCAAGAAGGTCAAGGGTTTCAATTGAAAAGCCCTTTCTCTCTGCCCATCTTGTGTACATACGATAGAGCATGCTTGCCCAGTCACAAGCCTCTGTTCCGCCTGCGCCTGCGTTGAGACGAAGGATAACATCATTCTTGTCATATGGTCCATTAAGAAGATTACTGATACGGATATTCTCAAGTTTATTCTCAAACTCATCAAGCTCTGATCTGATCTCAGCAGCCATATCCTCATCATCTACCCCCTCTGCGTTCTGCATATCGATAAGATCGATGATATCGCCGTACTGGCTGTTTAAACTCTCAATATCTGCAACCAGATCCTGCATGTTCTTAAGGTCCTTGGTCTTTTTGTTGGCCTTCTCTGCGTTGTCCCAAAAACCTGGCTCCTCCATCTCTCTGGAGAGCTCTTCAATTATCTTTTTCTTAGAATCAAGGTCAAGAGATGCTGTAACCTCGTCAAGGGTTCCCTTAAGGCCCTGGATCTCAACCTTCATCTGATCTAAAACTACCATTTAAAACTCCTATCTAACACTTCTTGATATTACTGTATATGCTGCGCCACAAGGCCTGTCAGACCTTACCGTGGCAATTCTTGAACTTCTTACCACTTCCGCATGGACATGGATCGTTGGGGTAAACCTTGGCCTCAACTCTCTTGATGGGAGCCTTGGCTACGCTATCGTCCTTGTTGGTACCTGTAACCTTGGCAACCTGTTCACGCTCGACTCTCTCTTCAATATGTACATGGAAAAGAAGTCTTACTGTGTCCTCTTCGATGTTCCTTGTCATGTCATCGAACATCTCATAACCTTCAAGCTTGTACTCAAGCTTAGGATCTCTCTGACCATATGCCTGAAGTCCAATACCCTGACGAAGCTGATCCATATCGTCGATGTGATCCATCCACTTTCTGTCGATGACCTTAAGTAGGATGACACGTTCAATCTCACGGATGGTCTCAGGCTCTGGGAACTCAGCCTCTTTAGCCTCGTATAGCTTGACTGCCTCTTCCTTGAGCTGCTGCTTGATGCCTGACTTGGTAAGGTTCTCAATCCTGCCTCTGTTGATCTTCTTTAAAGGAACTGTAGGAAGAAGGATCTCATTGAGCTCAGCAAGGTTCCAGTTGTCAGCATTGTTCTCTTCGCCGATAACTGTGTCTACTGAAGACTCAACTATATCAGTGATCATCTTATAGATGGAATCACGCATTGACTCACCGTTAAGAACTCTCTTACGCTCTGCATAGATGATCTCTCTCTGCTCGTTGTTGACCTGGTCATACTCAAGCAGATTCTTACGGATTGCATAGTTGTTGGACTCAATCTTCTTCTGAGCTGATTCGATAGCTCTTGAAAGAGATGAGTGCTCAATTTCCTGTCCCTCAGGAATATGAAGGGCATTGAACATGGAGATAAGCCTCTCTGAACCAAACAGTCTCATGAGGTTATCTTCAAGTGATAAGTAGAATTTGGATTCACCAGGATCTCCCTGACGACCTGAACGACCACGGAGCTGATTGTCGATACGTCTGCTCTCATGTCTCTCAGTACCAATGATCTTAAGGCCACCAGCCTCTCTTGCCTCGTCGTCAAGCTTGATATCAGTACCACGACCAGCCATGTTGGTGGCGATGGTTACAGCGCCATGTCTTCCTGCCTCTGCTACGATCTCAGCTTCCATCTCATGGAACTTGGCATTAAGGACCTGATGCTGGATATTTCTCTTTCTGAGCATCCTTGAAAGCTCTTCAGATGCCTCGATGGTGATGGTACCTACAAGAACAGGCTGGCCCTTTGCATGAGCTGCCTCAACAGCATCGCAGATGGCGTTCAGTTTTTCTTTTCTTGTCTTGTAAACAGCATCCTGAAGATCCTTACGGATTACAGGCTTATTGGTAGGAATGGTGATAACGTCCATTCCGTAGATCTCTCTGAACTCCTGCTCCTCTGTAAGAGCGGTACCTGTCATACCACACTTCTTGTCAAACTTGTTAAAGAAGTTCTGGAAGGTGATAGTTGCAAGAGTCTTGCTCTCTCTTTTAACCTTAACGTGCTCCTTGGCCTCGATAGCCTGGTGAAGACCGTCTGAATATCTACGGCCTGGCATAACACGACCTGTGAACTCATCAACGATAAGTACCTCATCATCCTTAACGATATAGTCGTGATCCTTCTGCATCAGGTTGTTGGCGCGAAGAGCCAGGATGATGTTGTGCTGGATCTCAAGGTTCTCAGGATCAGCAAGATTCTCTATTCGGAAGAATCTCTCAACCTTGGCAACGCCCTGCTCTGTAAGGTTGACGATCTTGTCTTTTTCATTGACGATGAAGTCACCAGTCTCCTCACGCTCTACACCCATGATGGCATCCATCTTGGTGAGCTCCTCCATATCCTCTCCCCTTGTCATCTGCTTGGCAAGGATATCGCAGGCCTCATAGAGTTTGGTGGACTTGTCTGACTGACCGGAAATGATAAGAGGTGTTCTGGCTTCGTCGATAAGGATCGAGTCTACCTCGTCGATGATACAGTAGTTAAGGCCTCTTAAAACGCACTGCTCTTTATAGATGGCCATGTTGTCACGAAGGTAATCAAATCCCAGTTCGTTGTTGGTAACATATGTGATATCGCAGTTGTAGGCTGCTCTTCTCTCATCAGAGTTCATGCTGTTAAGAACGCAGCCAACCTTAAGTCCAAGGAACTCATGGATCTGGCCCATCTGATCAGCATCACGCTTAGCCAGGTAATCGTTAACTGTGACAACGTGAACACCCTTTCCTGCAAGAGCGTTAAGATATGAAGGGAGTGTAGCCACAAGGGTCTTACCTTCACCAGTTCTCATCTCAGCGATACGGCCCTGGTGAAGAATGATTCCACCAATGAGCTGCACCCTGAAGTGCTCCATTCCAAGAACTCTCTTACCAGCCTCACGAACTACAGCATAAGCTTCTGGCAAAATGTCATCTAAGGTCTCACCCTCAGAGAGCCTTTTCTTGAACTCCTCTGTCTTGCCACGCAGTTCCTCGTCAGAAAGAGCCTGCATCTGATCTCTCATTCCCTCGATGGAATCAACTAATCCCTTGATGCGGCGAAGCTCTCTCTCTGAATGTGTTCCTATGATCTTGTCAATAATACTCATATTATTTCTCCTAAAAAAGGGCAAACTTCACCCTTCATAATTAGCAAAATACCAAAGCACATTGTAGCAGATTTGGCAGGTATTTTCAAGGAACGCAAACAGAGCTCTTTTCCCAGGAAACTGCAAATGAAAAAGGAGCCTTAAGTAAGACTCCTTTCGTATTATATGGAAATTCAATTTGAATATCAGTATTTCTGTGCCTGTTCTTCGCCGTTCATGACTCTGATAGCGCCCTGAGCAAGAGCAAGAAGCTCGTCCTCACCAGGATATACCGTAACTGGAGCGATCCAGTCTACTCTGTCCTTGATGGCATCTGTGATAACCTGACCATAAGCGATTCCGCCTGTAAGGATGATCTGGTCAACCTTGCCCTTAAGGACTGTAGCGCAGGCACCGATGTTCTTGCAGATCTGGTAGATGAATGCATCCCTTACAAGGATAGCCTTCTCGTTGCCATCTTCGCACATCTTGTTAACTTCTCTCATGTCGTTGGTTCCAAGATAAGCGTTGAGTCCGCCGTAGCCAACGATCTTCTTTTTCATCTCTTCATATGTGTACTTGCCTGAGAAGCACATATCTACAAGGGCCTTAGCTGGAATGCCGTTAGCTCTTTCTGGTGAGAAAGCGCCGTCTCCGTTAAGAGCTGCGTAAACGTCGATCATCTTACCGTTTTTGTGAACACCTGTGGATGTACCGCCACCCATGTGAACTACGATAACGCTGATCTCGTCATATCTCTTGCCGATCTCTTTAGCGTATCTGCGGGCAACTGCCTTCTGGTTGAGAGGGTGGTCAATTGATACTCTCTCGATCTCCGGAACACCTGAGATCCTGGCAACTGGCTCCATCTCGTCAACTACTACAGGGTCAACGATGTATGAAGGAACACCGATCTCGTCGCCGATCTCTCTTGCAAGGATGCCGCCAAGGTTGGATGCATGCTGTCCCTGAACGCCCTTTCTAAGGTTCTCTAAAAGAGCATCTGTACACTCATATGTACCACCTGGGATGGGACGAAGAAGTCCGCCTCTTCCTACGATAACGTTAAAAGACTTGATGTCGATATTTTCTTTTTTCAAAAAATCAAGAATGATATTCTTGCGGAAGTCCTTCTGGTCGATGATGGAAGCATAGGACTCGATCTCTTCTGTGCTGTGACGGAGAGTCTCCTCCTTGACGAGAGTCTCGTCCTCAAAAATACCAACTTTTGTTGATGTTGAACCTGGATTGATTATAAGACTTTTGATCATGGTTTTCTCCCTTTCAAAATATAGTTCTGCTGAATTATCGGATCAAAGGATTCCCTTCTTCTTGTCCTCTGCAACTACTGCAGCAAGAGCGATGGAATTAACCTTAACTTCTACAGAGTCTGATCTTGATGTAAGGATTACAGGGGCCTTGGTTCCTGTTAAGATGTTACCGTTCTTGACTTTTGCAAGACGAACGATGGTCTTGTATGTAAGGTTTCCTGCGTGGATATCAGGGAAAAGAAGGATGTCAGCGTCGCCGACGATCTTTCTGTCGAGGGCACCAGCCTTGTGCTTGGCTGCCTCAGGATCAATTGCAAGGTCCATGGAAAGAGGTCCATCAACGATACAGTTCTTGATCTCGCCTTCCTCGTTGAGTCTTGTAAGCTCAGCAGCCTCAACAGTAACAGGCATCTTAGGGTTAACAACCTCTACGGCTGCAAGAGGAGCAACCTTAGGGCACTCAACACCGCAAGCTCTTGCAACTTCTACAGTATATTCAATGATGACTTTTTTATCTTCAAGAGTAGGATATGGCATGAATGCTACGTCTGTAAGGAACAGGAGACGATCGATACCAGGAATCTCAAACACACAAACATGTGAAAGAGGTCTGCCTGTACGAAGTCCAACTTCCTTATCAAGTACGCTCTTAAGGAAATCTTTTGACTCAAGGGCGCCCTTCATATAGATGTCAGCCTTGCCGTCGTGTACAAGGGATACAGCAGTTCTTGCCGCCTCAATTGTGTCCTTAACATCGATGATCTCGTACTCATCAATGTTAATTCCAACCTCTTTTGCCTTCTCAGCGATCTGATCTCTGTCGCCAACCAGGATCGGATCTACAATACCTCTCTCTTTTGCCACCTTGACAGCCTCAAGAACGTGTGTGTCCTGGGCTACAGCCACTGACATCTTCTTGGTGTCAGCGCTCTTAAGCTTGGCTAAAATGTCATCAAATGTCTTGCTCATGATAATAAAAACCTCCGTTTTACTGATTATACGTGGGTGGTACCCTTAAACTTTACCGCCATATGACAAAATTTTAACACTAACTAAAGTTATTTTCAATGTACAAAAACAGCAAAGAAAGCCCGTGGTTTTTGGCTGGTAAAGAGCCTTAAATTGCGGTAAACTAAATAAATAGAATACTTACTGGAGGTGGATCTATGGGAAAAGTTTTTCATGTAGATAAACAGATTGCCAACAAAAATGTTGAAGACTCCATCACTGAATGGACCAAGGTTGTCAAGTACAGTGATATCAATTCTGAAGGAAGGCTCTTTGGCGGACAGCTCATGAGCTGGATAGATGAAGTAGCAGGAACAGTTGCCCTCCGTCACTCAGGTAACCCCGTTGCCACAGCTGCAGTTGACAACATGCAGTTCAAGCAGGGCGCCAAGCTTGGGGACGTACTTGTGATCGTAGGCAAGCTCACCCACGTAGGCAGAACCTCCATGGAAGTCAGAGTAGACACCTATGTTGAGGATGTTCAAAATGGTATGAGGCACGTTCTCAACAGAGCATACTTCACAGAAGTTTGCATCGACAACGACGGTTCCGCCGTTGTAGTGCCCTACGGCCTCAACGTTCGCACTGAAAGCGAGAAGGCAGAATGGGAAGGCGCTGAAAAGAGAAGAGACCTCCGCAAACAGCGCAGAATGGAAGGATTCTAATTAGTGACAATATTAAAGACCGGCTTCTGGCCGGTCTTTTTTCGTGTCAACAAGACACGGGGACGGTTCTTTTGTCTTATTAATTCGTCTTTCTAGCTATTCGATTTGAAGTTTTACCTTTTTTGACTAAGGCGTTACAATACCGCTTATTTAGTCAATGATTTTCGCTGTTTGTATTGGTAGGTGAGATGAATAAGTGACTAAAGCTTGTTAAAATCTCTGCTATAGTCACTTTTGCAAATTGCCAAAGAGTGAAGGTAGGCTATACAGTGACTAAGACTTGCAAAAAACTGTGCGTTAGTCACTTTTGCAAATTTTCCAAAAGTGAAGGCAGGTAATATAGTGACTAAGACTTGCAAAAAACTCAGCCTATCGGTGGCGGATTTTTCCTCACCGCCAGATACATAGACTCCACTCCCATCCCCGCTTGATCAGGTTGTGTACTACTTCAGTTTGTTTTCTTATCGTAGGCCCCGAGGATCATCTTCATGCAGCCAACTACTGGCGCTACTGGATGCTTCATGGTGAAGTACAGGAGCTTGTTTGCAAGCCCTGATATTGTGACATCTGTTCCAGCGATCTTGCTGCGAATGTCAGGGCGAAGGAATATCTTTTTTACCCTCTCCACCGTATCCTTTTCCGGGCAGCGAAGTTCATTCTTCATTACAAGAAGAAGGATCATAACAAACTCTTTGTCCATCTGCTCATCAGCATTCTCGATGCCCTTATCCTTTAAGATCTCACGGAATGTTTTATTACTAAGCTCAAGGTCCTTTAAGAAGTTTGGCTTGTAGGAGTGCGCCATTGAACTGCCAACCAGCCTGTAGTGGTAGAAGTAACTGTCCTTAGCGATCACAAGGCGCTTAACATCGCACAGACATGGAAGAGTGATGTTTACATCTTCGCTCATAAAGATAGTAGGGTCGCAGTACTTGATGTTTTCAAGAACAAGCTTTCTTGAGATCAGCTTCATGCATCTGGACATGGTTACAGGTCTTACTTCCTCCCCAAGGAGACGGCGCCTTATTTTATCAAGGTCAGCGCCTGTGTAAACTCCAGGCTCAAGCCCCTGTGTCTCTTTTCTTCTCTCACCTGCTTTTTCAACGATATAATTGCCGGCCACGATCTCACTATTTAAGTAGGGGTTGTCGTATCCAGCCTCAGTACCTGTATCTTCCCCTGCTGCCTTTTTGGCTTCCATCTGGGAAGCGATGGTAAGAGCGTAGAGCTTCTCCATCATATCTGCATCGATCCAGTCGTCGCTGTCAACGAAGGAGACGTAGTTGGAAGTTGCCTCCACTGTACCTGCGATCCAGGCTGACTGAAGTCCTCCGTTTTCCTTGTGGATGACCTTGACGCGGCTGTCCTTTGCCGCAAATTCATCGCACTTTTTCCCGCTGATCCCGTCTGTTGAGCCGTCGTCTACAAGCATGATTTCAATATCTGTCATGGTCTGTGCCAGCACTGACTCAATGCACTGATCCATGTATTTAGCTGTATTGTAAACTGGTATTATTACGCTTATCTTTGCCATTACTACTTCCTATTGTCTGCCTTCTCGTCCACTTTTCTTCCTTGATACTACCTACTTTTCCAGCTGCCGTCAATCCGAGTGGATTTCCCTGATATCCCAGCTCTTTATCCTAACGCCGTCGTAGCAGTGTTCTATGGTGAAAAGAGCTTTCGCACCGCCTGTTTCAACTGCCTGTCCGTCACTGCTTCTTTTAACTTTATCCTGGTCTGCCACAAAATTCCCCAAAGAGTAGTAAGCAAGCGTCTGTCCACCATCCCCGCGATCAATAACTTCCGTCTCCTGCACAACATGAGGGTGACTTCCGATAATAACATCTGCTCCTGCCTGCGCCATGATATCCGCCAGGTGCCTTTGATTATCCAAAACTTCAGTTTCATATTCATCGCCCCAGTGGGCAAAGACAACCACAAAATCCGCTTCATTTCTGGCGGTCTTAATATCATCAGCAAGTCTGTCTTCTGAAAAGAAATCCTGTTCTATTGCAGTATCAGATCCGTCTTCTATGCTGTCTGCACCTTGCTCTGACGCATCCCCTGGCAGATAGTGCACCGCATAAGGGTACTTGTCGGACACGTCAATCCCGTTGGTTCCGTAGGTATATGACAAAAGCGCGATCCTGATACCGTTCCTTGTGATAACTTCATAGGGCCTATACTGCTCCTCGCCGCTGCCCTGTATTCCAACGCAGGTAATTCCATTATCTTTGTAAAAAGAACTTGTCACGTCAATTCCATATATTCCCTTATCAAGAGCGTGGTTGTTGGCGCAACTGGCTACGTCAAAGCCTGCTGCCACAAGAGCCTTTCCTACTGCCAAAGGAGATCCAAATTGCGGATATCCTGAAACCGCAGACTCCTTATCAACCAGTACTGTCTCTGCGTTAAAGGCAGCAACATCTGCCGCCATTATCTCTTCTTTAAAAGGCTCATAAAGATAGTCAAAGTTTCCGCCCTCATGAGCATAGGCACACTCATAGATTGACTTATGGATCAGATTGTCGCCAAAGGCCAAAAAAGTAACTTCATTATCCATGGTCTTAAGACCAAAAGATTCCCAGTGCCACAAAGCGCAGTTCCCATCAATATCCTCTGTAAGCAGCACAGCCTCCGATGTGGCGCTTCCCTCATTTAGAAGCTTCATTCGCCTAACATCCACTCCAATATCAGAAGCAAACCACTTCTGACTGACAGGCTCTACATCATAAATAAAAATATGTTGTGAATAGCACCTCTCATCCGACGTGATCCAGAAGGGCCTGTGCTTCCCAAAGCGCCCGCGCTTCCACACAAGAAGGATCATCTCGGTGGCGCCGTCCCTGTCAAGGTCAGTAAGAAAACCATCCTGGACCTTATACTCTGAAGGGACTGTCCAGATGTCGCTCCTCTTATCTCCCTCATTATCGCCTTCATCAGAAGACCCTTGCAGTATCGCCTTCCCGCCTTCAACCTTCAGCACAAGCTCCCCTGCCTGCTCACTCTTTTTCGCATAATGAACCCACGTCGGAGGCGCCACAAGGAGCCTCATCTTTTGGGCAAAAGAGCTATCTCTGCCAGTTCCTGTCTGGCCCCCAAAAACAGCCACAAAAGCAGCTGCAACAAAGGCGCAGCAAAAGGCTGCCACGACAATAAGTCGCAGCAGCCCTCTTTTATTAGCATGTTTTTCCTGGCCTGTCTTATCCATTAAACACTATTACCTGTTTCCTGTCACAATCCTGTAGCTCTGGGTCCAGTCAGGCTGCGGTGTAATATTGTCATTCTCAACCCAGTTCCAGTCATCATCAAGGTATCCTCCCTCAAGAGAAGCTCTGAACTCCTCGTCGGTCATCCTCTCATCAATGGGCACAGTGAACTGATAAAAACTATATACACTACCTGATCCCACATGAAGCTCTCCATCAATAGGAAATACCACAAATACTGTATCCGCCTTTCCTGAACCAACTTCAAGGACTGTGCCGTTAGGGTCAGTTGCAATGTCCGCAATAACAGGACATGGAGCCTGGTAGCTGTGAGCAAGGTCAAGGCCGTCTGCAGCATTTACTTCCTGCCAGAAGTGCTCAAGATTTCCGCCATAGCCCCTTATGAACTCGTAGTCATCATCAGAAAGAGCCTCGTTCCTTAGCTCTTTTTCAGATATATCAAGAAGCCTTTTGGCAATATCTGAAAGAAGCGCCAGGTCATCTTTTTCAGCAGAAGTAAGCATTCCTGCTGCCTCAAGACCCTTGGAAGTCTTGCCAGCAAGATCTATAAATCTGCTGTAGATTACAGGCTCAGGGTCAACGTAGCCCCTGTCATCTGGCATCTCGTCGTCGCCGCCGCCCATCTCTGCTGCAACCTGCTTGGCATATAGGATGGTATCGTGCTTAAGCTCAGCGTAGGAACCGGCAAAGGTCTCAAGCTTTTTCTTGTTCCACTCGTCGTTTTGCATGTACCATGGATAGCCGCTGCCTCTCTTTTCAAAAAGAGGCCTTAATGTGTAAAGCCAGCCAGCGTAAAGACTTGCGCCCCAAAGTTCCATGTCTGAATTATCAAAGGTCTCCTGCATAACCTTAAGGTTGTCTGTGTAGTTCTTGAACTTTGTATCCCCCTGCTCATCAAGGATCTTGAAAGCCTCCTCAGAACCAAGGGCCGCTGCAGTATCAAGGGCATCAGGAAGGTATCTTCTCTCTCCTTCAGGGTTTTCCTCAACCGCCCTGTAGATCAGGTTCTGCATGATTGCTGCATCAATGGTAAATCTCTGTCCCATGAACCTGAAGGACGGGATCACGTTCTCCTCATTTTCCATAACCGGAATTCCGTTGATCTTAGGTGGCTGCGCCTTTTTAAGAGCCTCAACAACCTTTCCAAAGGCCGCCTCATCCCCTGCTACCTCTTCTGCATCCGGAACCTTGCCATAAGCACTTTCAAGAACCTGCACCATCTCACCGTAGGTAAAATCATCAGATACTCCTGCAAAAAAGCTAGTGACATCGTACATGCTGTTGTAGTCCGCATCGTCCTGGGACAGTGCACAGCTCATAAGGACGGCGCTCTTTACCATCTCCTCGCTCTCAAGGGCAAAAGAAATCCTGCCATACCACATCATTGCCCTGAAATAGGCTTCCAATGTCTCGTCCCCATCGTAATATCCCCTTGGCTTGTACTGGGTGTAATCCTCGTTAAGACCTGTTAAGAGGCAAGGCTCTATGGCTGAAGCCTCCATGATCTTGTTATACTCAGTATCTGCCACCTCAGCAAAAGAGCTGTCGTCAATTCCAGAATCCACCGAAGGATCCTGAAGTTTTGCTCCCACATAGAATAGCGCCACGTTCCTAAGTGCAGCATCTTCAAAATCCGTTCCCTTTAGGCTCTCGTACTGCGCAGTGCTCCTTGCAAGCATCTCCGCACTGACAAGTTTCAGTTGATCAGCTAAAGACTCTTTTTCTATGTTCTTAAGAAGATATGCAAAATAGAGGTGATAGGTGTGCATAAGTGAATCAACCGTCACAAAGTTAGGGAACATGTTGTAGCGGTTCAGCTCATACACGTCAAAGAATTCATGATAGCCATCGCACCTGACAGCAAACCCTTTGTCTGCAAGGGCATTCCTCATTTTAGAGGTGTCGTTGTATTCACTATCGTACTCAGATTCAAAAAGATATGCAAAATTCTTGTGGTAAGTCAGATTTGAAAGATCAGATGCAACCTGGTATTCAGGAACAGATGGCACCAGGTCAGGATCATAGTATATTGTTTCCTCTGCATTTGAAATAAGGCTGGTTCCTGTCTTTTGGGGAGCAGCATCATCCCCGGCATCCATATCCCCATCACTACCATTTCCTGCATCCCCAGCTGCAGGAACATCCTCAGAAGATACTTCATTTCCCACATCACTGACTTCTCCTGCAGCGCCGCATCCGCCGGCAATAAGAGACATAGCCAGTAATATTGATAACGCTCTCTTTTTCATAACACATTCCTCCTAAATACCAATTATAGCACAGTAAAAAAGTCATTGGGTTTAACCCCCAATGACTTCCCTTATTTCCTCTATTGTAGGCATTACGGATAATGCCCCTTTTCTTGTGGTTATGATAGAAGCTGCTGCGTTGGCCCTATCCAGGCACTCATACAGCTCTTTTTCCGAAAGAGCATCTATGTCCCTGCGGTGGATAAAGTCTATGGCGCAGGCACAGAACGTATCGCCAGCCCCGGTTGTTTCTATAGTTGCAGGATTAATGTACCCGGCCTTTTTCACCACCTTGTCTTTGTAAAGGACCATGCTGCCATCAGGTCCAAGGGTTGCAAAGACGACCTTTATTCCGTACTTTTCCTTAATCCTGCGGGCGCCTTCCTCCACATCAGATGTTCCTGTAAAGAGCTCCACCTCGTTATCCGAGATCTTTAAAACGTCGCAGTTTTCAAACCCGAACTCCATGGCGATAAGTGCATCCTCTTTTGACTTCCACAAGGGTTCTCTGTAGTTTGGGTCAAAAGAAATAACAGCCCCGTTTTCTTTTGCCAGCAAAGCCGCTAACTTTGTGGCCTTTTTGCAGCCCTCATCTGTCATTGAAAGTGTACCAAAGTGGAAGAAATCTGCATCTTCGATCAGCTCTTTTTTCTCCATGACTTCGTCTATAGTAAGGCGCATGTCAGCTCCGGGATTTCTGTAAAAAGAAAAGTCCCTATCTCCGTTTGGGAGCTTCTGAACAAAAGCAAGGGTTGTGGGAATTTCTTTATCAAATAAAAGCCCCCTTGAATCTATTCCCTGCTTTTCAATCCTCTCTTTTAGCATCCTTCCAAAAAAGTCATCGCCGACCTTTCCAATAAATGCTGTCCTGTTCCCAAGATTCTGCAGCATTGAAAGAACGTTGCAGGGAGCGCCTCCAGGATTTGCCTCAAACATTGGATTGTTCTGGCTGCTTTCTCCGCTTCCGGTAAAGTCTATTAATAGCTCTCCAAGTGCTACCACATCGAAATTACGCATATCTCACCTCTTTAGTTCATGCATTGTCACATCCATAAGCAGGCTCCCCTGACAGTTAAAGCTGATGCCTTCAGCCTTTACGTCAGTTAAGATCACCATGGACATGACCTGTTCTCCATCGTTGATGAACAGCTCCATGCTGAACCTGTCCAAAATAAGTCTGAGGGTAATCTTACCCTTATTGTTTGAAACCCGGCATCTTCTCTGGTGTACGATGGCCCTTCTGCTGCCGGAGTGCTTTCTGTCTATCTTTACAATGTTATCTACCGGATCGTACTCAATAGTTGAGTAGGACTTTCCATTGTCAGCAAAACGTATCTCAAATTTCCTATACAGGGCATCTTCCAGGGCGGGCCTTACTTTTACAGTCATGTCGATGCATCTTCCCTCGATACTTGAAAGAGATGCTCTCTCTGAAATAAGGACGTTCTGTCTGCTGATCCTTTTCCCGTAGTAATTCTCTATTTCTCTCAAAGGCTTCTGCATAAGCCTGTTGTTTTCGATCCAAATCTCTCTTGGGAAGCTCATCTGACCAAACCATGGAAGGTCATCACGCCTTATTCCGCAGGTATCCCAGTTCTGCATCCATCCGATCATGATCCTTCGTCCGTCTGCAGAGGCGATTGTCTGTGGTGCGTAAAAATCTATTCCATAATCAACTGCCTGGCAGTTTTCCTCGTTGAAGTTCCCGTCTTTATCGTTTGATCCAATTATGCAAAGTGTACCATTTCCATTGTGGAACTCAAGCTCTTCAGGAAGCATGTCCTGGGGGCTTGTCAAAAGAACCTGTTTCCCATCAAGTGGGAAGAAATCAGGGCACTCCCACATCACGCCGAATCTGTGATTATTTTTTATCACCACCCTGTCATAGGTCCAGTTAAAGCAGTCATCACTTGTAAATAAAAGGAGCTGTCCGTCTTTATCCTCGGTCTTGTTGCCGACGATCATGTAATACTTGCCGTTTTCTTTCCACACCTTGGGGTCCCTGAAGTCATATATTCCAGCACCCTTTGGAAGAGCCGACGCTCTGATCACCGGATTATTTCCATACTTTTCGTAGTTGACGCCATCCCCTACAGCTACGCACTGTGTCTGATATTCGTGCATGTCGCCATTTTCATCTTCCTCTTTGTGGACTCCCGTATAGATCAGGACATGCTTTCCATCTTCAGTTGCAACTGCACTTCCGGAAAAACATCCATCCTTGTCATACTCCTCATCCGGAGCCATGGCTGCAGGCAGATATTTCCAGTTTATAAGATCAATACTTGTCGCATGTCCCCAGTGCATTGGTCCCCACACAGTCTCATAAGGGTAATACTGGTAAAAGAGATGATACTCTCCGCCAAAGATACTAAGCCCGTTTGGATCATTCATCCATCCACATCTTGGTGACAGGTGAAAGCCAGGCCTCATCTCATCAGGGATCATCTTTTCTTTTTTAACTTCATATTCTCTTGCTTTATCTAGTTTGGAACTCATTTCTTTACCTCAGGTTTAAAGAGAGGGAGAAGTACTCTCCCCCCTCTCTCTTATTAGATCTTTATTACTTGTAGAACTCATCAAGATATTTCTGATAAATGGAAATGTACTCATCAAGTCCATATGCGCTTACCTGCTTGTTGTAGTCTTCCCAGTCAGCATCTGAAAGTCCGTTCATAACGAAATTACTTCTGCTGGAGTTGATGTAGCTGATAAGGTCTGTCTGGATTGTTGTGAGCTTTTCTGTATCCTCAGCTGTCATGAATACGTTAGGATAAACGTACTTGCAGTTCATATCATCTGTGTAGTATTCCTTGATCCAGTCAAGACGGTACTGAGCATCATCAGGACATGTTACGTATACTCCGTAGTACTCATCAAGAATTGCAAGTGGTCCACCAACAGCCTCTGCCTCACGAACCTCAACAGGTGATGCGTCTCCAAGTGGAGCATGCTTAAGCATCTTTTCACCATTTGCATTCTGTGAAAGCTCGAAGATATCAAACTCATCGTCCTCACCATAGGTTCCCCAGTTGTTCTGTGGTGACTGGAATGGATCATACATAAGATCGAGCCATGCACATACAAATGCAGGGTTGTCGCACTTTGCTGTAACTACGCATCTGCCGCGGTCAAAGCCTGATGTGAAAGAGCCGTTCATAGGTGTTACATTCCTGGTATCTGCCTCAAGTGCTGCAAGAGGAACAAAGTCCTCAAGGTTGTCGATGTTAGCAACATCCCATGTGAAGCATACGCCATATCTGTGGGATTTTCCCTTTGCTACATATGTGGACCAGTCCTGTGTGAAGCACTCAGGATCGATAAGTCCTTCTTCGTAAAGCTTGTGGAGCCACTGCATACCTGACTTAAAGCCTTCTGTTGTAGCTGTGCAGATAACCTTCTTGTCATCAGTAACAGCGATGTGCTGTCCCATGTCGTTGTCGCCGTAGCCCTCGCCAAAGCCGTTGATAAGAAGGCTTGGATCCTGATCGTTCATGATGCAGGACATAGGAATAATGTCGCCTTCGATACCAAACTCTGCCTGAAGGTCTGATGCGTGATCCTTGAATGCCTTAAGAACTTCCTCAAACTCATCTACAGTTGTAGGTGTCTCAAGTCCAAGAAAATCAAGCCATTTCTTGTTGATGTAAGTAAAGTTGTTACCTACAGTCTGGATTGCTGTCTTGTTGGAACCAAGCTGCTCGATCCATGGAAGTGCCCAGATATGTCCCTCTGAATCCTCACACATTGTGCGGTATTCAGGATACTTATCAAATACTGCCTTAAGGTTAGGCATGTTGTTGTCGATGTACTCCTCAACAGGAATGATCACACCCTGATCGCCATATCTAATAAGGTCAGAGTTGCTAAAGCTTGCATTGAACACGAAGTCTGTAAGAGTGTTCTTGTTGGCCATGTTGAGCTGGATCTTATCTCCCCACTGATCACTTGAAATAGCTGTCCAGTCAACGTGTACGTTGGTCTCTTCTTCAAGTCTTTTGAAGATAGTTCTGTTGTTGGGCTCTGACTCAGTTCCTGATGGATAACTGATCGTACCTGTTATAGTGACTTTTTTCTCAAGTGGAAAAGACAGATCGTCTACCGATACATCTCCCGCTCCGCTTCCTGACGCCCCAGCGCCACATCCTGCAAGCATGCTGACACACATAGATGCTGCAAGGAATGTTCCTAAAAACCTGGATGTTTTCTTTTTCATTATTCCTCTCCTTTTTAACCTCTAAATATATTCAACCCTGTGCACAGGTGAATTGACCCTCATAAAAACCTTAACTCTTCTCTTTAGCCTTTTACCGAACCAACCATGATACCTGAATCGAAGTACTTCTGGAAGAATGGATACATTACAACCAGAGGAAGTGATGAGATGATGATGGTCGCATACTTTAAAAGCTCTGCCAGCTGTGCCCTCTGGGCTGTGCTCTGCATATCTGCAATCATTCCAGGATCAGGCTCGTTCTGGATAAGGATCGCACGAAGCACCAGCTGAAGTGGCTGCTTACTTGCTGAGTTTAAATAGATCATTGCGTCAAAATAGCTGTTCCACATTCCTACAAACTGCCACAGTGTAAGGACCGCAATAAGTGGTGTGCACACTGGAAGCAGGATCCTGAAGAAAAATACCAGCTCATTGGCGCCGTCCACATCTGCTGCCTCCCTGAGTTCTCCAGGAATTCCCTTGTAATAGGTCCTTGCGATTATCATGTTCCATACGCTAAATGACCCTGGAAGAATAACCGCCCACATGCTGTCCAGAAGCCCCATGTTACTGATAAGAAGGTATGTAGGGATAAGTCCGCCTCCGAAGAACATGGTGATAATGAAGATGGCGTTAAAAAACTTTTTTCCCTTAAAGTCATCTCTGGACATTGGGTAGGCACATAAAAGTGTCACAAACACAGAGATCACAGCGAATAAAACTGAATAAATAACTGCGTTTAAAAATCCTGTCCATATCATGGAATTGGTCATGACTCTCTCATAGGCTGTCAGCGTCCACTTGCTGAAATCAAAGACAATGCCCTTGTTCTGAAGTGTTATTGGATCCATGAAAGAAGCGATTATGATATAGACAACAGGTCCGATTATTGCCATTACAAAGGCTGCAAGAAGGATGTATCCAACTAAAAGAAAAGTCTTATCCCCCAGAGAAGCCCTTGCAAACTCACTCTTTTTCCTTAGTGTATTTTCCATTTTGATATCTCCTTATAACCCTTGTCCGTCGTTGAGCTTTTCTACCGTCTTGTTAACTACCAGAAGAAGAATGACATTTACTATGGTGTTAAAAAGACCTACCGCCGTTGAGTAACTGTAGTCGCCGTTAAGGAGACCTTTTTTGTAAACGTAGGTTGCTATGATCTCCGATGATGACAGGTTCATGTCTGACTGAAGGGCATAAGCTTTTTCAAAACCGATGCTCATGATATTGCCGGCCTGAAGGATGAACTGGATCACAACCATGTCCTTGATAGCTGGCCACTCCACAGCCTTGATCTGCTGCCAGATGTTGGCACCGTCGATCTGAGCTGCTTCCTTGAGTTCCTTGCTGGCATTGGCAAGGGCTGCAGTGTACATGATGGACGCCCATCCTGCTCCCTGCCAGATTCCGCTTATGATGTAGATAGGTCTGAAGGCTGCAGGGATGGTAAGGAAGTTGATGCTTGTTCCCATCAGCATGTTGAGTGGTCCTGTAACTGATAAGAGGATCCTGACCATACCACATAAAACGATGACTGAAATGAAGTTTGGCATGTATAAAACCAGCTGGATCTTTTGCTTGATCTTGCTGCTTGCAACTCTGTTTAGCAAAAGAGCTAAGATAATGGGCATTGGGAATCCAAAGATCAGTCCGAAAATACTAAGCTTTAATGTATTGGCCAGATACTGAAGGAAATCCGGCGAAGATAAAAACTGCTGAAAGTATTTAAGTCCAACCCACTCGCTTCCAAGAATTCCTTTAAAAGGATTGTATTTCTGGAAAGCGATGAGGATCCCTCCCATTGGAAGATATTTAAAGATTATCGTAAGCACCAGGGCAGGCCCTAAGAAAAACACATACAGCTGCCAGTGCTGCTTTATATATACCAGCGTGTTGTGAAGGCTGTTATCCTTTGCTTTGGCATTCATGTTACTCCCCCTTCTGTATTTTACATTTGTAACATTTCCTTTGCGTATGTAAAATATATCACAGTGCATTTGTAATGTCAATATTTATATTTTACATTTGTAACATTAAATTTTTACATTTGACACCAAAATGTTTACATTTTATAATGTAAAAAGTGTCATATGCACACTTATGAAACTATAAACGGAGAATAATAATGGCAAACAAAGTCACCTTGCAGGATATTGCAGATGCTCTCGGAGTATCCAGAAATACAGTATCCAAGGCAATTAACAATACTGGAGTTTTAGCAGAGTCCACAAGACAGAAGGTTTTGGAAAAGGCGATCGAGATGGGCTACAAGCAGTTTTCTTATGCCAATTCCATTTCAGATATCAAGAATCCTTCTATTTCAAGGACTAAGGCTTCCGGAGAGATAGCTCTTTTCACCGGAAACTTCCTTAGCAATTCTCACTTCGCATCAACCATGCTTGATAAGTTCCAGCACGAGATATCTCTTTTGGGCTACAGCCTCACCATGCACAGAGTTGATGAAAATAATGTATCAGACTTAAGTCTTCCAATATCATTCAGGCCAGACAACACCAAGGCCATCGTCTGCATCGAGATGTTCAACCAGTCCTACTGCGAGATGCTGTGCGATATGTCGATCCCGGTCCTGATGATCGATGCACCGGTCGCCAGCTACTGGAGACCGCTTAATGCTGATATCCTTCTGATGGACAACTTCACCAGCATATACACTGTCATCAATGACATGAGTAAAAAGGGGATCAGCAAGATAGGCTTTGTTGGACAGGTTACACACTGCCGCTCATTTTACGAGAGATTCATGGCCTTTAGAGAGGCGCTGTATGTGAACAACCTTTCATTTGACGAGAAGTATTGCCTGACTGAGGTCCACAGCCACGACAAGGACTACAAGGAGTATTTATTTAGAGCTCTGGAAAAAATGGAAGAACTTCCTGAGATGTTTATCTGCGCCAACGACTTTGTGGCACTGGATCTTCTGTACGGTCTTAAGAAACTGAATGTGGAGTGCCCAAGAGACATCAAGCTTTTTGGCTTTGACGACTCTCCCGAGTCCAAGATCATGACCCCTTCCCTTTCAACAAGCCACATCCACAGCCAGATAATAGGCTACTCCGCATCAAACCTTGTGGTTTCCCGCATTGAGCAGCCTGATCTTAACTATAGGATCACTTATACTGAAACTGATCTTATTTACAGAGAATCAACCAATATGTAATGGTCACCCCATAGCACCTTAGGGCGCTGTGGGGTATTTTTTTGGATCATTACTCTCAGACTGGATCCTCGAAATATCCTCAAGAGCCTCGTCATCTATCTGTCTGCCTGCAAAATACTTGTTGCGGTCTTCCTCAGTTATCTTTCTGATGACGCGGCAGGGATTTCCTGCAGCAATGGTCCAGGCAGGAACGTCTTTGGTAACTACAGATCCCGCTCCAATAACAGCGTTGTCGCCAATGGTAACGCCAGGGCAGATCACCACGTTTCCACCGATCCACACATTGTCGCCGATGGTAACATCAATGCCGTACTCATAGGCGCTGTTTCTGGTGGCAGGGTGAACCGGGTGTCCCGCTGTATAGATGGCCACGTTAGGGGCAATCTGGGCGTTGTCACCAATCCTTATCATTCCCACATCAAGGAAGGTGCAGTTATAGTTGGCAAAAAAGTTTTTACCAACTTCAATGTGAGTTCCATAGTCGCAGTAAAATGGCGGATTTACAAAAGTTGTATCGTCCGCTTTTCCAAAGAGCTTTTTAACGATGGTCTTAATGGCGCCAAAGTCAGATCTGTCCGCGGTGTTAAGCTCCTGGGTAAGGCGACGGGCTATTTTCTGCTCCTCAAATACTGAGTCGTCGGAAATATATACAAGCTCTTTATCTCTTCTTTCGATGTTGTTCATGGGCTCTGTTCTCCTTTGTTGGATGTATGTATTTAGTTTATAACACAACTTCCTTTGAAGCCAGTTTTTCTCTGAATCTTACGTCGTGCTCCACGATCAGCATTGTGGGCTTATACCTCTCAATAAGGCGCTCTATCTGCATCCTTGAGAACACGTCGATGTAATTAAGGGGCTCATCCCAAATGTACAGATGCGCTGGTGTAAGGAGACTACTTGCGATAAGGACCTTTTTCTTTTGCCCTTCAGAGAAGTCCTCCATGTTCTTTTCGAACTGCTCTCTGCCAAGATCAAGGTTCCTCAGGATTGCAAGAAGAAGGCTCAGATCAAGGCCAGCTCTTTTTGCATGGTCAGAAAGCGTCCCTCTTAAGTGGGATGTATCCTGGTTTATGTAGGATATGGTCAGGTTCGGAGCAAGAGATAAAGTGCCATTCAGCTCCATGTTGCTTATGATATTGCTTTCTGGTAGCTGGGTACTCTCGCCGCAGTCTTCATTCTTTTTCAGGATTGCTTTGATGAGACTTGATTTTCCACATCCGTTGGCTCCGCTTAAAAACACCCTCTCACCCTGCTTTACTTCAAAGGTAAGCTTCTCTATGACATTATCCGTTCCGTCCGTGTACTTAAGTGACAGATCCCTGCACTCAACGAGCCTTTCCTTGTAGTGCTCAAGAGGCATGATCTTAAGATCGATCTCCTCTTCCAGGTCATTAAGAAGTCCCTCTTTTTCCTCAATCTCCCGGTCCATGCGCTTTTCAAAATTCTTGACCCTTGACTGCATCTTCTTGGTCTTGGCACCTATATAGGACCTTGTTGAAATTGACCTGTCATTTTCCTTGATGGGGTCAAAGCCGATCTTGGTATTCTCGTTTTTTTCTGCCCAGCGGCTGCTCCTGTCAGCGGTGGCCTTTAGCTTACCGATTTCCTTTAAGTGCTTTTCATTTTCTGCCCTGGCAAAAGAGTCTTTCTTTTCCTTGTTCTCCCACCAGGACGAAAAGTTCCCTGCCTGAACCTCAATGCTGCTGCGGTTTAACACCAGCACATGGTCGCAGACATAGTCTAAAAGGTCTCTGTCGTGGGATACTAAAATAAATCCCTTCTTGTCTGCAAGGTACTGCTTAACCTTGTCCCTTGCTTCCATATCCAGATGGTTTGTTGGCTCATCGATCAAAAGAAAATCATTCTCCCCTGAAAAAAGTACCGCCAGCATGACCTTTGTGCGCTCGCCAAAGCTCAAGGTTTTAAATGGTCTGTAGAGAATCTCTGCATCGATTGATAAAAGTGGCAGTTCGCACATTACACGCCACTGTTCAACCTGTGGCTTCCACTTTTCCATGAGTTCACTGGCGCTTTGATCAAGTTCTTTTCCCGTGACCACATATGGAAAATAGTCAAACACTGCGCTTGATGTGATGCTTCCCTGGTAGTCATACTTTCCAAGCAAAAGGTTTAGAAATGTTGTCTTTCCCTTGCCATTTCGTCCAATGAAACCAAGCTTCCAGTCCGTATCAACAGAAAAAGAAACATTCTCAAAAACATTTTCAAAACTTCCCTCGTATCCGAAGGTAAGATTGCTTACATTTATCTGTGCCATTTTTTGTCACCTCCATATCGCCGATATTTCTTTTGCCAAAATACCGGACCAAATGGGCAATAAAAAATCTGCTTCCAGCCGAAAGCAGATTTCATAGACATATTGAAGTAAGATAAATGCCGATTCGCATTATCAGGCGGCGCGCAGCAACTTATGGGAAGCGCTGACACCTAAGGCTTCAAAATGAATACGATAATCTAATTCGGCATACACAAACAGACCCTTTAAGGCCCTTAGAAATTAACTCGTCTGCATTTACCAAATCAAATTATCTAATTATCATTCCTTCACCTACCGCACCTTACGTGCGTCCCTTCGTTTAACTTATTACTTTATAACACGCATAAAAGGAATTGTCAAAACCTGATAGTTACTATTCTCTTGTTTTAGCTCCCATACTCTTAAGTTCTTTTTTGCGATCATACATCATATGATCTGCTCGTTCGAATATATCGTGCAGCTGCTCATCCCCTGGCTGAAGTGTTGAATAGCCGATAGAAACAACAACCTCATTTTTCTGTATGTTTTCTTCTACCTGCCTGTTAAAGGCGTCAATTGTTTCCTCTCTTGTGTCAAACCCTTTTCCGGACAAAAGAACTATAAATTCATCACCACCGGTTCTATAAACAGAACCATGAGTGAAGACATTGCAAATAAGGGAACAGGCATCTTTGATAAGCTGATCTCCGGCTGCATGTCCTTTTGTATCATTGACATATTTTAGTCCATTAATATCACATGCAATAACAGCAAGCTTTTCGACAGCGCCTTCTCTGATCCAGCTATTTAACTGGGCTTCCGTCTCCATGTAAGCATGTTTGTTTCTGACTCCTGTCAATGAATCGGTATTGGCCATGCTCTTAAATGCTTTACTGTTTTCTTTTTCTTCTTCCAGTTTATCGTTTGCTACACGCCTTAACATCAAGAACAATATAGCTGAGAAAAGAAAAGCTACCACAAGAAGGAATATTATCTGCATGCGGTTAGTAGCAAGATTCTTGGCACTGATCTCTTGGATCTGGTCCTGAATAACGCTCTCACGGATCATTACAACCAGTTCCCATCCAGTGTCAGGCACTGACTGATAGCATATAGTATCTACCACGTCATTTATAGTAAAGGTCAGTGTACCTTTTTTACCCTTTGCAAAATCATCGCGAAACGCGTTCCACTCTTCTTCGGAAACATTACCTTTTGTGGCATCAAAAATATTATCTGTACCAATAAGAGTACCAAGCTCTGTTTCTGAAATATTACCACCATTTGCAGAATACAGTGCAAAATGGGTACTTTCCTGATCATCAAAAGCAAGGAGATTTACTATATCATTGATGTCGATCTGGACAAAGCATGCTTTGAACTGTTTGCCCATTATCTTTATATCTACAGGGATTGCCAGACAGAGATCCTTGGAGGAACCATAACGAAAAACGGTACTTATCATTCTGCCTTCCAAAGTTTTTTTCGCAAGGAAAGGATGTCTGCTGCCACCAGTATATGTGGTGTACTGCGTATAAACTATATCATCCTCATCTACAAGCGCAAAATGATTAAGAGCCAGAAGCCTCTTCATTCTACCGATTTCGTCTCTAAGGTCATCCTGGGACGCTATCTTTTCATCATCGATGACGCTTACAGCTACTTCCATGGATTCAAAATTGTTGTTGATCAGGTTTGTAATAGTCTTGGCACGCCTGTCAGCCATGGATTCAAGATAGAAAGCACTCACAGCAGAAACCGCCTGATTAGTAGACGAAATTGCCTGCTGAGAAGCCCAATAAGTATTGGCGATTACCATAAGCATGATAAGAACACTTCCTATCGCCGCAGTTATGACCACTGCCTTTTCAGTAATCTTTATTTTTCTCATTGTGAAACGTCTCCATACAAGACTTCCAGCATTGGTTCTGCATCTTTCTGATAAATTACCGTTGTGCTTTCATCAGTCTTGTCTGGGAAAAGATCTCCCGGCAGATTACCATCTGCGATCTTGACTGCAACCTGCAAGGTATCAAAGCCAATTGAATAACAATCCTGTACTCCAAGACAATAGATAACGCCGTCCCTAAGATAATGAAGCGCCTCCTGATCATGGTCCATACCCACGATCACGGCCTTACTTCCAAGGTCTGTGACTGCTCTGGCTGTTCCTACAGGATTACTCATATTGCAGCATACAAAGCCTGCAATATCCGGATTATCTTTAAGCATCTGTTTAGCCAGGTCGTACGCCAGGTCAATGGAGTCCTGATCATACTCTACTGCCACTATTTCCATACCTGGATATTTGGCAATAGTGTCTTTTGCTCCCTTTGCTCTGTCTTCATGGCAAGGAGCACCATGACTTCCAACAAGGATCCCCACCTTGCCCTTGTAGTCAAGTTTTTTACAAAGAGCTTCCGTTAAGTCTGCCCCGTCCTGATAGTTATGGGTATTTCCTACATAAGCTATCCTCTTGCAATCAGGAGCTGCATCAGAACTTGAAAAGGTCATGACCTTATTGCCTGCATCCACCATCTTATCAAGCACAGGAGAAATCATCTCCTCGTCTGCCACATCTACTCCGATCACATCATAATTGCCTTCCTCAGCCCTTAGTAGTCTTTGGGTCTGATCCTCGTAAGAAGCTACATCCGGAGCCATGTACTCATAAGTAATGACTATGCCCTTTTCAAGATATTTTCTCTGAGCATCTTCCATTCCCAGTGCAACAGCATCCCACCAGGGATGAACTATCTTGTAGGTAAAATAGAAATTGTATTTCTTCTTGGCAGGCACGTAATCGTCAAGACTATGCTCAAAATCTACAACATCATCAGTACTTCCCGGTTTTGTCCCCGTATCTGCTTCAGTTTCTGCTTTTGTTTCCACAGAGTATCCGCTGCTGGTGCCTGCCACCACAAGGCAAAGTGCTACAGTCATAAATTTGCGAAATATACTATTTTTCTTCATGGACAGAGCCTTCCTCCTTGTAGAAATAGTTTCCACAATACATAAATATCTATTTTAAATAATACTATATTTCGGCTTTTTTTATTCTTAAATATATATTAAAGTTTACTATAAAAAAGAGAGGATCGTAATTCTTTACGATTCTCTCATTAAACAACTCCCACCATTCAAAACTGTAATACCATGTGAATGTCATCACTGTATGAGCCGTCATCATACTTGTTTGCCTTGGGCATCCGTCCACACTCCTTGAATCCCAGGCTTTCATACAGATGATATGCTCGCTCGTTGCCGCTTACAACAGTCAGCTCCGCCTGCTCGTATCCTGCTTCTTTTATCTTCTTAAAAAGTTGCTCCAGCATCAGTCTTCCAAGGCCAAATCCTGTGTATTTCTGGAAAAGAGCTATTCCAATATCCGCTCTATGCGCTGATCTTCTGCTGGTTCCTATTCTTGTAAAAGAACAGTTTCCTGCGTATTCACCATCTACAAAAGCCAGTACCAGCATCTTTCCATCAGACTCATTCATATCTTTTATAAAGCCCATCTCACCTTCAGCAGTGTACTTGACTTCATCTGAATTTACCAAAAGAAAATTGGTCTCCCCGCAAACAGTCTTCAGATAATCCACAAGCATTTGAGCTTCTGTCTCTTCCTCCTTTGAGCTTCGAAGCACGATGTTTCTTTCCCCTAATGTAAACTTTTCTTCGTCAAAGATCATTTAAGTCTCCTCCTATTGCTGCTCAAGATCAGCTATTTGTTAAAGATACTTATCTTTTTCCTGTTTTAATATAGTTTATCAGTTCCTCTAAATCGTCAAAGTCATCATAGTCTCCCATGATCCCTTCCCGGTGATAAACTATACCGGCCTTTTCATTGCGTTCCAGGCAATCCAAAAGTTCTTCTACTCCAAATCTCCTTGCAAATTCTGCAAATGCCCTTGGTTTGATCTTTTCAGCATATAACCCTTTTCGGCAATTAGCGGGTTCGCATTCATAACAGCCATTCAGATTTTTATCAATACCACACCTGCGGACCTCACACCACTCGGCATCTTTGCACCAGGATAGTTCCATAAAGCCATCTCTCTTGCATCCCTTACAGGTTACATTTTCAGAGCACAGACAACATGCTAATCCACAACGCGCTATTCCTAGTTCTCTTTTCATCTTTCCTCCCAAGCTTAGTCTAAAACATATCAGCCTCTGATCCTTTAATATTCCTTATATCATATTACTCTTTTGTACCTGATAGCAATAAAAAAGAGAAGCATCACTGCTTCTCTCTTACTGCCGGCGACGGGGATTGAACTTTCCTGCACCTTTCAAATACTGATGAAAAGGAGGCTGGCGGTTTCACTTAAATTTCTGAACCCACTTTTGAACCTAGTTATGGATATACATCATGAGTGCATATCAATCCTCATAATGACCCTTGCAGGATGCAATTATAATATTTCCATCTTTTTCTTTATAAACAAGCCTATTACAATCATCAATTCTTCTGCTCCACCATCCGGACAATTCATTTTTTAATGATTCTGGCTTACCAATTCCTTCGTATGGAGATCTTTGAGTATCTTTAATGAGATTATTGAGTCTTTTTAATGTCTTCTTATCCTGAGACTGCCAATACAAATAGTCCTCCCAGGCTTCATCGTACCACTCTAAGCCCACTGAGTTCAATCCTCTATCAGATCATGTTTCTGTAATATAGCATCGCCAGATTCTATTTCTTTAATAATCTTTCTCAAATGATCCATATTTCCATCAGAGTAAAATGGATCTATTGATACTTCAAACGGTATCCTTTTCTCCCTTGTCATCTTTTTGGCAAAAATTGTAAAGGCAGTTGTCATATTCATTCCAAGGTCACGACAGGTATCTTCCATATCCTTTTTTAATTCTTCATCCATACGAAAGTTTACTAAAGCTTGTGCCATAATATCACTTCCTTTCCTGACTAAATAATACCATTACATAAAGATAATGTAAATATATTATCTTTATGCAACAATCACTATCCAAACTTTCTAAACTTTCCTATGTTTTCAAGTACAGGCGAAAAGTAGGTTCGCAATTTCTCCCGATGTCATTTTTTCCTTCATACTGATGCCCTCCTTTTTAGGTAAATGCATTTTTAGAAACTAAGTAATACAGCTGATTCGTACGTACTTCATCCTGTGATTACTTAATGTTAAGGGCTGCCCCAAGGGCAAGGTCAATACTTTTTTATAATCTTCCAAGCACTCAGAAGCTTTTCCATATTCCAGGCAGCATTGGCGGGACTTGTAGATGGAAGACATATTGCTGGCCTTTTGATTACAGACTCCGTATACTTTTCATAATACTTAAGTGCCGTTTTACCATTGACATATATTGCCTTGATATCCGCTGTATTTAAGATAACGCTTAGATCGTTCGGCACTACATTAGTGATGCTGGAGTCCGATGATCCTTCAATATCGCAGGATTGTATCACATCCCATACTGCAATCCTGTTCCTTATCAAAAGAGCTTTCTTCTCTTCAATTGTCCCTGGCTCTTCCTCTTCAAACACTCCAGAAACCACCTTCCAAAATCTATTCTGCTTATGCCCATAGAAAAATCCTTCTTCTCTAGATTTAACAGAGGGAAAACTTCCCAGAATAAGTATTTTTGAACTCTTATCATATATTGGTTCAATTGGATGTTTAACCATAATTAAGTCTCCCCTTCCCCCATCCAACATATATGCACACTCTTTTATAGTACAAAATGGCAACAAAAAAGAGAATCTCACAGCAATGATTCTGCAATATTCTGGCCGTGCTCAGCAATTCGTCTGCATACAGACAGATACTCAGATATATATACACTGGATTCTGCTGAAGTCTTTCCCTTT
>SVFY01000010.1:0-735 GCA_015056625.1 Butyrivibrio sp. | reverse complement strand
CAGTAGATGACAGATTCAAAGAATAATCGCTGATTCTCTCCATATCTCCCAGCACGTGCAGCATATCTGCTATCATGGCACTTTCTTTTCCTGACGATTCCACCGACGATAATTGTATGAGTTAAGAAGTTCCATTGCCTTAAGAACACCCTCACTGGCTTTCTTCATTACAATCACTGTCTTTTTCCTGCATTCAGTCACAGCAATGGCAGGAGACAGTAAAAGTCTGCTATCCAGAAAGACCTCTTCCTTCCCCTCTTCCTTTATAAGATGCTCAGCCAGTGCTACCAATGACTTTGAAAAAGGTAGAAGTACTATAGTTGTCAGCACATTAAAGGCTGAATGGAAACAAGCTATCGCAAATGGAGTTATAGCTTCATCAAAAACCTGCAGATTAAGAATCCACTCGCAAAAAAGATATATGATAAGTCCTATTGCTGTCCCTATCATATTAAAACTGATATGGATCACAGACACTCTTTTAGCATTTTTGCTTACTCCAAATGAAGAAATCAGCGCCGTAACACAGGTTCCAATGTTCTGGCCCATGATGATCGGTATCGCTACTCCATATGTTATATGCCCCGTCAAACTCAGCGCCTGCAGCACGCCAACAGAAGCAGCTGACGACTGGATAACGCCGGTAAATATAGTACCTGTCAGCACTCCCAAAAACGGGTTTCTGAACGCCGTAAGTATACTTGTAAATTCCGGCATCTCTGCAAGTGGAGATAA
>SVFY01000009.1 GCA_015056625.1 Butyrivibrio sp. | reverse complement strand
TTTATTCTAGTGTAACAATAAAAGTAATTGATGTTTACAAAAAGTGGTCAAGTGTCTACTTTTACATTACCACTTCACATTGGCCCAAACATGTACAAAATAGCGTCAACTTTTCAAATTCCTTTGGGTACCCATTTTGCAAAACAGTCTAAAATAACCCAAAACGCAAATACATGACAGCCACTACAAGTATTCGCCTCAAAAGTCGCCAAGCCAGCGGTCAGGCAGCGAAGCCACCAGGCGCTCAGGCGGCAAAGCGCCTGGCATAACAGCCCCAATCACACAAACGGATTAAAATACCTGCTGCCGTCAGCATAAGTGATCACCATAGTTACCACAAAGAACAGCACGATAAATACTATCACTGCATAGTCTGCAAAAACAAGAGGTTTTCTTGAGTACCAGCTCCTCTTTTTCTTTTTTCCAAATCCCCTAAGTTCCATGGCGTTGCTGACAACATCGATTCTCTCCATTGTAGAAAACAAAAGCGGAAAGATGATGGTTGCTACATTTTTGATCCTGTCAATGAGCTTTCCCTTGCTGCTCATCTCTATGCCCCTGGCTTCCTGGGCATTCTTGATGCGTCTGAACTCATCCTGAACATCCGGAATATAGCGAAGGGCAATCTCTAAAGAATAGGCAATCGAATAGGGAACTCCAATTCCGTTAAGTGAAGATGCCAGTTCACTTGGATCTGTTGCTGTCAGGAAGATAAACACCGCCGGAACAACAGTGAAATACTTGATGAACACATTGAACTCGTAAAAGAGCTGTTCCCTGGTCAGAGTATAGTTTCCAAACATGTGGACAATGTCCGTCCTGGTTCCGTAAATTTCGCTTCCCTGGTATGGTGCAAAGAAAAAAATAAAGACCAGATTTATCACCATAAAGAACATTACCGCTGCAAAAATGGCGCTGACCTGCTTCCACTTAACATCAGAGATCTTGTAGATCGCAAGTCCTAAGACCAGCATAAGGAGCAGTATTCCTGTCTCAAAGGTCATGGCACTTGTCATGCACCATACAATAAAGAACACCAGCTTGGTAAAGCCGCTAAGTCTGTGGACAGGAGTATTCTTTTTTTCATAGGAAATAAGCCTGCTCATCTGACCACGCTCCTTTCAGAATCAATAAACCTTGCGGCAAATTCACCGGCGTCATCAATGCCGCACTTTACTGCCAGGTCATAAAGAGATGTTCTCTTAAGGTAGGCCCTGTTACAGATTTCTTCGTTGGTGAGAACTTCCGCAGGAGAAGCGTCCATTATAAGCTTACCATCAGTAAGTACCATGGCTCTGTCTGTGTACTCCAGCATAAGGTGCATATCATGAGTGATCATGATGATAGTTACGTTCATCCTGTCCCTGATATCCCTGATGAACTTCATGATCTCTGTATAGTGCATGTAGTCCTGTCCGGCAGTAGGCTCGTCCAATATCAGGATATCGGGATCCATGATCAGGATCGAAGCAATTGACACTCTCTTTTTCTGTCCAAAAGAAAGAGCGGATACAGGCCAGTTTCTATAAGGATACAGACCACATATCTTAAGTATTTCTTCAGAGCGCTTCTTTATCTCTTCCTCAGGAACCCCTCTTGAAGCAAGTCCAAGTCCCACTTCTTCCATGATCATAGGCTTACTGATCATCTGGTTGGGGCTCTGCATTACATAACCTATCCTCTCTCCACGCTCTTTGATGGAAAGATCTGATATATCCTTGCCATCAAGGAGAATTCTTCCGCCATCAGGCTTGTAGAAGCCGCAGATAAGGGATGCAAGAGTTGACTTTCCTGCACCGTTTTTTCCAACAAGGGAGATCATCTCTCCCCTCTTTATGTCAAAGGAGACCTTGTCAACGATCTTCCTCTTTTCGTCGTAGCTAAATTCAAGGTCGGATACAGTGAGAATGCTCTCTCCATATTCCTCTCTTTCATGGTTTGGCATTGAATGATACCAGCTCCTGACCTTGTCTTTGTAGGGCGCAATGTCCATGGTCTCAATGTGCTGAGGATGTGTTGCAGCATCGACCTGGGCTCCTGCTGCCTTAAGGGCCGCAACATACAGCGGCTCCCTGATACCATTTGACACCAGGATATCTGAAGATAACATCTCATCAGGAGTCATATCTGCCACGATCCTGCCCTGATCCATAAGGATTATCCTGTCCACATCCTTATGCAGCACGTCTTCAAGTCTGTGCTCAATGATGATGACAGTCATATCCTCGTCATGCATGATCTCGTCAATAAGGGCGATAGTGCGCTTTCCTGTTGCAGGGTCAAGGTTTGCAAGAGGCTCATCAAAAAGCAGTATCTTAACATCACATGCCATGACGCCTCCAAGAGACACCCTCTGCTTCTGGCCTCCGGAAAGCTCTCCCGGCGCATTCTCTAAAAAGGGTGTAAGCTCAAGACGCTCTGCCACCGACTTGACCTTCTTAAACATCTCATCCTGTGGAACATTATCATTTTCAAGAGCAAAAGCAATGTCCTCGCCAACTGTAAGCGCGATGAACTGTCCATCAGTGTCCTGAAGCACAGTTCCAACTATTTGTGACATACCAAAAACTCCGAGTTTTGCGGGTTCCTGCCCACTAACTCGGAGAGTTCCGCTAAGATCCCCTGCATAGGAGCAAGGGATCAGAGCGTTTAATAAATGTGCAAGTGTTGATTTACCGGATCCTGACTGACCTGCGATCAGGATCTTCTCGCCAGGATAGATCTTTAAGTTTATATCCTTCAGTGTAGGCTCCTTTTGAGCTCTGTACTTAAAGGACAGATTCTCAAACTCAATGATCGGCGAAATATCTTTTTCCAAAACTATTAATCCTCCGTTTGGAGATTGTTAGAACCACCTACGATCTTGCTGTATGCAATAAGAAGGATTGTTCCAAGAATACCAATTACGATGATGTTGCCAAGGAATGCAAATGCGCCCTGGATGAATACCTTGTTTGCAGGCTCTGCAAAGATAAGGATATCAAGAACTGGTGCGCAAAGGATCCACGCAATTGCGTTTACAACTATCTGAACAACATTGAAAAGAATGATCTTCTTGCCATCTACAAATCCGCCTTCCTTTACTGCGAACCTGTTTGCGAAAAGTCCGATGCAAAGACCTACAACTCCCTCAGGAATTACCCAGCTCCACCAAACTGAGCCATAGAAAAGAGCATCTCCAAGAGCGTGTCCTAAAAGTCCAACAACTGCGCCGACGATAGGTCCAAATACTGCAGAAAGGAATGCAAGTATTGCCATACGAGGCTGAAGAGCTGTGTTAGGTACTCCAATAAGAGGAATCTGTGCGTTTGTAAGAACTACAAAAAGCGCAGTTCCAATTCCCATTGCTACTACTTCTTTGATACCGATCTTAAATTTCATGATCCTTCTCCTCCGTTACTATTGTTTTGATTTTTCCCCTGTATTTATCCTCAAAACTCTCTACAGGCATCGGTCTGTCAAAGTAAAATCCCTGGAACATCCCGCATCCCATTCCCATAAGGAAATCAAGCTGCTCCTTGGTCTCTACTCCTTCAGTGATGACGCCCATACCAAGTTCATGAGCCATATCGATCGTGTAATTAAGGATAACATGGGCACGCTCAAGATTGTCAGTCCTTCTAAGGAACCCCATGTCGATTTTAAGCACGTTGGCATTGATATCCTTGAGCATATTAAGTGAAGAATACCCGGATCCAAAGTCATCAATCTCAACAGAAAAGCCGCTGGACTGAAGCTCAAGGATAAGTTTGGCGCACTTGGCAACATCTGAAGTCACTGCTGTTTCTGTGATCTCAATATTGAGGTACTTGGGATCTATATCATACTGCCTTGCAAGGTTCATAAACTCCTTTTTGATATCAAGATAGTACAGATCCTTAGGAGATACGTTGATGGAAATGGAAAGGCCCTCCATCTCAGTTCCCTTCCAGGCTGCCAGCTGAGCTGCTGCCAGTTCCCATATGTAGCGGTCAAGCTTGTAGATAAGATCTGCTCGCTCCAAAACATTTATAAATACTGACGGTTCAATAAGGCCATTTTCTGGATGTATCCACCTTGCCAGCGCCTCTGCGCCAAATACTGTTCCATCAGGATAGACCTGAGGCTGAAGATAGATGCCAAACTGCTTGTTGAAAATAGCAAAATCAAAGCTTGATAGAACCTCTTTTTCCAAAAGAGCATTAACAAGCATCTCATCGCTGTACCAGGCTATCTCACAGACTCCGTCCTTCTTGATGGACTTGCAGGCCATGTACGCCCTGTCGCACATAAGCGGAATGTCCATATAGGAATCCCTGACTTCATAGACACCTATCTGCATGTGAAGAGAATAAGTCTTGCTGGTAACTCTTCCAGCTATTTCTCTCACCAGTTCCTTAAAGCCCTTCTCATCAAAACGGGCCTTGGGAATACACATGGCAAAGTGATCGCCGTTGATCCTTCCATAGATATCTCCCACACGAACGTGCTGTAGCATCATATCTCCGATATTCATGAGTATGTCATTGCCCTTATCTATACCAAAGAGCTGGTTAAAGAGCTTGAAGTCCTTGATGTTGGAATAAAGTAAAAGATAAGACTCTTCTGTTTCCTTTAATAGTTCCCTTGCTGCCTCATTGAAGCCTTCTCTGTTATAAAGGCCAGTGAGTTCGTCATGGGTAAGTCTGTACTGTTCACCGGTACTGTTCTCCACAATATCAGACAGGTTCTGGACTGTGTACATATAGCCCAGCAGAATGTTTGATGAGTCAATTATGCTCCTGAAGCGGACTCTGTAGAGTCTCTCCTTGTCTCCATTGCTGTAGACTCTGCACCAGGAAGCTGCAGTCTGCGCAATGCCCAGTCCGCTCATCCACTCGAAAAAGATATTTCCCAGAACCTCAGGATTTTCCTCGGAATGAAACATAGAAAAAGCGTGCTTGTTAGCGTAGACACACTTCCTGTTTCTGTCCAGGAAAAGAATGCCTATCCCAATGCTCTGCACGCCATAATTGACAAGCCTGATAAGATCAGCCGGATCAGACTTCTTACTTATATAGTTTATACTTTGGCCAAAGATCAAATTCGCATCCATATGACCATTGTACTCACTTTCACCTGTAAAATCTACTAGATTTTGTATGACATCTAGCATTTTTAACCAAAATTATCTGAAAAAATCAATTTCTGGCCTTTCTGTGTCTCCTGTCGATTAAAAACCAGGCAAGGACCAGAACAATGATGCCTGCAGCAAAGAGATGCTGGGACTTTATCTGGATCTTTTCTTTTGTAGGAACAAGGCTCTCGTTCTGGTCCTGATAGAGCAAAAGTGTTGTTCCGATATCCCGGGTGCTGACTGTCAGCGTGTCTGCATCTATATCGACATCCTTCTCAAGATTGCAGACACCCATCTCCTCAGTTATAAGGAAGTATTCCCTGTCCCCTGTGACCAAAAAAAGTGGAATATCATACTGCATCTCCACATCTTCATAGAATCCGCCAAGAGCTTCTGGTTCCTCTGATCCCACCATCTTACTGGCATCCACATCAAAGAAGACTCCGTGGTGTAAAACCCCAAGTTCCTTTGACTCTTTTTCAACAGCCTCCTCAAAAAGCGGTAGCTTGCTGACATCCTGAATCTCATCAGACATCAAAAAAGAAAAGCTCACTTCAGCATCCTCACCAGCTGATATGACCTCCAGCTCTTTTTCCGTGAAGCAAGCTCTTACTGCGTTTTCATAGCTTCCAAAGCGAATATCGGGAGCTGCCACCTCTGTGGCGCTCTCCGAGCTCATTGTCACTGTAATGGTCCCCTCACCATAAGTGACCTGCGTCGTTTCGTACATATAAACCCTTCATAAGAAAATTGTTGTTGAATTAATTATAAAGCTTATTAAAACCCCAGGTCAATTTAAAGGCTTGAAATAATCAGATTAAAAATGGTCACGCTGCATGGATCTGTGTAGTGAAGTCCATCCTTCATCTGGAATCCGTGCTCCACAAGATATGTGTGGGTGTCGATCCATGTAACTCCACTGAGGAGCCCTGGAAGAGTCGCATTGAAATACTGGACCTCCTCCTCTGTCCTGTAGATATTTTCTGTAACAGGGTTGACTGAAACGTAGTAGGTAGAGGCGCCCCTTGCTGCCCACTCAGCCGCCTTCTGGTTTACAAGGCTGGCGTACCTGTTTACATTGCCTGTATCATTGACTCCAAGGCAGATGACCACCTTGGTTCCTTTGCCGATTATCCTGTCTGCCTGGGCAATGGCTGTGCTCTCCATCCATTCATAGCCCTTTGAATTCTGGCAGATCCATGAGCAGCCTCCATCACCTACTGCTGCCCTCATCTGAACGCATCTTGAATCTCCTATGAAAAGAACACTTGCCGGTTCAGGAAGTGTATCCGTAGCTGCCTTAACTTCTGTTGCTGCCGGGGCCTGCTTTGGCGCCTGTACTGGTGCTGGTGCTGGTCCTTCTGCCTTGGCCTGCTCTGCCGGCGCATTTTCCTTGGCAGGAGTCTCTTCCTGTGCTGGCTTATCTGTCTGCAAAAAGTTATTGCTCACAAAGGCTTTATCCTTGTCGTACTCCACATAGTACCAGCCCTTTTCTCCGTACTGTCCAAGGACTTTGACAAGTGTTCCGGGAGATAAATGTCCAACCAGGTCGTAATCTGTTGATGGTCCCTTTCGCACATTGACGTCGGACTTAACATACATATCCTTTGAAGCTTCAAACAGATTAAGAAGCGTCTCATCATAGCCTGGCTGTTCGTCTGCCTTTTCAGGTTCACTTTCTTTGGAAGGCTCAGCCTTTGCTAGTGTCTTGGACGGCTCCTTTGCCTTGGCCTGTTCCTGAGTCTTGGCCTGTTCCTGAGTCTTGGTCTGTTCCTGAGTCTTGTCCTGTTCCTGCGCCTGACTCTGCTCCTGTAAAGCAACCTGGCTCTCAGAAGGTTTCCTTGCCTTTACTGAAAAACCTGCGGCCACCACAGAAAATGCCATAAGCCCTATTAACAATACAACAGATAATGCTCTCTTCATTTCTTTTGCACCATTCCTATTACTTTTTCTATAGCAAGCCCAATCATGATACCTGCTAAAACAGATATCCAGAAGTCATGTAATGCGATCAGATGAAAACTCATGGTCTCAAACTTACTTACCAAAAACCACAGTATCCTGCCATGAATAAGATAGATATATAGTGAATAACTGCCTATGACAGGAAGTATGTAGCCCTTGCAGTCAAGCTGAACACAAAAGCCAAGGATCATTATGGTAAACATCATGCTTGATAGCATATGCGCACTTTTTGCGGCTGTTACGCTATACAGATACGCGCTTGAAAAAGCAGCTGCAAGGCCTATTCCAGCCAGGTTAAAGCGCACCATGAACACTTTTACCCTATCACCATATTTCTTTTCAATGGTTGCAGCATACACTCCTATGAGAAACGCGCCGTTTGACAGGTACCAGAAATCCGCATGTGAAGTAAGATACAGATAACAGGTAAGAGCAAGCACCGCCACTGTCAGAAGTATTTCTTTTAAAAAGCCTATCCTGTAGATCACCATAAACATCAGATAAAAGGCAAACAACACTCTCATGAACCAGAAATCCTGACCAATCATAAGGTCAAGTACCGCCATGGGCCCGTCAATATTCTTATCTACAAATATGCTCAGCGATCCAATTATCAAAAGGTAGGGAACATAGCTGTTAAGTATGCGCCTTGTCACAAACCGCCTGTCTATGCCATTCTTCTCATAGGATTTTACAAGGCCATAGCCTGAGAGCATAAAGAAAATATCAACTCCGTATATTCCAAAAGAAGAAACCATGCCCTTCCATATCTCGCTGAGGGGTCCCTGGTAGTTCCAGTTTGCAAAGTGGACTATCATCACCATGATGATCGCCACTCCTCTGAAAGCCTTAGATGTCTTATTATCTATCAATGTATTTAACCTCACTTTAAAAATTAAAATAATCTGCAATGCCATAAAACAGCACTGGGCTGTCGTTTTCAAGACATACACTTATGCCAGGCGCAAGTGCTGTCAGGAATGAATAGGCAAAAGCAAGTATCATGCAGACATATGCTATCCTTGAGAGCAGCCTGTAGGAAGCGGTGTTTGAAGGGCGGTCTAAAAATGTGATCCAGCAAAGAAGCGCTGCGAGCATGATGGCCGGTGCAAAATCGCAGGTATACCTGTAGATGACTCCCGCTGCGTTTGCATCAAAGCCTGAAACAATAAGTCCAGAAGCCACAAACAAAAAGACCAATGTCTTTAAATGCTTTTTAGCTTCACCAAAGTCTTTAAACAGCATCATCCACAGAGAAAATACAAAAGCGTTTGAAACCAGCACTCCGCCATAGGTGTATTCATAAAGGAATTTTCCCATATGGGAGCCTTCAATCTTGGCTATATCAAGGAAAGGATAGTCCGTTCCTATTGTAGGCGGCTGCAGCAAAAAGCAGAACAGACTTCTAAACAGCCTGTCAAAGTTAAATCCTCTGTGGGTCATATCATTTGATGTAAGGGAATATGACGCTCCAAAGTCAAAGATATTTCCAAACCTTGCATAGTTATACCAACAAACAAGCACTGCTACTGCTGCGTATGGAACCACAAAGCATATGGTTTCCATAACGGTATTTTTTGAAAAGAGCTTCCTTTCTTTCCCATCTCTTTTCCACAGGAAAAGAACTACTGCTGCAAGGGACAAGATGGCCATCTGAGGCCTGCATCCCACAACCAGCGCCATTGAAAGGCTTCCTGCAAAAAGAGCAAGCCGCTTTAGCACAGTCTTATCTGTGTTCAGAGACAAAAGCCAAAGTCCCAGTCCAAGCAATGAAAAGGCTGTTCCTGAGATGATCGGAATGTTATAAACATCAGGTCGTATCACCAGATACACGGTGTTGGCACACAGGCAGAGACTTGCGCATAAAAGAAGGTAAAAGATGTATGGTATCTCTTTCGAAAACCACCTTATCATCTCCGCAACCAGAATAAATACGCCTATCACCAAAAGCACATACATGGCGAAATCTGCATAGTGGTTGGGAAGATTTCCTCCAGTCAGCATGTGGTAAGGATAGAACAACAGCACCTCTGGCACAATTCCAAAGTACGCATAGTAATTGCCTTTATAAAAGGCGTAGTCCATGGAGTAAGTAACGCCTTCCATCTGAAGGGATATGGTATCGTATGGGTTTTCCGAAGACAAAAGCCCTGGATGTACCTCTTGTTCCGTAAGGACCACAGTTCCTTTCTCAAGGCTGCGGGCCAGTTCCTGATACTGAAGGTGATGAGGCCATGGAGTGTTTAAAAGAAGCTTATCAGCGGTACTTATCTTTTCCCCAAGGATGATGATAAGTATCATCAAAAGTATCGTTACAGGATATTGCCATTTCTTCCTAACATCAAATGTGATGGCGTGGATAAAAGACTGAGTAAATATCAGATACCCAAATAGCAGCGTTAGGAATACCAAAAGCGCCCTTGTACCCTTAAAGTCTATCGGTTTTCTAGCATTAAGTACTATGCTGTCAATCCTTGCTGGGCAACCTTCCAAAGTCCTGACCTTGACCTGCACTGTCTTAACCTTCCCAAAGGGATAGATATTGCTGTAGCCTGATCTTGGCACCTGGTCGCAGACAACGTACTCCGCTGTGGAATAGGGATACTTATCTCCCTTGTCAGTCAGTATTACTGAAACATACGCAAGATCATTGTTTTCAACCTCAAGATCTACGTACACGTTTTTCAGATCGTCATTAAGTTCATAGGGTTCTGAAATAAAAAGATACTCATCATCCGTCGCTTCGTCTGTGGCCACCGTGATCTGCTCTGAGCCCATACTGCGCCATGATGAGTAATTAAATACAAACACTTCAAGACAAAGTGTTATCAGAAATATAGTAAAGGTACTTAATATGTACTTTTTAACCAGAGAACTGTCCATTTGCATCATCCTGTCACTTAGATTCCAGTCATAATTATACGAAAGTACACAGTTCTCTTCAAGAAGAGCAAAACAAAAAGCCCTCCCTCAGCGAAAATGCAGGGGAGAGCCAGTTACAGCTTTACTGTTTTATTGATACTTCATCTTCCATCAGAGCTCTTACTTTTGGATTCTGCATCACCTTGATGGACTGGATCGCACACTCATATATCTTCACCAGCTGCATGGAAGCAGGATCGCTCTTTCTGGCACACTTCTGCTTGATGGCCTCAAAGTATTTGATTGACTGGACAGCAACTGATGCATTGATCTGCATTCCGTTGCAATATAGTGTTCCTGTCTTGGCATCGTATCTTGATACTGATGGTTTTTCCTGTACCAGCTTATTAGCTCCCATTGATACTGCAAGCTGATTTATAAGGTCTGCTCTGTCTAACATGTTACTAACTCCTCATAGAATAATCTGTTCTCGTAAAATCAAGCAATAAAAAGGCTCCTGGCCTTTGCTGATCACCAGCACTGGTTAAGAGCCTTTAATAGATTATCATAAAAAGATGGTTTGTCAACGGAATAAATGTGAATTATGATTGAACTTTTTCTCAGAAGGTCATTATCTTTTTTACCCTGGTAGTAATGAGGCTTGAGACAATACCTATGACCACTCCTGTGATGGTTCCTACAATAATGAGAAATGGCAGGTAGTAAAACAGGCTCTTTGTCTCAAGTACCAGCATAGCCACAATGATCTGACCCACGTTGTGGAACACTCCCCCAAGGACGCTGACTCCTGTCATGGAGAATTTCCCTATCCTCTTGGCGATCAGCATTGCGAAAAGAGATAACGCCGCTCCTGCCAGTGAATACATCATCATGGAGATATTTCCAAAGGTAAGTCCCACCAGTACGACTCTTATGATAGAAAGAGCTATGGCATTCTTTTCACCAACTGTATAGAGCGTTACCATTACTGCCAGATTGGCGATACCTATCTTGGCTCCCGGAATTCCGATGTTTAGCGGAAGCATAAATTCAATATATGAAAGGACAAAGGCTAAAGCCACAAACAGTCCTAAAAAAGCAATCCTCTTTGTTTTCATGATAAGTTACCTGTAAATCCCGGATCAGTATGTTGATCCGTCAATGCCATTGTCTTCGCCGCCGTGTATCTCCACAACAAGCTTATTGGGAAGGCAGACAATCGTCTCTCCCTGGTATCTTATGTGGTTGTGATGAACACAGATCTGGTCAGGGCATGAAGCCTCAGATACCTGTGCATAGCCCTCCTTGATCGTAAGGACATTGAAGCTTCCATCAGAAAATTCGATTTTCTCTTCCAAGTCCTCAGACAGTGAATACTCGCCATAGACATTTCCATCAATTGTAACTACAGCAGTCGCGTCAACTTTAGTATTATTTTTTTGCCATATCCTCATGCCAAGAAGGCACGCTATAGTTGCTGCCAGGATAACAGCGATCAAAACGATATCATTCTTTTTCATTTCTTTACGTACTTTTCTATAAAGCCCTCAGAATATTTTTTCGTGCCATCGTGCATGATCCACATGGCTTCTACGTTATCTCTTTTCCCCACAAATTCAAGACCATCTTCTAAGATCATGGTGTAAAGAGCTGTAGAATAGGAATCTGCAAGTCCCGAGTCATCAGTTATGATGCTGACACTGGCAAAGCCATCAGCTGGATAAAGAGTCTCAGGGTCGATGATGTGGCAGTATCTTACGCCATCAACATAGTAGTATCTCTGGTAATCCCCTGAAGACACCACGCACTCTCCATCGTTGATATCCACCATCTCAACATACTGCTCATCGCTGTCCATGTCAGGATTCTGAATCCCAAGGCGAAAGCAGGTTCCATCAATCCTTGTTCCTATGCAGGAGATGTTTCCACCAAGACTTAGGAGGATATTATCAAGACCCTTTTCTCTAGCATACTCTAAAACTCTCTGTACTGCATAGCCCTTTCCTGTACTGCCCACATCCAGTGACATGTCAGGGTCTTTAAGGAAAACAGTGCTGTTTTCTTTGTCGATGACAATATCTGTTATATCAGTGTGAAGCGCAGCTTCCCTGAGCATATCATCATCTGGAAGTTTGGCTCTGTCCGGGTCGTCCATTCCTATCATCCTCTCCTTGTGCCACAAAGAAAGGACACTTCCAAGAGCTATGTTAACAGCGCCGTCAGTTTCATAATAAGTATCTATACTAAACTCGATCAAAGAGATTATGTCCGGATCCACTTTTACGGGTTTTATCCCTGCATTGTCATTTATAGTTTTTATGTTATTAACGCCCGGATAATCATTATAAATATCATAAAGCTTGTTGTAGCGAATAAGCTCATCTTTGATAAGCTGGGCGTTTTTTGCAAACTCATCCTTGCTTTTGGCAAAGCCAACTATCTCAGTCCTTGTATCGAATACATCAAGGAAGGTTGCAGTATATCTGTTAAGCGAAGCAGGTCCAGTTTGCGACCTGTAAAGTATTATTCCTGCGATAAGTGCAGTGAACAAAAGCCCTGGCACTATCACAGATAAGTATTTTCTGATCTTCATACTTCTTTCCTGAGAGTAAAATTGGGGTGCGTAAATAAGCGCACCCCACTAAACACTTTAAACAAATGATCTGATACAACTATAAGACTATTATTTTGCAGCTGCAACAGCCTTTGCAATTACTGCGTTGAAGTCTGTGATGTGTACAGATACAGAAGCTGCAAGATCAGCGTCAGCTGCGCGGCCCTCTGTCATAGCTGTGCCAGCTACTTCATCAACTGTCTTACCAACTGTGTATGCAGCATAAGCAGCAGCCTGCTCGTTCCACTCCTTGCCAATAGCAGAAGCCTGCTTCATTCCGTAAGCATCGCCGAGCTCGTCCTTACTCTTAACATCAACAGATGTGTCAGCTGTGATAACACCTGCAGCATCGAAAGTGATGTTAGCCTGAACAGCGTCAATGATGTTGCTTGTGATCTTACCATCTTTAGCAACTGTAAGAGCTGAAATTGTTGTGTAAGCCTGAGCTGTTCCGTCGCCCTCTGCAGAAGCATCAGTTGACTTAGCAATATTTGTTGTAACACCAAGGCCAAGCTTGTCGCCCTCATGAGCGCCCATTGCTGTAGCGTTGTTTACAGCCTCGAGAACTGCTGACTGGAAACCTGTTACATGGATAGAAACTGAAGCTGCAAGGTCTGCATCACCAGCATAACCCTCTGAGATAGCCATTCCGCTAAGGTCAGATGCTGTCTTACCAACAGCCCATGCTGCAAAAGCGTCAGCCTGCTCATACCACTCCTTGCCAATAGCAGAAGCCTTCTTCATTCCATAGTTGTCACCGAGCTCTCTTTTTGAAGGATACTCAGCATTAAGATCAGATGTGATCTTACCCTCAGCGCTTACGCCGATCCTTGTCTGTGCGATATCGATAACGCACTGTGTGATCTTACCTTCCCCATCAACTGTAACTGCTGCAATTGTAGCATCTGCCTGAGCTGTTCCGTCGCCCTCTGCAGTTGCATCCTTTGAATCAGCGATTGAAACGCTTGTGCCAAGACCTGTCTTGAGCTCAGCTCCTGAAGCTGATCCTGACTGTGAACCACAGCCTGCAAGTACTACTGCTGAAAGAATTGTAGCACCTACAAAAGAAACTAATTTCTTCTTCATTTTGTTTTTTCCTTTCATAATGAAACTTTTTATATTAAGGCTAATGCCAAAATATCAGTTAAGCCCCTTGTAGGCCCTCTCTAAAAGGCCGCCAAGGATCTCTTTTCTCTTCCCTGAAAGGGAGAGCTTATCCATAATGCCAAGGCACTTGTCGTAGTAGCTTCCTGCCATATTGTGGGTAAAAGAAACACCACCAAATTTAGAAACTGCTTCAAGAACTTTTGCCTTATCAAGTTTTCCTTCCTGTGCATCCCTGGCAAGTGAAGGATCCTGTTTTGCAGCATGGATAAATGGCATGGTTATAACGCCATTTTCAAAGTCTGCCTGTACTGGCTTTCCAGCTTTGTTTTCAGAGACTTCATAATCAATGCAGTCGTCTGTAAGCTGGAAGATGATACCTGTGTAGCGTCCAAGCTTGCGCAAAAGAGCTATTCTCTCATCACTCTCATCTCCTGCAAGAGCACCTGCATGATATGCCCCTTCGAAAAGAGCTGCAGTCTTGCCGTCAATGATCGCCAGATATCTGAATACATCCAGTTTGTAGTTCTTGTTGTTGATGTTCTGTCTAAGTTCACCAAGCGCCACTCTCTCAACGTACCTTGAGAAGTCAAAGCTCTTGTATCTGTCATTTTCAGTAGCTCTTGAAAGCTGTCTCATGGCTGCTGCCAGAAGATAATCTCCGCAGATGACTGCTGTCCTCTTGCCGGATCTCTTCTGGAGGGTCTCAAGACCGCGCCTGAGATCTGCATCATCCATGATGTCGTCATGGATAAGTGTTGCCAGATGAAGGGTTTCAACTGCAGATGCAAATATCACAGCATCCATTGGGATCATTCCGTTTTCATCCATTGAGCAGGCAAGGGTTGCTGCTGCCCTCATCATCTTGCCTTGTGCCTGTGTAAGATATGAGGTGTAGCCCCTTATAAGTCCCGGAGCCCTTTCGATAATACCAGCGCACTCCTTGCGGACCAGTTCAAAAGCTCTATCAAAATCCAAATTTCGATCAGTCATTATAGAGATACCACTTTCTCGCCCACTTAACCTTCTTCCACTGTTTCTTAAGCCATGGCATCAGATAGTAGTCAATTCCGATTGAACGACCGCCACCAAACATAACTGCAAGGCCTGCAAAGATCATCCAGAAGGTGTTGAGGTAAAGACCTGTTGTTGTTACAAACATTGCCTGGAGCACCAGTGAAACTGCTGCTGAAAGGAATGTGAAGCATCCTCCCATAAGTCCAAGGCCAATAAGTATCTGCAGGACAACGATGAATCCCTGCATGAACATTGTCATTGCATCGCTTGAAAGGACCATGTTCTCAACGATCCAGTCAACAAATGGAACCTGGATCTTGAAGGCAAGATCTGAAATAGTAGCCTTGGCAAGATCTGTTCCTGAAACAAATATCAGTTCAAAGAGCTTAAGGTTCCAGTCAAAGATCACTGTTCCTGCTGGAGCTGCTCCTGCAACTGCTGTAGAAGCTGAAGCTACTGCATCTGCAGCCTGAACAGTAGATGATGCTACTGCGTCAGCAACCTCTGTTGTAGCAGATGAAACAGCATTTATTGCATTTGGATCGATCCTTCCAAGAAGTGAATCAAACCATGAGTTAGCTCCTCCAAAGAAGCCCTCCAGCATTGGCTTTTGAAGCCATCCTTCAACGATCTTCATGACGCCCTCGAATACCCATACAGCTCCGAGCCATACACGCAGAGGCACCATCATGAAGCTAGGTGTCTTGTTTGAGAAGTGTCCGCCAAGGAAACTTCTGTTATTTCTGATGGTAAAGAACTCATGCTTTAGGTAGCTGAAGATCTTGGTCCATCCCATTACCTGAATGAAATAGATAATGTTGATGAAGTGTTTTGCAAACATTGCAAAGAAAGATGCAAAGTTGATCTGGTGGTTAGCCATACCACCTCTTGCTACACCATATCGGCCGCCGACGCATACCATAACGCCGTGGAACTTAGGATTGTAGCTCTCTCTTTCGCCCTCACCAGTAATAGCAACCATAATGTTCCTTGCTACGGCTGCTGCAGAGTGTTCTGCGTTCTCAACCATCTGAGGAACTGGTCTCTCCTGACCAGGAGCTGTGTAGAGCATGTTGTCACCGATAACATATACGTTCTCGTGATCTACACTTCTAAGGTACTCATCAACTTCGATACGACCTCTTCCGCCGCTCTTAACCTCTTTTGCAATTGAAGCTGTGATCTCAGAGCTCTCAATACCTGCTGTCCAGATAACTGTTCCAGCTACATGCTCTGAAACCTCATCGCCCTTCTTTAATTTAATGAAGTTCTCACCAACTCCAACAACAGAGGCGTTCATAACTACATCTACGCCCATCTTGCGAAGTCTCTTATCTACTTTATTTGAAAGCTTCTCTGGAAGGATAGGCACCGGGCGTGAAAGACCATCTACATCAACGATAGTCACGTCCTCTCTGTCGATGCCAAATCTCTTGCAAAGGATCGGTGTGTACTCAGCAAGCTCACCAACCATCTCAACACCGGTGAATCCTGCGCCAACAACATAAAAGCTAAGAAGCTCTTTTCTCTTATTAACATCAGTCTCATCTGCAGCAAGTCTGAAGCAGTCGTGGATCCTGTCACGAAGTTTAACTGCATCGTCGTAGGACCAGAGCTTGTAGCTGTACTCTTCAGCACCCTCAACACCAAAATATGTTGGCTTGGAACCAGCAGCAACTACCAGATAATCGTAGCTGTAATTACTGTTCTTACCATTTACAGTGTTGGTATTAAAATCAACACCAGTGACTGTATCAAGAACCACATTGACCTTTCTCTCAGCAAAGATCTGCTTGAGGTTCATCTTGATACTCTCTTCACCTACACGACATGCAGCAACCTCATGGAGCTCAGTGAGCATTGTGTGATAAGGATGCTTGTCGATCAGAGTGATCTCGCATGACTCAAGAAGCTTCTTTTTCTTAAGCTTCTTCTCCAGCTTTTTGGTGGCCAGTACCCCAGCGTAACCTGCACCAATAACAACAATCTTCGTCATTTTGTTTCCTTCCTTTTAAACCAAAAAAATATAACATTGCGATTAAAGCTTTAACATGATATCATATTTAATCGCACACAACAATATATTAATTGATTTTATTTTACAAAATATATTTCCGTACATTTTTTCACTAAAAAGGAGTTTTTATGTTAAAGAAGTTTTTGAAGTATGTGGAGATAACCACTAAGATAACCAGTGTTTTTGCCTATCTTAACACTATGCTGTTCATTCTCTATCAGAAACAGCCAGTGAACATAAAACTAATGGTAGTTTTCTTTATAGCAATGTTCATTTTTGATCTTACTACTACTGCCATCAATAACTACATCGACAGCAGGGACTATCCGGAAATGCTTCCTATTCCAAGAAAGGCTGCATTTGCAGCGATCATCATAATGCTCTCTGTCAGCACCATCCTTGGTCTGTACCTTGCTTACAATACCGGTATCGTTGTACTTCTTCTTGGAGCATTTTGCTTCCTACTTGGAATCTTCTACACCTTTGGACCCATACCCATTTCAAGGATCCCTCTTGGGGAAGCGATCTCCGGTATCGCATATGGAATGTTCATTCCTTTCCTTATGCTTTATATCAACAACCCTTGTAACTACCTGGACCTTGGGTTTTCCTGGGAGACGATCTCACTGCAGATACATGTGATGCCATTTATCTCCTTTTTCCTGTTCTCTCTGGTAACAACCTTTACCACTGCAAACATCATGCTTGCCAACAACACCTGCGACATTGAAAAAGACGTGGCAGTGGGAAGACTTACTCTTGCATACTATATAGGAAGAAAGTGGGCTGTAAGGCTCTATGCGCTTTTATACTATGGATGCTACGCCTCAGTTGCCCTGATGGTGATCTGTGGTTTCTTAAAGCCCATCGCTCTTATCTTCTTTTTATCACTTCCGCTTGTGATCAGGAACATTCACACCTTCAGAAATGAGCAGATCAAGGAAAAGACCTTCATCACATCCATCAAGAACTTCCTGATAATCAACATTTGTTATGCAATCTCTCTGGCAGTTGCATGTATCTAATTTTCCTTCGGCCTTACAATGCCATTATTATCTACTGTCGCGTTATAGGAAATCTTATTTAAAAATGCAATAATATCAGTCCACTCCTGAGATTCACTGTCACTACTTGTATATAAACCATATTGTGTACACGGGATAAGACCGTATTCCTTGACACTTAGTCCATGATGATCTCCCGATAAAATCAATGACACATATACTATTTCAGAATAAAGATCCTTCTCATTAAACCAGTAATTCCCCAGGCTGTAGAACACAGGTTTATCGTTATAAAAATCTATTCCCTGAAGAACATGAGGATGACTTCCGATCACAATATCTGCTCCATTTTCTATAGCCATCCTTCCAAGTTCTTTTTGAAAATCATCCCTGTAATAGGAGTACTCAAGTCCCCAGTGAATGTTAGCGATCACATAATCAGCCTCAGCCTTCGCTTTCCTTATACTTTCAAGAAAAAGATCCGGATCGTAACAATCAAGAATCCCTGGCTCTGTATCTGTAGCTGCTTTAGTCCAATACCTGGCAGCATAGGACTCAGCACAGGAGGCTGCGCAGTACGCAATCTTATAATCCCCCACGGAATAGTACCACGGTCTGGATGCTTCCGATATATTTCTGCCTGCGCCTACATATGGCATATTGTCTGCTTCAAGAGTTTCAAGTGTATCCAGCAGCGCTTCCTCTCCGTAATCTCCTACATGGTTATTGGCAAGCAAAACCACATCTACGCCCAGCTCATCCAGTATTTTTACTCTATCGGGATTCGCCCTGAATGTATAGCTCTTGCCAGATGTTGGTGTCCCTCTGAGGCTATAGGTGTATTCATTATTTAACATGAAAACATCAAATGATTGCATTGTATCAATCAAATTCGGGGAAATGCAGCCATGTATTCCATCACTTAAAGAATCCATGTGCCTGGTCGTTACCCAATTTTCATCCAGATTGAAATCACCTGCAAAGCCAAGAACAATTTCTATGTCCTCTGCAGGAAGATTAGCGTCAACATCCTCATCTGCTGGCTCAGTATCTATATTTTCTACTGTAGTTTCAATATCTATGCCGCCTGCCATAGACTCAGCATTTATGTCTTCTGCTGCAGCTTCAATTCCTTCATTATCCGGCAAAGAACTGACTTCTTCAGCTTGCCCACTGCATGCTGTAAGAAAACAAGTTAAAGAAATATAGTTGCATATGCACCAAAGCCTTTTAAAACTGTCCCGAGTAAATAGCATATGCTACGCCTCCCCAGCTATCTTTATTTGCATCAAAAATCTTTTTAAATTGGCTGATAGGAGTAGGAGTCACAGTTCCTATCTCCATAGTTGCAGACGGCCTGTCATATGTCTTTTGCACATAATCCGAAAAAGAACCGTACGCAGGTTTCGTCTGGGGTTCATAAACCAGTTTATACCTGTTATACCCGGACAAAATACCGGCAAGAGCCTGTGATCTCGCCGCATTTTCCGGAGTATTGACAGCAGACCCGTAATATATGATCTGCCCGCAGCTGTGATAATTTATAAAAGCATAAAAACCTTTTGAAGTATACTGCGACAGCTTGTAAGTCTCCGCCTGATCCAAAGCAGTTGCACCCGGATAAAGCTCAAAACAAGGAGATAGTTTCTGGTCTTTGTCAGTTCCAAAGCCAACAGGAAAATTTCTATTTAAATCAACGCCATTGGCATTTGACTTTATCCGAGCCATTTTTGCCCCTACTGCAACTTGCGACTTAAGCCAGCCCTTTGTTGCATCATTAGTCGCTCCATCATAACCTCTTTGAGAAATCTCAACTCCATCGGGATTGACCATTGGAATCAGGTGAAAGCAAACATTGGAGAATAACTCCGAATATAAAATCCCGTTGACATCCTTTGAATAGTAGTTATCACATATATATTCTGCTATTTCCATTGTAACCTGAGTACACATATATTCTCTGGCATGTATAGTTGATTGAACAAGAACCTTTTTAGAGGCATTTGGATTACCAATAATTACAGCCGGAATATTCCTGCCATATGAAGATGTGCCCATGCTTGTTACAGAAATAATGCCCGGGTATTTTGATGCCAAAAGATTGATATCCTCAATCATCTCTGCGTATGTATACATTTGATGGTCGGTTGCCACCACATTCCCGGGAATATCTACAGCTTTAACCCAAGACGCATTAGTAAGTATGATCGTAAAAAATATTAGGCCCGCAATTAAATATTTTCTCAACTTTAACCTCCTGGCATGGATACAAAGTATTATCTTTAATTATAGTAAAAAATTGACCTCAGATCTAAAAACTTAGATCCGAGGTCTCATTCCTTTTATTTTGCTTTTCTTCCTTCAGCCTTTCCATACTGAACCCAGTGATTATAAAGCGCCTGAGCATCCGCACCAATTGCTGTCTGAAGATCTGGATTGCTGTCATAATAAACCTTTGCATTAAACTCGGCATTATTTACAAAGGAAATATCCTTCTGAACCTCCCTTACTGGTTTTCTTACCACCTATTGTCTTACGAATAATCAACCTATGTCAGGAGCGCAACATTACCATCAACGCTCTGTCTGCTAAGGCAGGGATACCACGCTCTATAAAAGGAATAGCGGCATTTGCTGTTATTCTTTTTTTATTCAAAAAATAAAGACGTCCATCCTGAACGTCTTTGACATAGTATATTATAGCAACAAAAAAACCGCTCAACTGAGCGGTTTTAACCAATCGGAGTGACGTGATTCGAACACGCGGCCCCTACCTCCCTAAGATAGTGCTCTACCAACTGAGCCACACCCCGATACGCTAAATATCAGCGACAAATAGCATTATATAACCCGTGGAAGTTAAAAGCAAGTACTATTTTTCGTTAACACCTCAAATAGCTCCGGCCAGGTATAAAGCGGCTGATCCCACTATTGTCACGCACATAAGAACGCAAACCACAAGCTTTAGACCTTTCTTTTTACTGGCAAGTACAAAACCAATTGATGTAAACACCAGCGTTGCAGCCATATACCTGAAGTCTCCGCTACAGGTATACGGATATTTGATCATATAGAGCATAAAGCTAAGAAGCATGAAAACATATGTGGACCATAAGAATAAGGCTTTTTTATCCTTTGCCATCTTTACTCCATATCCCACCAGGAAAACTGCAGAAGTTACAATCGCAAGGACAATGGATGCCACATAGGCCACCTGGGCAAAGATAAGTAGTACGCTTCCTATTTCAGCAGGATATCCTTCTGCAAAGAGCCCTGTCTGGAACAGGATGACCCAGGCATTGTGACAGGCATCTCCGCTTATGGGATGGAATGGAAACTCGATGTGAAGATCAGAGAAAGCCGGTACTCCTATAATAGACCAGATGGGGTAATCTCCAAAATACATGGGAGAGCCCTCTCCCTGGGTTGGAAGCCCCGGCTTTTTCCCAAATAAAATGAGATTTCTAATGATATAGGAAAATCCAATTGGAATACTGATAACAGCAAATACCACATACTGCCAGATAGTCTTTCTGATGGCTACAAGATTTCCATCTCTGATGACGCCGATAAGGTAAACCAGCAGGACCAGTCCAATTGAAAAAGCGCATATAGCTGTATTTAGCTTGGTTATCATGGAAAAGCCCAGAGAAATCGCCATAAGTGCGGCGTTACCATAAGTCTTATTCCTTATCCAGGAAAGCACCCTCCAGATAGTTGTCATCAGCAAAAGAAGGGCCAAGATGTCATTGTTCACTGACCCTGCCAGCACCATCATCCTTGGATAAAAGCAAAACAGTATCATTCCATAGGTAAGCAGTTCTTTTTTAACGCCGCATTCTTCCAGGATATGGAGCATCACCAGCATGCAAAGACCGGAGTAGATAAGTGTCAGGATCTGGAGATTTTCAAAGGCTGCAAGCTCATTTACCCCGATAAATCTCTGGGCTGTTAGCCAAATGGCCTCAAGGATATGATGGACAGGAGGATGGAAATAACCAAATACCTCATAGGGATCAAAATCCGGAAATTTTCCAAACTTGTACAGATACTCAATATAGCCCAGATGTCCTATATTGATCTGATCTGTCCCTGCTCCTGTAAAAGTCCCCGTATCATTCTGCAAAGTATAAATATCATGGGTAAGTACAAAGTGAGCCCGAAGAAGCATCCCCAAAAAGATCATTAAAAGGATCCTGTTTTCATCAGTGATCTTCCCCTTAAAGGTAAAAAACAAAAATACCAACACGGTCAGCGCCATAACAACAAGCAGCGCTATCGTCACAGGAACACTCATCGCAAACAGAGTCTGTAACAGTGCTGTCAAAAGAGCTACTGCAAGGATGATGACCCTGCCCCCAAAATACACTCTTTTTTCTATATTAGTCTTAATAGCACTCTCCACCTTCAAAACCTCACCACACTTACCTGCTCAAATACTTGTTGATATTTGTCGCAGTTATTTTTTCATAGGACAGTCTGATATACTTCCCGTCAGTTATCTCGTACTCATCAGAAAGCTCGTCAATACTTCCACCTCTTGCAAGGGTAACAGCCAGCTTGAACATGGCCTCTGCCTGCCCCTCCTTGTCATTGTAGACAGTACCAGTCATCTTGTCATCCCTTACCGCCTCAAGACCAACTGTAGTTCCATCAATCCCAAAGATCGCCGGCCAGTCACTCTTTATCATGCCTGCTGCCTCGTAGGCATCAATAGCCCCAAGGGCCATGTCATCGTTGTTGGACATGATAAGCTCAATCCCATCCCCATAGTTCTCTATAAAGGAAGCCACCTTGGTCTGGGCCTGGGCTCTGTTCCAGTTGGCAATGGCATAGCCAAGCTTATCAACTTCTATCCCCTTCTGCACCAGCGTATCTACAGAATACTCAGTCCTTACAATTGCATCCTGATGTCCGGCCTCGCCCTCAAGGACAATGTACTGGATCTTGCCGTCACCATTTCTGTCGATGGACTTATCAGACAGACATGTAGCTGCAGCCAACTCCCCTTCAAGGATTCCTGACTGGACAGCATCAGCTCCTACGTAAAAGAGCCTGTTCCACCTGCTGATATCTCCCTCAACCAGCTCCCTGTTAAAAAAGACGATGGGCACATCAGCTTTTCTTGCAGCATCAATGACCGTTGAAGGGTCTGTCCTGTCCACCAGGTTTACGCAGATCACATCGCAGCCATCCTCGATCATCTTCTTGACCTGGGAGTTCTGGGTCTGCTGTGACTGGGAGGCGTTATAGACTACCACATCAACATTTTCGTCTGCCTCAAGTTCTTTTGTAAAACACTCCATGTACTGACTAAGGAATGTGTCGTACTGGTCGTAGATCGTAACTCCCAACTTGATCTTATCTGACGTTCTTGAAGGGCTTGCACCCCCGCACCCAGAAAGTGCAGATAAAGAAAGCGCAAGCATACATCCAGTGGCAGCAATTCGCCTTCCGCTACGCCTAAGGCCTTTAAAAACCTCTTTCCATAAATGTTCCTTCATATCTTTAACCCCATAAAATACCTAAGCATATCACTCAACAACCGGGAACAGAACCCTTTGGTTACTTACATCAAAGAGATTCTCCCTGTTCACAACGCGGTAGCTTATCTGCTGATCCTCCATAGGAGTAAGCCTGTTGTCAAGCCTTCGCACGATAGCCACCACGCTCTGGTAGCCCATGTAGTACTCATTGGGCACCACCATGCTATTTATGATCCCATCATCAAGATAACTTACATTCTTGATGGATGTACCCTCTCCAAATATCCTCACGCTGTCAGAAGTCTTAAGGGCGTACTCGCAAACTGCCTCAAGCCCTGCATTATCAAGAGCAACCAAAATATCTGCTCTCTCTGCCCCCTGCCTCAGCTCAATCTTTTCACTGATATCGCTAAGACTGTTGTCTATCCAGACAACCTGCGCCCCTGAGGATTCGATGTTCTCATTAAAGCCCTCCATCCTCTGGATAAGGCTGTCCTGCCGTTGATTCCCTGCAACGATTCCGATTGTGTGGCCAGCGAGGTCGTTGCCATAGGCTATCCTCACTTCGTTGGCAAGAGCCCTTCCAATTGCCAGGTTATCAGCGCTAATGCAGGCAGACTTGCCTTCAACGTCCACATCCATTTCTGCACTGGTATCCACCAGCATCAGTACAACCTTGTTGCTGATGTCAGATATCATATCCTGGGTATCGCGGCTGCTTGCTATCTGCAGGATCACTCCGTCTGCACCGCCACTGATCTCCTCATTAATGGTCATCTGCTGCTGTTTTAAGGTAAAGTTCTTGCCGGTAGGTACCACGTTGAGCTTAACTGCGTTGTCCTTGGCAGCCTGCTCAAGTCCTGCCTGGAAAGATGCCCATCTTCCTGAGCCGCTGTCATCCACGACCACAGATATCTGCACAGGATCATCCCTTACTCCGCTCATGATGAGCGCAGAGGTGGAAGCTGTAAGAACGATAAGTAAAAGCACTGCAACCACTAATATAAACAGATTTCTATTACTCTTCATCGCCGGGCTCCTTTCCAGATTCCAGAGCCTTACGGTTCTCCTCTGTGTATTCTATTGCAGGCAGATGGATAGTCACCACCGTGCCCTCATCAGGCTCAGAATCTATCTTAAGGCCATATTCCTCGCCAAAGCGAAGCTGTATCCTCCTCTGCACATTGATAAGGCCAACACCAGAGCCCTTCTTTCGAACTCTCGTATCGTCTGTCAAAAGACCTTCTACTTCCTCACTGCTCATTCCAAAGCCGTTGTCGGAAACTGTTATGTAGATGTCTCCATCTTCGCCCATGAAGCCTTTTACATGGATCTCACCGTCTTCCATGTCCTTGACGCCGTAGTATACAGCATTTTCAAGGATAGGCTGAACAATGAGCTTGACTGTACAAAATCGCTTTATCTTCTCATCTATATCGAAATCGATGGTAAATGCATCCTTAAATCTTACCTTCTGAATGTTCATGTAGTTGCTGGCGTGACGGATCTCATCCTCAATGGGAATAATGGTCTTACCACTTGATAATGATACTCTGAAAAGACTTGCCAGCTGGGTTATCATAAACACCGCATCCTCGTACTTGGCACCCTCGATCATCCATACAATGGAATCAAGGGTGTTGTACAAAAAGTGAGGATTTATCTGGGACTGGAGGGCATCAAGCTCTGATTTTCTCTTTTCCTCCTGAGATGCCACCATGTCCTTCATAAGCTGATCTATCTGGTCATAGCTTCGCCTCAGGGTCTTTCCAAGGTGCTCGATCTCTGAAGGTCCTCCGATGTACACTGATGGATTCACCTTGCCCATCTCGATCTCCCTGATTGAATCATTGAGCTTTATGATAGGCCTTGTCACGCGCCATGCAACAAGTCTGTTAAGGATCAGCATGGCAAGAAGCGTAATGGAGATTATCATCATTACGAAATATCTGATATCCTTCATGCCGAGGTATGAGTTACTGGTTGGGATCACGCTCACAAGCTTCCATCCCGTGTAACTCATGGTGTTTACGGTGACGATCCTCTTTTCCCCAAGATACTCTTCCTTGTGGCTGCCATCGTCATAGGTGGCCGCCACAGCGTTGTTCTCGTTAAAGAGCCCGGCCTCTATCTGCATCTGCATTGGGTGATAGATTATAGCTCCATTGTTGTCGCAAAGATAAACATAACGCTGAGATGGATTGTCGTTTACCCCTTCAAGCATCTGCTCGATCACAGCGTAGTTCATATCCACCAAAAGAACTCCCTGCTCCGGCATACCTCTTCCGCCCAGCTCAACTGCGCGGCTAAGTGAGGTCACCCAGTAGTACCTGAACGTAGGATCGTCTACAAAGATATTCTGTACATGGGGAAGTGAAAAGTGCAGGTTTTCGGGCTTATCAAGTGCCGCCTTAAACCAGTCCTGACTTGTGACATCAGTCTCAGGCTTTTCAACCGCGACAGGCGAAGCACACACCAGTGACCCGTACTCAGTAAAGAGCGCGAGACTTATAAGATAGTCCTTGTGAGCCTCATATAAAAGATTCATCTGTTCAATCGGGGTTTCTTTGCTGATATCCTGATCTTTTATTACATTGTAATAGATGGCATCAGACATACGTCTCATGCTGCGAAGATAGTCCTCAAGAGAAAGGACCGTCTGATCTAACGTAAGCTCAGCGCTGTCGGTGAGCATCTTCTCTGACCTTACTGAAAATCTCTGATAGAGAGCTATACCCATGGCAAGCATGCAAACCAGGGCTACGATGGTAAAAGAAACTGAGATCGTAACCTGGATGCTCCTTGAAACTGCGTTTCTCATGTATCTTTCAAGTTTCCATTTGTAGCGCAGCTTATCAAATTTGCCACTTAAGCTCTTATCTTCCAATGGTCTTATTCCTTGCCAGCCTTGTATTTAGAAGGTGATACTCCAAACTGTTTTTTGAAAACATAGCTAAAGTAGTTGGGATCTGAGTAGCCAACCTCCTGAGCTATGATATATGTCTTTTCCTCTGTCTCAAGGAGCATGCGCTCAGCCTTCTCCATGCGGAAATCTGTCAGATAACCCACGAAGGTCTTACCTGTCTCCTTTTTAAATACTGTTGAAAAATATGCACTGCTTACACCAAGGTAGCTGCACATAAAATCAATGGAAAGGTCCTGATCCATGTAGTGGTCAGCCACATAGTCTTTTGCCTTGCTGACAAAGCTTCTGGTGTTGTCAGATCTTTTCCCTGCGATCAGCTCATGCATCTTAAGGGCAACACCAGCAAACCACTCCGTGAGTTCTTTTCCCTCCATCTGCTGCACCATGGCGTAGACATCACTGTTCATGTCAAAGATTTCTGAGGCGTCAAGCTGATTGCTCTTTGCAAACTTATACAGCTCACTTACAAGGTCCATGATAAAGAACCTGTGATTCTGGATCGAGGACTGGTTCTCAAGTCCCTGCTCTATATACTTTCTGGCAGCAGCTTCAACCTCAGCATCCTCGGCCATTTTGATCTTTTTGAAAATATCCACAAGGCTGTTCTCGTCCTCAGAAACATCATCGCTCCTGTCCATAGGCGAAATCTCTGAGATATTTATGGCCTTGGTGTGTCCGTACAAAACCCTGTATGAAACTGCTTCCCTGGCACCCTTGTATGACATATCGATGTCTGAGAGGCTATCTACAAGAAGTCCCACACCGATAGTAACATTGGCCTTACAGATGCTCTCTGCCAGCCTGCAGAGCCTGTCGCAGTCGTCGGTAAAGGCAGTTGCATCCTTCTTTTCAGCAAACTGAGCCACCATCACAGTGCTGCCAAGGTATGAAAAGAACCTGCATCCCCACTTAACATCCATCCTCTCTTCAAGGAGCTTGCGCACTGAGACAGATAAAAGAACCGGGTTCATGCCCTCAGGAATACTGGAACTGCTGATATGTACAACAGCCACCACGAACAGAGGTCCCTTGAGGTCTATCCTGTAATCAGTCAAAAACTTCTCTATCTTATCATTGGCAATCCTTCCCTCAATAAGAGCTGCAAAGAAATCCTCCTGAAGAAGTGGAAGGGAATCCATATAGTAATTTTCAAGCTTGGCTACGTTTAACTTTTCGTCAATATCTCTATCAAGAGCCTCATGAACTCTGGTAAACACAGCTCTTAGTTCGTCAGAATCTATGGGCTTTAAGATGTACTCCTCCGCCTCAAGCCTGATGGCCTCCTTGGCGTATTCAAATTCATCAAAGCCGGAAAAAATAATGATCCTGATATTTGGGTACATTTTCTTGAGGTTTCTTGAAAGCTCCATGCCATCCATGTATGGCATCTTGATATCGGTCATGACAATATCAGGCCTTAGTTTTTCTGCAAGTTCTAAGGCCTCAAGGCCATTGTGAGCATAGCGCGGCTCCTCAAAGCCCATCTCTTCCCAATTCAGTTTCTTAAGTATTGCCTGGGCAACATCTTCCTCGTCGTCCACCAGCATGACACGATATGTATTCATATATATTCCTTCCAAAGATCAGGCGTACTTCTCGTGCATAAACTTCCACATGATTCCCATGATGAGAGTTGCTACGATTATCACTACAAAAGAAGCTACTGCGTTAAAGAAAGATACAACTCCCATTATAAGAGCTGCTACCCCAAGGAAAATGATGATAAGTCCAGCGTAAAATGTATACTCCCTTGGATGTTTGATCTCCTCAGGATGCTCCTTCTTAATGATGCTTACATCTCTGGTTATTATAAGCCTGATCCCGAAAAAAATGCATACAGCGAATGCCAGCATCTCAATTCCCATATGATTGATAAGTTCCATAAATGACATAGTTAATTCCTTCCTGCCTTTTAGCCTGTAAAAAAAGGGGACATGGCGCAGGCCATGCCCCCAGATAAATTATAAGGTTTGTTTTACTTCTTAGCAACGTACTTACGGATATCAAGTGAGATAGCTACGAAGATAACCAGTCCGATGAAGATGTACTGAGCGTTAGCATCAACACCAAGATACTGGAGAGCTGCCTTTAAGAGCTCGAATACAGCAACACCGATGATGGCGCTTGATACTTTACCACGTCCACCAGTAACTGATACACCACCGATTGTACAAGCAGCGATAGCTTCCATCTCATAACCAAGACCTAAGTTAACTGATGCACCACCAGCCTTAGCGCCAAGCATGAATCCTGCAAGACCGTACATCATAGCAGCCTTCATGTAGATAAGTACCATTGTAAGACGAACAGGAACACCGGCAACTTCTGCAGCCTGTGGGTTTCCACCGATCGCATACATATACTTACCATGTCTTGTCATGTTGAAGATGAACCATGTGATCGCTGCAACAATGATAGCGATCCAGATAAGATAGCTTATGCCAAGGAATTTTCCTGAAGCAATGTTTGTGTACTCTGTTGTGTATCCACCAAGAGGTGTAGCGCCTGTGTAGATAAGTGCAAGTCCATAAACAATTTCCATCATAGCAAGAGTTGCGATGAATGGAGGTACGTGAAGGAATGCAATGAAGAATCCTGTGATAGCTCCGAATGCACCAGTGATTGCAAGTACGATAAGGAGTGCAACGAAGATGTTAAGTGGCTGCATGTCAGGGAAGAACTTTCCTGAGTAGTCAATCTTCTGAAGAAGTGTACCTGCGATACATGCTGCAAAACCGATCATACGTCCAGCTGAAAGGTCACATCCAGCTGTGATAACACAACCTGCAATACCAAGAGCGATTACAAGTCTTGAACTCATATTCATAAGAATGTTGAACAGGTTGTTTGTTGTAAGGAACCTGTCGTTTGTGATACCTGTGTAAATAACCAGGATGAACATTACGATGATAACACCATTATTGATAAGAAAATCTATTGCTTTCTGTTGTTTTGTCTTAACCATTGATTTACCCTTTCTCATATTAGAACTGAGTAGCGTAGCTCATGACTTTTTCCTGAGTCATATCGCTCTCTTCAGTTATCTCGCCTCTAAGTTTACCGTTACACATTACATAGATTCGATCCGACATACCAAGAAGTTCTGCCATTTCGGAGGATATCATTATGATAGCCTTACCCTGCTTGGCCAGATCTGTCATGATCTCATAGATCTCATGCTTGGCACCTACGTCGATACCTCTTGTAGGCTCGTCCATTATGAGAATATCAGGATCGTTGGCAAGCCATCTTGATACAATAACCTTCTGCTGGTTACCACCGGACAGATTGGAGATATGCTCCTGCATACTTGGTGTCTTGATGCTGAGCTTCTCGATACTGTCATTAACAACTTTGTTGATCTTGCCGTGATCAAGAACAAATCCTGCTGTTAAATACTTGTTGTAAACTGAAACGCCTACGTTATCCTTTATTGAAAGACATCCGAAGATACCATTACCTCTTCTGTCCTCTGTGATCATTCCGATGCCGGCGTTCATGGCATCCTTAGGTGACTTGATCTTAACCTCTTTGCCATGGATCTTGATAGTTCCGGCTGAAAGATTTCTGATTCCAAACAGACCTTCCATAAGCTCTGTTCTCTGTGCACCTACAAGTCCGCCAAATCCAAGGATCTCACCCTTTCTAAGATTGAAGGTTACATCCTGGAAGGACTTCTCATGGATTGAAGAAAGTCCATTTACTTCCATAACTACTTCGCCAGGAGTTCTGTCCTTGACTGGGTAGATATTTGTAAGCTCACGACCTACCATCTTGGCGATGATCTCGTCGATTGTAAGGTCTTTTGCTGGCCATGTTCCGATGTATGTACCATCTCGCATGATAGTAACATCATCAGCTATTCTCTTGATCTCATCCATCTTGTGAGAGATGTAGATCATTGCAACGCCCTTTTCTCTTAAGCCTTCCATGATCTTAAAGAGCGCTTCTACTTCGCTATCTGAAAGAGAAGATGTTGGCTCGTCAAAGATGATAACCTTGGCGTCGTGTGAAACTGCCTTGGCAATTTCTACTGACTGCATCTGTCCGATGGACAGTGTGTCAAGCTGCGCCTTAGGATCAAAGTCCATGTTAACCTCTTTGAGCCACTTCCCTGTTTCTTCGTACATAGTTTTGTGGTCAATTACCTGAAGTGGACCAAATTTCTTTACCGGAAATCTTCCAAGGAACATATTCTCTCCTACGCTTCTTGCAAGAACCGGCTGAAGCTCCTGATGCACCATGGCTATACCTTTTTTCATAGCCTCATCAGGATTCTCGATCGTTGTCTTTTCTCCGTCAATATAAATTTCTCCGGCATCCATCTTATAAATGCCGAAAAGACATTTCATAAGTGTTGATTTACCGGCTCCGTTCTCTCCCATAAGTGCATGGACGGTACCGGGCCTAACTGCCAATTGTACGTTATCCAGTGCCTTTACACCGGGAAAGGACTTGGATACGCCCCGTAGTTCCAATTTGTACTCTGATGCCATACCGTGTCCCTTTCTTCTCTTTGAAATATACTTTCCCCTCAATAAAAGGTGCGGGTGCTAATTGGCGCCCGCACCATATTATCTCTTTAATTACTTAATTACTTAAGTGAATCAAGAACTGACTGTGCGTTGTCAGCTGTAACCTTTACGTAATCGCATCCGATGTAGTAATCGTTGCCAGCACCTGTGATGTAGTTGATAGCTGCATCAGCTGCACCGTGTGACTGAGCGATGTGATCGTTGAATACTGTACCTGTCATTGTTCCAGCAAGTACATCCTCAAGAGCCTCTGTAAGAGCATCAACACCTACAAGGTAGATGTCCTCGCCAACCTTACGTCCAGCTGCCTCGATTGACTGAAGAGCACCAAGTGCCATAGCATCGTTGTTGCAGAATACAACTTCTGTCTCAGGATGAGCTGAAAGTGAGTTAGCAACAAGCTGCTGAGCTGTAGCCTGATCCCAGTTACCTACCTGGTCATCGAGCTCTTCTACTGTCCAACCAGCATCCTCAAGAGCCTTAACTGAGAACTCTGTACGATACTGAGCATCAACGTTCTCTGGGTCACCTTCGATCATGATGTACTGGATCTTGCCATCACCGTTAAGGTCAACCTTATCCTGGCCAAGGTCTACAAGGATCTCACCCTGCATTGTACCTGACTGACGAGCGTCACATCCAACGTATGTTACGTTCCAGCCGTTTGACTCCCATCTAGCTTCCTCGTCAGCATCTGGCTCACGGTTGATATAAACAAGAGGGATGTTAGCGCCAACTACAAGGTCTGTAATTGTTGCTGCTGAAGATGAGTTAACTGGGTTGATGATAAGTACATCAACACCCTGTGTGATGAAGTTCTGGATCTGGTTTGTCTGTGTAGCCTGATCGTTAGCACCATCAACGATTGTGATGTTGTCCTTTGAGAATCCCTGTGAAATGAGGTAGTTCTCAAGCTCTGTTCTGAAGAGTGTCATGAAGTTATCAGCGAACTGATAGATACATACACCAACCTTCTTGTCTGCAAGATCAGCATTACCTGCTGTCTCTGTAGCTGCCTCAGCAGCCTCAGTAGCTGTCTCTGCTACCTCTGTAGCTGTCTCTGCAACTGTCTCAGCTGTCTCTGTAGCTGTGTCAGCTGCTGCGTTACCGCAACCAGCGAGCATTGAGAGTGTCATTGCAGAAACTGTTAAAAGACTTACCAATTTCTTTTTCATTAATACTTCCTCCTTAAAAAAATGTTAACAATTTGTTTACAATAGAAATTATAGCAATGGTATTTGTGCAAAAACATAGATTATTCTTCTTTTAATCTTAGAAATCCTTTGATTTTTTGTTCTCATCCTACTATTATGCACAAATTGTATGCTTTGTTTTTGTGCATTTTCACTTTCCGGAAACGTTTTTTATTTTCGTAGCGTTGTCATTTTGCACGTATGCAACAAAAAACAGCTGCCACAACAGGCAGCTGTTTCGTATAAATCTTTTTTTCATTTATTCTATTTCAGTGGAGCCATCTTCGTAAGTGATGACCCAGTAGCCTTTACCAGTACCGCAGTCCTCATGGTACTCCTTGCCAACTATCTGACGCTCCTTCGCTTTTCCACTTGCGCTTTCCACATCTGGTGCCAGAGGAACTTCATCGTAGGCGCCCATCTCGAAGAGCATCTCTTCAAGGTTCTCTGTGCTGGCATTTAGTGACACAGCATCAGAGGCCTCTTCGCCCAAAGAACTGTCAGCGATATTGTATTTTGTGACATCCACCACAGGTATGTCTTCATTCTTTCCTACCGCTTCAGATAACATGGTGCGGTATGCCGGAACCATAGAACACATTACCAGATTAAAAATAAATATTGAAAAAATCGTCCCTGATAATATGAGGATAATCTGACTTGCTCTTCTCATATCAAATCCCTCTTTCTTTTCATAATCCGTTAAAAAGTAACAGCATATGCAGCCTGCTTGTAGATGGGGCCTGCTGGGTAGCTCTGATAGGTCTGTTTGTAGTAGCCGCTGCCCTTTGCTCTTTGCATCTCGGTATCAAATATGTACCAGTTATTTCCTATCTTAACCTCAGTCCACGCATGTGGTGTCTGACCTCCAAGCGATGACTGGACTGTACCGGTGCATACTGTTGCGTCATATCCAAGTCCCTTTGCGATGTAGGCAAAGGCTGCTGCGAAGTTGTAGCAGTTACCTTTTCCTGTGGTGAGGATATCTGACGCATAGCTCTCTGTCCAATCCCCTGCAGGAATATCGTTCTTTCGCTCGTAGACCGAAGAATTAACAAAGTAGTTAAAGCATCTCTCAAGCTGCATCTTCTGAGTCATATCCTTGGTGGTACAGACATCAAACAACGCTGCCACCTTCTTCATCATCTCAGATTCAGGATCCATAACAGATCCATCAGCTTTTTTCCACTTGATCCCTGCTGGTGTATGTATGAAATGTTCCCCAGGAATGTTCTCTTCCGTAAAGTTCTCTGATGCCTGCCCCTTCACTACTGACCTGACCTGTTCCTTCAAGCCTTCGTTCACTCCATAGAGGGCGTTTTCTCTGATAGACACCACCGTATCCGGGATTATCGCACCTGACAGAGCGGCTGGGAAGCAAAGAAGTTCAGTCATGCTCTTGTTGTACAGGCAGTTGCTGTAGGATGCAAAGTACGGATTGTTCTCGCTGACTGTAATTGACCTTAGGCTCATCAGTCCCCTGAAAGCATTTGAAGAAATGTCGATCACATCGCTTCCTATATGGATCGTAGCTACATTGGTATTTCTTTTAAATGTAGTTCCGCTGATCTTTGTAGCTTCCTTGGCGCTGGCCTGTGCAGATGGTATCAAAAGAACTGCAGCCACCATAAGAGCTATACAAGCATTGAACTTTAGCTTTATCCTGTTTTTTTCTTTCCCCACTGTTTTCATTTATCTTTACGCTTTCACTTTAGTATTCTTAATAGTCATTGGACTGACCGCTCATTGGATTGGCATTATATGTTGGATCATAAGTTACTGCCTGTCCATTGTCCCCATAAGCAGGTCTTGTATTCATGATGCTTGTAAGTGTTGCATAGCTTACATATTTCTGAATATCCTGGTCAACGCCACCCTCAAGAGGGTGTTTTCCATACCCTGCAATACCATAGATGGCATCTGCATAGGCTTCGTGATTGTTACAAGCTATCTGACAATACTGCTGATTCCAGGTATTTGCATTTACATGAACCCATTTGATAGGAGCAGCTCCCGGGTTATTTGCCTGTATTGTGTCATTGAGGTAATCAAGGATAAGTCCAAGAGCCCTTGTCGCGCCAGCGCTTGTAAATTCATGGGCACAGAACACACCATAGGCTGTTCTGTATACCTTGCTGCCACTCTTTTTTACCTCATCCTGGGTCAGCTCTCTTCCCGCATTGCAATATGCCTGTACGATTCCAGTAGCATATGCAACCATCTCTATTTCAGGTATCTGAGGTGTTGTGGTGTTAGTGTTCTTTTTGCTGCTGGATTTCTTACTATTGCTGTTAACAGTCATTACCTGGTTATAAATATTGGTAGCCAGCTGCCTTGCAATACTTCTTGCCTCAGTTTCCTGACGCCTGTTCATTCCACCATTGTTATGTATCTGATCAGGAATGACTACCATTCCGTCTTTCTTTTCCTTGGTAAGCTGATTGGAAGGAACGATATACTCGTTACTGCTGCTCCAGGCCTGTGCACCTCTTGTAATAGGAGCATTGGCAACTCTCTTTTCTTTTATTCCATATATAGCGTAGTGCTCCACAAGTTTAGCAGGATCCGCACCATACGCAATTCGAAGATCATTGTAATTAAGGAAATAATATAGAGGGTTATAACCATACTTGGCTCCATAGTCTACGCCATTATACTTGGTGGTACCCTTAAGAAGTGTGTTATATGTATCCTCTGACAGCTTAACAGCATCGTCATAGGCAAGACTTTTTACAGCGAAACTAAAAAGAATAGACAGGATCATGATATAACTGATCCCAAGCTTCAATACTTTTTTGACCCACACGTTTGACATTGTCATCCTCCAGTTCTTACCTCTATCCAAAGGGGCATAGTAAGATCATTCAAAGTATTTATCGGCAGTTATTTGTAAATAATTAACCAAAAAGTCAGATTATTTTAAGTATTAATATGTCCAATTTAAAAAAATGATTTTCCGATGCAAAAAAGTGTGGGAGCCTTACGACTCCCACACTTTTATCCGTGTTGAAAGATCAGCTTATGACAGCTGAAGCACTATTTTTCCTGGATAGCTGTATTAAAATCCCCAATGATACAAGCATTACTATTATCCTGAATATTGTATCTGTGACAGGATCGTCTGTTGCTGCTCTTCTGGCACCAAGCACCTGTGGCTGATTGTCAGAAAGATCATTGCCATAACTGGTCTCAAAAGGCACGTTGATGTATGTTACTGAGCCGTCAGCGTGAGTTATCTTTGCTCTTGCCACGCGGCCATTGATGATCTCCGTGGTGCTCTTTTTGGCAGTGTTAGAAGTGCTTGGTGTATATCGGGCGCCTGTTTCATCTGAAGTACCCGAACTGGTATACTCTGAAGACTTATTTTTACTTGAGCTTTTTCCAGCCCCATCAACTGCAATGAGTTTGCCATTTACACATGTAATATTGTATTTGCTAGTGACATCCTTTCCGCTTTTATTAACTATAACAACATTCGTGATCTCATTAGGACTGTAACCAATGCCTGTCTGACTGCCAACGATAGTAACAGACTGAATACTATCGCCTTCAGCAAGAGACCCTCCAGATATAAAGTAGTCATCATTGGTCAAAGTTGTACCGTCATAATTCTTTACTGTAGAACCGGCCTTTATCGTTATTGCCAGGTCCTTGTTTTTCGTATCAAATATATTGTCATTGCCATGTGACTGCAGATTACGTGCATAATCCACATAGACACCCATGGCTGATGAGGCTCCTCTTATATCTGTTACAGTGATGGATGCAGGATCCACTTCTTCACTGCCTCTGTAGAAATGAAGATCTTCAAGTTCAGTTGTCACATAGGTATAAACTGATGTGATATTCAGGTAGAATTTCTCACCAGCATACTCAAACTCTGTCTTTTCATCACCTGCATATACTGTTTCTACTTTCAAAAGCCTGCTTAAACAGTCATAAATGTATGATGTTATTGTCTCCCTGGAACCGCCGTCCTGGTCGGCCAAAGTATCAACAACTTCTATGTCAAAACCGCCAACCATATGAGGTAAACCATCATATTCTATTTCACTGATGGATCTGCCATTTTCATCTAACAGCTTGGGTACAACGATAAATTGAAGATGAGATTCAAGCTCATCAAGCTTCCTGTAATGTTCAATATCAATGGCATTCTGTCTGGTCCTGATAACACCATCAACGTGGATGTTTACGTCCCAGTTGGATCCGCCTGTAGAAGCACTCTTTACCACATACCAAACAACATAGTGGGTATTTGGATCAAAATCAGGCACAACCGCCTGGATATCCTCTGCAGAAGGGAGTTTGGAAATCATATCTGTAACTCCATTAGCTGCAGTATAGTGATCAGAAAGAAGATTTTCTTCGCTGCCATCTACCTCACTTGAACTGAAGGTAAGGTCTGAAGGTTCAATAGCACCATTGATCCTGATAGGAGCAGAATAATGCTCAGAGGGGTAAGATGCAGGTTCTCTGGGTATAGAATGATCAATACCATTACCTCTGATATAAAAGCAAACATCAAGAGCTTTATTCTCAGAAATGTTGTCGCCATCCACATCAGTATCTTCTATTTCTTCTATGACAGTACCGTTTTCTGATACAGTCTGAACTGAATCTGATGTAGATGTTGTAGATGCAGCTGCAACCCCATCTGTAGTCTCTGAAGTCGTTACAGTTGTTGCATCTGTTGCAGTCGTTACTGTTATTGCAGTTGTTGCCACCTGACTTGTTTCAGCAACAGGTTCATCCTCTTTTTTCTTTTCAAGAGATTCATCTTTGCCTTCTCTGGTCTCTACTATAATGCCAGTGTCATCCGCCTCCCCAGCGTAAGCCACAACTGCATTTGTCATTATTAAAATTGTCATCAGAAGGAGCGCTATAGCTCTTTTCAACCTGACCATTATAAACCCTCAAAAAATCTGCACTTTAACACACTAGTACATCATACCAAAAAGACAATCATAATCACAATCATATTTGGTTAAAATTTTGTCATTTTCACAGAATTTTCATAGCATCAGCTACAGAGGACGCTCCGATGATCTCGATGTCTTTGAAGGTCTTTTTGAGCTTACTTTCAAGAGCCTTGGGGACAATACAGGTCTTAAATCCCAGCTTTTTAGCCTCAGAAACCCTGGATTCTCCCATGCTTACACTTCTTACCTCCCCGGAAAGTCCAACTTCACCAAAGGCTATGACATCATCGCTTATAGGCTTATTTTTAAAGCTTGATACAAGGGCAAGGCAGATTCCAAGGTCCAGGGATGGCTCAGCCACCTTCATTCCCCCCGCCAGGTTAACGTAGGCATCAAAATCACTCATTGAAAGCCCGATTCTCTTTTCCAGAACTGCCATAAGAAGATTGACCCTGTTATAATCTGTTCCGTTGGCTTGACGCCTTGGGAATCCAAAGTTTGTTCTTGTGACCAGGGCCTGAACCTCAATAAGGATAGGTCTTGTTCCCTCAACTGAGCAGGTAACGATAGATCCGCTGGCGCCTTCAGGGCGACCATCAAGCATAAACTCTGAGGGGTTTGTAACCTCCACAAGTCCCTTTTCCTGCATCTCAAACACACCGATCTCGTTGGTTGATCCAAATCTGTTTTTCACAGCCCTCAGGATCCTGTAGGAAGCGTGTCTGTCTCCCTCAAAGTAAAGGACAGTGTCCACCATGTGCTCCAAAACTCTTGGTCCTGCAACCTGGCCTTCCTTGGTCACATGTCCAACGATAAAGATAGAGATGTTCATGCTCTTTGCAATGCGAAGCAGCACCGATGTTGATTCCCTTACCTGGGAAACACTTCCTGGCGCTGAAGAAACAGACTCATTGTACATGGTCTGAATAGAATCAATTATGACCACCTGAGGTTTAAATCTTGAGATCGTCTCCTCAATATTTGAAAGATTGGTCTCGCACATAAACCGCAGCTGCTCATTAAAGCCGCCGATCCTGTTGGCGCGAAGCTTTATCTGCTGAAGGGATTCCTCACCTGAGATGTAGAGGACATCTCTTTTGTCCCCTGATATATTCCCTGCAACCTGCAAAAGAATAGTGGACTTACCTATACCGGGATCACCGCCCACCAGGATCAGAGAGCCCTTTACAAGGCCTCCTCCCAGTACTCTGTTAAGCTCACCAATGTGAGTGTCATACCTCTCCTCATCGTTTAGGATGATCTCGGAAAGGGTCTTGGGGCTGCCAGCTTCGCCGCTTAAGGAAGGCGCTGCAGCACCCTTTGATGCCTTGGAAGCAGGCTTTACTGTCTCCTCCACAAATGTATTCCACTGCCTGCAGCCCGGACACTGTCCCATCCACTTTGATGACTCATATCCACACTCCTGGCAGAAAAAAACCGACTTTATCTTTGTTGCCATTTATCCTCCCAACACCTGTTTCGCCTGTATCTCTTTTGCGAAAGCAGAACTTTTCCTCTAGTATACACTTACTTCTAAAAATAAGAAAATTTTAATATCATAAAGCCCCTTGGTGCTATATAATTATTGTGTAAATATACATTTTCATTTTTATTAGGAGGGTTACTATGGCTGTCGTAGAACAGTTGATCAGAGCTGAGAGCGATGGTAGCATCAGCTTTGGCAATTACAAGCTTCCCGAGAAAAAGAAGCTGGAGAATTTTGAACATAATGGGAGTATCCTCAAGGTTAAGACCTACAAGGATATCACAAAGCTTGAAAAGGATGAAAACTTTGTATATGAGTCCGTACCCGGAACTGCAGTAACTTCATTTGCTGAGTCAGATAAGGGCGTGGAGTTCAAGGTTGAGGGCGACACAGATGCCCAGATCACACTTGGACTTATGGAGAATACAGAGTACAGCGTTTTCGTTGGCGGCAATAGCATCGGCAAGATGAGTACCGGTCTTGGAGGCAAGTTAAACCTTAGCGTTGAGCTTACACCAGGCGAGGCAACAGCTGTAAAAGTAGAAATGTAAATTTAATATGTAGACTGCAAAAGAGCTATCCATCGCGGATAGCTCTTTTTATATATTACTTTTTCTTTTTAGTTGCTGGTTTCTTTGTAGTAGTCTTCTTCGCAGTAGTCTTCTTGGTTGCAGGCTTCTTGGTTGTGACAGTCTTGGCTACCTTTGTGGCTTTTCCTGCCCCTGTGGTCTTAACGGAGACCTTCTTGACCGAGGCCGACTTTCCATCTTTTCCCACAAATACTACCTTGTCATCCTTGAGAGTTACTGTTACGTCCATGCCAGCCTTGATGTTGCCCTTAAGAAGCTCTTCTGCCATGGCATCCTCTATGGTCTGCTGGATAGCTCTCTTAAGCGGCCTTGCTCCCATCTTGGCATCGGAATGCTTGGTAACAAGGAACTTCTTAACCGCAGGTGAGATGGTAAGATTTATATCCATCTGAGCCTTGCATCTCTTTGAAAGGTTCTGGGACAGCAAAGTCACGATGTCCATCATCTCTTTTTCATTGAGGGTATGGAATACCATGATCTCATCAATTCGGTTGATAAACTCAGGTTTGAAGAGCTTTTTAACTTCATCCATAACGCCGCTCTTCATATCCTCGTAGTCACGCTTGGCATCAGCCCCTGCGCCAAATCCCAGCTTCTTAGGATCTACGATCCTCTGGGCACCTACGTTACTGGTCATGATAAGGATAGTGTTCTTAAAGCTTACCTTCCTGCCCTTGGCATCTGTTATATGTCCATCGTCAAGAACCTGAAGAAGGACGTTGAAGATATCAGGGTGAGCTTTTTCTATCTCATCAAACAGGATAACAGAATATGGGTGGCGTCTTACCTTCTCAGAGAGCTGGCCTCCCTCATCATATCCAACATATCCTGGAGGTGATCCGATCATCTTGGAAACCGAATGACCTTCCATATACTCAGACATATCAACTCTGATAAGGGCATTCTCATCTCCAAACATAGCTTCTGCCAGGGCCTTACTAAGTTCCGTCTTACCTACACCGGTTGGTCCAAGGAAAAGGAATGAGCCTATAGGTCTGTTTGGATCCTGAAGTCCTACCCTTCCTCTTCTGATGGCCTTGGAAACAGCCTTGACTGCATCCTCCTGGCCTATGACTCTCTTATGGAGCACGGACTCAAGCTTAAGGAGCTTCTCTGACTCCTTCTCTGCGATCTTCTTAACAGGGATCCTTGTCCACTCAGCAACAACCTCTGCAATGTCGTTTTCATCTACTATATAGGCTGAGGACTTTTGCTTTCTTGCCTCTGCGTTCTTAACTCTCTGAAGCTTGCCCATAAGAGCACTCTGCTCTTTGTTAAGAAGTCCTGCTTCATTGAAGTTGGAATTCTTAAGGGCATCCTCGATCTGCTTATCAAGATCTGCTACGAGCTTCTCCATCTCTTTCACCTTGGGAGATACGCCCATGGTGCGGAGCCTTACAGCAGATGCAGCTTCATCAATAAGGTCAATTGCCTTATCAGGAAGGTTTCTGTCATTGATATATCTCTCTGAAAGATCAACTGCGGCCTTGATTGCCTCAGGAGTAACTGTTACCTTGTGGTGCTCCTCGTACTTGCTGACAATTCCCTTAAGGATCTCTGTAGCCTCTTCCTTGGTGGGCTCATCCACATTAACTGGCTGGAAACGTCTCTCAAGAGCTGCATCCTTCTCAACATACTTGCGGTATTCGCTGATGGTTGTAGCTCCGATCATCTGTATCTCGCCGCGGGCAAGTGATGGCTTTAATATGTTGGATGCATCGATAGCGCCCTCTGCGCCGCCAGCACCAATAAGGGTGTGCATCTCATCAACAAACAAAATGATGTTGCCATCTTCAGCAACTTCTTTTATTACCTTCTTGATCCTCTCTTCAAACTCACCTCTGTACTTGGATCCTGCGATCATACCGGAAAGATCCAGTGTCATAAGGCGCTTGTTCTGAACTGTAAGAGGAACATCCCCTGAAGCGATCCTCTGGGCAAGGCCTTCAACTACAGCGGTCTTACCAACACCAGGTTCACCAATAAGACATGGGTTATTTTTTGTTCTTCTTGAAAGGATCTGGATGACTCTCTTTATCTCACGCTCTCTTCCAATAACAGGATCAAGCTTGCCTTCCTGGGCAAGTGCTGTCATATCCCTGCTGTACTGGGCAAGGATTGAAGGCTTCTTGCCAGTCTTGCCTGCTCCCGCACTCTTTTTCCCAAGATCCTCCTTAACGAGGTTTGGGTCCTCTCCCATAGCTGCTAAAGTCTCAGCGTAGATCTTCTGGGCAGGCACATTCATGGTGCTGATGAGCCTTACTGCAACATTCTCGCCCTCTTTGATAAGGGCCAGTAAAATATGCTCTGTTCCTGTCTTGTCAGCATGGAACCTCTCAGCCATTCTGTGGGCTTCCTCAAGGACCTTCTCTGCTCTTGGTGAAAAACCGTCCCTGTCAAGGGTCCTGACGTTGCTGTCCGGAACAATAAGATCCCTTATCATCTCCATCATGCGGTTCTCATCGATGCCATTATCGATAAGGATCCTTGACGCAACGCATCCGTCCTCTAAGATAAGACCCATAAGTATGTGCTCAGTACCTACGTAGTTGAGCTTCAAGGTTCTTGCTGTCTTCTTGGCAAGCTTAAGAGCTTCGTTTGCCATAACCGTAAACTTAGAATCCATTTTTACTCCTCTTCTTTCTGTCAAAAGAAATATTTATACCAAAAACTGTATGCTATCTCTCGTAGTGGTCATATATCTGATCCACCAGCGTGTGAATATCATCTCTTCCAATGCCCTTACACATGGCTCTTGCCAGAACCACCGCAAGTTCACTCTTGGCCTCATTAAGGGCTCTTAGCCTGTCAATGTCAATTGCTATGATAGCGCCCCTTCTCCTGTCGATCTTCACAAAGCCCTCCTGCTGCAATATGGAATAGGCCTTGTTGACAGTGTGCATATTGATGCCAATTGTCTCTGCCAGTTGTCTTACACTTGGAAGCTGCTCTCCCTCCCTGAACTGTGAGGTGGCTATCCCAAGTATGATCTGATTGCACAGCTGTACGTATATAGCTTCATCACTGTTAAAATCTATCTCAATGATCATATGCACCTCCTTGATCCAAAGTTTGTGATATATTTAGTATAACATATGATACAGTTTTTTCAAATTCGCACATAAGGAGACACGGTGACGGTTCGGTTTCCTGACACGGGGACGGTTCTGTTGCTGACACGGGGACGGTTCTGTTGTCAGGTTTTATCAAAATAAAACCTGACAACAGAACCGTCCCCGTGTCAGCAACAGAACCGTCCCCGTGTCAGGAAACCGAACCGTCACCGTGTCTTGTCTCTTTTAGTTCAAACCGAGTTACATTTGATTTTTGGTGTTTTTGATATTCTTGGACTGCACTCCATTCTTAGTGTTCTTGGACATTGATACCCTTCCAGCCCTGTCTCTGTCAGCAGCTCTTGCCTGATCGTTTCTCCAGTCAGCTACTCCGCCAGATACGTTTTCAAGATCATTCTCGTTAAGAGCATTTTCATTTAAATTCTTTTTGTTTTCTGCCATATTTGTTATCCTCCTTGATAAGCATCCTGTGCTTATTGTTTCACTTCAAAGTAGAGCATTGTAAGATCATCAAACTGCGGCGCGCCTTCTATGAATTCATTTACAGATTCTGTCATGGCATCAAGAGTTCCCTTGCCATCCTTGTCAGCATTGTCATTCAGGCACTTAAGCATCCTCTCAGTATCGAATAGGACATCATCACTTCTGGTTGCTTCCGGAACGCCGTCAGTGTAGATAAATAGCTTGTCGCCCTTTTCAAGGGTGATCTCATCTTCTGAAAAATCGATGTTTTCCATGATTCCCATGGGAATATCATGTTCAGTATCATATAGTTCGTAGCAATTCTTGGATGCCCTGTAGATTGCCGGATACTCGTGACCTGCGTTGGAGAACCGCAGCTTATTTTCAGAGATACAGTAAATTCCAAGCCATACAGTAACAAACAAAGATTCCTCGTTGTTCTTGCACATCTGATAATTGACTCTATGCATTATCTCAGGAATATTCTTTACAGTGCGGGCAATATTCCTAATCGCAGTAATTGCTACTACCATGAAAAGAGATGCCGGAACGCCTTTACCTGACACGTCTCCAACCACAAGGCAAAGATGATCATCATCAATTAAGAAGAAATCGTACAGATCTCCACCAACTTCCTTGGCAGGATCCATGGATGCATAAACTTCAAACTCGTTTCTGCCTGGAAATGCCGGGAACTTCTTAGGGAGCATACCCGCCTGGATCTTGGTGGCGACCCCAAGCTCTGCTTCAACCTTTTCCTTTTCAGCAGCCATTTCCCTGATCCTGTGCATTGTGTCATTCATATCCTTTTCCATGTCGGAAAGGCTTTCCCACAATGTTTCAATCTCATCCCCGGTACTTAAGCCAAGTTCGCTGAAGTACTCTTTTACCTGTTCTTCTTCCTCAACTGCCTTATCTCTCTTTGTGTAATCCTGGGCCGTTTTAGCCAGCTTATTGACCGGCTCGATGACTTTCTTTTCAAGAGATCTTGATATCAGCATCACCATGATAAGAATAAGAACTATAAGATTCAGGAAATAGATAACAAGACTTCTCTGCATTCTTCCAACGAAGTCAGTGATATTTATATCGCCGGAAGCATATCCAAGAAGATCACCGTTGCTGTCACGGACCTCCACGTAGTTTGTAGCTATCCAGCCATTGAGATCACCGTGTTCAAAAAACATCTTGATATCTGAATCAACTATTTCCCTTATCTGATCGGGAGTGTCTATATCTGTAAGCTCTTGCGACAGCCATTGTCCCGGATAGTAAGCTTCGCTTAGTTCATAGCCATCGATCACGAAAACTACAGCCTCTTTTTCTTCATCCATCATAAGAAGGCTGACGCTGTCAAGTCCGGTCTGTTCCTTGCACTTTACCAGGACTTCCCTTGCTTCCCAGAAATCATCATCAATGAGCTTCTCAAGAAGTGCTCTGTATTCCTCTGAAAAAGGATTCCCTTTTATATCATCCGGAGTATTGTTATAGACCTCTCTGACTTCGCCGTAAATCTTCTCAAGATAGTCAACGTCAATAAGAGATACTGCAAACTTAAGATCAGATGCAGATTCTCTCTTGTAACTTTGCATGGTATCCATGCAGTTTAATGTGAAGTTCACCCCGTTAACAGCCAGAAACAAAAGTATTGACACCGCAAGTATGGTCAAAAAGACCTTTTGTTTCAGTGACCTTTTTCTGGGCATATGCAGGTCCCCCGTTGCAAGTAAGAATGTATAGATTTAAATAAAAACTATTAAAATTATCTCTTAGGTCTTGTCAGTCCAGCTTTAACCTCAATTTTACCAAAGCCTCCGGCTACTTTATCAAGATCTTCATCAGACAGTGTTTTTTCTGTATTCAGATCAAGAAGCTTTTCATTCTTAGTCTTTTTTTCGTTTTCATTTTTTTTAAATAATCCCATAGTCATTATACCTCACACAAAGAATTATTATCTACAATCAAATCCACCGCGCTCTTTGGATCAGCCCTCAGGATCCGGTCTTGTAAGTCCTGCCCTTTCTGAAGATGTTTGTACAGATTTTGTTTTAAACAAAGAACCTAAAAATCTATATATGCTGGATAAATTGAAACCTGCAGTTATCTCATTAAGCTCATCCTCTGAAAGAGCCTGCTCATTTAATAAAAGATTATCCTTCTTATCTCCCATGATCGTTACCTCCTTGGAACTCATATATCTGTATCTGATTATTTATACGAACTCCTGACACTAATGGCAAAACTTTTTCTTGTAAAAAGTATATCATAGGCAAAAGGGCTTGTACCGCGCCCTTTATAAAGACTTTCTGAATTTTTATAAAAAAGACAACGCCTTTTCGAAAAATTTTCGAACAAAAAGCGTTGTCTATAAATTCAATTATTTATCATCATCAAGATCAAGGAATTCGAACTCAAAATCGTCCTCGTCCCCGATGAAGTTCTTAGCTCTGCGCTTAGGAGCTTCCTTGGCAGGAGCTTCTGCATCAGCATCGCGATAGCTTCTTCTGCCTTCAGCGTCTCCCTCTGGTCTTCTTGGTCTTACTGGTCTGTCCTCTTCATCTCTTCTTGCAGGTCTTGAAGGTCTAACCTGACGCTGCTCATCTTCAGATGCATTTACTGGTCTTCTCGGTCTTACCGGTCTGTCCTCAGCATCCTCATCCCTTCTTGGAGTTCTTGCAGCTCTTGCTGCGCTTCTGTCCTCGTCTCTGTTTGGTCTTACTGTTCTTTCTTCAGAAGCTCTGCGTCTTACTGGACGCTCTTCCTCTTCTTCATCGTCATCAGGTCTTGCCCTTCTTCTCTGCTGAGCATAGCGGTCATATTCCTGCTCATCATCTTCATCTTCATAGTACAGGGAATCCCTGAGCTTAAGAGCCATTATTATAAGTCCGATAACCAGTGCTGCGATAACTACAGCAAGGATTATAAGGATTGTCTTGTAGTTGTTGTTAGTCTTGATAAGCTTGTTGACCTCATCACTGCTCTTAGCTGCATCGATGAGCTCATTAACCTTGACTCTGTAACCCTCTATGTTGTCATAAAGGTACCAGATAGGCTCTCCGCTCTCATCATCTGTAAGATAAACAAGTGAGTAGTGGCCATCACCAGCTTCGCTTGTAACTGAAGGTTCGTTGGTTTCTTCTGAAGACTCAGTCTCTTCTGGAGCTTCAGTAACTTCTCCTTCGCCTTCTGCTCCCTCAGCGCCTTCTCCGCCTTCTGTAGTTTCTTCAGGTGCAGCCTCGCTTACCTCTAAAAGGTCTGATCTGACATATCCTGTCTTGCTATTGCTTCCAAATGTAACCTGATACCAGGTCTTATTGTCTGTTCCTGTGGCTTCTCCAGTAATTGTAACTGTGTCGCCCTTAGTAACTTTACCAACTGAATTGTACTTGGTACCTGCACCCTCACGAACATTAACACTCTCTTCTGTAATTGTTGCGCTCTTAGCTTCTACAGCTGTTGCAGTAGTTGCAGGAAGCTGCTCAGCTGCAGCTGCGTTAGACTGAGATGTATTAGATGTTGTTGATGAAGATGATGAAGAACCACCTTTCTTCTCAACAAGATCACTTCTTACATATCCATACTCGCTCTTATTTACGCGGATTTTGTACCATACATATCCTGAAGCATCTGTAGCTTCATCAACGATATCAATGGTATCTCCTTCTCTAAGGCTTGATACCTGTGAAGCAGTTGTGCTTGCAGAAGATCTTACCTTGACGTTGCTTGTCTTGACTGTACCAGTAGTCTCAGTATAAGCATAAGCTGAGAGGCTTGCTGATACGAAAACGGCTGCTGAAACTATAACTGACAGCCCAAGTGACAATACTCTCTTTCTTAGATTTTTCATACCTTACTCCTCCGTTTCATCGATCGCCTTACCAATATCATGGCGCATGTATTTATTATCAAAGTCTACCCACTCTGTAGCCTCATATGCTTTTGCACGGGCCTCTTTCAGAGTGTCACCTTTAGCTGTTATGCCAAGTACTCTGCCACCATTTGTCACTATTCCTTCAGGAGTAGCCTTGGTGCCAGCATGGAAGCAATAATAGCCTTCCTTGCCCTTAAAGTTTTCAAGTCCTCTAATGAGCTTGCCCTTCTCATAACTAAGTGGATATCCATCACTCGCAAGTACAACGCACACAGCAGCCTTATCCTCAAAGTCAAGATCAAGACTATCAAGTGTTCCATCTATGCATGCATTACAAACATCGATTATATCAGTCTTAAGTCTTGGAAGAACAACCTGAGCTTCAGGGTCTCCAAATCTTGCATTGTACTCTAGTACCTTAGGGCCATCCTCAGTAAGCATAAGTCCAAAGAAGATAACTCCCTTAAACTCTCTGCCTTCCTTGGCCATAGCCTCAACGGTCTTGCCATAGATATGCTCTCTACAGAACTTATCTACTTCCTCTGTATAGAAAGGACTTGGTGAAAAGTTACCCATTCCACCAGTGTTAAGTCCTGTATCGCCATCACCAGCTCTCTTGTGATCCTGAGCGCTGCTCATAAGCTTGTAGGTCTTGCCGTCAACGAAAGAAAGAACTGAAACTTCACGGCCTGTCATGAACTCTTCAATAACCATGTGGTTACCAGCTGCGCCAAACTTCTTATCTTCCATTATTTCTTTTACACCGGCCTTTGCTTCATCAAGGTCGTTGCAGATAAGTACGCCCTTTCCAAGAGCCAGTCCATCTGCCTTTAAGACAATTGGGAACTTGGCATTTTCAAGATATGAAAGAGCCTTTGCAGGATCATCAAAGGTCTCATAGGCAGCTGTAGGAATACCATACTTTTTCATAAGGTCCTTGGAAAAAGCTTTACTTCCCTCAAGGATAGCTGCGTTCTTTCTTGGTCCAAATATTCTAAGGCCCTCAGCCTCAAATACATCAACAATTCCGCCAACCAGTGGATCGTCCATGCCAACGATTGTAAGGTCAATCTTTTTCTCTTTTGCGAAAGCAACAAGTTTATCAAACTCCATTGGAGTTATCGGAACACACTCAGCAAGCTCCGCAATTCCGCCATTACCTGGTGCACAGTAAATCTTGTCTACCTGCTTACTCCTGGATACGGCTTCTGCAATTGCATGCTCTCTTCCGCCTCCGCCAACGATCAAAACTTTCATACCTAGCCTCTTTCCTTAATTATCCCCATTTACAGTTCTGAAAGAACCTTGTCATCATAACCATCAATTACTACATGACCATCTGCAATACTTACCTTGCCATTGGCAATAAGGTCAATAGCCATTGGAAGTATCTTCCACTCAGCCTGCTCCATAATACGCTGCTGAAGAGTTTTCGCTGTGTCATCATCTCTTATCATTACAGGCTTCTGTAAGATGATAGGACCTGTGTCTGTGCCCTCATCAACAAAATGAACAGTGGCGCCAGAAACCCTTACGCCCCGCTCAAGAGCCTTTTCGTGTACTTTAAGTCCGTAAAATCCCGTTCCACAAAATGATGGGATAAGGGATGGATGGATATTGATGATCCTTCCCTGAAATCTCTTAACTACGCTCTCTGGAATAACCACAAGACATCCAGCTAAAACGATGAGGTCAGGATCTGCATCCACAAGGGTCTGTAAAAGAGCTTCGTTAAAAGCATCCCTTGTCTCATAGTCCTTTGGGGACTTGCAAACGCTTGGTATTCCAGCCTTTTTAGCCCTCTCAAGAGCGTATGCTCCAGGGTTATTGGAATACACAAGGCAAATTTCCGTATTAGTGATAGTTCCGTTATTTATTCCATCTATTATGGCCTGAAGATTGGTTCCGCCTCCAGACACAAGTACTGCAATCTTCATACCAGTTCAACACCCTTTTCGCCGCCAGCTGCCTTTCCAACTACCCATGCCTTGTCGCCTGCTGCCTCTATAGCCTTAAGTGCTGTATCTACATCTGCAGGATCAACAGCAAGGACCATTCCAAGTCCCATATTGTAGGTGTTGTACATCATCTGTTCCTCGATCTGACCCTTCTTCTGCATGAGCTTAAAGATAGGCGGGATGTCGTAGCTATTCTTTTCAACAACTGCCTTGATCCCGTCTGGAAGCATCCTTGGGATGTTCTCGTAGAAACCGCCGCCTGTGATATGGCTGCAGCCCTTAACCTTAACCCCTGCATTCTTAAGGGACTTCATCATATGTACATAAATCCTGGTTGGTGTAAGAAGACACTCACCAAGAGTCATTCCAAGTTCATCGTAGTAAGTTTCAAGGCTCTCTTTTGTCATATCAAAGACCTTTCTAACAAGTGAAAAGCCATTTGAATGAACGCCGCTACTTGCAACACCGATAAGAACGTCTCCGTCCTTGATGGTTGAGCCGTCGATCATATCCTTTCTGTCTACAACGCCAACAGTAAATCCTGCCACGTCGTACTCATCCTCAGGCATAAGCCCTGGATGCTCAGCAGTTTCGCCGCCTATAAGCGCACAGTCAGACTGCTTACAGCCCTCAGCTACTCCCTTAACAATGGCAGCTATCTTCTCAGGATAGTTCTTGCCACATGCTATATAATCCAGGAAGAATAAAGGTTCTCCGCCTGCACATGCCACATCATTCACACACATTGCCACAGCATCGATTCCGATGGTATCGTGCTTATCTAAAAGAAATGCCAGCTTGATCTTGGTTCCTACGCCGTCTGTTCCGGATAAAAGAACCGGATCCTCCATGTTCTTAATATCCTTCATGGAAAATGCTCCGGAGAAACCGCCGAGACCTCCAAGTACTTCAGGTCTCATCGTCTCTTTAACATATCCCTTAATAAGTTCAACAGACTTGTAGCCTGCCTCGATATCAACTCCCGCCTTTTTGTAATCCAGTGCCATGTGCTCTCCCTTTCCTTACTACGTTTGTAATGATATGTTTCTATATTTAATTGTAATTTTTATAGCCAACTTCCTGTAGTCTCTTGTCCTTGGCTACTACCTGATCCTTAAGTGACGCGCTGTAATCCTTGAGTTTCTTAAGGAGCTCAGGATCTGATGTTGCCAGGATCTTGGCGGCAAGAAGGCCTGCATTAGCGCCTCCGTTAATAGCCACGGTTGCTACAGGAATACCTGAAGGCATCTGCACTATGCTGTAAAGTGAGTCTCTTCCTCCAAGGGAAGTTGTATGCATTGGAATACCGATGACCGGCATTGGGAAAATAGCTGCGCACATTCCAGGAAGATGAGCTGCCATTCCAGCTCCTGCAATGATAACCTTAAAGCCCTTGTCCTCTGCTGTTTTAGCATACTCAAAGAACTCATCCGGCTCTCTGTGTGCAGAGATGATCCTCATCTCATAGGATATGCCAAGCTGCTCCAAAATATCTGCAGCCTTGCTCATAACTGGCATATCTGAATCGCTTCCCATTACTATTCCAACCTGTGCCATAGTGCCTCCTATAAAAGCTTGTGCTGATAATTTCAATATTTAGTCGGTCATATCATACCATAATACTAAATATTGTGCTAGATTATTTACAAAAAATTTAACATTTAAAACTCGCCATCAAGTGGCTTGTTAAGTTCCTCTGTTCCAGGAAGGACGAAGCGCCCTTTATCTATGATGACTACGCTGCTTCCATCCTCTCTGACTGCCCTTATTTCTCCAAGTTCATCATAGGGAATCGTGATGTCAGTGTGGCAGCTAAAGTAAGCTTCCTTCGGGTTTTCTTTTCTCTTACAGGAAATCTCATTCTCTCTTGCCACAATAGCCTTGCCATCAGGGTTATAGGTCACATTGTCCTCCTCATAGGAGTAGCAGGTATCGCCAACAGCAAAGTGTGGTCCTGTCTTTTCTGCAATTAGGATTGGAAGCTTTTCTTCTATTCCATACTTCCTTGCAATGACATAAGCCAATGTGTTGGTTCCTATTGCAAACTCTCCTATAGGCAGCATCTTGTGGTTAAACAGGATGTTATCCTCGATATACTTTTTATTTTCCGCTTCATCTTCAAAATTGCTGCAGGTGTAGGTTGTTGTGCAGCCATCTTTGAAGTGGATCTCAAGATTCTTAAAGAAAAGTCCCTCAAGATAAACTCCGGTCACATGAAGAACGCCCTCTGTACCTGTGAGCCTTGGAGATGTGAACACCTCTCCAACAGGGATATTTACGTCTGCAACGCAGTTTTCAAAGTTGGTCTCCTTGGACTTATCCTTAAGCTGCCTTAAACATACCTTCATATCAGTATGGTTGTCGCCCATTCCCTTGACAAGCACATACTCAGCTTCATCCAGTGCATCCACAAGTTTCTGCTGAATAGTCTGATATAACTTGTAATCTAAAGTATTGATCCTTACTATCTCATCAAATATTGTCTTGAAATTATCGCCGATCTCAGGGATTGGGAAAGAGATAATGGTAAAGCTTCTCTCTTTTCCAATAATATATTCATTCTGGAGTAGGGATGCCTGGATCTTGTACTCGCTTACCATCTTCTTTTGAGAAGGGCTAAGATGAACTGCATTTTCCTTGGGCACTGGTGAAAAAGGAGTTTCACCAAACACCTCTATTACTGCAGGTCCTCCAAAGACCCTCGCCTTGGCTTTGTACTTTTCTCCCGCAGCCCTTATAGCCTCAAGCCTTCTGTTTATGAGCTGGCTGTCAAGGAAAAGTCCCTCGTCATCCTTGTGGTCATAGTCAAACTGCTTGTTGGGAACTGCTCCGGTACATGCGTTTCTAGAACCGCTTCCTCCCATATAGAAGGTACTTGTTATTGATCTGTAGATGGTGGCATCCAGTCCAATGGCCTTGAGGTTTTCGATAGCTTTTTTCACAATAAGCTCAAAGCCCAGGTTGTAGATGATGGAGGCAGTCTTCTTGATGGTGATGTCCTTACCTGTCATCTCAAAGCCGATGCGGTAGCCCTCTGTAAAAGTGGTGGCCATCTTGTCTATCTCATCCTTCGAAAGAGAAGCAAGATGCCTTGCGGTTTCAAGCTCATTATCTGTAATATACTCGCCAAACTTGTAGAGATACCGGACATCTGTAAGGTCGCTGCCAGTAATGATGTCCCTGAAAAATGAGTTGTCAGGATCTACAATGCTGCCAAATCTTGCCATTCTCTCCTCTTCAGCATAATCGCTGTAGAACCAGTACATGATCTTTTTGATGTCCTCAGCCTTTGGCAAAGCGCCGTTTTTATCTGCATCTGCAAACACTGCGTAGATTTCTAAAAAGAGCTCTATGCGGATCACAAGCTCTTCCTTCTTGCCCTCAAAGGCATATCCGATCATGGACCTGAGTTCAAAATAAAGAGCTGAAAGAAGCTGTCCATACTCCTTTGAAAGTCTCTCTACTGCTACATCCGGATTTCCGTAGCTCTTTCCATAGTTGTCTGGAAGGATATCCTCAAAGAGCATCCTGTTTCTCTTTTGAAGCTCATCTAAAGAGTCCTTGTCAGGGCCGCCAGCAATCACCCACTTGTAGGTCTCAAGGACCATATTGGTAAAGGCTGACACCTTTTTAAAATAGTCATCGAACCTATCATTAGAAAGAGACTCGTCCTGCATGGCAGCTATCCTGTCTGCTGCCAGCTCAAGTCTCTCACTAACTACATCTTCTCCACTTTCAAATTCAAAAATAAGTTCTTCATTATTCATGATCAACTAAGTCCTAACACTAAAATAAATATGATAAATGCAATGGAAAGTGAGTTTAGCACTATTCCAAGGTTTGGAAACAGCTTAAATATGTCCTTCTCCATTCTGGACATGATCCCAAGAACAAGTCCCGCAACAGAAAAAATGGCCGCAACCATAGCTGCTGCGGCGTATCTAAGCTGTGCCTGCCCGCCGTCGTTATAAGTAAATACAACGGCGGCTATAAGTGCAGTCACTGATATGCATCCTAAGATGGCGCTCATGACGCCCTTCTCAGGATGTCTATTGTCAGTAAACATATATCGGTCTCTGACCGGTTCAAACTTTTTGATGCGAATCTTTTTCATAGGATCAGATAATTACGTTCCTTCTGCTGCCAAGAAGCTTGGCACCGCTGATGATAAGAAGTATCCCTGCTGTAAGTCCAACTACGATAGAGATGACTCCGAATGTTAAGTTTAAAGCACCTGTTCCGCCAAGAACCTTGTATGTACGCTCTTCCATTATTAACCCCTCCGAATAAATTTATGCCTTGGCGCCGTACTCAGCGTAGTAAGCGTCAATTGACTTCTTGATGTCTGGAGTTAAAAGAACTTCACCATCAATTGGTCTGTTATAAAGGTATGAAACAACATCGTCCATAGTTACGATCGAGTGAGCAGAAAAGCCATATCTTTCCTTGATCTCATCAAGGGCGCTCATATCTGAATCCTGGCCCTTTTCCTGTCTGTTTAAGGAAACCATAAGTCCAACAATATCGCAGTCAGCCTGCTCCTGGATGATAGGCACTGTCTCTTCGATTGACTTGCCGGAAGTAGTTACATCCTCAATGATAAGAACTCTGTCTCCGTCACGGAGCTTACTTCCAAGAAGGATTCCCTTGTCGCCGTGGTCCTTTATCTCTTTTCTGTTAGAGCAGTATCTGATCTCTCTTCCGTAGAGCTCGCTTATTGCAACCGAAGTAACTACTGAAAGAGGAATGCCCTTGTATGCAGGTCCAAAAAGCACATCAAACTCAAGGCCAAAGGTGTCGTGGATAGCTCTTGCGTAGTAGCTTCCAAGCTTTTTAAGCTGAGTACCTGTGACATAGGCTCCCGCATTCATGAAAAATGGGGACTTCCTTCCGCTCTTAAGTGTGAATTCCCCAAACTTAAGGACATTGCTGTCCACCATAAACTCGATAAACTCTTCCTTGTAACGCTCCATACCTTAAAATTCCTCCTCAAAAAAATCTGCAAGGTGTTATAACATGCGGATATTATAACACCTTGCACTTAGTTATACAATTTACTTTGTCTCTTCTTTTTTCAGTTTAAGATCCTTAGGCATGTAGATCTGTTCTGAAACGAAATTTTCCTCAAAATCGAAGTCCCTGGTCTTCCTTTCAAACTCTACTCCGCTTATATGAAGCATGTTTTGAGGTTTTTCCAGGCTGTCCTTTTCAGCCTTTTTAACTTCCTCATCATTCATGTTCATCTTTCCATCCTTGTCGTAGAGATCCTTTTTAAGCCCGAATTTATCGCTTAAGTACTTAAGGTTTCCATCTTCAAGGTTCTCAGGATAAACAAGCTCAAACTTGTCCATCTTGATCAGATCGGAAATTTGAACAATAGTGGGCTCTTCAAGCTTTTTACCAGTCTTCAATGAATCCATGGTGATGAGTTCCTTTTTGCTCCTGTCTACTCCTACTACTGACAGATAGTGCCCGGATTTCAAAAGAGATATCGGTGTCTTGGTCCTTTGAAGTTCCCCCTGTATCTTGTCCATGATGTAATCAGTGAGCTTGGTCTTTACCTCTTCTTTCTTTTCATCCAGGACATTTAAATAGAAATTGGTAAATACAAGGTGGTGCTCAGCTGTTTTTGGAAGGGCATTGATAACAGTATCCGCAGTAATGTAAGGATTACCTGTCTTGTCCTTTGCAAGGAAGTTCTGTATATTTTGACCTTCCTGATTAAAGCTCATGGATTCCGGATTCTGATCACTGTGGTCGTCCATATACTTCAAGGCTGTTTCATTAGGTATAAAGTTTTCTTCATTTTTGAACGTGCTCTGAGTAAACTTCTCTCCTTCAATGTTATGTACTTTCATATAGGCATTTACGACATAGGTATGAGATGCAGCCCAGCATCCATAACTTCCCTTCTGATGCTGATCAAATTTATAGATATTGTCCTTGTCGTTGTCCTTAAGATTAAATGTCTTTTCCTGTTCCTCCTGTTTTACCTGAGGCTTATATCCGCTGATACCATCGACATTTTTCTTGATTTTATAGATTTCCACCATTGCATCTAAAAGAGCTTTTCCCTTGTGGTAAACAGTCTTATCGCAGCCTTGTCCATATACGCCCTTGAAGAAATCATTTCTGATCTCCCACCATTTCTTTAAGTCCTTGACGTCATCCATATTCTTAACTGCATTAAAATGATTTACTAACCACAAAAAATCTTTATTATCCTGCTCCACAGGCAGATTGATATTGTCCAGATCAGCGTTTTTAAGAGCTTTTTTAGGAACGAGCTTATTTATGATATTGTCAACATAGCCGCTTGTACTAAGTTTCTTGTAAGCTTCTTTAAAAATAGATAGAAACGTCTTTTCTTCCTCTGTCTTTGCAGAATCTTTTAGCACATTATCAAGATCTTTCTCATCTCTCTTAAAGTCACCAAAATTCTCGCATATCAGGAATCTTTCTACTTCATGAGAAATCTTTCCAAGGCAGTTATCCTTGTAATTAGGCAGTCTTCTCATTTCCTGCTCAAAGTATGGAAGTATATCACTGCCATACTGCCTTACATACTTATTTCTCAGTACGTAATCGCGATCCATTACACGTTCTTCTTCAGTCTTTTCTTCAAAATCATTTACAAGAACTGTGTTTTTCTTATTCTTTCGTGCCTTTCTCTCCTCCTTGGTATACTCTTCAAACTCATCTTGGATATCGAATTCCTCTTCATGAAGCCCATCTTGCATTTGCTGCTCAGCAGCTTGATGCCTGGAAGAATGAAGTTCTGCCAAAGCTTCATCATTATTAAGAGCTTCATCAAACTCTCCAAAATGTTTGCCGTGCAGATTATCTGCCTGTAATGCAAGAGACTTGATGTAATAAAGTCTTGACTGTTCAGTCTTTAATTTACCCAGCTTACTTTTTTCAGCGGGACTAAGCAGTTCTGAATCAGAACTTCCAGCTTGTACTTCATTTGTAATATATTCCCAACGGTACTTATTGACCATATCGCTTATCATCTTGAACTTGAAGTTTGTGATAAGGTCATTTTTCTTATCTTTTTCCACATCCTGCACTGTTCTGTTATTCTTAAGGAGTACATCCAGAGTCATGTTGCTTATACCTGGCTTCATCTTCCTCATCTTATTGGCAGCATAAATAGATTTTTGAAGATTTTTATAATCCCTTATGAAATACTCAAGCTCCTTATCAGTCATCTGATCAAGGTTTTTATTGTTCAGCTTAGCGTACAGTTTATCTGCATTTTGATTGTTGGCTGTGATGTTAGATCTTAGAGCCTGAGTATACTCTTCAACAGTGGTTACTTGGTCAAGTAACTGGCATACTCTGTCATAATCAAGCTCAAGCAGGTTGGTTTTTTGCATAGTAATGTAATTGACCCTTAGCTCAGCACTTCCTCTTTCAAGGAGATTCTTTAGCCTTCCGTCAACCTTGTCTTTGAACTTATCAAGGAGCATGTTCTTAGTGTCCTTAAAAGTCAAGGCACTCTGGGAAAGTTGCCCCATGATCTCTTTTCTTCCGAACATCTCCTCTTTTATATATTCAACCTGTTCAAATTCATTTACCGAGGCTTCATCAGTCATATTATTCCTGGTAACTGTAGTAACCTTGCTCTTTACTGTCCTGTTCTCATCAAGAACCTGACGGCCATTAGCCTTAAGCTGCTCAGCTCCGGCAAGGTAATTAAGGGCATTCATAATTCCTGCTGCCCTCTCAAGAAGATTTACCTGCTGGATTTTTCTCTTTTGCAGGTACTTTTCAAGCTGAGCCTTGGCCATAGGTCGAGCCTTAAACTCAGCTGCCTTTTGCTGAAAAATGTTCTCTGATCTTGCAAGTTCTTTGTCTATCTGTGCCACAGCAAGGGCAATCTGATCCGCATTATCACACAGATCATCAAAGAGTCCCTTGTTTTCTTTGCCTTTTACCTTACTTCTCTTTTCATCCTTAATAGCTGTAACGGCAGTAGCTATCTGATAGTTATCAACAAAATCCTTATCCGCCTTTGTCTCTTTTGAACTATCATCCATAAGGAGCTTTTTGCACTTCTGATCCCAGTATCTCTCAACATCGTCATGCTGCTCCTGCGTTGCGTTTGCTTTTACAGCCCTTAAGAGGCTGGCTGACTGCTTTCCATCAACAGCAATATGAAGATTTTTAGTTTTCCTTCTGTCAACAAGAGATCCATTATCGCGGAATTTCATCTTGTTGTTTTCAAGGCAAAAACGCATATCAGCGTCAATTCTTTGATACAGGGCTTTTGCAAAAAGGATATTGTCATGGGGGGCTTCTTCCTGGTTTTCACTCAGTTCTTTAAAAGCCTTTCCCATCTCATCATCTCTTTCGGTAAAAAGATCTGTGATAGCTTTAAATCTGTCTCGCAGTTCCTTGACTTCATCGAATTTCTGCGCCATTGCCTTCTTATCAAGAAGCTTGTCCTGGATCTGTCTGAAGGAGAAAAGATGATCTGATACCGCCTCCTTTAAAACCTCAACAGGATTTTCCATAGCTCTTTCTATGAAGGCCTTAAATGCTTCCTTCGACGCCTCAGTGATCTGCACATTCTGCCCGGGTCCCTCGTTCTCTAGCGCTACCAGCTGAGGTGCAACTGCAAGGAAATGATTCATATACTGCTTAAAAAGCGGGTTTACCTCCTTGCCTTCCATTGCCTCGTTTACAAGGGTTCTCTTGGCGTTCTCCTTGGCAGAAAGTCTGACTGTGCTCTTCATAAGATCAAAGGTTGAAGACGTAGACTTATACTCATGCTTAAGTTCTGCATCAGGATTCTTCTTCCATAGCTTAGCCTGTTTTTTTGCTATTTCTTCTTCAGAAAGAGTGTCCTCCAGTCGAAGCCCATACGCAGAAGACTCTGCCATCTTCCTGCTCCAGGCATCGTAACTGGCATTTACTGACGCTTTCCGCTCTTTTCTGTCCCAATAAGAAAGCTTGGTGTTATTAAGCCTGATTTCCTCTGGTTCAACCTGAATTGGAGGCGCAACAATAAAACCATCAGGCTTTTGTTTCCACTTGCGTTCATACTCGCCGTAAAAATCCTGCTGGCCTCTTGCCTGAGTTCGTATAAAGTGTTCATCAAAAGAAACTTCACCATTAGTAAATCTATCCAGATTAGCCTGATAGTCTTCATTTCTCTGGTTGACAAAAATGTCCTTCTGTCTGTCTTTTTGAATCGCTAATGTTGCGTCTTCTGGTATTACAGGTGGCAATTTGCAAACCTCCTTACAGCTGCATTAAATCCAAAGTAGCACAAACTTCATGGTAGCCCTTAATTCCAAGCGTTCCTTCTATGAGCCTGGTAACATGGCCTTCCTGAAAATAACCTGTAAGAACTACATTGTCGTTTAGCTCTGTCTGAATGACCTTGCACAGTCCGCTCAATAGGTAAAGCGGAGCCATAAGGGTCTTTGTTCCAACGAAAAAAAGCACCAGATCAAAAGCGTTGGGATCCGGGAAGGTGTTCTTTTCCTCTGTAGCTGGCAGCAGAGTAAGTCTTGGTGATTCTACTACCAGAGCTCCCTTGGGGTCATCGTTTTCCAGATAGGCCATACTGTATGGCAAAATATCGCTATCGGCAGAAAGATCATAATTGTAGAATGTCATGTTCTTATCAATGATCTTAAAGAGCTTTTGCTTTTTATCCTCCGGCAGATACTTGAGCCTCATGATATTCCTGGGAGAAAAAGAAGTAGCCCTGCACTTTTTGATATCCTCCGCCCTGAACCTGAAATAAGCCAGGTCCAGTCTGGTTTCCTCAAACCCAAACCGCTTTGAAATGGCGATAAAATTCCTAAATTCCTCAGGTATGTAATTTACGCGCACATGGGTATAGCCCTCTTCACGGAGATTGTAGAAAAACTCCATGAGAGCCTGATCCATTGCACCCGTACCACGAAGATAAGGTACGATGTAGAGGTACCTTATCTCCGCAACGGTTATTTTGTCTACATAAATGATACAGCCTGCCGCTTCATCTGATTCGCTTATCCCGTAAAAGTGTATATCCTCAACAAAAGCTTTTTGCTTGAGGACCTCTGGAATAAATGGTTCAAAAGAGCGCATATTGGCAGGAGATATTTCTTCCAAAAAAGCCATCAGAATAAGTCTCCTTGGTCGTTTTGGTTACGTGACTGAAGTGCTGGCAGATACAGAATTACCATGCATATTGTTGCGCTTAAGAGAGCTATGAAGAATAACCAGATCCTCATGCTGCCCTTGATCCTGAAGAGATCTGTAAGACGAAGTCTTGCTCCATCAAGATACTGGCTGCTCTGACTTTCTGCTTCTGCTCCCACAAGTGTACTGGTCTGTGCATCAGTTTCTGCTGCTGTAAGTATCCTCTCCGGAGTTATTACAACTGTGTAATCTGAAGCGTGAGTAAGAGGGAACTTAGCATATCCTCTGTCATCTACTCTTCCATCGCCTGCTACTTCAAGTTCTTTCTTTGCCTCGTCGTAGTGGTAAAGAGTTGTGTACATGCCCTTGTTGGACTCACCTACAGGCACTGCTATAGTCGCAACAAATCCAAAGTCTCCATTATGGTTAATAGAAAACTCCACATGAGGATTGGTTCCAGCTACATCTGTAATGATCTGCTCAGGAATATTCCTGCTGCCCAGTCTTACTCCCATGTCAATGTCACTTCTGGCATCTGGAACCTCTTCGCCCTTGATCTCCCACTCAACATCTTCAGCCATGCGGAGTTTAACCTGCACGTCTCTGTTGTTCATGGAGGTGAAGAGCTCATTGGATACATTTGAAAGACCTGCCATCTCAACTTCAATGACTGCGCCTTTATCTGCTTTATTAACTTCGCCGGCAATCTTGTTCCAGCCACTGGTCTCATTGATTCCAATCTTTACATTGCCAGTTGCTTCAGCAATGTAAGGATTTCTGTTGATCTCTCTGTCCTTGTCACCAAGAGCACTCTGGGACTTCTTATCCTTTGAGGACTTTGATGATCCTGATGAAGATGACCCAGAGCCGCCTCCCTGTTTACCTGATCCAGAGCCGCCACCTGCGATTCCATTAGGTGCAGGAGTAAGTCCATTTGCACCAGAACTGCTGCCGCCTGATGCACCTGATCCGCCTGCTCCGCTATCTTGCTTGGATGAAACATCTTCACCTTTAACTTCCTGAGTCATGACATCACTTATATTTCCAGCTCTGTCAACAGCTATGAAGTAGAAAAGATATGTCTTTTCAGAATCGAGAGCATCTATTGTCGCACTTGCAACAGCTGTTCCATCCTTCTCATCAGTTGTCTTAACGTACTCGCCGTTATCAAACATCCAGTCCTTACCTGGAGTATCGTACTTCTTGCCCTCTTCCTTTTCTTTGAAGACATATTTAAATCTGTTGATTCCACTAAGCTTGTCAGTTCCTGCAAGGCCTATCAGTGTCTTGGAAGTGTCGGTAGTTGATGGTGTAACCTTGGCTGTAGTCATCTTGGGTGCTACGGTGTCGTAAAGGATATTGCCAAGGGAGATGATGGTCTCATTGCCCGCCTTATCTACAAGCTTTGCGTAAATGTAATTGTTCTTATCTTTTACAAGTGCCGGCTGTGAGGATGAAGAGTAAGTTCTCCATGCTCCGCTCTTTTCTGAAATAGCAGCCTTCACATCAGACGGTGATGCATAGAAAGTGTCTGATACATAGTAGTGAATGTAATCAATTCCTGACAGAGCATCTGATGCAGAAATAGTTGCCTTCTGTGATCCATTAGTATAGGCCTTAACAACGTCCTTTGTGGTGAATGAGTCGCTGCTGTAACTTGCAAGGTTTATAACACCTGTCGGTGCGGTTTTGTCGATGGATACTGCGATGGTGAAAACTTTCTGATCAGCAGGTACCACTGTAGAAGCATTTTTAGGTATAAAGTATAATTTTTTGGTAACTGTGCCACTACCAGACATCACATATTTTGCCGTATATTTACTTGCTGGAGCACTTTCTGAATCCGAGATTTTGTAGCCATCTGCCGTAATATTAACACTATCAGAATACCAATCCTTTAATTCCTCTCCGTTATAAAGAATTTCAATTGTTGGTGACTCAAAAAGATTGATTCCAGATATAGTCTTAGTAGAGACCAAACCGGTTTCTTTATTCTTAAAGTACAAATCAAAATCTGCAACCGGATCCATTTTCTTTGTACTGTCATAATTAAGCTGATAGTTTTCGCTATAGCTGCCTGTTCTGGTTCTTGAAACAGTATAGCCTTCCGCAGAAATTCTGACAGAGTCATAATACATAGGCTTTAGCTCCTCTACTCCATCGTAAAGGACCTTGACAGCTGCGGCAGGGCCAATATTCAGACCTGTAATAGTCTGCTTTACTATTCTAGAAGTGCCATCTTTCTTGAAAAACAGCGGTAACGTGTAATCAGTACATGGATCAGAAAATGTGTACTCTGTATTAAATGTTCCATCAGCAGAATCACTTATTGTATAACCGACGGCTGTGAATATAACACGGTCATCATAACTGCTCGCCTGTGCAGCCCCATTTAGCAGTACATTAACAGTGCTTACAGGAACAGTTTTAGTGGTAGTTCCTTTGTAATATGCCCTATCAGCTTCGTTATTTATTCCGGTGTAAGTAAGCGTTATATCTGTTCCAGTCTCATAGTATGATGCTTCGTTCGAAACAGATACTGAATAATCTACGTTATTCTGAAGCTGTTGCTGCGTCGGTTTAGTATCTACGACGTTATAGAAATCTTTAATATTTGTAGAAGAATTAAGCGACTGATAATCTGGTGTATTGACTGGTGCAGTATATGTGATATCCGAGTGTCCAATATCCTTTACAATTACTGTCTTAAATGGAGTTGTTATTTTAGCATCACGTTCAACACCTTCCTCAGTCACATAATGAAGGAAGAAATAGTAGCTGTGAGGACCGATTTCAGTAGCAGTTGGAGATGACTTCGTAGAAACAACATGGTTACTTTCATCCATAAATCCCCATGAAACTGATAAATTCTTCTCGGCAATAAAAGCCTCATTAAGTGTAGGCGCAGATGACATTAGCGAAACTGCACTGCCAGTATAGTCTACGGTTGGATAAAATTGAGGATTTGCGATCAAAAGCTCATCTATTGTATATAACGAATTATCAATTTTTACAGGAAAGTCCTTTTTGATTATCTTGTTTGTCTCAGAAGACTTAAAATAAAGTGTTGGGTTGGTCTGAGGGCTAGCAGTATTATATACAATCTTATCAGCAAATGTTCCAGGAGCACTTCCTGATTCTGGAGCAATTGAATAACCTGCAGGTGGTAGTACTGTTACCTCATCATGATATACATCTTTTAGTGCTGTGCTGCCATTGAAGGTAGGATAAACATCCTCTACTAAAAGAGTTTTGGTGATAAGTGAATTATCAAAATTAGAGTTATTCGACTTTAGAACGATAGTAGCTGTATCACCAACCACTGGATACTGAGCAAATGAACCTGATGAACTACCTTGTACAAAATCAGTTCCATAGTTTAAATATGTATCGCCAATTTTTAATCTGACATATGGCGCTGTCGATACTGGAGTTTCAACATAGCTTGATGAATCAGGAATAACAGTTACATCGTTTTCAAAAGATGCCTCATCTATGGTTATTGTAAATGAACCAATAGCATGATAAGCAGTTGCACCATTATCAATATGATATGTAATATCCTCTGTTGCGGTATATTTCCCTGCTTGTGTAGCGGTTATTCCAGTTCCAGATGATATGGAAATACCAGACGATGAGGCAGAAGTCACCCCATAATCAGCCATTTCTGCAAGGTCTTTATGTGTTCCAACGGAGGAAAACAGATTCTGAGAGTTTCCGTTATAAACCAGCCCGGTCTCTGGAGCTGGATATTCACTAAAAAATGCAAGATAACCAACAGGACCTTCTCCGCTAGTAGTAAGTCCTGGTATTGAATTGGCAAACAGATTTTTTGCACTGAACCTAATCGCATTATTTGCTGGAGTACTGTTAGCTGGAGTACTGGTCTTTTCAGCTTCGCTAGCCTTACATACTGAACAGATTCCATTTTCATCATATGAACACGGCTCTGTTACTTCATAACCACAGTCACTACATCTCTGTATCACATGATTTCCATTATAGGGATTAGTAGGTACAGCGGGATTTACGTCAACCAGATTGTGTTGTGCTGTCTCAAATACATCACAGTTCTCAACTTGGCAATAGTGAATGTGCTGTTCGGAATTATTTGGATCTGGCTGCCACTCTTCAAAAGAATGCGTATGAGTAATAGTTTCTGCATCTCTTTGATCAACAACATCTCCACAAACGGTGCAGGTTCTTATTTCTTTGCTGGCATCGTCGGTATCCTGTACCCAATCACCAGGAATATGCTCACAAGACGGTTGTTGAGTCTGAATGGCTTCATGGCATTTATTGCAGATTCCATCACCATCTGTATCATCACATGTTTCTCTGCCTCTATCTTCGGTTACATCACAATCCTCAAACGTACACTTGTAAATCAAGTTGTGTGTACCATCTCCATTACTTTCGGCGTGATCATAATCAAATACATGTTCTTCATGCTCTTCCGCATAAGCAAATATGGAACCAATGCCCGTCGCAGTAGAAATAAGGCACAAAACAAGCATTCCTACGAATACCTTCTTTGCGCCTTTCTTTAGATTACTAAACTGTTTTCTCAATTTCATAATATTTCCCCTCATAGCTTTCCTAAAAAACAGTATCGCTATTTTATTTCAAAAGCATAAATGCTCTCATATGTATATCGGCAAATTACTTCCTGATGCCAATCAGCAATCTTCACAAAAACATTTTCGCCTTTCATACCTTTATACGAATAAGCGGATATATCTGGCGAATGAATTTTGCCTGCCAATTTCTCATCACGCAAGTCCAACGTCCTCAGCGTATGGCTCAAAGTCTGACTTGGTGAAGACCTTACCAACCTTAACGAACTCGTACTTGATAGCGTTTAGGTAATGTCTCATGTGAACCTCACCATTTGCATCAGGATCAGCTGCTGCAAGGAAGGCTGCGTTGAGGATACAGTTCTTGATGTTACCACCAACGAACTCGAACTTCTCAGCAAGGAATCTGATATCCACGTCGTCGGCAAGTGGTGTGCTCTTTGGAATAGTGGTACGCCACAGCATTTCTCTTGTATCCACATCCGGGAACTGGAACTCAACGATATATTTCATACGTCTAAAGAACGCAGGGTCGATGTTGTGCTTGTAGTTTGTAGCCAGAACGCAGACACCGTCGTAAGCTTCCATTTCCTGAAGAAGGAGGGCTGTCTTGTTGTTGGCTGAAGCCTGGTTTGAACCACCGTCATCAGAACGCTTAGCGAAGATGGTATCACACTCATCGAAGAACAGTACGACGTTACACTTCTTGGCTTCTCTGAAGATCATGGACAGGGATTTTTCTGTCTCACCGACGTACTTATCTACAACCTTGGAAATATCTACTCTGTAAAGCTCAAGGTTAAGCTCATGGGCAATAACCTGAGCCATCATGGATTTACCAGTACCAGGAGCACCGAACAAAAGAACCGTAAGTCCACGGCCGTATGGATACTTCTTGGTGTAATCCCAGTTCTCGTAAACCTGTTTTCTGTATGTCATCTGCTCGATGGCGTGAGAGATGGTCTCTCTCTGGCTCTCGTTCATGACGATATCTTCAAATCCGAACTTAGCCTCAACTCTGGTTGCCTTCTGAGACAGCTCAGAGGACATCTGCGCATAGCACCCCTTAAAGAGGTTGCCTCTTGATATCTTGTCTTCCTTGTCCATGTTGGAAAGAGCTTTCGCCTTGACCAGGGCGTCGTGAACCTTACCTGCTGTGAACAGGAACTTGGTGGACATCTCAAGAAGATCCACATCCTCTGCAAGGTCATAACCCTTTGCAAAGTACTGCCAACAGGTAAGCCTCTCCGTTGTAGTTGGTGTTGGAAGCTCAAGATCTGTAAATGCCATCTTGGTTACTTCTCTAAAGTCGATGTAGAGCTTACTCATGGCAAATACCAGGATGTCTTTTTCAGTGAGCTTACTAAAAGCAAGATCCATATATCCGAAGAACTTCTCTTTTTCCTCGTCTCTATAGGTGAGCTCTGTAAGACAGCAGCAGGCCTTTGCAAGGATACACTCTCTTGTAACAGACCAAAGGGCCCTGTCTACGAACTGATAGTCATAGTTAAACAGCTTTTTACAGTTGATGGCGATGGCCTTAAGACCCTTTTCTTTGCAGAAGTGCTTAACGAAGAACTTTCTTCCGCTACCGTCATCACCGTAGTAATAAAAGATCCTTACGCCATCGCCATAGGAAGTCTTCATAGCCTCAAGTCTTCCCTCGTTGGCCATAACAGGATCAAGCTCTTTATCATCTGTGAGCATGCTGATAAATCGGTCGTAATTCTCATCAAGAAGAAGAGGATTTCTGCCGAACAGGAAGTCGATTATTCTCTTGTCTGGGGAAACAACTGTTGAAAAAGGCATACTGCCCTGTACCTGCAGAGGAAGCACCGGAAGGAGCTGCTCAAGGCAGGCACTCATGTCACCATATGCGCCAGTTATGGAAAACTCTGAGCCATAGAAGACCTTGGCTGCAGACTCGATTGTAGGCGCAGAAAGCATACTGTTTTCGTTGATGATATGGAAAACGCCGGCGTAATCAGTCTGGGTTGAAGAAAGAATTCCGCAGGCAAAACAGAACTTGGTAAACTGCTCAAACTTAAGACGCTTACACAGCTCATAAAACGGAAGCTCAATACCCTCAGCCAGTGTAAGCTCTGCTCTCTCATCTATTATGCGAAGTCTCTCAAGGACCGGGATCTTGGTATCCTTGTCAATCTCGTCCCAAACTTCAGTTTCTGACTCTTCCTCTTCATCTACGGGATTTTCAGATGCGAAATTGCCAAGCAGGCGCATCAGATCATCATCGATGTTGTCATCACCGTCGCTGTCAGAATCACTGTCATCATCAGATCCAAAGAGACCTCCAAAGAGATCTTCAGCATCCTGTGCATCTTCATCTGAAATATCGTCGTCACTGCCGCCATCAGCTTTAGACGGTTCTGAAGACTCTCCGCCTCCGAATCTCTCCTTGTAGGATGCCTGGAGTCTGTTTTTACAGGCGTCTCCAGCCAGCTCAATATCAGGATAAAGCACGTTCTTATAACCACCCTCGCCGTTGGCAAAAGTGACCTTCATTTTGGAAATATATGTGTCGAGACAACCGTTTACGCAGTCAAACATGTACTGCATGTACTCGGTATAGTCCCTAAACGGCTTGCCGTTTCTATCCTGCTCATAACTTCCCATATCTTACGCCCCTCATGTTGTCGATATGAATAAATCTATCAGGTTTTAAAAACTGCCCCTTTATCAAATACGCTTTTTGCAGTATTAAGGCCAGTCTGTTTAGTTATATCAAATACTCCATGCTCACCTTCATTGATGAATGCCATGGGTTTGCGGATATCGTACATATAGGTCTCTTCGCCCTCTTCGCTGTCGATATCCTTCTCTTCATTCCGGATCTTTGCTTTTCTGCTTTTTTCTTTTTCCCGCTCTCCGGCCATCATTTCATCAACAAATTTGCGCATATCACTTACCTCTGCTTAGCCATTATCAGGCTCTGTGCTGCTCTGTGACGGGTCAGTCTCAGTTCCTGCCCCTTCAGAAGCTTCACCTGTTCCAAATGTTTCTCTGTTAGCTATATGGCTCTCAAAAGGTGCTGAAAGGGAATCTTCTGATACTTCAACCTCTCCCCTGTACTCCTCTGGAAACTCTTCCTCAGTCATCTCGGTAAGGATGAGATAATCAGTTGAACAGTAACCGGAATTTCCCTTTGCTGAAATAACCTTGCACCACTGATTGCCAGGCTGGAGCACATATCCTGTGCTGCCCTTGGCAAGTTTGGCAATAACCTCCGAAAGTTCTGATGGTTCTTCCCTTAGTCTCAGGATAGTAACCGAGGTGTCAACTTTATAAGAAAAATACCTTATCTGTGGTTCTGGTTCCGGCTCGGGCTCTGGTTCAGGTTCAGGTTCCGGCTCTGGCTCCACTGATGCCTCTGCAATAGAAGCCATTGTATCCTCTACTACAGGTGCCTCTGGTGCAGTCTCCTCAACTGACTCCTCCGGTTGCGCCTCAACCTCCTCGGGCTCATTAATAATTGTCTGCGTCAGAACTGCAGTTTCAGCCCCAAGAGACTTGTTGGTCCTATTGAATGCGGAACCTGTCTGTGACAAAAACAATAAAGAACCTAACGCAACAACCGTAAAAAACGTCATCAAGAATATAAATATCCTCTGGTTATCTCTCATTCTTTCCCCCTTAATAGAAAGTAGATGTATAAGTATGTGATGGTAGGGCAAAAGTCCGGTTTGGCGGACCAGTGGCATAAGTTGACATTTTTGTGATTTTAAACCACGAAGTTAAGACCAAGTAATCTCAAGCGCCCTTGCGCACAGAGATTGCTGCTCTGGGCTTAACGGAGTGTTCGGTTTAACAGAGCAAAAATGGCAACTTATGCCACTGGCCCGCCAAACCGGACTTTTGCCCACCATCACCCTTGATCAAGTGGTTGGCAACTGGATATAGATACCCATTCCGTTGCCCTGTGGGCTGCGGGCATAAATTGTTCCGCCGTAGTGTTCTACAATGGCCTTGGCCTGAGTAAGTCCAAGTCCGTTTCCACTGATCCTGTTGGATCCCTGGTAATTAAGCTCAAAGATATGCTTGGTCTCATTCTCAGGAAGACCCTTACCAGTATCCTTAAGAACAATAAAGATATCATCCTCAATGGCAGAAATTGTGATGACAAGCGTACCCTCTTTCTGCATGTACTTGATGGAGTTATCTATAATATTCCTAAACATGATAAGAAGCCTCTTGGCCGATGCATGTACCATCAGCTTGTCAGAGGCACTTGATATATTGACCCTAAGACCTGCCTTGTGGGCAGCTTCCTCAAGCTCTTTTATAGCCCTTCTTGCAATCTCGATGATGTCGACGTTGGCTGCATCATCGTCCTCCTCAGGAGGAAGAAGGCTTTCAAATTCATTTTTAACAGAGGCAGCATTTTTATCGCTGTTTTCCTTGTTTTCCTCTTTGTACTTCTCAAAATCAGCCTTGACAACTTCAAGCTCTTTTTCAAGCTCATCAGCTCTCTGGCTGCTCTCTTCAATGGCCTTGTCCTTTTCTGAAACAAGAGTCTCATAGTCTTTTGAGAGCTGTTCTTTTTCTGCTGTAAGCATCCCTATTTCCTGCTGCAAATGCTCAGCTCCCGTGTAGTCGTTATGTCTTTGATAGCACTGCATTGAAAAATATGCAATTGACAATGAAAAGCCTAAAAACAACAGGACTATCAGCGTAAGACTGAAGAAGAAAAATCCTACAATTGTCAGAACATAAAAGATACAAGCTGCTACTAGTGAGATTTTCTGGTTCTTGGTCATCTATGTACTTTCCCCCTAAAGAATAATAGATTCAATATTTATGCCTTTACCAAATTATCAAGATCGATCCGTCTGCGTCCAGGCCTTTCTGCTGCCGCAATATCATGGGTTGCCATCACTATCGTGATGCCCTGGCCGTTTACCACATCTAAAAGTCTGTTTATCTCTGCGCTGGAAGATGGATCAAGGTTTCCAGTTGGCTCATCTACTAAAAGTATCCCCGGATTATTGATGATGGCCCTGGCAAGGCAGACCTTTTGCTGCTCTCCGCCGCTCATCTGCTTGGGAAACCTTTTGTGAAGAGAGTCTATCCCCAGCATTGTAAGGACATCCACGATCTTCTTTTCCGCTTCCTTGTACGAACCTCCTGTGGCCAGGATTGCTGACATGAGATTGTCATAGACACTGCTCTCTTGTATCAGTCTAAAGTCCTGAAACAAAACTCCGATACTTCGCCTGTAAAAAGGAATGTCCTTGCGGCCGATCTTACTAATGTCCTTGCCGTCCACAAAGATAGTTCCGCTGTCAGGCTCAGTCTCTTTAAGCAGCATCTTTATAAGCGTGGTCTTACCTGATCCACTTTCTCCAGTAAGGACCACAAATTCCCCTTTTCCGATCTCCTCGGAGAAATCCTCATAGACTAAAACCTTGCCGTCTTCATTTTCATACTTTTTAGTCACGTGAGAAAAAGATATCATTGTATGGTCAGCACCTTCTGAAGTCCTGTCACCCTAAACACTTCCACTACAGCATCACTTGCATTGATGATAAGGAACTTACCGCCCTTGGAACCGGCAGTTTTTTGTCCTATCAAAAGAGCCCTGAGACCTGCACTGGAGATGTAAGGAACATCTGCAAAATTAAGTATTACATTTGGGCATTTCTGAAACGCCTTCAAAACTTCATTTTGCAGTTCCGGACTGGATACTGCATCAATCTTGCCATGAAGATTAAGTTGAAGCTTATCATCGCTTCTGCTTTCATCAATTGTCATTTCCGTGTTTCTCCTAAGTACTTACAAAAGTGTAATAGCACCATCATAAAGGGCTTCTTCATCAAGCACAACATGCTTCTCAGCAGGAATAGTGGCATTCATATCAAGATAGCTGTTGCCATCCATGACAGCCTCTTTCTCCATCTGAAGCAGACGAATGTTGGTCCTTATAGGCTTAAACTGATCCAGAAGGAACGTCAGCTGATGCCGCAGTTCCTCTGTGAGCTTGCGATTAACAAGAATGGTCACGTCAAATATCCCGCCGTCCTGACGCCTGTTTTCCAAAAGAACTGCATCATCACCAAGCATTATTTCAAGGATCCTCTCAATAACCTTCCTGGTACCCTTCATTCGGTTTAGCTGATATGCTTCTTTGACTATTGTCCTAAGCACATCCTCAGATAAGAATCCACCTCTAAGATCGATCCCGAACCAGGAACCGTACATCTCAAGAAGCTCTGGTGAACACTTATCCAGATCCAGCATCTCGTACAACTTGTCATTCTGTTCACTGATGTCGTTGTAGATACTTGAAAAGATTGACAGATATCTGTGGAAAAAGCTGTTTTCCTGACGATAGACTTCCGGAAATGCTCCCATAAAGTTATCGCCCCTGACACCAACTCTGATGTTTCCAATGGATGCCTTGCCTGTTCCAAGCATCTCTATGGCCACAAAGAGATATCTTCCCTTAAAGTCATAGAGCAGGAAGTCATTGTTGTTGACAAACCTCTTTGCTCCAAGGTTCATGAGCAGAGAAACCTTTTTGTAGGTCTCCATCTCTTTTCCAAATAAAACATCATCAAGATGGACGCTTTCTCCCTCGCCAATCACAATATCTAGTGTATTTGATGCTATAACATAAATATAACACACTATTTCTTCCGACAAAAGGAGGTCGCATGAAAGCCTGCCCCAGTGAGAATCATCATTTACTCCGTCAATTGGGCGAAGGAATACAAAATGATCCATTTTTGTCTCATCAAGCTCAAGCCTGTTGCTGTCAAAGACGTTAAAGCCTTCAATGTAGCCCTGCTTTATTCTGTTATTCTTGATGGTATACCATATGTCGTTAGCCATTTTTTGGTCTGCTCCTAAATTACTTATCGGATGTTACAAGCTCAAGACTGATCTCTCCCGGATAACACAAGCAGTCAAATCTTGGATAGATATCATATTCCTTCATCTGGGCCAGCTTGCCATTCTCAGAGTGAAGTGACAGATCATAAACATACTCAACACAAGGCAGGTCCTCAATAGCGTGGAACACATCCTCAAACATGAGCCTGTCGCCAAAGTTCTTTTCAGAATTGATGTAATCAAGCTTTGCGCGGATCCTGTCCTCGATCTGGCGCTTGCAGTCGGAGTAATGTCTTTTTACATAAACCGTACCCTTTACGCCAATTGCAGCAAAACTTGGTCTTATTACTTCAAACTCAGAGGTGATAAGGCGCCTCTCTTTAAGTCTTTCGGTGATCTTGTCTGAGTAGATCCTTGAAAGTTTCGGGAACTTCTCATCAGAATCCGGCAGAACTGCCACCCTGACCATGTTCTTGCTCTCATCCATTACCGCCTTGGCCTTCTTGATGCAAAGTCCTGGGGTGCTCTTTACAATATACTCATAATCCCCTGCTGTTACAGCCCTGTATGGGGTTCTCATGTCCGTAAGGAAACGCGCTCTTACTTCTTCAAGCTTTTCTCTATAGCATCCTCCCTGGCCTTCTGCAGGATTATAGAAACCATCCTCTACGTTTTCGTCGTCAACATTAAGTATATTGCCAGCGCCGATGTTTCCTCTTGGGCCTCCAGTTACGGCAACGCTTCCCATAAACAGGTCAGCATCAATAAAATCGCCGGGATCTTCGATCACGATCTTGCCTTCACCCTCCAGAAGGTGATAGTAAAGTGCTCCATCATCCTTCTTCTCAGGTCTTACAAAGTCGTAGATATAGCCATCTTCATCCTTCCTTCTGGCGATCAGGAAAAATGTCTCGTGAACTATATTGTTTCCAGGAATACTGATCTCCTGGTCATCGTAGCCTATGACCTTTCCAACGTTGTACCTGCGCATCACATCCTCGCCGTATATAATGACTCTGACGCAGTCTTTACATTTTATTGGCGCATATCCAAAGTCTTCCTGGCTAAAAGTAACATTGATGCCACCTTTTGTGTCCTCATAGTAGCAGTATCTTCCTTGATCATAAGCGCTGCCTGCAAGCTCATATCTTCTGTAGGAAGATCCCTTCTTTTCCTTTCCAAATACAAGGTAATATACGTCCTTGCCAATGGGTGAATCTATAGAAATCTTGTCATTCTTGTTATAGGTCTGGGAAAAAGCTTTTGTATCCCTCTGCCACACTTCAAAAAGCGGTCCATAGATGTTGGTGATCTTGGGGATAATGTCGTACTCAGCTCTTTTTAATGTAGCTCTTACGCAATAGCCTTCAACAGGTGTTTCATTACATATAGCGCATTTCTGTTCCGGAAGCGAGATCCTGACTTCTCCGCTTGCTACAAAGGCAGAGGTAAAATCCCTTGCGTTAACTTTGACAAAGCCAGCTTCTGTATAAACTTCCCACTCAACATCTGCAAAAATATGCTCTGTTCTATCCTCGGTCTTGTTTCTGTGACTGCTCTCAACTGCCTTGATATAAAGGATGAGCTCCCTTAGATCGTCAGGCTTTTTGTCAAACACAAGGTATAATGAGTTGCCTTCCTGGGGCTCCTCTCCAAATACCCTTGCAGGAACCGATATCTCTTTATCCAGGCAAAAAGAAATATCCCTGAATTCATCATTTTCTTTTGCAAATATTCCTATGATGCGGGATGCACCTACTAAAGTCGGCCTTGAAATCTCAAATACCAGATCTCCTAAATGAAATCTCTCTCCTGACTTAAGAGTATAGGGCCCTGGCAGCTGGTCTGATGACAAAAGGACCTTTGCGCACTTGCCCCTCTTTGGGACAAAACCAGCCATCTTAAGCAGTGCCATCTTGGCTCTGTAGCTAAGTGACACGATCTCTGCACCCTGAAGAGCCGAAAAAGCCGTCATGTTCTCCAGGATCGTTATTCCAGGGTCAGAAGGATTGTAATTGGTCCACTCAGATGATCTTATAGGAAGCTCTCTGAGCACATCCTCCATTCTCTCTTCATAGGTTCTGCTTTGTAGTTCATCAACACTTAGCATTTTAGTCTTGTCCTTACTTGTTAGTGATTATTACCTTATGCTCTCCGTTTCTTGGAACCATAAACGGAGTAATATCTATATCCTTGGTATCAAGCTCATGCTCGCCATCTGCATCAACGTAGTGGCCGATCATGGTGATCCTCTGAATAACAGCCTTGGATCTCATTACTCCAAGCTTCATCAGTATCTGGGTTTCCTTTGGAAGGGTTCCAATATCCCATCCATCTGAGCCCCCGCTTCTAACAGGGTCCAGATAGTCAGACAGTACTGACTTAACTTCGTTCTGTACCTCAAAGGCGTCGTCCATATCCATTACCATTGCCCACACATTTACTGAAATATCAACAAAGATAGGCTCAACAATGTGAAGATTGTTGGCAGATACAGTCAGTTCGCAGTTTTCCAACATCTCTTTTTGCAAAAGAGCTGCTATCCTGTGAAAAGAGAATGCACCATCCGCATAGTCTTTCATAAGAAGTACAACTGAAATGTCTGCCGGATTTTTGGAGCCGTCAATGAGCTGTCCTGTCACTATGCTTGTCCTGTCAATGCTGTCCGAAAACTCTTTGCAGAATCTGATGTAGTCAGTCTCTGATATGAGTCTGTATCTTGAATGCATAATGCCTGCGCATCTGTCCAGTGCATGGTCTATGGTCTCAAGATTGGACCCGCCGTGGGCTCTTATGGGGTTAAATACGGATTCAATATAGGGTGCAGCTCCGATAAAGTTTGTGATCTCACCCTCTCCCAGGTTGCCCTTTTCTCCGTCAGTGGATCTGATCCTTGCCTTAAAGGCCACATCTGTGGTCACTCTTGGCATGTCACACTTGTATCCGTCGGAGAAATGAATCTTACCGGTCATCCTGTCGATGCGGTAGCACCTTCTGTGGGGAGCTCTGTCAAAGCTGTCCACTTCATCCCACAGCACGTAAAAAGCTGATACCCTGCCAAGGAAGTCATATTCAGCTCTTGCCCTTTCAGGGAAATTCTCAAGAAGATAATCCATCTCCTCCTTGCGGGTATAGCCAACTTCATTGACCCAGACCTCAGCATCTAAAATGTTATCTCTTCCCAGTGAAACACTGGCGTTTGGAATAACATCTTCTATGTAGTAGTCACCTTCATCACTGGTCTGAACGTTGGTAACAACCACTGCATTGAGGCACATCCTGACAATTTTGGGAAGGAATGCATCTTTATCAGTGCCCTTTTGCTTCTTAGCTCTTGAGAGCCTTAGCCAAAAGAGCTTTTTCCCCTCGATAGTCGCATCCTGCATATCTGCAGGTGGCAAAAACATAAGTGTTCCAGACCTTGTAAAGTCCTCTGTAAGATCTGTAAAGCGCATCTCAGTAAAGCCATTTGCACCTATATATTCGAGCTTGACCTTAACACCATTCTGGTTATTGTTGTCAGAGAGCTGGAAGTAAATACTTACAGGTCCCTCTGTAAGCTTTTTATCAAAGCCTATATAGATCGCATCCTCAGCATATTCGTTTCCAGATAGGACAGTAAAGGACTTATCTGAGAAAAGACATGCTGTTATATCTTCTTTCCTTGTGCCGGCTATTCTTTCAAGTCTGCCTGGAGCTGTATAGCGGCCCTCATAGCTGTATGTGATCTTAAGATTCTCAATGGTAGGATAGGTGTGGATCGCAGGGCGGATATAGCAGTTTGCTGACTTGGTTATCCTGATCCTTAAACACCTTCCTGAATATGGTCCTGACTCAGAGCTTTGCCAGTCCTCAGGACATATGAAGGAGAGCTTGTAGTCACCCTCTTCGCAGGCTTCAAACAGTCCGCCATACTCTGTGTCGCATTTTAGTTTCTTCCAGCCAATTCCGTTGAAATACTCGATTATGATCTCATCAACCTTGACCTGTGCAGGAGTGTCATAGGGAGTTTTCTTGGGCTTTCTCTTGATGACCAAAAGCTCAGCCTCTTCCTCCTCAGCTGTGACCCTGACCTGGTTTTCATGGTAAGTAACCTTAAAATCAAGACTTATCCTTGCTCCTGCTTTTGAAAAGCTTGGATCATGGCCAATGTAGCACTCGTTAAATACTGCAAGTTCATCAGTAAAAGGATCAAATTTGCCCGGATCCAGTTCCTGACTTCCATCTCCAACATATTCAGGAGCTTTGGAATTGCCACCTGCTGAAAGCAGGATATTCTGGACTTCAAGAGAATCGACCATCACCTTATTCTCTTCAAGGATCACTACAGAGTACTCCTTCTCACCAATGGTGGTCTTCTGGGACTCTTTGTCCTTGATCAGCAAAAAAGTGAAGCCATCCTCCATGAGCTTTACACTCTTAAAGGTTTCAAATCCTTTTTTCGTGTTGTACTTGAAGGTAAGCTCACCGCTCTGAACTCTCTTTATTACTTCTTCTGCGCCTTCAAGTCTTATGTAGATAGGCTCATCAACACCGTCAAAGAGCCTCTGTTCATACATGATAAGAATGCTTCTGCCAAGATTTTCTTTTTCACCAAAGAGTGTAAATGGCGGAACATGCCTGGAAAGTCCAAGCCCTATATCTTCCGTTTCTTCCTCTGCAAACAGTGATGATTCTTCTTCCTCAGCGTCAGTTCTTATCTCTCCTGAGATGATCTGTGGAACATCGAAGTCTCCAAAAACAGGAGACAGAGTTCCCTCCTCAGCGTCAGTCATAAAGACTGCCTCTATCTCAGAATCTGTCACATAGATGTTTCGCTCAGTCTCATAGACAATAAGTCCTGAGTCCGTGTCAGCAGAATCTGCCGTAAGTCTGGTGCCCTTGGGAATCTGGGTTCCCATCATGGTTCCACCGTCATAGTTAAAGATGACCATACTGGCTGCTGGCTGTGCAGGACGCAGGTTTGCATCCAGCATGTTGACAAACTCCATGTGATAGCGCTCTGGCATCTGACTCATGAGCCTGTTGTTTTCTTCCAGCTGACGGGCAAAGATCTGGGCTATCACGCTGCCTGCATCAGGGTTATCCCTGTCAAACTTCCACTCAGGTGCATAGCTCTTTCTAAGCTCTTCTATTCTGTTCTCAATATCCCCAGCACTTAAGGGCTTAAAGGCATTTGTCATCAGTCGATATCTCCCACCTCAATAATTTCGGGTTCAAAATATTCCTCTTCTTCAGAAGGTTCCGGCTCTGCATTCAGATAGAACGGGAATACCAGATTGTCTCTCTGATTGGTATCTGCAAGGGTGTAGTCGATACTGATCATTATGTACCCCTGCTGTGCCTGCATATCTGTAGTTATGTCCACTGTGCTGACTCTTGGTTCCTGACGGAGTATGCTGTCTGTAAGGTCCCTTCGCATGATTGTCAGCTCTGTAAGTGATACATCCATGAAGACGTATGAAGCTGTCTCAGTACCAAAATTCGGCCTTGTGAGTCGTTCAGTTACCTGCGTCATAAGGATAAGATATATGGACTCCTTGACACTCTGCGGGCCACTACTCATTTTAAACCTGCCTGTAGCAGGATCTATTTGCGGAGGAAAGGTAACCCCTGTTCCTAAAAAAGTCTGTTCCATACTAATCTCCTGATCATCCAAGCTTGATTGGTGTTCCCTCAACTGATACCGGTCCGCTGCTCTTTAGTTTCAGCATTGAGTTTCCGGCTACGGTCACGTTTCCGCCTTCAACATTTATCCTGTTGTTGGCTTTTACTTCTGTGGTATCGGAAGTGTCGATCTTGAACTTCTGTGCCTCCAAAGTAACTGTTCCATTACTTCCGTTCATGATCATCTTGATGTTGTCTCCAACCTTTATGGTGAGTTTCTGCTTGGCAACTATCTCCATCTGACCGTTTTCGGTCTTCATTTCTATTTTGTTCTCACCCTCTTTATCAGAAATGAGTATCTTTTTCTTTTCATTATCAAGCTCAAGCTTGTGATTTCCTTTAGAGGTGGTAATGGTTATCTTGTCGTTGTCTCCATCCCCCTCAGATTTATCGATGATATCAATGGTGTTGCCATTTCTGGTGGTAATACGCTTTATCTGGTTCTTTTCATCAAAAGCTTTCTTCATAAATCCTGAATTAGCTTTTGGAACAGAACCTATGATAAAGGGTCTTTCGATATTGCCCTGTTCAAATACCACAATGACCTGATCTCCCACCTCAGGATAGAAGTACTCACCCCATTTGTTGCCGCCATAGGGAAGCGCCATTCTGGCCCATACAAGCCTGTTTTCATCGTAGTCTCTGGTGCTTATGTTGACCTGTACAAAGCCCTGCTTTTCCTGATCATAGTTCTTGACCACCTCACACACCATGACTCCGCTTATTCTGTTATCGCCCATATCACTTCTTTCGTTCTGATGACGGGCTACATCGTCTACAATGTCAAAAAATGGCATATTGTCTCTCCCTGGTTGTTATTCATAAGGTGGCTGCCTTTGCCAGTATAGTGGTAGTGTATTTTCCACCTGCATAATATTCATGGACCACATCAGTGATGTAGAAAGTGTTGGAAGCAGCATCCCCAAAGCCCACTAAGGAAATGAATCTTCCAGGAACAAACTCCGGGATACCGCAAAGTGTCATGGTCAGTTTTCCAAACCTGTAGGACATGTCCTCCATAATATAAGCTGCCCTGTTATCGGCGTCTTCCTGACTCTCTATTGCAGAGTCTATGTAAACATACTGCTGGCTTGTAACTAGTGGCTTTGCCTTGGCTCCTAAGGAAAACGTGCCACCATTTTTCTTTTTGGCTTCTATCTTGTTACCCTTTCCTATATCCATGGTCCTTACCAGGACTTGTCCTACAACTCCCGTGATGTCATAGCCAATATCAAAGGAAATGATACTTGCATGAGGGACTATTCTTCCAAGTACTGAAGTGTTTAGTTTAGCCTTTCTAAATACCACGTTACCGCCTATGGAAAAGAACTCGAAGTTGAATCTCTTTGCAGCCTTTACCACAAAGTCATAATCCGATTCCGCTGCCATCTCTATCCTGATGTCGGGAGCACCTGGACCTGCTCCTGCAGGTATCCCTCCCGGAGGCTTGTCAGGAGTATCAGCCACGGATATACTGTCCACTACTCCGCTGTTTTTCAGGTTCTGATAAACCTGCGAATCAAATATCTCTTTTACTGCATCAGAATAATAGTTGGCCTTAAGTCTTTTACTGTAGGTATTGGCCATCATCACGCCTTTGATATCAAGACATGTAAGTCTTATAGATGACTCTGACGGTGAATCACTGTTATATACAAAATCCACTCCTGCAACATAGCCTTTAAAGACCTCCGTGACCTCAGATGCATGTCCCATGAGGATCCTTACGTCAGTTCCAAGAGAAATAAGAGGTTTAAGATCATGGGTTATAAAGTAGCCTATATTTACTTCATAGACCCCAAGCAGGGAAAAAGTAGCTATGCTGGCCTTATAGTCACTGGTGAGTTCTACGCTGAAATCCACCGGAACCAGACTTAGCTTTTTTATCTCTGTGGGATCAATGCCACCAAGATAAACTTTTACCTGCGGATAGTAATAGCCTTCATATTTCGTATATAGTTGTTCAAGATCAATAGATGCCATCTGTCAAGTTCCTTTATATGCTAGGCTTAAGGGAAATAAGTCCTGATTTCAATTTGTAGAAATCAGCCATGTACTCATCCTGCCAAATATCTGTATTAGCTCCAGCTACATCTTCATCGAAGAGAACCATACCAATAGAAACAAAAGCTCTGCAGGGTTCACCATTTATATTAAACATCACATACTCTGCATTTACGCTGTTAAGTACTCCTTCATAGGACATATCTCCCCATGCAAATCTTACAAGTCGTCTCTTTTCGTTTCTTACTATGGCAGTCAGAGCTTCCACCTCCGGCTGAACTGATGTAGAAGATTTGCCTGCTGCCTTGAGACCTCCTCTTAACAGCCCCTTAGCAATGTTTGTCTGGGAAAGAGTAAACTTGTCTGAGAAAAAAGCATCCTGAGGATTGGACTTATCAAAAGCAATCCTGAAGTTCATATCTATACGTGTTGATGCAGCAGCCATTGTTGATCCGTTTCTGGTGCCCTTCTTCTTTTTTTCTTCATCTCCGCCCTCATGTCCATCTATTTTTTCTTCTGCTGCCGCGAATTTCTGGGTAGGGATTTCCTCACCACCATAGCCGCTGATGCTAAGTTCACTTGGATTGAACTGACATTCCATTCTGTACTTTTTAACATTTCCATAAAGCTCAAAGGTATCATCACCGCCAAGGCCGATAGCTGAAGCAAACTTCTTGACGGCATCAAGATTAAACCCTATGTCAAGATTAAGATTCGCAAGACCACCAAATCCCACTCCTGAGCTTGGTTTTTGGGCATCTTTTTCCACCAGTTTAAGGTCAGAAAAATCTGCAATTTCAATTATAGCTTTTTGATTAAAGCCTGCCAGGGATGCTGCTCCATTCTTAAGCGCAGAGCCAATACCCGTTTTGGCATCAGGGTTAAGTGGCATAAGTTCTACTCCGTTTATAAACTAAGATTGATAAGATTGTTGTTAGTAAGCTTATTGGTAAGAGACTGGCCTCCTGCAAGGCCTGCAAGGCCTGATTTGGCTTTGAAGCACTTTTTGAAGGCATTTTCCCAATAGGTCTCATCGTATTTAAGCTGTTTAAACTGCCTGTCCTGAGTGATCTCAAGGTGCATCTCTCCTCTTATAGGATTACCTTCCGGATTGAACATGGTAAACTTGTTGCCAACGTCAGTGATAGTGCCCCTGAATACCATGTTTGACCAGAAAAACACCACCTGCTGTGTAGCTGCAGATGAAAGCAGTGACATTATAGCGTCCATCCTTTTTCTGACACTATGGGTCAGTCCTCCGCTGGACCATGCACTAAGTCCTTTATTGACAAGTGAAGTCATATTGACATTAGCTGCCTCATTAAGTCCAAAGGCATTCATATTGTCACAATCATCAAAGATAAGATCAAAGGAGAGCTTACTCTTTCCGGAGTAATTGTAGACCTTCAACTCATCGATGCTATCCTGGCCTCTCCTGGACTGGACCTTACCATTTACAGAGTAAAGCCTCATGGTCGCCGGATTATACTGCACTTTGAATTTAACAAAATCACCGTCAACAGTTCCTATCTTGTCAGGGCTGTTTGCTCCGGGCTTTAAGGCGTCGATCTGATCTGAGACCGCATTACTTATTCCGCTTGCAATTGATGACAGGCTCAGTTTTCCTTTTGTTTTATTCATAAGGGTCTTTTGCAGCTTGTTTAAATTATTGATCTCATCTCCAAAGCTCGTTGAGCCGCTCAGATCCAAAAGCGTGGTGTCATTGTCACCAGAAAGATCGATCAGATAGATATATAATAGTGCCTTTTCTCCAACATTCTCAGAAAACATGCCCTTTGCACTGCTTCCAAAGTTAGATCCAAGGCTTGATAATGCATCCATATGTCATCCTCCTTTCTCAAACGAAGGCTAATAGCCACGTCTCATCTTTTCATTCTTCATCTGCCTCTCAAGTTTATTGATAACCTGATTGCTTATTGTAGTCATATGGCTCTTTAAGCCGTTTTCTACAAGAGTCTGTACATCTCTTGCTGTTAAATGATTGACCTCTGTCTCACCAGTCACTACAGAAGTTTTGTTAGTAACATGATTTTCTTCTATTATCTGGGTCTCAACATCTTTTTTGATATTCTTTTTGATGTTGCTCTCCATGGTATTTAGCTGTTCTGTAATATCCTCAGCAGTCAGGGTTTCATTGAGTCTGTGAACAGTTTCAACAGGCATTCTCCTTGCCCTTTCATCCAGCTGCCTTATCTGCTCTTCTTCCCTGGCTGCCCGGATCTGTCTAAGACTTTCTATGGCGCTATCTTCCATAGCTTCAGGAGCTTGTGTGGCTACTGTCTCTGTCCTTGGATTCTCCACCTCGTTAATGTCATAGATGAGTTCTCCCACATCAGCTCTTCTGACAAAGTTGTTCACAACACTGCTGTCGCCTTCATAGTACTGTTCAAGAAGCTGATATACTTCCATGGACTGATCAGGTATGATATTTCGAAGTTCAGTAAGGACTTCCCTTCTTCTCTTGTCACGCCTTTGAGCTCTCTCTTCAAGCTTTTCCATGAGCTTTTGTGGTTCCGTAAGAGCAAGGACTGCATCCCTTCTGGTCTGCTTAAGCCCCTCTTCTGGTTTTTGAGGCTCCTGCCTGCCTTTAAGCTCCTCAACAACCTGCATGTATTCAATACGCCTTTGCTCATTCTGGACATTAATGGCATTTACTGTCTCTGTAAGCCTTTGGATCTCCTCCTGGCTCATCTCGCCCTCAGTCCTGGTTTCAAGAAGCTCTATCTCACTGGAAGTGAGCCTGTTGTTTTCTGTGTAGTAGTTTTCGCTTTCGATATTCTCTGTAAAATAATTCTCTGTGCTTCCACCAACCAGTCTTAAGAAAGTCTTGTCTGATGATTTAAAGAACGTATCCTCAAACCTGTAAAATGTCTGATTGTTGGTATAGAACCTGTCAAATCCCGTATGGTAAATATTCTTTACCATATCCATAAGGACCGCTGCGGTGATCTCATTCTTAACAGATCCTCCAAGATTCTCTTCGTTCTCTATGGTCTCCTCATAAGTATTCTCGTTAAGGAACACCAAATTCTCAGCTCCAACTCCCGCCCTTTCCCTAAGCACTGACAGAAGTATGTGCTGAGCTGTATAACTCTGATCTGCAATTGAATACTCGCTTGCATCGATATTGTTGTTCTCAACTGTCCTGTTAAAATTGGAAACTATCTGGTAAATAGCTCCTGTATTTAACCTGTCCAGCACTGTATTGTAGAGGTAATTCTCTCTCTGGGTCTCCGTGGTCTTCTCCGAAGTACTGACAAGTTCCCTCTCCCTTGACTCTACCTCTTCAATAAGCTCTCTCAGCTCACCGCCTCTCTCTAAATAAAGATTTATGAGAGTATTGGTATTCTTGGTCTCTTCTGCTATCTGGTAGAAGGCCTTCATAAACCTTCTGTCATCTTTAACACCAAGTTTGTACAATGCATCTGTTATAAAAACCCTGTCCTGATAAGTAAGGTTCACATCTGCCGAAGCCACTATCCTGTTCAGCACGTTGTTCAGAATATCGACTTTATTTAAGTTCGTCTCATTCCTCTCACTATACTGCAGGATACTTGTCATTCCCTCGCCTTCCTGAACATAAATCTCAGGCGGCGTAGACGCTATATGCAGCAGATCCTCCTCATCAATCCTATTCTCCATAAGACTGTAATTCCCTATAATCCTATGATAGAAAGCTTCCGGATCTCTAATGTATGTACTTTTCGCTTTCACCTCTATAGGTGCCGAAATCGTTAACATTTAATGTCTATCCTTAACTAAATACTAATCTTTTTTTCCATTCACTGACAGGTCGGGGAGCGTCCGGGTTGGAATAATCTTTATTTTTTAAGGTTCTCTGCCATAAGTGCTCTGCGGGTCGGAGGCCATGTCACGGGAGTCTGCAGAGGCTTATTGGTAGGTGATGGTACCGCGTACTTGGGCTTTGCACCGTCTGCCTTGATGGAGTATGGATCCCTGGCCTTGGGCTTTTCGCCGTCCTTAGGGGATGTTGCTGCAAATTGGGCCTTGCTTCCATCGGATATCTTGTATGGACCTCTGGCCTCTGGCTTTTCACTGTCCTTGGGGGACTTGCTTGCATACTTGGTTGCTGAGCCATCTCCTATCTTGTATGGTTCCTTGGCCTCGACCTTCTGACCATCCTTAGGAGATCTGGCTGCATACTTAGGTGCACTTCCATCTGAGATCTTGTATGGTGCGCGAGCCTCTGGCTTATCGTGGCTTGTTGAAGCTTCCTGGGCGTATCTTGCAGTAGATCCGTCTTCTCCTATGGAGTAAGCAGGTCCTGCCTCTGGTCTGGCCATGGAATTTTTCGCCTCATTGGCGTACTTGGATACATTTCTATCCTTGGCTATGTTGTAAGCACCCTTGTTTACGTCTGAATTGTCTTTTCTTACTGTATGTCCCTTCTCCTGTTTGTAGATTGGAGATGCAGCATTCTTGTCAATGGAGCTTACCTGGGCTCTCTTATTCTTGCTCTTGTCTTTACTGATATTGTAGGCTCCTGCATTGAACTGTCCGGAGTCTTTTCTCTTTACGACCTTGTTGCCGTCTTTCTTGGTAACGGAGTAGGTATTTCCAGCCTTGTCCGGAGCGGCCTGTGCTGCCCATGCAACCTTAGTATCCTTGGCTCCTGTCCACTCAGGCTTATTATTCTCAGCGTGATCTATTCTCTTAACATTGCCCTTTGCATCCTTGTCATAGATCTTTTCACCGGTGTTCATATCCACAGGACTCTGCTGCGCATACTTGGGCTTGCTGCCATCATCTGCAAAACTGTAGGCAGGTCTGTTAAAGTCTGATGAATCTTTTCTGACAAGTGTCTGCTTACCATCAACTGTTCCCTGTTCGTAAGTCTCTCCAAGTATATCGGGCCCAGCTTTTTTAGGACGCTTACTGTTTTTAGGATCTCCATCCCATGCAGCACTTCGATAAGGATATGGGGCATCGTCCTTCATCCTCATCTGGGTCACATTGTCTTCATTGACCCATTCATACCAGTAAGTACCGGAATCTTCCTTGTCATTAGGGCTTGTGGCCGCATACTTGGTTAAGGCGCCAGGTCCGCTTGTCTTGTAGAGACTTGGATCCTTTTTAGGATTCCATTCTTCAGCCTCGGAACCTGCCTGGAACGGATTGGTGAGCACAACGAGTTCTCTGTAGGCAATGGTTGTTGTCTCTGTCAAGAGACCGGACTTTTCAGCATCCAGCCCTCCATACTCTTTACTCATTACAGTACATCCGGTAAAAGTATAAACTCTTGCAGGCCACTCAGGTGCAGACTGAGTGAGACCTGACCTGGCTTTATGCCTGTATACATAAAGGACAAGAGGCAATACAAGTTCTGTTCCATTGGCCAGAGGGTCCAGAAACCTCTCTGTTCCCACGTATCTCTCAATCTGAAAGGTAAAGGGTTTTGAAATAGGCTTACGCTTTAAATGAACGTAGTCATTAAGACCACCTTCTCTGATATACTCAAATTCATTTTCCTTGGTAAAAGCTCTTACAGATTTTATGGGCAGAAAATACACACCTTCAACCTCAAGTACGAAGTTAAAAGCTGTTATGGGATTATTGATGGCATCAAAATCTGTATTACCAAGGACCGAAGCCTCTAAAGCACTACCGCTAAAAGCGCCGTCTTCTGTGGTCTTTATGGTGGTTTTACCATCTTCAACTGATATGTAGCTTCTTGGCATGTGTCTTCCTCTTTACCTGGTTGGTTTCAGGTCAAAAATACTCTTTTCTTTTTCCTTCTTAGAGGGATTAAGGCTCTTGTTGATACTGCTGATCTCGCTGCACCACCTTCGCCTCTCAGCGTGGGGAAGCCCCATTACCTGGTCCTCACCCCAGTGGAAGTAATAGGAGATAAAAGACATTTCCCTGTAGAGATCATCTTTTGGGTACAGCCTTAGCCCTCCTGTGTAAAATTTAGTGGCACCTCAAAGGTCTTGCCACAATCAGGACATACGCAGGTCATTGTTGGGGGCTCAACGTCGTTGATCCTCTGATACATGTCCTGCAGATACGCCAAATCGGCAGTAAAGAGCTTTTCTATTGTGGTGGCTGTTACTGCATCCAGCCCTTCAAGCTCTGTCACTACCTTACTAAGGATCACTATTGTGAGATATGAGGGATTAGCAAGTACTCTTGGGTCCCTTGTTGCTGATATCTCATCACCGGCTGTTGCCAGTCTCATTTTTCCCCGCTTATGCACCTCCCCAGATGCATCAATGTATCCTTTGGGAAGCGAAAATTCGTAAATAGTCTCCATACTTTCCTCCTTAAGCCTTTATACGATTTATTTGCTTTATAGGGCACAGGACCCAAAGTCCTGCGCCCGAAAAGCAGATAAACTGCTTCCCTCGTGTTTAGTTAGGAATTACAAGTTCCTCGTATGCAATCTCAACTGTCTCAATTGCTACATCTGAGTTCTTAGCATCAAGATCAGGAGCCTGATACTTAGTAACCCAAGCATTGGTAAGTGTCCACTGTCTTGCGCCAACGTTTGCTGTAAGAGCTGCTGTAGGTGCACCTGAGTTGATATCAACCAACTCGATGGTCACATTTGAACGAGGAATCTGTCCACGCATCTCGCTGACACACTCCATGCACCATGTCTTGAATGCACTGTCAACGATGTAGCCCATCTTAAGTGTAACATTTCCATGCTTTACAAGTCCTGGGATCTTAACAGGTGCAAGTGAACCTGAATTACCCTGACGGAACTCTATAACATCAACTGTTGCCTCGATTCCTGTTACCTCAGAAAAAGCTGCAACTCCCGAAACCTGATCTACGGTCACGAGGAAGTTCATTTTGGTTAATGGATAGGCAGAACCTTTACCATTATCATATGCTCCAGTAGCCATATTCTATGACTCCTTTCTATTTTTTATTCTTCTCCGCCTTCGCCGCCTGCTTCAGATGTATGCTGTGTTACTCTGAAGATTACAAACTCTGCAGGACGAGATGGAGCTATACCAATGTTGCAGATAAGTCTTCCGTTCATGATGTCGTCTCTTGTCATTGTGGAAGGTCCAATCTCTACGAAGTAGCTGTCAGCAGCTGAATCGCCTGCCAGCATTCCGTTTCTCCAAAGTCCATCGAGGAAGTTGGAGATTGTGAGATTAACTCTCTGCCAGAGGGTAGGATCATTAGGCTCAAATACAACCCAGTTGGTATTAGCCTTGATACTCTCCTCAACGAAGATAAAGAGTCTTCGAACGTTAACATACTTAAATGCACTGTTGCTGGAAGCTGTTCTTGCACCCCAGATACGGATTCCCTGTCCAGGAAGGGCTCTGATAAGGTTGATTCCCTCTGGATTAAGGATATCCTGCTCATCCTTGGTATAGTTAACTGAAAGGCCAGTACAGAATACAACCTCATTAGCTGGTGCCTTATGAACACCGCGGTCGATATCTGTTCTTGAATAAACGCCCATTACTGCACCTGAAGGTGGGATGTAATCAGACTTGTTGGAGGATCTGTCAAATACCTGGATCCATGGATGATACATTGCACAGTATGTGGAATCTACCATCTGTCTGTAGCCAATAAGATCTGCTGTCTTGTACATCTCTTTTGGCATATCCAGAACTGCAAAGCGGCTACGAAGTCTCTCGCAGTGTCCAACAAGAGCTACTACAACCTCTGGCATTGTGATACCAGGAATAGCCAGCATGCTGACTGTATTGTTCTCTACGAATGCCTGAAGTCCTGTTCTCTTGCCAGGGCCGTTGTCCTCACCAATGTAAGTTGAAGGATCGATCTTGGATACAGAACCGTCTGTACCGCCCTCAAGGAAGAATACTCCGTCTGTAACGTCATCACCAAGGATGTCAGCTACAGGGTTTCCAGGAGTCTTCTGATTAGATACCTCAACCTTGATGATATCTGAACCAGCAAGTCTTGATCCTATGTACTTAGGTGACTGTGTGTTAACAGAGAGCTCTGAGTAGTTCTCAACATCGTCGCCGTAGCGAACTGTCATGTCGATGCTTACCAGGTACAAAAGAGACTTTGGAATGATATCAGCATCTACAGCTGCATCTGGGATATCATCCTCGAAAGTAACTTCTCTGTCGAATATTGTTTTGATTCTGGTAAAGGTTCCTTCAAACTCTACAAGATCGCCTTCTCTGAAGCCCTCAAGAGTCTTAGCCTTAAATCCAGCATCTGTCTTTTCAACAAGCTGGAGTTTACGCTTTTTGTTGGTTGAGAGCATAACCTGGATCTTGTTGCCCCATGTTCCTGGGCTGGTTGCTGTTACGTTTAAGATACCTTTTTTGGCTGAAGCAGGCTTTGCATCTCTTGGAGCAACACGCATTACATAACATCTTGTTCCGCCATTATCAAAGAACTGCTCTACGCTGTTTGCAAGGAATCTGTACTCGCCGTAGCCAAACTCGGAAAGGAATCCGCCAAACTGCTGTTTGAAGCTCCTCATGCTGGTTACGAGAAGTGGGGCACCCTCTAAAGGTCCTTTCTCTGCCAGTCCGATAAAGCCCGCTGTACTTGTACCTACGCCTTCGATACTCCGTGGAGAGTTATCATATTCTTCAACGTATACGCCTGGTGATAAATACTCTGCCATATACTTTACCTCTTTTCTTTTGTTTTACTGTGCTGTTGCCTTGACCTGTCCTGGATTGGTGATTGAAATCTGACCTGCATAAGCACATACCAGCTTAGCGTCATTGGTAAGGCACGGTTTCCCGCCAATCAGTACCTTGGGTTTAGTTGGGATCCATGTACCTGCCGGAGCTGGTATACAGGGCTGGGGAGTTAATACTCCAAGAGCCGCTGCTGTAGCTGCTGCAACCTGTGGGTTAGCAAGTGATGTGCACATCCCAAAGGGTCCTACACATGCCATGGGCTGACTGTCCTGAATGGTTGCACAGGGTTTTCCGCTGGCTAACACCTTCTGGTTACTGGTAACCTTTATAGGTCCAGGAGCCGTTCCCATGGTGCACATTGCCGTGCCTGTTGCTACTACCAGATTACTCATCTTGTTCCTCTCCTTTCTGGTCTACAGGCTCTACCTTTATTGCATCCTTTAAAAGATCTATTTCACCTTTTTCCAGATGAAAGTCTACTTTTCTGAAGTACTCCTTACCTCCAACTCCAAAACGAACAATATGTGGAAGTGAGTTTGCGTCATCTCTGACCTTCAGTGAGAACTTACCATCCGGACCCGCTCTGCCATAAATGATACGGAAGATCTTATCATTTAGCTTGTGCTGCTTTGGGAAAGGATCTCTTAGGATGATCTTAAGTGGTGCATCCTGCTCTTTTACAGTAAAGACATCGTAGCGCTCTGATGCTTCATCAGTAAGCGCGTAGCTTAGCTGATCGAGCCTGCATCCACCTCCTGTGCGCACAGGTAAAAGGTTCATGGTATAAACACCTTTTTTCTCCTGCATGCTGTGATAAAGACCTATCGGGCGCTCGAGATTGATTGCCTCGATATATTCCAGTTTTGAAAGGGTTCCGAATATTTCAAGTACTGATCCTCCAAGCCTGTTCTTCTCTGACGGCATCAGGAAGACATCAAGCGTAGGAAGCCTTGGATCCAGCTGTTCATAGCACACCGTGACGTCTTTTGGATCGTACCCGTAAACCTCAATCCGCATGGGAAAGTCTTCCCTGCCTTCGTTTACAATGATGTACAGCCCTTCTCCTTTTCGCATGACAGGTATCATCCTGCCATCTCTAAGGAACCTGACATCCGGTTCAGTAATTCCCCGACCTGTAGTAGTGTCCGTGAGAGCTACTGCTAGTGATAACTTTGCTGAAATCACTGTTGTCACTTAGAATTTTTACCCCCTTTCTTCGCCGGTAACTCCAATTTCAAAGCTCGCATCGCTTACGCGAGGAGTATTGATAAACTCGCCGCTTGAAAGGTAAACGGGGGCCGCCCTATAGAATAATGAGATCTGATAGGGTTTGTTGACCATCCTCCACACCCGTTCCTTTTCCTCCAGACTTATCTTCGCCTGAGACAGTACAATAGGAGGTTCCGGCACATCGAGCCAGTTTTGGAGCTCATTGGGGTAGATAGAATTGTTGTCGTTAACTATCTGCGCTATTTTCCCAATGATTTTTTGCATATCCGGATCTTTAAGGCCCATCTGACCTGATCCGTTGATGAAGACCATATAATAAAGAGAATATGGTCGTGGAGGTTTCGTTATCTGTGTTCTTCCCTTCTGGATGTACCTTGGGGTTGAAACTTCAGCCTCCTCTCTTATGTCATAGAGATAAACACCAACAAGGTAGTCAACGTCCTGTGAAGTGGGGGACGAGATCTCTATGTTGTTGGGAGAAGGTATTGGCTCTGGACACATCTTGTCCCTGAGCGTCTTAACTATAAACTGACTTACGTCTGCAATAATGGGATAATCAGCCATCTTTAAAGAACTCCTCCAATTTCTCGGTATAGTCTTTTACTGCTGCCTGCTTGGGCGCTGTAAGGCAGATAGCGTACTTGGTCTTGTTGCAATACTCAGCTTCACAACTGAAGTAGTTCTGAGTATCATCCTCATCCAGGAATACCACTCCCTGGTATGCAACCTTCTCAGTAAGGGGTTCTCCATCAGATGATGTATCCTGTTTATACATCTCATCTGAACCTCTCTTAAATATATATACGATTGACCCCTTGGTCATGGTAGCGATTGCTTTAGAATCATCGTAAAAATATCTGAAATCTGTACAGTTGGACAGGGTCTCCATGCTGATATACTCTGTGGATGCGTTCTCAGTGTACTGGCTGTAAGTAAATCTGTTATTTTTATCTACGAGCTTACCTACAATGATCTGAGTCAGTGAATCTGCCGGAGTAATACCTGATCTTGAAAGTCTTGAGCAGGTTGCTCCTGCTACTGCAAGCTCATCCTCGTCCATTTCATCAAGGCTCTTTCCGAAAAGAGCTTCCAGTTGCGCAAGAAGTGCATCCGAATCGACACCGGAGCCATCTCCTTTGTTCTTAGCATCGCTTATACCTGCAAGGGTATCAGCTCCTGCTCCGGAAGCCTCAGCCTTATCAGCAAGGGCATCAAGTTTGTCGTCCTCTCCAAGTTCTGCAAGTGCATCAGCAATACCGGAAAGATCTGCATTGGCATCATCTGCCAACTTTGAAAGTGCCTTATCTACCAGTTTGTCTGCCAGATTGTCCTGGCTGCCGCTTGCACCGCCTGCGATTTCTCTTGCAATGTCCTGATCAACTGCTGCGATCAGTGCATCATATTTCTTGGCTCCTGCCAGGTCATTGTTATCAAGGCAGCCATCTCTTTTATCCTGAAGAGCGCTCTTCCTTGCAAGGAGCTCAGCCAGCTTGGATCTTAAGGATTCATCGGAATCAATGATCTTCTGGGCTTCTTCCTTGAGCCATACAATGTGGGCCTGAACAGATGATGCTGAATAGGTTCTGTACTCTCCATCAGGAAGTGCTGACAGAAGACCTTCTGTAATGGTTATCCTCTCATTTACAAATTCAAGGGCTGTTTCAGCAGTCTGTCTCTGCCTCATGGCCTCTATCAGGAACTGGAGCATTGCTCTGTCAGCTTCCTGGTCGGCTTTCTGATCTTCCAGGGCGGACTTTTTAGCTCCTTCTGAAGTAGCAGCCACATACGCTTCTCCTGGCTGAGCATTGGAAGATGTAGTATATCTGCTGCTTGCCATAGGTATCAGAGTGTTTAAAAGATATGTGAGCTCCCCTTCCTGGTCGCTGATCTTATCTTCTTTTATATTGGTGACATGCTGAAGGAACTCTATAGGGCCTCCAACTGTGGTGCCAACTGTCTGCTCGATGACCTGAGTGCTGTAATCATAGATAAAGTGCTGCAAGAGATCATCAGAATCAACTAATGCCTTAGCTCTGTATGTGTTGTAGCTGTTGTTGCAGTTCTCCATTGCGGTTCCAATAGCCTCAATGATTGCTGCATCCTGTACGAAAGGATACTCTGAAGGAGACTTGTCTCTTACATAGTCGTCATTATCTTCATTGGCCTCCTCAGCTCTTTTCTCCTTATCTGCCTCGTACTCCTCAAGTACTGTCCACCATCCACTTGAATTGGAGACAATACCCAGCTGTTTGAACATTTGAAGTACAAAAGGATTAGATGTAAAAGATGAACTCATATCCCCCTTTGTAGAGTCTTCAAGATCTACCAGATAGTCTGGAAGATTATCTTTGTTTTTATCCTCGGAAGAATCCTTGAAGTTGCCATAAGGCGTATAGTAAGTGCCAGTAGATAACTCGTTGAGCTTACTTAGGAGGTTATCATCCATCTCAGAAAGTCTCTCCATGATAAGAAGCCTTCTTGTGGCATCCACCTTACTCATAAGGTCATATACAATGGCAGCCTGCTCATCTTCTCCTGCATCCTTTAGAGCAATATAGGACTGATTTAAGTTGGAAAGCTGTGTGTCACACTTATCTGTAGCCGCATCTCTAAGATTCAGTGAAAAGAATGTGGACAACAGCTGGTAGTAATAAACATCACTTCTAAGGTTTCCTGAATCCTTGGAGTTTCTGTTACTTAGGAAATCCTCCTGGGAAATACTGGTTGCTCCCTCTGACATGGTGTACTGGGTCCTTATGGGATCAAGCTCCGGAAGATTAGCAAGGTTATAGGGATCCGGAATATCAAAAGGATTTAGTCCAGCCATGGTCTTGGCATCCCTTAAAACTCCATCAGATCCCACATAGTAGGTCACATACAAAGGATTGATGGTATCGATGCTCTCAGGAAGACCTTCGGAGGAAATTCCCTTGATGCCATTGTCAACTGTATCAAGGAAAAACCAGTTTCCATCAGCCAGTTCAGACTTGTAATACATGTTGTTCTGACCTGACTCAGCAGCTGAATCCTGAGCTTTCTCATAGAGGTCATCAGTCAGGGCATCCTTGTGAATGATATAAGTTCCTATAAAAAGTACTGAATCTTCTACTGTAGTCCTTGATGAGAAGGTCTGATAGTTGATGGCCTTACTCTCATCAAAAAGAGCCCGTGACTGAAAACTCTTGCCAAAAACAAGTGCCAGCGTAGCTGCGCACAAGGTAATGGCTATACCTCTTCTTATTAACTTGTCGTAGGAAAGCTTTGGAAATTTCATTTATTCCTCATCCTCTCGAATAACTGCGCTGTTGGCCTGATCAAATCTTGCTGTTTCCACAAGATCTCCAGCCTCGTCGTAAAACTCCACTGTCAGGTCATCCAGTGATTTTCTAAGAAGCTCCACATATACAAGTGGCTTGTCAATTTCAATAGGCTCATCCTTGCCAAGGGCTTTGCCCTCATCGTTTAGAACCTTAAAGCTTGTAACTTCAGGAAGTTCACTGTTAAGTTCAATGGTAAGTGACATAAGTCCAGTGGTCTCATTCTGCTCGATCTTAAATGTACCAACCTGACCTGGAAGGTCTCTCTTTATGTCGTATCCTGTATTGATAGGTAATGGACCGGATTCAACTGTGGGATCGATGATCACATCATCGATAAACTCATCTCCATTGAACACCCTTATCTTGGCTTCATTTACTGTGTCATAGTCCAAAGTAAGGTGACGAAGTTTTTTATCTGATGGTGTTTTTTCTCCAACCTGTATGTTGTTTATCCACAGCTCATAGTCAGTTATGGTAACCGGGAAATCCTCAGGTATATGAAGAGTCAGTTCGAAAATTGTTCCCTCTACCAAAGATTCCAGTGTGTAGAAAGCACCGTCAGCCTTATTACCTTCTATGTAGCTCTCTCCTATCTGGGCTGAATTCATATCTGCATCTGTTCCCGAAAGGAGTGCACTTATACCTCCGCAGGTAAGCCTGTCAAAGGAGTAAAGTGTTGTAGTATACAGCTTCATGGAATCCAGCATATTGTTCTGAAGTTCCTCAAAACTTGACATTGCTGAGTCGTACTCGTCAAAAGTCATTTCACCTGCACGGTTTCTTATTTCGTCCTTTTTAAGATTCTCCTCTGCGTCAGCAACATCCTTTATATACTGTTTATACGAATTACGAACGGAAATGTAATTATTAAAAGCATCAGTTACGCTCTGATCCAGTTCTTCTCTTGCACCCTTCTTGTCGTTAAGGGCTGAAACGTAATCAAGTACGTTGGTCTGAAGGACTGTTGCGTCGTCTTCTATATATCTTGTTCCATCAAGGTCTCCCTTAAACCATATCTTTGGAAGCTTAAGGAACCAGAAGATCTTCTTTTTGCCCTGCCAGTGGCTGTCTATCTGAGTAAGGAATGCTTTGTACTGCTTGGTGAAAGCCTTTTTGTTAACTTCACCGCCGTTTAAAGCTATGCTCACATAGGACTCGATCATTCCATATTCACTGCCGTAATGCTGCTTCATGAGACTTGCATTGGTTGTGAGCTCTGTTCTTGCAGAGAACTCATTGATACAGGCCTCATAGTAGGTCTGATCTCTGTCCCTTGTGTACTGAATAAGGGGCTGGAGCTGAGTTCTGTCTATGGTCGCCTCAATGTAGGGCTTTTCAAATGTATATCCTGTTGTAACATCCATTCCCACCATTTTGGTGAGCTTTTTAAGGTCCGCCTCAAGAGTTCTCCTGTCAGCTGCCACCTTGTTGTTTAAGGATGTGACTTTCTTTTCAAGTTTGTCTACGTCAGCCTTACTGGCAAGTCCAAGCCGGAGCCTGGCTTCGTTCTTGGCAAGACCATCCTTGGTTGCTTCAAGACGCCTTTCATTAAAGGCGATGGTCTCCTGAAGTACCACTATCTCGCAGTAGAGATTGTTGGTCTTTTCATTTATTGCAAAGACCTTGTCCTGATAGTTGTGCTCAGCAACACTTACTTCATACTGTTTGGCAATAGGCTTAAATTTAAACTCTGAAGCCTCTGCAAGATTGGGTTCCTGTGGAAATTTAAAACTAAGAGCGGGGCTCCATCTGAACTGCTTCATGCTAGTCTCTTTTAGCTTTACAGACTTGACAGCACTTTCATAGGCAGCCTTTTTGGCCTCTATGGTCAGCTCAGCGCTTTCATACTCAGTGGAGTTTTCAACAGCAAGCCTCCTTGCTGCAGCAAGGGTGAGCTTTTTCTGAGCCGGGAGCACAGCCTCTGCCTGAATTGGCATAGCGCTTACAGTAAGGCATACTGCTGCCAGAGTACCTGCAAATATACTCTTTACAGTATTCAGCTTTTGCTTATGATCAAGCACTCTCATCTCCTGCTCCTGTTATGTAATAGAAGTCAAAATCTGCACCCTTTTCCTTGCAGACGAAGGAGTACATTACGTCTCCTCGCTTAAAGGAATAGATGTAAACTACATATTTTCTGTCAAAACTGTTTACTTCTGCCACGTCTGAATAGGTCTGTTCCACATCCATGTCAACCTTTCCAAACAGGGTATTTTCTTTTTCATTTAACTTGTTGATGGCAACTGCCTCAGGAAGGATCACATTGGAGTTACCTTCATATGAAGGATCCCCAAAAACCTCTATGAGCTCCGGAACAGTATCTACCACTTCGTTTCCAAGGTTGTAGGTATTTGAAAGAACATATACTGAATCAACTACCTCTTCATCCTCAAGGGACTCAGCATCGCTCCTGGCGTGATAGAGGGCTCCTATCTCATCCATGATGGCAACCGTCTCTGTTGGTGTCATAAAAAGTGTTCTGTGGGCCTTGTAGCAGTCTGAAACCTCAGATACTGTTTTCCCAAGAAGCTCATTGTAAGCTATATGGTCGCTGCTAAAGGTTCCCTCATAGATCTCGTTTTCACCTGTGTCAAACAAGGTTCCATGGCCATTTTTCATGCCCTCTGAAAACTCGCCGTTATATTCTGTAGTTCCATCCTCTCTGTAGAGAACACCGTCTCCCTCGTAGAGGTTTTCATGGAATGCCCCCTTATACTTAAGGACTCCGCTGTCGTAGTTCTGTGTTCCAAAGCCCTCATATTTGTTCTGAAGGAATGCTCCCTTGTAAACCACATTGCCGTCCTTGTTATAGAGGGTTCCATCGCCGGTAACATATCCCTTTTCAACACTGCCGTCGTATGCCAGGTATCCGCTCTTTCCGGTAATCCTTACTCTTCCTTTTGCAGTGCGAAGTCTTACTGAGTTGTATTTATAAGTCTGGATCCCATCCTCAGAAAACTTTCTGAAAAGAGTAGTCTCTGATGTGATGTACCAGATGCTCAAAACACCAATGATAATAACCAATGCGTACAGGAGGCGCTTACTGAACATCCACCGTCCAATGGTGTAGTAGTCCTCCTTGTTCCTTGGCTTGACGCCAATCATGTTGGCGAAGAAGTCTCGGATCCTTACAACAATCTTGGTCTTTATGAAGTTCCAGTTTGTGTAGAGTCTGAACTTGGTAACAAGTCCAGTCATCTTGGACTTAATAGTCTGGATCAGAATATTAAGAAGTCCAAATCCCTCGCCCATGGTTTAAAAACCCTTTCTCAAAGATGGATTATCTTGTGTGCATCGCCTTCAACGTTCTCATTTAAGTACCTGTCAGCTTCAAATACATACCACTTAACAAGGTCATCATCCGGTGTTTCCTTTAAGATGTCTGAGAACTTGGTTCTGGCAATGTAAAAATCTTTTTCATAGAACAAACGAAGTGCCTCGTTGTATCTATCCAAAGTAGCAATTCTCTCAGCTCTTTTCTTGGCTGAATAAACATCAAGTACTTCATAGAGCTGAACCATATTGCCGTCTGTATCCTTGCCTGCGTATCCCACAAAACGAAGTGGAATATTTATGTTCTCTCTTCTCTTTACAGTCTCAGTTATTACAAGCCCAAGGCCGTGAAGAGTGATAAATCTGCTGATCTGAGTGATTAGATCCTGATTGTCAGAATACATGTAGGTTGTGGACTCTTCTTCACTTCCTATTACGCCAAATCTTGACCTGTCAAAGAACAGCACTGCTGAAATATTGGCGTTATCACTATTTCCAAAGCTTGAACCAAACAGATCAATATAGGACCTTACACATTGTTTTTCATCATTAAGATAAAGCAGCTGAAGTCTTGAAAGGTCAGGAGCTTTGCCAATGATGATGGAGTTGTGATCCTTTTGGTAAACTCCTATGTTTTCGATCATCTTGTCAAGCTTTCTTAAGGTCTTTCCGCCCTTAAGGTCAAGACCGATCATTGAGATCGTGCCCTGAATGCTGCAGGTATCTCCGCTCTGAACTTCAAGGATTGACTTCTTGCCAAGAACCTTTTCAACATTCTTTGGAGCGAATCTAAAGTATGCCTCCAATATCCTTATCTTGGCGTATTCGATCTCCTCGATCCTCTTGTGGATCTCTGTAACGCTGTCCCACATGTCCTTGATGTCACGGCCGATAAATACCGGCTTTTCTGGCATTTCGCCTCCAAGGGCTGTCGCTGAAAGAGCGCCCTCCAGTGCTGTAATGTCTCTCATATGAAGGAACCATACAAGTACCACTAATGCACTTGCCAGGAAGTAGATAAGCAAAAATGCAAGGATCACTCCTCTGTTATCTGCAAAAACTGTGGCATCAGTTGTTGTTGAATTGATGATGCCAACCAGGGCATACTCTGGAGCAAGAATATCTACAGCAGCTGCTATTGCCCTGTAGTTCTGTCCCTCGATCTCAGTATCTACTGCAGTGTACCTCTGTCCCCTGTAGATATTGTTGGCAAGAGAATCCAGATCCTGTCCATAAACCTCGGTAAGAGTCTGTCTGTTTCTTCCACTTCCACTTGCACAGACAATTCCATCTCTAAGTCTATATACGAATACATCATAGAAGATGTCAGAATTTCCTTCTCTTTTTACAAATTCTCCAAGGCTTCCTGCGATCTCAAAGTATCTTTCTGAATCGTAAAAATCATCAGTGTATTCGATATTCTCAGTAAGTCCTGCTTCATCTGCAAGACTGATAAGTGAAATGATCCCAAATCTTGAGTGCTCTGTAGCCCTTGCATCTGCCTGGTTTTTAGCTATCTGGATAGTTCCAAGGAGCACGATGAAGAACAAAGTAACCTCAGCAATAACGATATAATAGAAAGATCTGTTCCTGTTTTCGAAGGTCTTGATCAGCAGATACAGAACTACGAACCAGATAGCAAGACCTGCCAGATACCAGATGATATAGGTTGAATACAGTGAGCAGAGCTGTCCGATGGTCAGCTTCATATTTGAAACTGCGCTCTGAATATAGGGGTCAATTGCAAAAGCACCTGCAGGGACATCACAATCAGTTCTTACAAGCAGCCCCTCTGCAGTGTAGATAGCATCAGCAAAGAACCTGCCCTCAGTAGCTTTTTTGGATCTGACAGATGATACTTTAAGAGCATCTGTTGCAACATCCTTGGGGTCTTTAAGCTGGTTGACATCAACTGAGTAAACTCTTACGTTCTGACCGTCCAGGCTTATTGTTGTTATGAAAAGAGCCTTGTCATCAGCGGTAAATCCACTGATCATCTCATCGTCACTAATGATGAACTTCTGTGTCTGGGTCTGAAGAGCAAGCTTTTTATCAAGACAGATGATGCGATAAGCTGCAGTATATTTGATGGCATCCGGATCATTTGGATCCTTTTCTTCTATAAAAGAAGACAACACAGCATAAATGTTATCCCCGCGATTTGTGATCCCAAGAATCCTCTTATCTCCAATACTCTTTGTGAGGTACATCCTCGAAACATTGCCCTTGCCATTCATCTTGAAGATACCGCCTGTGCCCTTCATGTTCTGGGCATAGTAAATATCACCGCCTGAAACCGTATACTGTGAATATGCAGTACATTCAACATCCACAGATACCCGGCTCATCAAAGCGGAAAAGATGAAAAGAGATATGGTAAAGCTAATGATGTAAAGGACTATGATGATTCTTGTTCTTAAGCTTTTGCTTGCCATCTATAGGTTCTCCTATTGCAACAGACTCTCAGTTCCTATCTTCTTAAATGTGTTAAACAGTAATCTAAACCAGGAATTGCCTCCAAGCAGTACCCTTGAAAGGATGATGGAAAGAGCAATAATTCCCAGGATAAGGCTTATCCAGAACAATATCCCGATGATAGCATCCTGATTTCTTTTAACCCACAGCTTAAATAAAAACCATGGAGTTATCTTCTTTTTGGTAACAGCAGCTATGGTGATATCCCTGTACAGATCTGTAAATCTGTGGTAACTGCCATTGGCTACCTTTTTCTCAAGCAGATAAAAGCTTGTAGCCTTCTGTCCTGACTTGGGCTGAAGAAGGAGAAGGAGCGTTCTTGCGCACACATCGGTACACTCTTTTTCGCCTATCTCGCTGTTTAGCTCGCTAAGGTCCATTTCGTACCCAAAATAGACCGAACCGTCACCAGACAGATTCAGCTTACCGTTACTAAGTAGCAAATATAAAATTGGATATGGGAGATCTGACGTTATGCAGGCAAGAATCGTGCTGATACAAATATCTTCGCACTGAGCCAGCGTCATTGACTCCCCCTCATAGAAATCAAATAGCGGTCTTTCGTTGTGGTAGGGAAAAACAAGAACATGCTTTTCACCTACAGCAAAGTTATCAACCAGTATCTGCTCTCCGCTTCTGCCGGAGAACTTAAACAGTTCCAGAACTTTGCGTACCACTTCGTGCTGGTGGATCACCACTGTCGTATATAAAATTCCACCTGAAGAATTCAAATCCCTGCAGATATAGCAGTCATTCACTTCCCCAAGACTTCTGGTGGCCACCGGCAAAAGCCGCATTTTGTCGGACTCGTAGATCATTCTTTAATCCCCTTTAGAGGTTGAATTCCTTCATATCCGGTAGCTTGACCATTGGCTCACTTTCCTGTTCCTTGATGCTTCCTACATCCTCCTCCGTAGCTGTGGATTTAACGATTGCATAAGCATAAGTACATACCATAGGCATGTCTGAACAGTAAATACGGATCTCATATACACCCTCTTTTGCAGGAGCAGAATATACACCATCAGTTGAAACCTCTCCTGTTCCGGGAGCCGTGAGCTCGTATGTGATACTGCATGGATCCATATTGTTGAACTGAACTCCAAAGTAGTAATTTTCCCTGGGTCTCATAACTACTGTAGGAGTCTTGGCAGTGATGGACTTGCCATAGTAATCTGCTGCCTCAAGCTCTTCTCCTGAAGGGAACTTGATAGCAACCCATCTGTAGGTAAGAACCAAGAAGTCCACATCTCTAAGAAGTCTTGCTGCAACAACAAAGCTTCCTTTATCATTGAGCACTCTTACAGCAGTCTCAGCGTCAACAAGCTGCTGAGCCTGTCTTGAAAAGAGCTCTGGATTACCATAAACAGTGCTCTTGGCACTTGCGCCAAGGGTCTGATCCTGAGAAATATACTCATAGCCTATTGATACATAGACATTTCCCGATCCAAGGCCATGGGTGATCTCACCTGAATATCTGATGTCGCCCTTTCTTGCATCTCTTCCAAGAGGGATCTCAAGCACGCCTGTTGCAACGTTCTTAAGCTCTGACCCTGTGTACTCTACAACTGGAGCCTTGGATGGCTCAAAGGAAGACTCGCCGTGCTTTTCCTTAATATCTACTTCCTTATTAAAAAACTCCATGTAGTCATTTCTGATACCAGTCTGGGCAGGAAGGTCGATATACTGGTTCTTTTTAACCTCTCTTATGTTCTCGATAACATAAGCGCTGTCAGTTCTCATAAGATCGATCTCAGCAAGCTTTATGGCATCTGATGTGACAGCCTGTCTCATTTCAAGAGAGAGCTTACCAGTTTCTCTTCTTATAAGAGAAGATGGTGTATCTTCTGAGAATCTAACCTTCATGGCAAAGCTATTCTCTGCTGAAATAGCCTTGTCGTTTTCAAAAGCAGTTGCTGATCCGCTTCTTAGGATCACATTACTCTCAATACCTGCATTGTTATGAACTTCCATCCAAAGATCCTTGTAGTATACTCCACCTTCTGGAAGTTCAATATCATCTATTTCAATATCTATCTGTTGGGATCCGTCGGGGGCAGAAAAGCTGGGGATATCCAAAATAGCTCTATATGACAGCTTCACATCCGCAGCGCTTGTCTTGCGGATTTCAACTCTTGCCTTTACATTGCGGCCTTTGCTGACAATTGTAGGCATAGTGATACTTCCTTCAAAATTGGCGCCCATAAACAGGCTCTCAGTCTGAAGGAATTCAGATTCCATTTCGAAGCCTTCGTCGAATTCGTCCTTGTCTACAAGGAACATCTCAAAACCTTCACTTATGCGGTTGAACTCATACTCCTGATCGGATTCCTTGTGACTTACCGCATAAACAGAATGAATGTCTTTTTCTTTGTAGCGGACACACAGACATGCAGTATCGCTGTTTAGATCATCAAAGCCCTCGATAGCCGAAAGCTTTTTTACCAAAGACGAATCGATTATTATCTCACGGCCACTACCGTCAATAACAACGCCGCTCTCTACAAGGATTGAGAGATCGTCCAGATTGACCACGCTACAACCGCACACGATTCCAGCGCCATACATAAGGCTGTTCATGAACCGAAGCTTGTTGATGTGATAGCTCTGTTCAGCCTGGAAATCAGCTGTTGTGAGCATTTTGCCTGGATAGTAACGATTTCTTTCGAATGGATACACTTGATTGCTTGCCATTTTAAAAGATTCCCCCTCTGAATCATAAAGTCAAAAACACAAGATATAGTAGTCCTCATACTATGATAACACACTAACGAATTAATCATGCACCTATTGTAATAATATGTGAAATAAAATTTTTATAAATTATAAGTGTCGCCAGCATGTTCTACCTCCCAAAATCAGTTCTTTTTTATTCAATATCTGACATCATCATCAGGGAAGTAAGTTTTTCTTTGTTCAGCTTGGTTGCTACTGAATTAAAGAATTCTTTAAAGTGATTTAATGCATCAGCAGGTTCTTTGGACTCAATGATATTGTTATAAAGACCAATTGCATCATCTGAAAGCTCTGACATCCTGCCAGCTGACACCATAAAGTTTATAAGTGCAACCACGCTGGTTATAGGGCGGCCTGCCATCCTGCCTTCTATTCCTACTGCCTTTGAAAAGATTTCAACAAACGTTTCTGCAGTCTCTGAAGAAATATCGGATACTAAAGAAGCAATTTCCTTGGCTTTTTGAGTAGTCAACCTCGTTAATGGCTTCTTATCTTCAGGAGCCTTCTGCTCCTTTTTCTCTTTCCTTGGCTTTACTGTCGCATAATCCTCAAACTTTGGAAATTCAATTTCGCTCTTTTGTACGAATGATTCAAATTCTTCTGAAGAATCCAGGATTTTCACTGTAAGCTGAGATAACCTGTACTCTCCAAGAGCTGTGTTAAGAGACTGTATCAGTTTTTCATTCTCCTTTCCATCGCAGGCATCTATAATGCTCCTTGCAATTTCTTCCTGCTTGGTCTGGATCCTGAAGAGAATGTCTTCTGCAAGCTTGTTTTCGATACCAGTCTCCTCCGGAATATTCATATATCTTTCCTTAAAAACGCTGCTTTCCCTGATCTTAGCCACAAGTTCTTTCTCATCAGCATTGACACTTGCAATACCATTGTTTATAAACAGATCCCTTACATTGTCAACTGTGAATGGCTTATTCAGGATCAGGAAGCTTGCCCTGACGTTATTTTCCTTTATAAACAGCTTTGAGATCGCACCTTCTTCAGTAACAGCACCAATCGAAAGATTTATATCTCTTCGTCTGTTCCTGAGAACATTATCAAGAGCATCCCCTTCAAGCCCTTCTATTGGGTATTTTTTGTTGATGTTATCTACTTCAGTTAATATCCTTCCTATCAGCTGCCTGAATCCGTCTTCAGCCTCCTGCATGGTGGCAAAATCTGAATCTATGAGCATATTAAGCATCTCAATCCTTGGCAGGAACTTGCTGTAGGTGGTAAAAAGTTCTTCTCTCCTGGAAAGGAACTGATCCTTTTCATGCTGTACAGCTTCAGTCATAGCCTCATCCTGATCCTCTCTCTGCTCCCTGGCCTGCTGCCTCTCATTAATCCCCCTGATGTAATTGGCGAAATCATAAGGAGTCTCAACCCTTTCCTCCCTGTGCCTGAAGGTCATCATCTTTCTTGTGGTATCCTCAGGCTTGATATCAAGACCGGCTGCCTGAGCAATCTGAGCAGCAAAGCTTGTGCAATTGTATCTAAGGAATGCGTAAGACTTCATAGAGCCTACAACCCCGCGTACTTTTGCAGCTGCTCTTAAATAGTTAGGATAGGAAATATTCTGTCTTGCCTTTACTACGCCCACTTCTGAATCCGGTGCCGGATTAGACACGCCTCCACGGGACGCTCCGGATATTCCTCCATTTGCAATAGCTCCAAACATGAAACTGTATCTGGATAGATCTTTACCATTTTTTGTTGCAACGAGCTTGACTATGGAGTGTCCCTGACTCTCTGATTTGATTGCTGCAGAGGTCTGAATTTTAAAGCTCATAAGCTTATTATCAAGCCTTGGATTGTATTTTTGCTTCATCAGTCTGGCTTGCTGCTCTCCCTCCCGTCTTATCCGCTTGTACTCAGGAAGGGATTCAATAAAATCACTCTCAATATCAGTCATATCCGGGACTTTGATAAGTAACATCTTTCTGAAAAAGTTTTTCACCATGGCAGATACACCCTTAGTGTGTTCAGCCCTATACTGCTCCCATTCAAGACTGTATTTTGGAGGAGCTTCATAAACCTTAAGTTCTATCTGGAAATCATCAGGAATATCCTCTACATAACCAGGTTCCGGAATAAACGGTCTTCCGCCGTTGTATGCCTCCGCAAGCTCATCAATGTCACCATAATCTTCCTTGTTCCCGTTGACAACCTGAGGAAGAGCAAGCTCAGAGTTTTCATCCATGAGATGTTCCTCATAGTCATTCTCTGAAATATTTTTGATCTCATCTCCAACTCTAGCGACAAAGTCATTCTCAACATTAACAGCTTCCTGATCTGCCTCTTCATAGTCAGTTTCGTCATCTACTCCCAATTCCTGTACAAGTTTTGGCCTTATTATCTTAAGTCCAAGGGGGTCAAAATATGAGCCAACTGGAGCTTTTCCATTACTGTCCATAGCACTTATGCTGTCCTGCTTCTGTGGAGTTTGTGGAATAAAACGCCCCATATTGCTCTTTGTCTTTTTGAACAGCCACCGAAAGAGGCTAAATTTCTTCGCCTGTCTTTTTCCTTCAAGCTCATAGTTTGTAACATCCCCTGCTTCATATCTCCTATATCTGTAGATCTCAGCAAGGCCTTGAATTTTAAGTTTATTAAGCTCGGCGCTTTTTGCCATCTCTGAATTTGAATGATCTAATTTTGGAGGCATATTTTATCCCCTTTTCCTCGTATTTTAGAAATAATATCAGTAAAACTTAATAGTAGCTGCCAAAGTCAGCGCCCTGGAACACCTTACCAGTCTTTTCCTGCTGGTACCTTATAGCCTCAGATATATGTCTGTTACCAAGGTCAGCTCCTTCTCTTGCTGCAATAAATGCTGCACTGTACAATACTTCTTTTATCTCACTTCCACTAAGATCAAAGGTGTCTGCAAAGTATTTAAGGTTAAGGTCTTTATCCCTTGGGGTCTTATCAGGAAGTATCTTTTCAAACAGCTCAAGCCTCTTTGCTTCATCAGGTCTTTCAAGATGCACAGCGTAGGTTATTCGCCTTACAAAAGCCTTGTCGAAATCTCCAAATCTGTTGGTTGCAAGAAAAGAAATCCCGTCGTGCTGCTCGATCTTTTGAAGAAGATAGGCAACTTCTGTGTTTGCGTGCTTGTCATTGGATGATGAAACTTCTGTCCTTTTTGAGAAAAGAGAATCAGCCTCATCAAAAAACAAGATAACGTTCCCATCTGATGCAGCATCAAATATCTTTCCGATATTCTTTTCTGTCTCGCCTATATACTTGTCAACAAGCTGGGATAAGTCGACTCTGTAGAGGGCCATTCCTATCTCTTTTGCCATAACCTGTGCTGCCATGGTCTTACCTGTTCCGGGAGGTCCGTACATGATCATACTGACGCCTCTTCCATAGGGAACCTTTTTATTAAAGCCCCACTCCTCATCCACCAGATTCCTGTTCCTGACCCGGCTCACTAAAGTGTCCATGATCTTTCTTTGCTTCTCATCCACAACCAGATCATCCCAGGTAAAGCTAAGGGGCATCCTGTCGCACAGGCTGTCAAGGACAGAGGTAGTATTTGCAAGGACTGCTCCTGTTATGTCCTCAGCCGATACTGTCTTTTTGCCTTTAGATGAGGCTTCGTTTAAGGAAAGCCTTGCGCATCTTGTTATGACATCAGGACGCAGCCTGTATCTGCCTGCAAAATCCTTGGGATCCACATCTTTTGAAGTCTTTATCTGAGACAGCTCTTTTTTCCAGAGATCCTGCTGCTCTGATCCTGATGGGACCGGCAAGCTGATCTTATAAATCTGGCAGTCGCCAACCGGGAGCCTTAAGATGGTGTTTTCATCTGTTACAACAAAAACTCTGTCAAGCTGTCCAAGTATTCTTTTAAGTAGTAAGTTAATGGCCGTTTCATCTTCTGATCCTCCTGTCAAGATAACCAGTTCATCTTTAAGGAGCCTTGCTCTTACAAGATAATCATCGACTACCTGTCTGTATTTTTCGCTGTCCATGGCCTGTAAAAGTGTAAAGTCCATGGTCAGGATGTTTTTATCTATTCCAATACCGTGTCTGATAAAGTCAAGATATCCGCAGTCTCTTTTGCCAGCAATCTGGATCACTGTGTCCATGGGAAGCTCACTTTTCTCCATCTTCTTTTGCGCCTCCAAATCAAGGGCTTTTATGAAGTTGGAAAGAGCTGCAACCTTCTCCTTGTAAACAATAGCTTTTGAGGCGTCTTCTCCGCTATACTCACCTCCAAGCATTGAAAGCTCATTGGGCAGTACATAATCGCCTTTAAGAAGAGCCGTAAGCTGTCTGTTTGCTTCAAAGCTGTCAAACAAACTTCCCTGTCCCTTGACACTTCTTGTGATGGTAAAAAGCGGACAGTATTCCAGTGCATTTCTGATCCTGCCAATGTCGAAAACGTTCTCACCATCGGCTATGACGCTGTAGATGTCCTGCGCCAGGGCAAAGGTCGGTACCTTAGAAGGTAAATCCTCTGAAAGAGCACTGTATCCAAGAATGTAATGGCCATCCATCTCCTGGGCCACAGCCATAAGCAGGCAGAAAAAACTAAAGTCATAAAGGCCATATTCCGCTGCCACGTTGACTATGCTAAGTCCAAATTCTCCAGTTGTCTGTCTTCCCTCAGAAGCCATCACTCTGCTGCCAAGGATTCCAGCTGCAGCCTGCAAAGGCGCCCTAAGCTTACTGTCCTCTACTCCATTTTGCCTCTCAGCAGCAGCCTGAAGAAACATGTCATACCATCTAAGGTACGCAGCTGTTGATTCAAGTCCGCTTGTAAATGGGATATCTCTTTCTTTTTCATCAAAATAATCCAGATAATTCATTTAACCGTCCCCACTAACGAATAAAAAAAGCCGCCTTAAACTGTCTGTCTCACTGTTGTCTGAGTCAGTCTATTAAGGCGGTCATTATCAACTTGGAAATAGTTCATCCAGCCCAAGAGCGAAGCGTATTTCTTTTTCCATCTCCTCATTGCTAAGTGTAAATTCAAATGCATGGATGTCATCAAACAGTCCATATTCGGCGTACTTCTTGGTATCCGTGCAACTGATCACCACATAAGGATCATCAATTCCTTCAAAAGTTGCTTCTCCGATACGATAGAAGTTGTCACCAAATATATACACGTGCCTATTTTCTTTTTCTCCCTGTCCTCTGGGTTTTATATCCGTTGGAGCTGCTCCACTCTTCACCAGAAGATATTCAGCGTAAGCTATTCTCTCTCTCTTATCCTGTTCTGTCATAAAGGTTTACTTCCCTTCTTCTAGCTTTCTGATGCGCTCAGCCTCATCAATGATCTTTGTGGTCCAGTCAGGATCCGGATCGCAGATCTGAAGCACCTTGTATCCGTAGGTCCTTGCGTTCTGCACAATAACGTCCTCGTCATCTATATGAAGCGATATCCTGTAAAACTGCGGCATCTTCTGAGGCAGGAGCTGTTCTCTGTTACCCTGGACCTCAGCTTTGTGCCTGTATCCATTTACTATCTGATCAAAGTGAATTCCGTACTGTCGAAACAGTCCCTTAATGTACACGTCACTCCTGAAAGAAGAAGTGTAAACCCACACTTCAAAGCCTCTTTTTTGAAGTTCATTTATCAGATATACAGTCCCTTTTCTAAGTCTCTCGGTAAACATCTTATTAAGCGGAAACCGTAGCTCCGGTTCAACCTCATAAGAATCAGGCGAAACAAACAGTACTTCATCCAGATCAAAAGAAATCTTCATGAAATCACGCCCCTTGATTATAGTCAATATAGATTAATTATATCTGTTTTTAGTGCACGGCTCAATGAAATAAAGATTAAATCAGCCGTCAAGAGTGTTCCTTTTTCTGCAGTGTGTACAGGTTACCTGCTTTTTGTTAATGTCCGCAAAAAATGGCTGTTTGCAATACTTGCAGATGATCTGCTGTATGTTGGATGTTTTGATGATATGCTTGGCAGTAGATTCTTTTCCTCCAGAAACCTGCTCAAGCTCATCTTCACCTAGCAAGGCATTTTTAATATTCTTACTCATATTTCTCCCTCATTCTTTCTGGCATCACTTTTATGCTATCAGATATTTATACGAAACAGTCTCTGCCTGCGGCAATCATCCTTTATACCATAGGCTCAGCATAGTGATGTCATCGAACTGTTCCATGGATCCGGCAAAGGCGTCAACCTCAGCCTTCATGTATCTGATAAGTCCCTCAGGACTGTCCCCATCGTACCTGCCTAGGCTCTCCTCTATACGTTCAAGGCCAAAGAGCTCATCTTTTTCATTGGTAGCTTCTGCCACACCATCTGTATAGACAAAAAGTCTCTGACCTTTTGCAAGCTTAAAGCCATAGTCCTTGTACTGTATTCCGCCCATGGCGCCTATTACCATGCCATGGCGGTCCTTATATAGGGTAAGTTTTCCATCCTCTCCTGTGATAAACGGATACTCATGGCCTGCATTTGCGGCGATCACATCACCTGTGGATATGGTCAGGATCCCCAACCATACAGTAACGAACATATCGTTTATATTGTCCTCACAGAGGCTGTCATTTACAAACTTAAGTATCTCAGAAGGGCTTCCCCCCTCCATTGCCCTTGTCTTTATAAGGCTCTTACTGATCATCATGAAAAGAGCTGCAGGAATGCCCTTTCCTGATACGTCAGCTATAACAAGTCCAAGGTGGTCTTCATCTATCATGAAAAAATCATAAAAGTCGCCGCCTACCTCCTTTGCAGGAGTCATATAGGCAAACAGTTCGATCTCATCCTTTTCTGATATTTCCTTAAAATCTGTCGGAAGCGCAGCTGCCTGGATGTTCTTGGCAAGGTCAAGCTCTGTTGCAAGTCTCTCCTGCTTTTTGGTAACATCCCTGATCTGCTTCATGGCCTGGGATACATCATCCTCCATGTCCACCATGGTCTCCCAGAGCTGTTCTATCTCATCTCCTGTGTGGATATTAAGGTCCTCAAATACAGAGGTGTCAACATGTCTTTCAACCTTGCTTATGGAGGTATATTTTCTTGCAGCACCTGCAAGGTTGTTGATAGGAACGATAATACTCTTATTGATTGCTCCTGCTGCCAGAAGTGCAATGCCAATAAGTACCACCACCATTACAGGAATGTAGATAGCAAGGAACATCATTATCTGTCTGGCAAAAGAGTTGATGGTTATATTCATGGTCATATAACCTATCACGTTGCCTGCGCTGTCATAGACTTCGCTGTAATTTGTTGCTGTCCACCCCTGAACAGTTCCGTAAGTAACAGGCAAAAACCAGTTTGAATGAAGAGTCCTTTCGATAGTCTTTGGATGATCGATGGTGCCATTTTCATTGGACAACCACATTCCCGGAAGAAATGCGTACTTCCTGTCATTGCCATCTATGACATATACAAGCCTTTCATACTCCTCATCAAAAAAGGTAAAGTACACATTTTCAAGCTTAGCTTGCTCTTTACAGGTGTTGAGTATCTTTCTTGCCTCCAAAAACTCTTCATCTGCAATTGGCCTTATGATGCTCACATACTCATCCCCGTACTGATCATGCCTTATCTCCTCGGGAGTTGAATAATATGCATCCTTGACCTTATCAAAAACAGTCTCTAAATACTCCTGCCCTATAAGGGCCGTCACAAGACTTCCCTCATGATCCAGCTCTCTTTTGTAGTTTTCAAGTGTTGGGTAAATAAAAAGAACGATTTCCACAAGCACAGCCATAATAAGAATTATGATCGCACCAAAGAGGATAGCACTTAGTGCCACCCTCTTTAATGACCTGTTCTTTTTTGTTTCAGGTTGGTTCATGCTTCTGCCTTTATAGCAGACCCAGGGACTAAACCTTCCCATTAAGGAAACCATGGGTTATCCGGAATGTCATTAGGGCTTGCTGCGATCATGTACATGCTGTCGAGTCCTACTCCACCAGTAATGAGCCCTAGTTCCTCAAATGAGAGCTGCTCCATGATGAAATCTGCTGTGTTATAGTTATTTCTTGTCATAGCTATCATCCTCCGATCACTGCCATTTATAGTGTTGCTATATATTTATACGAAGGATCTTTCACCATGGCAGATTTATTTCAAAAAAATCATTTTCCAACAAAATAATCTTTCCACTGCTTGTAGCCCGATGGAACAGAGGTGAAATGTATAAGGTATCCGGAATCATTCTTCTCCATGACCTTGCAGTACAGTTCCCCTCCGGCTTCTAACTGCATATTGTCGTAGACGTTAAGCTCTGCCTCGGTTTCGATGACAGCCATGTCCTGTCCAAGGGCAGTTATTCCGCCGTAGTGAGATTTCTTTTCACCGTGCTTGCCTTCGACAATATAGAAAGTTACAGGTATGGTCTTATCAAGTTTGTCGGGCAAAGTGCTCTTAACGTCGATAAACAGGTTATAGGGTTCTCCTATACCAACAACCTGGTACAGCTTCATGTCCCCTTTGACTCCCTTTGGATGAACCACTATTTCTTTTGCAATGGACATATCTGAAAGAATTGACTCCTTGGTGGATCCGGATATAAGGATCTGACCGTTTATGGTATAGCTCTCAACTCTTCCGGTGAGGTTTACATTACTTCCTACAACGCCATACTTGGTGCGCTTTTCAGAGCCAATATTTCCAACAATGACTTCACCTGTGTTTATACCGATCCCCATCTCAAGGATAGGATAATCTCTTTCGATGTTCCATTTATTGATGGCTTCCATCCTGCTCTGCATATCAAGAGCTGCAGCAACTGCGTCCGCAGCGTGGCTTTCGTTGTCAAGCGGCGCTCCAAAGATGGCAAAAATGCCATCTCCCATAAACTCTATGATGGTGCCTTCCTTGCTCTGGATGGCATCTGTCATCTCACCAAGGTAATGGTTTAACATGGTGATAAGATCCTCAGGATCCATCCTCTCACTCATGGCTGTAAAGCCTCGAAGGTCACTCATCATGACTGTCAGCTCTTTCTTTTTGCCGCCAAGCCTTAATCCATCAGGGGTATCAAGGAGCTGGCGTACGATGTCGTCAGATAAGAATCTTCCGAATGTCTCTGACAAGAGGCTGTTTCTAAGTTCAAGCTGTGAATTAAGGGCCCTTATCTTTTCCATGCTCTTTACAGCATCCCTTAGATCCATAAGTTCACTAAGGTCACTGAACACTACGATTATTCCGACTTTTTCGCCCATCTCCTGCAGAAAAGACGTAACAACACGCAGCTGCAGCGTGATATTGCCTCTAATATAAGGCACGATCCCCTCATGGGATCTTGTCCTGTCATACACAGCATCCAAAACCATCTGGGTAAATTCGTCGTTGTCGATGCTGTCAAAGAAACACTCAGCAAACTTCTTGCCGACACAGTCCTCCGGAAGTCCGAGAGTTGTTACAGCTATAGGATTGACATAGTTTATCACGCCATTAAAGCCAATGGACATGACACCCTCTGCCATGTTTCTCATTATGTTTTCCTGAATGAGCTTTGATGAATCTGCCATGTTATCCCCCTGCAAATTGCTTATAAAAAAGCTTGTGCCCGCTCAGTTTTGAGCGGGCACAAATCGTGGCCGTATATCAGCCGTAATAATTCTCTTTATACTCCAGTGCCTTCTTCTTGAGCTCATCATTTACTGAATTTTTAAGTTCAGCTTCTGCAGCGTCATAGATCATCTTGCAGGCATTTACATACTCATATGTAAGCCTTCTGATCCTGAAGGAAATATGCTTGATGATAGACTCGATCTTGGCAGGATTCTTAGCAAAGATCTCCTCAAAGTCATCCATATAAATAGCTTCAAGCATTGTGCCCTCTTCAAGAGCAACTGCTGTAGCACTTCTTGTCTCGCCGCTGAGCAGTGCCATCTCGCCAAAGAACTTGCCAGCGTAAAGAGTTGTCAGGCACTTCTCATTTGGTGTGCCATAACCTGTGTAGATACCGATAGTTCCAAAGTGGATATCGTACATGCACTTGCCAGGCTCGCCCTCTCTGAAGATGATGGTTCCCTTGCCGTACTTGTCAATTGTCTTGTTGAAGCCGTCCTTGCTGTCAGCTCTTTCAGCTTCACGTAAGAACTCAGCACTTGGCTGTTTTGCCTTGGACAAAAGGTTATAGGAATTAACAAACTTCTTGATCTTGTCTGCGATACCAGGCTTTCTCTCTTCTCCTACAGGATAGAGTTCCCTGATAGTTGCGCAGGCATCTGTGTAATCATCTGTAAGTCTCTGAAGTCTCTCACCAAGCTCAGAAAGAATGAATTTGATCTTCTCTGGTGAGCCCTCAAAGTATGCTCTCATCTCGTCAATTGTAACTTCTGTAAGCTCTGTATCCTCAAGAGCAACAACAGTCGCACTTCTTGGGAATGCATCAATAAGAGCAAGTTCTCCAACAATGTGGCCAGCTCCAATCTCTGTAAGTTTCTGCTCGGTGTCTGTTCCGTAAGCTGCGTATACGCCAACCTTACCCTTGATCACCTCAAAAAAGCTCTCACCATTATCTCCTTCGCGGAAAATAACTTCACCCTTACTAAATGTCTTGTTCATGTTCCGTTTCCTGCCTTTCGTTGTTGGTTGTTTATATAGTTTTTAAGCGCTTTGCGCATGTATGTTTATACAAAATATTATAGCACAGTTTTACGAATATTAATTATCTTTTCGCCCTAATTCTTGCACTTCTCTTATATTTTACGAGATTCGCAAAACAGATGATTGCAAGGATAAGTGAAACGAATGCAATGATACCAAATCTGAGGATCAGCTTGTTCACATTTATGGCCTCGTAAGCAATGGCATATTCTGAAAATCTGTCTGTTCTGAAGGTGATGGTTGTATCGTCATCACCAATATCCTCAAGTACATCCACCGCTCCGTTGTGGTTTCTGATGATAAAGAACTTCCTGCCTGGCTTCCTGTACTGCTCAGGGATAGGAACCACAACCTCAAGCTCAGAAGCAGTCTTGTTGATGACAGTTGTCTCGCCGCCGATGCTCTTCATGATAAGGAAGTCAAAATAGGTAACCGGCTTATAGCCAACCTTTTTCTGCATCTGTTTCTTGACTGCTGTATCCACAAAGGCTGTGTTTTCACTGATATCAATGTTAAAGGCCACAGGAGTTCCTGTAAGTACTGCGTACTTTTCATCTGCTGTGAGGGTCTCTGCTATGACATCCTCAAAGTTTATCAAAGTGGGCTGCTGATAGTACAGCGCAACTGCAGTCTCCTGCTTGTCCTGGGCATAGCTGTTATTAACAGTGACCTTAAGTGTTCCATCTTCAAAAGCTTCTCTCAGCATAGGAAGAACAGCGTCGTCATTGATAAGGATCCTTAAAGTATCTTCATCAAGGTCGTGTCTTGCCATTACTGATCCGGATGCAAGAGGTACCTCGCTATCCTCTATCTCTTGAGCCTCAGTGTAGACATCATCCTCATAATCCTCACCATCAAGTTCTGTTGTCTCAGTTGGAACTGTCACATCAACCACCTTCTGCTGAGGAACTGCTCCGTCTGAAGCTGTGGAATTATTGTACTCTGTCTGCTTTGGAGCCTCTGTCTTTTTAGTTGCTGCCTTCTTGGTCTCCGCCGCTGGAGTCGTCTGGGCTGGTGCAGGTGCTGGAGCTGGCTTTTTCTCAAAGCTTGCTGTTATGGTATGTCCGCCCCTGATGTTATTGAAGGTGTAGCTTGATGCTGCTCCAATATTCTTTCCATCTACCATGACAGCTGTGATCTTGTAATCCGCTGAAGGTACAATGTTGTAGGTAACACTGCTGCCCTCTGCAACCACAAGGTCTCCACTTGGAACAATGCTTCCGCCTGCATTTGCAATACCTGAAGTGAGCTTGTAGGTTGGGGCATTTCTCTTCATGAAGTTAGCCACAATATTTACATCGTTCTTGATCTTGTCGATGGTGTACTTCTCATCTTTTGAAACCAGCTGACCATTAATGGACCAGCCAGTGAACTCATATCCGTCGTAAGCTCTTGCCTTTACTTCTACTTTGGAGTTCTTGTTGTACTTGCCTTCTCCCTCAACCTTACCTGTATCCTGAGGATATACTGTAATATTCACATTACATTTTTCCCTGTTAAATACAGCTGTAATGGTCCTGTCTGACGTAATATTGTTCAGCTCGATGGAAGAAGCTGTTGATATGGTCTTATTGTTTTCAACAAATCCCGCAAAGCTATAGCCGGAGTTAGCCTTGGCTGTTATGGTGTACTTTCCACCGTAAGCTACAGATCCGCTTCCTGTAACAGTTCCGCCGTTGGTGTCATTGACATTTGTCCTGATATAGCAGGCATTTCTTTCAAACTTCGCAACAAGGGTTCTGTCACTGGAAATGTTTGATACTGTAAATGATCCGCTGTTTGAGATAACGTTTCCGCCCTCATACCAGCCTTTGAACACGTAGTTATTGTTAGGGGATGCTGATACTGTGCAGCTTCCGCCTGCTCTTACTGCTCCGCCTCCTGCTACAGCGCCGCCATCTGCCGGGTCAGCCTTTACGCTTACAATATAGTCAACGCTTGCTATTGAAACCAGGGCTCTGTCGCTAAATGAAGGGTCTTGCCTTGATGTTGCCATAACTGCAAGAGAACTTGAAGGTTCACCCTGGGCAACTGTAAGTTTTCCATTTCCATCTATGGTTGTGTCAGCAGACTGATTGCCATAGATCGACCATGTAACTGATGGGTCATATCCATTGCCACCAGATACACTTGCATCAAACTGATAGCTCTTCCCCGCAGGAATAGTAACTGACCCTGGCATAACATCAACACTTGTGATGAAAGGTGTCACATCCTTCACAGTTACGGTGACATCTACTCTTGCTGTGTGATGACGTCTTATGTCATTAGCCGAAAAGAAAATATAGCTTGCCACATAGCTTCCAGGCTTGATCCCCTCATATGGCGAGATTGAAAATGTCACCGTCTCATTGGGATCCATATCAAGATCAGGACTTATATATCCAATATCAAAAGCAGTATTTGGATCAACTTCCTCCCAGGTAAGCGGGAATGCATTCTGTCCCACATTAACTATAGAAAACTGCTTGGCTTGTACTGTATCTCCTGCATATACTGTTCCAAAGCTGATGCTTGGTGTATAGCATATGAGATTGTAGTCAAAAGGATCTGGCTCATATGCTGGTGGTGCTGGGGCTGGTTCAGGTTCTGACTGCAGGATAACCTCTGGAGTAACGTTTTCTTCATAGTTTTCTTCATAGTTTTCTTCATAGTTATCTTCTACATCCTGATTTTCCTCAGCATATACCTTTCCAATCTGCACTGCAGTTATGCTGGAAAGCACGATACATCCAGCAAGAAGCGCTGCACATACTTTAAGAAAGATGTTTTTCATTTTTAATTCCCCCTCTCAAAGAAAAACTGCAATTAAATTTCAGTTCTAATCCACATTACCATTCTTTTTTGCACTAATGTTGGAAAAGTGTGAAAATTTAAATAAATTTAATAATATGGTATTCTATCTTTAGATTTATACGATCATACATGTGAAGAGGCAAAAGATTTGTATATAAATATAAAAAAACACATCCTTTCAAACACAATACTGAGCGTAGCTGTAGTTAAGATCGTAGCGGCCCTTTGTGAAGGAGCTCTTCGGACTACTCTTGAAAAAAGCGATCTCTCCACCCCAGACATGCTTGATATATGGCTCTGGAGAGCCCAGATCGCAAGCTCACTGATACAGATGATCATCATCCTGTTTCTTTTCTACAAATCCTGGAAGGTTTTAAACCACTACATGAAACTGGTTCCCAAAGAAGATCAGCAGGGAATGGGCGAGCTGCAAAAGGAATACTTTGGAAAGAACAAGCTGGCTTCCCTTTCAGTATCCTCAGTCAACAGGCTTCTGCAGCTGTGGGCAGTTATCTTTGTCGGAGCCGAGCTCATCTACGACTTTACCTCCATCATGTACAGGCGCTTTATAGGAATGCTGATGGATGCCCTGTCCTCAGGAACAGGTATGAGCGACGGGACCTTTGTGATGCTCTACAACATGACCCATGGCTTTAAATATCTTGAGATCTTATCCGCGATCCTGCTTGGTGTCGTTATGACTGGCATCTTCCTGAATGACAGATATCTCAAGATTGCTACCGTTGTGATCCTCTTGCTGTTCCTTGTAGCATTCGCAGTAATGCAGATGCAGACCGTGTATCTAATGGGCCGTGAGATCGGCATAGTATGGACCTCCATGATCTATCACACTACAGAGACTGTAGGACTTGTGGTCCTGTCCAGATATCTGGCAAAAAGATACAGAGGCCTGTAGACAAAGTACTGCTAATCCATAGCCGCTTCTTGAATTGTACGACCATCTGCTTTTTGTTAGACGGGTTTTTGGCCATATATGGCTATTTGTGCAAATGGGGTACCAAATGAAACAGCAACAAATGCAGTATACGAGCGGTTTGCACTAGTCAAGTAAAAGTAGACACGGGTTTGTACTTTTACACACTTGTTTTAAGCATAATACTCCTTGTATTGT
>SVFY01000008.1 GCA_015056625.1 Butyrivibrio sp. | reverse complement strand
TACCCTTTTTCCAGCAAATGATGCAGAAAATATATCAAAGTATTATTATTTTTCACTTGACATCACACCGCTGGACTCTTTTGCCTGATAAACGATCTTACCTTTGCAGATCGTGTCATATACTTTTCCCGGAAGGGACTGCCCAAGAAATGGGGTATTTGAAGCCTTTGAAAAAGAGCTGTCAAACTTCCACTGATCTTTTTCTCCAAATACTACAAGATCTGCAGGACCTCCAACATATATCCTTCCAGCTGGAAGGTTGTAGATCCTGGCTGCTCCCAGAGACATCCTCTCTATCAATGTCATAAGGGTCATGTGACCGGGCTTGACCAGCTCTCTGATCCCCAGGGAAAGAGCGGTCTCAAGTCCTGTGATGCCACTTGGGGCCTCTGTTAATGGCTTGTCCTTTTCCTCCTTGGAGTGAGGTGCATGGTCTGTTGCGATGACCTCTATGGTCCCGTCCTTAAGGCCCTCTATTATCGCCTTCCTGTCGCTCTCAAGGCGAAGTGGCGGATTCATCTTGGCAAGAGTTCCATACTCCAAAACAGCTTCATCAGTGAGGGTGAAGTGATGAGGAGTCGCCTCAGCGTAGATATTTAGTCCCTCTTTCTTGGCGCGCCTTATCCTGTCCACAGCCTCTTTTGTGCTGATGTGCTGGATGGTGAGCTTTGCGCCGGTCTTTTTGGCCAGTTCGATATCTCTTTTCACCATGGAGATCTCAGCATCTCTTGGAGAGCCCTTGATCCCCAGCTTCTGGGACACCTTGCCATGGTTGATGCCGTTATCTGTAATAAGGGAAGGGTCCTCTTCGTGAAGACTGATGACTTTGTCAAGCTCAGACGCCTTCCTGCAGGCTTCTTCCATTATCTTTTCGTCAGTTATGGGCTTACCGTCATCGGTGAAAAGAACAGCTCCTGCGCCAATAAGCTCTTCCATTGGAGTTAGCTCTTTTCCCGCCATATCCATGGTGACATTACCGCAGGTGTAGATGTTGAGCCCAGTCTTCTTGCCCCTCTCAAGGACGTCAGTGATGGTCTCCTTGTTGTCCATGTGAGGCTCCGTATTGCCCATCATGATAACGCTGGTAAAGCCGCCTCTTGCAGCAGCCTTGGCCCCGCTCTCAATGTCTTCCTTGTATGTAAAGCCAGGATCCCTGAAGTGAACATGTGGATCCACAAGCCCCGGAGCCACTGTCCTGCCCCTGGCATCTATGACAGTAACGTCCTTGCCCTTTAGAAGCTCAGCAACTTCCCTGCTGCCCTCCACATATATCCCGGCTATTATCTCTGCTTCAATAACTATGTCCCTTACGCCCTCTGTCTTGGTCGCAGGGTCTATCATGTAACCGTTCTTTACAATAAGCATAGTTTTCTCCTTGTCCCTACCGTATCTCATTGTATCAGTCTTTTGAGTAAGGTGCTATTACCTCTTTAATTTTTTTCCCAACCATGAGAAAATAGACAAGGAATTTTGAAACAACAATGAAACGAGGCGCTTACTATGATACGTTTAATACTTGCAGTAACCTTTGTTGCTATATTTCTGATAGTATCAATTCCAATCCAGCTCGTTCTCTGGATCATCAGCAGGTTCAACGAACCCTTTAAAAAGAGAGCTTCCCTGGCCATCGTAAGCTGGGCTTTCAACGTGGTAATATTTATCTGCGGCGTGAAAAGAACTGTCATCGGTGAAGAGAATGTTCCAAAGGACAAGGCGGTCCTCTACGTTGGTAACCACCGAAGCATCTTTGATATAGTTCTGTGCTACCCGAGAGTTCCAAATCCCACAGGCTTCATTTCCAAGAAGGAAGTCCTTAAGGTACCTCTTTTAAATGTATGGATGATCTTTATGGACTGCCTGTTCCTTGACAGAAAAGATATCAGGAAGGGCCTTGAGATGGTCCTTACAGCCATAGAAAAAGTTAAGAATGGCATCTCGATCTTTATTTATCCTGAAGGAACCCGCAATAAGACAGACAAACCTCTTGGGGAATTCAAAAAAGGAAGCTTTAAGATCGCGCAGAAGTCAGGATGTCCTATTGTTCCTGTTGTAGTAAACCACACAGAGGAGATCTTTGAAGCTCACTCACCATTTATAAGGTCTGCAAAAGTCACCATTGAGTATTGCAAGCCAATTGTAATAAGTGAATTGTCAAAAGAAGATCAGAAGAATATTGATCAGTATGTGAAAAATATTATTGAAGAGACCTATTTGAAGAACCAGGAACTGTAATAAGTTAAGGGGGACGGTTCCGAGACAGGGGGACGGTTCTGTTGTCTTGTTTTATCTTGATAAAATAAGACAACAGAACCGTCCCCCTGTCTCAGAACCGTCCCTTTTAATAATCTGATAATTTACATCTTGCTGCCCTTAGTGCCGCCTCCAAGATGAACGCCTTCAAGGACGTTAGTCTCGAAGGAATAGACAACCTTGTGGTTTTCTCTGTCAGCCTTAAGTGCAAGCTGTATCATATTGTCCAGGAGATGCTCGTACTTCATTCCAAGTGGTTCCCACAGGTAGAAGGAGAGTGAGCCTGGAATTGTGTTGATCTCGTTAAGGTATACCTCATTGGTATCCATATCTATCATAAAGTCTATTCTTGAAACACCAGAACATCCAAGACAGATGAAGGCATCTACTGCCATCTTTCTGATCTTGTCTCTCATCTCTGATGAGATGTCAGCCGGAATCTTACGCTTAAGGGAAGCCATGCCCTTTGAGCCACCCTGTCCCTTGGCAGAACCCTTTGCTCCACCAATGTACTTGTCCTCAAAGGAAAGGATATCATCTGAGTTTACTGGCTCTTCGCACTCGGAAGCCTCAGCAGACTCGTAGTCGCCAAGAACTGAGCAGTTGATCTCCTTGAGGTTTGAGATAGCATGCTCCACAAGGATCTTCTTGGAGAACTCAAATCCAAGCTCAAGAGCTTCTAAAAGCCCCTCTCTGTCTGAAGCCTTCTTGATACCAATGCTGGAACCAAGGTTAAGAGGCTTGATGATTACAGGATATGAAAAAGCTGCTTCGATCTTGGCTACAAGACCATCAACGTCCTCATAGTCTTTCCATGTATAGCACTTGCAGTCAAGGACTGGAATATCATTGTCCTTAAGGACTGTCTTCATTACGTACTTGTTCATTCCAACAGCTGATGAAAGAACGTCGCATCCGACAACAGGAAGTCCCATTGTAGCAAGGTATCCCTGCAGAGTTCCGTCCTCAACGTTGGTTCCGTGAACGATAGGGAAAGCAACGTCAACCTGAGTGATAACGTTGTTCCCGAACTTCTTCATTGGATATCTGACAAGGCTTACTCTGTCTCCGTCCTTGACCCAGATGACCTGAGTGCTCTTCTTAAGAAGCTCAGGAATATGAGTGTACTCCTCGATGGTTCCTATGGATTCTCCAACATAGAAGTCGTTGTTCTTGGTCATATAGACAGGGATCACTTCGTACTTGTCCTTGTTAATGCTTCCTATTGCCTGAATTGCAGAGATGATGGAAATCTCATGCTCTGTACTCTTTCCGCCAAATAAAACTGCTACTTTTAGCTTCATAATATGCCTTCTTTCATTTTTAATTACTTATAGTTATCAGGAAGATCGTTCTCAAGAAGAATGACCTTTTCTTTTCCTGCGTCAATCTCATACATCAGCTCGGAAGCCTCTTTAAAGCTTGCTTTTGTAAAGATCTTCTCCTTGTTAAAGCCTGCATTTAAAGCTCCTCTTTCGATGTCTGCGCTGTTCTTTTGTCCAACCAGGATGATATAGTCGCAGACAGCAGCTGCCTGTTTTCCGAACTCTTCGTTATACTCAGCCTCTTTCTCACCAAGCTCCACCATACCAGGGGTTACAAGGATCTTGACGCTGTCCCTAAAAAGAGAAAGGGTCTCAAGAGCCACCTTGGCTCCGTTTGGATTTGAGTTGTAGGCATCATCAAGTATAGATACATTTCCGTGCTTAACGAGCTCAAGTCTGTGAGGAACACTCACAAGACGTCTAACAGCCATAACAAGCTTTTTCATTGGAACGCCCAGGCTGTTTGCTGCAGCAATGGCTCCCACAATATTTTCAACGTTGTGTCTTCCAACAAGTTTTGTTGAAAACTCAGCGCTTTCGCCCTTTGGAGAAGTAACGGTAAAGCTTGTTCCAGCTCCTGTTACCACAATGTCTTTTGCCTGATAATCATTGCCATCAGACAGGCCATAGGTTATGGCATCAGGATATTTCATGTTTGCCCGGATGATCTCATTGTCGCCATTTACAAACTTAAGATGCTTTCCTTCCTGCTTGCCTTCCTTCTTTTCTTTTTCATCCACAGCGTCAAGGAGTTCATACTTGGTGCTGATGATGTTCTCAAGGCTGTGGAAAGTCTCAAGGTGCTGGTATCCAATGGAGGTTACGATACCATCATCTGGGTGAACAATGTCTGTTATCTCTTTTATATCATGGAGATGTCTTGCGCCCATCTCACAGACAAATATCTCGTGGGTTGGCTTAAGGTGCTCTCTTATGGTCCTGACAATTCCCATTGGTGTGTTGTAGCTCTCAGGTGTCATAAGAACGCTAAAGCTCTCAGAAAGAAGGGTTGTGAGGTAGTACTTAACACTGGTCTTTCCGAAGCTTCCTGTGATACCGATGATACGAAGATTCCCGTGGTCATTGATCATCCTGACTGCGTCATCAATGAACCATCTGTTGATCCTGTTCTCTATTGGCTTGTTGATGAGGTTTGCAAGTGCAGGAATCAGTGGCAAAAGCCCGATGTACAGAACCATCATCACAACAGTGACAATCATGGAAATAAATGCGCCTTCAATGCCCCCTTGTGCAGAAGCGCTGTAGGACCTTCTGAACGCGCCAAAAATGATATATGGCAGGACCAGTATCAGGAATGACAAAATGACATATGTCACGAAAAGTCTCTTAACCCTGTCAGTTACCACGAACTTCTTCTTGGCCTGTCGTGGTACGTAGGAGATCAAAAGACCTATGTACACTCCCAACAGCGCCACCAGAGCAATAAGCTGAATGCCTGTATTTATCAGCTCTCCAGACATAGTGACAACAAACAGAAGAATAAAAGCTATATGTGCGATCATCCTTGCCTTGTCAGTTCTAAGGTGTCTGAAATACCCCTGAAACTGGTAGCTTGAAAGTTGCAGCATATGGGTATGATACCTAAGTCCCAAAATAGCAAAGCAAATAACCGGCAGATAAATAATAATAGTAAAGATCATCTATTGATCACCTCAAAAACTTATCCCAAGAAAGCTTCCCAGGATCTTATTAAACAGATAAGTGTTATCAAGAAAACTGTAGTGGCCTGCGCCCTCTATCACAGCAAGCCCCGCCTGTGGCATAAGCTTTTCCATCTTCTGCCCGTCGGAAAGAGGTGTTGCAGTGTCCTTGTCGCCCCAGATAAGAAGAGCTGGCATGGTGACTGAAGGCATGTATGGCTCCAGGTCCTCATTGACCACCTTCACGAGGCTCCGCCTCATAACAGGGGAAGCTGCAGCGTAATCCGCGCTTCCAAATTTCTTTTGAAGAGCATCCATAGTCCCTGGAAACGCCTTGGCAATCCCGGTCCTGGTAATGAGGTTCTTGTAGAACTTGTATCTTGCTGTTTTCTTTTTCTGAGCCGCAGTCTTAACCGGAATGATACCTGCTGAGTCCGTAAGTATGACCTTTGGAATGGTAAAAGAGCTGTCTATCCTTCCATCCTTAATCCCGGAGGTCAGCTTGATTATGATCCTTCCGCCCATGGAGTGTCCTAAAAAGATGATCTCTTTTTCCTCAGGATAAAGAGTCCTTATAAAGTCCAGAACGAAGTTTACATAATCATCGACGTTCATTGGCTCAGCCGGCTCGTCGCTCTTACCAAAGCCAGGCATGTCCATGGCTACCACGTGATACTTCTTTTTGGCAAAGCCTATCACCGGTGCAAAGAGATCTATGTTGGATCCCCATCCGTGGAGCATGACAAGAAGTGGTCCCTGCCCCTCATCTATGTAATTGATATTTAAATCACCTATTATCGCTTTCATGACCCATCCATATTAACACTACCCTTAGGCAGTTGCAAACCAAAAAGAGACTATCACTTTGGAAAAAATGCTACCAGTAAATATCACTGTTCCAGGACGCTGAGCATGAATATCAAAAGAGCTACTGACTCAGGATCATTAAGGACACCATTTTCTCCAGTGTCCACATAGGTCCTTTCAGTGTCGTCTGTAAGATAGTTCACCGCACCAGGATTCATGCCAGATAAAAAGTGCACATGATTTTCAATGATGGTGGTGTACTCGTGGTTATAAATGATGTGATCTGTAATGGTAAGACACCTCATGTCCTTGAGCATGTTCTCAAAGCCATGCTCTGTGTCCTCATCAGTCACAAGATAGCTGGAGGCAGAGGCCTTAGCTGCAATATTCTCCGAGGTCTTCATAAGAAGCTTCATAAGGTAAGTGCATTTCTCAACATCCACCTTCTGGTTGATGGAAAGATATGTCACAGACCCAAGAAATATATTCTCATCACTGGTAAAGAGCTGATCAAAATCCGTTCTTGCAAAATACCCGTCTAAGATATCCGAGTAAGCCACAGAGCCTGTTGCCCTGTACAGCTGAGCTGCAGCCTTAAATGCAGCAGAATCATCCTCTGCCCTCTTGTTATTCAGAAAGCAGGAAAAAGCTCTGTCCGCAGCCTTAAGGGCCGTTGTTGCAAACTCAGAGTCATACTGCTGATAGAAATAGCTAAACCTCGCCATTGCAGAGGCAAAGGATATTGTAGCTTCCATGGATACCGGAGTAACAAGTACAGGAGCTGCAAAAACATCTGCCCCCTTCTGAACGTCAGTAACAGCTGCTGCGTACTCTCCTCCAGTCCTTGGATCCTGCATTTTAAGAAGCCACTCAACCTCGTATCTGACTTCATCTAAAATATCAGGAATCTGGTTGCCACTCTCAGGGATCCCCGTGTCATCGGTAAAGGCTGAAGGGTTCATCTCATAGGCCGCAAGGAGGTTTTCTGCGATCCTGCTGCCAAGAGCTGCATCCCTTCTCGCCATCTCATCCATGTGCCAGCCGCCGGATACATCGATCTGTACTGAAGGATCTTCCTGGAGTCTTGCCATGGTGGTGTGGCAGGCACTGTGGGCGCTGTCCCCTGCATAGTTCTCTGAAAGGCCAATGCCACATCTGTTTATGTAGTACTTCTTGCAGGCACTTGTAAACAGATCCCTGTAGGCATCCTCTTTAATGGAAAAAGAATATGACTCTCCGGAAACATCTGTATATATGCAGTACTGACCCTCTTCATCAAGGTCATTAAAATATCCAAGGCTGTCATACTCATCAAGCTGTTCATTGTAGACGGGCTTTAAGATTTCTCCGGTGTAGACCATTTTCCCTGTCTCTGTGTTTAAGATACTGAAATTACCAGAGATATCTTCTCCCTTAAAAACAACTACTTTTTCAGAGCCTTTGCTGTATCCGATCTGATCCACAAGTCCGCTTGGAACCTGAATCGGGACCTGATAATCCACTGAGGCAAAAGCCCCTCCTGTTATCTCGGAAACCTCCGCCTCCAATTCAGCAGAAGAAGCGCCGCAACCTGCGACGCTTCCAGCTATGGTAATTGACATACCAATAATTATAATTCTTTTTAAACAATTACACTCATAAGACATACTAATTATTTTACGCGGTTGAAGTTTATAAGACAACCATCAAGGATGATCTGTCTCTCATCATCTGTAAGATCACCCATCTTAAGAGTAAACTCCTTCATTGCTGAACCAGAAACAGCATAAGCCTTTATCTGGCTGTCCTTGTTTTCAACAGCCTTTCTGATCTCTGGAAGGAAGATATAATCAAGCCTCTTAAATGGAAGAGCACCCTCATCAATTATGAATGGGAGCATACCCCAGTTAATAAGGTTTGAACGATATCTCTTGGTAGCATATTCGTTGGCGATGTTAGCCCATCCGCCAAGCACCTTCTGACAGGAAGCTGCCTGCTCTCTTGCTGATCCATCTCCAGGCTTAACTGCAAAGATTGTAGATCCAAAGCCAATATTATCGTTATTAACGTCAGCATACTCTTTTGTGATAACGTCCATAACACCCTTAAGCTCCGGGAATGCAGCGATTGGATCTGCGCCTTCAATGAGTGCATCCTGAGCTGCCCTTACCTCTTTTGCAAGACCAACGTACTCAGGGTCCTTTCTTGAAAGAGTGAACTCTGCAAGTCCAAGAGGATTGGATCTGTAGGATGAAGTCTCACCTGAAGGGATGAGCTCATCTGTTGTGGTTACAGGATCATGGATCTCTGATACAACCTTAAGTACCAGGTTCTTGGGAAGCTCTGACATCTTAGGCCAATCCTTGATGTTTGGTCCAAGTTGAAGTTCAACACTTGGATCTGCCTTACCCTTTGAATCGAATACTCTGTTCTTATAAATAGCACTGTCAAAGTGATATTTGTACTTTTTGATCTCTCCGTCAAACTCTGTGGCAGGTGTAAGAACGCCCTTGTTTGCTGCAGTTGCTGCGATAGAGCGGGCATCCATAAGTGCAACAGATGCAACCTGACCGTTCTGAACCTTGGAACCTTCTCTGTTAGGGAAGTTTCTTGTTGAATGTCTGATACTGAATGCATTGTTAGCGGGAGTATCTCCAGCACCAAAGCAAGGTCCGCAGAATGCTGTCTTAAGGATCGCACCAGTCTCAAGGATTGTTGCAGCAGCGCCGTTCTTAACAATCTCCATATAGATAGGAGTTGAAGCAGGATAAACGCTCAAGGTGAATCTGTCGTTGCCGATGAAGTTGCCCTTCAGGATGTCAGCAGCAGCGCAGATATTTTCAAATCCGCCACCAGCACATCCAGCTATGATACCCTGGTCAACAACAAACTTGCCATTTACGATCTTGTCCTTAAGTGAGTAGGAAACCTTGTCGCCAAAGCTTACCTTAGCTCTCTTTGTAACTTCCTCAAGGATATCTTCAAGGTTCTGATTAACCTCACTGATCTCATATACATTACTTGGATGGAAAGGCATTGCGATCATAGGATTTAAGCTGTCAAGGTCAACCTTAACGAGGCCGTCATAGTAAGCAACCTTTCCTGGCTTTAACTCTTTGTAGTCTTCTGGTCTTCCGTGGATAGCGTAGTAATCCTTTATCTCATCGTCGGTTTCCCAGATAGATGAAAGGCAGGTAGTCTCTGTTGTCATAACATCGACACCAATCCTGAAGTCTGCGCTGAGGTTCTTAACACCAGGGCCAACAAACTCCATTACCTTGTTCTTTACATAACCGTTTCCAAAGACCTTGCCAATGATAGCAAGAGCAACGTCCTGAGGACCAACGCCCTTTTTAGGTGTTCCCTCAAGATAGATCGCTACTACTTCCGGTCTGTCTACATCATAGGTCTGACCAAGGAGCTGCTTAACAAGCTCAGGGCCACCTTCGCCGATAGCCATTGTTCCAAGCGCTCCATATCTGGTGTGGGAATCAGATCCAAGGATCATTCCGCCGCCCATGGAGAGCATCTCTCTTGCGTACTGATGGATTACAGCCTGATGAGGTGGAACGTATACTCCGCCGTACTTCTGAGCAGCTGTAAGTCCAAACATATGGTCATCTTCATTTATAGTGCCACCTACTGCACAAAGTGAATTGTGGCAATTGGTAAGGACATATGGGATAGGGAACTTCTCAAGACCTGAAGCTCTTGCAGTCTGAATGATTCCAACATAAGTAATATCGTGTGATGTAAGCTTGTCGAACTTAACACAGAGCTTGTCCATGTTGCCTGAGGTATTGTGCGCTTTTAAAATACCATAGGCGATAGTGTTCTCTTTTGCTAAATCTCTCTGTTCATCTGTAATACCAAGACCTGAAAGCTTAGCAGGTGCCTCTGCATCTGCAGGGATCAGTGTCTGTCCATCTACAAGGTAGCATCCCTTGTCCAAAGTCGTTACCATTTTGTTCCTCCTACTTCCATACTCTTTTCATAAATAACATTGGCGCTATTTTAGCACAAATCTTATCCCTATAGTATGATCTTTTTTACTGTTCATTATAAATTCTCTGGAGCTGGCCTGTGATCCTCTCAAATCCCGCCTGCTTGAGCCTGGCTCTGAACTCAGCAACCTTTTCCTCTGGCGGCCCAACATATGCTCCCATGGAGATCTGGGGCATATACTCATCGCAGATAGCTGTGATCGCCTTAAGTTCATCGTTAATATAGGGCGTCGAGAATGGAACACCCTCCCATGGATAGGACTCAGCCACGTGCTCATAACTGTTTACCAGGGTGTAGTAATCATCCAGAGCATATGAAGAATCCGGAACTTCATACTCATCTCTTCTGCCCCACCAGAAGTTGGTCACAATGCTGTCCTTGTTCTCGTTGTAGCCACTGGGTTTTTCCATCATGTTGCTACTGTTAAACTCATACTGGATGCCCTCTATACCATATCTGATAAGGTTGTAGCATTCCTGATCGTTTCGCAGCATATCGTAGACCATAAGGGCTCTCTCCGGGTGCTGAGAATATGCAGATACCGCCATGGCGCCATGGAGATTGGATACCCTTAGGAGATTGCCATTTTCTTTTCCAAACCAATAGAACTTAACGTTAGTATCTGGCATATCCAGGTAAGCCTTCGGCTTGATGACGGTGTAGAAGTTCTGAGTGTGGTGCTGTATAACTGACGACTCACCCATGTAGAACTCATCCTCATTGTCGCCCACCATAGAGGTGTCACTCTTAAACACCCCTTTAAGTCTCCATTCCTTCATAAGTGTGGCGTATTCAATAAGCTCATCGCCCTTATAAAATGGAGAAATTATCTTGCCCTTATTATCCAGATCCTCTCCCCACAGACCATATGTGGTGAGCTCATAAATTGGCGCATAGTTCCTCTTGCTCATGATGTAGCCCAGAGGGACAATACTTGACTTTCCATCAGTATCCCAAGGGATCATGTCAGGATGTTTATTCCTTACACTGTAAAAATATGTGCAGAGATCCTCCCAGGAATTGATCTCATAAAGTCCAGCCTCTTTTGCAAGGTCTTCTCTGTATATAAAGCCGTGGTTAGTCCACTGGGTGTACTCGTTTTCCGGGATAAAATAGATATTTCCGTCGTAGGAGCAGCTCCTCCAAACAGACTTGGGGACATTAGTATATGTGATCCCACAGTATTTGCGGAGCATATCCTCAGTAAGAGGAAGGAAATTGCCCTCTATAACATTTGGCCATGCATCCAGCCAGTCTGATCCTGTACCAATAAGGTCTATTCCAAGTTCCTTGGTCTTTACTGTATTGTTGTAGTTGGTAAGATAATCCGACCAGCCAACATAATAAATATCAAGTTTTGCATTAAGACGCTTCACAAGGATCTTGTTCAGCTTCTCAATGACCTCTTCAGTTCTGCCGTTTGTAGGCTTGTCGCCAATGGTGAGATAGGTGATGGTCACAGGACTTTCACTAAAATCAATCTCGTCCATTGCAACAGGGTTTCTGTATCCGTTTGTTCCCATAGCCCCGCAGCCTGCTGTTGCCAACAGCATTGTCATTACAAGTAGAATTGAAATGATCCTCTTACTCACAAGCTTTACCTTTCTGCTCCTTTTCAGCCTTATTTCTCGCTCTAAGTTCAATGAAAAACTGCTTTAAAAGTTCACTGCACTCTTCCCCCAGTACTCCCTTTTTTACAAGTACCTGGTGATTAAACTCAGGGTTATTCAGGATGTCCATAACTGAACCTGCGCATCCTGCCTTTGGGTTTTCTGCAGCCATGATGACTTCCGGTATTCTGGCCTGAACAATTGCACCAGAGCACATCTGACAGGGTTCCAATGTAACATAAAGCTTGCACCCCTCAAGGCGCCAGTCATTCATGTATTTCCCCGCCTTTTTTATGGCAGTTATCTCTGCATGGGCAAGGGGCGTCTTATCAGTGTTTCTCCTGTTGTAACCCCTGCCTATGATCTTGTCCTCATATACTATGACACAGCCAATTGGAACTTCTCCGAGTTTATATGCTTTCTTTGCCTGGGCAATTGCAGCCCTCATGTATTTTATGTCCTTTTTTTCTTCTTCAGACAGCTCTCTATTTTTCATAATTCATACCAATATGGTAGTAATTGCTTTTTGTTTTTGCTATTATGTTTTTACAACTCATTTCTATTATAAGTTTTTTATCCGAGGTACACAATGAAGATATCAACAAAAGGCAGATACGCACTGAAGGTCATGCTTGATCTTGCCCTCCACAACAACGGCGAATATATTGCAGCAAAAGACATCTCCAGCAGGCAGGGCATAACCCCCAAATACATGGAGCAGATCATCTCAGCCCTTGGAAAAGCGGGTTACCTTGACAGCATGCGCGGAAGCAATGGAGGTCACAGACTCTCCAAGGCTCCTTCAGAAATAAATGTTGGGGATATCTTAAGAACGACAGAAGGATCTCTTGCTTCTGTTGAATGCACAGCAGACTCAGAAGGCTTGTCCTGCCCTCTGGCCAGCGAGTGTTCCACTGCCATCTTCTGGCAGGGACTTGATAAAGTCATCAATGAATATATAGACAGCTTCACTTTGCAGGACCTTTTAGGTCAGCAGTGAAGAGTTTGACATAAATCAAAAAAGTAAGTATAGTAATAGAGCGGTTTTGTAAAGGGTGCATGTAGCAGCACTTCTGTGTGGGAGTGGGTCTTATGCAATGGAAATCCGCGAACCGTGTCAGGTCGGGAACGAAGCAGCACTAAGTGGAACCTTTCATGTGTTGTAAGGTCGCCTATTCTTTTCCGGAGAGACGTGCATGCATCCTTTAGAGAATCTCATCAGCTTTTCTTTTCAAGATATTTCATGTAGCTGATAACCATCATTGCAATCTTAAAGGTCAGGGCATCATCAAATTTTCTAACATCCAGCCCGCAGCTCTTTTCCAGTTTTTCAATCCTATAAACAAGAGTATTTCTATGGACAAACAGCTGTCTGGAAGTCTCTGAAACGTTCAGATTGTTTTCAAAGAACTTGTTGATAGTGTTAAGAGTCTCTTCATCAAGATCATCAGGAACTTCATTTTCCCCAAATATCTCATCTATGAACAGCCTGCAAAGGCTCTCTGGAAGCTGATAGATAAGTCTTCCAATTCCTAGAGTATTGTAGGCGTTAACTCTCTTTTCTGCATAGAATATCTTGCCTACTTCAATAGCCATTTTAGCTTCCTTGTAGGATTTACTCAGGTCTTTAAGCTCATCAACGATAGCGCCGTAGGATACCCTTACGTTAAGCATGGCTTCTGTATTCATCATATCCACGATGGTAGTTGCGATCCTTTGAACCTCGTCGTAAGACTGTCCCTTTGACAGAGACTTAATAAGGATAACACTGTTCTCATCAACTGCTGTAACAAAATCGCCCATGTGGTTTCCAAACATTCCACCAAGAAGCTCCTGGGCCATATTGTCTGTGGTATCTCCAGTCTCAACAAGCACTATTACTCTAGGTGCATTTACCTCGATCTTGAGCTTCCTTGCTCTGTTATAAACATCAATAAGGAGCATATTGTCCAGAAGAAGATTCTGGAAAAAGTTATTGCGGTCAAACTTCTCCTTATAAGCCTGGATAAGTCCCTGAAGCTGGCTTACACCAATCTTGCCCACCATATAAGCGTGCTCTGAATCGCCCTTGGCCAGAAGGATATATGCAGGGTCCTGATCATCCAAAACTTTGAAAAGATGAACATCTCCAATAACCTGTGAATCCACAGGAGAATTTGCAAAGCTCACAATTATTGAAATATCCAAAAAGTCCTTCTCGCTGGTAGAGGCAACTACATCTCCGCTCAAGTCCATTACAGCAAGCTCAACCTTAGTAATGGCGCTTAATTCCTCTATGCTGGTCCTTATTGTATTAGCTGTTATCATGGTTTAACCCCCTTAGACGCTATAACCTTCCTACTTTTGAGTATAACACTTTATCTGCCCAATAGAAAAGAGCTACGCAAAAAGCGTAGCTCTTTAAATTCGCATATTGAGCGACTGTTATTAGTTTGTGATTGTCTGCTCTGTCTCTTTGTCGAAGATGTGGATCTTCTCAACATCAAATGCAAACTTAACCTTGTCGCCAGGTCTAGCTGTTGTACGAGAATCAACTCTAGCTGTGATAGGGAACTCAGCAAGATCAAAGTACAGATAAACTTCTGCACCAAGAAGTTCGTAAACGTTGATTGTTGACTCGAATACTGCCTTAGATGTGTTAACAACCATTTCTGAATCATCAACATCCTCAGGACGGATACCGAATGTAACAGTCTTTCCAGCGTAGCCACCATCGATAAGCTTCTTAGCCTTTGCAGGTGGAAGCTCGATTGACTGACCAGCGATCTTAAGGCTAGCGCTGTCGCCCTGAACCTCAACTTCTGCATCAAGGAAGTTCATCTGAGGTGATCCCATGAATCCAGCAACGAAGAGGTTGCCTGGCTTGTCATAAGGAATACCTTAGGGTTACGAACGATAGCACGTCCCATAGCAACACGCTGTCTCTGTCCACCTGAAAGAGCCTTAGGCTTACGATCAAGGAGTTTCTCAAGGTCAAGGATCTTAGCTGCATCTCTAACCATCTTGTCGATTTCAGCCTTAGGAACTTTTCTAAGCTTAAGTCCGAAAGCCATGTTATCATATACAGTCATGTGTGGATACAGAGCGTAGTTCTGGAATACCATGGCGATATCTCTGTCCTTAGGCTCTACATCGTTAACAACTCTGTCACCGATCTTAAGTGTTCCTGAAGAGATATCCTCAAGTCCAGCGATCATACGAAGAGTTGTAGACTTTCCACATCCTGAAGGTCCTACGAAAATAATAAACTCTTTATCCTCGATGTTAAGGTTGAAATCTTTAACAGCCTCAAAACCGTTAGGATAAACTTTAGTTACATGCTCAAGTGATAAACTTGCCATACCAATTAATCCTCCTATTTTGTACAAAGCTTTTTGCTAGGTTAAAGTATAAAGAATCGGCAGACCATTTGCTATTCACCATTTCCACAAAGATTTTATTTTTCATTAGCCAATCTGCCTAGTTTTTGGAACAATTTCCCCAATTCACATAATTATGACGAATAAACGAAAATATCACTGTGCAATTTGCCTATTGTCATTTGTCAAAATGACAACATACCTATGCCGTCCTCGCGGGACCTGAGAAGAGCACTCTCAGCAGCATTCAGCATATCAGTAGCATTTTTACCGCTGTCCGGGAAAAGAGCTGCTCCTGCATTTGCAGACAGTTCTCTCTCTCCGTCTGTCACTTTGACATCATGGAGGAACATCTGCATATGGTCAGTCTGCTTTCTTACATCCTTTTCCTCATGGATATCCTTAAGGAATACCAAAAATTCCTTGTCCGACAGTCTTCCCAGGATATCTGTGGCTCTAAATCCCCTCTCAAGGGAGCGGGAAAACTCTTTTAGTCTCTCGCCGGTGAAAATGTCTTCCTTGTCTTCATCGTCACTTTTGTTTAAACCAATGATAAACATCAGTCCACGCCTGTCGTCATTTTCACTTAAATAGCTGTCAATCGCCCTTGTGGCTGAGGCTCTTGTCATAAGTCCCGTAACAACGTCTCTCTCAGCTTCAGCGAAGTTCTTTTCAAATCTTCTTTTCTCAATATAATTGCTGATCACATTGGCAATGTAGATCATGACTACAAGCAGGAGCGATGATACAATTGACCACAGAAATGCATATCTGAGCGGCTGAAGGCTTTGATCCACCATCTGCATCATCTCATTTTCTGTGATGAAGGTGACTACTGCACCAGCCATGTTCTTGAAAGGAACAACTATCACATATCCATAGTCCGGAATATCTGACATGTACACATTTTTCTGGGAAATACTGAGCTTGATGGTATCTTTTGATATACCGGCAGGAAGATCATTCCACAGTTTCTGCCTTGTGACTCCCTTTTCCCCGGAGCGCTTTTTACCATGACCAAAAGAAATAATGTCGCCATCAATGGTAACTATATCTGATCTGTTGGCAATGTACTTATCTTTAAAGAGCTGGTCAGAAACATGTATGATGGGAATCTTGGTAATAAGATATCCCTTTGTCTTGTCAGTATAGGTAAGCCCACAGACAATGAGGATCTCTGAATCCATTTCAGTCTGTCCATCCGGGAGGATCATTCCAACTCCGCCTCTGGAATACTCGGCGGTGACATCATCAAAATAAGATTCATCACCTATATTTACATCCCGGCCATCCATGTCATATCCAACGCCATCAAGATCGCAGACAAGGGCATGGGAAAGATCTGTCTCCTCCACCATGTTCTTGAGCAGAAGCGTTATCTGATTCTTGTTATAGATGGGCGTGTAAAGAGAAAAAGCCTCTGCAATCTGCACAATCCTGGCCGTAGCACTTTCAACAGAAAAGTCGATGTTATCAAGAGCAGTTTCAACATCAAATGCGATCTCGTTCTCCTTGGCATCCACAGCCCTGCTGTAAGCATATGTCCAATATGTTCTTAGTGTGATGGCCATGAAAATGTAATATATGATCAGAGGTATAAACCATCTCAAATGCTTTCTGTTAATCTTTTTCATCGTCCTCTATTTTCTTAATAGCGTTTTCCAGTTCCTGCTCCTCAGAAATCTCTTCTTCCTTTGGCTCGAACTTCTTGAAGGTCTCATTGTAAAGAGCAGCACAGGCATATCCCGGTCCTGCTATTCCTATGAGGATAAGAAGTGGAACAAGCTTAAGCCCGAAGAAATAATAAAGAAGCACTGGAAAAAGTGAAACAACCAACATGGCAGCTGTCTTTGGAAGTGCCATGATCGCAACCAAAAATGAGTTTTTCAAAGTTCCAAGGATCTTATTCTGGAATTTGGACTGAAGTGGGAAAATATACATTGCAGCCATAAGCAGGATAATGCTGGCAGCTGTAATGATATATTTATAAACAACTCCGGCATTCTTCATAAGAAGAAAATCCATTACCAGAATTCCACCGGCAATAAACTGGATCATCATAAGGATGCTGCTCTGCTTGAAGTTCTCTTTAAATGACTTAAAGAAAGTCTTGGTAATATAGCTCTCCTCATCCCTTACTATCTTTAAAAGGACGAAGTGCATTGCTGTAAGCGCTGGTCCCAAAGGGATGGAAGTTATGATCCCCACGATCCATGCCCAGAAAACATAATTCATAATAAGTGACTGGTCATCATATACCAAGGCTCCTAGCATAAGATACTGCTGGATGATAAGCGGCAGTGCAAAGATAAGCACCAGTATATTGAGCCACATCACATCTGCCATTTTGCTAAGTCCTCTCATGATAGGACTGTCCAGATCAAAAATCTTCCCCATTTAAAACTATTCCTTCCTGAATTTCTTTTATCATAATATCAGTTCCATCGGTGTAAATCTGATACCGTCTGCAACCGTCTCCCCCTGAAGGTCCTTAAAGCCTTTCTTATGGTAAAACTCCACTGCGTAGGGTGATGAATTGACAGTAAGCCTGTCAACACCTTCCTCCTCAATGGCATATCTTTTCACAAACGTAAGCAGCGCACTGGCCACTCCATGCTTATGATAATGTTCATCCACAAATAAAAGAGAGATATGCTTCTTTTCACGCAAAGAGAGCATACCCACATACCTTGAACCATCCGTGGCCACAAAGAGCTGATAATGACCTGCCACGAACATCTTCCTGAGCATATCATCATTTACAAATCTGTGGAAATTTTCTATTCCTTCCTGAGAATAATCAGGGGCGTCGAATCTCACAAAGGTATCCCATGCGAGCTTCATCGCCCCATCCCAGTCAGAATGGTAAGCGCATCTTACCATTATTTTTGACGTGTCAATTTGCTGCTCCACCATCAATCACTTTCTTGAGCCAGTTGTACTGATCCTCAAATACAGTCTCTCTGCCAATTTCCTGCTGAAGTTCGTGGCGCATGCCGTCGTAAAGCTTCAGTTCTACATTCTCAATGTGAAGTTCGTTTGTATAAATAGTGTAAAGTCTCTTAAGGGCATCTCCGTAGCTGCCTACAGGATCTTCCTTACCGCCAGTGATGAGGATCGGAAGGTTCTTGGGAATATCTTCCATCTTCTCAACATCCTGAACTCTCTTAAGAAGCTCTGCCATTGTCTTGAATCCATTTAATGTAAATACAAAGTTGCAGAATGGATCAGCAATGTATTTGTTTACACTCTCTTCGTTGTGAGAAAGCCAGTCAAACTTGGTCCTTGGATTCTGGATCCTCTTAAGGTAGCCCTTGAACGCCATGTTGTTGATCATGGTGCTGCGGGTCTTCTCGCCAAGTATGAACTGCAGGAAGCTTACAAGACCTGAAAGGCTCTTAATTGTTCCTGTTGGCATAAAGGCTGTCCCCTGAATGATGGCGCCCTTGATACCAGTTCCGTATCTGGTGATATATTCCCTTGCCACAAAAGAGCCAAAGCTGTGGCCAAGTATAAAGCATGGAATTCCAGGATAATCTTCCTGAGTCATCTTTTTAAGTCTGTGAGCATCCCTTACAAGAACTGTAGCAGGATCCTCCTTGCAGAAAAATCCCTTTGTTCCATTTTCACCAACAGAACCGCCATGTCCAAGGTGATCATTACCTATTACGAGTATTCCTCTCTCAGCCAGGTAATTAGCAAACTCATCATAGCGATCAACATACTCCTGCATTCCGTGGATGATCTGAAGTATTGCAATAGGCTCACCCTCCGGAATCCATCTGATAGCGTGGAGCATTGTCTGTCTGTCTCGTGATTTGTAAGTCAGTTCCTCTTTGCGTACCATTTGGAATTCCTCCCCAAAGTTATTCTATATATCTATACATATATAATACTACAGATTACGTCGTTTCGGTTGCTTAAATACGCATTATCAGCAAATCTCTGCTCCACTTGGCATCTCTTTTTCAGGTGTCATAAGTGAAAGGTTGCCGTCTGCATCCTCGGCGCAAAGAAGCATTCCCTCTGAAAGAACACCAGCAAGTTTGGCAGGCTTAAGGTTAACAAGAACCATTACCTTCTTACCAACCATCTCCTCAGGTGAATAGTATTTCCTGATACCAGATACTATCTGCTTGACCTGGCTTCCGATCTTAACCTGGGAGCAAAGGAGCTTCTTAGAGTTCTCAACTGCTTCGCACTTGATAATCTCACCAACCTGGAACTGCATTGCTCCAAACTGGTCAAAAGAGATCTCTTCCTTGGCAGGAATGTCTATAGCTGCCTTCTCTTCTCCAGCATCCTTAGGCTTTTCTACAGGAGCAGGAGCAAGTCCGGCTTTGGCAAGGTTTTCTGCTGCTCTCTTCTGGGACTCTTCAAATTCTGCCTTCTGCTTCTTGGTGATCTCTGCTGCCTTCTCAAGGACATCTTTAAGGTCCTTTCTTGCAAAGAGCATCTCAGGTGCTGCAGATACCTTTGTATCATTTGGAAGAACACCAAATGTTGAAAGTGTATCGAAATCCCTGTCAGGAGCTGAAAGCTGTTCCTTGATCTTCTGTGCAGTCTCAGGCATAAATGGATCAAGAAGTGCTGCGCCAATGCTGATAGACTCTACAAGGTTGTAAAGAACTGTGGAAAGTCTGTCCTTCTTGGCCTCGTCTTTACCAAGAATCCATGGCTCAGTCTCGTCGATATATTTATTGCATCTCTTAAAGAGTGTGAATATCTCTGTAAGTGCATCTGCTACTCGAAGCTCGTCCATCTTGGCCTCTACCTTGTCATAACAGGAAGTAACTACAGCCTTGAGGTCATCATCAACTGCTTCTGTAACGCCCTTATCTGCAACAACACCGCCAAGATACTTGTTGCTCATAGCGATGGTACGGTTTACCAGATTTCCAAGTGTGTTGGCAAGATCTGAATTGAATCGCTCTACAAGGAGCTCCCATGTGATGACACCGTCGTTGTCAAAGGGCATCTCGTGAAGAACAAAGTATCTTACAGGATCAACACCAAAGATGCTTACAAGGTCATCTGCATAGATAACGTTGCCCTTTGACTTACTCATCTTCTCTCCGCCCTGAAGAAGCCACGGGTGTCCAAATACCTGCTTGGGCAGTGGCTCACCGAGAGCAAAGAGGAAGATTGGCCAGTAGATCGTATGGAATCTGATAATATCTTTTCCTATAAGATGAAGGTCTGCAGGCCAGTACTTCTTGTAGAGGTCTGAGCTGTTTCCATCTGCATCATAGCCGATACCTGTGATGTAGTTGGTAAGGGCATCAAGCCATACGTAAACTACGTGCTTGTCATCAAAATCAACCGGTATTCCCCACTTGAAAGATGTTCTTGATACGCAAAGATCCTGAAGTCCCGGAAGAAGGAAGTTGTTCATCATCTCGTTCTTTCTTGCTACAGGCTGAATGAATTCAGGATGTGTATTGATGTGCTCGATAAGTCTGTCAGCATACTTGCTCATCTTGAAGAAGTAAGCTTCCTCTTCAGCAGGGTGGACAGGTCCGCCGCACTCAGGGCACTTTCCATCAACAAGCTGAGACTCTGTGTAGAAAGCCTCACACTCTGTGCAGTACATTCCCTTGTAGGAACCCTTGTAGATATCACCCTGGTCATAGAATTTCTTGAAGATCTTCTGAACCTGCTTAACATGGTCCTCATCTGTTGTTCTGATGAACTTATCATAAGAAGTGTCCATCAGGTTCCAAAGTCCTTTGATGGTATCTGATACCTTATCTACAAATTCCTTGGGGCTGCTACAGCCTGCTTCGATGGCTCTTGTCTCGATCTTCTGTCCGTGCTCATCAGAGCCTGTCTGGAAGAACACGTCAAATCCGTCTCTTCTCTTATATCTCGCAATTGCATCTGCCAGGACTATCTCATAGCTGTTTCCAATGTGAGGTTTTCCTGAAGTATATGCAATGGCTGTTGTAATGTAGTACTTACCCTTATTCTGCATCACTTTCATCCTTTCAATATATTATTACCAGCATAAAAGCTCATATCCTGTCTCTGTGACCAAAAGCTCAACTTCCCACTGGGCAGAAGGCTTAAGATCTGCTGTATATACAGTCCAGTCATTCTCTTCGTCAATGAATATCTCATTGCCACCCATGTTGACCATAGGCTCAATTGTAAATACCATTCCAGGAACCATGAGCATTCCTGTTCCTGGCTCACTTACGAAGCTGACAAAAGGCTCTTCGTGGAACTCGTTGCCACAGCCGTGACCACCGATTTCCCTTACTACTGTATATCCATTTTTGAGGGCATGCTGATGTACTGCGTTGCCCATATCTCCAATTGGAGTCCATGGAATAACTGCCTTAAGACCTTCCTCAAGGCACTCTTTTGTAACATCCACAAGTCTCTTTTTCTCAGGTGATACCTCTCCGATACAGAACATTCGTGAGGAATCTGAAAAATATCCGTTAAGGATCGTAGAGCAGTCCACGTTGATGATGTCGCCCTCCTGAAGGATGATATCATCTGATGGTATTCCGTGGCACACCTCTTCATTTATAGAAGTGCATACGCTCTTCGGGAATCCTTCATATCCTAAGTCCGCTGGGGTGCCCCCCATCTTGGTGGTGGTGTTATAAACAATGTCATCTATTTCCTGAGTTGACATGCCTGCGTGGATCTTTTCACCGATCTCATCAAGGACAGCCATGTTGATGACCGCACTCTTTTTGATCCCTTCAATATCCTTCTCAGTTTTAAAAAGCTTTCTGGATGGAACTATCATTCCCTGGTGTTCATATTTGATTATCTTGTCGTCGAATGCAGCATGGCAGCTCTTATACTTCTTGCCGCTGCCGCACCAGCACGGATCATTTCTGTCTAACCTTTTGTACATATTAAGCCTCTTTTTATCGATAATAACACAAATATAGTATGCCTTCTTGACTGTCAAAAGTCAAATTATTCACTGTTTTTGCGGCTTGCAAGAGAATCTGCTGTTAATGATCTCAGGCACAGGGCTGTTCTTTCTGATGTAGTCAATGAGAAGATCTGGCATTTCCTCAGAAAAGCTCCTATCTACAGGGCTTTTTCCGATGCATTCATAGCCGCCTGTTCCGGTTGCTCTGTAGTTGCTAGTTGCAAGTGTGTACTTCTTATCATCCAAAAGCTCACTTCCATCAAGCTTTTTAAGGGTCACCACCCTGTCACCAACCGGCCTTGTAAGATCAAACTCATACCAGAGTCCTGCATAGAAATCGTAGTTGTAGTGCTCAACCTTAGGCTGAAGGAACACCTTGGAGATAGAGACTTCCCCGGTTTCCTCGTTATAGTCAAAGTACTCAGCGCATCTTTCAAGGGCTGTCTTAAGTACCTTCCTGGTAACAGACTTGACCTCTATTGTATTGGCAAACTGATAAATACTAAGTACATCTCTAACTGTTATGGCCTTTTTAAGTCCAAGAGGGTCATTGGACAGGCTTGTGCAGGCAAAGTCCGCCCCGGTAAAATCAAGCTGGACCTGGTTAAATATAGAAGCAACCTTACTTCCATGAAGGGCAACATAAAGCTTTTCCTCAGGAAGGATCTCTTTTTCCAAAAAACCTATAGGCTCATCAAGCCACTTATCAACAGCTATGGTAAGTCCATCCATAAAGCTGTGGGCCTTAGCTATCTCTTCATACTTCTTCCCAGGCTCATTTACAGAAACAAGCTTAGATGAGATCTTAAAATCACCCTTTTTGCCAGAAACCAAAAGCTCGCAGTATCTTCTGGCCTTGTCAGGTGGCTGAACGCCATAGGTTCCATCTATCATAACTCCCTCAACAGCCATGTGCTGATGGCCGGTCAAAAGGATGTCAAAGTCCAGCTGCCTTGCGATCTTGCAGGCCTCGTTCTCTTTTGTCTCTGAAAGGAGCTTTCCTGTTGAGAGGTCCTCTTCAAATCCTCCGTGATAGATGCAGACTGTAAGGTCGCACTTATCTTTAATATTTGAGAGCTCTTTTTTAAGCTCCGTGACAGGGTCAAGGATTTCCAGCTCTGTCAGATTTTCTTTTTGTTCCCACACGTTTACATATCCTGTAACAGCAGCAGTTATGCCTACCTTAAGGCCATCTGGCATTGTGTGGATCACGCTTTTCTTGATTCCAAGAGCGCCTCTTTTATCCACCACGTTGCAGGAGATCAGCTGGCCCTTCATGGCTGTTACATAGTCAAGGATTGCTTCATATCCAAAGTTAAAATCGTGGTTTCCCAAAGTGTAGTAGTCAAGGCCCATGGCGTTGAAGCCTTCAGCCATTGGGTTAAATCCATACTCATCCCTGTGTCCCAGATAGTAGGAAATAAGAGGTGTTCCCTGAAGGGAATCCCCGCCGTCCAAAACCAGCGTGTTATCATCCTTATCTATCTGCCCGGCAACACAAAAAAGCCCCGTGTTCTCGGGGCAATTCTGTGCGTAATTTACAGGATATAAACTTCCGTGTGTATCTGATGTAAATACGATTCTCATTATAACTTCCTCTTATTGTGATCATCCTCTTGTGAGCTTGACTCTGATCCTTGTTGAGATGTACTCAATGATCAGGATCAGGATGATAAGTCCGGCCAAAAGAGCTCCTGCCTCATTCCATCTGTATGAGTTCATTGCAAAGATAAGAGGTGCACCAAATCCGCCGGCACCTACCATACCAAGGATTGTAGCATCACGAAGATTGATGTCAAATCTGTAGATGGCTGTTGATGCGAAGTTTGGCATAAGCTGAGGAAGGATACCATATCTGATCTTCTGCCAGGTGTTACAGCCTGCAGCATCCAAAGATTCGATAACGTGGGTATCAAGATCCTCGATGGCCTCAATGTACATCTTGCTTATCATTCCTATAGAGCATACACCCATTGTGAGCAGACCTGCAAAGGCGCCAGGTCCTGTAACACGGATGAACATAAGTCCATATACAAAAGCAGGGATCGTACGAGCTGCCATAATTATGATCCTGCCTGCAAAAGCGATTGGCTTAGGAGTAAGGTTTGATGCTGAGATAAACGCAAGAGGTATTGAAATAATGGCGCCAACAATAGTGCCTAGGAAAGCAATACATACTGTCTCAAGCATCAGATAAGGAACTCCGCTCTTTGTCATATCAAACAAAAAGCTAAGGTCAGGATGGAAAATTCCTGAAAGGACGTTTAATGCGATCTGTCCTCCATCCTGAGTTGAACCACTGGTCTCTACTGCACTTGCGCTCCACACAAGAAGGCCTACAACAATGATGGCAGTAGTCAGATTATACACCCAGTCTTTGGGTCTTTTTTCATAAGCTTGTTCAATTCTCTGATTCATGGTAAGTCCTCCCCGGGTCAGACAAGCTTCTTACGAAGCATACGGCTTGTTGACTCAATGATAAATACTGTTACAAATAAAGCGATGAGGATCATTCCCACGCTTGGGTATTCTCTCCAGCTTATCTTCTCATTGAGGATAAGACCGATACCACCTGCGCCTACATAACCGAGAACTGCTGCATATCTTACATTACCTTCGAAATTAAAGAGGCAGTTTGAAAGATAGAATGGAAGAACCTGTGGGATTATGGCTGACACAAATGCCTGTCTTCTTGTGGCCCCCATGGCCTGCATAGCCTCGAAGGCTCCCATGTCCACTGTCTCTATCTCTTCATATGTAAGTTTTCCGATGTAACCAAAAGAGAATACTGCTATAGCTACTGTACCTGCTAAAGTTCCAAGTCCAAAAATAAGTGTTGCAACAAGGGCGATAACGATCGTTGGCAATGTTCTGATAAGCGAGAACATTACTCTCATGATAGATACCACAACCTTACTTGGGCACACGTTGGTGCTGGCAAGCATAGCAAATGGAACTGATAAAAGTGCGCCTACAACAGAGCCAAGAAGTGACATCTTGATGGTGTCAAAAAGAGGTGTCCAGACAGTTGGCATATAGCTTGTCTTTGGTGGGAACATCTCTCCAAGGATAACAAAGAACTGTCCGATCCTTGTGGTCAATACTTTCATGTCAAAGCCGGTTATCTTAACTGAAAGAGCACTCATAGCAAGGACAAGTATGAGATATATCGGTGCTCTTGAGGCTTTTTTATAAGCTTTTTTGCCGTTGGGAAGAACATATTCCCTGGGCCTGAAAATCTTGTCATATAAACTGAGCTTCACAAGAATCACCCCTCTTCCTGAATGTTGCCGTCCCTGTCTACCTTTCCGTTGTAGATCTTATCAAGGACTTCCTGGGTTGCCTCAGATGCTGGTCCGTCAAATACGATCTCACCAGCTCTTATTCCTACTACTCTTGTGGCATATTTAAGAGCCAGATCAATGTGGTGGATATTGATAAGGATAGAGATATTCATCTCCTCGTTGATCCTCTTGAAGTCTCCCATTACCTGGTTGGCTGTTACAGGGTCAAGGGCAGCAACAGGCTCATCTGCAAGGATGATCTGTGGGTTCTGCGCAAGAGTTCTTGCAAGGGCTACTCTCTGCTGCTGACCACCAGAAAGCTGGTCTGCTCTGATGAAGGCTTTATCAAGGATACCTACCTTATCAAGACACTCAAGTGCTTTGATCTTTTCTTCCCTGGTATAGATACCAAAAGCTGATCTGTACCATGGCATATCAGGAACGAAAGCTGTAAGAACGTTCTTTATTACAGTAGTCCTTGTGATCAGGTTAAAGGACTGGAAGATCATTCCTATCTTTCTTCTGAATCTTCTAAGAGCTTTTCCGGACAAGCTCATAACATCAACACCATCCACGGTGAGTTTTCCACTTGTAACATCGTGCATCCTGTTGATGGTACGAATAAGTGTAGATTTTCCCGCTCCGGAAAGACCGATGATAGCAACAAATTCTCCCTGCTCAATTGAAAGGTCCACATTCTTAAGGCCTTCAAAACCATTTGGATATACTTTTCCAACGTTCTCAAACTTGATCATTTTGCTTTCTCCTGAAAAATAACTATAATAGCCAAAAATAGGGGAGGCATAATATCCTCCCCTTATGTTAATTACAAGGAAGTTCTGCTCCAACGCTACGCGTTGTCCAGAACAAAGTAGTACACCAGGCTCGAAAAGACCTCGCCAGGTGATTACTTTTTACTGCATTGACTTGATGAGCTCCTGAGCTTTTCTCTCAGACTCATAGTCCTCTGGCTTAGCCTCAACGTATCCATTGTGGTTGTAGATAGAAATTACTTCCTTACCAGCGTCTGTGTTTCCGATGTTGATGAATGCCTGTGTAAGAGCTGCCTTGAGAGCATCATCCATAACAGCAGATGTCTTGCTTACGCTGATTGTGTCGTTGTAGATACCATCTGTAACACCAATAACATTGGTCTCATCCCAGATGCTGTCTGTTCTGCCAAACTCTGTTGTCCACTTCTCCTCGTTGTCACGTCTTGCATCTGCATAGCAGCAAAGAACGTCGATCTGGCCTGAAGCAAGTCTTGCAAAAGCGTTACCATAAGAATCAGCCTGTACAGCATGTGTAAGGTCTGTGATGTGCTTCTCATAGTTTGACTGAAGCCAGAGTGAAGGATAGATATATCCAGCAGAAGATGAAGAGTTCATAACTGACCAGTTAAGTCCATCAAGATCTTCCCATGTGATCTCCTCGCCGTTGTTAACCTTCTCAGAGATAGCCTTACCAGCATCTGAAGGTCCAGCGATGATAAGTCCACGGTAGAATGTTACCTGATTCTCTGGTGTAGGTGCTGTTGGCTTGTTGTCGTTCCATACCTTAGCGTCTGGGCTCTCGATTGAAAGGCCGTCTCTTGTAGCTGTAAGGATAACATCGCAGCCATCCTCATAAAGTACATATGTACCACCAGGGATAAGTCCAACATCGATTGTACCAGCTGAAAGACCCTCACCTACTGCCTCGTAAGAAGTACCAACTGTGATATCAACCTCTCCAACCTCATAGCCAAGGCCAGCAAGCTCTGTTGTAAGGAGCTCCTTAAGAGGCTCTGTTGCTGTAACGATCTCGTCTGGATCACGAGAAGGAACAAATCCAATTGTAAGCTTGTCAAGCTTAACTGTCTCTGCAGGAGTCTCTACAGCTGTTGTCTCAGTTGACTCTGTAGTCTCTGCAGTTTCTGTTGTAGCAGGCTCTGCTACTGTTTCTGTTGATGCAGAATTGCCGCATCCTGCAAGCATTGCTACACATGAAATGCCTGCAATCATTGTTGCAAAAAATCTCTTCATAATTCCTCCTGCCTAAAATGTAGGCGTTCTTATAATTTTTTTGCAAAAAAATCCCCATGTGCATTACACATGGGGTATTCCTTGCAAACTACACGAACGTATTGTATGTGATATGCTTGGGTTTGTCAACGAAATATTAGCTTTAGCAAAATAGCGCGTTAACTCAGTAAATAAGCGCATTTTAAATTATTTTAATCAGTTTCCCATTATTTTGAGGAACTTCGACGCATTACCCTTAGCGTCTCCCTTAAATACAGCAGAACCTGCCACGATAACATTGGCTCCTGCGCCAACTACTGTCATTACATTGGCGTCATTGATGCCTCCATCCACCTGGATGTCGGTAGTAAGATTTCTATCGCAAAGCATACTTCTTACTTCTCTAACCTTATCGATTGTTTCCGGAATTAGTTTCTGTCCGCCAAATCCTGGTTCAACTGTCATAACAAGGATCATCTCAACCTTATCAAGGTAAGGAAGCAAAACTGACACAGGAGTTTTTGGCTTAATAGCTATACCCGCCTTTTTACCAAGGCTATGGATCTTGTCTATTACCGCCTGTGGATCATCTGCTGCCTCCTGATGGAAGGTTATGATGTCTGATCCTATATTAGCAAACTCCTCTACATACCTTATAGGGTCCATGATCATAAGATGTACGTCAAAGACCATGTCTGTGGCACTTCTTATGCTCTCTATCACCGGCATTCCAAAGGAAATGGATGGCACAAACATGCCATCCATTACGTCTATGTGTAGATACTGGGCCCCAGCCTGATCTACATCTGTGATCTGCTGTCCCAGTTTTTTAAAGTCTGCTGCTAAAATTGAAGGGCTTAAAATATTCATTACTTGAGGAAATCCTTTACTGATGCGTAAACGCCATCTCCGTCAAGGCCATACTTCTTAACCAGCGCTGCTGCAGATCCTGACTCACCGAATCTGTCCTGCATACCAATCTTTTTAACGATCGTAGGATGCTCCTCTGAAAGCACGTCGCTTACTGCGCTTCCAAGACCGCCGATAACTGAATGTTCCTCAACAGTGACAACCTTACCTGTTTTCTTGGCTGTTGCAACAACAAGCTCTCTGTCGATAGGCTTGATGGTGCAGATATTAACTACCTCAGCGCTGATGCCGTCTGCTGCAAGCTTCTCTGCTGCCTCAAGAGCTGCACCTACGCCGATGCCTGTAGCTATTATACTAACATCATTACCCTCTCTAAGTACAGTACCTTTTCCAATTTCAAATTTATAATCTGGTCTGTCGTTAACTACAGGGCATGCTGCACGGCCAAAACGGATGTATACAGGGCCAACATGTTCAGCTGCTGCTCTTACGCAGGCTCTTGCCTCTATATCATCTGCAGGGCACATAACAACCATTCCAGGAATGGTGCGCATAAGCGCGATGTCCTCGTTACACTGGTGGCTGGCACCATCTTCACCTACTGTGATACCTGCATGAGTTCCACCGATCTTAACGTTAAGGTGAGGATAACCAATTGAGTTACGTACCTGCTCGAAAGCACGTCCAGTAGCAAACATAGCAAATGTGCTGACAAATGGGATCTTACCAGTTGTTGCAAGACCTGCTGCAACACCCATCATATTGCACTCTGCAATACCGCAATCGATGTGACGATCAGGAAACTCTTTTTTGAACCATCCAGTTCTTGTTGCTGCTGCAAGGTCTGCATCAAGGACTACTACCTTGTCATTGACCTTAGCCAGCTCTATAAGCTCTTTTCCATAGCTATCTCTTGTAGCTATCTTCTTAACTTCGCTCATTCTTACCTCCTTGCCGCTTACGCCAATGACTCGCCGATCTTGTTAAGATCGTCCATTGCCTTAGCATACTCTTCATCGTTAGGTGCTACGCCGTGCCATGAAACCTGGCCTTCCATAAATGAAACGCCCTTGCCCTTAAGGCTGTGTGCAATAATTGCTGTAGGCTGGCCCTTGGTCTCTTTTGCCTCTTTGAATGCTGCTCTGAGCGCATCAAAGTCGTGTGCATCTACGTTGATAACATGGAAGTTGAATGCTTCAAACTTCTTGTCGATAGGATATGGTGAACATACCTGATCGATAGGTCCGTCGATCTGAAGACCGTTATTGTCAACTATGACAACCAGATTATCAAGCTTTCTGAAGCCAGCGAACATAGCCGCTTCCCAAACCTGTCCCTCTTCGATTTCTCCATCTCCAAGGAGAGTGTATGTCCTGTAGTTCTTGCCATCAAGCTTGGCTGAAAGAGCCATTCCGCAGGCAACTGAGATCCCCTGTCCAAGAGATCCGCTGCTCATGTCAATTCCCGGAAGGTACTGCATACTTGGGTGTCCCTGAAGTCTTGAACCAAGCTTACGAAGGGTGGTGAGCTCCTCCACTGGGAAATATCCTCTCTGAGCCATTACAGAATAAAGACCTGGTGCTGTGTGGCCCTTTGATAAAACAAAGCGGTCACGATCTGGATCATCTGGTTTCTCAGGATTGATATTCATCTCTTCAAAATACAGATATGTGAAGATATCTGCCGCTGACAGAGATCCGCCGGGATGTCCGGCACCTGCAGCATGAACTGCCGTAACAATGCCCTTGCGAACTTCGTTGGCTTTTCTTTGTAACTCTAGGTTGGTCATAGCCATAATTCCTTTCCTTTTTTACTCTTTTTTTATAGCGACATTATTGTAGCACACTTCCGCCATTATTTGGTGGATGCTTGCCCATAATATGCATTAGCGCCATGTTTTCTGTAGTAGTGCTTGTCCTGAAGTTCCTGCGGAGCAGGCTTAACCTCTGGATTTATCACTTCGCACCTGTAAGCCATCTTGGCAACTTCCTCAGTGACTACTGCATTGTGAACTGCCTCATGGGCGTCTTTTCCCCAGGTAAATACGCCATGATTCTTGCAAAGAACTGCAGGTACTGCCACAGGGTCTTTTCCCATGCGGTTAAACTCATTAACAATGAGGTGACCTGTGTTCTCTTCGTAAGCGGTCTCGATCTCGTCCTTGTTAAGGCATCTTACGCAGGGGATCTCACCGTAGAAGTAGTCAGCATGTGTGGTTCCATAGCAGGGAATGCTCCTTCCTGCCTGAGCCCAGCTGGTTGCATAGGATGAATGTGTGTGAACAACACCTCCAACATCCTTGAATGCCTTGTAGATCTCCACATGAGTGGGAGTATCTGACGAAGGATTAAGCTTTCCCTCAACCTTATTGCCATCAAGGTCCATAACTACCATATCGTCAGGAGTCATAGTGTCGTAATCAACTCCGCTTGGCTTTATTACAAACAGGCCGGATTCTCTGTCGATCTCGCTGACATTGCCCCAGGTAAAGGTTACGAGGTTGTACTTGGGTAAAAGAATATTTGCTTCATATACTTTTTTCTTGAGTTCTTCTAACATCTTTTTTCTCCGTAATCATTGTATTAGGCCGCATTATAAAATGCGACCTAATTCTTGCTATATTGTCCTCAATAAGGAAGTTCTCACCTAAGTGAATCTACTGCAGCTCTCTCTACTGCAAGACCTGCCTTGTAGTCTTCCATAAACTTGTCAAATCCCTTTACATCTGCAGGATCAGGATCACAGGTCTCAACCTTGCCGCCTACAAATACTTTGTTCTTTAAGTAGTTTTCAAGGGTTTCTCCATCTTCCTTCTGGCACATGTAACCTGCAAGGATCGCCTGTCCCCAAGGGCCGCCCTCTCCTGCTGTCTCCATGAGCTTGATGGATGTGTTGAGTGCTGCTGCCATTACTCTGTCGCCAACGCCTCTAACCTTGAAGAATCCGCCCTGGCCAAAGAAGAAATCAGCCTTAACATTTTCTTCCTTCATAAGAATGTCATTACCAACCTTTAATGCGCCAAGAGCTGTGTAAAGATGTGTTCTCATGAAGTTTGAAAGGTTGAACTTGTCATCAGGCCTTCTTACGAAAAGAGGTCTTCCTTCGTTAAAGCCAGTGATGCTCTCGCCTGAGAAATAGTTATATGCAAGAAGTCCGCCGCAGTCAGCATCCCCTTCCATAGCCTTTCTGTAAAGTGTTCCGTAGAGTGTATCGTCGTCAACATCCTTGCCGATGGCTCCTGCAAACTCTCTGAACAGACCTACCCATGCATTGAGGTCAGATGTGCAGTTGTTGCAGTGAACCATAGCAACTTCCTCGCCTGAAGGAGTTGTAACAAGGTCAAGCTCAGGATAAGCCTTTGAAAGGCTGTGTTCCAAAACAACCATTGAAAATACTGATGTACCAGCTGAGATGTTACCTGTTCTTACGCCTACTGAGTTGGTTGCTACCATACCAGTTCCAGCATCTCCCTCTGGAGGACAAACTGCTATGCCAGCCTTAAGTGTTCCTGTTGGATCAAGCTTTTTAGCACCTTCCTCTGTGAGCTTGCCTGCTGATACGCCTGCTGGAAGAGACTTTGGAATGATGTCTCTTATCTTCCATCCAAGGTTCTTACCTGCGATCAGCTCATCGAACTGGTCCAGCATCTTTTCGTTGTAGCTGCAGGTTGCAGAGTCAATAGGGAACATTCCGGAAGCATCGCCAACTCCAAGAACCTTCTCCCCTGTGAGCTGCCAGTGAACGTAGCCTGCAAGAGTTGTAAAGAAATCGATACTGGATACGTGCTCCTCACCATTTAAGATCGCCTGATAAAGATGAGCAATGCTCCATCTCTGTGGGATATGATAACCAAAGACTTCTGTAAGTTCCTCTGAAGCCTTCTCTGTGATGGTATTTCTCCATGTACGGAATGGAACAAGAAGTTCTCCTGCCTTGTCAAAGGCCATATATCCGTGCATCATTGCGGAGAATCCCATAGCCTCAACAGTTGTAAGCTTCTCACCGTACTGTTTCTCTACATCTTCAGCAAGCTTGCCATAGCAGTCCCTGAGGCCTTCCCATACATCATCGAGAGTGTAGGTCCAGATACCGTTATCTAATCTGTTCTCCCAGCCATGTGAGCCTGAGGCGATAGGATTGTACTGCTCATCTGTGAGCACTGCCTTGATCCTGGTTGATCCAAACTCAATACCAAGAAATGTCTTCCCCTCTGCTATAGCTTTTTTTGCATCTCCCATAATAAAACCTCCTTTATTTTTTCCTCTTATATATTGAATCTCTAAGAATTACATCCTCTTCGAATTCATATGTGGCGTTGAATAAAAGCTTTCCTTCATGGATCATCCTGATCATGTTCTGAGCAGCTTTTTTTCCAAGCTTCTCCTTGGGATGAGGGATTGACGTAAGCTTAAGTCCGTTAACTCCGTTCCTTGCTATGTCAGAATCATCCATTCCCACAACGGACATATCCTCTGGAACCCTGATCCCGCTACCTTCAAGAGCTTCTATCACAATGCTGGCCACCTGGTCGTTATAGCAAAAGACAGCTGTGCACTTTTTAAGTCTCTCCATGGTCCGGGTAAGAGCTTTTTTCCCATCCTTGATATCGATGGTATCTATCCAGTTAACATGGTCATAGGAAAATGGAAGTCCAGCCTCCATGATCGCCTTAAGGTAACCCCTGTATCTCTCGCGGCCCTGGCCGTCGTCCAGTTTAAGTACACATCCGATATTCTCATGACCCGCATCAATAAGGGCCTTCACCGCCTTGTATGCGCACTCTGCATCGTTAAGTGAAACATGGGGAAGTGTCAGCTCAGGATAGAAACTGTTTATAAGAAGAATCTTGACCCCCTTGTTCTGAAGCTTCCTGTACAGGTCCATATTGGGACTTGGAAGAGCGCTCTTAACCGGCTCCATGATGATACCTGCAACATCACTCCTGCATAGAATATCAGTAAGGATCTGCCTCTCTTTTCCCACGGTGTTGTTGGAAAAAGACAGAAGCATGGAATAACCCTTTTCACTTAAGGTACTCTCTATGCCCCTGATGGTACTGGGAAAGATGTAGTCGTCAACATAAGTTGTAACTACTGCGATAACATTTCTCTCTCCCTCAGCAGCTCTCTGGTCAGATACAAAAGTACCACTTCCCTGTCTGGTCTCCACAAGTCCATCATCCACAAGCTTGGATATGGCATGCCTTACAGTCTGACGACTCAGTCCAAAGGTCTCACACAGTTCGTTCTCAGAAGGGATCTTTTCCCCCGGAGAGAGCTTACCTGTATCAATTTTTTCTGTTAACCATTTTATAACCTGTTTGTATTTAGACACTTTTTCACCCTAACGAAATCTGCTTATTTACTGCTATTTCAGCATAAAATTTCCCGCCCCACATGTCAATGAACACAATGTACAATTTATCCAAGTTGTATATGTACAAGTTTGCCTAAACAAGACACGGGGACGGTTCTACTGTCTCCTTCGGCCCAGAGCCCTGCCCCCTTTTGGCAGCTTGCCCGCTGACCCGCGCCACGGATCTTTCGCCCCACGCGCCTCCCTGACCCCGTTTAAGCCCGTCACCGCCGTCCGCACAATATGTTCAGACTTTTTCGCGTTTGAGGGAGCCGCTCGTTCACGAGCCTTCGGATGTCCCCTTAAGTTCTGCTCACGGTGAGTAGGGGCTCCCTGCCCCGGCTTTACTATTATTTCCAGTTTTTCGCTATCCGCAAACGAAACTTTTCTAAAACGCTCCTGCAGTTTTTTCTCGATTACGCACGCTCGACCGCTCACGCAGAGCAGTTCACAGAACTATAGCTCATAATGGTCATCGCTCGCTGTGGCGAGCGAGTTAGGAAATAATAAAGGCCCCAAACCAAACTCTTGAGCTTGGTTTGGGGCCTTTACTATTTACTATAGGTGCTGCGCACCGTATGACCATTATGATTGAAACAACCTGGCCTGCCCTGCTGGCTTTCTCTCGCATGCGATAAAAAAACTGCATGGAGCATTTGAAAATGGCGTTTGCGGCTAATGTCTCAAAACCGAAAACAATCAGCAAAACCAGGGCAGGGAGCAGCCGGACCGTAGAACTTAAGGGGCCCCTTCCGAAGGCCATGAACATCGGCGATGGAAACCGGGAAAAAGATGAATATATGTGCGGACAGCGGTGACGGGCTTAAACGGGGCCAGTGAGGCGCGTGGGGCGAAAGATCCGTGGCGCGGGTCAGCGGGCAAGCTGCCAAAAGGGGGCAAGGTTCTGGGCCGAAGGAGACAGTAGAACCGTCCCCATGTCTTGTTTTTATTCGGTCAGTCCGTCCATTCTTGAATAGAAGAACAGGTACTGCTGCATGATGCCGTTATATGGGGCATATTTGTCGAACATAAATCCATCAGGATACTTAAGATCCAAGACTCTGTTGATCCAGACATCCTTGGGGAAAGCATCGAGCCTGTGGTATCCAAAAAGGATCTCGCAGTTGGCAACCTTAACTCCTACTCCGTACAGGGACAGCAGCCTTTCCATGAGCACAGCATCATCAAGGTTTACCCAGGACTCCAGGTCTACGGCGCCGCTGGCCACATCAAGAGCTGCCTGGTGTACGTACTTGTCTCTGTAGCCAAGGCTGCATGAAGAAAGCTCCTCCATGGATAGGGCTACCAGTTTATCAGGTGTGGGGAAAGAGTAGACAACTCCCACTCTTTCATCCTCGCAGATCTCTTCTCCAGCCAGCCTGCAGAGCTTTTCTATCGAAGCCTTGATGGCCGGGATGTTTTTTCTCTGGGATATGATAAATGAGATCAGCATCTCCCAGGGATTCTGCTTAAGGATCCTGATGCCCTTGCCAAACTCTGAGGCAGCATACAGATAAGGATCCTCATCCTCTGATATCCTTCCCCGGACATCCTTATAAGACAGGTCCAGGTCAAAATAGTTTTTCCAGAAGCCTTCAAACTCTTCCTTACTGCAGCCAAACTCGTATCTGTTATCATCCAGTTCACTGACGAACATATGCTTATCAAAAGCAGAAACACTGAATGAGCCGTCGCTGCACTCATTGAATCTGAAGCACTGCCCGCTGTCAGCTATTTTCTTTAAATCAAAATCGTCTTCTATTCTTAAGATCATGAAAGATTATTAACTACTCCAATTGAAACATAATTATTGATCATGGCATAGAGGTCTGTGCCCTCTCCGGCTTCCCATCTGCGGATGCCGTCTACCATGTAGGACTTCCTGCCCTCTGATACATCCTGTACATCGTAGCGGTCTTCATAGAAGCCGTCCTTGGAAACCCTGGCATCCCTAAGGATCCCCTTGCACTCGGAAAGCGCACAGCCAGGGAAATTGACGTTCCAGATCTGCCATTCGTCAAGGGGCTTGTCTATGAGTTCAGCCATTATGTCCCTGATATACCTGTCTGTCACTTCGTGCATGCCATTGTTACTCTCTGAAAAAGCAATGGCATGAAGCTTCTGGAAAGAAGCCTCAAGGGCTGCTCCAACAGTTGCTGAATACTGAAGATCTGCTGCCACGTTGTAGCCGTAGTTGATGCCAGACATGACGCAGTCAGGCTTTCCAGGAACGATGTTTAAAGCCCCGATCCTGACACAGTCAGATGGCCTGCCATCACAAGCAAAAGCCTTGACCCCGGGAACCGGAAAATCCACCTCCCAGACCTCAACTCTTCGCCTTAAAGTGATGCTATGGGACATGGCACTTCTCTCTGAATCAGGAGCCACAACCCACACATCGCCAAACTCCCTGGCAACTTCCGCAAGCCTCGCTATTCCACCTGCCTGTATTCCATCGTCATTGGTTAAAAGAATCTTCTTCACCTAAACCTCTTTTCCATTACGAATCCATATTGTCCAGATAGCCTCTGTCCCACAACATGATGTTGAGCTTCTCTGCCAGTTCTACTGCAGGCTGGGTGAAATACTGGTTGGTCATAACAACTCCAACCATCCTGCCGTAGTAGTCCCTTCCGGCATAGATCTCCATAACAGCCTTGACGCCAATTGGCTTGTCGTAACACTTGCACTGAAAAGCATAGGTGACCCCATCCTTCTCAGCCAGGATATCTGCGCCAAAGTCACCTGATCCCTTGGTGACCTCCACCTCAAGAAACCCCGAAGCCTTCAAAAGGTCTGCACAGTAATACTCAAAGTCGTGCCCCTCCATTTCGTCCATGGGCAGTTCCTTGGGGTTGTTTTTAATGTAGCTTCTGACAACAACAAATACCAAAAGAGCTATTGCCAGCACAGATGCCACATATAGGATTATGGCCGGAATCTCAAACATTTAAATATCTCCTTTATTATTACTGGAGTTTAAGATCGCCCTCTTTTACCCATCCAAGCTTAACTACTACGAGGTGGATTATAAGTGAAAGGATTGCAGGAAGCACAAAGGAAATAAGTACAAGTCCAGTCCAGTCAAAGGCTGTGATGGCATATCTTGTGCCCTCTGAGATCTCTTTTACCCATCCGGTGTAAACACCGATCTGACCAACAAGTCCGCAGGTTCCCATTCCTGATGATACAGGAGCTCCATTCATCTGAAGCTTGAACACGCAGGTTGCGATAGGTCCTGTGATAGCTGAAGCCAGTGTTGGTGCGATCCATACTTTTGGGTTCTTGATGATGTTGCCCATCTGGAGCATTGATGTTCCGATTCCCTGTGAAACAAGTCCGCCCCACTTATTCTCCTTGAAAGAGATAACAGCAAAGCCTACCATCTGAGCACAGCAGCCTGCTACTGCTGCACCGCCTGCAAGACCAGTAAGGCCAAGAGCTGCGCAGATAGCTGCTGATGAGATAGGAAGTGTAAGTGCCATACCTACTATAACTGATACAAGGATTCCCATAAGGAATGGCTGAAGCTCAGTTGCCCACATGATCAGGTTACCGATTGACATTGCTGCCTTTCCAAGTGGAGGTGCGATGAGCCAGGAAAAGAAAATTCCTACAGCTATAGTAACAAGTGGAGTGACCAAAATATCGACCTTAGTCTCTTTTGAAACAGCTTTACCAAACTCAGCTGCAATGATGGCTACAAACAGAACTGCCAGAGGGCCGCCTGCTCCGCCAAGAGCGTTTGACGCAAAGCCAACTGTGATCATTGAAAAAAGAACAAGTGGCGGGCACTTAAGTGCATAACCAATAGCAACTGCCATTGCAGGGCCGCTCATTGCTGTTGCAAGTCCGCCCACTGTGTAATCAACACCTGAAATGGTTGCCACAGTCTTCATAAGAAATGGAATGTGGAACTGGGTTCCGATTGTGTTGATGATGGTGCCGATGAGCAGTGAACAGAAAAGTCCCTGTGCCATAGCACCCAGTGCATCAATTCCGTATCTCTTTAGCGAGATCTCAATGTCTTTCCTCTTTAAAAACTCTTTCATACTTTTTCTCCTCTTTTGAGTATTAATTAGTACCTATTTTAAGCCAATGTCCCTTGAAATAATAGATGATAAATATGATCGAACTTACTGACCAGGTAAGTGGATAAGCCCAGAAGATAACATTGACAACCGGGATGATCCTGACGATCAAAGTGATATAGGTTATTCTAAGAAGACACCAGCTTGAAAGCATAACTATCATTGGAACTGTGGTTTTACCAGCTCCTCTGTATATTCCTGCGAGGCAGTGGCTAAGAGCCAGAAGGCAATAAAAAAGGCTTTCGGTCCTTGCCTGCGCTGCACCAATAGCAAGTACTTCCGGTTCCGAAGAAAACATCCTAAGGAGAACCGGCGCAAACAAAAATACGATAACTCCAATGATCTCAGCGCATCCTACTCCGATCGCACTTCCAATCATATTTCCCTTTTTGACTCTCTCGCTCTCCCCTGCACCAAGGTTCTGACTGACGAAGGTTGTAAGCGCCATGCACATACAGGTAATAGGTAAAAAGACAAATCCCTCAAGCTTAAAATAGCTTCCGCATCCTGCCATGGCAGCAGCTCCAAAGGCGTTGATATTGGACTGTACCACAACGTTTCCGATGGCAATTACGCTGTTCTGGATTCCTGTTGGAAATCCCATCATAAGCTCTTTTTTAATGGTAGGCGGATCCATTCGGAGCCTTCCTATAAATATCCTGTGAGGACCATCTACTCTTGTGAGCTTGACAAAGGCAAGTATAGCACTGATGAACTGGGCAATGATAGTGGCAAAAGCCGCCCCGCCTATACCAAATCCTGCATACTTAACAAAGTAGATATCTAAAACAGTGTTGATGATGGTACTTACAGCCAGGTAGTACAAGGGGTGTCTTGAATCTCCCATAGCCTGGAACACGCCGCAACAGGCGCTGTACATAATGTTTCCAAGGCCGCCTAAAAAATATATCTTGAAGTATAGCACAGAATTGGGCATTACATCCTCTGGAGTCCCCATCCACGACAGAAGATGTGGTGTAAAGAAATATCCCCACACCGTCATGACAATTCCCATGATAATGGCAAAAGTTATTCCAGTGTGAGAGGCTATCGACACGCCTTTAAGGTCTCCGGCTCCATAGCGCTTACCTATGATAACGCTACTGCCCATAAACAGGCCGTTGATAAATCCAACCATCAGAAAAATAAGGCTTCCTGTAGTACTTACCGCAGCCAAAGCCTCTTTTCCAAGTACGTTACCAACAACAACTGAATCTACAACGTTATACAGCTGCTGAAGGAGCTGTCCAAAAAACAGCGGGATCGCAAATAATATGAGGTTTTTAGTAATTGAACCTTTAGTCATAGACTCAATTGTAATATTTCGCTCTGTAAAAGAAAAGCACAACTTTGTTAAATTGTTATTTATTTCTCACACTTTTGTAGTATAATGGGATGAAGTATTAAAAATCTATCTTTGAGGAGGAAAAAAAGATGAGTGATACTGAAATGATGGCTGCGCTTTTAGGCGTAGGCGCTGCAGCAATTGTAGTTGCACTTATTATCTGCCTTGTTGTTTATCTTGTTGATGCGATCGGAATTTACAAGTACCTTAAGGCTCGTAACTACTCAAATGCATGGTTTGGATTTATCCCATTCCTCAATACATTTGGTAAGGTTGATGCTACTTACGGAAACGTAGACAAGATCAAAGTTTTTGGCGTTGCACTTCCTGCAATCGTTGTTAAGCTTTATCCTGTAATCCTTGTAGTATTCAGCGCAATCACATCAAGGATCAGCGCAATCGCAAGCATCTGCAGCCTTATCGTAACTGTTCTTACAGTAGCTGTTGGCACTGTAGTTTTCAAGGACGTTATGGAGCGCATTGAGAAGCCTGTTTCAACAGGATTCGCTGTATTTGCAAACATCATCACAATCGTTGGTTCAATCAAGCTTCTTGCTGACGCAAGCAAGGTGGCTCCTGGTCAGTACGACTACACAACTGACACAAGAGTTCTTGCTTCACAGGCAGGCGCTCAGGGACCAGCTAACATGCAGTAATACAGTTCTTTAGTGTTATGAGAAAAGACCCTCAGATGAGGGTCTTTTTTTTGTTTATTCTTCAGTTATCCATACCCTCATCTCGTTTTCGCCCCGGTTACCCCAGGTGCTGTATGGAATAAATCGGATCTTCACCGGATGTCTTTCAAATCGTGGGCGGTCTGTATAAAGAGCTGAAGGTGCGTCTTCATTGCTGCCTTCACTGAGCCTCTCACCATCGCCTTCTACAACTGATACTCCTCCAAGCAGCTCTTCTTCAAAGTGATCTGTAAGCTCTGAATCCTTTTTCAGCACCAGCTTGTGGAGGGCGTCTCCATTGTCTTTCCCCTCCGCGCAGTAGACCTGCGGGCCTCTTGCCACAGCCACTTTATGGATATCCTCTGATACATTAAGATTTGCATACCACCTCTTAGGCTTTATCTCCATCTCAAAGTCTATGGTGTGCTCTCCCTTTGGTACATTTACATACCAGTATCCGCCATCTTCTTTGATATTTGATGCGCTGCCATCAACGCTCCCCTTTACTTCATCTCTCCAGCCAGGAAGACGGATTCCAATGGTCACATCTGTATCTTCTTTATTTTCTATTTCAAAAAGAACTTTTCCACTTCTTGGATAATCAGTCTTTTGCCTGATGGATATCTTTTTACCCTTATCAGTAAGCGACATTTCGGAGGCAATAAACAGATTAACCAGCACTGCATCGTCAAATACTGAATAGATGTAATCTTCCACAGAAGTTATCAGCCTTGCAAGGTTTGGAGGGCAGCAGGCACAGCCAAGCCACTGGGGCCTTACGCTCTTTACGTGACTCTTTGTTGGATCAAGCTTTCCTTTTTCCGGAACAACCTCAAGGGGATTTACATAGAAAAAGTGCTTTCCATCCAGGGCCATCCCTGAAAGAGCGGTGTTGTAGAGAGCTCTTTCCATCACGTCTGCATACTCTGAATTTCTTTCAAGCTTAAGCATCTGCTTCGCAAAAAAGATAAGGCCGATAGATGCACAGGTCTCGCAGTACATGGTGTCGTTTGGAAGATCATAGTCTAAAGTAAAAGACTCTCCAAGGACAGTAGAACCGATGCCTCCTGTGATGAACATGCGCTTATCTACAATATTTCTCCAGATTTTTTTGCAGGCTGCTTCAAACTCTTTGTTTCCGGAAGCCTTAGCCACATCTGCCATTGCAGTACACATATAGACCAGTCTTACCGCATGCCCCTCTGCTGTGTCCTGCTCTTCAACTGGAAGATGAGTCTGATCATACTTCATTGCTTCAGCAGATACTCCCAGGATATTTCCGCCCTTGTCCATGGATTTTAATCTGCTCCACTCCTTTGGAGAATCGCCTCTTACCTTTAAAAAGTACTCAGCAAGATCTCTGTATTTTTCTGTCCCAGTGATGTGATAGAGCTTCATCAGACCTATCTCTATTTCTTCATGGCCATCAGCAAAATGATACTTGCCTTCTTCCGGTCCAAATGTATCACACAGGTGTGCAGCTACTTTTTCAGCAACATGCATTGCCAGTTCACTTCCTGTTGCAAGCTTATATGCCACAAGCGCTTCCAAAAGATGTCCCATACAATATAGCTCGTGGCTCTCTGCAAGGCGCATGTATCTTCGCTCCGGACATTTTATAGTAAAGTAAGTGCCTATATATCCATCGGGCTGCTGCGCCTTTGAGATCAGTTCAACAACGCCATCTGCCAGAGTTTTAAGCTCATCATCCCAGGTGTCAGAAAGGGAGTATGAAACTGCTTCAAGCCACTTGTACACGTCGCTGTCCTGGAAAACCCAGCCGTAGTGATCTCCCTTTTCAAGCCCTGCTGCAATCTTGAAATTTGCAATAGCATGGCTCTTTTCATTGGGAATAGAAGCATCGTTTCGCTCTCTTTCTATAGAGATATCAATGCTGTCATTAAGCACCGCCCACTGATAAGGGATCATTTCTTTTCTTACCAGCTCCTTATACTTTTTCCATACGGGATCTGTAACGCAAATGTTTCTTTTACTCATGAAGTAGTCTTCCCCTTTTTCTTTTTAAAAAGAGGCAGCACAGTGATCTGCTCTGCCTCTTTCACATATTCGTAATTATTTAAGTCTGATCTCTACTACACTGGCAGCAGGAATATTAAGAGTAAACTTATTACCTGCAACCTTTTTGCATCCGTCAAAGGCCTTCTCTACAACCAGATCAGGATTTTCGAAGGTGTTGTAGTTATGAGGATCGCAGTCTCCAACAACAGTAGCTTCGACAACCTGGTAGTCCTTATCTTCAGCAAGCTGAACATCAAGCGCCTTATTATCTGTCATTGAAAGGTTACAAAGTGTAATATTTATCACTCCGTCTTTTTCTGTTACAGACTCAGTGATCTCAGGAACGCAGGTAGCGCCCTCTCCGATATTTCCAGTTCCTGACAGTGAGCTCTCTAAAAGCTCTGCACCCTGGTGGTGACGATACTGGTGGAATACATGATAAGTAGGTGTGCGGAGCATCTTCTCGCCATCAGTAAGTATTACTGACTGAAGAACGTTGATCATCTGTGCGATGCACGCAAGCTTAACTCTGTCGCAGTGCTTGTTAAAGATGTTCAGTGTGATTCCGGCCACAAGAGCATCACGTACTGTGTTCTGCTGGTAGAGGAATCCCGGATTTGTTCCTTCCTCAACCTTGTACCATGTTCCCCACTCATCAACAGACATTCCGATCTTCTTTTCAGGATCATACTGATCCATGATAGCGCTATGTCTTGATACAAGCTCTTCCATCCTGTAAGCCTGCTTCAGCGTTCTGTAATAAACATCCTCGTCGAACTCTGTTGCACTTACCTTTGGCTCCCATCCGAAAGGCATATCATAATAATGAAGGGAAAGAAGATCCATAAATCCATGTAAATGCTCAGGTGCGTGGTCAAAGCATGTCTTAAGTACCTGCTCAGTCCAGTGATAGTCATCTACATTGGCGCCACAGCAAATCTTCTTGATAGGCTTTTTGTCATCGTACTGTCTTACATATGTCTGATAACGGCGGTACTCATTGCCATAGTACTCAGGGGTCATGTTTCCGCCGCAGCCCCAGTTCTCGTTACCAACTCCGAAGTAATCTACTGTCCAGGACTTCTCTGAACCGTTTGCCTTACGAAGGCTTGACATTGGAGATTCTCCATCAAAGGTCATGTACTCAACCCACTCGCTCATCTCCTGAACTGTGCCGCTTCCGAGGTTTCCGTTTACATAGGTCTTGCAGCCCAGCTGTCTGCAAAGCTCCATATATTCATGGGTTCCAAAGCTGTTGTCCTCTGTTACTCCGCCCCAATGAGTATTTACCATCTTTTTACGTTTTGACTTTTCGCCGATACCATCTTTCCAGTGGTATTCATCTGCAAAACATCCACCTGGCCAGCGAAGTACAGGAACCTGGATCTCTTTTAGAGCATCAACTACATCCTTACGCATTCCGTTTACGTTAGGAATGTCAGAATTCTCACCTACATAAAGTCCTTCATAAATACATCTTCCCAGATGTTCCGAAAAATGTCCGTAGATCTCTGGTGCAACTGTTCCAAGTTTCTTGGTTTCGTTGATAACTAGCTTAGCCATTTTTTCATCCTTTCCTTATTACTCCATATAGTGAACACACCATATAGAATGATTATTATTACCAACAGCACTGATGCAGAATGTATTATTACCTGCCTCATCAGTCATGTTGATCATCACACCTTTATATTCTATGCCATCTATGTTGATAGTCACATAGTTGCTGCCATCTTTAACAGTATATTCTCCCTTCAAGGCTCCTTCGATCTTTCCGTTTTTAAAAGTGCACTTTACGGGGTTGTTGACCTTGGAGTCCACTGAAAGTCCGTGGTCTAATATGTAAAATGTTCCTACAGGATCGCTCTGCTTATAACCTTCTGCAGAAAGAGTCTCTCCCGATGTAGCAAAGGGGAATATGCATGGCCATCCATCTTCATTCATGGCCATCTGATGGACTCTTACGTTGTGGGTCTCACCTTTGTCAGCATATCTCTGGTGATAAACTATGTAGAGCTTGCCATCCTTATCCTTAAAAGTTGACTGTCCGCCGGGAGCCATGTAGGTCACATCAAGACTTGGCAATGTGTAGTTGCCCATAAGCTTGGTCCCGTAATCAGCAAAAGCATCCAGATCACCATTTATCCCAAGGCTCTTTCCAGACAGATCCGTGTAGGTTCCATCAGGGGTTTCTGAGCGCAGAACCCTTATCTGATAACCGCCATCTGCCTGAAGATTTCCGTAGGACAAAAAGAGATAGTAATATCCAGTATCTTCGTCGTAGTGAATGTACGGACCTTCTATAGGATGATGACCGCCGCCAATAAGTCTCTTTCCATAATAAGCATCGATCTCAGCAGCATCATCAGTAGCAGGGTGTATTGGATCTCCAGTCTCTTTATCCAGCTCAAGAAGGAAGATTCCTCCTGACCATGATCCATATACCATCCACAGCCTGTCATCCTTGTCATAGAACATTGCAGGATCTATGGCATTGGGCCATAACTGGTTGTTAAAGCCTGCGGCAGTGATATATCTTTTGCGAAGCTCCTTGTCCTCTCCCATTATGTCGTAGTAATTGGTCTTGGCTACATCGGGCTTGGTAAAGCCCGAATAGATTATGGTCTTTTCATAGTGGTAGGGGCCTTTTATATCATCAGAAACCGCCACTGTAATATTGGACTTGATATAAGTAGAAGTTGTGCAGAAGTACATCATGTACTTGCCTGTGGTCTTGTTGTAAATGACACTTGGTGCCCAGACCGAGTAGCTTCTCTCAGTATTCTTGCCCACATACGAAAATGCATCAAAGGGTTCAACCAGAAGATTATCAAAGATCTTGTTGGCCTTTGTAACCTTGTTGGCCCAGCTCTTCCAGGTGATAAGGTCATCTGAAGTTGCAGCTGTCATGTGGGTACCGTAGCAGTAATATGTTCCGTCGTCTCCCACTATTATCTGGGGATCATGTAAAGACCCTGCGGTCTTAACTGACCCTATTTTAATATCTTCTTCCTTAAGTTCCTTTGGCAGCACCGAAGGCTTACTGTTTTCCATCGCGCATCCTCCGACCATGGAACAGATCAGGAAACCTGCTGCCAGTGTCCCAATCAGCCTCTTTATTGTATTATCTTTCAAACTATTATTTCTCCTTGATGACAGTCGGGTATTGCCCATTTATTGCCATCTTATCTAAAACTAAATACTGGCCACCCCTCATCATTCCACTTAACAGGCATCAGCCTCGCATGGCGGTTTGGATTGTACAGTGGATCCCCAACTATCTCCTCATCGCTCCTTGCGTGATATACACAGATGTCTGTGCCATCTTCGTCCTTGGTAAAAGAGTTATGACCAGGGCCATATATTCCCAGTTCCTCGTCAGATTTAAGGACAGGGTATCTTTCTTTTGTCCAGGACCTTGGATCCAAAAGATCTGAATCCTTATCTGCGCTCAGCATACCCATGCAGTAAGCCTTTCCGGTTTCGCTGGCTGAGTATGTCAAAAATATCTTATTCCCGTGCTTTAGTACAGCTGGTCCTTCATTTACCCAGTATCCCACTCTCTCCCAGTCATAGTCAGGTGTTGTGAGCATAACCTGGACAGTTGCCAGCTTATCTGGAGACTCCATTTTTGCTATGTAGAGATTGCTTATCTGCCTTCCGACGCCCACCTTTTCTGCCCAGACGTAGTAGTGATCACCATTGTTCTCAAACACTGTGCCATCAAGTGAAAAAGCTTCAAAAGAAAAATCGTCTCCATCAGCTCTTTTCATCTTGCCAAGCTCTACCCACTCATCGTTAATTGGATCCTGCCCCTGACACTTAAGTACGTAGGGCCTGATGTTCCAGATATTGTCCTTATCGCCGCCTGCAAAATAGATATACCAGGCGCCATCCAGGTAATGCAGCTCCGGAGCCCAGATGTGGACGCTCATAGGGCCGTCATCGTGCTTGTGCCAGATCTCTTTTTCAGGAGCCAAGGCTAGTTCAGACAGATTCTCCGCTCTTCGAAGCACGATCCCGTCATAGGCAGGGACGGAAGCAGTAAAATAGTACGTTCCGTCGTCGTGCCTGTAAACGTATGGGTCAGCCCTCTGAAGTATCCAGGGCTCGTTATATTTTAGTAACTTACTTGTATCCATAAAAAAGAACTTCCTTTTCCCCTCACATTTTGCATCAGCCCTTAACTGCTCCAGCTGTCATACCATCGATGATGTACTTCTGGAACACAAGGAAGATGATGAATATCGGAAGAATACCAAACATTGAACCCGCAATGAGCACATCGTAGTTATTGCCATAAGGGGTAAGAAGAGTATTAAGTCCGATAGGAAGTGTGAACTTCTCTGCTCCCTTAAGAACCAGCAGTGGCCAAAGGATGGCATTCCAGGAACCCATTGCACAAAGGATACCCATTGATGCAAATGCCGGTTTTACCAGTGGCATGATGATCTTAACGGAAATGTAGTATTCGTTGGCTCCGTCGATTCTCGCGGCGCTCAGTAGCTCTTTTGGCAGCCCCGTCATATACTGCCTGAAGAAGAATATGGTGGAGGCGCTGCACAATCCCGTAATTATGACTCCCACGTAAGTATCTATAAGACCAAGGGCGATTATCTCTTTATACATAGGAAGCATCAGGATCTCAAAAGGCACCATCATAGTAGCGATAACCAGCGTAAACAGCAGGTTCTGAAGCTTGAAATTGTACATAGTAAGACCGTATGCCACAAAGTAGCATATAAGAAGGGTCAATACTACGGACAGTACGGTTATCAGAAGAGAATTCTTGTACCACATAAAGTACTTTTTGCTGTCCTGATTGCCGCCAAAAAGGTACTTGTAGTTGGCAAGTGTCATTGTAGTTGGATCAAGATCCAGGGCAAGTCCTTTTCTGATCAGCTCAGTTCCTGGTCTGAATGAAGCCAAAAGACCTGCTATTACCGGAAATGAAATGATACCGCAAAGGACTACAAAAAATCCGGTTCCAAGTATTGAACATATAATATGTTTTGGAGTGTGAGAAAGATTCTGATGTGTGTTGTTTGACATGATCAATCCTCCTCCTTTTTAAATGTTCCGTTGAGAATAAGCTGAGCAAAGTTGATGATGAGCGCAACGACAAGGAGCACTACTCCTACTGCACAGGCGTATCCCATATTGTTCTTTTCAATACCACGTTTATACAGGTAACCTACGATGGTAAGACCAATATTGTTTGGTGATGAATTGCCTGCCCATAACATATATGACTCAAGGAACATAGCAAGTCCCGCATATACAGAGATGGTCAGAACATAGATTGTTGTTGGCTTTAAAAGAGGCAGTGTCACATACCAGAACTTCTGCCATGGTGATGCTCCATCGATATCAGCTGCTTCATATAAAGATGCATCTATTCCCTTAAGTCCGGAAATGAAATAGAGCATATTGACACCCGTCCATCTCCAGCAGCACAAAACAAGCAGGGCCAGCATTCCGGACCAGCCATTCTTAAGCCACTTGTATGTACCAAAGCCAAGTGCTTCAGAGATAACGTTCATCTGTCCTGTCTTATATTCAGAGAACATAAGTCTGAAAAGAGTACCTGAAATAACTACTGAAGTCAGGGCTGGCATGTAAAGAATTGCCTTCCAGACGCCCTTTGCCTTAACGATATTGGAATCCATTAAAACCGCAAAAAGCATTGGGAACGGGATCAGCAGCAGCAGTGTATAAAACATGTACTTCGCACTGTTTGCCACAGCGATCATGAACACCTTGTCCTTGAGCAGTTTGGTGTAGTTATCAAAACCGATCCACTCAGTCTTGATAGCACCTATATCCTGAAAGCTCATGGTGAACGCCGTTATAAGAGGATAAATCCAGAAAACAATAAAGCTTGCTATGAACGGCATAACAAAAACGTATGGGGCAACTTTTTGCGAATAGAGGAAATTCTTACCTTTCATCTCCTACTCCTTTTTATTGACTATTAGAAAAGGGGACACCGGAGATCATACCGGCATCCCCTCTGGATCTAGCTTAAGAGCATGTCTTATTAGATCACTGCTCCATGTCTACTGCATCCTGCAGCTCCTGAAGAGCATCATCTACACTGTAATCAGGATCTTCCAGAACCTCGTTAAGTGTTGTTGTGCATACATACTCGTTGATTGTAGGGCTTATAGCCACAACAGAAATCTTACCAATGTTGTCCATTCCGATCTCGTTGAGTACATCGTATGGATAGTTGATGAAGTAAGCATTAAACTGGTTGCTGTCGTCGTGAGCAAAGGAATCCTTGTCCCACATAGCTGTGTTACATACGTCGAATCCAAGCTTATCCCAGATGTGCTGCTCACCTTCATCTGACATCTTAGCCCAGCAAAGGAACTCTGCTGCAAGCTCTTTGTTCTCAGACTGCTGTGTAACAATTGTACCTGTTCCACCGATACCTACTGAACACTTCTGTCCATCCTGGAATACAGGGCACTTAGCGATGTACCAGTTTCCGGCTTCCTCAGGCATATAGTTTGTGAAACGGCTCATGTACCAAAGTGCCTTAGGGAATGAAACGATGTTGTGATCCATGATGTTCTGGAATCCAGCCTCAAGATCTACGTGTCCGTCAGGAGAGATCTCAGCAAGACCACTCTTGAGCCAGCTCTGCTGCATTGTAAGCATGTTCTTTACAGAATCAAGCTGGCAGTTTGCTGGATTATCAAATCCGCCTGTCCAGTCATCGCCGTACTCAGCCATTGCAAGCCAGAGCCAGTCTGTTCCGCCTGTATCAACTGATGTCCAGTATTTACCATCTTCGCCAACTGCATCAACATACTCTTTTCCAAGAGCCTCGTAGTCTGACCATGTCTTAACAGCATCGATCTTGGCAATAACCTCTTCCTGTGAAAGGCCCATAGCCTCTGACATAACTGCTACGTTATAATACATTGCTGTAGCTCCAACGTGATAAGGAGCTCCATAATAATGTCCATCTTCTCCCTGATATGTCTGCATTCTTGAAGGAACCATTGTGGACATGTAAGGTGCTGCATAATCATCAAGTGGAACAAGCCACTGATCAAGACCTGCAACAACGTTAGGGAACTGTCCAACCTCTACGTCACAAATATCAGGAGCACCTGTTCCAGCCTCTAAAGCTGTAAGGAGCTTGGTGTGCATATCGCCATAAGGATATGTTGTACATGTGATCTCGATTGTTCTGTCAGGGTTCTGCTCGTTCCAAACTTCTGCCATATCTTTGTAATGCTGGCCGTGAAGTTCTACGAATGTCCACATCTCTAAGTGTGTACCATTTGCATCTCCAAATGTAGCATTTGGAATTTCCTCTGTAGAAGCTTCTTCTGTAGAAGCTTCTGCTGTCTCTGTTGCACCCTCCGACGTCTCTGTGGCAGCGCCTGATCCGCATCCTGCAAGCAGGCCGGCAACAAGTGCCATGCTCATTAAAGAGCTGACCAATTTCTTTTTCATTTTGCTTCCTCCTTAGAAAGAATAATACCTATCGATTACACGTAAATCATATAGCCCCCAAGATGGGGGTGTCAATATTTATTTTAGATCTTCTTGAAGTATTTTAGATAAACGTTGTTATGCACCAAAACAGCTGGTTAATTTTGTGCACAATTAATAATTTTGGTTTAGTTTAGATTTTTTTATAGGCAAATATTCCTTAACCACGCTGCTTTTCCTACTTAAACGTTTTCAGAAAATAAAGAACTTTAGATATGTCTAAAGTATTTTTTGAAATAATTGACATTTTATCGTGCTATGTTATAGTAAAATCTGAAGATAAAATGCTAAAGTAAAATAGAAAAATCTAAAATTACCTGCAAAGGAACAACAAAATGCTCCATATTGAAAATTTTGAAGACGGGATTGAACTGTATAAGGCTCTTGGGTCTGAAGTAAGGGTTGAGATCATCAAGCTTCTTATTCAGAATAAAGGAATGAACATGAACGAGCTTGCTGGCAAGCTCGGAATAACTGCCGGTGCTCTCACTGCACACATAAAAAAACTTGAAAGCTGCGGGCTTGTGTCCATTTCCGGAGAAGCTCATGGACATGGCAATCAGAAGATCTGCTCAGTACCTATAGATAAGATACTTATAAACATCGTACCTTCTGAACCCACAGAAAGCCTGTATCAGACCGAGGTCAAGGTCGGACACTACTCAAGCTACAGCGCTTATCCTACCTGTGGTCTGTCCACCAGCGAGCAGCTCATCGGGGAAGTTGATGATCCAAGATACTTTGCACACCCTGACAGGTTTAACGCTGATATCCTCTGGTTCACCACCGGATATGTGGAGTACGATATACCCAATTTCATTCCACCAGCTCAGCGCATCACCCAGCTTGCAATTTCAGTTGAGATTAGCTCGGAAGCCCCTGGAATAAACAGTGACTGGCCCAGCGACATCAGCTTTTTCCTCAACAAGAAGCTCATCGGAATGTGGACATCACCTGGTGACTTTGGCGATGTACCTGGAATCTTTACTCCTGACTGGTGGTTCCCTAACTGGAATCAGTACGGACTGTTAAAACTCATAGTTATCAATCGCCACGGAACCTTTATAGACGGCCTCAAGATCTCAGATGTTTCCATAGACGAATTTGACTTAACCAGCAACAGCAAGATCAAATTCCGCTTTGCTGTTGACAAGGATGCCGAGCACCCTGGCGGATTTACCCTATTTGGCAAGACCTTTGGCAACTACGCCCAGGACATCAAGGTTGGCATCAATTACGTGCCACTCAATCAAGAATCATAAATTTGCGGAGACCATAAAAAATGATCAACAAAACAATCAAGAGAGCTGCATCTGCCCTGGTGGCTGCAGTTCTTTTCTTATCCGGATGCGGACAACAGACCAAAGTAAATGTAAGTGACATTTCACTTGAAAAGAACTCTTTTTACAATCCAATAATTCGTCTTTCTGACGACAAAGGAAGGCTTATATATGGCGGCGATCCGGCAGTGTATGTTGACGGGGACACCGTCTATTTGTATACAGGACACGACATGTCTACTGACAAAGAAGTTGAGGAACGTGCCTACCACATCCCTGAATACTTCTGCTATTCTTCCAAAGACCTTAAGACCTGGAATCCGGAGGGCGTTGTCATGAACATGCATGACGTTACATGGGCCAAGGACTCAAAGAGCGCCTGGGCCAGCCAGGTGATCAAGCATTATGATGAAGAGGCCAAAAAAGACCTCTATTATCTGTACTTCTGCTCCTGGGACAAGACGAGTCGTGGCAAGCAGTCTATTGGAGTTGCTGTTTCCGAGAGCCCCACAGGGCCTTTTACAGATATAGGAGAGCCCATCGTAAGAGGTATTGTCACCAAGCCTGAGACCAGCGCCTGGAATGATATCGACCCAACAGTCTGGGTGGATACCGACGAAAATGGCAACGAAAAGAGATACCTGGCATGGGGAAACGGTAAATTCTTTATCTGCGAGCTCAACCCTGACATGATCTCAGTAAAGGACCAAAACGGTGATGGCAAGATCACCGCAGGAAGAAGTCTTGACGCAGGAGATATCCTTACTACCCTGAAGGGCTTTACATCCTACACAGAAGCCCCATGGCTCTACAGGAGGCAGGACTCAGAGGGCAACTACTACGGCGACTATTACCTGTTTTATGCTTCCGAATGGAGGGAGTCTCTTGCCTATTCAACAGCAAGTGATCCTATGGCAGATGAATGGACTGCAGGAAACATCTTCATGAAGCCTACTGCCACCTGCAACACCAATCACGAAGCCATATTTGATTTTAATGGCAAGACTTACATGATGTATCACGACGGCGCAAGACCAGGGGGAAACGGATACAGGCGAAGCGCCTGCCTGCAAGAGCTTGTCTTTGAAGAAGACGGCAGCATATCTCTGATGGAAGAATCAACAGCGGGGCTATTTGGCAGCACATCGCTTATAAAGAGCTCTAGCGGTTCATACATAAGCCATGAGCAGTTCACAAACTCCTCTGAGGATTCAAGCTACCCATACACTGATATCAAGATTGGTACGGAGCTATCCGAGAGCCTTTTAGACCGCCAGTGGGTAATCACAGATGGTAAATCAGATGCAGGCAACGAATACCTGGTTTCCATCCAGGCAGAAAATAAGACCGGTCTGTATATAACAGCCGGTCCTGAAGGCAGTGTCACTCTTTCACAGGATATAGACGGATCTGAAGATACTGCAAAAAATCAGACCTTTAAAACAACAACTTCTTTAAACGGAAAAGAAGGAATGATATCTTTTGAAAGCGTATCTTATGAGGGTACTTATCTAACTGTCTCAAATGGCATCCTGACTCTCTCCGACGGAACTGATGCAGATGCCTGCTCTTTTGTGATCGAATAAACATATTCTTAGCACTCCCTGGTTCACATATCAAATATGCTCATCTGCCGGTATTTATCCGACAGTTCCTGCATATATCTAAAACACTCATCTGGGGTCGAGAGGATATTATTATCCTTACAGATTCTCTTAAAGATCCCTTCAAGTTCTTTTGCATTGGGACTAGGCAGTTCATAAGCATTTCCATAGCGGCTTTGGTACTTCTCTTTTAATCCCGGGAAATGCTTATCAAGGGCTGCATAGTAGTATTCCCTGTCTCCTTCACGAAGGGTAAGTCCCATACCAAAATCGATGATACCTCTTACTCCCACACGAACACACTCATTTAGAATTGCAGTGATGTTTTCTTTCGTATCGTTGATAAATGGCAGGATCGGTGTCATCCACACCACAGTAGGAATGTCTCTTTTCTGCATCTCTTTCAGAACTTCTATGCGACGCTTTGTATTACAGACATTTGGTTCCAATATTTTACACAGATCATCATCCCAGGTTGTAAGCGTCATCTGCACAACGAATTTGGCCGATCTGTTGATCTCGTCGATTAGGTCAATGTCCCGAAGGATACGATCTGATTTTGTTATAACCGTCGCACCAAAGCCGTTTTCTTTGATTATCTCCAGGCACCTTCTTGTGAGCTTTAGTTCCTCTTCGCAGTGCATATACGGGTCAGACATAGAGCCTGTCCCAATCATGCATTTTTTACGCTTGGACTTAAGAGCTCTTTCAAGAAGCTCCGGTGCATTCTGCTTGACCTCTATGTCTTCAAAAGGGTGCGTGAACTGATAGCACCTGCTGCGGCTGTCGCAATAAATACAGCCGTGGGTGCATCCTCTGTATATATTCATTCCATAGTGACCGCCATTTCCGGTCAGTATCCCTTTTGCATCTACAAAATGCATTTTGTCAGCTCTCCTGTTTTGTAATCGAGATATTGCTTAATTTTGCTGTTACGAGTTAACGAGCTTTAAAAATTTTTTATCATTCATCTGTTCATTGGTTATATATTCTCCATCGTGGAACAGTGCGTAATTGGTGATCGGAGTAGGCACGTTCTGGGCTTCCTGCCGGCTCTCAATGTGAATAGCACGAAATGTTATATCATTCTCTTTAGCTGTCTGTTCAAGAACCGGTACATATTTCGCATTGAATGGGCACTGGCTGGTGTAATACAAAACATAACCTTTTTCTTCTATGTGGGGGTGCTTTGCGCATTCTTTAAACCTTGGCTTGTCTTCATCTTTTTTAAATGGTAAGTACCACAGCTGGATCTTGTTATCCGCTTCATCGCAAACATCAAAGCCTTTGTATTTAAGGAACTTTGGATCAGAAAGAAATGGCATCTTCTTTGCAGCTGCTAAAATGCACAGCCCTTTCTTTCCCTTTTCCTTACTATCCTCAATACAGGCATCAAGTAATTCAGTTGAGTATCCGTGTCCTTTGAAAGACCCGGACACCCACAGACAGTCGATGTACATATATCCATCAGCAATGATGGGAATCCATGCATTCTCAGCCGGAATATACTCGATAAAGCACTTGCCACGCTCTGCGCTCTTTAAAAAGACAAGTCCCTCATCAAACCTATCTGCAAGCCACGCTTTCTTTGATGAAACCTGCATGTCTTTGTTGTTTGAAATAGCACAGCAGATGTGCTCCTTTTCCAGGTTTTCCTTTGTGACTCTTATATATTCCATACCCTCAGCCCTCCTTCAGGTCCTTTTGTTCATAAGGTTTATTCCATGAACCGATCTCGATCAGATTCCCTTCCGGATCAGCGACATAACAGGTTCTCTGGCCCCAAGGTTCAAGCTCCGGTTCAAGCACAGACGTAGCACCATTTTCCACAGCTTTTTTATATGCCTCATCCACCTCTTCAAAGGTGTCCACATAAAGAGCTATCTCAGAATGACCATTCAGGCCTTTAACATACTCATAACGGCGATTTGTCATCTTCTCAAAATCATTCCTGCCATACAGCAGGAACAATGTGCCATCTTTCACCAGATATACATTGGAAGCATCCTCTGCCTCCTTGATCTCAAATCCAAGCACATCTCTATAAAAGCGGATCATCTTCCCCATATCTTCAACCAGTAATCCAAAACCATCTAGCCTCATAGCATCAAGCCTCCTTCATATCTTTTCGCTATTTCAGTAGTAATATGATAGAGCTTTTCCCTGATCCTAACGGGTTCCAAGACTGTCACCTTGTCCCTGCATGAAAGCATCCAGGAAAGTAATCCTTCGTCATCAGCGTATTCATGTTCAAACAAAAGGTTTCCATCATCCATTTCTGTAAAGGATTTTGCGCCATACTCTTCAACAAGCTGCCATTTCATTGAAGGGTCAAATACTGCCTTCACCCTGTCTTTTGGCGGAAAGACCTTTTTATTCGACAGGTCAGGCATTGGAACTTCGCGATTTTCCTTAAATGGCGCTACATGAGTGATACCATCCATTCTGTTTAACTTAAACAGTCTGAAATCATTCTTCAAAAGACAATAGCCGTAGACATACCAGCTTGTCCATTTGAAGATCAGATAATATGGCTCAATTTCTCTTTCTGTATCCCCTCCCGGCGAATAATAATGAAACCTGATGGTCTTCTTAAGCCCGATCGCATCCTGTATAGTCTCTATCTTTGGAGCCAGCGATTCCCGGTACCATGATGACAGATCGATCAGTATGGAATCCCTGCCGGTTATGAGCTCAGAGGATCCCGCCTGAATCTTTTCCATTAGCTGACCATAATAGCTGCTTCCGCTGACGCTGTCCAGGCTACGAAGCCCGGCAAGGATCATCTGCATATCCTTTGATGTCAGGATAGTCCTATCCATACGATATCCGTCCAGAATGCTTATACCACCGCCATTCCCTTGTTCAGTTCTTATGGGGATCCCTGCCATGCAAAGGCCTTCAATATCCCGATTTATCGTCCTGCGAGATACTTCAAACCTTTCCGCCAGTTCAGGAGCCGTTGTCTTTTCTTCCTGTAGTAAGATCGACAATATCCCGATCAGTCTGTCTATCTTCATATCTCTCACACTCCATAACAATCATATCAAACCAAACACGACAACTGTATGTCATGTTTATTGTAATATTTTTTCTTTTTCGGCAACAGTACTTCTATGCAAAAAGCCTGTAGATAATCTTTTTAATTTCATCACCTACAGGCTTAATGCTTTATCATAAATCTTATCTTCTCTTTTTGTTATAGATTTCACTGTTGAAATTCCGCTATTCATGATTATCAACAGGGCATTTTGCAATGTTTTCCTGTTGGATTTTTCATATATGTCATTTCCAACCGGTAAATATCCCTAGTTGTATCTGTTGAAATCTAGATTTTCGGGAATTCCAACAGACTTGTGCACCGTTTTCTTCCTGTTGAGATTGATAAACCCTGCATTCTCAGCAGGGAGCTATGGCTAAAACCATCTGTTGGAATTGATAAAACAAGTCTTTCCAACAGGATTCTTCAACTAAATCATCTGTTGAAATCAAAAAAGTCATCAAATCAACAGCTTCTTCGTTATCAAACTAATGAAACAAGAAAAGGCCACCCTAAATCCCGAATGGTTACGTGGTTGTTTTGATAAGCTGCACGACTGTTTCCACATGGCCGCTCCAGGGGAACATATCGCAGGGGCGGACTTTTTTAAGTTCGTAGCCGCCGTCTGAGAGAATGCGAAGGTCTCTGGCTAGAGTTGCGGAGTCGCAACTGACGTAGACAATGCGGGATGGAGACATTTTCAGCATGGTCTCAAGGCACTTTTCATCGCACCCTTTGCGAGGCGGGTCAATTACGATGACGTCCGGGTGGAGCGCTTTGGTGTTATTTTCTGATCCAAGAGTTGTCCCTCCGTTTTCTGCTTCCTTACTCATTCTCTCATAAAAATCAGGCAGGACCTCCTCAGCCTTGCCACAGTAAAACTCAGCGTTTTTAATGCCGTTATTTCTGGCATTATTCTTGGCATCCTCGATTGCTTCAGGAATTATCTCAACACCATAAACCTTTCCAGCACTTCCTGCCATGGACAAGGTTATAGTTCCAATCCCGCAATAAAGGTCCCATACAGTTTCTGCGCCAGTAAGGGCGGCGTATTCAATAGCCTGGCCATAGAGCTTGTCAGTCTGCCTGGGGTTAACCTGATAAAAAGAAAGTGGTGAAATCTCAAATTCAAGTCCCTTTAAAGTGTCAGTGATGGTATCTGAGCCCCAGATCGTGTGGATCTCAAGCCCCATGATCACGTTGGTCTTTTCAGTATTTATGCTGACTGAGATGCTGGTCATTCCTGTAACCCCGGAAAGGGCATCGCAAAGAGCCTGCTGCCTGGGAATGTACTCCCTGGCATTATTCGCAGAGCCGCCTGCTGCCGCCCCGCTCTTTCCACCTCTGTAATTGATCACAAGGCACACCATGATCTGACCGCTGGTAAACCCCTTCCTTACAAGTACATGCCTTAGAAGGCCCTTACCACTTACCTCATCGTATGGTGCAACGCCAAACTTCTCCATGTGCGCTAATACAACATCAAGGATCTCTTTATTTTCCGTAACCCCAATAAGGCAGTCATCTACAGGAATTATGCTGTGGGTTCTTCCCGCATAGTACCCTGCAACAATCTTGCCATCTCTATTTCTGCCAATAGGATACTGGGCTTTGTTCCTGTATCTCCAGGGCTCGTCCATTCCGATGATAGGCTCCATAATTGAGTCAACAAACTCACCGTCAAACCCGCCAAGTCTTACGATGTTATTGCGGACCTTGTTCTGTTTAAACTCAAGCTGCCTTTCATAGGTCATATTCTGAAGCTGGCATCCGCCGCACTGCCTTGCAATAGGGCATTTCGCCTCTTGTCTGTAGGGCGACTTTTCTACAACTTCCTCAAGATGAGCATAGGCGTAGTTCTTTTTCGCCTTCATTATCTTAGTCCTGACCTTATCGCCAATTACCGCATCTTTAATAAAGAGGGTATAGCCATCAATTTTGCCTATGCCCTCTCCGTCATTTCCTATATCTGTAATTTCAACTGTCAGCATCTGATCCTTTTGAAACTGACCAAGGGATTTCTCTTTTCCCATATAAAACCTCATTTACTTGCAACAAAACTGTGATCACTTACTGCGCCAATGTAATCTGTGAAGTTCGCCCTCTTTCTCAAGGCCCGCAAAATTATTCTGCCTAAGAGCCTCATACAGCACAATTGCAACTGAGTTTGAAAGATTAAGGGACCTGATGTCCTCTCCCATTGGGATCCTTATGCAGGTATCCTCATTATCCACCAGGATCTCTTCAGGGATTCCCGCACTCTCTTTTCCGAACATGATGTAGTCGTCCATGGAAAAAGAGACTTCGCTGTAGGTTCTTTTTGCCTTGGTGGTGGCGTACCAGATTTTTGCCCCAGGGTGCTGCGCCTTAAAGTCCTCGTAGTCTATGTATCTTGTTACATCAAGCTTATCCCAGTAGTCCATTCCGGCTCTCTTTAGCTCTTTTTCATTGATGCGAAAGCCAAGGGGCTCGATAAGATGAAGGGATGTACCTGTTGCCACGCAGGTTCTTCCTATGTTGCCAGTATTCTGAGGAATCTCCGGCTGGTGAAGTATAATGTGCATTTATTCGTCCTCTGCGTCCATGACTGCTGCCTTGGGGAGGGAGAAGATAAACTCTGTTCCTACCCCGGGAGTACTGATGACATTTATGTTCTCGTCATGGGCTTTTATGATTTCTTTTACGATGGAAAGACCAAGGCCTGTTCCCTTCTTGTCCTTACCTCTTGAAAGGTCTGATTTATAGAACCTGTCAAAGATAAGCTTCTGGTCTTCCTTGGGGATTCCAATTCCGGAGTCCTTGACTGAAACGAAGACCTTGCTGTGCTTTTCCGTGGTCTCGATCTTGATGGATGAGTCGTGGTGACTGAACTTGATGGCGTTGTCCACAAGGTTATAAAGGATCTGCTGGATCTTGCTCATGTCGGCATTTACAAACATCTTCTCGTCAGTAAGCACAAGCTCGATGGCAATTTTTTTCTCCCTGCAGGTTCCCTCAAAGGATTCTGAGACATTTCTGATAACTGCGTTTATATCAAAATCGCTCTTATCAAGAAGCATTCCCTTGGTGCTCATGTTGTTAAGGGTCAGCATCTCGTTGGTGAGCTTGGTAAGTCTGTCGGTTTCGTTGATAACGATGCCAAGATAGCGGTCGTACATTTCAGGAGGAATTGTTCCATCCTGCATGGCCACAAGGTATCCTCTTATTGATGTAAGAGGCGATCTGAAATCGTGGGATACGTTGGCAATGAACTTCTTCTGGTCATCCTCCTGCCTTGCGATCTCACCAGCCATATAGGACAGTGACGCAGCAAGGTATCCCATCTCATCTTCAGATTCCACAGAGAATTCATAGCCCATATTTCCCGCAGCGTACTGCTCTGTTGCTGTTGTGATCTTTCGAAGTGGCACGTAAACCAGCTCTGTAAAGAAGATCAAAATGATAAGTGACAACAGGAAAAGAACCATCAGCATCAGGTAGGAAATATTAAGGAAGGTGTTGGCTTTTTCCTGTATCCCACCTACTGAAGTGTGAATGACAACGTAGGCCTGGACCTTATAGTTGGCCGTGATAGGCGCAAAGACACTCAGCATCTCTTTTCCAAAAGAGCCCCAAAAGGTTCCTGTAGTGTAGTAGGAACTTCCGGTAACTGTAGGGTCAAAGCCCTCGATCACAACTTCATCAGCAGGTCCTAAAAGCCTTGCGGAATCAAGAACAAGTCGGCCTGATGGGTTGACGATCCAGATGGGAGACCCGTCCATATACATGGAAAGAGATGTAAGTTCCCCGTGAACTGTCTCAAGGGAAGTCTCTGAGTTGTAAAGATCCGCTGCATAGGTGTTGGCAATCTGTGTGGCCATTTTGTACATGCTCTCTGCCTTGTCGCGCTTAAGCCTGTCGTAGGTCATACCATATACAAAGGTGGCAACCACAACAAAACCAAAGATACCAAAGAGCAGATATGCAAGCAGGAACTTAATGTAAAGAGTTCGCTTCATTTACTGCTGTACCTCGAATTTATAACCTATACCCCAGATGGTAGCAAGGCGCCAGTTGGCGTGATCGCTGAGTTTTTCCCTGAGGCGCTTGATGTGGACATCAACTGTCCTGGTGTCTCCGATATACTCATAGCCCCAGATCTGATCAAGGAGCTGCTCTCTTGTGTATACGTGATTGGGTGATGCTGCAAGGAAATATAAAAGCTCAAGTTCCTTGGGAGGCATGTCAACTCTCTCGCCCATGTAGGTAACAGAGTAGTTGGTCATGTTGATCTCAAGATCAGGATATCTTACAACCTTGTCGTCAGACTCTGAAGGCTCTGCTGCCTGGGGCTTATATCGCCTAAGGACTGCCTTTACCCTTGCCACAAGCTCTTTTGAATCAAAGGGCTTCTCCATATAATCGTCAGCCCCCATCTCAAGGCCAAGAACCTTATCAAAGACTTCGCCCTTGGCTGAGAGCATGATGATAGGAGTCTGGGACTTGGTACGCAGCTCTCTGCAGACCTGATAGCCGTCAATTCCTGGAAGCATAAGATCAAGGAGCACCAGATTGGGCTTAAAGCTGTCAAAGGTGCTGATAGCAGTCTCTCCGTCATTACATATTTTTGTCTCAAAACACTCTTTTACAAGATAGAGTGAGATGAGCTCTGCGATGTTGTTGTCATCGTCTACGATCAGGATCTTCTGTTTAGTAACCATTTTTCCCCCCTTACTTTATGAAAGTAACTATTGTAACCCCGGCGTCGCCCTCGCCAAATTCCCCAAGCTTAAATGACTTGACGTAAGGAACACCCTTTAAATACTGATGTACAGCCTGGCGAAGGGCTCCAGTTCCCTTGCCATGAACAACTCTTACATTGTTAAGATGTGACATATATGCATCGTCAAGATATTTATCAAGGGCCGCAACTGCGTCGTCTGAATTCTTGCCTATAAGGTTTATCTCAGTTCTGATGCTGGCAGCCCTGGAAAGATCCATTTTGCCTGAAGATCCAGAGCCAGAGTTTCTTCCGTAGAATTTCTTCATGGCTTCCTTGGAATCCTCATCTCCAACGAGGACAAGATCCCTTATGTTTGCCTTGGTCTTCATGATACCGCACTGGACAAAGAGATTACCGTCCTTGTCGGGCTTACTTGAAATGGTCCCCTTAAGTCCCATGGATACTATCTTTACGCTCTCACCGAGCTTAAGCTGAGATTCCTTCAGTATTGGATGAGTCTCTTTTGGCTTGTCCTTCTTAGCTGCTGCCTTGTTCTTGTCAGAAATCTTCTGGGAAAGTTTGGTTCTTTCTCTTTCAAGATCCTGCATGGTTGCCGATGGTCCAGCCTTTCTGAAGGCCTTGATGGTGTCATCAGCTACCGCCTTGGCTTCCATAAGGATCTCTCTGGCCTCTTCGTTGGCGGCTCTTAGGATCTCTTCCTTCTGGGCATCGATCTTGTCGGTCTTTCTCTCAAGCTCCTGTCTTAGCTCTTTTGCTTCCCTCTTGTACTGCTCGATCTCAAGGCGCTCGCTTTCTATGATCTTGCGGCTCCTCTCAAGGTCAGATAAAAGATCTTCAAACTTCTTGTCATCAGTTCCTATCTGCTCCTTTGCAGCCTCGATGATCTTGTCGGAAAGACCAAGCTTAGATGATATAGCAAAGGCGTTACTCTTTCCCGGAAGTCCGATAAGGAGCCTGTAGGTTGGCTTAAGTGACTCGACATCAAACTCGCAGCTGGCATTCTGAACGCCCTTTGTGTTAAGGGCGTAGACCTTGAGCTCGCTGTAGTGGGTTGTAGCAAGAGTCCTGATCCTTCGCTCATGTAGCTCATTAAGTATTGAGATAGCAAGAGCTGCTCCCTCTGTAGGGTCAGTTCCTGCACCAAGCTCATCAAACAGGCACAGTGAGTTTTCATCTGCGTGCTTTAAGATAGATACCGTGTTAGTCATGTGGGATGAGAAGGTAGAAAGAGACTGCTCAATACTCTGCTCATCTCCTATATCCGCATAAACTTCTTCAAATACCGCAAGCTCTGACTTATCTCCTGCAGGGATCGCCAGGCCCGCCTGTCCCATTATAGTAAGAAGTCCCACTGTCTTAAGTGTTACAGTTTTTCCACCGGTGTTGGGACCTGTGATAATGAGCATGTCAAAATCCCGTCCGCCGTAAACGTCTATGGGCACCACCTTGTCTTTTGCAATAAGAGGATGTCTTGCCTTCTTAAGATCAAAGGCGTGGTGCTCGTTAAATACCGGAGTCATGCCTTTAATCTCCAGGGCATAGGATGCCTTGGCAAAGGTGAAATCAAGATCTGTCATTATGTCTGCATCATACTTTATATCTTCAACATGCTCAGAGGCCATGATGCTGAGCTGCATAAGGATCTTGTCTATCTCAGCCTTCTCCTCAAGAGCCATCTCCCGAAGCTTGTTGTTAAGCTCAACTATGGCAGCAGGCTCTATGAAAAGAGTTGATCCGGTCGATGACTGATCGTGAACAATTCCGCTTATCTGTGACTTGTACTCAGCCTTAACAGGGATGCAGTACCTGTCGCCTCGCATGGTGACAACTGCGTCCTGAAGGTAAGATCTAAGGCTTCCGTTTATCATCCTGCCAAGCTGGTCGTGGATCCTGTCATTGGTGAGCATGATGCCTCGCCTTATGTGCTTAAGGGCAGGACTTGCCTCGGAGCTCATCTCATCTTCTGAAACGATGCATCTTTTTATCTCTGTTGAAACAGGAGTAAGGGGCTCAAGCATTGAAAAAGACTCTGTCAGAGAGTCGCTCTCTTCCTGCTCCCTTCCCGGGCGCCCATAGTTTTTTACCCTTCCTACGTTTTCAAGGAAGGATGCAAGCTGTAGGAGAGATACCATATCAAGGGAGCTTCCAATTTTCAGGGCTTTAAGTGTCCCCTCAAAATCCTTGTTGTCCCCAAAACTGATGGAGCCTTTCTTAAAAAGTCTTGCTATGGCGTCAGCTGTCTTTTTCTGATTGGCTCTTATCTCGCTTATATCTGAAGAAGGAAGAAGGTTTTTGCACATCTTCCTTCCAGGCTCTGAACTTGCATGTTCTGAGAGCCTATCTATTATTTTGTCGTACTCAAGTACCTTTAATGCTTTTTTATTCATGTCTAACCGTCTGCCTTGCTAAATACCTAATAATCCAAATTACAGTTTATCATTTAAAGCGCTCCATGACTAGTATTTGTCTAGTTTTAGCCAGTAAGCTATACTATAATGTATGTAATGTTTTTGGCTTAAGGGGGATCCAATGGCATCAAACACAGATGAAAACAACAATAAGCTTGCCGATACCGGTTTTATCAGCGAAAAGATAAAGCAGCGCCCTATCAACAGAAAGAAGCTCCTTAGGCGTACTGCCATCACTTTCTTTTTGGCGATCATATTTGGTATAGTGGCATGTTTCACATTTCTTTTGCTCCAGCCCGTCTTTTCCGACCAGCTCTACCCAGAGGAAAAGCCGGAGGCAATATCTCTCCCTGAAGAGAACGTCCAGGATGAGCTTACTCCGGAGGAGATGTTCGCTGCAGAGGACGAGATCGCTGCTGTGGAAGCAGAGAATTTCGAGTCTGCCCAGAAGGATCAGATCGATGAGGCGATCGCTTCTTATTCCTTCGACGCTTCAGATTACAGCAAGATGATGGCTTCACTAAAAGAAGTCTCAACAGAAGTAAGCCGCAGCATAGTTACTGTTACAGCTCTTTCCAGTGACACCAACTGGTTCAGTGAGTCCTTTGAGAGCAGCGGTTCTTCTTCAGGTGTCATCATTGCAACCAATGGCTCTTACTATTATATTGCTGTGCCAGCTGCCGCCATCACGGATGCAGAGACTATAAGAGTTACTTTCTTTGACGGATCTGTGACTACAGCTGAGCTTAGCCTTATAGATGATGTGACCGGGCTTAGCGTCATAAGTGTTAAAAGAGCTGACCTTTCAGATACCACAAGGGACAAAGTATCCACCTCATCACTCGGAAGCTCCAATTCAGGCTCACTTACAGGGCTTCCCGTCATAGCAGTTGGAAGTCCCCTTGGCATACAGGGTTCCATCGCCTATGGCATCGTCACATCTGAAAAGACAGCTCTCGGCCTTGAGGATTCATACTATAAGCTTCTTACCACCGACATCTACGGCAGTACAAACGGAAGCGGTGTCATTGCCAACTTAAGCGGCCAGGTAATAGGCATAATCGATATGTCCTACAATTCCGATGAACTGGAGAATCATATCTGTGCAATAGGAATCACGGAGCTTAAGTCTCTTTTTGAAGACCTTTCAAATGGCCGCAACAGAGCATATCTTGGTATTCACGGAACCACAATTCCAAATGACATACAAGTGTCCATGAATATACCAGCAGGAGCTTATATAACTACTACTGAGATGAATTCTCCTGCAATGATGGCAGGTATCCAGAGCGGTGATATCATCACTTCAATCGCTGGAACTGAGATTTCTTCTTATGAGCAGCTGGTTTCAAAGCTTGCAGCCTGTGCCCCTGATGATGTAATATCAGTTACTGTGCTCAGGCAGGCACCAAATGACTATGTGGAGCTGGATATAGACATCACTCTTACCAGCGCAACCCATAACTAATATAGAATCAAAAATAGAATCGAGGTTTTTTATGAAATTTATCAAAGACTTTATTCCTGGAGAAAAGGTAGCCGACATCTACATGTGCAAGCACAAACAGGCTGCCACCACAAAAAATGGCAAGGAATACTATTCAGTTATCCTCCAGGATAAGACAGGAACTGTTGACGCCAAGGTATGGGAGCCAGGAGGAGCTGGGATTGACGAATTCGATGCCACTGACTGTATCGATGTTTTTGGCGAGATCACCAGCTTTAACGGAGCCCTTCAGGTAAACATCAAAAGAGCAAGGAAATGCCGGGAAGGTGAATATGACCTTTCAAACTTCCTTCCTGTTTCTTCAAAAGATAACGATCAGATGTACAAGGAGCTTCTTGGGATCATAGGAAGCATCGAAAATCCTTACCTTAAGAAGCTTCTTGAAGAGTTCTTTATAAACGACGAAGCTTTTATCGAGGCCTTCAGAAAATCAAGCGCTGCAAAGACTGTTCATCACAGCTTCATCGGAGGACTTCTTGAGCACACCTTGAGTGTGACAAAGATGTGTGAATTCATGGCATCAGCTTATCCAATGCTCAAAAGAGATCTCCTTCTTACAGCAGCTATCTGCCACGACATAGGTAAAACAAGGGAGCTTTCTCTTTTCCCGGTAAATGACTACACAGACCAGGGACAGTTCCTTGGACACATCGTCATGGGCTGCGAAATGGTTGGGGAAAAGGCAAGAAGCATCGAAGGATTCCCTGAGCTCTTAAAGCAGGAGCTTCAGCACTGCATCCTTGCTCACCACGGAGAGTTTGAGTACGGATCTCCCAAAAAGCCAGCTCTTATGGAAGCTGTAGCCTTAAACCTTGCTGACAACACCGACGCCAAAATGGAGACCTTCACTGAAATACTTCAGAATGTCACAACTCCTGGATGGCAGGGATTCAATAAATTCTTTGAAACCAATATCTATCCTACAAAACTTGACTGATGCGCATCAAAAAAGAGCCCGGCTATGATAACAATAGCCGGGCTCTTACTATTTATCACAGTTTGCTGATGAATCTCTCAAGTCTCTCCATGGCTGCCTTAAGGTTTTCTAAAGAATATGCATAAGAAACTCTTATGTATCCTTCTCCGCAGTCACCAAAAGCTGTTCCAGGAACTACTGCAAGCTTCTCTTCCTTAAGAAGCCTTGTACAGAACTCATCACTGCTCATGCCAAACTTCTTGATGCATGGGAACACATAGAATGCTCCATATGGTTCAAAGCAAGGAAGACCAATTCTTTCAAACTCATTTAAAAGATATCTTCTTCTGTGGTTGTACTGTTCGCGCATCATTGCAACGTCATCATCGCCGTTTTTAAGGGCTTCCACTGCTGCATACTGGCTGGTGGTTGGAGCGCACATGATGGCAAACTGATGGATCTTGATCATCTGCTCCATTATTTTGGCTGGTCCGCAGGCGTATCCAAGCCTCCATCCAGTCATGGCGTAGGCCTTGGAGAAACCGTTGATGAGGATGGTCCTCTCCTTCATGCCTGGAAGGGATACGATAGATACGTGCTTGCCACTATAAGTGAGCTCACCATATATCTCGTCGGAGATAACATAAAGGTCTTTTTCGATAACTACCTTGGCAATCTCTTCAAGGTCCTTCTTTTCCATAATGGCGCCAGTTGGGTTATTAGGGAAAGGAAGCACTAAGATCTTTGTCTTATCCGTTACCTTCTCAAGAACTTCCTGTGCTGTGAGCCTGAAGTCGTTTTCCTCTTTAAGCTCAATTATTACAGGAACTGCATCTGCAAGGATTGCGCAGGGTTCGTATGATACGTAGCTGGGCTGAGGGATCAAAACCTCATCTCCCTCATCTATCATGGCTCTGAGGGCAAGGTCTATAGCCTCTGAACCGCCGACTGTGATGAATATCTCTTTTAAAGGATCATAGGTAACTCCCTGGGTCCTCTTTATGTAATTGGAAACCTCAGTCCTGAGTTCCTTAAGACCTGAATTGGAAGTATAGAAGGTTCTTCCCTTTTCAAGAGAGTAAATACCCTCGTCTCTTATATGCCAGGGAGTGTCAAAATCCGGCTCACCAACACCAAGGGATATTGCGCCTTCTGTCTCCAGAACAATATCAAAAAACTTTCTTATTCCAGATGGCTTAATATCAACCACCTTTTTTCCTATGGGATTTCTCATGGTGAAACTATCTCCCTTGTATCTTCATATTTTTTTGTAAGGATCGTTCCATGGTCCTTGTATTTCTTCAAAATAAAGTGAGTAGCTGTGCTAAGTACAGTATCCAGTGTAGAGAGCTTGTTGCTCACAAATCCAGCAACCTCCTGAAGGGTCTTGCCCTCGATAATGACCATAAGATCAAAGCCGCCGCTCATAAGATATACGCTGGTAACTTCAGGATACTTGTAGATCCTCTCTGCGATAGAGTCAAATCCAAGGCCTCTCTGGGGAGTAACCTTTACTTCAATAAGGGCATTTACCTTCTCAATGCTGGTCTTGGACCAGTCAACCATGGTGTGATAGCCGCAGATGATCCCTTCTTCCTCAAGGCTCCTGAGCTCATTGGCCACAAGGATCTCCTCAGCCCCCAAAAGAACGCTGAGCTCATGAACATCGATACGGCTGTTTTTCTCTATGATATTTAGTATCTCTTCTCTAGTACTCATCTTTTTCTCCCATCTCATATTTATAAAGTCTATGATACTACACATATTTGCAGTTTTCACAAAAGAATTCTGTGAATCTCATCTGCCTGAGGCAGCTCCAGGAATCTCTTCTCCTCGCCGTTTACGATGACCCTGTCATTACCATCCTGAAGAAATCCGATGGCCACAGCATTTACGCCAATTTCATTTAAAGCCGAAATCATTTTTTCCTCATTGTCACATGCGATCAGAAGGGCTCCTCCTGATGTCAAAAGATATGGATTCACCTCCAGATATTCACAAACTTCAATTGTCTCCTGCCTTATGGGGATCTTTTTAAGATCCACATTAAGTCCGGTTCCTGCTCTCTCAGCCATCTCCCAAAGAGCTGCAAATATGCCTCCTGAGGAAACGTCGTGAATTGAGCTAGCGCCGGACTTTATGGCGACTGCAGCCTCATTCTTTATGGGCAAAAGAGCTTTGAATCTTTCCGCTTCTTCGATAAAAGGAACGGGATAACGCTTCTTTAGCTCTTCCTTTTTTTCTTTTGCAAGTATCGCTGTGCCCTCCAGGGCAACAAAGCCCGCTACTATAAGAGCATCTCCCGCCTTTGGTTTGCAGTCAAATACGGGATTCTCTCCTGGGTATCCCACAGCATTAGCCGTTACAACCGGCCTTGTCACAGCACTTGTAACCTCTGTGTGGCCGCCGCAGTAGATGGTTCCGCATTTTCTAGCGCCTTCAATGGCATCAGCAACTATTTTCTTTAGCTCTTTTTCCTCAGCATCAACCGGAAGAAGCACTGATAGTGTCACGTGATCCGGAATGATGCCCTGGGATCTTAAGCTGTTTACCACTTTTACAACTGCGTAAAAGCCTGCATCTGAAACGTTCGCCACAAGTGGAAACGTGGCGCTAAATGTCTTTTTATCATTAGAAAAAGCGCAGTCTGACCCCACAGCTGCGCTTTCAATGTTTTTATATTCTGTTCTGATCTGCTTTAAAACTGAGCGCTTAAGTGCATTCTCAGTTATCTTGCCCATCCTCATGAATTCTCCAGTAAATGATCAGTTAGTCTCAATAACTTCAGCTGTATCAACAGCTTCTGCCTGCTGCTGTAAAAGAGCATTGGCTGCTCCTACTGCATCTCCTACAGCCTGGGCTGCTGCCTCTTCGCCCTCTGTTCCGGCTGCTGTCCTTGCTGCTGCCAAAGCTCCAGCTACGGCCTTGACTGTTCCAACATCACCTGTTGCAATGGCTGTCTGAAGCTGTGATATTGCGGTAGCGTCTGCTCCGCCAGTTCCCACTGTGATGATCTTGGGAACCATCTTGTAGTTACTTGAATTAACTACTTCCTTGGTGGTCTCACCATTCTCAGTAACGATCTTCCAAAGCTGAGCCTTATAACCAAGGTGAGCCGACTGGGTTCCAACATATCCAACATTCTGGGATGGATCTGTCACAAACTGATCTGCAGAAGCTGGTGTTGTCTCCAAAACCTCACTCTTAAAGGAAACGTGACGACCCGCATTCCTTGTCTCCACGCCGTATATTGTGAATGTAATGTGCTTGTCTGAAGTAGTATAACCCTCTATATATATAGGGTATTCTGTGCTGTTTACGAACTTGAAGTTCTTGCCACCTGACTCTGCTATGGCAGCGTCTGCAGATGGATCCACATAGTTGACGATCATTGAGTGGTTGTGTCTCTCTGTCACCTCAAGCTCCGACAGAAGAACTGCATTGTAAAGTGTAGTAGAAACCTGACAGATTCCACCTCCTACGCTCTCAACAACAAGTCCATTGAGGTAAGAACCTGCAGGGAAGTATCCATTAGCCTCTGTAAAAGGAGTGATGGTATCAAGAACAGAAAACTCTTCCCCAGGATAAATGGTTGAGCCATCTATGAGCCTGCAGCCATTGGCCACGTTAGCGCTTCTTGATGCTCCTGATGACTTGTAGCTTGTTGTGAATGTTCCAAGAACGTCCCTTACCTTGGCAAGTTCCTCAGCGCTTCCCTTGGGTTCATCTGCCTTTACAATAAGGTCAACCCCAGTCTTTCCTTTTCCAAGTCCATCCTGCAAAAAATTCTCTATTGCTGAAACTGATCCGGCCTGATCTACAAGATATCCTGTCTGACCATCTGATACAACAAAGCCGTCTGCTGTCTTCTTCAGGTTATAATTTATTGTCTCCTGGTCATACTCATCAGCGCATCTTGCAACTATGCCTTCCAGCAGCTCTTTTTCATAGCCATACTCTATATCAAATGTATAGTTGTTCTTCTCAAGGTCCTTGAGCGCTTTATATCTCTTGACGATATTGCCCTGATGTCCTAGGGCGTATGCATCCTCAACGATGCTGGTATTGCTCCAGTAAAGACCTATATCTGCGCCGGTAAAAGAGGTCTCTCTTCCCTCTCCTGCGGAGAGTGTGATCTGTTCAGCGGAAACCTCGTCCACATACTGAGAAACTGCTGTCTCTGCATCAGTTACGCTCATGCCTGAGACGTTAACTGTTCCAATATATACGCCGTTTGCTATCTTCCTTGCATCTGATTCTGCCGCATGGGCCTTTCCTGCTGGAATCAGCAGCGCCGCAAGCAGAATAAGTGCTGCGCAATTAAATTGTTTTTTCATAACACTTCCCCATGTGATATCATTATATGGAATGAACCACGATTTACTGAAAGGATATTATAGATGAAATTCCCTTTTTTAGCAACCTTCATATTGTTCATAGTCCTGTTCAACATCAGGATCCGCCTGGTCTCCAGAAAGGAAGAACAAAAAGAAGAAAAGTTTTGGGATAGAGAGCTCCGCTCAAACAGTGTAAGAAAGAAAAGCCTTGATACTCTTGAATATGTTCACCTTCCCTACGATCTGTTACCCTTTGGAACAGCTGGCGATGATGAAAGCCTGCAGGAGATAGAGGATGAACTTACAGCTCTTAAAGATCTAAAGATCGTAAACCTTACAGGCATCACCAATACAGACCTTAAGCTTGAATACGGAACAGCCAATATCACAGCCCTTACTGAGTACGACCAGAACTACACCACTCTTGTGATAGCCCTGCAGAAATGGGGTGATGCGCTTTACACCCGTGGCCGCTTTGAAGACGCTGCAAGCGTTCTTGAATTTGCAGTTAAGACAAGAACTGACATAACTGCAACCTACCGCCTCCTGATCGATATGTACAAGACCAAGCTTGGCCTCAATGAACAGGAGATCCAGAGAAAACTTGACGGCCTTGTCCCCATCGCCAACAGTCTCAATTCCCTCAGCAGATCCACTATCCTTAAGCTCCTTGAACCCGATGGTGATACATCAGAAACTGAGTGATCCAAATAGTTAAGCCGCGGAAGACTATAGCTTCCACGGCTTTTTCTTTTATCAAAGGCTACTTACAAATCTGTCAAAGGCTGCCTGTCCCTCAGGGGTGCGCTTATAAACGCCCGCATCTTCAAGGACATGCATAAACACTTCTCCGATTTCCTTCTGGATTATCTCATCAATGTTGTCTTTATTTATACTGTCATATTTTGTCTTGAACTGATCAACCCAGTCTGCGTGCTTTGCAAGGGTCTCATCGGCTCTAAGGTCGGCCCCTTTAAGGATAGCATCCTTAAGATCAGCCATCTCTTTCTTAAGTCTTGCAGGAAGTACTGCAAGGCCCATTACCTCAATGAGTCCGATGTTTTCCTTTTTGATGTGATGAAGCTGCGCATGAGGATGATATACCCCAAGAGGATGCTCATCAGTAGTGATATTGTTTCTAAGTACAAGATCAAGCTCGTAGTTTTCGCCCCTCTTTCTTGCAATTGGGGTTATTGTGTTGTGAGGTGTTCCATCAGTTTCTGCAAAGATAAATGCAGCCTCATCCGTGTAGGATCTCCACTTATTAAGGATGACATCCGCCAGCGCGATCACTCTGTCTGAGTCCTTGGCAGACAGTCTGATAACTGACATAGGCCACTTGACTATTCCGCTCTCAACATCCTCAAAGCCAGAAACAGTGAACTTCCTCTCAACAGGAGCCTTCGCCATGGCAAATGTATAGTGTCCTCCCTGGAAGTGGTCGTGGCTAAGGATAGAACCACCAACGATTGGAAGGTCAGCGTTGGATCCCACGAAATAGTGAGGGAACTGTTTTACAAAGTCAAAGAGCTTGCAGAAGGTGTTGTGCTCGATCTTCATGGGAATGTGCTTTGAATTAAACACAATGCAGTGCTCGTTGTAATAAACGTATGGAGAATACTGGAATCCCCACTTTGAATTCTGGATAGTAACAGGGATGATCCTGTGGTTTTCTCTTGCTGGATGGTCAACTCTTCCTGAATATCCCTCATTCTCCCAGCAAAGCTGACATTTTGGATAGCCGCTCTGCTTGGCATTTCTTGCTGCTGCAATAGCCTTGGGGTCCTTCTCAGGCTTGGACAGATTGATAGTAATATCAAGATCACCATACTCAGTCTCTGCTGTCCACTTCATATCCTTGGAGATCCTGTAGCGCCTGATGTAATCAGTGTTTCTGGAGAAGTTATAGTAATACTCAGTAGCTGCTTCAGGGCTTACTGCATACTTCTCATTAAACTTCTTTATAACAGCGCTTGGTCTCTCTGTCAGGGCGCCCATAATCTTTGTATCAAAAAGATCCCTGTACACAACGCTGTCATTCTCAATAAGCCCTGATGCTGCAGCGTAGTCATCAAGCTCTTTTAACACGGCCTCTAAAAATGTACCGTCATCAATAGCTGCCTGGTCTATGTTGGCTGACAGACCCTTGATCTCATCAGTATCAAACTCAGCGCTGTCCTGTCCCAATATGATAAGCAGGCTGTTTACTGAGTAAATAATATCTTCTTCCTCTATAAGCCCCGTCTTAAGTGCGTAAGCTACTAGATTCTTAACTGCATTAAAGTTCATGGTATTCCTCCAAAAATTTGCTGATCAAATAACCTCTGGGCCACCACCTATTGAAACTGTGTAGAAAGTAGCATCATACCCAATCTTTTTCTTGTAGTTCTCACCAACTACCTTCTTGAAGTTCTCGATAGCCTCGTCCTTGACGATAGAAACAGTACATCCGCCAAATCCGCCGCCAGTCATTCTTGAGCCGATAACTCCTGGGATCTTCCATGCCTCTTCGGCCAGTGTATCGAGCTCTATGCCTGTTACATCGTAGTCGTCACGAAGAGATTCATGGGACTGTCTCATCAGCTGACCAAACTTATCAAGCTCACCAGCCTTAAGGGCCTTAACAGCCTCTATTGTACGCTGGTTTTCATATACAGCGTGCTTTGCCTTTTTCTGCATATCCGGGTCAGTCAAAAGATTCTTGTTAGCTTCAAACTCTTCGATTGAAAGATCACCAAGTCCCTTGATATCAAGGCTCTTCTGAAAGATTGCAAGAGCCTCCTCGCACATGCTTCTTCTTGCGTTGTACTGGGAGTCTGTGAGCTTGTGCTTTTTATTGGTGTTGGCGATGATGATCTTGGCGCCGTCGAGTTTTATAGGTGCATATTCAAAAGAAAGGTCGGCTGTATCAAGGAAGATCGCGCTGCCTTCCTTGCCCATAGCTACTGCAAACTGATCCATGATACCGCAGTTGCAGCCGTTGAAGTTGTTTTCTGAGTACTGACCGATAAGGGCAAGGTCCTGGTTGGATACCTCAAAGCCATAGAGGTCTCTTAAGATAAATCCAGTGAGCACCTCAAGGGATGCTGATGAAGAAAGACCTGAACCGTTAGGAATATTGCCATAGATGACCATGTCAAAGCCCTTGTCAAGCTTCATGCCTCTGCCTGCAAAGGCCCAGATAACTCCCTTGGGATAATTGGTCCAGCCCGCCTCACTCTTTGGCTCAAGGTCTGAAAGAGAAGTCTCAACAATCCCTGTTCTGTCCAGGTTTACTGAATAGAAACGGATCTTGTCGTCATCTCTTTTTGCTGCTGCGCCATATGTTCCTATAGTAAGCGCACATGGAAAAACATGTCCGCCATTGTAGTCTGTGTGTTCTCCGATAAGATTGACTCTTCCTGGAGCAAAGTATGCCTTGACGTTGTCATTCTTGCCAAAGACTTTTTCAAAGTTCTCAAGAACCGCCTTCTTCATTTCCTGATCGATCATATAACCCTCCTATAATTTGCATCTGAAACAATTACAAATGTTTAACCTGATTTCATCATACACAAACGGTCCTACAATTTCCATGCCTCTTTGTTTCTGAAACATGTCAAAATGTTAAATGGAAAAAGCCAATAAAAAACCGGCGACCTGTGGCCGCCGGCAAAAAATCTTTTATATTAGTTCTTAGCTGCTTCAAGAAGCTTGTCCTTAAGCTGATTCTCGATCTGAGAAAGCTCTGCCTCAGCCTCGTGACGCTTCTGCTTACCTTCTGTCTGGATACGAAGAACTTCGTCGAGAGTAGTGATAAGAGACTCGTTAGTGTGCTTAAGTGTCTCGATATCTACGATGCCTCTCTCTGCTTCCTTGGCACTCTCTATTGTAGCAACCTTGAGAGCGTCTGCATTCTTACGAAGCAGGTTGTTAGTCATATCGTTAACTTCTCTCTCCGCTCTGGCAGCCTGAGTAGCATGCTCGATACCCATGGCGATGACCATCTGGTTCTTCCAGAGAGGGATTGTGTTTACAATAGTTGACTGGATCTTCTCAGCCATCATTGTGTCTGAAGACTGTACCATACGGATCTGAGGACCTGTCTGCATAGCGATAGTTCTTGTAAGCTCAAGGTCATAGAGCTTCTTCTCGAATCTGTCGCACTTGTTTGCAAAGTCCTTGGCTGCCTCAGCATCCTCAGGAAGTCCTGAAGCCTGAGCCTTGTTCTGAAGCTCTACAAGAGTAGTATTTCTCTCCTCTTCAAGTCTCTTCTTACCAGCAAGGATGTACATTGTAAGTTCTTTATAGTAGTTGAGGTTGAGGTCATACATCTTATCAAGAACATCAACGTCCTTAAGAAGTGTAACCTGGTGTTTCTCAAGCTCGTTAGCAATAGTCTGAACGTTAACTTCAGCCTTGGCATATTTAGCCTTAAGACCTTCAAACCTGTTAGCACTCTTCTTGAAAAGAGCTCTAAGTCCCTTCTCATCTTCCTCTATCTCAAAGCCCTTGAGCTCAGTAACAAGATCAGTGATCATGTTTCCAACTTCGCCCATGTCCTTGGTCCTTACATTCTCGATGGCCTTCTCAGAGAAGTCTGCAAGCTTCTTCTGAGTCCCAACACCGTAGTTCATAACACCTGTAGTATTGGAAATATCGATCTGCTTGCTGAAGTCCTCAACCTGCTTGAGCTCCTCTGCTGTAAGCTGAGCCTCAAGTGCAAGATTGCCATTGGTCTGTTCCTTGGCTGGTTCTGCTGCTGCAGGTGCTGGTGCTTCCTGTGCCTGAGCCTCTGCCCCAAAACTTAGTGATGGTGCTGCTGGAGCTGCACCGAATTCTAAATCTGCTCCCATATCATCCTCCTAAGAACTATATATTCTAAAATAGTTGTCACTAATTTGTGATCGATTTATTTAGGCTGTGTCTGTGCCTGTGCTGCCTGGCCTCCAAATTCAAGGCTCTGGGCTGCAGCCTGTCCTACCATGCTCTGAGCTACTGCTCCTGTCTGAGCTGTGATGCCCTGGCCCTCAACAGTAAGTCCATCCTGGGCCATCATGGTCTTCATAACTGAAATGTCTGAAGAAATATCCCATGCCATATCCTGGAACAAGCTGTCAAGGAGACTCTCAAAGGCCATGTTGATGGTATCCATAGCATCGTCGATCTCTTTCTTGGTCTGGGTGATGTTCTCACCAACCTCAGGCTGCTTATCCAGCTCCACGTAAGCGTTGAGAAGCTTTTTAGTGGTAGGCAGATAGTAATTCATCAGCTTGTGAAGCTCATCGGCGCTTGATGGATCTTTTTTCACCTGTGCGAAGATCCTGTTCATGATCTCCTCAAGTCTGTAGAGCTTGTTGGACATCTCCTCAGTATCTGGGATAACGTCATTGATCTGGCGAACAAATACTATGTATTCCTTGCCCTCCTCAAGGATCTGTATCTCCTTGTCGGAAAGATTCTTGTACTCAGCGTTCTTGGCTCTCTCAGCTGCGATGGCCGCCTTCTTGTCCTCTTCAGCCTTCTGCTCTCTGGCGATCCTGTCGCTCTCAGCTCCAAGGTACTGCTCGTAGGCTCTGTCTGTGACCATGCACACTGTCTCAGTGCTATCAAAACGGGCTCTTGGAAGGAATCCAAGCTTTATCATGTTCTTGATGTCCTTAAGAACACTCTTGTCGCTTCCCATTGTAGCCTTGGCAAGGTCTGAAATATTGAAGAACTCCGCCTGCTTCAGCACTGATCCATACTGGTAATACTTTTTGGAAAGCTCAAATTTCTTTTTACCCTGTAAAAAGAAAAACAAACTGCCGGCAACGATTACTCCCAAAGTGATAGATCCGGCAATCGATCCGCTAAGAATAGCTCCAAGAAGCGGCAGAAGGAAAAATGCTCCGACGGCTCCTGAAATGGTCATCTGTGGAACTCCAAGGAATTTGCTGATGTTCTTTTGAAGGAACGGGAACACCACTGTCCTTGCCCTCTGCTGCTGAGGGTTCTGAGCCTGCTGCCTCATCTGGCTCGAGTAGTTGACCTTTCTGTCTACACTTACTGACTTCACAACCCTTGCCACGTCTGAATGAAGGGTGCTGTAGTCGTTTCTGTCTATGGCACTTGAGACACTATTTAAAATCTCATTTCCTGCTTTTAAAAAATCCTGAATATCGTTCTGCAAAACATGATCCTTTCACATTTAACCAAAATGCATAATACATTTTACAGTAAATCCTTAGAAAACACAATTGTTTAGAGGGCTTGAAAAGGTTATATTTTGCATAATACAATACATTTATCAAAACATTTTCGAAAAATACGAGGAACATTCATGGAAAAAGCCTATAAACTGCTTTTTAACACAGAAGAATCCGATGATCTTTACGTATACTGCTGCGGTCTTTCCCAGACTCTCCCGGGTCACAGTTTTGGACCAGCCCTAAAGCCCCACTACATGATACATTACTGCTTAAGCGGCAAGGGCCGGTTTTCAATTGGCGGAAAGAACTATCCCCTCAAGGAAGGCTATGGATTTTTGATCGTGCCAGAGGAGCTTGCTTACTACGTCTCTGACGAAAAAGATCCCTGGACCTACACCTGGATAGGCTTTGGCGGCAAAAAAGCAGGTGAAGTCGTGGCTCAGCTTGGCCTTTCCCTTCAGCAGCCAGTCTTTAAAAGCGACGCCTCCAAGGACATTTATGACATTGTAAAAGACATGATGGACCACAACACCTTCAGCGTTGAGGATGTCCTTCGTCGAAACGGCCTTTTGTCCATGTTTTTATCCGTCATTGCATCCGGTATCAGCGTCACAGCAAAGAGCGACAGCGGAAGCGACAACAACTACGTAACCAGGGCCCAGGCCTACGTCCGCAGCAACTACTGTAACCCCATCAAGGTCACAGATATTGCCAACTACGTCTGCATTAACCGCAGCTACCTGTACACTCTTTTTGAAAAGACCCTTGGCATCTCGCCGCAGCAGTACCTTACAAGCTATCGCATAGCCAAGGCCACAGAGCTTTTGCAGCTCACTAAGCTCCCTATCGAGTCAATCGCCATCTCCTGTGGCTATTCGGATCCGCTGGTATTTTCAAAGGCGTTCCGCCAGGAAAAGAAAATGTCGCCCTCGGTCTACAGAAAGAGCCTGCCAAAGAGCGACACCCCTGCTGGCAACAAAGAAAACCTAAAGCAGGTGGAAAAGCTTATAGAAGAAAGACATTTGGAGTCAAATGATCCAAATTAAAAAAGTCCCGCCACTTTCGTGGCGGGATTTTCTGATTTACTTAACATCCATATTGAGCTTGTCGAGGTGCCATACTTCATCAACATATTCCTGAATAGTTCTGTCTGATGAGAACTTACCGCAGGATGCTGTATTAAGAAGTGACATCTTAGCCCAGCGCTTCTTGTCTGCATAGGCGTCTGTGATCTTTCTGTGGGCCTCAAGGTAAGCCTCGAAGTCCTTAAGAATGAAGTACTGGTCAGCCTTGTTTGAGTTAACTGTGTTAAGAAGGCAGTTGTACAGAGGCCTGAACAGCTCTTTATCGCTTGAGAATGTGCCATCTACAAGGCTGTCAAGAACGCTCTTGACGTTAGGATCTGAGTTGTAGATATCCATAGGATTGTAGCCGCCATTTCTCTCAAAGTCCATTACTTCCTGAGAAGTAAGACCAAAGATAAATGCATTCTCTTCACCAACTTCATTTACGATCTCAACGTTAGCACCATCAAGAGTTCCCAGTGTCACAGCACCGTTGAGCATCATCTTCATGTTACCGGTTCCAGAAGCCTCTTTACTTGCTGTTGAGATCTGCTCAGAGATATCAGCTGCAGCAAAGATGAGCTCTGCGTTTGAAACCTTATAATCCTCAATGAATACAACCTTAAGTCTTCCCTTGATGTCAGGGTCATTGTTGACCACCTCAGCTACAGAGTTGATAAGCTTGATGGTGAGCTTGGCTGTAAGGTAACCAGCTGCTGCCTTGGCACCAAAGATATATGTCTTTGGATAGAAATCCTTTGAAGGATGAGCCTTGATATCCTTGTACTTGTGGATAACCTGAAGGATATTAAGGAGCTGTCTCTTGTACTCGTGAAGTCTCTTTACCTGAACATCAAAAATTGACTTAGGATCAACCTCAACGCCGTTGTGCTCCTTGATGTAGGCTGCAAGGCGCTTCTTGTTCTGGTACTTGATATCCATGAACTCCTCAAGGGCCTTCTTGTCATTAACAAATGCCTTGAGCTTGTCCATCTCTGAAAGGTCTGTGATCCAACCATCTCCGATCTTGTCAGTAACCCACTGTGCAAGAAGTGGATTAGCGTGAAGAAGGAATCTACGCTGTGTGATACCGTTGGTCTTGTTGTTGAACTTCTCAGGCATCATCTCGTAGAAGTCCTTGAGCTCTCTCTTTTCAAGGATCTCAGTGTGAAGCTTGGCAACACCGTTTACCGAATGTCCACCAACGATGGCAAGGTGAGCCATCTTGACCTGATTGTCATAAAGAATAGCCATGCTACGGATCTTGGCTTGAACATCAATGCCTGCGCTTCCAGTGTACTGGCGCATGATCTGGTCAACAAATCTTCTGTTGATCTCATCCACGATCTGATAGATTCTTGGAAGAAGCCTCTGGAAAAGATCTACAGGCCACTTCTCAAGAGCCTCTGCCATGATGGTGTGGTTGGTGTAGCAGCAGGTCTTAACAGTTACATCCCAGGCCTCATCCCATGTGAGGTAGTACTCATCCATGAGAAGTCTCATAAGCTCTGCAACTGCTACTGTAGGATGTGTATCGTTGAGCTGGAATACAGCTTTTTCGTAGAACTTCTTGATATCGTCGTGATTTTTAAGGTATCTCTTAAGAGCAGTCTGAACTGAAGCAGAGATAAAGAAATACTGCTGCTTGAGTCTTAGCTCTTTTCCTGCGATATGATTGTCATTGGGGTAAAGAACTTCGCACAGCTGGCTGGCAAGATTCTCCTGCTCTACAGCCTTCTGATAGTCGCCCTTGTCAAAGGAATCAAGCTGGAAGCACTGGATAGGCTCAGCATCCCAGATCCTCAAGGTGTTAACAACGCCGTTTCCGTAGCCCACAACAGGAAGATCGTAAGGAACAGCCTTAACTACCTGATATCCCTCCTGCTTGAACACTGTTCTGCCGCGGTCATCGGTGTACATGTTTACATAACCGCCAAACTTAACTTCCTTGGCGTACTCATTTCTCCTAAGCTCAAATGGATTGCCGTTCTCAAGCCACGTATCCGGAACCTCTACCTGATAGCCGTCTCTTATCTTCTGGCGGAACATACCATATTTGTAGCGGATACCACAGCCATAGGCCATGTAACCAAGAGTTGAAAGAGAATCAAGAAAGCATGCTGCAAGTCTTCCAAGGCCGCCATTACCAAGAGCTGGATCCGGCTCCTGATCCTCAAGTACATTTACATCTATTCCCAGTTCATCAAGGGCGTCCTTGACTGGTTTATATGCCTGAAGATTGATGATATTGTTACCAAATGCCCTACCCATAAGGAATTCCATGGACATGTAGTAAACTATCTTTGGATCCTGCTCGGCTGCTGCCTTCTGAGTAGTCATCCAGTGGTCAACTATGGCATCCTTGATGGCATAAGCCGCCGCCTGATACAGCTCCTGAGGCTCTGCTTCCTCCATAGTCTTCCTGTACAGAGTCTTAACATTGTACAGAACGCTTCTCTTGAACAGATCCTTGTCAAAAGACATCTTCTTTTTCTTCATCATATCCTCCTCATAAACACAAATTTACCTATCTATTTTACCGCAAATTCATACACAATTCTATAAAATATCCGTAAATTAGCCGTGATAGCAATAAGAAATCCCCTGTGCATCAGCGTTTGTACGCCTTTGTACAGGGGAAACATGGCTATTATCATCACTGGAGCAGGCTAAGTACTCCCTGATTTGTCTGATTAGCCTGGGCAAGCATTGACTGACCTGCCTGCGCTAAGATGTTATTGTTTGAATATCTTACCATCTCAGCTGCCATATCTGTGTCACGGATCCTTGACTCAGCTGACTGGGTGTTTTCTACGACATTATCAAGATTCTTAATGGTGTGCTCAAGTCTGTTCTGCATAGCACCATAGTAGGAACGCATGGTGCTGACATTTATAAGAGCCCCCTTGAACTGGGTAATTGCTTCCAGTGCATCGGTCCTTGTTAACGTTTTTGTCTCTCCAACTCCGATAGCTGCTGCAGACATTGCAAATCTTTTTACTGCAATTTCATTAGGAGCAGAAGTTTCTGAGCCAACTTGAAGGTAAAGAATTGTTTTATCATCATCTTCTTTAGCAGCCTTGGCGTCCACGTTCTTAACATACAGGGCCTGTGGATCTGTAACTGTTTCTCCAAGTACAAAGCTGGAGTTAAGGCTTGCTGCAACAATTGATCCAGCTCCTACAAAGCCGCTTTCATCGCCAGGCTGACTTGCCTTGGCAAGGCTTAAAACAAATGCCCCTCCGTCACTTGTTCCTTTATTTATGTCATCAAGAGCTTTAGAAAGTGTCTTTTTTACCCCTGAGATCTCGGTATCGATGACGCTATCGATGACGTCTTCAAAAGAATGTGAATAAGCTGCCTCACCATCCATCAGTGCATTATAAATTTTGTTTGCACCCGCAATGAGGCTTCCCTGTGTGACGTTTGTTAACCCCTGACCACTGGCCAGCTGGCACAGATATGCACATTCAAGGTATCCGTGACCGTATACATTGTCCTCTACAGTCTCAGTCTTTAAATAATTTCGTATAGCTGTCTGCTTGTCAGCATCGCTCCCAGAGCCTCCAACTATATCCGCTATCTTCCAGTTCCAGCCACTGGTAAATCCTCCTCCAACCAGCTGGGCAGAACCTTCAACAAACCACTTAGGAAAAGTTCCTTTGTCAATATCCTCAACGACATTTCCATCAGAATCTCGTCCCGCCATACCTTCAGGCATCAAAACATCCATAACTCCGTGCATGAGCTCGTGTGCTACGGTTGATTCCAGCGACTGTCTCAAATCGTCACTGATATTTACAGACGAGAAATCTGCTGAGTCGACTTTCATAAGAAGTGATTCAGGGACGAAAGTGTCACGGATCCCATTTCCTGCTCTCATACTCGCACCCATAACTGCCAGTGTGCCATTAGGTCCATCGATGTAAGTAATATTAAGATCCATGCCATAATCAGTCGGGTTGGCTGCAGCAAGTGCATCAAGCTTTTCTCCAACTGATCCTGAAAGCTTAGCAAGTATCTGTGACATAGCTGTCGGGATCATCTCTGTGGCGATCTTATTTGCAAGCTCTTTCTGCGCTGATGTTGCTTCACTAATGGATGCGCCATCAGGCGGAAATATCTTGATCTCGTTAAAGGTGGTCTTTCCACCTATGGCATCAATCTCTTCTTTCAGCTTTTGAATCTCAGAATTGATGTAGGTTCTGTCTATTGAAGTCAGGGTATCATTGGCCGCCTTCACAGCCAGTTCGTTACCTCTCTGGATCATGTCATGTACTTCATGAAGTGCACCATCTGCTATCTGAACGAGTGATACTCCGTCCTGAGCATTTGCTGAGGCCTGAGTAAGTCCCCTGATCTGCCTTCTCATCTTTTCGGAAATGGCAAGGCCTGCTGCGTCATCTGCCGCCCTGTTGATCTTGTATCCAGAAGACAACTTCTCTGAGGACTTAGCCTGGATGCCTGTGGTTATTCCCAGCTGCCTATTTGAATTCATTGCCGATAAGTTATGCTGAACTACCATTTCTTATTCCTCATTTGCTCTATACGATCATCACATCGTCTGCTTATCTCTTTTACTGAAGAAGACTTAAAACTCCCTGATTGGTCTGATTGGCCTGAGCAAGCATTGATTGTCCTGCCTGAGCTAAGATGTTATTGTTGGAATATCTGACCATTTCAGACGCCATATCTGTATCACGTATTCTTGATTCCGCTGCAGTCGTGTTTTCTTCTGCGTTCCTGTTATTCTTATAGGTATGCTCAAGTCTGTTTTGCTGAGCCCCCAGATGGCTTCTGAGTTTTGAAACATGTTCCTGAGCGTCTTTGATCTTCTGTATAGATTCCCTTGCCCTTACAGATTTTGAAACGTCCAGATCTGTCAGTCCCAATGTATCCTGGTCAATTGAACCAAAGCTGATATACATACCATCCTCAACAGTGGAACTAGCCTGGATCCAGAACTGTTTAGCTTCTTCTGTGAGAACTGTTGTTTTGTTTGATTTCTTGACCTCGCTGTGATCCAGATTTGCATCCTGTTTCGTTTCAGCAATTCCAAATTTAAAGCTAAAGGACATTGTCTTACCAGCAGATAGGTCTTTATCCTGCCACAAGGCACTGTATCCAAGATCCATATTCTCAGTAGAAGCCCCTAAGTGCATGTTAGGACCGTAATATTCCCAATCAGGAATAGAATGATAACGCCCTATTGAAAGCATGTCTGGAGGTGTAGTAAATTCAATCTTTTCAGAAAACGCCAGCGCCTCCTGACGATTGATGATAGAAATACTATCTGGAATATCCGAATAGACTCCAGTTCCATCCTGTATCTTGTCATAATCATCACTTACATATACTCTGGTAGTCTTTATCCTATCCCCGCCAGTATAGTAGCTTTCACATAAGTCATTATTGTTGTATGCAGTATCTACATGGAACATAAACTCCATGTCAAGATCTATATCACCCTTGTTTTCAAGTTCATACTGGATGTTATAGTTCTTATCCACTGCATTTGGAGTTACAGTCTGTTTAATATCAAACTTAATGCCATCTTTATCATATGAAAAAACGCGCGAAGCAGTTCCCTGATTATTTACATAACTCCCAATGCTAAACTCTGTCAGATTTGCAGTTCTTGTTTCTGTGTTTCCGCCATTATCGAAAGAAAACCTTACAGATGACGAAGATGTAGAGCCATCTCCATAGATCATTCTGTACACTTTTCCGTTGGCAGCAGACTTACTATCGTTGATCACTGCCTGAAGAGAAAGAGTATTGGCACTGCTTCCACTGTTGAAGACAGCGTTTTTATTGATATTTACGTCTGCAAAAGAAAAACTGCTAAATGGAATATCTCCCTCTATGAGAGGCGACCCATCTGCATTGCTCAAGTAAATTTCACGGTTTCCAAAGATCCGAATATTATTAAACTCGGTAACTGAATCGATTCGGTCAATCTCTTCAAGAAGAGCGTTTGTTTCCTGCTGAATATAACTTCTATCTTCATTGGTCAGAGTATCATTAGCAGCTTTTACAGATAGGGTAGTCATTCTATGAAGCATATCCATGACTTCTTCAAGGGCTCCATCTCCAATCTGGAGCATAGATATTCCATCCTGAATATTTTCAGCTCCCTGTGACAATCCCCTTATCTGTCTTCTCATTTTTTCGGAAATAGCAAGACCCGCTGCATCATCTGCAGCGCGATTGATCTTATATCCAGATGACAGCTTCTCTGAGGATTTAGCCTGAATGCCTGTTGTTATCCCAAGCTGTCTATTAGAATTCATTGCCGAAAGGTTGTGCTGAACTACCATGTTCTATACCTAATATCCTAAAAAAATAGCGTTTTGCTTCCATGCGTGCTCATCCGCATCCTTGCGGTCACTTTATGTATCGGCTGATTATTTATGCATACTTAGTAGATTTTGAAATTTTTATTAAATTTCGAACGATTAATCATGAAAATAAAATACGGCCCAGGAAAAATTCCCGGGCCGCATAAAAAAACTAATCTATACTATTTGATCTTCAGACCTTTTCAACGCCGATTGTAACCTTCTCGCCGTTGATATCCCACTCTTTAGCGTTGGCCACATCGGATCCGTATACAACCTCGTTGGCAAGTACTTTAGTTGAGATGCTGCTCTCATTGGCCTTAACAATTTCAGCAAGCTTGTCGTTGCCGTTTAAGGAAACCTTGATGTGATCCATAACTTCGAATCCGGAATCCTTACGCATGGTCTGAACCTTACTGATAACCTCAAGGACAAAGCCTTCGTTTAAGAGCTCCTGTGTAAGGTTCGTGTCAAGAACAACTGTGATTCCCCAGTTCTCCTGAGAAATGAAGCCTTCCTTCTGAGCCATCTCGATAAGGAGATCATCCTTAACAAGCTCTACATCCACATCATTAACTGTGAACTTGATAGAACCATTTGTGTTAAGCTCATCCATTGTAGCATTGCCATCAAGAGTCTCAAGGTAAGACTTGATAGCTCCGATGTTCTTGCCATACTTAGGTCCTAAAGTCTTAAGCTGTGGCTTGAAGCTGTAGCTTGTAAAATCTCTTACATCGTCTGTAAATGCAACGTTCTTGACATTGAGCTCTTCTCTGATAATGTCTGTATAGAACTCGCCTACAGTCTGCTCTGCCTTTACATACATCTGTCCGATTGGCTGACGGTTCTTGATGTTTGCTGCATTTCTTGCTGCTCTTCCAAGAACTACGATATCGAGAACTTCCTCCATGTCCTTCTCAAGCTTGGTGTCGATAAGTGACTCATCAACAGCAGGGAAGTCGCAAAGGTGGATTGACTCTGGTGCATCCTTAAAGCTGTTTCTTACAAGGTTCTGGTAGATCTCCTCAGTCATGAATGGAACCATAGGCGCTGCTGCCTTGGAAACTGTAACAAGGGCAGTGTAAAGAGTCATGTAAGCAGAGATCTTATCCTGCTCCATTCCCTTAGCCCAGAATCTCTCACGGGATCTTCTTACATACCAGTTACTCATCTCGTCAACAAAGTTATCAAGAGCCTTACCAGCTTCTGGGATCCTATAATTATTCAGGTTGTCATCAACAGCCTTTACGCAGCTGTTAAGCTTACTAAGAAGCCACTTATCCATAACTGTGAGCTTATCAAGTTCCAGTTTGTAGTTAGCAGCATCAAAGCCATCAATATTTGCATACAGTGTAAAGAATGCATAAGTGTTCCAAAGTGTACCAAGGAACTTACGCTGTCCCTCCATAACCGCATCTCCTGAGAAGCGGCTTGGAAGCCATGGAGCTGAGTTGGTGTAGAAATACCATCTGATGGCATCTGCACCATATTTTTCTAGAGCGTCGAAAGGATCAACTGCATTGCCCTTTGACTTACTCATCTTCTGTCCGTTCTCATCCTGTACAAGACCAAGAACGATAACGTTCTTAAATGCTGGCTTGTTGAAAAGAAGTGTTGCCTCTGCGTGAAGTGAATAGAACCATCCTCTTGTCTGGTCTACAGCCTCTGAGATGAACTCAGCAGGGAACTGCTTCTCAAAGAGCTCCTTATTCTCAAATGGGTAGTGGAGCTGTGCAAATGGCATTGCTCCTGAGTCGAACCAACAGTCAATAACCTCTTTTACCCTGTGCATCTTCTTGCCGCACTTAGGACAAGTGATCTCATACTTGTCGATATATGGTCTGTGAAGCTCACAGGTTTCAGCAGATGGATCGCCTGAAAGCTCAGCAAGTTCTTTTCTTGAACCTACAGAAAGCTGATGACCGCAATCGTCGCACTCCCAGATATTAAGTGGTGTTCCCCAGTATCTGTCACGGGAGATACCCCAGTCCTGAATGTTCTCAAGCCAGTCGCCGAAACGTCCCTTACCGATTGACTCAGGAACCCAGTTGATCTCCTTGTTGTTGCGGATAAGGTCATCCTTAACCTCTGTAACCTTGATGAACCATGATGAACGAGCGTAGTACAGAAGTGGTGTAGAACATCTCCAGCAGTGAGGATAATCGTGCTCCATCTTGGGTGCTGAGAAAAGAAGTCCCCTTGCATCAAGGTCCTTAAGTACCTCTGGATCTGCACTTATTGCACCCTCATCCATTTCCTTCTGTGTAGGCTTACATCTGTAGCCTGCAAAAGGTGTCTCAGGTTTAAGTCTTCCTTCGCTGTCAACCATCTGTACAAGTGGTGCGTCGTACTTGCGTCCTACTCTTGCGTCGTCTTCACCAAATGCAGGAGCGATATGTACGATACCAGTACCATCTGACATGGTTACATAGTTGTCACAGTAGATAAAGAATGCCTTCTTGTGCTGCTTGTCAGCCTCATCCTTGGCACACTGATAAAGTGGCTCATATTCCTTGTACTCAAGATCTGTTCCAACATATGTCTCAAGTACTTCATATGCCTTCTGGCCTTCCTCTTTTGACAGACCACCAAGAACTGTGTCTGCAAGAGCCTCTGCCAGGTAATATGTATATCCATCTGCTGCCTTAACCTTGACATACTTCTCATCAGGGTTTACGCAAAGACCGATGTTTGAAGGAAGTGTCCATGGTGTTGTTGTCCATGCGAGGAAGTAAGCGTCTTCCCCTGTAACCTTAAAACGAACAACCGCTGTGCGCTCTTTTAATGTCTTGTAGCCCTGAGCCACCTCGTGAGATGAAAGAGGTGTGCCACAGCGAGGGCAGTAAGGAACTACCTTAAATCCCTTGTATAAAAGACCTTTCTTCCAGATCTCATTAAGAGCCCACCACTCAGACTCAATAAAGTTGTCGTCATATGTAATGTAAGGATGCTCCATGTCAGCCCAGAATCCGACTGTACCTGAGAAATCTTCCCACATTCCCTTGTACTTCCACACGGATTCCTTACATTTCTTGATGAAAGGCTCAATGCCGTACTCTTCGATCTGCTCTTTGCCGTCGAGACCAAGCATCTTCTCAACTTCCAGCTCTACAGGAAGTCCGTGAGTGTCCCAACCAGCCTTACGGGGAACTGTGTAACCCTTCATTGTACGGTATCTTGGGATCATATCCTTGATGGCACGGGTAAGAACGTGTCCAATATGTGGCTTACCATTAGCTGTTGGAGGTCCATCATAGAACATATACATCTCACCCTGGCTGCGGGTATCGACGCTCTTCTGGAAAATGTCTTCTTTTTTCCAAAACTCTTCAATCTTCTTTTCTCTGCCGACAAAATTCATATCGGTATCGACTTTGTTATACATTTTGAGCTCCTTTCATCACATAAAAAGCCCCGTCCTTGTAAAAAGGACGAGGCCAATAATATACACTCGTTATACCACCCATTTACATACGCGCCGGAATCTCCGGTTGAATACGCTTCCCGTTAACGTGGGGACTCACGGCAAAAACCTACTTGTCAGTTCAGTTTTGCAGCTCGGAAGTGATTTTCGAATAGCAACTACTTGTACCTGCTCGCACCAAATGCAGGCTCTCTGCAAACTTTCGATTACTACCTACTGTCTTCGTCACAGCTTTTCTATTTATAATGCACACATTCTACTACTAATCGTTAAAACATGCAAGAACTAATTCGCTAAAATGTACGGCTCAGACGGACTTCTTTGTCCATGCCTCAAACTCTTCGTCTGTACATTTTACGTAGTGGGAACCGCTAACCAGGTGCTCTGTGCCCTTAGCGTAGTCAATCCCGGAAGTCTTGTAGTCGTAGTTTATGGCTTCGCGGTTCTTTTCCAGCTCCGGATTAGGAATCGGGATTGCAGACAAAAGAGATTTCGTATAGGGATGGATTGGATTTGAAAAGATCTCATCCGTTGTTCCCGTCTCAAGTAAATGTCCAAGGTGCAAAACTCCGATCCTGTCAGAGATGTATTTAACCATTGAAAGATCATGGGCGATGAAAAGGTATGCTGTTCCAAGCTCTGCCTGGATGTCCTTCATAAGGTTGACAACCTGGGCCTGGATCGAAACGTCAAGGGCTGAAATGCACTCATCTGCAATAACAAGCTTGGGATTGAGGATAAGAGCTCTTGCGATTCCTACTCTCTGACGCTGTCCGCCTGAGAACTGGTGGGGATATCTGTCAGCGTGTTCCTTGGCAAGTCCTACCTTTTCAAGGATAGCCTCAACGCGCTGGTCCCTCTCTGCCTTGCTGTTATAGAAGTGATGTACATCAAGGGCTTCTCCAATGATGTCTTTTATCTTCTTTCTTGGATTAAGGGAAGCCATTGGATCCTGGAAGATCATCTGCATCTGGATACGGAGCTTTTCCTTTACATCCCTGCTCATCTTTCCGGAGATGTCCATTCCGCAGAAATTGATGGTTCCCTCCGTTGGGTCGTAGAGCCTTATGATGCTCCTTCCTATTGTGGACTTACCTGATCCTGATTCTCCAACAAGGCCATAAGTCTCACCAGGATATACCTTAAAGCTCACATCATCTACTGCCTTAACTGTATATGTCTTGCTGACAGGGAAATACTGCTTAAGTCCCTTTACCTCCAAAAGAGGCTCTGCATTATAATTTGCTGTCATTAACACCTGCCTCCTTCTTCATTCTCTCAATTCTGGCCTTAAGCTCTTTTGGCATCTCTACCTTGGGAGCTCTTGGGTCAAGGAGCCATGTGGCTGCCCAGTGGGTCTCTGAAATCTGGAACATTGGAGGTTCAAGCTTGTCGTCAATCTCCAGTGCATAAGCATTTCTAGGTGCAAATGCATCTCCCTCCTTCTCGTGGAGAAGGTTTGGAGGTGAACCAGGGATTGTGTAGAGCCTGTCGTCGTCTGTTCCAAGGTCAGGCATTGCTGACAAAAGTCCCCAGGTGTATGGGTGCTTTGGCTCATAGAAGATCTCGTTTATGTTGCCGACCTCAACGATCTTTCCTGCGTACATGACATTTACGTAATCTGCAACCTTAGCCACAACGCCCAGGTCATGGGTTATGTAGATTACCGCAATATCTCTCTCCTTCTGAACCTTTTTGATAAGCTCAAGGATCTTGGCCTGAATGTTAACATCAAGGGCCGTTGTTGGCTCGTCGCAGATAAGAAGATCAGGGTTACAGGAAAGAGCTATAGCTATGACAACTCTCTGTCTCATTCCGCCTGAGAGCTGATGTGGATACTGCTTCATTCTCTTTTCAGCATCTTCAATACCAACTTCCTTAAGAAGGTTAACTGCCCTGTCATAGGCGTCCTTCTTGTCGATCTTGTAATGCCAGATCATTCCTTCCATGATCTGCTTACCAATGGTCATGGTAGGATCAAGACTGGTCATGGGATCCTGGAACACCATGGCGATCCTTCGGCCATTGATGTGCTTTCTGATCCACTTCTTGTCCATCTTAAGGATATCTGCTTCTTTCCACTGTGCATTAGCGTCGTTTTCAGGGTTGTAGTCGATTCCGCCTACATTATCGCGATATCTGTAGATGATCTCTCCGCTGTTTACAACTGCGTTCTTGGCAAGAATACCCATAGCTGCTCGCATTGTAACTGACTTACCAGAGCCAGACTCACCAACAATGGCTACAGTCTCGCCCTGATAGAGATCTATATTAACTCCTCTGATGGCATGTACCTTACCGGCAGTTGTCTCAAAGGTGATGTCAAGATTTTTGACATCCAGTATTTTTTCACGTAATTTCTTTTCTTCACTCATCTGGTCTTACATCTCCTTAAGCTTGGGATCCAGGGCCTCTCTAAGACCGTCTGCCACCAGGTTAAAGCTCAGCATCAGAAGCGCCATAACCACAATTGGTGGAATTATCTGATAAGGGTGCGTTGTAAAGCTGTTGAAGCCTTCTGAAATAAGGGAGCCAAGTGAACATCTTGGTACCGGGATTCCAAGTCCAACAAAGGACAGGAAAGCTTCTGTGAAGATCGCTGTAGGAATAGAGAACATAACCTGGGTTATGATAGGTCCAATGATATTAGGAAGGACCTCGCTGAAAATAATGTGCATGCTTCCAGCGCCCAGTGTTCTTGAAGCAAGAACGAACTCCTGCTCCTTTAATTTAAGCATCTCTGCTCTTGCAATCCTGCTCATTCCCACCCATTCTGTCAGCATCAAAGCCACGATGATGGTCAGCATACCTGGCTTAAACACCAAAAGAAGAAGGGTTACGATAACAAGCCTTGGGATACCGTTGGCAATCTCTAAGATCCTCTGCATCACCATATCCACTTTTCCGCCAAAATATCCGGAAATAAGGCCGTAGCTCATACCGATGATCATGTCGATGATAGCCGCAGCAACTGCGATGATAAGTGAAACCTGGGCTCCAGACCAGGTTCTTGTCCAGATGTCTCGTCCAAAGTTGTCACTTCCAAACCAGTAGAAGGTATCAGGAAGCTTATTCTCAAAATAGAGGTTAACTGTCTTGGTTCCTTTGGTGGTTGCGATGTTTTCGTGACCATCAAAAAAGCCTGTGTACTCTATAAGAGGAATCCTCGGTGCAAGATTCTTTTGTGACAGATCCTGCCCCGAGTATGTGTAGCTGTTCATGGAAGGTCCCACAAAGGCAAAGAAAGTGATCACAAGCACAAAGATAAGTCCAAATACTGCGCTCTTTTTCTTTCTAAACCTTGCAATAACCTCTTTCCAAAAGCTCTGGGAAGCAAAGTTTGAATCCACAAGGATGTCTTTATCGTTCCCTTTAAGCTTAAAATCCGCATCTGTAGGCACGTAGGGCTCTTTTTCAAGCATAACTGTTTCTGCCATTTTAGTCTCCCTCCTTTGCCACACGAATTCTTGGATCGATGACGCCGTAGAGTATATCCACAGCCAGCATGATCACAATGTACATTGCTGAATATATAAAGCTAAGGGCTATAACCACGTTATAGTCGTTAGACTGGATTGCGTTTACAAGAAGTGACCCAACTCCAGGGATTGAAAAGATCTTTTCCACAACAAGGGAACCTGTCATAAGGTCAACAACAAGCGGTGCAAGCACTGTAATGATAGGAATAAGGGCGTTTCTAAGGGCATGGGAAAAGATAAGCTTGTTGCCCGAAAGTCCCTTGGACTCAGCAAGAAGCATATAATCAGATCCTAAAACTTCTATCATCTCCGCCCTTGTGAATCTCGCTATTGAAGCCATGGTGAACATGGACAGCGATATGGACGGAAGGACGCTGGATCCTATCACATCTTTTGCTGAAAAGAGCATTGGAAACCACTTGAGTTTAAAGCCGAACTGATAAGACAGAGCCAGCGCAAACACGTAGGAAGGCACTGACACTCCGATTACTGAAATGATCGTTGCCAGGGTATCCCAGACTGTGTCCTTTTTAAAGGCAGCCAAAAGCCCCAGCAAAAGGCCAACAACAGCTCCTATCATAACTGCCGCAAATCCAACTCCGATAGATATTGGAAGACGGGATGCGATGAGCTGTGTGATCGGTGTATTCTTGGAAATCTTGTAACTAACTCCAAGGTCTCCTCTGAACATGTTAAAGACATACTGAAAAAACTGAACGATTATCGGTTTGTCCAGCCCATATTTTGCATATAATGCAGCCCTCTGAGTGTCGTTTAGTTTCTCATCGTTGAATGGAGAACCCGGCATCAGCTGCATCAGTATAAACAATATCAGTGTGATGGCCAGCAAGGTGAAAAGAGCTGTCACCACTCTTTTAATAACATATTTTTTCATGACTACCCCAATAGAGAAACTGCGCGAAGACAGATAGCGTCCACCACCCATCTTCGCGCAGTAGCCTTCTTTATGCCTTATTTTTTATCAGTTCTTTACTGCGTTCTTATATACTCTGTTGAGAGCAACAGGGTGGAACTCAATTCCTGATACATCTGTAGAGATAAGCTCTGCATTGCACTGTGTGTAGAGAGGGAAGATAACTGCCTCGTCCATTACGATCTTTTCAGCATCGTAAAGTGCTGCCCAACGAGCTGTAGCATCCATAGCTGTCTCACCAGTTGTGCACTCGTCGATGATCTTGTCATAATCAGCATTGCTCCAGAAACCGTAGTTGTTGGAGTTGTTTGTTACCCACATTCCAAGGTATGTCATAGGATCTGCATAGTCAGGGCCCCAACGTGTAAGTCCGAGCTCAAACTCGCCTTCCTGCATACGCTGTACTCTCTCCTTCTTAGGCATCTGCTGGAGTTCAACAGTAAGTCCAGGAAGTGTTGTCTCGAGCTGCTCCTTAACAACCTGTGCAACCTTGATAGGAGCGTCATCAGCATCGTGGATCATAGTAAGTGTAAGCTCTGTGATGCCAAGTTCCTCAAGTCCCTTAGCCCAGTAATCTGCAGCAGCTGCTGCGTCGTACTTACATACATCTGAGAACTTTGTCTGGTCTGCTGAGAAGTCTGATCCGTCTGGACCTGCTGCGAAGTCCATAGGAACTGCTGTGAAGGTAGGAGCTGAACCATCCTTAAGTACATCTGTTGTGATTGCTTCTCTGTTGAGAGCCATTGTGATAGCGTAACGGATATTTAAGTTAGCAAGCTCTTTTACATCCTGGATGTTAGGGCTGATGTACCACATGTATCCTGCACCAATTGCCTGGAATGCTGGATCATCTTTAACCTGGTCAACCTGCTCACCATTTACAAGAGTTGTATCAAGGTCACCATTCTGGTAGCTCATAAGAGCCTGCTGTGAATCCTGGATAACCTGGTAGTTAAGACCTGCAAGCTTAACGCTGTCAGCATTGTAGTAGTCAGCATTCTTTGTAAGGTGAATTGCTGTTGCTGCTGGCTGATAGTCGTCAAGTACAAATGCACCGTTTGAAAGAGTTGTCTCTGGGCTTGTAGCGAATGTATCTCCAACGCTCTCATAGAAAGCCTGATTTACAGGGTAGAATGTTGGGAAGTACATAAGTGAAAGGAAGTAGCTGACAGGAACGTTGAGCTTAACCTCAAGTGTCTTGTCATCAACTGCTGTTACGCCAAGTTCTGTCTTGTCCTTAGCACCGTCAATGATCTCCTGTGCATTTACGATCTGGCCGATATCGCTGAGCATGTAAGAATACTCTGAAGCGATTTCAGGATCAACTGCTCTCTGCCATGCAAATACGAAGTCATTAGCTGTTACAGGCTCGCCGTTGCTCCAGTTAGCATCTGCGCGAAGGTGGAATGTATATGTAAGACCGTCATCTGAAACGTCTACGCTCTCAGCAATAGCGTTTACAGCCTGTCCATCTGCATCCATCTGCATAAGACCATCTGTGTAATCAGCGATTACCTCAAATGAGGTTCCGTCTGTTGCCTGCTGTGGGTCAAGTGACTCAACTGGTGTCTCAAGCATTACGTTGAGATCCTCTCCTGAACCCTCTCCTGTAGCCTCTGCTGCAGTAGCATCAGCACTCTCTGCTGTGTCTGCGCTCTGGGTAGAATCTGCAGACTCTGTTGTCTCTGTCTCAGTAACTCCGCTAACAGCAGAGCTTCCGCATCCGATCATGCTCATGGCTAAAACTGAAGCCAGCATGACTGACAAAATCTTTTTCTTCATACTGTCATCCTCCTGGTGATATTAATGCTTATACGTGTATACAATTGATGTATATTAACCATAGTAAGCGCTTACCCTGGGGGATGTCAACAAAAAACTTTATCACTTTAAATCGCTTGCCCTTCAACGCGCCTAATGAGCAAAGTGAAAACCCGCAAAAATAGGGCAACTGCGCATTTATGCAGCTGCCCCTTGTTTCAAAAATTTTTTTATAAGAATTTCATGAGAGTCTCAACATCTTCCTCCGTTGTGGCCCAGTCAGTGGCAAGTCTTATAACTGTATGAGTGTCATCGTACTTTTCCCAGAAGCTGTAGCCTACGTTTTGTGACAGCTCATTTAACTTGTCATCACTTACAATAATGAACTGCTGATTTGTTGGAGAATCCAGGAAGAACTTATATCCCTTTTCTGTCAGTCTTTCCTTAAGAAGCTCTGCCATCTCAATTGCGTTTTCACTTATCTCGAAGTAAAGGTCGTCAGTAAAAAGAGTGTCAAACTGAATACCAAGAAGCCATCCCTTTGCAAGAAGGGCTCCGTGCTGCTTGATAACCGGAACAGGGTGGGCTGTTGGTACTCCCTTAGGGAACACAACTGCTTCTCCAAAGAGGGCTCCCACCTTGGTTCCTCCAATGTAGAATACGTCCACGTAAGATGCGATATCCTTCATTGTGACGTCAGTTCTTTTGCTCATAAGACCATATCCAAGTCTTGCGCCATCAAGGAAAAGCGGGATCTTATACTCCCTGCAGACTGCTGAAATGTCTGTAAGCTCCTTCTTAGTGTAAAGAGTTCCGTACTCTGTTGGGTGTGAAATGTAAACAGCACCGGGAAATACCATGTGCTCGTGGTTGCCATCGCCGTAGAAGGTATCAAGATATTTTTTTAGGTCAGATGCGTTTATCTTACCCACATCGGATCCGTATTTATCAGTGTCCTTTTCTGCCCCTTTATTAGGAAGGGTCAGGACCTTGTGTCCGGAAAACTCGATAGCACCTGCCTCGTGGGCTGCTATGTGTCCAGTTTCAGCTGCCACAACTCCCTCGTAGGGCTGAAGCAGCATATCGATGATGGTCTGGTTAGTCTGAGTTCCGCCTACAAGGAAAAACACGTCTCCATCTGGGCAGCCGCACTTTTCCTTGATCTTGTCTGCGGCGCTCCTGCATATATCATCAGTGCCATATCCAGGCATCTGATCGAAGTTGTTTTCCATAAGACGCTCTAAAATCTCAGGATGTGCGCCCTTTGTGTAATCACTGGCAAAAGAAATCATATCCTGCCTCCTTAGAATTCTATTACTTCTTCAAGGGCCCTTACGAACTCTTCAAGGCCCTCTTTGTCAGCCTCATCAAACCTTGAAAGGCTTGGGCTGTCGATATCAAGAACTGCCACTACCTGGCCATCCTTGTGGATAGGCACAACAATCTCTGAGTTGGATGCGCTGTCGCAGGCAATATGCCCGGGGAACTGATGCACATCTTTTACAAGCTGCGTTTCATCTTTTTCTACTGCTGTTCCACAAACACCCTTTCCAACTTCTATCCTGATGCAGGCAACCTTACCCTGGAATGGTCCCAGCATAAGGGAGCCTTTATTCATAATGTAAAAGCCTGCCCAGTTAAGGTCTTCCATGTTGTCATATAAAAGAGCTGAGGCATTTGAAAAAACCGGAATGAAGTTCGGTTCATCATCTGCCAGAGCTTTGATCTGCTTAGCAAGTAACTTGTAGTCTGTCATGGTTTCTTTTCTCCTGTAAATATGTAGGTTTGAGCCCTCTGGCTCATCCTCTTGATTCTAACACCCGTCTTCATTGTGCGCAATCTATATATTGAAAATGGTCATATCATGGTAAAATCACTTGGAGGAGGAGTAATGAAATGAGTAAACTTATTGAAATCAGGGGCCTTACCAAGGTCTATGATGCTTGTACAGCCCTATACGACGTCAATCTTGAGATTGGCAGTGGAAAAATAGTTGGCCTTCTTGGACCAAACGGAAGCGGCAAGACAACAATGATCAAGATCCTGTGCGGACTTCTTCGTCCCACAAGTGGATCTGTTTTTGTAGACGGACAGCCCATTGGTATAGAAACAAAACGCGTCATCTCTTATCTTCCTGATAAGACATATCTTGATGACAACAGGTCCATCAAGGACACCATCAACCTGTTTGTGGACTTTTATAGTGACTTTGATCCATACCGGGCTTATGACATGCTTGGAAAGCTTGGGATCAATCCAGAGGCCAAGCCCAAGACTTTATCTAAAGGTAATAAAGAAAAGGTGCAGCTCATCCTTGTCATGAGCAGACGCGCCAAGCTCTATATTCTGGATGAGCCTATCGCAGGCGTAGATCCTGCTGCAAGAGATTACATCTTAAATACTATTTTGACCAATTACGATTCACAGGCCACAATCCTGATCTCAACACATCTCATTGCTGATGTTGAGAAAGTTTTAAATGAAGTAATCTTTTTACACAATGGACAGGTTGCTCTTCATGCCTTTACTGATGACCTCAGGGCAAGGGAAGGTAAGTCCGTTGATGAACTGTTCAGGGAGGTATATAGATGTTCGGCAAATTACTAAAACATGAGATTATTGATACCTGGAAGATATTTTTACTATTGGATGTTGTAGCTCTTTTGCTAGGCGTCATCGTCGGCGCTGTTGGATTTGTGGCTGTTCAGATAAAAGACATGCCAAGCATTTTGATAATTCTTTTAGTACTTGGAGTAGTTGGATATTTGATGCTGCTCGTATCCTTAAGTGTCCTTACTCTTGTTCATATCGTAGTGCACTTTTACCGCAGCATGTTCAGTTCCCAGGGGTATCTTACATTTACACTTCCTGCAACTGCTACTCAAATAGTATCCGCTAAGCTCTTATCAGCTGTTATCTTTCAGCTTATAAACTCTGTATGTGTAACTCTAAGTATCTGCTTAGCTGTATGGGGCGTCATGATAGCAGGCTATAAAGAGGCCATTGATGAAGTCCTTGATTTTCTCTATGACTTTAAAGATTTAATCATCGAAGCTTTTGGAATAGCTCCAGGAACCATCGTTCTTTATATAATATTTGGTATTGTAAGTTTGTTCTCAGGCATTCTGATCTTCTACTGCTCTATGTGCATTGGCCAGCTTTGGCAAAAGCATAAGGTCCTTGGCTCTGTTGTAGCGTACTTCGCCATCACCATCGTAACCAGAATCATTACCACTATCATCCAGCTTACCAGCGGCTCATTTGGAATGCTTCTTTATGACAACGACCTTGATCCTACCAAATACTTCTCGCACACCATGACCATAAACCTGATCATCAGCACCATCGCTGCCGGTCTTATGTACTTTGGGTGTATCTACACCACCAGCCACAAGCTCAACCTCGACTAAACAAGACACGGGGACGGTTCTTTCGTGACAGGGGGACGGTTCTTTTGTCATGTTTTATCATGATAAAACATGACAAAAGAACCGTCCCCGCTGTCACAAAAGAACCACACCCGCTAACTCATTTATCATTTCTTTTTACAAATATACAATAGATGATTTGTAAGTCCTAAAAGTTCTCTTTTCTCAGATACTGTCAGATACCATGCAGAAAGTTTCTTAAAGTCTTCGTCAGAAACGCTAAAATCGCCGCGATGTTCTATTGGCTCTAAAAGTCCATCAACGCCAGTGGTTGTAATATATTCTACAGGCTTATCATTAAACAGATCCTCAAACTCAGCAATGTCATATCCGGTAAAGAGCTGCTCTTTAAAATGCCTTACCTTACTATCTTCAGTAAAGTTCTCTTCCTGTCCAAATCCCCAGTTTCCATAAAAATAGTTGGAATACATGATCGCATAAACTGAGATAAACGCAAACAGTATAACTCCATCCTTTTTTGTAACTCTGATGGCCTCATCGATTGCCCTGCTTACCTCTTCCGTATCATACAGGTGGTATAAAGGGCCAAATACAAGGGTCACATCAAAAGAGCTGTCTGCAAAAGTACTTAGGTCCGTGGCATCCCCCTGCAAAGCCGTCAAATTAGAAATTCCCTTGCCATGCTCCTTTAGTACTTCAAGGTTTTTATCTACCAGCTCAACTGCAGTGACGTCCATTCCCTCTTTTGCAAGAGCTATGGAATAGCGTCCTGTACCTGCACCTACCTCCAGGACTCTTGCCCCCTCATGGGCAAACCTGTGGATATAGTTCATGGTGGTAGCAAACTCAAGCCTTCCATGTACGCTTCGCTCCAGCCTTACGTCTTCTTCATACTGGCTGTAGAAGTTAGTGACAATATCCTGCCTTGAAGCGCCCTCCGGTATCTGATTGATCCTGGTAAAATACTCAGTTTCATTCTCGTGATGAATATAAGCGCCGTTCTTTTGCTGTACCTTAAGGCTTGCAGGATTATCCTTGTTCACTGACATATAGACTTCGTGGATATTTATCTCCCTCGCCTTTTTAAGGGTCAGCTCTAGGCCTTTTGTAGCATAGCCTCTGCCGCGATACTTCTTTGAAATGCAGTAGCCAATATGACCTGGCCCTTCCCTTAGGAAGTCATTTAAATAGTGTCGGAGATTGAAAACGCCTACGTAATTACCCTCATCATTAAGGACATATGTTGTATCCGCTACAAACCCTTCCGGAAGCTCTTTTCCCATAGACCAGTTGCGCTTCTTCTCGATCCATTCAAGAAACTGCTCATAATTATAGCCATAGACATTGTTCATATAGCCATTTTCATTTTCGGGAAAAGACATATAGAGCTCGTAAGTTTTTTTGTAGTCTGAATCCTGTACTCGTATTAATTCCATACTGATCTCCTCCTGACACTCTTTTTCTGAAAATATATAAAGAAGAGGATAATTGACAGACTATTTTTTGTCAAGAGTCACGGGGACGGTTCTTTTGTCTCATCCGACAAAGAATTCTACGCATCGTAGAGTGCAGCGTAGAGGTAAAGTATACCCGCATCTCCCTTTCGTAGGTTACAATATACTTATGAACGCAATACGCTTTAAGTGTAACCAATAAACTCAGATAGGAGACAGATATGCTAGATCAAAAGAAAACTGGATCGTTCATATGTGAAATGCGAAAGGAAAAGGGGGTTACCCAGAAGCAACTTGCTGATGAGATTGGAGTCAGTGACAAGGCTGTTTCGAAATGGGAAAACGGTAGGGGAATGCCTGATACATCACTTATTCCTGACCTCTGCAGAGTCCTTGGCATTAATATAAATGAGCTGCTATCCGGCGAACGCCTGTCTGAAGAAGCTTACAGCAGAAAGGCGGAAAAAAATATGGTAGAACTTATTAAAGACAAAGAGGAAACAAAGAGAGATGCAAGAAGGACCCTTATCGGGACTATCGTTGGGATCGTACTGCTTGGGGCATTTTTGTACCTTATCACATTGATATCAGGTGGAACGGCTCAGATATTGTGGTTTTTGGACGCACCATCAATTCTTGCTGTTCTTGGAATGCAGCTAATTGTTATGGGCGCATCAGGACATATGGCAGATTTTTTCAGGGGATTTGGACTTGTCTTTTCTCATAAGAAATACACCCAGGAAGAACTTGCACTTCACGCTGAAAAGACAGAATACGCCATGGATCTGGCCATCAAGGTAACAATCCTTTCAGGAATCTTATCAGCTATCATCGGTCTTGTAGTGATGCTTGGCCGCCTGGACAGCCCTGAAACTATCGGGCCAAATCTGGCAGTGGCGATCCTTACGATTTTTTACGGGGTACTCATCGCACTGATTCTTCACATTTTTAGGGGAAGAATTCATAAAATCTGTGAATAATATAAGATAAACAAAAAACGGGGACGGCTCCTGACTGGTCAAAACCAGCCAAAAGAACCGTCCCCGTGTCTTATATTATTATTCTTTAGCGACTGTCTTTTTAAGTACCAAAAGTGTACCAAGCATCAGAATGATTCCAATCGGAAGGCATACAAACCAGTTCCTTACAAAACCGGTGATGATGTAAGCCACAAAGGATACAGCTGCTGCAGTCATGGCGTAAGGCAGCTGGGTTGAAACATGCTTGATATGGTCGCACTGTGCTCCGGCGCTGGCCATGATGGTTGTATCGGAAATCGGTGAGCAGTGATCTCCGCAAACAGCACCTGCCATGCAGGCTGAAATGGAGATGATCATAAGCTCGTTGCCCATGTTTGAACCAAATACGTTTACTATGATAGGTATCAGGATTCCGAAGGTTCCCCAGGATGTTCCTGTGGCAAATGCAAGGAAGGTTCCAATAAGGAATACTACTGCAGGGATAAAGCTCATAACTGCGCTGTTGTCGGCAAAGTTCTCGAAAATTCCTGCAACATAATTTGCTGCGCCCAGAGAATCTGTCATGGACTTAAGTGTCCAGGCAAGTGTAAGAACAAGGATAGCTGGAACCATGCTCTTAAATCCTTCAGGTATTGAGTTCATGCAGTCCTTGAAGCTAAGTACTCTTGTTGCAATAAAGAAGATAACTGTAAGAATAAGTGCTGCAACTGAGCCATAAACAAGGCCAACAGAAGCATCAGATCCTGAAAAAGCATCTATAAAGCTTGCACCATCAAAGAATCCGCCAGTGTAGATCATTCCGATAACGCAGCAGATTATTAGAGAAGCGATAGGGAATATCAGGTGGATAACCTTACCTTTTACAGATACAGGAGGAGCTGGCTGGTCGCTGGCACCAAGAAGGCCTTCGCCATCTCCAAATGAAGGAAGGTAATCTTTTACTTTAATGTGCTCCTCAGCCTGCTTCATTGGGCCATAATCAAATTTCATGAATGTCAGTCCAAACATCATGGCAATTGTAAGAAGAGCGTAGAAGTTATAGGGAATAGCACGAACAAAAAGTGAAAGACCATTCACGCCATCTACAAATCCTGTTACGGCTGCTGCCCATGAGGAAATTGGCGCGATGATACAGATAGGAGCTGCTGTGGCATCAATAAGGTACGCCAGCTTCTCCCTTGATATTTTTTGCTTGTCAGTAACTGGTCTCATAACTGAACCTACTGTGAGGCAGTTAAAATAGTCATCGATAAAGATCAGCATTCCAAGGACAATGGTAGCAACCTGGGCTCCTGCCTTGGTCTTAACATGATTTACTGCCCATTTTCCAAAGGCTGCAGAGCCTCCTGCTCTGTTCATGAGCATGACCATGGTTCCCAGAACCACCAGGAAGATCAGTATACCAACATTCCAGGAATCTGAAAGCTGTGCGATCATACCATCTACAAAAACATGCTCAATTGTTCCGGTAAAACTAAATCCAGAATAGAGCACTGCTCCAACAACTACACCAACAAAGAGTGAAGAATAAACCTCTTTGGTGATAAGCGCCAGTGCAATCGCTATGATCGCAGGAAGTAAGGACCAGAAGGTGTCGACAAACATAGTATTCTCCTTTGCGTTAAAGTGTTAAAGTTATTCTTATTATTTTGCAGAGCACTATGTTTTGTCAATGAAAAAATGTGTCAATTCTTACATTTCATCCACAACCTGGAAGATCACGAACTTAAGGTAATATGAAGCCGATCCGCCCCAGAGTATTGGATGGTCCATGGCCTGCTGCCTGAACTCCACCTGACGGAGACGCTTGTGGGCATCACGGGCTGCTTCGCTAATAGTTTTAAGGAACAGCTCCTCATCCATAAAGTGAGAGCAGGAGCATGTTGCAAGGTATCCTCCATCCTTTACTAGACGCATTCCTCGAAGATTGATCTCTTTATATCCAGTAACAGCCTTCTTGATTGAGGCCCTTGACTTGGTAAATGCAGGAGGATCAAGGATCACCACGTCAAACTTCTCTCCCTTTTTCTCAAGCTCAGGAAGAAGCTCAAATACATCCGCACACTGGAATGTGGCAACACCTTCAAGGCCGTTAAGTGCCGCATTTTCCCTTGCCTGATCGCAGCCAAGGTCTGAAGCATCAACTCCAAGAACCGATGTAGCGCCTGCTGCCGCTGCGTTAAGAGCAAAAGAGCCAGTATGTGTAAAGCAGTCTAAAACTTTTTTACCCTTGCAAAGCCCTCTTATAGCCTGCCTGTTGAACTTCTGGTCCAGGAAAAAGCCAGTCTTCTGGCCATTCTCCACATCCACGTAGTACTTTACACCGTTCTCCTCTATAAGAACCTTGGTGTCAAAAGAATCCCCAATAAAGCCCTTGGTCCTCTCAAGGCCCTCAAGCTCTCTTACTTTGGCATCGCTTCTTTCGTAAATCCCCCGGATCACAACTCCATCTTCCGCCAGGACTTTTTTGCAAAGGTCAAGGATCTTGTTCTTCATCCTGTCTGTACCAAGTGCCAGAGACTCAATAACAAGAACATCTGAAAACTTATCTATGGTAATTCCTGGGAGAAAATCTGCCTCTCCAAAGATAAGCCTTGTGGACAGCCGTGTAAGGGCGCCAGCTCTCTCTTCATCAGTAATTGTCGACAGCTCTTTTCCTCCAAGGAGATAATCCTTGATGTAGCTGCGCATGATATTCTTTCTGTGGTTCCAGGCATCCCTTACTCTCTTTTCAAGGAGCATCAGATCCACTGGATTATCCTTTTTCCTGGACATGATGCGGACTCTTATCTTGGATTTTTCGTTGATAAAGCCGTACCCAAGAAAATATCCGTCGAAATCGTGAAGCTCAATAATGTCGCCATTTTCAAAAGAGCCTTCCACGCGGTCAATTTCATTGTCGTATATCCAAAGGCCTCCCGCCTTAAACTCTCTGCCCTGTCCTTTTTTCAAGATCACGTTTGCCATATACATTATCCTCACTGTCTCTATATTACTGGTTTTGGATCACCAAACTTTGTTTGCCAGCTCTCTGCAGTACTGCGCAGAAAAACCAGGATCCTGCTTCACAATTTCATTGTTTTTCCCTAGTTCATCAGTATATTCCGTTAGCGGATATACTATAACCCCTTCATGTCCTTTCTGTAAATGGGTTACAACAGGGGTTACACCATAGGATTTGATCACAACTTCGCCCTTGGCGTTCCTTCCTATTGTGACATCAGCCATTCCACCCACCATGCGGTTTGCAACTCCCTTTCCTTTGCCAGAGGTCCAGTTTACGAAATTACCAAGGGAATAATATACAAGCATGTCCCCATCTCCATGGTTATTTGTTATGCCAATACCTACATCTTCCAGCATCTCTATGGGTTCTATCACGTGGGAGTGGGTTCCCAAAACCAGATCCGCGCCGTTCTTTCTAAAGATCTCTGTCCAGTACTTCTGGCTCTTATCCACACCCAAATTGTACTCCGTCCCCCAGTGTGGGCATACGATTGTAAAGTCCGCATTTTCCTCTGCAAACTTAAGGTCCTTCTCAACCTTGTCCTTATCCAGCATATCCACTGCGTGGGGCATTCCCTTTGGCTGTGGGATCCCATTAGTTCCATAGGTGTAATTAAGGATTGCTATCTTGATACCTTTCTCTTCTACAATGTCGATATTGTTGTAGGCATCTTCTGTTTCATTTATTCCAACAACTGTTATCTCCGGATGCTGCTCCCTCCAGTATTTACAGCAATTAAGAAGCCCGCTTTTCCCCTTATCCAGCGCATGATTGGTTCCGTGACATACCACATCAAACCCTGCATATACCAACGCATCTCCAATCTGATACGGAGCATTAAACGACGGGTATCCTGAAACACCGAGCTCCTCTCCTCCAATAATGACTTCCTGATTGACGATGGCAATGTCAGCGCTACTTATATCTTTTTTCAGATTCTTAAAAATGAAGTCAAAATTATATGATCCATCATCTCTTTTGGCTGCTTCTTCAACAGGCGCATGAAGGAGTATATCTCCAACCATTACTATGGTGATTTCTGTATCTTTCTCTGGTGCCTTGGCCTGCACGCAAATGGAAAAAGACAGCGACATCAATATGCAAATGGCTAATATCCTCTTTTTCATGATATTTACCCCTTACATTTTCCATTATATTCTATTATAACGTAAATTTTTAAAATTACTGTTGACAATCTGATCTTCTATCATGTAATATAAACATTGCGCTGCGACAGCAGCTTAATATATAAATGCGATAGTAGCTTAGTTGGTAAAGCGCCACCTTGCCAAGGTGGAGACCGCGGGTTCGAGCCCCGTCTATCGCTCGCTTAGGAAGTTCCGAGATTTCTTGATTTTTCAAGTATTTCGGAGCTTTTTCTTTTTGGAAAAACTACTATATTATTGAGTGAGTTTGAGTGAGTCTTCTCAGTTGTATTGTTACTTTCAATATTTCTGCTGTTAAGGTTATTAAGAAGTTCTTTAACATCTTCAGTACTCTGTGACTTCATGTGAGAGTAGTATCTTTCATTAGTTGCTACAGAATGACCTAATAACGCAGCCCTCTTCGTAACTGGTAAATTCAATTTGTCAATAAATACATTACTGTTAAGACTCATTCGGAAAGCATGGTTGTTGGTAATATCGTAACCCATTCGCTCGCATAGTCTTCTTAGCCGTTGGGCGTATATATCCTTGTCAAACCATGTACCGTCTTCTTGGCCAAAGATATACTCAGAGTTAATACCATATTCTTCTTGTTTGGATTTGATTTCATTGAGAATACTAGCTATCTTATCCGTAATAGGGAAATATCTACCCCCTTTGGGATGTCTACGTTCATTCTTGGTATATGGTAATTCTTCGAGCACTGCCTTTTTACCGGGTTCCTTAGTTTTTCGTTGTTGCTTGTGAATATGAATACCCTTAACTGTGATATCTTCCCATTTAAGAACAGGAATTTCACCCACACGGACTCCGGTCTCTATAGAAAAGAGAATTGCATAACCAATGAAATCATAATCTTTATCCTTCATTTCTGTTCTGACCCTTGCTATAATCATATCTATTTCTTCATCTGTAAAAATTTTTTCATCTGATGATTTAGCAGAGATATCGCAGTTCTGATTATAATTGTCCAAATCAACTTGTTGCACAGGGTTTTCAGAAATGATTTTGTCCTTACGCATGGCATAATCGAATGTATTACGCAATAACCTTAGCGCATCTTCTAATGCTTTATCCTTCGGATGTATGGCATGAGTTCGCACATTAATGTATTCTGATATGAAATCCTCTGTAATATCAATAATCTTTAACCCACGGAAATCTTCTTGAAAAAAACGATGAAAGGATTGTCTATATCTAACAATCGTACATTGAGCCCTGTTCTGCATCTTATGCTTATGCTCTAACATTCTCTCAAATACTTCTTCGATGGTAGAGTCTTCAAGGGCATTTCTGGAGTAATAATCAAACAGATATTCCATCAGTGCTGACTTTTCTTTACGGCATATCGACTCTCTGTTTTTACCCGATCCAACATAAGTACGATAGTACTTCCTTTTTTCGTCATAAAATATTTTTTTATCATGGTGCTCTAAAACATAATTCTCTTTAATCATTGCCTTCATCTGCAAGGCTTCTACGCTATCAATCTCAATTATTGCTTTACCAAATACTACTTTTAATGCATCTTTTTTATCATTTACATTTTGAATTCCCATTCCTTTCATTTGAAAACACTTGCCAATAAAATGCCTATCTATGGCTCAAGGCAGCCTTATTATATGTATTCAGAGTGTTCAGTGTGTTTAGTATTTGTTCTTCTATTGCTTGAATAGTGTTATTTCAGTTATTCAGAGTGTTCAGTGTGTTCAGCATTGACTTATCTGCTTTCTCTCCTTTCTTCTAAAAAAAGTTTAATAAGTTACCTACTATATTATATTTTTATTTAAATATTGAAGATTTTTGCATAACACTCAGACTTTTTCTCTAATATCAAAGCAGAAAATGTTAAATCAATGTAGATATCATATAATCAACTCAGACAAATTCTAATCGTAACTCTCGCTTGTATTTCTGATATGTATTATGAGATACACCAGCAATCTTCATTGTCTCTGCATCCGATAGCGTTCCGCCAAACTCTTTACAGTGCTTTCTTATTGCATCTTTCGCCGAGATAGATTTTTTTACATTGTATTTAGCACCTCTAGGTTGTCCAATCTGCTTACCCTTTCTTTTGGCTTCTCTAATACCTTCAGATGTTCTTACCCTTAAATCGGATACCTCCTTCTCCGCTTGCTCAAAAGCTATCCTGATCTGTTTCTTAGCCAATAATCTAAAATAATTGTTCAACCCATCAAATATGGCATCTTCATCAGTGCCCTGTAATTCAATCTTATCCTTAAGATTTGATGCATAGGTGTCTGTATTAATATAGGGCTCTTTTAGGAAAACAAGATTAATACCCCTATCGAATAGCTCAAAATAAATATTAGTACCGATATCAGCATCTCTACTCATTCTTGACACAGAGTCAAAGACTACTGTATCGCCCCGATCTAAGTCATCAATCAACTTATTAAACTGCTTTCTCCCCTCAATTCTCGTTCCTGTATAAGCCTCTTGATATATCTTGGCATTTGGATAGGCCTTCAGAATATTTATAATCTGCCTATCTATTTTTTGTGTTGGTCTACTAATTCTCGCATAACCTCTAACCATGCATTTGCCTCCTTACCCAAAAATGACGTTCATTATTTTTGCGTCTTCAGCATCGCTCTTCATTTCCCTATAGTCAACAAATTTTGGTTAAAAATACCCAAACATCAAAAATGGTTGATGATTATATTTTTTAAGTTTTAACTCCCTATGCTCATCATCTATCCATTACAAAAACAACCTTCTATTATTTCCTGATCTAATTATTTAATTGATAGAACTAAAGTATTAAATTTCTTATGTGAGGGATTTTTTCCAAATATAAATTTTCATAAAAAAATATGGCATTTTGAAATGCCATATTTTTTAGACAGTATTTTTAAATTATGTAACTACTTTTTCCATGTAGCAATCTAAGAATTGCTCTGTAACCCCTTTAAGATTTCGTTTTTTACAAATGCTATAAAGCTCTTCAACAGATGAATATGGAAAGTATCGCGCATCCATATCTCTAAATTCTGGTCTGTTTATTTTTTCTATAACTGTATCTCTATCCTCATCAGGGGCAACAATCACATATCTTGTCATAATAGCACCTGCATACTGCCTGAAACGGTTCATTCTATCAAGACCTGATATAACACCTGTTGAATGTTCTACTTCCATAACTGCTGGCATTAAATGCCTATTCTGGAACCAAATGCAATCAATAAGTGATGCGGAGTCCGCAGCATTTGGAAAACCAGATAGCATTGTTTCATCATTCATGTTTTTAATAATACCCTCATGTTGGATTAATGGAGAGTCTTGATATATTACCCCGCTATCGTTTCTCGCTATATATGTACTGTATCCCAGTTGAAACCCTATGCAATACAATGCAATCTGCATTTGTATATGCCTTCTAGCAACATCAATATCAATATCATCTACCACATAACTATCCGGCAGAGTAATAGCATCATATGTGATTGTCTGCATTGGTATTTCTGATACGGCCATTCCTTCAACGTTTCGTTCGCATAGTCTACCATTCTCATGCGGCTCATTTGGCAACCATAATAAATGCTTATGTCCTTTTTCTATACTTGTTACCCCGCCAACATCTTTTATTCTGCCCGGATAGCAATAATAAAACTCTGGAGTGTGTGCAATGAGAGTTTCTAAGACAGACCTTGTATTGTAAGAACCGCCAAATACCCTATCAACATTAATTGGGTCACCTTCTGATAAGGCATTTGCAATTCTCCAAAGCATCTCTGAAGAAATGCTCTCAACACCTGCATCCTTCTTGGTCTCGCCTTTATTTGGGTTCCATCGCCTTATATGAATAGGTCCCTCTGGAGACCTAACGTCTTCAATAAATATTTTTCCTGATGTCTTGGGGTTGATATAGGTATAATCTATATTTCTTGGTAAATTGTTAATCGCTTTTGCCAAATTACTTGCAGTTATCTTTCCCATCATTGCTCTCCAAAAAGTCTCTTATGGTCTTAGCTATTCCATACGATAAAAGAAACGGTACCCCATTTCCGATAGTCTTAAAACTATCACTTAATGACATGTCTGGCGGTAGTATAAACTCTTTAGGCAAAGATTGTATTGCCAAACATTCTGCTACTGATAATCTTCGTGCCTTGTAAGGATGTAAATGCACCTCATTATTTCCATATGCTGCCGTTGGCGAGTATCGCCAACGATGTATTCGCTTATAGGATTTTTTATTAGAGTCTCCTTCTTCAACGGTTTGCATCTTGATTAACCCACCTCTTGGCGTAAAAAAAGCATTACTATTAGGATGGTTATACACATCATTTTTTCTAAACCAATATTCTACTGTTAATTCACGTGGTAACCCATCAGGGCAATCTCTTACCCCATCCTCTATGAATTCATCTACAGTTGGCCATGCCATATTCTTTACATCTGACAAATTATATTTGATGTTTTTTTGCCATGGAAATTCCGATATATTGTATTGTCTTTTCTTAGCAATTTCTTTTCTTATTCCAAATAGCAGTATTCTATCTCTATCTTGTGCTACCCCATATTCTATAGCATTTGTTAACCTATCCGTCATGAGATACCCTGCATCGGCCAACTTTTGTTTTAGCTCATCATAGTATGATCTATGTTTAGCTGTACTCCATAGTCCTTTAACATTCTCAAACAGAAAGAAATCAGGCTTATTCTTTATAATCAATTCAACATATGCCAACGAAAGCTTACCATTATCCCCATCTTTTCCTCTCTGCTTGCCAGCAACAGAAAAATCCGGACACGGTGGCCCCCCAATAAATCCAACAAGACAATCTTCTTGTCTGGCTTCTTTTAAATGCTTTTTTAGTTCACTTTTGTTTTGAGCAAAAAAGTCATTAACATCACAATTATAATACCCAAATCGAGGCTCTCTAATATTCATGTTTTTACGTGCATATTTGTATGCCCTTAAGAACGAACTAGAAAACTCATTCACAAGTTCAATATCGTACCCTGCTTTTTCAAAGCCCAAGTCTAAAAATCCACATCCAGAAAAAAAAGAAAAAATTTTTAACTCCATTTATTCCCCAATCATATTTCTATCTTTATGTTTAATATTCAAAAATCTATATGAATAATTTTATTATTTCAGGAAAACAAACTCAATAGTTAAAGACTCGGTATCTTTACCCTCTATCATGTATCTGAAATCAAAAACATATTCAAAAATAATAAAATCAAAATCAGAAAAAAGTAAATCAAATCAGAAGAAGTCAAATCAATTACTTACAATACAAAAGGCGTTCATTACTGAACACCTTTTACCTTTTCTCATATAAGCCGAATTGCTTTAAGAATTAAACTCTTATTTCTATTATCGATTAGCCTGCCATCCAATATCTGCTTAATATACCCTAACTTGTTTGGATCCATTTTTTTATAGGCATTTCGAATTCTCGTAATAGTTACCAACAACGATAGTTCATCCCTTATTTCCTCTATCTCGTAGTTCTTATCAGGATATTCTGCCAATGCATTTACTTCCGGGAATAGTTCTGCAAATGACAATCGTTCATATCTCAATGCCATCAGTACCCTTTTAATCTCGCTTGCATCATCTCTAACTATTATAGCTGCCATCGCATCTTTGCTAAAATAAGAATAGAGTATTTTAGACAGATTAGATATCTGTGCTCTGAACGCTGATAGCGATTTACTTTTACCAAGTTTTGCCCATTCCTCCGATAGTTCTTTAACCGACAGTCTCCAATGTTTGCAAATAAAAGCGCTTGCACCATTTTTTCCTCCCGGGGCATAACTAGCACCCTCGACAAACCTAATAAGCTCTCGAACAACTGCTTTGGTTTCAGCAGAATAATCATTTTCAATATTAACTATCTTTCCTAACATAGCGGACTCTACAAATTTTAAATCTCTGAAAAAACTTTCTCGCATTTGTACCTCCCTTCAATCATTGTTAAACATATTTAATTGCATTTATATTTTTTTGAACACATATGGATACGCAATAGATTAAGCAAAAGATAGACTGATTTTTACATATTGCTTAATTACTCTATCGACACCTAAGCGGATTATTAAATTTTTGCCACCCTTCCGAATAGGCATTAAGCAATTTGTTAAACATCATGTAGAATACCCTGATTGTCACCATTCCTTTATTATATATGCGTTTCTACCTCTGTTAACCTTCTGTAGTCATTACTTACCTAATTAATATAAAAATATCTAAAATACATAAAATAAAATATAAAAAATTTTATTTATTATATAAACAAATTTATTTACAAACTAATATACTTAATATTAATAATAGTGAATTGAATTTCCACAAACGCTTATCAGTAAAGGATTTGCGTAATTTCTTTTATTTTATTAAATAGATAAATTCTGCTTATTTTTCCTGACCTTTTTTATTGTCAATGTACTTTACCTTTTATCTTAGTGGTTTTGCATGATATTGTCTTGAGAATAGTTTTTTGAAAAACTGAAAATGAAATTGAGTGAATGATTGAGTGAGAGAGAAAAATGATAGAGTAGAAGCCTTGTGTTTCCTTTCTTTGTAAATTGTGGACTCGTTCGAGCCCCGTCTATCGCTCTTCACAGGACATCCTTACGGATGTCCTTTTTGTTTCCTACAAAAACAAGACTGCCGCCTGAGGGTATACATCCCCAGGCAGCAGCCCTGTTAAGAAATAAGAGAAAGAATTTTGGCAACAAGTACGTTAGTTTTTAACTATCATCTTTCCGCCGCGCTTTGATACTACATCAAAGATAACCGCTGCGAGAAGAACTGCGCCCTTAACCACCTTCTGCATGTTGGCATCAACGCCCATAAGTGACATGCCAAGGTTGATAACACCCATGAGAACCGCACCTACAATAACTCCAGGAACTGTTCCGATTCCGCCGTAAGCTGATGCTCCACCGATAAAGCAGGAACCGATAGCGTCCATCTCGTAGTTCTGACCATATGTTGGCTGAGCTGATGTAAGTCTTGCGATTGTAACCATAGCAGCCAGAGCTGCAAGGAATCCCATGTTTGTGTATGCAAGGAAGTAAACCTTGTTAGTATTGATACCGGAAAGCTTGGTAGCCTTCTCGTTACCACCTACTGCGTAGAAATGTCTTCCTACTGTGGTGTTCTGTGTGATGTAGCCATAAACAAGAACTACAACTAAAACCCAGATAAGAACTGTAGGAATACCTTTGTGCTGTGCAAGCTTGTAAGCAAAGAGAATAACAACACCAACAATGACAACCATCTTTACTACGAAGGTCCAGAGAGGCTCTGTATCGTAGCCGTGTTTCTTTCTGTTAACCCTGGTTACAAACTGCAGGATCACGAAAAGAGCTGCTGCAAGTATGCCACATACAAGGCATGTAAGGTTGATTCCGTTTCCGCCCAGAACATCGTGAACATAGCAGTCAGCACCGCCTCCGAAGAGGTTTACGAATGTGGTCTCATCCTTAATGGATACTGTAAGACCGTTAAGTACAACGTTTGAAAGACCTCTGAATGCCAACATTCCTGCCAGTGTAGTGATGAAAGGAGGAATTCTTACAAAGGCGATCCAGAATCCCTGGAATGCACCAATAGCTGTTCCGATAAGTACCATAATGATGATTGTAAGCCATACAGGTACATTTAAGTTAACCATCAAAGTAGCGCCGATGGCACCAACGAAACAAACAACAGATCCAACTGAAAGGTCGATGTTACCACCAGTTAAGATACAAAGAAGCATACCAGTTGCAAGAATGAACACGTACGCGTTCTGTGAGATCAGGTTACTTACGTTCATGGGAAGCAGGATCGCTCCACCAGTTCTCCATGAGAAGAATCCAAGTACAATGACCAGAACAATGATCATCGTATTCTTTTTTATAAAATCAAGTGCTTTAGTATTATTCATTATTATCCAACCTCCCTTTTTCCGGATGACTGTAAAATATAAGTCATAATCTTCTCCTGGGTAGCGTCTTTGCCATCCAGTTCGCCAACCATTCTGCCCTCGTTCATGACATAGATCCTGTCACACATACCAAGGATCTCCGGAAGCTCAGAAGAGATCATGATAACGGATTTACCTTCGCTTACCAGCTGGTTGATAATACAATAGATTTCATATTTTGCACCTACGTCAATACCTCTTGTAGGCTCGTCAAGGATAAGGATATCTGGATCAGCAAACATCCATTTAGCCAAAAGAACTTTCTGCTGGTTACCACCTGAAAGGTTTCCAACGTTCTGTTCTACAGTCGGGCACTTGGTCTTGAGCTTTTCCTTGTAATCCACTGCTACAGAATACTCTTTATCCTTATCAATTACTGTCTTATTACTTACTGCGCCAAGATTTGCAAGAGTTGTGTTTATCTTGATGGGGTTAGAAAGAATAAGTCCGTTGCCCTTTCTGTCCTCAGTAACATACGCAAGTTTGTGCTTGATGGCATCCTGAACTGAATTAAGGTGTACCTCTTTTCCCTGGATAAAGATCTTTCCTGAGATATTCTCACCATAGCTCTTGCCAAAGATACTCATTGCAAGCTCGGTTCTTCCTGCTCCCATAAGTCCTGAGATACCAAGAACCTCGCCCTTTCTTACGTTGATACTTACGTCATCAACAATCTTTCTCTCGCTATATAATGGATGGTAAACATTCCAGTTCTTAACTTCCATCATTACTTCGCCAACATGAGATTCACGCTTAGGGAATCTGTCAGAAAGTTCTCTTCCTACCATTCCCTTAATGATCCTTGCTTCTGAGAAGTCATCAACGCCCTTTGTAAGAGTCTCAATAGTTGCGCCATCACGGATAACTGTGATCTTGTCAGCTACGTAAGAAACCTCATTGAGCTTATGAGAAATAATGATTGATGTAAGATTCTGCTCTTTTTTCAGCTTAAGGAGAAGATCAAGAAGTGCTCTTGAATCTGTCTCATTAAGAGACGATGTAGGCTCGTCAAGGATAAGGAGCCTTGCATGCTTGGAAAGAGCCTTTGCAATCTCAACAAGCTGCTGTTTACCAACACCAATGTCCTTAATCAATGTCTGTGTTCCATCTGGAAGACCAACAGTATCAAGATACTGTCTTGCCAAAGCACTGGTCTCGTTCCAGTTGATCTTAAACTTCTTTCCTCTTTCATTTCCGAGGAACATATTTTCAGCGATGGTCATATATGGAATAAGTGCCAGTTCCTGATGGATGATAACTATTCCTTTACCTTCACTGTCTTTAATGTCGTTAAATTTGCATATTTCGGAATCGTAAACAATATCGCCTTCATAGGAGCCAAATGGATAAATTCCGCTAAGAACATTCATCAAAGTGGACTTTCCAGCTCCGTTTTCTCCAACGAGTGCGTGGATTTCTCCTTCTTCAACCTGTAAATTTACATTATCTAAGGCTTTCACACCGGGGAAGGTCTTGGTGATGTTTTTCATTTCCAGTAATATCTTCGCCAAAATAACCCCTCCTTCTCTCTCTTAATCTCTTTTCTCTAATAGAGGCGGGTCATATTGCGCCCGCCTCATAATAATTATAGTTTTTTACCGTAACCCGTTTAACTTACTTAAGCTGATCCTCTGTGTAGTAACCAGAATCGATAAGAAGTTCCTTGTAGTTGTTAACGTCTGCAAATACAGGCTCGCAAAGGTATGAAGGAATGATACCTGTTCCGTTGTCGTATGTCTTTGTATCGTTAACTGGAGCCTCTGAACCCTTCATGATAGCGTCAACCATCTCTACAGTCTTAGCTGCAAGAGTACGTGTATCCTTGAAGATAGACATTGACTGCTTACCAGCGATCATGTTCTTTACAGAAACGATATCACAGTCCTGACCTGTGATGATTGGCCAATCACCTGTGTAGTTAGCTTCAAGAGAGTTTGTGACACCCTGAGCTGTTGAGTCGTTTGAGCACAAAACTGCGTCAAGCTTTGTTCCATCTGCATAGTTAGCAGAAATGATAGCATCCATTCTTGACTGAGCGTTCTCTGTTGCCCAGTTAGCTGTAGCAACTGCGTCGAAATCCTTCTGACCTGACTTAACTACAAGCTTGCCCTCGTCGATGTACTTGTTAAGTACGTCCATAGCGCCGCCGAAGAAGAATCTTGCGTTGTTGTCACCAGGATCACCTGTGAAGAGCTCGATGTTGAATGGGCCTGCAGCGTTGTCAAGATCCAGCTGATCTCTGATATACTCGCCCTGCTTTGTTCCTACCATGTAGTTATCGAATGTAGCATAGTAAGAAACAGCGTCTGAATTCATGATAAGACGGTCGTAAGCGATAACAGCTACGCCCTGCTCTTTAGCCTGCTCAAGAACTGTTCCAAGTGAATCACCATCGATAGATGCGATTACAAGAACCTTAGCGCCAGATGAGATCATGTTCTCGATCTGTGAAACCTGTGTAGGAATGTCGTTTGATGCATACTGAAGGTCAACTTCGTATCCAGCTGCCTCGAGCTGCTTCTGCATGTTCTCGCCGTCCTGATTCCATCTCTGGAGATCCTTTGTAGGCATTGCAACACCTACTCTTCCGCCGCCTGCTGCCTCAGCTGCAGGTGCTTCTGCTGCAGGTGCTTCTGCTGCTGGAGCCTCAGCTGTCTCTGTTGCTGCTGGTGCAGATGAGCCGCAACCAACGAGTAATGACATTGTCATTGCTGTTGCAAGAAATCCACTTAAAAGTTTTCTTTTCATGATTACCCTCCCTTAAAAATAAGTTGGTTTGTTTACACTCATAAATTATCACAAAACAAATAGCAATGATTTATGAATTGCAGCACATTTTTATTTACAAAAATTTAATAAAAAAGGCTGTGCTAGCATTTTTTTGTTAGCACAGCCAAAAATATCAATTTTTTGCTACTCATCAGCCTGATGGCATCTTTCCTGGTACGTTCAGGTACACATCTTCCTTTAAGTGGAATCCGCTCTTTATTATAACCTCGTTGATGTTGCTCTCTGTGACGCTCACTGGGTCGATCTTTAGATATGGGACCTTTCCAGCTCCGTCGTCGTACTGGGAGAGGTTCTCATCCTCGACGCCCTTTCCTTCCGCCAGCATGACTGCAGACTGGGCAGCCTTCTGGGCAAGCTTTTCAATTGGCTTGTAAACAGTCATGAGCTGAGTACCTTCGACGATCCTCTGACAAGCCTCAAGATCTGCGTCCTGGCCCACAACCAGGATCTTGCCAGCAAGTCTCTTTTCCGCAAGGGCATGCACCACTCGGCTTGCAAGGTCATCATTACCGCACATTATTGCGTCAGCCATGACAACTTTGTCCATGTTATTATAGACATAATTGCCAGCCTCTTCAGCCTTCCAGCCATCAGCATAGAAGACGTCAATGACATCGTTTCTATTTTCCCTCATGACTTTCCTGAAGCCATTTTCAACCATCGGAACATTAAAGTCAGTGGGAGAGCCGCATATCATAAGGACTTTTCCATTCTTAACATCTCTTTTTACAATAGCTTCTCCCATCATCTGACCGACTTTTTCGTTATCAAAAGAGATGTACAGATCAACGCCTGCATCCATGATGGGCCTGTCGTATGCAATAACCTTGATCCCCGCATCCTGGGCCTTCTTCACCGATTCTGCAATAGCCTCTGAGTCAATGCAGATGACAACTATCACGTCCATTCCGCTCTTGATGAAGTACTCAATCTGCTTCTTCTGCTCCTGCGGGTCACCGTTGGCGTTTTGAATGTTAACCTCAGCCCCCAGCTCCTTGGCAGTGGACACGAAAACATCCCTGTCCCTCTGCCATCTCTCTATGACAAAGGAGTCAAAGCACATACCAATAGATATCTTGTCATCATCCTCTTTATCCTTTTTGCTGCTGTCAGCGCCTTCCCCTTCGCAGCCTGATAGCATTGCCATTAACAGCACAAGTGCCAGGATAAAAGAAATCCCCCTCTTCCCTACTTTTTTCCCCATTGTTTACCTTCTCTCTTTGAACTCGGTTGGTGTTACTCCAACGTTCTTTTTAAAGCTTCGGCTAAAATAGTTAGGATCGGTATATCCACAGGTGGCACAGACCTCCTTGATGGACATGTCCGTTCCGGCTAACAGCTCTTTTGCCTTATCTATCCTGATGTTGGTCAGATACTCGATAAAGTTAAGACCACTCTCCTCTTTAAATATCTTGCTGAAGTAATAGGGTGAAATGTTGACCTGCCTGGAGACTTCATCAAGAGATATCTCCTTGCTGTAGTTGTCATTGATATAATCCATGGCAGTCCTTATTATGTCATTGGACCTCTCTTCGCGCTTACTTACAACATCGCTGCAGGCAGTTGTCAGTTTCCCCATAAACCAGTCCCTTACTTCCTCTGGGGAATTAAGTCCCATGATCTCCGGAAGATAAGTGTTTCTGCCTGAATACCGGTAGGTCTGCCCACCACTTTGATATGCTATATGCTCAGCATAAAGAGCAAACTCCAGCGCCTTAAGTCTCATGGACATCAGATCTCCGCCGCTTGCCCTCTGGCACATCCAGTCCGCATACTTACCTGCATACACAAGCATTCCATTGAGGTCACCCTTTGAAACCGCCTCAAACATTGGTTTCTCTAATTCCTTAGGGTAATCATCCTCATAGCTGCAGCTGATGGTAAGGTCATCTACGTGGGCCACGCTTCCTGTAGTGGCGATCAGCGCATTAAGCGCTTCCCTGTAGGATTCGCCAAGATCCCTTAATGGGTGCAGAGCCCCAATCCCAACCCTGAAGTTGATATCTGTCTTTTTCCTTAGGTATCTGCATAGCTCTCTTGCCCTGTCAATGAGCCTTGTTCTGTCGTTGTATTCCAGGACGTTGCTGCTATATGGCACCAGCACAGCAATCTTGTTGGCCATGACATTACCGATCTTGCAGTCAAAAAAGCTCTTGACCCCTTCACGGATCTCTCTATACATGCCAGATACCTTAACGGAGCTTCCAACAGCATTGGTCATGTGGTTGCCCTCCTGAGATTCACCACATACTATGGCCATCATATATCCGTAATCCTCTTCTATTCCAAGGATGCTCTTGTAGCTGTCCACATCCTCCTCAAAGTGTTCCTGCAAAAGAATGTCATAGATAAGTCCATTTTCAATGATGGGCTCTATGGTCTCTAGTTTTTCTTTTATAAGGAGGTCATTGCTTCTCTTGGCTCTGTCAGAATCGATCTGATCCATGGCACGCTTTAAGGTATCTACTACCTTCATTCTGTCCATGGGCTTGGTGATGTATTCCATAACCCCAAGTTTAATGGCTTCTTTGGCGTAATCGAACTTGTCGTAGGCTGACATTACAATAAACACTGCATTGGGACAAAACTGCTTCATTTCCTTGATGGCGTCTATTCCGTTGATGCCTGGCATGTGAATGTCCACCACTGCAATATCCGGTCTGAACTGTTCTGCCACTTCAATGAGCCCTCTGCCCGTCTTGGCAAATTCAAAGCTGCACTGGTCTCCGAAGGCCTTCTCTATTATGAACTTCATTGAATCAATGACGATTCCCTCGTCATCCGCGATCATCACTCTGTACATTGCTTACTTCTTTCTTTTGTCTTGGAATGCGGACTATAAATTCGCAGCCCATATTTTCGCCTTGGCTGTGTATTTCAACAACGTCTCTTCTTTCTGCGTAGAGCCTGAGTCTTGAGATAACATTGTCAAGACCGATACCGTTGTTGTCGTACTGCTGCTCTCTTGGCTCGTAGCTTCCATCAAGGATCCTGTCGATCTCTTCCTTTGCGATGCCCTTGCCGTTGTCAGCGACACTTATGCACACATCCTCGGCATCCCTGTAGACCTTAAGGCTTATCTTTCCCTTATCTCCCATTTCTCTTATGCCATGATTTACAGCATTTTCAACGATGGGCTGGAGGATCATGCTGGGCATCTTGATATCAAGAAGCCTTTTATCTATCTGCTTTTCATAGCCAATATCTCCTGAAAATCTAACATTCAGGATATGAATATAGTTATCAACAAGTTCAACTTCTTCACTTACCGTAACGTCATTCTTGTTGTTTTTAACGTTATATCTAAAGAAGTCCGCCACTGTCTGGACATACTCGTAGGTCTTATCTGCTCCCTCCATCATGGCCAGCTGAGCACCTGCGTTTAGGGTGTTAAAAAGAAAATGTGGATTGATCTGGGCCTGAAGATACTTAAGCTGAGCCTCTTTAAGATGCGCGGTCATCATCAGCTCTTTTTCCTGAAGGAGTCGCTCTTTTTCCATACTCTCTTTAAGCCGCTCGATGTACTGCTTGATGCTGACAACCATCTTGTTAAAGGTTCTTGTTACAATCCCGATCTCATCATTGTAAGCAGTTGCCGGAAGCTCCGTGTCAAAATTACCCTTTGACACTTCATCCGCCGAATTTGCAAGATTCTTAAGCGGCATGATCATGGTATTTACGAGGCTTGAAATAAGAATTACATTACCGACCATGATGATAGTCATAACAAAGACGCCTGCCACCTCAAATTTTTTAAAAGCTCTCGTGAGGGCTGTGTACTTCTCTGAGTTTACAACAAAAAGCTCAAGATCAAGATTGGTGATATATGCTTCTATGTCTTCACATAGCTGGGTTGCATCTTCATAATATGTACGGTACTTCTCAACATTACGGCCTCTCTTGGCCTCAACAGTCTGAGCAACAACATCCAGATAGGTCCTGGACATAAACTTGATATTTCGCTCCATCCTGTCATAGCTCTGGTCTGTCACGGTATCGCTAAGTGCCTCTGAAAGGTCCTGATATCTCTGGGCGCTTCTGTAGTAGTTTTCCAAAGATTCACTGGTCTTAGAGCTCAAATACTCCGTCATGGAATCCTGAACATCACTAAGGGAAGATGACAGTTCGCTTAGCTGCCTGTTGTCCAGATAAGCCATTTCCATATCGTTGGACATGGAGTTGATTCCAAGGATAAGAAAAATGTTCACCACAAAGACGATCACGTTGGTGATGGCACAGACCAGTATGATCTTGAAATGCAGGGGCTTGTCAAAGAACCTAGTCTTCATCTTCATCCTCCCCTGTCAGAAACTGGGCGGCATTGTCCTTATTGATGAGGGTAACATCCGCCAGATAGTATTCGCTTGTATTGCCAAGCTCATAGTAATCCGAAAGGGCTTTTATACTGTACTCTCCAAGCTGCCTTGCATCTATGGAGACAGTGGCATAGATTCCTCCTCTGTCTATGGCAGTAAGGATATCTTTTGAATCGTAATAGCCAAGGATGTTGACCTCTCCAACCTTGTTAAAATCGACAACCGCCTGGTAAGCACAGACTGTGCTAAGTTCGTTGAGGCACACTATGACATCAGGAACTTCCTCCTCCATGAAGATATCTCTTATAGATTCCTCGACGGAAAAAGAGTTTGAACTGTCAACAGGCATGATCGTTATGGAAAACTCCGCATCTGTGGCGTTTTCTTCCATGATCGCATCCTGCATTGCAGGGATTATGATATTCTGACCCGTATCCTTGGAGTCAGAGTTGACGATCACAACAACCTTGACGTGGGAGCGCTCTTCGAAGCTCTCTGCCTCTATGAAGTCTTCCCTGCGCCTCTCCTTGATGACATTAATGACTTCCTTGCCGTACATCTTGCCAATACTGTAGCCACCAACTCCCACAAAGCTGAGTCTGTTTGATTTTGTGTTGTCTCCATAAAGAGTAACCACCGGGATTTCATTTGCTACAGCCTCATTGATAAGCTCAGTCATGGTCTCAGACTCGTCTGCAGCCACCATGATGGCGTCCGGTCTTGCAGAAATGGCGATCTTCATAAGGTCCTCTGTGGAGTAGTCTCCTGGAAGGTTACTTCCCAAAAGGTCAACGTAAATGTTTTCCTCCTTTGCGGCCTCTAAAGCTCCTTCGTACACAGACTGCCAAAAGTCAGATTTATAGTTATCAGTTATGAGACAATAATACTTATCGTATTCTCTGATATCAGACTTGCCACCAACGCTCTGTTTATAAAACCTGAAGGCAAAAGCGCCAAGTATCATGGTGATCATTACGAAAATGATAGTAATTATAAATATCAGATATTGTCTGTTTTCGCTGTTTTTATACTGCTTATCCATAAATCCGATTGTACCAAATCAGCGCCTTAAGAAAAAGCTATTGACAAAGCAGGCATTGTGGTTTAATATTTATTTTGCTGTCGGCAATGACAGGAAATGCGATAGTAGCTTAGTTGGTAAAGCGCCACCTTGCCAAGGTGGAGACCGCGGGTTCGAGCCCCGTCTATCGCTTATTTTTATGCCATTTTTGAGTTTAATACATCCACAAAATATGCACCAAAAAACAGGGCACGAGATCACATCTCGTGCCCTGTCTGTTTTAAATGTTATTTATCAAGTCAGACTGTTTTTTGACTGTACACCATTTTTGGAAGCCACTCCATTTTTTGAACGTATAGCGTTCTTAGAATTCTTTTCAGCTGTTCTTTTCATCAGTGCATCTACACTGCCTGCTGCATTGAGCATTCCAAGCTCATCATCTGAAAGAACCTCAATATCAGTCTGATATCTTGATTCTACATCCGCTATGATAGATGCAAGCTTATCATTAGGTGAAAACTTCTGATAATCAAACAGTCTTGCTAATTTATTTTCCATAATTAACCTCCACTTTTATAAGCGTCTTTAATTTGCTTTCAATGATTTATACGAACGATAAAAACATGTGGCAAATTTTTTTTACAACATTTCTCTAAGTTTTCCCAAAGCCTCTCTGTGCCTTAACTTGGCGACGCCATATGACAGGTTCATCTTGACTGCTATATCCTGAAGGGTAAGTCCCTTGTAATACCTAAGGACTATTATGTCCATTAGCTCCTGAGGAAGTTTGCTGAGGGCATCAGCAAGAAGCTCAAGGCTCTCGTTGTTTAAGATCTCATCCTCAATAGTGCTTCCTTCATCGCTAAGATCCTCCGGGATCTCAGAATGAACGTGATTGGTTCTGTAAAAATCTATCACGGTATTGCTGGTCATTGAATAAATCCAGGTTGAAAGACTTGCCTTGGACTCATCATAGGTATCCAGCTTACTGTAAACCTTTACGAAGATATCACTGGTTATATCCTCAGCATCCTCCGGTGAATTTACATGATTTCTTACATATCCAAACACCTTGTCTCTGTACTGAGTATAAATCTCTTCTTTTGTCAGCATATTTCCACCCTCTAAAGATAATATGATTATTAATTATACCCTAATTACAGCACTTGCTAAAGAAAAGAATATCAAATATAATATGTTGGTGCGGGGCGTGGCTCAGCTTGGTAGAGCGCTGCGTTCGGGACGTTGCGCCCGAAACCGATTTTTCAACTCAATAATTTTTCCACGGGGTGTGGCTCAGCTTGGTAGAGCGCGTCGTTCGGGACGACGAGGTCGCAGGTTCGAATCCTGTCACCCCGATTTTTTATGCCCAATTCTACCATTTTCCTTTTATTCCACCAAAAACCATCTGATAACACAGAAAGCTCTCTATAAACTATATTAAATTGTTTAGTTACTGGTCGTTATCATGCTCGGAATAATCCTTAAGAGGAATTATTCCTGTCATTGTATCTGAAATTTCTCTCTTGGCCTCTTTATCTTTTACTTTTGCATATATTTTAAGAGTGGTATTGATGTCTGCATGTCCAACCCACTTCTGAATGCT
>SVFY01000007.1 GCA_015056625.1 Butyrivibrio sp. | reverse complement strand
ACTGAGGCGCTTATTTCAAACAAAAGTGACTGAATTTTCAATGAACTTTTGACTGAATTTTCGGTTGACAAATACAAGCACCTGTATACCATTTCACCATTATCATCTTCCGTGGCTGGTCTTACATCTTCCCATGAATAGGAATGTGTATGTTGCTTTTCTTCCTTCGAATCATTCTTCTTTGAAGGTGATGAATTCGCTGACTCCACTGTAAATGTATTAGTTGCAGATTCAAAGATGACAGATGAAAGATCGAGCTTTAAAGCAGGGCGAACACCCATTTTTCTGCTTACCATGTGGGTTGCTGGAATACCATTATCGCCATCAATATCATATGCATCCTCCCCATTGGCCGAGCTTAGCCACCAGTAATTATCTACCGTTCCAGAATACTGAGCACATTTTTTTACATTAACGTCAGTAATTTCAACTGCATCATTATATGTAAGCAGAAATGCTCTGTTTCCGTCAACTGCTGTCTTTGCATCGATGTTTCCCTCATACCAGTTGTTTACATACGTTTCCACCGTAGAGCCACTGTATGTACTATTTGTCCCAAATACCGACGCACCAACACATGCTTTTGAAAGCAGGGTCACTGTATTACTATCGTAATTGATAAGATACCAGTCTTTGCCATCAAAATGTACCGGTGTGGTAGTATTCTTAAGACCTGCATACGGGTCCTCTGCCAAAGCTGTCAAACTCATTCCCGGCATTAATCCCAGCACTAAAACAAGGCTTAGTATAGTGCCAAATAATTGTTTCATCTTATTTTTCATAAACTTTTCTCTCCTTTGTTTTGCATTTACAGATGTTATGGTCGCTGCATCACTTTTGAAAACACATAAAAACCGCCGAACCTGACAGGGTATAGTAACCCCGTCAAATCCGACGGTTATCCATCTAGAATATATACAGTTTTATACGAAAAAAGAGCGCACTTAGCTAATGCTGTGCTGTGCTGTGCTGTGCTGTGCTGTGCTGTGCTGTGCTGTCAGCAATTGTATTTTCTGCACCATTAACTGTCAACCCCTCTTCATAAACTCAATATAGGTATTTTATCATTTATTTGCTCAAAATTAAACCTTCAAAAGTAATAAAAAAGCAATTGTATATCTAAGCGTTATACATTAGAATATAAGTGAAAGGATGGTGATGACCATGGCAACTAAAACAGCAAACGTTCTTGCAAGAGTAGAACCTGAAGTTAAGGAAGAAGCAGAAAGCATCCTCAATCAGCTTGGAATCCCGGCTTCTGTAGTAATAAACATGCTTTACAAGCAGATCATAATGACAAAAGGAATTCCCTTTTCTCTGACTCTTCACAAGGCTCCTACTGCTGTGGATGAAATGAGCAAAGACGAATTTGATTCCATGATGGCCAAGGGACTGGCACAGGCAAAAGCAAACGAAAGCCGCCCTGCTTCTGATGTGCTCTCAGACATAAGAAACAACATCAAGGAGTGGACTAAATGAATGTATTTGAAGTGAAAGCTACCACTCAGGCTGAGGAACAGATCAGGGAAATAGCCTATCACATATCAGTTACACTGCAGGCACCTGATGCTGCTGCGGCTATGCTTGACGATCTGGATGAAGCATTTGAGACTATTTCCAAGAATCCTGAGAGACAGTTTCTTGTTGAAGAAGAGCCCTGGCACAGTGAAGGTGTTCGTAAGATCAAGATCAAAAACTACCTTGTATATTTCTGGATTGACATAGAAAACGCAGCTGTTCAGGTAACAGGTGTATGCTATGCCAAGAGAGATCAGAAGAAGTTTTTAAGTAAAATGGACTTACATTAACAAAAGCAGCTGGTAACGGCTGCTTTTATCTTGTACTGTCAACAAATGTATCTGCTTGGATAATCCCCGAATCCAGAAGTGAAAGGAGTCTTGCAGAGGGACCATTTGGTATGTTTGTGCCAAGTTCCCATGCCTGAACCGTCTTTACTGACACTCCAAGCCACTTGGCCAGGAACCCTTGTGAGGTTCCTGTTTTTTTGCGTATCTTTTTTATATCTTCAGCTGTATACTCTTTTACCGGTTCAATCCGGCAATATCCATTATATCCATTATATTTATTACTCATAATAATCATTATATCCCAGCATTCATGCGAAAAGGCAAACTTCTCTGACCTGATTATAACTCTGGTTAATATTCCTCTTAATTATATTTTCAAAATCAATTTTTGTATATATCAACATATACCATTAAATAGTATGTCTCTATAAAATGATTTCATGGGGAAAATCATACTGCTTAAGATTGGGGGAATATGTCTGAGAGAAAATCCAAGCTGAACTTAAATGACAGGGAAACTATAGAGATAGGCATAATCAGAAAACAGCCATTAAAGCGTATCGCTACCCTGTTAAAGAAACATGTGGCATCAATTGCAAGAGAGATAAAGCGGCACAGGATATTTGTAAGCGGAAGCTACTATGCAGGAAATGACTGTAACGGTGCCAAGGGCTGCACAAAAAGACATGTATGTGGGGATGAGTCCTGCCCCATGTACTGTTATTCCTGCATTAAGGACTGCCATAAGTACTGCCCTGACTACTACAGTACAAAGTGTACTGCTTATCTGAAACCGCCATATGTATGTAATGGTTGTGATAAAAGGCGTTATTGCAATGATGACAAGTACTTCTATGAAGCGAAGGTAGCGGATAGAAAGTCTGCTGAAACAAGAAAGACATCAAGGGAGCATATACACCTGACAGATGAAGAGCTCGCAAGTGTTAACAGCATTCTTTCTGAAGGAATAAGGAAGGGGCAGCCTCTTGCTCATATCTTTGCAGTACATGAGCAGGAAATACCGATAACAAGTCGTACTGCTTACATGTATATCAATGACGGCCTTCTTGATGTGCGCAACATTGACCTTCGCAGACAGACCAGATACAAAAAAAGGAAAAAGAAAAAGACTGAATCTGGGATCCTGAATCAGAAATTCAGGCAGGGACGCACATATCAGGACTTTACAGCTCTCATGGAAAACAGGTCTGAGAAGGACGTTTTTGAAATGGATACGGTAAAGTGCAAGAGAAACCAGAAAAAGGTGCTTCTTACAATGATCCTGAGAAGAAACAGCGTAATGATCGTATTCTTGATGCCTGATAATACAGCAGATTCAGTGATCGATAGGTTTAACTACCTTGAAAAGGGACTTGGAAAGGAATGTTTTTCAAGGCTCTTCGGGATAGGCCTCACTGATAACGGGAGCGAGTTCAAAGTAGTGGACAAACTTGAACAGTCTGTAGAAATCGAAGGTGCCCTTAGATGCAGCATTTACTACTGTGACCCTATGCAGTCAGGCCAGAAAGGGCGTCTGGAAAAGAACCATGAATACATCCGTTATGTTATCCCCAAGGGCACTTCACTTAATTCTTACACCCAGGAAGATATCACTCTTTTAGTAAATCACATCAACAGCACCAAAAGGCCCGGGCTTAACAACCTCTCTCCTTACGAGATGATACCTGATGACGACGAGGATATGAGAAAACTTATGAAGCTCCTTGATCTCAAGCCTATAACGGCAAAAGAGGTAAATCTGACAAAAGAGCTGTTTAACAAGTAATTTTTTGGTAAATAAATCTGATTTGAGCAGGTGATTCCCCTTCCAAAAGCATAATTCGTGGTAGAAATGGGTTGCGATAACTTTTTCAAACTTATCGTGAGTCGTCTTCTTAGATTGCGAACTTAACGGAGTTGGATTTTTAAGTTCCCCAATTTTAGGCACTTTTCACCATAAAAAATGACCTGAATTTAATCTTTTTCAGGTCATTTCGTGATATATATGCTAAAAGGTTGCGTTAACTTTTTCATTCAAGCTAACTTCTCCAAGCTATAACACCTATCAAACAATAATCAAAAGATCCCCAATGAATTACTCTCACCGGGGATCTTTTATAAGTTCTTATTGCAAATTATGCCTGTACAAATACTGGTGTATCAGCAGGTGCATCAAGATACTTTTTAAGTTCATCATCAAGTTTAAGAAGTGTTATTGAGAAGCCTTCCATATCAAGAGATGTCATATAGTTGCCAACAAGAGTCTTGTAAACCTTGATGTTCTTCTTGGACAGTTCCTCTGAAACGTGCTTGTTTGCAACAAAGAGCTCCATAAGAGGTGTTCCGCCCATTCCGTTAACCATAACAGCAACTTCATCACCAGAATTATAGATGCCCTCTGCAAGGATCTTGCCAAGAAGCTTATCTACGATATCGTTAACAGGGCTGATCTTCTCGCGATGTGTTCCTGGCTCGCCATGGATACCAATACCAATCTCAACCTCATCTTCTGCCAGATCAAAGCTTGGTTTTCCAGCTGCAGGAACTGTACATGCATCAACAGCCATTCCCATTGAACGAACATTAGCAATTACCTTTTCTGCTACGCCTTTTACTGTTGCAAGGTCTCCACCAGCCTCAGCGCAGGCACCAGCAAGCTTATGAACAAAGATTGTTCCAGCAATTCCTCTTCTGCCTGTAGTCCAGGTACTGTTTTCAACAGCTACATCATCTGCTGTGATAACCTGATCAACTTCGATTCCCTCATCCCTTGCCATATCAGCTGCCATCTCGAAGTTCATAACATCGCCAGTGTAGTTCTTGATTACAAGAAGTACTCCCTTACCGCCGTCAGCAGCCTTTATTGCCTCAAATACCTGGTCAGGTGTAGGTGAAGTAAATACTGCTCCTGCGATTGCTCCGTCAAGCATTCCCTTTCCTACATAGCCGCCATGTGCAGGCTCATGTCCAGAGCCGCCACCAGAAACAAGTGCAACCTTGCCCTGTGAGCCGCCAGCTCTTACCACAACATCGAATCCATCAAGTCTCTTAAGATACTGAGGATAAGCAGCAATCATGCCATCCAGCATCTCATCAACGATGTTGTCTACCCCATTGATTAGTTTCTTCATGTCCAGCCTCCTTTTTTCCTTTTAGTTTATTTTTTTTACAGCTTTCGTCTGCTCCGCCGCTGTAATAACTTCTTCTAATTTGCTTCCACAAGCAGCTGTAACTGCTGCAGCAATTGATCCTTCTACTATGGGAGCATCTACAAGTCTTGCGTTTATGTTTTCACCATCTAGTAGCTCTATAGCTGTTTCAGCTGACATTATTCCGCTTCCAAGATCCGCAAGGACAACAACTCCATCTCCAGATTCAGCTTGCTTTATAGCCTCTGAAATCCTTACTGCGTCAGTGCCAATGCTCTTATCTTCCATTCCACCGGCTGCGATTATGCCTTTATGTGTTGGAGCTACCTGATCTGTAAGATCCTTGATCCCTTCTGCGATCTTATAACTGTGAGATACTATAACAAGTCCTACCATGTCTGTTTACCCCTTAATAAAATCTCTAATAGTTTCAAGTGTAAATGTAAGTGAAGTTGCTCCAGGGTCCTGATGACCTATGCTTCTGTCTCCAAGGTAGCTTGCTCTTCCTTTTGTTGCAGCTATTGTCTTGGTAAATTCGATTCCCTCATTTGCTGCTGCACATGCAGCATCAAGAGCATTTGCAATGGATTCGCCGCCATCAACTTTTTCGCAAAAAGCATCATATGCAGGAATAAGTGAATCAAGCATTGTCTTTTCGCCCTTTTCAGCTTTTCCTCTCTTTTGGATGCCTGCAATTGCTGCCTCCAGTGCAAGCTTAAAATCTTCTGGGGATACTGATTCTTTTCCCATAAGGACTTTTCCTGCTTCCATATATGCAGTTCCATAAAGAGGACCAGATGCACCACCTACAGTTGATAAAAGAGTCATTCCTGTCTTTTTTAAGCATGCTCCGATATCAGGGTCATCCTGTGATACTTTTTCTATCACTGACTGGAAGCCTCTTGCCATGTTTACACCATGGTCAGCATCTCCGATTTCCCTGTCCAGATCAGTCAAAAAATCCTTATTCTCAATGATCTTATCTCCAATAGCTTTTAAGCAATCATAAATTCTAGTAGACATATGCAATTTGTCCTCCCATATTAGTAGTATTTAAATCCTGCATAGTATATTATAACAAATTGTCATCAAATTTCCATACAGTTTATGTCGTAAATACACAAATGTATTATCAAAACACTAAATTGTATTTGTCAATTGTTGCAATAACCAATAAAAAAAGCTCCTTGACGAATCAAGGAGCCTTGTTACATTTATTATTCTTTTGTCTTATCAGATAAAATACTATTTATCAGGTCATCTATGGATCCACTTTTATATGAATTACCATTCATATCTGCAAAGAAATTTGGTTTTCCGTCATTTCCAAAGGAAATACCAAAGTTTGAGACTTCATCCTTCTCATCAGTATTCTCTGATAGCTTATTGCCAAGATCCGTTACCATTTTCATGGCGTCATCTATCTGGCCAAGAAGCTTGTCTTTAGCATCTTTATCCTTTGGATCATCTGAAGCCAAAAGCTTCATCTCATCTTCAGATAAAATGATACTGTACTCCAGATCACCGCCTATCTGAGAAAGGTCCTCATCTGGACCAGCAACGAACACATCAGCATTATCATATTTCTTTTGCAGAAGATCCACAACTCTGCCATACATCTCAACTTCAGGAGAAAGCTCAAATTTGACGCCCTCGCCAAAGAGATTTTTGGCTTCTGACAAATCCCTGGCCTCTGCTTTTGCTGGGTTGCGGGTATTCTTGTTTATTGTTCCACTTCTGACATTAACAGGTTCTTTGCTGGTAAATAATTGGTTAATACCGCTGCTTACACCATTTGCCATAGCTTTTCCTCCTTGAAAAATCTGCGCAGAATCCATTCTGCGGACATACTCGTCTATTTGGCTTTAATATAACACATATTATTCTTACAAACGATTAAAAAAGAATAAAAAAATAAGTTAAAAGAAAAAAACTTCCAGATAGCGAAAGGTTATCTGAAAGTTTAAATCTGTCGTTTAAATTATGTTTTCACTTCTTGATCTGCTCAAAATCTTCAATGTACTGAATGATAAACTTAACTGTACCTTCAATACCAAGCTTGGATGAATTGATGCAAAGGTCATAGCTGTCTGCTCTTCCCCATTTCTTGGATGAATAGTAATTGTAATAGCTCTGACGCTGCTTGTCCTTTTTGCTCATCATGTCTTTTGCCTGATCATCGGTCTTAACATCATCAAATCGCTCTTTGATCCTTTTGATCTTGGCATCTTCATCAGCGTAGATAAAAAGATTTAAGACGTTGTCATAATCAGATAAAGCATAGTCAGCACATCTTCCAACAATTACACAAGGACCCTCATCAGCAATTTTTTTGATGGTATCAAACTGCGCAAGGAAAACCTTATGGCTGATTGGCATATCAACAAAGCTTGAAGCATTATAGCCAAAGGAATAAGTATCCATTACAAGGTTGTATAAAAAAGAATTAGTTGGTCTTTCATCGTGATTTTGTATCATCTCTTCACAAAATCCGCTCTCCTTGGCTGCTCTGCTAAGAAGCTCCTTGTCATAACACTTGATTCCAAAGTGCTGTGCTACCAACTCGCCTATTTCTCTTCCGCCTGAACCAAATTGTCTTCCTACTGTAATAATAGTATTCATAGGGCAATTCTCCTTTATGTTTACTATCTTTATTTTATACTATTTGAGAACCTCAAGCAAATGAGAAAAATACTCCGGAAGGGGTGCATCGATCTCAATATATTCCCTGGTAGAAGGATGTACAAAGCCCAGGGTTTTAGCATGAAGGCACTGTCCGTTTGTATTAAATTTTGACTTTCTTCCCGGGGCATAAACCTCATCTCCAAGAAGCGGATGGCCAAGATGAGCCATATGGACGCGAATCTGATGGGTTCTTCCAGTTTTGAGTCTGCATTCTATATATGTAAAATTATCCTGCTCAAAGCGCTTTAAAACCTTAAAATGGGTAAATGCATTTTTACCACCGCTACTTACAACAGCCATCTTTTTTCTATCTGTGCTGCTCCTGCCAATTGGTGCATCAACATCGCCTTCGTCTTCTTTGATGATACCGTAGCAGATAGCATGATAAACCCTGTTTATAGAATGTTCTTTAAGCTGTTCTGCAATAAACTGGTGTGAGCTGTCGTTTTTACAGATGATCACAGACCCTGTGGTGTCTTTATCGATCCTGTGAACAATTCCTGGCCTTAAGACTCCATTTATACCGGACAGATTGTCTTTACAATGAAACATCACTGCATTTACCAGTGTGTTCTCATAATGACCAGCTGCCGGATGCACAACCATATCTTTTGGTTTGTTAATTACTATTACATCATTATCTTCATATAGAATATCAAGCGGTATATCCTGCGGAAGTATTTCAGGCATTTCTGCAGGAGGTATATCCATATGAACCTGGTCAAGCTCAGATACCTTAAGACTCGATTTAACAGTTTTTCCATTGCAGGTTACAAGCTTATCATCAATAAGCTTCTGGATATAGGAACGGGAAAGATCACCCATAAGTTCGCTTATCAGCTTATCAATCCTCATGCCCTCATATTCATCTGTAACTGTAAAATCAAAAGCTTTATATTCATCCATTATTTGAATTCTCTAAATTTCTTTTGCTGCTTAAAACTAAGGAAGCTGAAATCATTTTCATTGTAATAAAACAGGAATAATATTACAAAAAGAAATGTTGAAACAGTAACATAAATATCTGCCACATTGAAGATTGGGAAATTTATGATAACAAAATATATAAAATCCACAACATAGTCCTGCCTTACTCTGTCAATCATATTTCCAGCTGCACCACTTGCAATAAGAACAAGAAGGATATGCATCACATTATATTTTTTATCATCAGGCATTCTGAAAAGAACATATGCAATGATTATTAGAATCAAAACAGCAACCAGAATAAAAAATACTTTTTGATTTTGAAGCATTCCAAATGCTGCTCCACTGTTCTTTAAGAAATTAAGTTCAAGAATACCATCAATTATCTTAAATGCAGGTTTATCCTGCAGATATTCGCAGGCCAGATACTTGGTAAACTGATCAAGAGCTACTAAAAGCACTACCAAAATAATATCTACTATTAAAAAAATCTTTTTCTTTTTTGACATTTTATTCATAACAAATCAGTCCTTTTTATTTCTATCAGTCATTATTCTCGATATAGATGATCTCATCAAGAGCATTTTCCATCTCCTGTCTTGTTACAGAATCATCCACAAAAGCCTTACCAATTTTCTTTAAAAGTACAAATTTAATCTTATCAGAGTCAGACTTTTTATCAGATTTTGTAAGATCAAGAACAGCTTCTTTATCGATATCTTCAACAGAAATCGGAAGGTTAAATGGAACAAACATATCCCTTATTTCATAGTATTCCTCCATTGAAAGAAGTCCTCTTTTCCATGAAATAAAGGCAGCTGCAATAGCTCCAAGTGCAACACATTCCCCATGGAACATTTCAAAATTCTTGTATTTTTCAATGGCATGACCAAGAGTATGACCAAAGTTCAGAAGCATTCTGTCAGCTTTTTCTGTGGGATCTTTTTCAACAACAGCTCTTTTTATATCACAACTGTGCTTAACCATTTCAAGTACAACTTCAGGATCTTTATCATTGATCTCATACATATTGTCAATGAGCCATGTGTAGAAGCTCTCATCCTTAATAAGACCATGTTTCATTACTTCTGCAAATCCGGAAGCATACTGACGATCATCTAATGAATTAAGTGTTGAGACATTCATATATACAAGTCTTGGCATATAGAAAGCACCAACCATGTTCTTTACACCGCCAAGATCAACGCCAGTTTTTCCGCCAACACTGCTATCTGTTTGAGAAAGAAGTGTTGTAGGGATCTGGATAAAAGAGACACCTCTTAAATATGTTGCAGCGACAAAGCCGCACATATCACCCACAACACCGCCGCCAAGTGCAAGAAGAAGGTCGTGTCTGTCAAAATGTCTCTCCATCAAAAAATCATATATTTTCTTTATCTCATCAAGATTTTTGTGCTCTTCACCAGCTGGAATAGCATATGTGACAATCGTGTCAAAATCTGTACCAAGTGCATTAACAACATCTGCAGCATAAAGCTTCTCAACATTGGTATCTGTGATCACTGCTATCTTTCTCTTCTCAAATCCAAGGCTTAATATTTCATCCTTAAGGCCTGAAAAGTCAGATGTAAAAACGATATCATAGCAAGGTTTGTTGTTGTAATTTACTGTTAGTCTGTTATCCATTATATTCCTCAATTCATAAAAAAAGCTGTTGACTGTAATTCTACATGTCAACAGCCTGTATTTTTAATCGATCTGCTGTGGTCCTTCTGAAATTCCACCACCAAAAGTACCATTCAAAATGTTCTGGAAATCACCTGAAATATCAACTGAAGCAGGTGTGATTATAAATATATATCTTGAAATCTTCTGAAGATTACCAGATATTGCAAAACATGAACCGGAAGTAAAATCAATGATCCTTTGAGCAATATCCACATCAAGGCCTTCAAGATTAAGTACTACTGTGCGGTTAGCAAGCAGCGTCTCTGTGATCTCTCTGGCATCCTCTACTGAAGTTGGCTTGATAACACAAACTTCCATACCAGCAGCTGAAAGAGATTTCTTGGGCCTTGGAGTAACCTTTGCAGGCTTTTTCTCTTCCTTAACTTCGATACTAGGATCATCTTTTCCGATAGGAGTCTGATTATTGATCGAATCTACCTTCGAAGTTGTAAAAGAATCATCAGGCTCATCATAGTATCCCTGATCTTCATCCCCATTAAGCTGAATAGCTGTTAAAAATTTATCCACAAAACTCATTTTCTCAAATGCTCCTCATAAAAAATATCCCAACAATCATCTAGATTTTATCGCAAACTATAACCCTCTGTCAAATTTTTGTAACAATTTTCTCAGTAATTATGCGAACAAAATATGCCTTCAATTATTTGTGACAGCCGTGTCGGGTTCATCCGGGTTTTCTTCCTCTGAAGATGCTTCAGAACTATCACCTGTGTCAGATGCTTCTTCACTTACATTACTTCCGACTGATGATCCTTCAGAAGAAGTCGAATTTTCCTGTGCAGATTTTGCATTGGCATCTACAGTTGTTGAGTCAAGAACAATATAGTCATATACGTTAAGACCATATGTGGTGTTTGAGCAAACTATCGAATACTCCTCATTCTGATATAAAATACTGATCTGCCTGAAGTCCGCATAGCCCTTATTGATATTATAAACACCGATAAGTGAATCAGTTTTACTTACTGTATATCTGTCGTTACTATCCGTTTTTATAAGGGTATCACCAGATCTTAAGGTATCTGTATCCAGATAATAAACGGTCTCTGTTTCATTGTATATTGAAACGCCGACTATCTCTGATGTTTCATTGCCCTGTTCATCGTATTTTACCCTTAATACTGCGGTAGAATTGTCATTGTCTTTAATAACATAGTCCTTGGGGACAAGATAGAAATTTTTATCTACTATGGCAGAATTAGGGATCTTAAGTCCTGTATCATCTTCTGTAATGAGCTCAATATTAAGAAAACGGTCTCTGCAGAAGGTTATCATAGAATTGGTAAATGTAAGCTGAACAAAGCTCTCTCCTTCAGCATTTGTATAAGCACTTACCTTACCCCAGGATTCATCCTGGTTTTTGATAAATCTGACCTTTACATACTCAAGATCAACCAGTTCCTGGACCTTTTTCTCGTCATCTTCCTCTATTATTACAGACCATTCCTCACTGGTACACAGCTTGTAAACAGGATCTCCTGCCTTTACAAGAGTGTTGTTGATAAGCTGGTGTTTTTCATAAGTTGAATTGTCAAACACCGCTGAATTCATTTTTTCCAGGGTAAGATCCTCATATCCATCGGTCGAATAAACCACAATGCCAGTATCAGGTGCATACTTGTAATTGATAGACTGCAAAGTTCCACTATTGGCATTAAGGGACTGGATATTTGAAAGAACAGAATTATTGGAAAGCTTCTGGACAGTTCCGTCAAGACTCACCTTAAAGTCATATACTGTATGATAATTCAGCGGGTCAAAAGAGCTGTCAAAATTAACTATCTGTGTTCTAAGCTCTGCCAGGTCCTCATCACTTAAAGAAACTTCTTCAGAACCCTGGGATTTAAGATAATCAAGGAGCTGTCCGGATTCGTCAACTGTGTAAACAAGATTCCCTACAGCAACTCTTCCGCCTTCAGTAGCAAAATAATTGACATATCCAGCTGTATCACTTTCGATGATCTTTTCATCTCTTACTGCAACTGCATCATAGATATTGTTGGTGGAAAGAGCTCCTTCCATTACTTCATATCCAACTATATGATCCCTACGAAAATAAGTAATAACGCTGATTATGATATAGATTGCCATTACAGCAAAGAATACCATTCCGATGTTTATATTATTAATGTTTTTGGGATATTTGGTAACTTTTGGATTACCAGAATTAGCCATTGAAATAAATCCTTAAATATATTTTCAGAATATAAGCCGCGGATAGCCGCGGCTTATAGAATAATCATGTTTTAATTAGAGTGAAATAACAACTTTTGACTTAACAGCCTCAGGAAGCTCTGACTCATCAAGTGAGAGGCTAAGAACGAAGTCTACTCCGAACTTTTCGCTGAGCTTATCAAGTTTATCAATTGTTGCTGTAATATCAGCACCTTCAAGACAGGAAATCTTAAGGAAACTATCGAAATACATTTGCTGGAGATCATGGTCCTGTGAAATGATACCACTGACAAATCCAATGAACTCATCTGGATTTGTTATGCAAAAATCTGAAACTACAATCAAACGGATCTTATTATTTAGTTCATACATGTGCTTGGTGTTCTTGTCAAGAAATACGACACTTCCAAGAACGTTTTTTACCTCGGTGTTAACTTTGTCTAAGAGGCATTTTGTCTTTCCCTTTCCCTTTTTCCCAACAATTAACTGAACCATCGGCATACCCTCCTGCAAGTAGAAATTTTATAGATTAATTATAAGTTATTAGGTGGTAAAAGACAACCTCAACCTGCAATTTCATTCAGCAAAGAAGCCATATCATTGTAGAGAGACCCGCTGTCTGTATCTCGCATTATTACTGAGATATACGGGTTTCCACTTACATCCCTTGCAAGCAGTATCAGACAGTGTCCGGCTGCTGTAGTAGTTCCTGTTTTTCCTCCAATTACAGTTACGCCCTGAGGCATAGACTGCTCTCCTCTTAAGTAAGCATTGGTATTAGCAACAGACACTTCTTTTGACGTACCCTTTGCATCTAGGTAAGTAGTGTTGTATTCATTCATGTTTATGATCTCACTAAAAGTATCATATTCCATGGCTGCATTAAATATCAGATACATATCATAGGCTGTGACATAGTGTTCATCAGCTGTAAGACCATGGGGATTAACAAAGTGAGAGTTGGTGGCTCCAATGCGCTTTGCCTCTGTGTTCATGAGATTTACAAAGCCTTCTATTGAATCAGAAACATTAGACGCTATGAGATTTGCCACATCATTTGCAGAATAAATAAGAAGAATCCTAAGGGCCTGATCCAGAGTCATCCTGTCGCCTTCTTTAAGTCCAATCTTCTGCGCACCGCTCTCGTCCACATACACATCTGAGCCAGCTACAAGAACCTGGTCAAGTGTTCCATACTTGAGCGCTACATATGCAGTCATGACCTTGGTAAGGCTTGCAGGCTGAACCTGCAGATTAACATTCTTGGCATATAAGGTTTCTTTTCTGTTCAAGTCAAAAAGTCCTGCACTTGCCTGATCTGAAAGAGATACTTCAGAGTTAGTGATATCTGTGTCTACAACACACAGATCCGAGGCAAATGTAGGATATACTTGATCTTCTCTGTTTCCTGATGATGAGGAACTAACCTGATATTTTGAAGAATAAGATATTCCAGAACAACCAGTAATGCTAATTGTAACTAAACTTATAGCTAATATTACTGAAAGCAGCTTACTTGTACATTTCACGCCACTCAAGATCTCCCCTGTCAAGTGATTTAATAAGAAGTTCTGCTGAAGCAAGATTAGTAGCCACAGGAATATTGTGCATATCACATAAAGTCATGACATTATTGATGTCAGGCTCATGGGATTTAACTGTAAGCGGATCACGAAGAAAGATAACAAGATCGATCTCGTTGTGCTCGATTGCAGCGCCAAGCTGCTGGGATCCCCCCAGATGTCCAGCAAGATACTTGTGTACTGACAGATTTGTCACCTCTTCTATTAGTCTTCCTGTTGTGCCTGTAGCATAAAGATCATTTTTACTAAGTATACCCCTGTATGCTATACAGAAATTCTGCATAAGTTTCTTTTTTGCATCATGTGCTATAAGTGCGATATTCATGTAACTTATACCCTCCCTGTAAATTTATTTTCCGCTTTGTAATCTGACGTTGAGTACAAAGCCTATACCCGCATAAACACTGATAAGTGATGTAAGTCCATAACTGACAAAAGGAAGCGGAATTCCGGTGTTAGGCATTACTCCTGTGGCAACACCCATATTCAAAAATCCCTGAAATCCTATCCAGGCGCCTACACCCGCTGCAATTATCTCTCCTGCCTTGGATGCAGCTCTTCTTGATATCATGAAGCACCTTATTGCTATCAAAAGAATAAGACCCACAACAAGGCATGCTCCAACAAATCCAAATTCCTCTCCTATAACAGTAAAGATAAAGTCAGTCTGGGATTCGGAAATGAAGCCTCCGTTAAGTACAGAACTGATCTCGTTGGTATTGTATCCCTTACCATACAACTGTCCTGAGCCAATAGCCATCATGGAATTAAGAGTCTGATAAGCATCTGAATTGGCATAATCCTCAGGATGAAGCCATGCCAAAATACGTCTTTGCTGATAGTCGTGTAAAATGCTGCTGTCGCCCTGTACTGCATTGTAGATGATAAACAAAGCCAACGGGATTGCCGTTCCTAAAACAGCTCCAACTATCTTAAGATTGATACCAGCCACAAATAACATTGTCGAGAAAATTATCATAACCATGATACAGGTCGACAGATCTGGTTGAGATGCAATTAGCCCCAGCGGAGCTACCAAAAAAAGTAGACAAACAAAGACAAAACCTAGCGTTTTTACCTTGTCCTTATATCTCATAATAAACTGAGCATAAAATAAAATCAATAATATTTTAGCCGTCTCAGAGGGCTGAAAGGTAATGCCAAAGAGGTTTATCCATCTCTGGGCTCCGTTAGTACTACTGCCTAAAGGAGACAGTACAAGCCCTAAAAGCACCAGGTTGGCAATATATGCAAGAATGAAAAGCCTGGTAAACCAAAGGTAGTCAAGAAGTGAAATGAATACCATTGCTATGATACCGCCTATCATACCTGCAATCTGCTTGTTCCTTGATGAAGGGTCCGCTGAGCTGATAGCCATTATTCCAATTGTCGTAAGTGCGATCACCATGATCACCAGCATAAAATCGTAATCGATGATCTTATATCTTTTGATATAATTCATATTTTTCCTTAGTCTGCGTTAGTAGCTCCGTCCTGCAGAGTCTGTGCAGTTCCAGAAATGATATCGTCTTCATCACGAAGCTCAAAGTAATATGACAAAGCTTCTTTTGTGATCTGTGCAGCATAGCTTGATGTATAACCATAAGCTATACGTGTAGCTATTGAGATCTCAGGCTTTTCATAAGGCGCATAGCACACAAAAAGTGAGTGGTTAGGCCTGTTTGTTGATTCCTGGGCTGTACCTGTTTTACCTGCTACCTGAACGCCGAGATTTGAGTAATACGGCTTATCCTGAACAACCTGTCTCATACCGGTGTGTATTGCATTCCAGTAAGATGCAGGCATATCAATATTATTTCTTACGCCGGCGCTATAATCCTCAAGGAGATTGCCGTTAGAGTCGGTGGTCTTGTCTATAAGTGTAAGATCATAGCAGGTACCGTTATTAGCAACTGTTGTTACGTATCTTGCAAGACCAACTGTTGTATATGAATGTGTACCCTGACCAATAGCAGAACGAACTGCGTCCTGATCAGAGACCTGAGGCTCAGATTCTGCTATCTCTATTCCTGATTTTTCTGTAAGTCCATACATATCAGCATAATTTGCAAGCTTTTCAAGACCTACATCCGGATAGTAAGTACCTCCCACAAGTCCAAGTCTGTATCCTACTTCGTAGAAAAATACGTTACAGGAATTTCTTATACCTCCTGTTACATTAAGTCCTCCGTGGCCTCTTGGATGTATCCAGCATTTAGGAGCGGGATTTAGCTTATCAAACTGACCTCCGCAGTATATTACAGAGTCTGTAGTAATAACACCTTCCATAAGTCCTGCAGTTGAAGATACCATCTTAAACGTAGAACCGGGGGCTGTTTTTTGCTGTGTTGCGTAGTTATACAAAGGATTGGAATTATCGCTTCTTAGCTTGGCGTAGTAAGCAGCATCAACTCCATTCGCCATAAGGTTGTTATCATAACCGGGATATGAAACAAGTGCAAGGACATCTCCAGTATTAACATCTGTAACAACCATAGATCCGGTACATGGATCCAGTGCAAGCTGTGCAGGAGTGATATCAAGATTTGATACCCTGTTTACCATAAAGGTATATGCGCTCTCTCCGCCTCTTTTCCAGACATCCAGCTCCTCAGGGTCAACTTCAACAGCTTCCTGTTCAAGAAGCGCATTGCAGACCTGTGAACCTGCGATATTTCCATCCAGCAAAAGATACTTGTAAAGCCTTGTCTGGAAGTCGTAGTCCTCAGATAAAGAGTCATTTATATATTTAACAATCTGATCAAAGATTTCCTCTGAGTCAGCGTACTGATTGTCGATGCTAAGTTTGGATACATCTACCCAGTTAACTGCTATGGTGTATTTTAGATATTCTGCCAGGGAAATGGTCTCATCCTTGGTCCAGGCAATATACATCGGATCATCCCTGTCGACAATGGATGAATCTATGATCCCATCTGAATAAAGCATTGCAGCTATATGGCTCATGTACCACTGATACTCTTTGGAAAGATTCTCATATGGAGTCTTTTTCTCTGTAAGCTCAAGCTGCAGTTCGTTTAATACGTTCTCGTTCTTAGTTACAAACTGCTCGTAGATGGCTCTTTCTGTTTCTCCAGCGTCCTTGGCGTTAAAATGGCTAATATCAAGGACATCATTATCAAAGATCGCATAATAAACATCATAAATAGGAATAACAATATTGCTAGAGCTTGAAGTCGATGTAAAGGTATATGACTTAACATTCTGTATCTTGGACACCAGAATACCAGCAAGAGACTGCTCGATGATATTGTAGCAGGCCTCAGTAAGGTCTTTATCAATGGTAAGGTAAACATCATTACCAGCTACAGAATCAACGTAGTTACTGGTTTCTATTACCTGACCTGTATTATCTACATATACAGTTTCTGAGCCCTTGGTGCCTTGAAGCACACTTTCCATAGACTGCTCTATGCCCGACTTACCAACAGTGTCATTAAGGTCATAGCTTGGATTTTGAAGCTGAAGCTCTAAAAGCTCATCCTCAGAAATCTTACCGGTATATCCAAGAAGCTGTGAGAAGTACTTGGAGTCAACATATTTTCTTGCAGTGCTCTCCTCAATTGAAACACCTTCTAAAACATCAGCGTTTTCCATAACATCAGCAACAGTCTGATCACTTACATCAGAAGCCACTGTTGTATCGATGTACTTCTGGTAACTGTTCTGGTTCATGTTGTATCTGATGTTTAAGATCTTTAAGGTTCTGTCTTTTGTATAGCCCTTGCCAGGCACAAAGGTCGAAGAATCATCAGGATCTTCATAATCACCGATCTTAAAAGACCTGCACATATCCTCAACAACTTCTTCAGCGGTCTTGGTCTTTTCTTCATACTTAAGATCATTTACAGATGAGTGTCCGTAGACATCAGCAAGGAACCTTAGAAGCTGATTGTCCTCAACTGTAAACTCGTAGTCTCTGTTATCCCCAAGGATAATGCTAAAATCCTGATCAACGCTGTCTCCGTTGTCTTCAATTATGTCTATCAGCGTATTTAAAGTATTGTTGATAGCCTTGTGTTTGCCGGAGCCTGACTTATAAACGTCTTCAATGGTAACAGAATTGGCAAGCTCGTTATAGGCAAGAAGATTGCCTTTCCTGTCATAAATATTGCCCCTTGCTGCAGCTATTGTCTTCTCTTTCTTGATCTTGAGCTTGAAGGCATCAAGATAAACTTCGCCATTGATGACCTGAAGGTAAAAGAGCCTGTACACAAGAAGACAGGAAAGAGCGATAAGAACAGCGCAAACAACGACAGCTCTTGAAGTTATGAACTTTTTTATCTCTTCCTTAAAACTGTCAAACAAATTTCTTCGCGCTCCTTTGCTCTCTTTCATCAATGGAGTTGTTTATTGATAGTATCAGCGGATAATAGAAAATCGCCACAAGTGCCGTATAAACCACTTCTGGAATGATTATACTGGTCATATAATAGCCAATGTTGAATTTCGTTCTGAAAAGAAACATCAGTACATAGCAGACAAATCCAAAAACAAAGTCTGAAACAATTATCAGCAAAATCGGGATTGCCAGGTTCTGGGTAAAGAATATCTCGTGTAGTTTACCCACCACGAAGCCTATATACATGTAGATCAGGGCAAAAAATCCGATGTAAGATCCAAAGAAAATATCCACTAAAAGCCCGCAGAAAAAGCCAGTAACAAGGCCTGACTTATCTCCCTTTATAAATGCCGTTGAAGTAGTAAAGATAAGCAAAAGATTAGGCGTAACTCCGCCAAAATCAAAGACTCTGAATACTGTTGTCTGAAGTATAAATGAAAGAATGACAAATATGAAATTAAACAGAAAACGTCTGATATTCATATTTTGATTAACCCTTTAATGTGCGTTCTTTTTCTGATCAAGTAAAACAAGAACTACATTCATATGCTCAAAATCCACTGCAGGTGTTATCTTGCCTGACTTGGTAAGGTTATTTGAGTCATCGTCAATGGTTGAAATATAACCTATAAGGATTCCAGGAAGATATTTATCACTGATGTTAGAGGTAACGATCTTATCTCCGATACTCACCTTATCTGCATCATCAACAAGCTTTGAAAAAGTAATATATCCCTGTCTGTATTGTTCAAGGTCTCCGCTTACAATAAGATTATCAGAAGATGACAAGACCATTCCGCTTACTGAAGCATTGTCAGCAATTATTGACTGAACCTTAGCCCAGTCAGGGCCAACGTCGATTATCCTGCCCACAAGACCTCCGTCAGCAATAACATTCATATCGATCTGAATGCCATCATCAGAACCCTTGTCAATCACAAAGGCGTGGTACCAGTTTCCAGCATCCTTTGAGATGATCCTGGCTCCAGTCTTCTGGTAATCTTCATACTGTGCATCCAGCTCATAAAGGTTTCTTAGCTCAGTGAGTTCGTACTTTTCCTGCTCTAAATTAGTGTTTTCAATAGTAAGCTCATCAAGCTGCGCCTTAAGCTGCTCGTTTTCATCAAGAAGCTTTGTTATTGACGAAAGCTTATCTGTTGTGTCTTTTAAAAAGGTTCCAACTGTAGTTATACCCTTTTGAAATGGCACAACAAAAACACCAGCAAATGAATTTAATGGTCCAGTAAACACGCTGGTGTTAAATGTAATGATGATGGTACCTATACAAATGATAGTTAAAATAAAGAGGAGATATTTACTCGGAAGCGTAAATTCTTCTCCTCTTCTCTTTATAACAGGACTCATTTACTTGTCCTCTTCGATTCCATATGCGAGAGCCTTATACTGATCTTCCTTAATAATCTTTGCAAGTCCCATAGCTACTGAGCCAACAGGGTTTTCTGCAATATTTACGTTGAGCCCAACACCATTTGAAAGGCGCTGTGCAAGGTGACATACCTGTGATGCTCCACCTGTGAGATAAAGTCCATGCTTGAAGATATCTGCAGCAAGTTCTGGAGGAGTCTTCTCAAGGGCTGTCTTGATGTTGTCTAAGATGGCATCAAAATTCTCAAGGAGAGACTGATTGATCAGATCTGTAGGGATCTTGCGCTCTACAGGAAGTCCTGTCACAATATCTCTTCCGTAAACAACAGCATCCTTTCCTTCTTTTTCAAGGTCCTTAAGAGACATCTTAACGTTCTCTGATGTCTTCTCACCAATAAGAAGTCCGTATTCTTTACGGATCACGTTTCTGATGGATTCATCAAATTTCTTGCCGCCAACCTTGATGAGCTTACTAACAACTATACCTCTCAGTGAAAGAATAGAGATTTCAGTTGTGTCATAGCCAACATTAACAACAAGAACACCCTGGGAATTCATAACGTCAACATTCATTCCAAGGCCGTCAGCAAGTGGCTTTTTAACCATCATGATCTTTTTAGCCTTGATGCCTGCGTCGTTGATAAGATCGTGGAAAGCTCTTCTCTCAACTTCTGTAACATCCTTGGGTACTGCAATGTATACTTCACAGGGCTTAACATTGCCCTTCATCTGATCTGTCACAAAGAGCTTGACCAATGTCTCCATGTGCTCAATATCAGCGATAACACCGCTATTTAAAGGATAAGATATCTTGATCTTATCAGGAGCCTTCTCATACATCTCATAAGCAGAATTGCCATATGCAAAGATGTTGGTCTTGTTCTCAATAGCGATCATATTCTTCTCGACTGTAAGAGAATCCTCATCTTTGTTATAAATCTTGATATTGCTGGTTCCAAGATCGATTCCAAATATATTAGCCAAAACAGCCTCCTTAAATTATTCTCCGAAACAGAGAATATAATTAACCATAATCAATTTATTGTAACACAACAATCCCTTTATCCACAAGCCTTTGAAGCGTCTTTAGGATGCCCAGCTTGGCATGAGGCCAGGTAAGTCCTCCCTGGAAAAATACGCTGTAAGGCTCCTTTATAGGGCCATCAGCAGAAAGCTCAATAGATGAACCGGAAACAAAGGCTCCTGCAGCCATGATAACCTGGGCATCATAACCTGGCATATCCCATGGCTCAGGGGTTACAAAGCTGTCTACTGGAGCCGCAGCTTGAACACCCTCACAAAATGCGATGACGCCCTCAGGCTTTCCAAAGGTAACTGCCTGAATAATATCAAATCTCTCTTCGCTTCCATTAGGAATTACTGAAAATCCAAGCTTTTCATAGATATTGGCTGCAAAAATAGCACCCTTAAGAGCTGATGCAGTAACAGTTGGTGCAAGGAAAAATCCCTGATAAAATGCTGGAAGTATTCCTAGGGAAGCGCCTACCTCTTTTCCAAGTCCAGGAGAAGTAAGTCTGAAAGCCGCATTTTCAACGCACTCTTTCTTACCTGCGATATAGCCACCGATTGGAGCAAGTCCGCCTCCTGGGTTTTTGATAAGAGAGCCAACAACCATATCAGCCCCAAGGTCACTAGGCTCTATCCTCTGCACAAACTCACCATAGCAGTTATCAACCATACAGATTATCTGAGGCTTTATATCTTTTACGAACTTTATAAGTTCTCCTATCCTCTCAACTGAAAAAGTTGGTCTTGTCTGATACCCCTTGGATCTTTGGATAGTTACAAGCTTTATCTTGTCATTTGATAAAAGAACTTCCTTTATTTTGTCATAGTCAAAACTTCCGTCAGGTAAAAGATCTGTTTGGACATAGTCAATTCCATATTCCTTAAGAGATCCCTTTGACTGTCTTATTCCAATAACTTCTTCTAAAGTGTCATAGGGCTTACCTGCTGGTGAAAAAAGTACGTCGCCAGGACGCAGATTACTCATCAGGGCAAGTGCCAGTGCATGTGTTCCGCAGGTGATCTGAGGTCTTACAAGAGCATCCTCTGTATGAAATACTGAAGCATAGACCTTTTCAAGTGTCTCTCTTCCAAGATCGTTATAGCCATAACCAGTTGTTCCTAAAAGACAGGCCTCTGAGACCTTGTTTTCCTGCATTGCTTTAAGGACTTTTAGCTGGTTGTACTCAGCTGTTTCGTCAATTTTTTCAAAGCGCTCCTTTAATCCTTCAAGGATCTTCTCTCCAAATTCAAATACTTCTTTTGATATTCCAAGTTCTTCGTAAATCTTACTTTCCATAAATCCTTAACATCTCTTTCATAATTAGTTCGTCGTTGTGGTCAAATTGTTCTTTGTCGATCCAGCTTACATCTCTCTCCCTTTTAAACCAGGTGAGCTGTCTTTTGGCAAAATGTCTGGTATTTCTTTTGATCAGATAGATTGCTCTTTCAAGGTCGTATTCTCCATTAAGATATCCGATCATCTCCCTGTAGCCAAGTCCCTGCATTGATGTTGCAGTTTTTGGGATGTTCATTGAAAGGAGCTTTTTAACCTCATCTTCAAGTCCATCTTCTATCATCTGATCTACTCTTTTTTCTATTCTTGAATAAAGAGTTTCCCTTTTATCAGTCAGAACAAAGTATGTAAAATCATAGCATGACTCTTTGCTGCTCTGCTCAGCGTTGTGCTCTGAAATAGGTCGCCCTGTCTTCCTAAAATATTCAAGAGCTCTTATAACTCTCTTTGAATTATTTGCATGGATTATTTCCGCTGAGGCAGGATCTACCTTTTTAAGTTCTTCATAGATCCCGTTTACACCTTCTTTTTTGACCCTCTCCTCAAGCTCATGCCTTAAGGTCATATCCTCGTCAGTTTCAGTAAAATCGATGTCATATAAAACTGCCTGGATATAGAAGCCTGTTCCTCCCACAATAATGGGAACTTTCCCTCTTTCGGCAATTTCTTCTATGGCCTTTTTTGAAAGCTTTTGGAACGTAAACACATTAAAGTCTTCATGGGGATCAAGAAAGTCTATCAGATGATGTGGAACTCCCTCCATCTTTTCCTTACTTATCTTGTCAGTTCCAATATCCATGTATTTATAGACCTGCATAGAATCAGCGGAGATTATCTCTCCGCCAATTTTCTTTGCAAGTTCAATTGATAGTTTGCTCTTTCCTACTGCAGTAGGACCAGTTAGCACAATAAGCTTTTGTTTTTCCATTACTCAACAACTCTCTTAAACTTCTTGTCTATCTCATACTTGGTCATAGATATAATGGTTGGTCGTCCATGTGGGCAGTTATATGGATTATCAAGTGTTAAAAGCTCATCCAAAAGAGCTTCCATCTCCATGACGCTCATCCTTGTATTGCCCTTTACCGACGCCTTGCATGCCATGCTGGCAATCTTGTAGTTGATAACATCCGGTGTTCTGTCAAGATTTGTCTCATGTGACAGCTCATCAAGGATCTCAGTGAACATCTCTTTTTCGCTCTCACATCCAAACAGATCTACCGGAATAGCTCTCATAGCATATTCTCTTCCGCCGAAATTTTCAATATTAAATCCAAGTTTTTCAAAATACTGCCTGTAATTAAGAAACAGCTCTTCTTCTGCACTGGTAAGTGCCACGATAACAGGAGGATTCACCATCTGAGACAGCATTTCTCCGGACTTAAATCTCTTTATCATGCGCTCGTAGTTTACTTTTTCATGCGCTGCGTGCTGATCCACAAGGAGCATCTTATCCTTGTAGGCAATTATCCAGTAGGTGCCAAAAAGCTGACCTAATATCTGGTATTCTTTGACGTTGTCCTTTGTAAGTACCTTCTCTTCAAAGAGATCAAGCTGCACAGGCTTTTTCTCAACCACAATAGCGTTTTCAGACTTGATTATTGGAGAAGGATTCTCATTCTTTTCAGCAACTGACCCGTCGGAGTCACCAAAAATCCTGGTCCACACTGCAGACTTATTAGAGTCTTCAATCTTTACAGGTTCTGCCTTGACTCCCTTTGCATATATAGGTGTGTCGCTGCTTATCTTGTGCTCTTCAAATCTTAAGGTCTCAAATGGCTCAGGAGCTTTTTCTTTTTCTATTTCAGGAGCTTTTTTCTGTTGAGAAGGCTCATCTGTCTGTTCCCTTATTTCAGCTTCTTTTCTGGACTCAATCTTGTCTTCTTTTTCTGACAAAAGAGCATCTGGTATCATCTCATGATTCTTTAAAACAGATTCTACACTCTGTCTTATAAATTCATGAAGCCTTACCTGATTGTTAAACCTTACTTCCAGCTTGGCTGGATGAACATTGACGTCTACATCCGCAGGATCCATACGAAGGTGGAGAACTGCAAACGGGAATTTGTGCATCATAAGGTACTCTTTGTAACCCTCTTCAAGGGCCTTGCTCATGACCTTATCCTTGATGTATCTGCCATTTACAAAGAATATCTCAAAGTTCCTGTTTGACCTGTTAAGTACAGGTTCACCCAGATAGCCTTCAAGAATCATTCCATTTTCTGTAGCTTTTATGGGAAGTAGGCTCACAGAAATGTCCCTGCCGTAAATCCTGTAGATTATTTCCTTAAGATCGCCGTTTCCTGAAGTGGAGAACTTATCATCTTTATTGTTTATGAAACGAAAAGAGATGGTTGGGTTATCAAGTGCAAGATGCTCCATGACATCGCCGATGTAGCTGGCTTCTGTCTGAGCTGTTTTAAGAAACTTCTTTCTTGCAGGTGTGTTGTAAAAAAGATTCCTGACAATAAGTGTTGTTCCCTTGGGAGCACCTATATCTTCAAAAGCAGCCTCTTCTCCGCCATTTATGCAGTATCTTGTGCCAACAAGTTCATCTTCTGTTTTGGTTATAAGGTCAACCTGGGCAACAGATGAAATACTTGAAAGAGCTTCGCCTCTAAATCCCAGTGAATGAATGGTATAAAGGTCGTCAATAGACTTTAATTTACTGGTTGCATGGCGCTTAAAGGCTTTGCGGATCTGGCTTTTTTCAATGCCTGAGCCATTGTCCGTGACTCTTATCATGTCAATTCCGCCGCCTTTTATTTCTACAGTTATTGCAGTTGCTCCGCAGTCTATAGAATTTTCAACCAGCTCTTTTACTACGCTTGAAGGTCTTTCAACGACTTCGCCTGCAGCGATCTGATCTATGGTATTCTTGTCAAGTTCATTGATGATAGCCATTAGCTCTTCCACCTGTTCTTAAGATCACTCTGAAGCTTGTACAGAGTATTTAAAGCATCCATCGGAGTTAAGGTAGTTATATCTATCTCTTCGAGGCGTTTAAGTACATCCTCGTCTTTAACAGTATCAAACAGCGACATCTGGTCTATGTCCACGTCGTCATAATGGGTAACCTTTACTTTTTTATCGCTCCTGTTGTCCCTGGCGATGGCCTGAACTTTCTCAGTGATGTCATTATCAGTAAGCTCTGAAACAATTTCTTTTGCCCTGTCGATGACCATGTCTGGCACACCAGCAAGCTTGGCAACCTGGATTCCGTAGCTCTTGTCAGCGCCGCCCTTTATGATCTTACGTAAAAAGACAATGTCATCTCCATTTTCTTTTACCGCTATGCAATAGTTATTGACGTTATCCATCTTGCCTTCAAGCTCTGTAAGTTCATGGTAGTGGGTTGCAAATAAAGTCTTGGCTCCAAGGATCTTGCGGTTACTGATATGCTCAGTTACCGCCCAGGCGATGGCAAGACCATCATAGGTTGATGTTCCACGGCCAATCTCGTCCAGGATAAGTAGTGAATTGGGCGTTGCATTTCTTAAGATGTTGGCAACCTCATTCATCTCCACCATGAAGGTTGACTGTCCGCTTCCAAGGTCATCTGAAGCTCCAACTCTTGTAAATATCCTGTCAACAACGCACATATCTGCGCTCTCACAAGGGACAAATGATCCGATCTGGAACATAAGCGCTATTAGGGCAGTCTGTCTCATGTAAGTAGATTTTCCAGCCATGTTAGGACCGGTAATAATTGAAATACAGTGTTTTTTATTATCCAGATATGTATCGTTTGCAATGAACATATCTGCTGTATCCAGCATCTTTTCTACAACAGGGTGACGGCCGTTTTTGATCTTGATCATACCCTTGTCGTTTATAGTTGGCTTGACATAGCGGTTTCTTTCTGCAACATATGCAAGAGATGCATATACATCAAGAAGTGCCAGAGCCTTGGCTGTTGCCTGGATCCTGTCAATTTCAAGGGCTATTGAATCCCTTATCTTGCAAAACATCTCATACTCAAGGTTATTTAGTTTGTCCTGAGCATTAAGAATGGTATCCTCAAGTTCCTTAAGCTTAGGAGTTGTGTATCTCTCACAGTTAGTAAGGGTCTGCTTTCTGATAAAGTACTCAGGAACCTTGTCCTTAAAGGAGTTTGTAACTTCAAAGGAGTATCCAAATACGTTGCTGTATTTGATCCTGAGGTTCTTAATGCCGGTTTTTTCTTTTTCCTCTTCTTCCATGCCTGCAAGCCACTGTTTTCCATTGGTGCCTGCTTCTCTGAAGTGATCGATATCCTTATCAAAGCCGTCTTTGATGATGCCGCTCTCCTTGATGGTAAGTGGCGGCTCTTCAACGATAGACTGATCTATAAGGTCGAATATATCCTTGAGGGGATCTAAGTTATCCGAGATCCTGTCAATACCTTCAACTCCCTCAATATCAAGAAGTGCCTGCTTTATAGCTGGTATCATTTTGATTGAGTTTCTAAAGGCCAAAAGGTCTCTTGGGTTTGCTGTCTTAAATACGATCTTGGACATGAGCCTTTCAAGGTCGTAGACAGGTCCCATATATTCTCTTATCTCTTCTCTTGTGACAACATTTTTAACAAGGGCTTCGACGCAGTTCTGCCTTAGGATTATCTCATCCTTATCTATAAGAGGCTGCTCAATGAAGCTCCTGAGAAGTCTCGCTCCCATGGCGGTCTTGGTCTTATCAAGAACCCAGAGAAGCGTTCCTCTTTTTTGCTTATCCCTCATGGTCTCCACCAGCTCAAGATTTTTCCTGGTGGAACTGTCAAGGAGCATGAACTTGTTTGTAAGATATGGATACACATGGGTGATGTTGCTGATCTCAGATTTCTGCATGTCATACAGATACTGAAGCAGCGCCCCTGAAGCCACTACCCCGTTTGGAAAATCATCAATTCCAAGGCCAATAAGAGATGAAACCTTAAAGTGCTTCATCAAAAGCTTCTTGCACTGATCCTCATCGTAATAATGGGAATCCAATGGATTTACAAATATCTGAAGCCTGTTCCGAAGCTCATCAAGGTCAGCTCCGCTAAACTCAAAGGCGTTATTGCAGATGATCTCTGTTGGAGAATACTTGTAGATTTCATCCATTACGCTGCGAAGAGAGTCAACCTCAGTAAGATAAAAATCACCAGTAGTTACGTCAGCCACTGAAAGGCCAATGGTTTCTGGTGAGTAGAAAATACACATAAGGTAATTGTTTTTTGTCTCTTCCAGGGATTGCATATTAAGGTTGGTTCCTGGAGTTACGATCCTTGTTACATCTCTTTTTACAATGCCCTTTGCAAGCTTAGGATCCTCCATCTGCTCACAGATAGCAACCTTATATCCCCTTGAAACAAGCTTATTTAAATAGCTCTCTGCAGCATGAAAAGGAACGCCACACATGGGCGCTCTCTCCTCAAGTCCACAGGCCTTGCCTGTAAGTGTAAGTTCCAGTTCCTTGGATGCAACAAGTGCATCGTCAAAAAAGATCTCGTAAAAATCACCCAGTCTGTAAAACAGGATGCAGTCCTTATACTCCCTCTTTGTCTGGATGTAATGCTGCATCATAGGTGATACTTTTTCTATATCTACTTCATCTAACAACGTGGTATTTCCCACGGCAAAATTCCCCTGTTCTATAGTTTACTTAACCAGTTCCCCAACATAGTAAAATCCATGGCACTCAAGGAGTTTTACATCAGCAAATTCTCCTATCATTTCCCTGCTTCCAGGAAAATGTACCAATGTATTATTGCTCATTCTGCCAGTCAAAAGAGACTCGTCATGGTCATTTACGCTCTCGATGAGTACTCTCTCTACCATTCCATCATACTTTAATGTCTGCTCCTTGGCCTCTTCCTGAACAACCTTAAGAAGTCTGTCAAAGTTCTCCTTTACAAGCTCCTCAGGAACCTGATCCTCAAAGGATGCTGCAGGTGTTCCGGTTCTCTTTGAATAAATGAATGTAAAAGCATTGTTAAAGTGAGCCTTTTTAACAACATCAATTGTGTCATCAACAGCTTCTTTGGTTTCACCAGGAAATCCTACGATGATATCTGTGGTAATTGCTACATCAGGGAGCTTTTCTCTTATCTTGTTTACAAGCTTTAAATAGTCATCCTTGGTGTATTTTCTGTTCATTCTTCTAAGGATCTCGGTGTTTCCAGACTGAAGCGGCAAATGTATATGCCTTGCTATCTTCTGATTTTTAGCGATCACATCTAAAAGCTCATCAGAAAAATCCTTAGGATGAGGAGTCATGAATCTGACTCTTTCAATCCCGTCAACCTCGCACACCATCTCAAGGAGCCTCGCAAAAGAGATCTTGCCAGGATCATCATCCTTAAAATCAAGGCCGTAGGAATTGACATTCTGTCCAAGGAGCATTACTTCCTTAACCCCGTCCCTTGAAAGCTTCTCGCATTCTCTTATGATGTCCTTAGGAGCTCTTGAGCGCTCTCTGCCTCTCACATAAGGAACTATGCAGTAGGTGCAGAAATTATTGCAGCCAAACATAATATTTACCCCTGATTTGAAGGGGTATTTACGAAATACTGGAAGATCCTCAACAATTTTGTCAGTCTCTTTCCATATATCAATGATCATCCTGTCTGATTCAAGGCAGGTATTTAAAAGCTCTGCGAACTTGTAGATATTATGTGTTCCAAAAATAAGGTCCACAAAGCGGTAGCTCTTTTGTATCTTCTCAACAGCTCCCTGCTCCTGCATCATACAGCCGCAGATTGCTATCTTCATGTGAGGATTGCTCTTTTTGTGGTTGCTGCACTGACCGAGACGTCCAAAAACTCTCTGGTCTGCATTATCTCTTACAGTACAGGTGTTGTAGATGACAAAATCTGCATCTTCAGATTCCGTCTCTTCATAGCCCGCAAGCTTAAGTATCGCTAAAAGCTTTTCTGAATCTCTTGCATTCATCTGGCAGCCAAAGGTAACAACGCAGGCTTTTGGCTTTCTTCCAAGTTCTTCTGAAAGTGCCTTAACCTTCTTTTTTGCAAGCTCTATAAATTCCAGCTGACGAAGGCTCTCAGCATCTGTTACATCATTTTTGTTACTGTTTAAAACGTTAATACTCATTACAAAAAACTCTTTCTATTTCAAATCTCAAAATCTTTATATACTGATGCAAGTCCCAGAAGGATATCAACAACCTTCCTCATTTCCTGAACTGATGCATATTCATATTTGCCGTGGTAGTTGTAACCGCCGGTGCAAAGGTTTGGACAAGGAAGACCCTTATATGAAAGGGATGCTCCATCTGTGCCACCTCTTATTGGAACATCGATAGGCACGATATTCAAGGACTCCATGACCTTCTTGGCATTATCTACAAGGTGCATGTGAGGTCTTATCTTTTCGATCATATTGTAGTACTGGTCTCTGAGCGATACCTCAACAGTTCCTGCGCCGTACTTCTTATTAAGGAATTCTCCTGCGGCCATAAACAGCTCTTTTTTCTCTTTGAAAAGAGTTTCATCATGGTCTCTTATGATGTAGGAAGCAGTTGCAGATTCAGTGGATCCCTCGATCTGAGTTAAATGGAAAAATCCTTCTCTTTTCTCTGTATACATGGGATTCTGGAATACAGGAAGAAGTGAATGGAACTCGTAGCAAATAAGTGAAGCATTTATCATCTTATTCTTGGCGTCTCCAGGATGAACGCTTCTTCCGTTAACCTTGATAACTCCCTCAGCTGCATTGAAGTTCTCATATTCAAGTTCTCCAAGCTTGCCACCATCTACAGTAAAGGCGTACTTTGCGCCAAATCTGTCGATGTCAAAGAAAGCTGTTCCTGCGCCTATCTCCTCATCTGGTGTAAATGCGATCATTACAGGACCATGCTGGATGCTTTCGTCAGTCAAAAGCGTCTCTGCCATGGTCATGATCTCAGCAACTCCAGCCTTGTCATCCGCACCAAGAAGTGTTGTACCATCTGTAACAATAAGGTCTTCTCCAACATGATTTTTAAGCTCCGGAAAATCATTTGGAGAAAGAATTGTCTTTCCATCACTGCTAAGAGTAATGTCATTGCCATCATATTTTTCAACGATCCTTGGCTTAACATCCTTTCCGCTCACTTCATCAGAAGTGTCCATATGGGATATAAAGCCAATCTTAGGAGCATTTTCAAATCCTTTGCTTGCTGGGATAACGCCATAAACGTAGCAGTGCTCCTTATCATAAAATACGTCAGATACGCCAATAGCATTCATTTCATCAAAAAGAAGCCTGGCAAGGTCATGCTGTTTCATGGTTGATGGAGATGTATCCGTTGTATCATCAGACTGGGTGTCTATTTTGACATATCTCAAAAATTTTTCAATTACATCGATGTTACTCATTTTGTTTTCCTTTTTGTCTTGTTTTTTCTTGAAAAAGAAGGATCTTTTTCGCTTATATATATCCTTACGGATCTGTCAGCCATAAGCTCTGTAAACATCTGATTTTCATCAGCTATAGCTTTTAATGATCCCTTAAGCTTTGACTTTGGTTTTTCAGGTTTAAGGCCTCTTTGGTCTGTATCAGAAAGCACAGTCCATTTATACCCTTCAGGAAGCTTGGGAAGTGCGATCTCCTGGTTAGTCCAGTTCATATTGAAGCAGACATATATAAATGGTTCATTCTTTTCATAAAGGCCGCAAAACAACAGTCCCAGCATGTGAGAATATCCTGAAAGATCTGGCCTGTAGGCTTCTCTTCCGTGGCAGGAAAGATCAGGGTATCCGCATGAGATGTGATCCATGAGCCTGAAAGGAGCTTTCTCATGTAATATGCGGTACTTAAAGCGCATACTTGAAAGGAATCTGACATATTCCAAAATGTCAGGGTTCTTATCCATAGCCTTCCAGTCAACCCAGCCAGTCTCATTGTCCTGACAATATGGGTTGTTGTTGCCATCCTGGGAATTTCCAAATTCATCTCCAGAAAATATCATAGGAGTTCCCTGGGATAAAAACAGCATGGTCAGGATATTTTTGATCTGCTTTTTTCTAAGGTCCAGAATGTCATGTTTTCTGGTTCTTCCCTCTATTCCACAGTTCCAGCTTAAGTTGTTGTCTGAGCCGTCCTTGTTGTTCTCGCCATTTTCTTCATTGTGCTTGTGCTCGTAGGAAACCAGATCAGATAATCTAAAGCCCTCGTAATCACAGATATAATTGATAACGCCATGATCTGTGCCAGATGCGATCATACTCTTAAAGAAGTCCTGAACAGAGTTGTCATCACTCTTTAAAAAGCGCCTTGAGTTATACAAAAATGCATTGTTGTAATCTGCAAGAAGGCGCACATCAGGAGTTTTTCCTTCATAGATCTCACCATAGTTAAACCATTCATTCCAGATTTTGATATCTGTAAATAGTGGTTCACTGGTAATGAGCCTTATTGGAATTGACTTGCCCTTTAAATGGAACCCGTCAACATGATATGTGCATCTCCAAAACCTCAATGCATCCATAATGAGAGTTCCATTTTCATGCTCATCAAAATAAAACTGCATAATTACTTCAAGGCCATTTTTGTGCATGGTCTTTATGAAATCCTTGAATTCATTTTCAGCATCCTGCGGATTTTCACAGTAAGCTGTCCTTGGGGCAAAGTAATAGCCCTTTTTATATCCCCAGAAATTGAGTTTTAGCTTTACACTGTTTTTATTTGATATGCTTCCATCCTTGGAGTACAAAAGCTCGCTCTTTGCAGCTGTTTTTCCCATGCTGCGCTTATCAGACTGCTTATAGGGATTCTCCATTTCATTCATCTCATAGGCAGGCATCAGCTCAACTGCTGTAACTCCCAGTGATTTAAGATAGTCTATCTTTTCAAGGATACCCCTAAACGTTCCTCTTCTTGAAGCGGTAACGCCGCTTGAGGGGCTCTTGGTAAAGCCTCTTACGTGCAGAAGATATACCAGGCTGTCTTCATAGGGGATAAAAGAGTGCTCATCGCCCTTCCAGTCAAATGTATCCCTGGAAGTCGTGTAATTTGCCTTGTTATCAAGCTTAGCTCTTATCTGGTCATCCGGAACATCCTTGCCAAACTTCTCAAGTCCAAAAAACTGCTTCGCATAGGGGTCGCAAAAAACATCTTCATCAGAAAAATAGTTGTAGGATTCATAGCCTGACAAGTCGCTTATGCCACTTATCCTGACAGAATATATGTCACCTCTTTTAAAGGATGATGGTATCCTGATCTTTAAAGGCTTTTTGCCACTGCCCTTATGATAAAGAGTGATACCACAGGAATCATTTTTGCCAAATACAGCTCTGACAACCAAAGTCCTGTCATAGTCAATATAACATCCAAGAGGATATGGTTTTTCTCTGTTTAGCACAAGTTTTGATGTCATTTTGCACCTATTTCCCCAATTCTTATAATTGCCCGTACATTTTACCACATTTATACCTAATATGCACCCAAAAGAGCGGATATTATGGTATTATAAAAGAAAAAAACTATCAAAAAAGGGGGCTGTTATGGAGTTTTCCAAAAACGCTATCGACTGGAACACCAAAATAGAGAATGGTGAGCAGACTACTGTTGAAATAGAGCTTGATGAGGGCAAGATAGTTACCTGCGCACTGATCATCGTTCTTACAGTTAACTCTAAGGATTATATAGTTCTTCTGCCTCTGGACGAGAATGGACAGAACAACGACGGCAATGTATGGTTCTATGAATTTATCTTAAGTGGTCCTGATGCTGATCCAGAGCTTGGCAATATTGAAGATGACGCTGAATATGAGGCCGTATCTGAAGCCTTTGACCTCTATTTAGACGATGTAGAATTTGATGAGCTTGTAGATCTTCCTGAGGAAGAATCCGAGGAGTGATTAAAAAGATCTTTTACCGGTCTTAAAAATCTTGAGGGCAGCATGGGATTTTCCTTGCTGCCTTTTATATATGACATGATAAGGGCACTTTTAGCTCTTGTCATGGCAACATATAGCATTCGCCGCTCCTCTTCTATCTGATCGCTGCTTACTGCACTTCTGCTTGGGATGATCCCTTCATTAAGGTCAGGGAGCCACACATATTTAAACTCAAGTCCCTTTGATCCGTGCATGGTAAGAAGGTTTACTCTTTTACCCTTACTTCCTGAAGTCTTCTTTTTTTCTTTATTTTCCTTTGCATATTCCAAAAACTTCTTCGTATTATCGTGATCTGATGCGATCTTTTCAAGTTCATCAAGAGACTTTTTGCTTCCTGGAAAGCACTTATCTATCCCTACTGAAGTTCTTATATATTTAACAGCAAGTATTGGCCTTAGGCGTTTTATCATTTTTATTTCTGAAAAGAACTTTTTGACAGCCTTTATGCGCTTATAGTTGTCTTCATAAAAGTCTGTCACATCACTTTCAACCACAGACTCCTTTTTTGCTGTATCTCTTGCTATATATCTCATTGGCACATTGATTATCTTAAGGTAATCTCCTCTTTTTTGCCCGCTTATGGCAAAAGAAATATAGCTAAGAACTATTTTTACTGCATTGTCGTCAAATATTGAAGAGGACTCCCCATCTAAATTAGTTGGAATATTATACTCGTTAAGTACGATCAAAAGACTCGTGGCTTCTTTATTGGTCCTAAAGAGGATTGCAATGTCATCTAGTTCATTTAGATGCGATGTCAAAAATTCGGCAATTGCTTCCATTTGGCGTCTTCTTGATTCGTAAACTCTTGCATATACTCCTCCAGGGCCATTTTCTTCACTTGCCTTAAGGATCTTTTTAAACCTTACTTTGTTTTCCTCAATTACCTTCATGGCAGATGTTACGATCTTTTTCCCACATCTGTAGTTCGTATCAAGATTTATCATTACTGCCCCATGGTCTTTAAAGCTGTCCATGAAATCCAGCATTATCTCTGGTCTTGAGCCCCTAAAGCCATATATGGACTGATCATCATCTCCAACAGCAAAAAGATTCTTCTCATCTCCAAGTAGTAAGTTCACCACCTTATACTGCATGGGATTGATGTCCTGATACTCATCGATCAGGATGTATTTAAATTTCTCCTGATAAAACTTCCTTATGCTCTCATTATTACATAAAAGTTCATAGCACCTGACGATCATATCGTCAAAATCTATGACAGAAAACTCTTTAAGCCGCCTGTTATAGCATTCAAAAATCTCAGGAAATACCTTTTTTAGGCAAATGCTTTCCTGACAGTTTTCAGGTTTTATATCAAGGTTTTTAATTCTTGAGATCTCAGATAATATGCCATCCATCTGTTCAAGGCCATCTTCAAATTCGTCATTTGTTATCTTTTTTGAAGACTTAAAGGAAATCAGAATATCCGTTATTATCTCAGTTTTAAGTTTATAATTTGCAATTTCAATTTTGGAAGCTTTGGAAGAATTGTTTCTTATGATCTGATAAAAAACAGAATGAAATGTTCCAAAAGATACTTCGGGATAAGAATTATCCGTCAGCTTTAAGAATCTGATCTGCATTTCTATTGCAGCAGCTTTGGTAAAAGTGATCACCAGGATCTTTGAAGGATCTGCTCCAGATTTTATCAGCTGCAGCAGCCTTCTTACAATGACGAAGGTTTTGCCGCTTCCGGGCCCTGCAAGTATCATTGCAGGACCCTTAGCGTGCATAATAGCCTTCATCTGTGAGGCATTAATATTATTTTTCAAGTAGCTCAATTCCTTTTTTTATTCTAGCTATTGTCTCGTCCTTGCCAAGGATCTCCATTGCTTCTGTAGCTCCGCATGGAGTCATCTCCTTGCCACAGACAGCAATCCTTACTGGCCAAAGAACGTATCCATTCTTGAACTCTTTCTCCTTGATATATCCTGAAAGGAGTTCGTAAAGAGAGTCGTTTGAATAGTCTTCGTGTTCTTCAAGAAGTGGAAGAACCTCTTTAAGCACCTTAAGAGAAGACTCTTTGTCAGTCTTCATCTTCTTGTGGCAGTAAATATCAGTGCTGTACTCAGGAAGACTTTCGAAGAAATCAACCATTCCCGGAATATCAGGCCAGATTTCAATTCTGGTCTTGACCATAGCAGCTATCTTTTCAAGATTAAGTGGCTTTGAAATGGCTTTTTTAAGATATGGAAGTGCCTGCTCATAAAAGAGCTTGTCATCCATTTTCTTTAAATACTCGCCGTTCATCCATTTAAGCTTGGTATAGTCAAATACTGCAGGAGACTTATTGATCCTCTTGTAATCAAACTTCTCAACAAGATCAGAAAGGCTCATGATCTCAGTGTTGTCATCAGGAGACCATCCAAGAAGAGCTACAAAGTTTACAACTGCTTCTGGTACAAAGCCCTGCTCGATCAGATCTTCAAAGGATGAGTGTCCTGATCTCTTTGAAAGCTTGTGATGCTCCTCATCTGTAATAAGTGGGCAATGAATGTACTTAGGTACTTCCCATCCAAAAGCGTCATACAGTCTGTTGTACTTAGGTGATGATGAAATATACTCATTACCACGAACAACGTGTGTGATTCCCATGAGGTGATCATCAACAACGTTGGCGAAATTGTAAGTTGGATAGCCGTCAGACTTGATAAGGATCATATCATCAAGCTCTTTATTCTCAACACTTACATCCCCGTAAAGCTCATCATGGAATGTAGTTGTCCCTTCCGTAGGATTGTTCTGACGGATTACAAAAGGCTTACCCTCAGAAAGGTTCTTCTCGATCTCTTCCTTTGAAAGGTGGAGGCAGTGCTTGTCATAAACACTTATCTCCTTGACCTCTCCATCAACTTCGATCTTCTGAACAAGAGTCTTAAGTCTCTCCTCGTCGCAGAAGCAATAATAAGCCTGTCCCTTGTCTATAAGCTCTTTTGCATACTGCATGTAAATACCGGCCTTCTGGCGCTCACTCTGAACGTAAGGACCTACAGGGCCTCCGATATCAGGACCTTCGTCATGGATAAGTCCTGTTTCCTTAAGTGTATTGTAAATGATCTCAGTAGCACCCTCTACATAGCGCTCCTGGTCAGTATCCTCAATACGAAGGATATAATCTCCACCTTCATGCTTGGAAATAAGGTAAGCATAAAGAGCTGTTCTCAAATTGCCTACATGCATACGACCTGTTGGACTTGGTGCGTATCTTGTACGAATCTTAACCATTTTTACTCCTCTAAATTAACTCATTATTTTGTGCCGGTAGAACCAAATCCGCCTCTGTCCTTGCCATCAAGATGATCACATTCATCAAAGACAATAGTTGGCTGATTCTCCATTATCCTGAACTGGCAAATACGGTCATTAAAGCTAATATGAGTATCTCTCATGGCGATCACTGGTACAAACCACTGATCATTGTCACCGCAATAGGAATGATCGATAACGCCCATATGATTAGCCTGGATCACACCGTAGTTTTTAAAGGTTGAGCTTCTGGGAACTACATGTGCTTCATAGCCCTCAGGGATCTCCATTGCAACGCCAAGGGGAATAAGATGAAACTCTCCCTGTTTAAGATCCACATCTTCAGCACTTCTAAGATCAATCCAGTCTGACTTGCCATCAATGTACTGGAGCTTTTCAAGCTTATCATTAAAATACTTTATCTTAATTCTCTTTTCCATGCCTTAAGCCCTTCCTTTTTTTAGCCATCTATACATGATACCACAAAAATCAATTAATTGAAGTAACTTTATAATCTTTATCCTCTACTGCCTTTTTAAGGATATCATCAGAAACTTCACCATTTAAGGTTACTACAGCGTTTCCTTTTTCATGACTTACCTCAGCGTTTTCTACACCTTCAATTGCACAAAGTGCATTCTTTACGGTCATCTCGCAGTGTCCACACATCATTCCTTCGATCATCATTGTCTTTGTAGTCATTTCAGTTTTCATCCTTTCATCTGTGTTTTTATTGTTTTTAATAAGTTCACCAGTTATCTGCTCCTTAACAGCCTTGTCCTTAGAACTGTCATGAATCTTCAAAAGGTTAAGTCTAAGGGCGTTGGTCACAACAAAAAAGCTGGACAAACTCATAGCTGCAGCTCCAAACATAGGACTTAGTTCCCATCCAAAGAGCTTAATATAGGCGCCTGCAGCCAGTGGAATACCTATAATATTGTAGATAAATGCCCAGAAGAGATTCTGGTGGATGTTTCGAAGGGTAGCCCTTGAAAGCCTTATTGCAGCAGAAACATCAAGAAGTGAGTTCTTTAAAAGAACCACATCCGCTGCATCAATAGCTACGTCAGTTCCAGCGCCAATAGCGATTCCTGTATCAGCTCTTGTAAGAGCTGGAGCATCGTTGATGCCATCACCAACCATAGCAACTTTGCCATGTTCAGCGAGCTTTCTGATTATCTCTTCCTTACCATCTGGAAGAACTTCAGCAGCTATCTCATCAACTCCAGCCTGATCACCTATGGCCATGGCAGTTCTTGCGTTGTCGCCAGTTATCATGACCACATGGATTCCCATGTCCTTTAGTTCTTTTATAGCCTTTGCAGAATCCTCTTTTATGGTATCAGCTACAGCAATTATACCAATAAGCTTGCCATTTTTAGCAAAACATAGAGGAGTTTTTCCCTGGGTTGCAAGGCCAACAGCTTTTTCTCTGACTTCAGGCTGTACCTTACAGATTTCGCTGATATATTTAAGACTTGCTCCAACAACTTCCTGACCTAAATACTTACCTCTAAGTCCATGTCCCGGAAGCACCTCAAAATCAGTTATATCATCCTGGTCATCTACGTCTTCGTCTGGATCATCGTCATAATAGATCCTAAGATCACCAACGTAATCAACTACAGCCTTGGCAAGTGGATGCTCACTCTTTTTCTCCAAAAGCCCTGCAATCTTTAGAAGCTCATTCTCCGAACTGTTGATAAGGGAATAACCGGATTTTGTAACTGAATCTGCAGTAAATACATCTGTTACAACAGGCTCTCCCTTGGTTATTGTGCCTGTTTTATCAAGAGCAACGATCTGGGTCCTTCCTGCATTTTCAAGAGAAGTTGCGGTCTTGAACATTATTCCGTTTTTAGCACCAACACCATTGCCTACCATGATGGCTACAGGTGTTGCAAGTCCTAAAGCACAAGGACAGCTGATAACAAGAACTGCGATTGCTCTGGAAAGGGAGTAGCCAAATTCTTTTGTAATAAGGAACCAAATGATAAATGTCACAGCTGCAATAGCAATAACTGCAGGAACAAAAATCCCGGAAACCTTATCTGCTATCTTTGCTATGGGAGCTTTCGTAGCAGAAGCATCACTTACCATCTGGATGATCTGGGAAAGTGTTGTATCTCTTCCAACTCTTGTTGCCCGGCACTTGATAAATCCGGAAGTATTTATGGTAGCGCCCGAAACTGTGGAGCCTATTGTTTTATCAACAGGAATACTCTCACCAGTAAGAGCTGATTCATTTATGGCGCTGTTTCCTTCAATTACAACTCCGTCAACAGGAACATTTTCTCCAGGTCTAACTACAAAGATATCGCCTACCTTAATATTCTCTATTGGAATCTCTTTTTCTTTTCCATACTCATCAATTATCACTGCTGTTTTAGGAGCCAGTTTCATAAGACTCTTTATGGCATCCGTGGTCCTGCCCTTACTCATAGCTTCAAGCATCTTGCCAACTGTAATGAGAGTAAGGATCATTGCTGCAGATTCGAAATAGAAATGGTCCATATAGCTCATGGCAAGGGAAGAATCCCCCTTTGTTACTGCATCGGTCATAAGGAAAAGAGCCGCCATGCTATAGACAAATGATGCCCCACTTCCTAAAGCAACTAAAGTATCCATATTAGGGGCGCCATGAACAAGCCCTTTAAAGCCACTTATAAAAAACTTTCTGTTTATGAACATGATGATGATGGCAAGAACCATCTGGATGATACCATGGGCTACGTGATTCCCTTCAAGAAAAGGTGGCAGCGGAAATCCAAACATCATGTGTCCCATGGAGAAATACATTAAAACTAAAAGAAATCCTATTGAATATATGAGTCTCTTTTTTAGAATAGGTGTTTCCTTATCCTTTAAAGCTTCCTCTTCCTCTGAAAAATCATAGGACGAAGAGCTTTCTTTATTTTTTTCGCCTATAAGGCTTGCACCATAACCAGCATTTTCAACAGCTTTGATAATATCTGCTTTACTGGCACTGCCTTCAACGCTCATTGAATTTGTAAGAAGATTTACGCTGCATGAGCTTACTCCATCAAGTCCGGAAACCGCTTTTTCAACTCTTGCCTGACAAGCAGCGCAGCTCATTCCTGTAACTACATATTTATCCATGATATTTCAATTCTTCCTTTGTTAGCATTAATTAACTTCCTCAAGTATCTTAATACAAATAAAAATATATTGCAAACAATTCAATTATCAAATAAGAAATTTTTACTAAAATTAGTTAGTTCTGCGCACTTTTTGGGTCTAGTCATTTGAAATAATAATGTTATTATAGATACGGAACAAATTTCATCACTTATAAAAGGAGCGAGTAAAAATGAAGTTATTTGTAGACACAGCCAATATTGAAGAGATCAGAAAAGCCAATGATATGGGCGTTATCTGCGGTGTTACTACCAACCCTTCTCTTATCGCTAAGGAAGGCAGAGATGTTTATGAAGTAGTAAAAGAGATTGCTTCTATCGTAGATGGTCCTATCAGCGGTGAGGTTAAGGCAACCACAACAGATGCTGAGGGAATGATAGCTGAAGGTAGAGAGATTGCGAAGCTTCACAAGAACATGGTAGTTAAGATCCCTATGACAATTGAAGGTCTTAAGGCCTGCAAGGTTCTTTCAAGCGAAGGCATCAAGGTTAACATGACACTTATCTTCACAGCTAATCAGGCTCTTCTTTGTGCAAGAGCAGGCGCAGCATTCGTAAGTCCTTTCCTTGGAAGACTTGATGATATCAGCGTTCGTGGAACAGATCTTATCTCAGAAGTTGCTGAGATTTTCAACATTCACAACATCCAGACAGAGATCATCGCTGCAAGTATCCGTAACCCTATGCATGTTACTGACTGTGCTCTTGCAGGTGCTGACATCGCAACAGTTCCTTACAAGGTAATCGAGCAGATGACTCATCACCCTCTTACAGATGCAGGCATCGAGAAATTCCAGAAGGATTATCTTGCAGTATTTGGGGAATGATTAAACCATAGAAAAAGCCCGGAGCATTAGCTCCGGGCTCATTTTATTTAGTGTATCAGGCTGTAACTTTCTTAAATGACTTCTTGCCCTTCTTGACCATAACACCATCTTTAAATGTATCTTTGGTATATGTAGCCTTAACGTCTGTAACCTTCTCATCGGCAAAGGTTACGCCGCCCTGCTCAACTGCTCTTCTGGCCTCGCTTCTTGTAGCGCAAAGTCCAGCAGATACTAGTACCTGAAGAATATCAACAACGCTATCTCTAAAGTCTTCCTCTTTAAGTGAAACAGTTGGAACATTGTCCATGTTACCGCCACCAGCGAAAAGAGCTCTTGCACCGTCCTGTGCCTTCTGAGCCTCTTCTTTTCCATGCACAAGGCTTGTAAGTTCGAAAGCGAGGATCTCTTTCTTTTCGTTGATACGGGAATCATCCCACTTCTCCATCTCCTGGATCTCTTCGATAGGGATAAATGTGAGCATCTTGATGCACTTATCTACATCTGCATCGCCTACATTTCTCCAGTACTGGTAGAAATCAAATGGTGAAGTCTTGTTTGGATCAAGCCATACTGCATTTCCTGCTGTCTTACCCATCTTGTTGCCGTTAGAGTCAGTAAGAAGTGTAATAGTCATGGCATGTGCATCTTTTCCAAGCTTTCTTCTGATAAGCTCTGTACCACCAAGCATGTTGGACCACTGATCATCTCCACCAAACTCCAGATTGCAGTTGTACTTCTGGAACATGTAGTAGAAGTCGTAGGACTGCATGATCATGTAGTTGAACTCAAGGAATGAAAGTCCCTTTTCCATGCGCTGCTTGTAGCACTCAGCACGAAGCATGTTATTTACTGAGAAGCACGCACCAACCTCACGAAGTAGTTCAATGTAGTTGAGGTTCATGAGCCAATCTGCGTTATTTACCATCATGGCCTTGCCTTCGCCAAAGTCGATGAATTTCTCCATCTGTTTTTTAAAGCACTCTGCGTTGTGATCGATGTCTTCTCTTGTGAGCATCTTTCTCATGTCGGATCTTCCTGAAGGATCACCGATCATGGTTGTACCGCCTCCAATAAGGGCGATTGGCTTGTTGCCAGCTTCCTGCAGTCTCTTCATAAGTGTAAGTGCCATGAAGTGACCAGCAGTAAGTGAATCTGCAGTACAGTCAAATCCAATGTAGAAAGTAGCCTTTCCGTTGTTTACCAGGTCTCTTATCTCCTCTTCATTTGTCACCTGAGCGATAAGTCCCCTTGCCTTTAGTTCCTCAAAAATCTGCATAAATGCACCTCCTTAAACTTCTGCGAAGGAAATAAAAAATCCTCCGCAATCAAATGATTACGAAGGACGAATTAATCGTGATACCACCTTCATTCACACATTACTCACGCAATGTGCCTCAACAAGTACGATTTGAATGATAAGACTCAAATGATACTCTCCTGATATAACGGTCAGTGCCCGTCAGGAACTACTTGCAATGCATTAAATGCTGTTTCATCCCTGCAGCTCACGGAGGTATTTCATCATCGCGCTTAACATAAGCTTCTCACCAACCAGCTATTCTCTGTTGTCAGATTGCGATTTTTACTTATCCGGTCACAGCCTTTGATATGTATTTACTTTGAAATTTTAACATTCTGAAAATTTATGTCAAGTTATTTGTAGTATAAATAATTATTCTAAAAAAGCTTTGACCTATAGATTATTCTGTTGTATCATTACCTCAAAATAAGAAATGCAGAGTAGACGTTAGAGCGTTAAGTGCCCGGTGAACAGGGAGTTGTCATCAGGACGAAGGATTTTATCCGCGGTTTTAATGTCGCATCCCGCTGCTACATCGAACGAACTATGTACATCTCCGATGTGGTCACGAGAATACTGCAAAGGAGGTGCTTTTTTATGTCTAAAGAACAAACAATTTCCAGTAAATCCCAACTCTCATCACTGTCAAGACTTAAGGAAACAAAGGTCCTTACCTTTTGCGGAATGATGGGCGCCCTGGCTGTAGTCCTTGGCTATGTCGCTACCATCAAGGTTGGCCAGTACATCAGGATTGGTTTTTCTGGACTTCCAAACCAGGTTGTGGACTATCTCTTTGGTCCATGGATCGGAGCAATCTTTGGCGGAGCAATGGATGTAATCAAATGGTTTGCATCAGGAGACGGAAACTTCTTCCCTGGCTTTACCATCACTGCTATGCTGGGAGCTATTATTTACGGATTCTTCCTCTACAAAAAGCCCGTTAAGGTTCTTAATGTTGTTTTGTCTCAGCTTGTTGTTAAGATTGTCTGCAACATCATCCTTAACACCTTGTGGCTTAACATGCTCTATGGACAGGCTATTGCAGCAATTCTTCCAGGACGACTTCTCTCCAACGCGATCATGCTTCCAATCGACAGTTTTATCATGTATGTGATGCTTAACATCGTAAATAAGGTTATAAGACCTTACTTTGACTGATAGTTTTACCAATAAAAAATGTTTACCTCTTTGGATAAATTCCTTGAGGTAAACATTTTTATTTTTGCCATTTACCAGTCAACCTGGCTGTTTTCGTTCCTTCTCTCACGGACCATCAGCTCTTTGATGCCGTCTCCAACACTCTTGCCTTCAAAAAGGATCTCATTTACACCCTGAACTATTGGCATATCAACTTCATATTTCTGAGCAAGCTTAAGGGCTGCTTTGGCGCTATATACGCCCTCTACAACCATCTTAACTTCCTCCATGGCTTCCTGATAGGATTTGCCCTGGCCAATAAGGATTCCTGCTCTTCTGTTTCTGGAATGCATTGAAGCACAGGTTACAACAAGGTCTCCAATTCCTGAAAGTCCTGCGAAGGTCTCAAACTTACCTCCCATCGCCATGCCAAGTCTTGATATCTCAGCAATTCCTCTTGTAATAAGCGCCGCCTTGGCATTGTCGCCTAGACCATAGCCATCTGCCATTCCGGCAGCGAGAGCAACTACGTTTTTAAGGGCTGCTCCAATCTCGATCCCCAGCATATCAGGGCTTATATAAACCCTGAAGGCTTCATTCATGAAGACGTTTTGAACCTCAACAGCAGTATCTCTGCTGAAAGCACCAACAACTATAGTTGTAGGCATGTTTTTGCCAACTTCCTCAGCGTGGGAAGGTCCTGAAAGCACACATACATTAGCTCCAGGAATCTCATCAAGGATAACATCGCTCATTACCATAAGGGTTGATTCTTCAATGCCCTTGGTGCAGTTGACGATGATCTGATCATCGTTTTCTGCATTGATGTAAGGTGCCATGAGCTTTACTGTTTCTCTGACGCAGGAAGAAGGTACAACTAAAACAAGGATGTCTTTTCCTGATACTGCCTCTTCCATGCTGCAGGTGTACTGTACACTCTCAGGAAGCTTTACACCTGGTAGCTTGTCCTCATTGCCGTGATAAGCACGGAGCTTATCAACTGATGTCTGGCTTCTTGACCAGGCTGTTACATCATGACCATTACCTGATAAAAGATATGCAAGAGCAATTCCCCAGCTGCCTGCACCAATTACGCCAATTTTCTTTTGCAATTTTTATCCTCCGGATCAGTCAACTTTATTCTTTTTGAAAATATATGTCTTTCTCTCTTTTCCCTGAAGAAGCTTTTTGATATTTCCTCTGTGCTGGAAATAAGCCAGGGCTGTAAGAAGACCGAGAATGATATAAACTTCTATGAGTGCTCCCTGAGGAACAGCTCCGAATTTATCAAGAAAGAATCCGCCCTGTCCACAGATTATTACCATTACAAACAATGCTGTATAGTAGCAAAGGCTGCAAACTGATACTATATGGCAGATGTTAAGTGGCAGGAAAAATGCTATTACTCCCATCAGGATAAAGCTCCAATGGAACACGATCCCAAGATGGATCGTATAGCCTGCAGTACATGCAATGCCCTTACCGCCCTTGAAATGAAGGTGCAGCGGGAAGTCGTGACCTAAAATCGCTCCCGCAGCTGTGTAGGTCATATAGAGTATCTGAAGATTTGGGTTTTTCTGTCCAAACAGAAAATATGTTATCAAAATGGCAGCCATGCACTTTAGCATGTCTCCAAGAAGAACTATAAGTCCTGCCTTAGCCCCAAGGACTCTCAGAGTATTGGTAGTTCCAGCATTTCCGCTTCCTACCTTTCTGATATCAACCCCCTTAAGTTTACCGTAAAGTACAGCTGTCTGAAGATGACCAAACACATAACCAATAAGTAAACAAACTACTCTTTCCATACTACTTTCCCTCTTTTCTCTCCCTGATGATAAATCGAAGCGGAGTGCCCTTAAATCCAAAGGCTTCTCTTATCTGATTTTCAATATATCTGGTGTAGCTAAAGTGCATTAAGTTCTTATCGTTTACAAAAATTACAAATGTTGGCGGTTTTACAGATGCCTGGGTAATGTAAAAGAGCTTTAGAATCTTGCCCTTGTCACTTGGTGGCTGCTGCATAACAACTGCCTGGGTCATGATCTCATTAAGGACACCGGTTGCAACCCTTAGAGCATGGTTTTCACTGACAATGTCTATCATATCGTAGAGCTTAACAAGTCTTTGTCCTGTCTCAGCAGATATGAACATGATCTCGGCGTAGTTCATAAACGCCAGTGTGTTTCTGATGTCCTTGGTAAACTCCTTTACTGAATGATTATCTTTTTCGATCAGATCCCACTTGTTAACTGCAATGATCACAGCCTTTCCACTTTCATGGGCTATTCCGGCAATCTTGGCATCCTGCTCTGTAACACCGTCTTCAGCATTGATGACAAGGATACATACATCAGCCCTTTCCACAGCTCCTACAGTCCTTACGATCATATAGTGCTCAAGGGCATCCTTGACCTTATTCTTTCTGCGAAGTCCTGCTGTATCAATAAATACGTACTTTTTGCCGTTGTGCTTAACCTCAGTATCTATGGCATCTCTTGTGGTTCCAGCAACATCTGAAACAATAAGTCTGTTTTCACCGATGAGTTTGTTGATTATTGAGCTCTTACCAACATTTGGCTTACCGATAATAGCAACCTTGATTGAATCGTCCTCTTCCTCTGCGGTTGAATCCTTGGAAAAATGGCTCACTACTTCTTCAAGAAGATCTCCAAGTCCCTGTTTGTTAACAGCTGATATAGGGAAAGGCTCTCCGATTCCAAGATTGTAGAACTCATAGACATCAAGAGAATCTCTGCTGTAATTATCTACCTTATTGACACAAAGAACAATTGGCTTTCCTGAGCGCCTGAGCATATCAGCAACCTTGGCATCTGCATCTACCAGGCCCTGCTTGACATCAACCATAAAAATGATGACGTCTGCTGTATCAATGGCGATCTGGGCTTGCTCTCTCATCTGTGACAGGATAACATCATTGGAATCAGGCTCAATACCTCCTGTATCAATAAGAGTAAAGCTGTGGTTAAGCCACTCTACGTCCTGATATATCCTGTCTCTTGTAACACCCGGAGTATCTTCAACAATAGCGATCCTTGAACCAGCCATAGCGTTAAAGAATGTGGATTTTCCTACATTTGGTCTGCCTACAACGGCAACAATATTTTTTCTGCTCATAAACTATCCTTTTTAGAATTCTATTCCAAAGAAATCAGAAACAAGTCCGTAGCCATCGCCACTGCTTATTCCTACTTTGATATCAAGCTCTTTCTCAATGTCACATATCCTGACATCATCAAGAAGATAATCTTCACCGCTCCGCAAAAGATTTATCGGTAAAAAAAGTTCATTGCCAAGGTCCTTACCCTTTAGCTGCTTTATGATGTCCTGACCTGTCAAAAGACCAGAGACTGTGATCTTCTCACCAAAAAACTCGTTTATTATCTCATAAACCTCTATTTTAAGTCCAGGACAAACACCCATGGCTTTTTCTGCCATAGCCTTGATGCAGGGATAAACAAGCCTTCCAGTGGCCACAGAAATATGGCGCTCTGTTTTTTTAATTTCAGCCTTGTGACCTTTTAGCATATCTTCAAAGCCATCATCAAACTCATTGATGAGAAGTCTCATCATGCCAACGCCATTTTCCAGCTGAATGTATCCATCATACCTTTCAGCTTCAGGGAATTCTCTTCCAGCAAGGAAATACCACTCATCACTGGCGTGGATAAAATGGATCCCATGCTCATTAAATATCTTTTTCTGCCAGGATTCAATAAGATCTATGACTTCACAGGCGTCTTCACTATTAAAAGGTTCAAGAGGATAAAGGCCGTCTCTGTACCTTGATAGACCTACAGGGACAACAGATACACTCTGAAGATTTGGAATGTACTTTGTCAGATCCCTTATGGATCTTTCAAGCTCTGGGCCGTCGTTTACACCCTTACATAGAACTATCTGTCCGTTAAGCTCAATTCCGGACTCCTTGCTGCAGAGCCTGTCCACCTTCTTAAGTGCTTCACCTGCGAATCTGTTTCCCAGCATCTTGCATCTAAGCTCAGGGTTAGTTGTTTGAAAAGAAACATTTATAGGGGATAGATGATACTTAAGTATCCTGTCTATATCTGCGTCTGACATATTGGTAAGAGTCACATAGTTACCCTGCAGAAAAGACAGCCTGCTGTCGTCATCCTTAAAATACAACGTTTCTCTCATGCCCTTAGGCATCTGATCAATAAAGCAAAAGATACATTTATTGCTGCAGGACCTGTAGTCATCCATAAGTCCATTTTCAAATTCTATTCCAAGGTCCTCATCAAAATCCTTGTCTACATCAAGGAGCCACTCTTCTCCGTCAGGTTTCTTTATAAGGACATCAAGGTGCTCATCGTGAGAAAGGAACTGATAATCAAAAATATCAGTGATCTTTTCATTATTTATTGAAATAAGCTCATCACCAGGTTCGATGCCAAGTTCCTCAGCGATACTTCCTTTTTCTATGGCGCCAATGATGTGGCTTTTATTCTTGTTCATAGCTGTATCCTATCATACGTCAGGTCAATAATAATCCATTTGATATTATACATGAAATTCCTTGACGTGTCAGCACAACAGGTGATATATATGATAATGGTTGACCACTCGAAATTTTCTTAAGAAAGGGGCAAAAATGCCTGATTTTCATCAATTAGAAAGCTTAATCCCAGTAGCACCACTTAATCTTATAGTAATGGAATCTGCCAGATCCCTTGGCGAAAGCGTTGATAAATACATCGCCGAGTTCAGGCACAATCTCTATCAGATGCCTGAATCAGATCCCGCTTTTCACGGTTATGTCAAGGGCACATACAAGATTGACTATTCTCTTGACCGTTTTGGAAGCGGAGAAGCCAAGGCAACCATAAATGAAAGCGTTCGTGGTAATGACGTATACATCTTGACTGATGTCTGCAACTACAGCATCACCTACAAAATGTATGACTATGTTAACCACAAATCTCCAGATGACCATTATCAGGATCTTAAAAGAGTAATTGGCGCCATAACTGGAAAGGCTAAAAGAATAAATGTTATCATGCCCTTCCTTTATGAAGGAAGACAGCACAAAAGAAGCGGTATGGAATCTCTTGACGCAGCACAGATGTTCAAAGAACTCCATGACATGGGTATTTCAAACTTTATCACTTTTGATGCCCATGATCCAAGGATATCAAATGCCAAGCCTCTTGGTGGTTTCGACAATTTCCTCGCATCCTACCAGTTTATGAAGGCTTTGTTATCCCGAATAGACGACCTTACAGTTGATAAGGATCATCTTACTGTTATCAGCCCGGACGAGGGCGCTTTGGACAGAGCTGTATATTTTGCCAATGTTATCGGCGCAGACACTGGAATGTTCTACAAAAGACGTGACTATGCGCATATTGTCAATGGTACTAACCCTATTGTTGCTCACGAATTCCTTGGTTCAGATATTCACGGCAGAGATGTTATCGTAATCGACGATATGATCTCCTCCGGCTCTTCTATGATCGATACAGCAAAGCAGCTCAAGAACATGGGAGCAAAAAGAGTATTCATATGCACAACATTTGGTCTTTTCACCGATGGTATGAAGAGATTTGACGAAGGATATGAAAACAAGTACTTCGATGCAGTAATAACCACTAATCTCACATATATGAACGATGAGATCAAATCAAGAGAATATATATTTATCGCAGATATGGGCAAGTTCCTTGCTACCATCATCGATTTCCTTAATCATGATGCATCAATGTCCACAGTTAACATGCCCACTGAGAAGATCCATGAGATCGTTGAAAAATATAATAACGGTCTTATTGCACCAGAGCTTTACGAATGATTTTTTGAATATGACAAGACCCCTTAGAACTTTCCTAAGGGGTCTTTTATTACCTGAAATTATTGTGCAGCATCAAATCCAATGACCACCTTGAACAGGTCTCCATCCAGCCTTATCTCGAAATCACCGCCCTGGGCATTTGTAAGGTTCTTGGCGATTGAAAGTCCAAGTCCGCTGCCTTCTGTGGTTCTTGATACGTCTCCTCTGATAAATCTTTCAGTGAGTTCAGCAGCATCAATATTAAGCTCCGATGCGGATATGTTCTTTATTGAGAACACAACCTTATCTTTATCATCTTCACTCTTTTCATAAATCATATCAAGATATACTCTGGTTCCACTAAGAGCGTACTTGCAGACATTGTTAAGGAGATTTTCTATGACTCTCCAAAGATGTCTTGCATCAGCCATGATCATCATATCCTGCTGCTGGGGCTTAAAGATAACTGAAAGAGAGTTCTTTTCAAGCTTTTCATAAAACTCACCAATTGTCTGATTTACAAGCTCAACAAAATTGATCTTTGAAAGCTCTATGCTTATATTACCAGAGCTTATCTTGGAAGCTTCAACAAGATCTTCTGTGAGCTGCTTAAGCTTCTGGCTCTTAACATCAAGGATATCTATGTACTCTTTTGCCCTTGCATTACCAATATCTTCACGCTTTAGAAGATCAACATAATTGATTATGGAAGTAAGTGGAGTCTTGATATCATGTGAGACATTTGTAATAAGGTCAGCCTTTAGCTTTTCATCCTTCATGCTGGTATTTACTGCCCTGTCTATTCCCTCTCCGATGGAGTTGACAGCCTCGGCAAGCCTTATGTTGTCAGAATGAAGATTGGTTGCTGTAACCTTATCCTTAACATTTCCATTTTTAATGTTCTCGATAACTGTTATTATCTTGTCTCTGTCAAGGTTCTGCCTGTATCTGTAAATACCAACAAGAATATCAAAAAACGCTGCAAGCAGTATTCCAGGTATACCAAACCTGAACAGCACAATATTAAATGCAACAAAGAACAGATATGGTATCCAGCTTCTGATAATGACATTTGCATTATCAGTGGTATTTACAATGAGGTTCCTGGTGCCAATTATAAGTGATCTAAGCACACTATCCTTCCAAAGAAGCTTTTTAACTGCCTTTTTAGCCAGGTTATAAACCATGTACAAAAAGCCGCAGCTTGCTATAAATCCTATCACTGCACAGATATATGGAAAGAACGTGTTTGACAAAAGATCATTTTTATCGGTGATCAGGTAAAAAGCATAAAGCGCTAATACAGGAATTACCATAACAAGGATTCCAATAATAGCAATCACCTCAGTCTGCAGGCCTTTTGACGGGCTGCTATCTTTTGCCCCTTTCTCCTTAGTATCTGCCACTTCAAGCACAAGCTCTTTCTTCTGAAAGCTTAAGTAGATCACCATGAAAACAAGATACGCAAGTGCAGCAATGATACCAATAACATAGAGCTGCGACTTGTACGGCATGTACTTGGCAAAGTTTACCTTTCCATAGGTAAAGCTGTCTACTACCGGATAGTGCATTGTATCAACACCGATATAGATCTTGATCTGATCAGGATATGCATAGCTGTAAGTTTTTACAATTGACCTTAATACGCTTTCCTTTATCAGTGTATTGGTATCATAATTGATCTCATATGGGCAGTAGTAGATATACTTTCCATAGTTTTCAAAAATAGCATTCAGATCTTTCCCAGTGGTTTCCCCGGATAGTTCAGGAACATTTGTAAATACACTTGTTTTACCATTTATGGTCCTTGTAACAAAATACCTGAGATTGCTATTTAAGTAGTCATAGTAAGATAAGGTGTTGTTGTACTCTTCGTAGTTGGCCAAAAGATCTTTTGCAGCCTCTTCCACATAAGAACACAAGAGATTATATTCTTCCCAGGTGGAAACAATATCCTCAATGTTCTTGCCATCTGCTGTCTGATATCTGTTAATGAGGCATGTGTGTTCACCATCAGAAGGAACGGAATTTCCAGAAATAGCAAAAGTGATACTGTTTCCATCGATCTGTGAATTAAGATAGGAATTCATCCCACCTGAGAAGCCATTATTCTTAAGATGCGTATAAGTTGTTGAAGCACTAAGGAAATTAGCACTCTGTTCACTGCTAAACATCTTGGTCTCATAGTTGAAGCCGCTCTGAGCCCATTTAAGAAGATCTGATAAGTAGTAAACCGCTGTAATGTAATCGCCTGAAAGCGTAGCGCCTCTGTTGACATAGGCTGTTACATCTATCATCTTTTTATCATCGTACTCTCCTGCGGTTTCAAGCTGGGTTCTTATAGCTACGTGCCTTAATACGTCAGAGACATTATTTCCAAGAATATTATTGAAAAGATAAGACGATTCATAATCTCTTGATTTGTCAGATTCGTAAAGATTGTAGGACTGGTAGCCATTTATCCCGCTTATCATTATGCTTGAGCCAGCCAGTGTATAAGCTATAGCAAAAGCTATTATCGCAGCCAGTACATGTTGCACTAACCTTAGCGTTCTAAATTTTCCTGTGTTCTTTTTCATTTAACATCTTCCTCAATTTTGTATCCAACGCCCCAAACAACCTTAAGGAATTTGGGTTCTCTTGGATCAACTTCTATTTTTTCTCTGATATGTCTGATGTGGACGGCTATGGTGTTGTCAGTTCTGACAGAGATATCTCCCCAGATATTTTCATAGATCTGGTCGATGGAATATACCTTCCCCTTATTCTTTGCAAGAAATGCCAATATCCTATATTCAATAGGTGTAAGTCTTATGGATTCACCATAAACAGTTACCGTTTTGGCATTGTCATCTACAACAAGTCCACCTGATGTGTACACGTTGTCCTTTTCGACGATCTTTCCAAGGGTTGTGTATCTTCTTACATTACTTTTGACTCTTGCCACAAGCTCGAGGGGATTAAAGGGTTTTGTGACATAATCATCTGCCCCGATATTTAACCCCAGTATCTTGTCAGAGTCTTCAGATTTAGCTGAAAGAAAGATAACCGGAATAGTTGAAAAATTTCGAAGCTCCTTTACCAGATGGATACCATCAAGCTTTGGCATCATAATATCCACAATGGCAAGATGGATCTGATTTTTCCTAAGAACAGACAGACCTTCTTCTCCGTCGTAGGCCTTATAGACGTGAAAGCCTTCCTGCTCCAAGTAGATCTCGATAGCATCAACTATTTCTCTGTCGTCATCACATACTAAAATGTTTTCCATAGCGTCCTCTCATATCTTTACTAATACTATTAAATCACCTAAATCTTAAGATTTACCGTCGAAATTTCTTAAGATTTCTTAAGAATTAAACGAATTATCGTTAATTATTCTTTAATTGACAAAAAAGCGCACAGATTTCCCCTTTTTTCTCCATGTATCCTGTGGGAAAACAATAGCTTTGGATTACATCTGGTGCAGATATCAGTAACAATAATGTTTTCTTCCTTAACTTCGCTTTGCAAAAGAGTAAGCTTTATTGCATTCCAAAGATAGAGCCTGTACTTATTATTGGGATAAGGCACCAGAATCTGGTTTTTCCTAAGCTCTTCACTTGTAAATGCAGACGAAAACTCTTTTGCCACATCCTCTCCGATCTCATAGCACGGGCCACAGATAGATGGTCCAATAGCGCAGATCAGGTCTGAAGGATCTGTTCCATAGTTTTCTTTCATCATCTCAATTGTTTTTGATGCTATCTTGCCCTTTGTGCCCTTCCATCCTGAATGGGAAAGGCCAATAGCTCTTTTTACCGGGTCGATAAAATACACCGGCGGACAGTCTGCATGGAAGGTAGCAAGGATAATACCTGGAACATTGGTGATAAGGCCGTCAATATCAGTGTAATCACGCTGTATCTTGGGGCCTTTCCCTCTGTCCTTTTCAGTTATAACCTTCACATTGGTAGTATGGGTCTGAAAAGTGCAAACGAAATCGTCCAGTTTTTTCCCGTGGCCTAAGGCATCTGAAACCAGCCTGTAGTTTTCATCAACAGCTTCCTTGTCGTCTCCCCTTGTGTAGCTTAAGTTGCACTCACTGTAAACTCCCTTGGAAACACCGCCAAGTCTGGTGCTAAACATATGATCCACCATTCCAAGCTGCTCAATTCTTGGAAATACCAGGTATTTTAGGTTTCCTTTCTCTCTAAGTTCCAAAGTATGCTCATTACCATATCGTTTTATCTTAATTTCGCTCATTTTACTTTCCTTTTCATGGCATATAGTCAAATGCATTTTTGATCCATTTAAATGTTGTAATGCCATCATTTATGGTCACTGCAATTACATCATATCTTATAGGGATATCAAAAGAAAGATTTTTAGAATATAGATAGAATCTTGAGACTTTAGATATTTTTCTCTGTTTAGAAATATTTACTGCTTCCGAAGGTGCGCCAAAATTGGCATTTTTTCGGTATTTAACTTCTATGAAGCAAAGGTACTTCCCATCTTTTGCTATTATGTCGATCTCGCCCTGCCTGCAGCGGAAATTGCGAAAAACTATCCCGCACCCCTTTGACTTTAAAAAGCTGCATGCAAGATCCTCATTCCCATCGCCAATTACTCTTTTATTCAATTATACAATACCTGTTTCTTTCATCTGGATTTATCTTTTGCCTTGATCTTGTCCATTGCATCCACAAATACAAGAATCTCAGCCACAACTTCATAAAGCTCAGGAGGAATCATCTCGCCGATCTCAAGTCGTGACAGAGTATCAGCCAGCTTATCGTCCTCATGAACCGGGATCTTATTGTCCTTTGCCTGTTCAATGATCTTTTCAGCAAGTGCTCCCCTGCCTGACGCAATAACTTTTGGAGCACCATCTTCATTGGGATCATAGCCAAGAGCAACGGCGGTTTTTATTTTTTTCTTTTCATTATTGTCTGCCATATTTTCGCCCTTTATGCCCTTGCATCAAAGGAATTGGTGGAAAGTACCGGAGTCTTGCTTACGCTGAGCATCTCATCAACAGCAAGGTCCTGACCATCCATATCATCGTGAAGCTTTAAGGTAGCTTCCATAGTATAACCTCTTTTTTCAAGCCTCTCATTAAGGATGTGGATATTGTCATTTATAAGCTCTATGACGCTGTCATCCGCCACATAGAAATTTGTGGTGACCTTGCTGTTTAAAAGCTTTACATATACATCCACAGGTCCAAGATTCTCCATATCCAGATGAAGTGCTGCACTAACTGACCCATCCTCGCTCATCTTCTTATGCTTGTTTCTATACACATACAGATCTCCATGGACATTTTGCCCAGCCATCTGAAGAGGAAGCTGGACATATTGGAACATCTGGTTTAGCTGGTTCATAAAATCAAGATTGTTAGAAAGATTATTGGAAAGCTGAGCCAGCCTGCTTTCTGCTCCAAGATTCTGGGTTATGGCGTTAGTAAGGCCCTTCGCCTGGTTATTAAGTCTCTGATATAGATTTTCAATGTTTTCCTTGTTTCCAACCTCTAATGGCTTAAGATGCCACTGAGAGGACATATTGTCCTTAAGAAGTTTGGTATATTCCTTACCGGAAAAGACATTTTTCCACGAGGCAGCTTCAGCCTTATCAGACAGGTCTGACTTTTCGAAGTTTTCTGCAAGCTCTTTTAAAAGAGCTTTCTGGGCATCTTCAAGCTTTTGTGCCTTTGCAGGATCATCAGAAAGGTCCTGGCCATTTGCTCCCTTTAAAGCTTCATTATATGCATTTATCGCTTTATCTGAAATGCCAAGGTTTTTAAGATCATCAATAAACCGGTCAGATAGTCCTTGCTGGTTTACTGTAAGCTTCCCAGAAGCTTCTTTTCCTTCTCCATTTAAAGCTTCTTCCTCCAGTACGCCCTGGCCAGCTACTTCCTGCCCATTGTCTATAGCTTCATCAGCATCCATTAAAGCGCTTGAAATAGGGCCCTGTTCTTTGGCTGCATCTTCTGCGCCCTGGACCTCCTGCCCAAACAGCTTAAGTACAGAGCCATAAAGATCCAAAGCCTGAGTTTCTTTCCCTGAAGCAAGAAGCTCAGAGAAAGCATTTGGCATCTCCTCTATTATGTTTTCCATAGTAGAAGTTACCTGGTGTTCGTAGTTCTTATAGCTCTCATACTGCTGAATATTGTTTTGATCAATTGGAATCCCAAGACTCTTCATCTCAACAAGAGTTGTAACTGAAGTATTTGGAAATGAATTAAGAGACTTATTCATCTCAAGAAGTGCATCTTTATTGATAGGTAAAGATGCTGACATCATATCCTTCACCATCTGGATCGAATCATTATTTATTTCAATTCCAGCGGCAGTCAGAGCCTTAAGTGTGCTCTGATCTATGGAAGTATTCTCATAAAGAGGAGTTATGGACACAGTGCCTGATGAGCCGCTCCTGACACTAAAGTTAAGAGTCTGCCCTTCTCTAAGCCCCATTCCATCCTGGAGCCTTGCCTGAATTTCAGCATTACCAACATTTATTGTAGCAATCTTACCTTCGGTTGTGTCACTAATGGACACAACAGTACCTTGAATGGTAGATCCAGTTTTAAGCTCAAGGCTTTGGGAAGATACTTCCTGCCCTCTTAAACTGCTACCATCAATATTTAAAGTATTATTTTGCCCGGTAACACCACCAATTATACTCATACAAAATTACCTATGAAGGAACGTCTGTGAATCTCGCAGGGGCCATACTTTTTCAGGGCAGCAATATGAGCTTCGCTTCCATATCCCTTATTTGAATCAAATCCGTACTCAGGATATTTCAAAGAAAGTTCTTTCATAAGGCGGTCCCTTGTAACCTTGGCAATGATGCTTGCTGCCGCAATTGATGCGCTCTTGGCATCACCTTTTATGATAGATACCTGTTTGTACATTTCAAGCTGAGGAATGTGAACAGCATCAATTAAAAGTGCATCAGGCTTAGGATTAAGTCCCTCTACTGCCTTGGTCATAGCTTCATATGTGGCATTAAGGATATTGATCTCATCAATGCGCTCACAAGTAGAAAAGCCAATGCTTACGCTTACTGCCTCTTCCATTATGACATCATAAAGCTCTTCTCTCTTTTTTTCGGATAATTTCTTGGAATCATTTAGATATAACAAAGGGCAGTCAGGCTTTAATATAACAGCTGCTGCATAGACAGGACCTGCAAGCGGGCCTCTACCAACTTCATCTATCCCGCATAACAGGCCAAGATCTCCATATTCACGTTCGTACCTGTACATTTCATAGGTACGTTTTTTCTCTTTTTCAAGTGAATCTATTTTTTTACTTGCACTTTCAACAAGTTTGATAACTCCGGCTCTTTCATCACTTTTGTAAGTATCAATAAAAAGCTTGAGCTCATCTTCTGTTTGTGAGCTTTGTAGTATCCCCTTGATGTCAGAAAGTGACTGCATTATTCTACTCCCCCAAATTTTGAAAATGGATATATCCTCACAAAAGCCTTACCCAGGATATCCTTCTTATGAATGTTCCCCACCGAGATATCTCTGCTGTCCATACTGTGATTTCTATTATCACCCATTACAAAGTATTCATCTTCTCCAAGAAGTATTTCTGTTTCAGCTCTTCCTGGATCAATGATAACTTCAGCTCCATAGTTTTCAATAAGCTTTGCATCGTTTATATAGATGTTTCCGTCAAAATCGATTCTGACCCTTTCCCCTGGAAGGCCAATGACTCTTTTGATGAAGTACTGATTATTACCATACTGATAAGGGAAAATAACAATGTCGTATCTGTGTGGCTCTATGAATCTGTATGAGAGTTTATCAACGATAAGCGAGTCATGATCCTGCAGCGTAGGTTCCATGGATGATCCACTTACTTCTGTTCTCTGTGCTACAAAGGTAATAAACAAAAAAGTAAGTCCAAAGATTACTACCAGGTATAAAAGTGTGCTCATGATCTCTTTTAATACTTTACTCATTATTCATCTCGATTCCGCGCATAAAGCGCTAATTTATTCTGGTCTTTCTAAAGAGAGTCTTCCAAGTCTTCCATTTCTGAAATCATCAAGAAGAAGTGATGATGCTCTGTCTATATCAGGAACAGCCCCTTGTTTTATGAGCTTCCTGTTTTCAGCTATTGCAGAAAGCACAGCGCTAAGCTCATTAGCGTACTGATCCTCTAAAAATATAGATAACTGCTCATCAGTTATATTATACTTCTCTTTTATGACTCCGGGGTAGTACTTATTAAGTACTTTTATAAGCTCACATGATAGTTCAACGCTATCAAGATTCTCATCATTCATGGAGCCTATAATGGCAAGATGAAGTCCAACCTCCTGATCCTCAAATTTAGGCCATAAAATACCTGGAGTATCCAAAAGCTGCATGTTCTTTCCAAGGGAAATCCATTGTTTTCCCTTTGTTACACCTGGTTTATTGCCGGTTTTGGCAGAGTTCCTGCCTGCAAGCTTGTTTATAAATGTAGACTTGCCAACATTGGGAATTCCTGCAACCATGGCTCTTATTGGTCTTCCAACAATGCCCCTCTTTTTATCTCTTTCTATTTTCTCTGCACAGGCGCTCTGTACAACATCCTTGACCTTTCCGGCTTCGTTTCCAGTTTTGGAATTCATCTCCAGAACAAAGTTTCCCTGAGCTTCATAGTAGTCTTTCCACTTTTTAGTAACTGCAGGGTCAGCAAGATCAGCCTTATTAAGGATTATTAGTCTGAACTTGTTCTTGCCCAGCTCGTCAATATCAGGGTTTCTGCCAGAGGCAGGAATACGGGCGTCTGTAAGTTCTATTATTATATCTATCAGCTTGATGTTTTCCTGCATCATTCTGATAGCTTTTGTCATATGTCCAGGATACCATTGATAATTCATATATTCACCATTCCTTAATAATTGCCTAGTATCGGTCCAAAATGAGCATCTTCATACGCAAATTTAAACCACGCTTTTCCAACAATCATTGATTCGCTGACTATCCCAATATTGGCACTTCTGGAATCCTCACTGCTGTTTCGGTTATCACCAAGAACAAAGTATTCTCCACTCTTAAGCTTAATTGGATTTGATGCGATCCCTGCATCCTCCATCTTGTCAAAATAGTCATCGTCCTCATCTGAAGGCTCACCATTTATATATAATACGCCTTCTATGATCTGGACTGTATCTCCAGCTTTTGCAACTATTCTTTTTACATAATAATGTGAATTAGTATTACCATTTGGCAGAAAGACAACTATATCTCCGGTTTTGGGGCTAATTATCTTGGATAATGCCCTGTCTACTAAAACCTTCTGACCATTTGAAAGAAGCGGCTCCATTGAATCACCAATGACCATGACCTGCATTCCAAAGAAGAACACAAGTGCACCAGACAGTAAAATGGCAGCTACAGTGATGGAGAGCCACGAAAAGATTTCTCTGATAAGCTTTGGGGTTATTCTCTTTTTCTTTTGATTAAAAGTAAGATAGTTCTTCCTTGATCTCATCATAGAGCACCTCAAATCAGCTATAGAATTTAAAAAGGGCAATTACTAAACGTAACTGCCCTTTAAAAAACAAATTATCTGGTAACAAGCTCCTTAACCTTAGCCTTTTTACCTGTAAGTCCCTTAAGGTAGTTCAGCTTAGCTCTTCTTACCTTACCTCTTCTAACAACTTCAACCTTCTCAACGATAGGTGAGTGAAGAGGCCATGTCTTCTCAACGCCAACACCGTAAGACTCTTTTCTTACTGTGAAAGTAGTACGGTTGCTGCCGCCCTGAATCTTCTTAACAGTTCCCTCGAAAACCTGAATTCTCTCACGGTTTCCTTCCTTGATCTTAGCATGAACCCTAACTGTGTCACCAGTGTTGAATACAGGTGCGTTAGCGTTAAGCTGCTCTTTCTCGAGCTCCTGGATAATTGTACTCATATCTATTCTCCTATTCTATGGACGTTCTTACACATAATCAATATGTCAGAGGACCGTCTGATTATCACAACGCACTATAATATAACATAAAACATAGCCCTAAGTCAACCCAAAAGATCTTTTGGTCCAAATCTGTCTGGAAGATTGTCTATAAGATCTACGATTTTATACTCATCTACAGATTTTGCCATGATTATCTTGAAATCATCATGACAGAATTCGCTCATAACCTGTCTGCAAACTCCGCATGGAGGACAATAATCAACAGGATCTGCTCCAGCCGGTCCTCCGACAACAGCAATTGCTGTAAATTCCTTGACACCTTCACTGATTGCTTTAAAAAATGCTGTTCTCTCAGCACAGTTAGTGGGAGTAAAGGAAGCATTTTCAATATTGCAGCCTGTATAGATTTTCCCGTTGGCAGCAAGAAGAGCTGCTCCTACATTGAAGTGAGAATAAGGCGTGTAGCTCATTTTTCTCATATCAAGTGCAAGTTGGATCAATTCTTTTTCATTTATATCCATAACCACTATTTCTTCCTGATTCTTCTTTAGTCTAAATTCCCCGCCTGTAAAGGCGGGGAATAAATATTTGTATTATCTTGATCCCTTATCGTAAGGAATACCTTCTGCCTTAGGTGCTCTTGAATTGGATGATGTAAATGCAAGAACGATCAGTGAAATGATATAAGGCATCATGTTGTAGACAGATCCTGGAATGTTTAAAGCTGCAAGGAAGTCAAAGCCTGAATATACGTTAGACAAAGCTCTGAAGAATCCAAACAAAAGTGCAGCAAGTCCAATATTTATTGGCTTCCACTGTCCAAAGATCATAACTGCAAGAGCAAGGAAACCAAAGCCTGCAACACCAACTTCAAACTTCCACTCACTTACACCAGCTGTGATATAAACGATACCACCAATACCAGCAAGCATTCCAGAGATCAGAACGCCAGCCCAGCGCATTGTGTAAACGTTGATACCTACGCTGTCTGCAGCCTGAGGATGTTCACCACAGGCCATAAGACGAAGGCCAAATCTTGTCTTATATAAAACTACGAAAGCAAGAATAAGTGCAATAAGTGCAACCAACATGAACCAGTTAAACTGGAATGAGCCGATCGGAACAACCAGCGCTTTCTTGGTCTGTGTGTACTGTACAGTAGAAGAAACGTTATCTGGGTTCTCAGCCATATTGATTGACTTAACTATAACTGTAGCTGCAGCTGCAGCAAGCATGTTAAGCGCTGTACCAACCAGTGTCTGGTCAGCCTTTAGGTTGATACATGCAACAGCAAGAAGCACTGAATAAATAACGCCGCAGGCAACTGCTGCAAGAATAACTGCAAGTACGATCAAAATTGCAGGTGTGTCTGGGGAAATGTACTTAAGTGTAAGGGCGCCGCCAAGAGCTCCCATAACCATTATTCCCTCAAGTCCCAGGTTGATAACACCTGAATGCTCTGAAAAGCATCCGCCAAGAGCAACCAAGATCAAAACCGAAGCAAATAAAAGTGTATACTGAATAAGTAATACCATTATCTTTTACCTCCTTCTTTTCTTTCTTTAGCTCTCTCCTGTTTATTCCTCAAGTAGTTATTCAGATACAGCTTAAAGAATAATACAAATCCACACAGGTAGATGATAATAGCTGAAATGAAATCTGAAATCTGTGAAGGATAAATATTCTTATCAAGATATGATCCGCCACTGGTAATATGCTGAATAAAGTAGGAAGCAAATATTGTTCCTATAGGATCAAGTCCTCCAAGGAATGTAGCTGCAATTCCGTTAAATCCCATGGAAGGAACAGATGACTGAGTAACAGACCACTGCTCATATCCTGAGAGGAAAAGGAATGCTGCTCCGATACCTGCAAGTGCTCCACCAATAAACAGTGTGATGATCACGTTCCTCTTCTCTTTCATTCCGCTGTACTTGGCTGCGTCCTTGGCAATACCAGTTGCCTTGATCTCATAACCAAATACTGTCATGCTGAGAACGATCTTAATAAGTATTGCAACGAGGATAGCAAGTGGAATTGCTATAGTTACATACTTGTTATTTGAAAAGAGCTTTTCAAGCCCCAATGAAGGAAGGAGCGCTGATTCATTTACGCTGGCAACCTGTACTGTATAAGGGCTGGCAGTCTCTTTTACTCCGGAAAGGAGCATGTTAACTGCATAAAGTCCTATCCAGTTGAGCATGATACCTGAAATAACCTCATTAACGTTGAGGTATGACTTCAGAAGACCAACGATTATACCAAATATTCCACCAGCTATGAGCGCAGCCAAAAGGCAAACGATCCATGGAAGCTTTAGTGAAAGTGCACAGAACAGCGCTGCTCCTGCACCTGCTACATACTGTCCTGCTGCTCCGATGTTGAAAAGGCCAGCCTGATAGCAGAACTGAATGGAAAGCGCACACATAAGAAGTGGTGCTGCCTTAACAAGTGTATTACCAAGATACTTCATTGCAGCAGCCTTGGTAGGATAAGTAAAGTAGTTCTTTAAGATTGTGATAATAGCTTCTGTAGCACCCTTGGGATTAATGATAAGAAGTGCTATATAACCTACGAAAAGTCCAATTATTATGCAGAGAATAGCAGCTAAAATGGACTGTACAGCAGGCTTTGCCAGGAAGCTGTTTGATTGTTTATCAGATGAACCCATCAGGCTGTTACCTCCTTTCTCTTAGCTCCTGCCATGTAAAGACCAAGTTCTTCAGGAGTTGTAACCTTAGGATCAAATTCTCCTACTATCTCGCCCTCGTACATAACAAGTATCCTGTCTGAAATACTCATAACTTCTTCAAGCTCAAGTGATACCAAAAGTACTGCGTGACCTGCATCTCTCTGAGCAATGAGCTGCTTGTGGATATACTCAATAGCTCCTACGTCAAGTCCTCTGGTGGGCTGAACAGCAATAAGAAGATCCGGATTTTTATCGATCTCTCTTGCAATAATAGCCTTCTGCTGGTTACCACCTGACATAGAACGGGCTATTGTAGGTGCACCCTGACCTGATCTGATATCGTACTGCTCAATGAGCTTGTTGGCATAGGCATTGATAGCAGCCTTTTTAAGGAAGCCAGTCTTAGTTGAAAACTCTGGCTCAAAATATCTTTGAAGTACCAGGTTATAAGCCAGTGAATAATCCATTACAAGACCATGTTTATGTCTGTCCTCAGGAATATGGCTCATGCCGCTGGTTGATCTCTCTCTGATGGAAGCGTGTGTAATATCCTTGCCAGAAAGAGTGATCTTACCTGTTGTGCAGTTCTCAAGTCCAGACAAGCCATATACAAGCTCAGTCTGACCATTGCCATCAATACCGGCAATGCAAACGATCTCTCCTGATCTTACATCAAAAGAAACGTTCTTAACTGCATTATTATGATGGAGCTTACTTGGAACTGTCATGTTCTCCACGTGAAGGATAACATCTCCAGGTTCCTTGTCCTCCTTGTGAGCAACAAGCTGAACATCACGTCCTACCATCATTCTTGAAAGTTCATTCTGATCGGTATCAGCGATATTTACTGTGCCAATGTACTTACCTCTTCTAAGCACACTACATCTGTCAGCTACAGCCATGATCTCTGCAAGCTTATGAGAAATGAACAAAATAGATTTGCCTTCTCTTGCAAGGTTTCTCATGATCTCCATAAGCTCATCGATTTCAGCAGGGGTAAGAACCGCAGTAGGCTCGTCGAAGATCAGGATCTCATTTTCTCTGTAAAGCATCTTGAGAATCTCAGTTCTCTGCTGCATACCTACAGTAATGTCCTCGATCTTTGCGTCAGGATCTACCTTAAGTCCATACTTATCAGAGAGTTCAAGTACCTTCTTTCTTGACTCCTCTTTCTGCAAAAATCCGTGCTTAGTGGTCTCATCACCAAGAATAATATTGTCCAATACAGTGAAGCACTGAACAAGCTTGAAATGCTGATGTACCATACCAATACCAAGATCATTGGCATCATTAGGGTTGTTGATCTTAACAACCTTACCATCCTTTTTAATGGTACCTTCTTCAGCCTGATAAAGTCCAAAGAGCACGCTCATCAGAGTTGATTTTCCTGCACCATTCTCACCAAGAAGTGCATGAATCTCACCTTTTTTGAGCTGGATCGTAACATTATCATTAGCTACGATTCCAGGGAATCTCTTGGTAATGTTCAGCATTTCAATAGCATATTCACTAGTAGCTGCCATTGATACCTCCTCTATACCTCATAATTATATATTTCTTAGAAAAAAGGCCGGAAGACTATGAATCTGCCGGCCCCTAAAAAGCGCAAGCGCGCAATATTATTTGATGTTGCCCTGGAAGTTGATCTTAGCTGTTGTAGCTGAAGGCTCCTCAGCTGAAGAATCGTTAGATACTGTGATCTTTCCGTTTACCATGTCAGCAACGAGCTGCTTGTAATCATCAGCTGTGAATGTGTCTGTCCAAACTGTTGAATCAGCAAGTGATACATAGTTAAGTGAAAGATCATCAGCAGATACAAGACCAAGGTTCTGGATCTGACCTGCGAAAGAATCCCACTGACCATCTCTGATTGCTGAAAGAAGTGTGTTAACAGTTGCCTGAAGACCCTTCTGAGCAGATGTGATTGTCATGCCCTTACCGAACATTCCATCGATTGTAGCAGCCTGGTCAACGTCAACACCGATAACCTTGCCGTTTACCTTAGCAGCTGCCTCACCTGCAGATGTGAAGATACCGCCACCGCAAGCAAATACAACTTCTGTGCCGCCCTGATACCATGTATCCATAGCAGCTGTGATATCGGAATCACCGTAGAACTGGTTACCGTATGCATAGTTGATCTCTACATCAGCGCCTATTTCTGCAGCTGCAGCGTCAGCACCCTGAACGAAACCATAACCATAACGGATAACAGCAGGAACTGCCATACCGCCAAGGAAACCAAGCTTTGTGTAGCCCATCTTTACAGCAGCGTAACCAGCCATGTATCCAGGAAGTTCTTCCTGATATACTGCTGAGAATACGTTGTCATATGTCTTGTTGTTGAAGTCTGATGAGTCACCCTCAAGATCGTACTCAGAAACGTCAAGAGCTACGAACTTGATGTCTGGATACATCTCAGCTGTCTCTTTGATAGCGCCGGCAAATGCATAACCAGGCATTACGATTACGTTGAATCCGTCAGCAACAGCCTTGTCGATCATAGCTACTCTCTCAGCATCTGAATCGCCTTCTGGCTTGTAGTATGTGAACTCTACGCCATTAGCCTCACCAAAAGCCTTGCAAGCCTCATATGTTGACTGGTTGAAAGACTGGTCTGTGATATCGCCGTAGTCTGTAACCATAGCAACCTTCATATCAGTTGCCTCTGCAGCTGGAGCCTCTGTAGCCTCTGTAGCCTCTGCAGCAGGTGCCTCAGCTGTCTCAGCTGGAGCTGCCTCAGTCTGTTCTGTAGTATCTGCTGTTGCAGGAGCTGAAGAGCCACATGCTGCAAGAGAAGATACCATTGTTGCAGCCATAAGAACTGCTAAAATCTTCTTTTTCATAATTTCCCTCCATTATAAAAAATAAAAATGAAAAATGTATAATAAAACCTTATTCAGGCTTTATCCAAATTAATGAGCTCCTTTACAGCCTCAATAGTTGTTTTGTACACAATATCCATGTCATGTACCTGAGGATTTGGAAGGCCTTTCTTAGCCCTCTCCTGATTGGCAACTACTAAAAGAACTGCTCCTGTTCTGATCCTTAAATAACTTCCAACAATAAACAGTGTTGAGCTCTCCATTTCGGAACACAGACATCCACATTTGATCCATGCGTCCCATTTATACAAAAGCTCTGGGCCAACTGGCTTGGTCTCAGGCTCATGCTGTCCAAAGAATGAATCCTTGCACTGAGCTACGCCAACATGGTACTTGGCGCCAGACTTCTTAGCTCCGTTTACAAGTGCGTTAACTACATCAAAAGAAGCTACAGCAGGATATTCGATGGGTGCGTACTCCTTGGAGGTTCCCTCTGCACGGATAGCTCCAGAAGCAATTACTATATCGCCTCCAACTACATCATCCTGCATTCCTCCGGAAGTTCCCATTCTGATAAAAGTATCTGCGCCACACTTAGCAAGTTCTTCAACACAGATAGCTGTTGAAGCACCTCCAATTCCATGAGATATAACGCTTACCTTTTCACCATTAAGATACCCTGTATAGCAATTGTACTCTCTGTTATATGCAACAAACTTGGGATCATCAAATAGCTTGGAAATAGATTCACATCTTCCTGGATCACCAGTTAAAAGAACATATCTGCCCACATCACCTGGACCAACATGAGTATGATACTGATATCCAGCACCTTCAGTATAATCTATCATTAGAATCCTCACCCCAATATCTTGTATCAAGATATTTTCATACACTAAATATTTACTCTAAATATTATAAGACAATTAATAAGAAAAGTCACTATCTTTTAAAGAAGACCATCCATGACATGGATAACGATTTTCCCGCCTTCAGGATTGATTTCTTTGATGCAGTCCTTTATGGCTGGAATGTACACTTTTTCGCCATCATCCTTTTTGGTCATCTCATAGACATCGTTGGCACCTGTCTGAAGGATTTCAGTAAGTGTGCCCAGCTCGTTTCCATCCTCGTCAACTATGGTAAGTCCAATAAGATCTGCACAGTAATACTCTCCAGGAGCAAGCTTTATGGCATCTTTCCTGTCAATTGTAAGTTCACACCCTCTGAACTTCTCAACTTCGTTGATGTCATTGAACTGCTTAAATTTAACTATAACAAACTTCTTGAAAAATCTGGCGCTCACCACATCCAAAAGCAACTCTTCCCCTCTCTGAGTGTGAAGAACAACCTGCTTTAATTTTTTAAATCTCGATGGATCCTCAGTTGTGGGAAAGACATTAACTTCTCCCTGAAGACCATGTGTAGATGCAATTACTCCAACCTGAAATCTGTCTGTCATGTATTTTCCTCTTCCGCCGCTTTACTTCGTCTTCTGCGTTTCTTTTTCTCTGGAGCAGGTGGATTTTCCAAAGCCCACTTTTCATAGAGGTCTGGACGCCTTTCCTTTGTCCTTAATATGGACTGTTCAAGTCTCCATTCATCAACCTTTTTATGGTCTCCCGATAAAAGAATTGCCGGAACCTTTTTCCCCATCCATTCCTCAGGTCTTGAATACTGCGGATACTCCAAAAGCCCTCCAGAAAAACTCTCTGTCATTGCAGACTCATCGTTATTGAGAACTCCCGGTACAAGCCTTGAAATAGCATCGATCATAACCATGGCAGGAAGCTCACCTCCTGTCAGGACATAATCACCTATGGAGACATAATCTGTGACGATCTCCTCAAGTACTCTTTCATCCACGCCTTCGTAATGTCCGCAAAGAAAAACAAGATCTTCTTCTTTTGCAAGATCTGTAGCCATCTTCTGGTCAAAGACACTTCCCTGAGGCGTCACGTAGACAACTCTTAGCTTTTCCTCTGAAGATGTACCCAGCACCTTGTTTTTGATAGACAAAAAGCAGTCGTAAATTGGCTGAGCCTGCATCAGCATACCAGCTCCGCCACCATATGTATAATCATCAACCTTGTGATGTTTGCTGTCGTTTGAAAAATCCCTGATATTGACAGCATTAAAGGATATTAGTCCCTTATCTGCTGCACGGCCCGTAATACTTGTCTTAAGCCCCTGCTCTATCATTTCAGGGAAAAGAGTCATAATATGAAAATTCATAGCACACCCTATAAGCGTAATAAAGAGCCGAATAAAGTATATACCTTATCCGGCTCCGTAAATCATACTATTTCAACATCAACCTTAACATCTTCTCTTGTTGATGCAGCCTTTACAACGGCGCGGATTGCCTTGGCAATGCGTCCCTGTTTTCCTATCACCTTGCCCATGTCAGAAGGTGCAACATGAAGCTCGATCATGATATTACGCCCGTCTTTTTTCTCGGTCACTACAACTTCGTCCGGATTGTCAACCAGGGCTTTTGCGATAACTTCAACTAATTCTTTCACTATCCACCTCCGGCAAATTTGAATACTAAATCAAATCAGAAATGATTATTTCTGAATGCCGGCCTGCTTGAAAAGCTTAGCAACAGACTCTGTAGGCTGAGCACCGTTTGAAAGCCACTTCTTAGCGAGCTCCTCGTTAACCTTTACTGTGCTAGGATCTGTGTTAGGATCGTATGTTCCGATCTCCTCGATGAACTTGCCCTGTACAGGGAACTTTGAATCTGAAACGATGATTCTGTAGAAAGGAACCTTCTTCTTACCAATTCTCTTTAATCTGATCTTTACTGCCATTTTAAATGTCCTCCATTTTAAATAAATAAATTATTGTTTTTGTTTTTATATGTATCAAACAGCAATTGCTGCATAGACATATCAAAAGAATTTACCGCCGCCAAAGCCGCCCATTCCAGGGAAGCCGCCAAACTTACCAAAGCCTTTTCTCTTACCGCCCATAAGTCCTGGCATCTGCTTCATCATCTTGTTCATCTGCTCGAACTGCTTGATGAAACGGTTGACTGCTGCAATATCATTGCCTGATCCCTTGGCAATCCTGAATTTTCTCTGAGGGCTCATAAGCTTTGGATTTTTGCGTTCCTCTGGTGTCATGGAAAGAACTATTGCTTCAAGTCTTGCAAGTTCCTTCTCATCCGGAAGCTGATCCTCACCAATCTTACCCATACCAGGAAGCATTCCCATGATGGCTGAAAGACCACCCATGTTTCTCATCTGCTTCATGCTCTCAAGGTACATTTCGAAATCGAGCTTGCCCTTCTTCATCTTCTGGGCCATCTCTTTTTCTTTTGCCTCATCCATCTGCTGCTGTGCTTCTACAGCCTTGTCAATGAGGCTTAACACATCACCCATTCCCAGGATCCTGCTGGCCATTCTGTCTGGATAAAACTGCTCAAGATCTGAGAGCTTCTCACCCATACCAACATAGAGAATAGGTTTTCCGGTAACAGCCTTGGTTGAAAGAGCTGCACCACCTCTGGAATCACCATCCATCTTGGAAAGTATGATCCCGTCAACACCAACCTTGTCATTGAATTCTGAAGCTACATTGACAGCTTCCTGACCTGTCATGGCGTCTACAACTAAAAGTGTCTGGTGTACTGCTATAGCACTTTTTATATTGATCAGCTCGTTCATCATGTCCTCATCTATCTGAAGACGTCCGGCTGTATCAATCAAAACAACGTTATTACCTGCTTTTTTAGCCTGTTCAAGGCTGGCGCGGGCAATATCAACGGGACTTACATCTGTTCCCATTTCAAAGAAATCAACCTGCTGTTTTTCAGCATTGACGCGCAGCTGTTCAATAGCAGCGGGTCTGTATACGTCGCAGGCAACAAGAAGAGGTTTTCTTCCCTTAAGCTTGAGCTTGCCAGCGATCTTGGCAGCAGTTGTTGTCTTACCTGCACCCTGAAGACCACACATCATGATAACAGTGATCTCATTGACAGGTAAAAGGCTAAGCTCAGTAGTATCAGATCCCATAAGAGATGTCATCTCTTCATTAACGATCTTGATAACCATCTGACCAGGATTGAGGCCATTTAAAACATCTTCACCAACAGCCCTCTCCTGTACTGAGGAGATAAATTGTTTAACAACCTTAAAGCTAACATCCGCCTCTAAAAGAGCCATCTTGACCTCTTTAAGAGCAAGCTTTACATCCTCTTCAGAAAGGCGTCCCTTACCCTTAAGGCCTTTAAAGACATTTTGCAGTTTATCAGTAAGACTTTCAAAAGCCATTAAGTAAGCTCCTCTAAAATGTTATTGGAAATATCAAGTGCGGCCTTTTTCAGTTCTGTAAGGTCAAGGTCCCTGGAGGAAGCATTTTTCAGCTCCTCAGCCTGTGACTTGATAGCCTCAAAACGCCTGATCATATGAAGCTTGTCTTCATAGCCCTGAAGCGTTTTAGTACATCTTTTAATGAGGTCATGTACGCCCTGCTTGCTGATACCGTGTTCGTCCGCGATCTCTGTAAGGGACATATCGTTATATACAGCAGCTTCATATATCTGTTTTTGATGATCTGTTAAGAGTTCTCCATAGAAATCATACAGAAGGCCCTGTTCAACGATTTTCTCCATAATGAACCTCACCCATATTTATGCACAATGAGTATAATAACCAAAAAGAAAATAAGTGTCAAGTATTTTTTCTTGACACTTAAAACTTTATATCTGACGGCAATATTCCAAGTTGATTTTTAAATGCTCTGCTAAATGATGAGTAATCTCTGAACCCGCACTCAAGGCAGGCGCTTGTTGCAGGCATTCCACCTACTATAAGGTCTCTGGCAAAAAGGATCCTCTTTTCAGATATGTATCTGTGGATAGAATACCCTGTCTCATTCTTAAAAAGCCTCATCATATGATATTTGCTCATATAAAAGTGATCCGCCAAAATGTCTATAGACAGGTTATTTGACAGGTTGTCACCTATATAGTCAATTATCTCGATGATTTTCCTGTTATATCTTGCAGAGGTATCAAAGCAGTTCTTTTCAGTGATGCAGGCTTCATTAAAGTTTATCAGTGCATTTAAAAGATCAAGCCGAAGCCGGAGCTGTCCTTTGTAGATCTTATCCTGATCTTTTATATCAGCTTCAATACCCTTAAAGGCGTCGTAGAGTTTGGAGCTTATACTTCCAGGGAACCTGACCACGCTGCTCTTTTTCTCTGTGGCAGCCTTGAAGCAGTCTAGAAGATCGTATTTTAAAAGAAACTCATCCTTGAGGTACAGGATCATCCTGTCGTACATGGTATCTGTCTTTTCCGGATTCCAGATTGGTCTGTGAATTGAATACCTGTTAACAAGCACAAAATCGAAGGGCTTAAGCTCGTACTCCAGCCCTTCGATCATATATTTCGCATCCCCGGATAAAACAAGGATCAGTTTATGAAAATCATGGTAATGATAAGGAATATCTGCGCTCTCACTGCTTTTTATATGAAAAAAATGAAAGTCTTCGTTGAGATACCCCTTCTGTTCATATGCTTCATAGGATAAAGAAGCGTCAAACTGCTGTTCCATATGTTTAGTAGTCCGTTATACAGATATTAAGGTCAACATCACCATCTATACCATCAATCCTGCCTGATGAGGTGTACTGCCAGATATTAAAGTGATATGGATAGTACATTGGAAGTCCATAATATGCAATCCAGATGTCGTAATCATCCACATCAACAGCATCCATGAGAAGTGTAAAGGACTTGACATTGCCATAGATCATTGGTTTATATCCAGCCTTGCTCACCATTTCACAGAATGTTCTGGCAACTGCTTCATACTCATCAGTAGTAAGATTCGCTGTCCTTGCAGTATCAGATTCTGCTGACTCAATATCGATCACAACCGGATACTTGATGTCATAAGGCTCAATGAGATCAAGTATCAGCTGAACTTCTTCTTTTGCTTCTTCCTCATTCACAGCCTGGGAATAGAAATACACTCCCACATCTATACCATTTTCTGTGGCACCTTCAACATTATCCACAAAGTAGTCATCAGTAAGAAGCTTTCCTTCTGTGGTTCCGCGAAGTCCTGCTCTTACAATGGCAAAGTCAACGCCAGCCTCAGAAACCTTCTCCCAGTCAATGCTGCCCTGGAATCTTGATACATCGATACCGTTCTTAACAGTAACTGTGGAATCATCACCTACATAATCCAGAAAGCCATCTTCGCCCACTTCAAAATCTGAAGGCTCAAAGCCGTGCTTTTCAATATCATCTCTGATTGGGAAGAAATAGTATCTTCCTGAGCTTGCAACAACTATCTGATCAGGGAAAAGAGATCTGATCGCGGAGGTTGCTCCTTCACCATTTTCAAGCTTTTCCTGGATCATGGCTCTTATAGAGTTTTTTGTGTTTTCCTCAGTTTCGAGCTTAACTTCCTCAACAAGCTCTTTTGCCTCAGCTTCAGTGTAATAGCCTTCTGCGTTTAAAGCATCGAGTTCACTCTGAACTGCATCCTCCTGCCTTTGAAGTGATGCATTCTTGATAAGAAGGGCAATACTAAGGGAAAGCCCCATCAAAGCAACAAGACTTAAGAATATAATAGAAATTATATTGTGTGTATTTCTGACGCCGCGGCGCTCTCTTGTGTCTAAGGAATTATGCATGCTCACATTCTCTCGTCAAAATAGCTCTTATAGCCTTCTCCAAAAATCTCACTGGCGCTGGATACGATCATAAATGCATTTGGATCCTCTTCTCTTACGATGTCCTCTGCAAGGGGAGATAATCTCTTTTTGATGGCACACATGATGACCTTCTTTTCTTCACCACTGTATGCTCCTTTTCCAAATACATGTGTAACGCCTATATCAAGCTCAGTAAGAAGTCGGGCTGTAATTATCTCTGGTCTGTCCGAAATGATGTAGATAAGCTTTGCTCCGTCCCTACCGTAGAGCACAAAGTCAACAACGGCACTTACTACCATTACGGAAAGGAACGAATACATAGCTGCAGCAAGATCGTTAAAGACAAATGCTGCAATTATGAGAACTATCATATCTGTCAGGATATACAAAACTCCTGTCTTGATATGAGGGTATTTAAGTCTTAACAGTTTAATTATAACATCAGTGCCACCACTTGTTGCATGGCATTTAAAAATAAGGCCGATGGCTACAGCGGTCATGGCAGATCCAAATGTAACAGCAAGGATCATGTCATGGATGACATACTGGCCAAAGAACCTGGTGCAAAGATCCGTAAATACTGAGATCATTGCAGTTGCATACACTGTAGATATGGTAAATCTGATCCCAAATTTCCAGATAGCAACAACGAGGATCGGGATATTGAGAAGCAAGAACCACATACCGGTTCCTATTCCAACAAGTCTGTTAAGTACGATTGCAAGACCTGTCATACCACCTGGAGCTAAGTTATTGGGATCAACAAGAAGGCTTGTTCCCACTCCATAGATAAGTGATGCAAAAGTAATGATCAGATACTCACGTATCCTCTTTCTGCCTATTAATTTTTTGGAATTCATTAAATATTTGTCCTTACTATCCTTGGCTTATAGCCATTTTCATTAAGAGCACTTATGATCTGCTCTTTGTGCTCTGTGCCAAAGGCTTCAAGTGTGATCCGAAGCTCCACAGCAGCATTTCTGTTTATTGAAACAAACTGGTTATGCTCAAGCTTGATAACGTTGCCCTTTACATCTGCTATTATACCAGATACTCTTGAAAGCTCACCTGGCTTGTCAGGTAAAAGAACTGAAACAGTAAATATCCTGTCTCTCATTATAAGTCCCTGCTGAACCACTGATGACATGGTGATTATATCCATATTGCCGCCGGAAAGCACGCAGGCGATCTTCTTGTCCTTGCAGTCAAGCTGTTTTAAAGCAGCAACTGACAAAAGGCCTGAGTTTTCAACAACCATCTTATGGTTTTCTACCATATCAAGGAATGAAACCACAAGGTCCTCATCAGGAACAGTGATGATCTCATCGAGATTTTTCTGAAGATAAGGGAAAATATGCTCACCAGGGGTCTTTACAGCAGTTCCATCTGCAATGGTATTTACGCTGTCCAGAGTAACCACATGTCCAGCTTTAAAGGACTCCTGCATGCAGTTAGCCCCGGCAGGCTCTACACCGATCACTTTGATCTTGGGATTAAGGAGCTTGGCAAGTGTTGATACACCAGTTGCAAGTCCGCCTCCTCCAATTGGTACAAGGATAATGTCTACAGTTGGAAGCTCTTTTATGATCTCCATGGCAATTGTGCCCTGTCCTGTAGCAACATCAAGGTCATCAAATGGATGAACAAGGGTATACCCATGCTCTTTTGCAAGCTCTAATGCCTTTTCATAGGCTTCGTCATAGACATTGCCATGAAGAACAACCTCTGCTCCAAGAGCCTTGGTCCTGTTTACTTTGATAAGAGGAGTTGAAGTAGGCATGCAGATTGTAGCCTTTACACCATACTGCTTGGCAGCATAGGCAACACCCTGTGCATGATTACCAGCAGAAGCAGTGATAAGTCCCTTCTTACGCTCTTCATCAGACATGGTTGTGATCTTGTAATATGCACCTCTAACCTTGTATGCACCAGTTCTCTGCATATTCTCAGGTTTGAGATAAACCTTATTGCCTGTTGCGTTGCTCCAGTAATCACTGTAGATCAGCTTAGTATCAAGAGTTACTTTTTTTACATCCTCATAAGCCTCTTCAAATTTTGCAAGAGTCATCTTTTCTTCAGACATTTCTTCCTCCTCCGTGCCCTATGTTTATTATTCCCCAAAAAGCGCATCAACAAATTCAGCTGAATTGAACCTCTCAAGGTCATCCAGCCCTTCGCCTACGCCAACATACTTAACAGGTATACCAAGCTCTGAAACTATTGCAACTGCAATACCGCCCTTTGATGTGCCATCCAGCTTGGTAAGTACGATTCCTGTAAGATCTGCAGCTTCTCCAAATTCTCTTGCCTGCATAATGGCATTCTGTCCTGTAGTTCCATCAAGGACAATGAAGTTTTCTCTGCAGATACCAGGAAGTTCTTTATTTATGATCCTGTTCATCTTGGCAAGCTCTTCCATCAGGTTTTTCTTGTTATGAAGTCTGCCTGCTGTATCAACGATCAGGATATCACAATCTCTTGCTTTAAAGGCAGCAGCCGCGTCATAGATGACACTTGCAGGGTCCGATCCGTCTTTTCCTGTAACCAGCGGACACCCTGCTCTTTCTGCCCACATTGCAAGCTGTTCTGTAGCAGCTGCTCTGTAAGTATCTGCCGCTGCAATAATGACTTTTTTGCCTTTCTTTTTAAATACAGCTGCAAGCTTGCCAACAGAAGTAGTTTTGCCAACGCCATTGACGCCAATGACAAAGACCACTGACTTCTTGTCCTCAAAGTCATATGCGCCTTCTTCTATCTTCATTTGCTGCCATATATCCTGGATAAGAAGAGCCTTGCATTTAGCCGGATCAGTTATTCTCTGTTCTTTTACCTGCTCTCTTAGCTGATCGATAATGCGGCTGGTGGCGTTTACGCCAATATCGCCCATTATAAGGGTCTCTTCCAGTTCCTCATAAAAGTCATCGTCTATATTGGAATATCCGGAAAAAACATTATCAATGCCTTTTACAATACCATCTCTGGTCTTGGATAATCCCTTCTGTAGTTTTTCAAAAAAGCTGGCCATTAATTCGTAAGCTCCTTATCAATGAGGTTTACAGATACCAGTGTTGACACACCCTTTTCCTGCATGGTGATACCATAGAGTCTGTCTGCACTTTCCATTGTTCCTCTACGATGGGTAATAACGATAAACTGAGTGTTCTTAAGCTTGTGAAGGTACTTGGCAAACCTTACTACGTTGTTCTCATCAAGCGCAGCCTCGATCTCGTCAAGGAGACAGAATGGAGAAGGCTTAAGGTTCTGTATAGCAAAAAGAAGTGCTATAGCAGTAAGTGCCTTTTCGCCACCGGACATCTGCATCATATTAACAAGCTTCTTTCCAGGTGGCTGAGCATTGATCTTGATTCCTGCCTCAAGAACATCTTCGTCCTCTGACAGTTCAAGACTACCCTTACCACCGCCAAACATCTCTTTAAATACCTCATCAAACTCAACATTGATCCTCGCAAACTGCTCAACGAACTGCTTGCGCATGGATTCATCAAGGTCCTTGATGATCTCTTTGAGCTGTTCTTCAGCAGTAATAAGATCATCGTGCTGAGTCTTCATAAATGTGTATCTCTCCATGAGGTTCTTGTAATCCTCAATGGCATTTACATTGACGTCACCCAGCTTTTTAATGGATTCCTTGAGTGAACTTGTCTCCCTCTTCATGGCAGGGATATCAGTCATCTCCTCATCACGCATGCCAGCAGCATCAGTAAGAGTGATCTCATATTCATTCCACATGTAGTTGATCTGAGCTTCTATAGCTTCCTGGCATCTTTCCTTCTTGCCGGAGAGCCTTATTACTTCCTTGTCCAGATCAGACATGTGTTTATTAAGCTCCTCTGTCTTATTAAAGAATTCCTTCTGTGAAACAGTGAGGTTATTCTTCTTTTCTTTGTTTTCTTCAAGCTGCTTGGAAGCCTCTGAATGAACATCTGTAGAAGCTTCTATAGTAAGTCTTATCTCTTCGATATCTTTTTTGCTCTGAGTGAGAGTCTCTTCATTTTTCCTGATGGACTCCTGAATCTCCAAAAGAGCTTCCTTTTCAGCAGCGATCTCATTGTCAACACGGTCAATGTTAGCCTGGGCAAATTCCTGTTTCTGAGCTATCTTCTCATACTGGATATCCCACTTTGCCACATTCTCGTTTTCGTGTTCTTCAACTTTATGGAGTTCTTCAAGCTGCCCCTGGAACTTTGTTACCTTTTCAGAGCACTCTTTTTCTGTTGCCTCTGACTCTGATAACTGGGAAAGAGCTTCTTCCTTCTCAGAGGAAATCTCAAGAAGCCTCTTCTCGATCTCATCACTTTCAGTCTTAAGATCTGAGTAGTTTCCTTTTTGTTCCTTCTGACGGGTCTCCTCGTTCTCAACATTTATTCTTGCTGTATTCTGGGCAATAAACTTCTCCTGGAGCTCTGACCTTAGCTTTTCAGAGAGAGTACGAAGCTCGTTCCTCTTAGCCTTTGAGTCCTCGATCTCTTTTTGGAGCTCCACCTGTTTGTCTTTATACTTCCTGACATTCTTTTCGAGATCTTCCATCTCCCTGCGTCTTCCAAGGAGATTGGAGTTATTTCTAAAAGCACCACCACTTATGGCTCCGCCAGGAACAAGAAGCTCGCCCTCAAGGGTTACCATACGGACTGTGTAGTTGTACTTTCTTGCAATCTTGACCGCGTTGTCAACGTTGTCTACTGCAACTATCCTTCCAAGCATAGCCTTGGCTACACTCTTATATTTTGGATCAGTAGAAACCAGTTCATCAGCCATACCAAGAACACCTGGCTCTTCCAAAGCTTCCTTGGCCTTGAGTTCAGGTGGATTATCAAGGGATGTAAGAGGAAGGAATGTAGCTCTTCCTGCCTTGGTATCCTTGAGGTATCTGATCATCTTCTTGGCAGTTTCTTCATTGTCTGTAACAATGTTCTGAATATTACCTCCAAGAGCTACTTCAATAGCAGTCTCATATTTGGGCTCAGTCTTGATGATATCAGCAACAACACCGATGATTCCCTTGGTATCGTCCTTTCTTTCCATGACCTTCTTGACACTTCCGCCATAGCCCTCATATCTTTCGGTTAAGTTAGCCAAAGCCTCCAGCCTTGATTTTTCCTGCTGATAGAGCTCCTGTGCCTTGCGAAGCTCTGTATCCTTAAGAGACATGTTCTCACGGATGCTCACGATCTCAGCATCTGTCTCTTTCTGTTTCTTATTCATCTCAGAGATCTCAGCTGTGATGCTGTCAAACTCATCACGTAGCTTTTTAAGAGTCTCTTCCTGCTTGGACTCATCAGATCTTGCACGAACCAGCTTACTTGTAAGTTCAGCCTTTCTGATGTTTACCTGTTCCTTCATGGTATCAAGACTACTTAACTTACTCTTGATGTTTGCCCTTGTCTCAAGAGTTTTGATGATAGTGCTCTTGCACTCTTCAATCTCGTTGTTGATATCCTCGATCTGAGAAAGAACTTTATCCAGTTCTTTTCTTGCTTCATTTCTGTCAGCTGATAAGGTGTCAGCTTCTTTATCGATCAGCTCTTTCTCTTCAAGGTACTTGTCCTTTTCCTTGTTGCGGACATCCAGTTTTTCCTGTTCGTCCTTTTCTCTTTTCCTGAAATGAGCATCATTATCAGAGGCAGACTTTATCTTTTCGTTTAAGATACCTATCTGTCCCTCTAATTTTTCTTTTTTAACAGAAGAATCTGTGATCCTTAATCTGATCTCTTCAATCTCTTTATCGATCTCTTCGATCTGCTTCTGGATGTTCTCATATTCCTGTCTTGTTTTGTCATAAGACTCTTTTGCCTCAGTAAGAGCTTCAGAAGCAATGTCGTAGTTCTTGCTTGCCTCTTCAAGCTGCTCCTTCTGTTGCTTGTTCTCCACAAGGAACATGTTTACATCGAGGGTCTTAAGTCTTTCCTTGTACCTAAGGTACTCTTTTGCGACCTCAGACTGTTTCTCCAAAGGTCCAACCTGTTTTTCAAGCTCTGAAAGAATGTCAGAAAGTCTTGTAAGGTTTAATTTCTCCTCCTCAAGTTTCTTAAGAGCGGTCTCTTTTCTTGCCTTGAACTTAACAATACCAGCAGCTTCATCAAAAAGATTACGTCTGTCCTCAGGCTTACTGGAAAGGATCTGGTCGATCTGACCCTGTCCGATAATGGAATAGCCTTCCTTTCCAATACCTGTGTCCATGAACAGCTCATTGACATCCTTAAGTCTGCAAGTTGAGCCATTTATCATGTACTCACTCTCACCAGAGCGGTAAAGGCGCCTTGATACTGTAACTTCATCATAATCAATCGCAAGGGAATGATCGGAATTATCCAAAGTGATGGCAACATAAGCGTAGCCCAGGGGCTTACGAAGCTCTGTACCAGAAAAGATCACATCTGTCATGGCTCCGCCACGCAGCTGCTTGATACGCTGTTCTCCTAAAACCCATCTTACAGCATCAGCTACATTACTCTTACCTGAGCCGTTAGGTCCTACGATACCAGTGATACCATTATGAAAATCAAATTTTATCTTATTGGCAAATGACTTAAAGCCATGGATTTCAATGCATTTTAAATACATTACTGCTTATTCTTTAATACAAGAACGGCCTTGTAGGCTGCCTGCTGTTCTGCGGCCTTTTTGGTCTTTCCTGTCCCCTCTCCCAAATTATCAGCTCCAACGAAAACGCGAACCTCAAATATTTTATCATGTTCTGGTCCACTTTCGCCACAAATTTCATACCTTACCTCGCCGAGATTCTCTCCCTGAGCTATCTCCTGAAGGATTGATTTACTGTCTACAAACATCTGGACTGCCTCGATGTTTGACAGGATATAAGTGTCAATAAATCGCTTGGACTGCTCGATCCCTCCGTCCAAAAACAGTGCTCCGATCACAGCCTCCATTACATCAGCTATGATAGACTCCTTGTTTCTGCCTCCGGTTGACTCTTCCCCTTTTCCAAGCTGGATATACTCCCTGATATTAAGGGCATTAGAATCGTACGCCAGCGCTCCTTCACATACAAGGGAAGCCCTCATTTTGGACATTTCCCCTTCTTTCTTTTCAGGAAAGGTCCTGAAAAGGTAGGCGCTTGATATCATCTCAAGTATGGCATCTCCCAGAAACTCAAGCCTTTCATAGTCTGGCTTTCTGCCTATCTTTTGCTCATTAACAAAAGAGCTATGGGTAAATGCCTGGGTTATCAGAGCCTTGTCCCTGAAGGTATATCCGATAAGCTTCTCAAACTTCTCAATATCTGTATCTCTTAACATATAAACTCCGCATATAAAAATTTGAGGCAGCACAGGCTGCCTCACAATGAATTATTTATTTGAGATAGCGTTTTTCAAAAGTTCAACAGCCTCTCCAACTGTTGAGATATTCTCAGTCTGCTCAGGATCGATCTGAACATCAAACTCATCCTCTAGTCCCATGATTATCTGGAAAAGATCAAGTGAATCTGCACCGAGATCCTCTGTAAATGTAGTCTCAAGCTTGATCTCTTCAGGATCAACATTGAGCACATTAGCAATAACTTCTTTCATCTTCTCAAATTCCATATTATGTCTCCGATCTTTAATTAAAAAATATATTATCAGCGCCAGATTACTCTGAAATCTTTGCGCTAATCTTCTCACTTATTCTCTGTTCTGTAAAGGTTACACATTGCAAAATTGAATTTTTGATCTCAATATCGCTTGAACTTCCATGGGTCTTGACTACAAGTCCCTTAAGTCCCAGCATAGGAGCTCCGCCATACTTCTCAAGACTATAATCTGAAAGAGATTTCTTGAGATCATTCTTGATAAGAAGTGCGCCAATCTTGGTCTTAAGGCTGCCCATGAGACTCTTTTTGATAACGTGCATCATTGACTTGGCAACACCCTCATACATCTTGAGGATAACATTACCTGTAAACGCCTCACAAACAATGATATCTGCGTATCCTGCAGGAATGTCCCTTGCCTCGATACTTCCAATAAAGTTGATATCAGGGCAATTCTTAAGAAGCGGGAATGTCTCTTTAACCAGTGCATTGCCCTTCTCTTCCTCTGCTCCAATATTGACTATGGCAACAGTAGGATTCTTGATGCCCATTATGTTCTCCATGTAGACAGTTCCCATCTTGGCAAACTGAACAAGGTGATTTGCTCTTGCATCAACATTGGCCCCGCAGTCTATAAGAAGAGAATTGCCCTTCTCAGTAGGGATAAGCGGTGCAAGAGGCGCTCTGTCAACGCCCTTAAGCCTTCCTACTATAACCTGGCCTCCAACTAAAGTTGCTCCGGTTGATCCAGCTGAAACATATGCATCAGCCTCGCCATGGTTAACCATGTACATAGCCTTGACTATGGAAGAATCCTTCTTTTTCCTGATGGCCATTACAGGTGGTTCCGCCATCTCAATAACTTCAGTAGCGTCTACAACCTCTATCTTGCTGCCGTCATATTTATATTTGGAGAGCTCGCTCTCCACCTTATCCTTCTGACCGACAAGAAAGACCTTGAGGTTATCAGCTTCATTGACAGCGTCCACAGCGCCCTTAACTGTTACGAAAGGAGCCTTGTCTCCGCCCATTGCATCAACAGCAACCCTAACAATATCTGCCATGTTATATCTCCGTAAGTTTAATTAGAACAAAATCTAGTGTACTAAATGAATACACAAAAATCAAGGCTTTCTGACTCATGTCAGAAAGCCTTTAAGCTCTTGTAAAATATCCGGTTTTACTAAAATTATGCCTCAACTTCAACAATGCTCTTCTTGTTGTAGTAACCGCACTTCTTGCAAGCGCAATGTGGCTGCATAAGAGCTCCACAGTGACTACATTTAACCAAAGTAGGAGCTGTCATTTTCCAGTTAGCTCTTCTCTGATCTCTGTGTCCTTTTGATGACTTATTCTTTGGGCAGATTGACATTTCAGTAACACCTCCTTACTGTATCCGTATACGAAACTGCCGCATCTGCGGCAATCAATTACGTTTTTTCAATAGCGTACTTGACTATTTTATATGGCATGGCACCATTTGTCAACAATTATTTTTATTTTACCAGTATGTATCACCTGTTGCAGTTCTGTGAGTACTTCTTTGGTGATATTCCCACAGACTTGGTAAAGGCCTTTAAGAAATTGCTATAGTCAGAAAATCCACATTTTTCGCAGACTTCGCTGACGCCAATCCCCTCTGCCAAAAGAGATTTCGCAATGGAAATACGTCTTGCTGTCATATACTTGTTTATTGTTGTTCCTGTGGCAGACTTAAAGATCCTGCAGATGTAGGACTCACTGATATAAAACTGTTTGGACAGATCTCCTATACTGATAGGATACTGGATATTATTGTTCAGATAAGAAAGGATCGCGTCTACCTGCTCATTATAAGTGGCAGTCTGTTCATTGCCTCTCTTATCTTCTTTATCCTTAAGGAGCTTGTTTATCATTACAAAAAGCTCTGTAAATGTGGCTCTCTCAAGAAGGTCATGGCCATAGCCGTTGCTGGTGACTATCTTATTAATAAAGTAAAGGAAACGGCTCTGCTGCTCCTGTGTAAGACTTATCTTATGGGTAAACCCTTCAGGGCGATTGGAAAAGCATCCATCAAGATTGGTCTCATCAGAGGAAATGCTCTTCATATAGTCAGGATCTATCATGATAACTATTCTCTCATGAAGCTCTTTATCGATCTGGGTAAGATAATGCGAATCATACTGATTGATAAGAAAAAGATCTCCAGGCTGAATGTCATATACCTGATTATCTATCAGGAACTGTTTGCCTCCAGAAATTGAGAAATACACCTCATAGCAGTCATGAATGTGCATTTCCATAGCTTTTTCATCCTTGTACAGGTGGGCAACTGAGAAATACTTATTCTCTATGCTCTTAGCCATCGCTTCCTTACACGAATTTAACTCTTTCAAATTTTACTCCTATCCAAAATAAACTGTTCATATAGTATACCATATTACAAAAAATTCCGGATAGGAGCAACCCATCCGGAAAATATTGTATATCTTGTATTTATTTTATCTCGTGGATCCAGCCCTCTGGAGCATCGATCTTGCCCATCTGGATACCAGTAAGAGTATCATAGAGCTTCTTGATAACTGGTCCCATCTCATCCATGCCAGCTGCGAAGCAGATCTCTTTTCCGTGATCATTGATCTTGCCAACAGGGCTTATTACAGCTGCTGTTCCACAAAGTCCCATTTCAACGAACTCTGGAACCTCTGAGAGCTTAACAGGTCTTTCTTCTACATTAAGTCCAAGTATCTCTTTTGCAACATAGACAATTGATCTTCTTGTTATAGAAGGAAGGATTGAATCTGTGTGTGACTTGGGAACTACAAGTCCTCCGTCCTTTGTTACAAAGATTATATTAGCTCCGCCTGTCTCTTCGATGTAGGTTCTTGACTCAGCATCAAGATATACATTCTCAGCAAAGCCCTCCTCATGAGCTGTTACGATAGCATGAAGGCTCATTGCGTAGTTAAGACCAGCCTTGATGTTACCTGTTCCGTGAGGAGCTGCTCTGTCGAAGTCACTTATCTTAACAACGATTGGCTTAGCGCCGCCCTTAAAGTAAGGGCCAACAGGTGTAACGAAAATTCTGAACTGATACTCGTCTGCAGGCTTAACACCAATTACATTGCCTGTTGCGAACATTACAGGTCTGATATAAAGTGTTGCTCCGCTTCCAAAAGGTGGAACCCAGTCTCTGTTGGCAGCAACTACTTCCTCTACAGCCTTGATGAACCTATCCTCTGGAAATGCAGGCATCTCAAGTCTTTTTGCTGAATCTACCATTCTCTTGGCGTTAAGGTCAGGTCTGAAAGTAACAACCCTTCCGTCTTCTGTCTCATAAGCCTTAAGGCCTTCAAAACACTCCTGGGCGTAGTGAAGAACACCTGCGTCCTCGCTAAGGACTACCTTGGAATCTTCAGTAATGACACCGTCATCCCACTTTCCGTCCTTGAAATTGGAAACATATCTCTTGTCTGCTACATGGTAACCAAAACCAATGTTAGCCCAATCTAAATTCTTCTTAGCCATTTTTATCAGTCCCCTTCCTTGTGCTTTAGCACTTCAAAGCACTAATTAGTAACAATTATAATTCATTTTTTCCCTGCGTCAAGCTTATTATTGCCACTAAAAATCTTTTTAAATGTAGATGTTTTCTTAACTGCGTTATATTTTGTATTATTCTTGTCACTAAGGAGCTTATATTCTTTGTCCTCTATATAAGCAAGATCATAATAGTCCCCGGTAAACTCAGATAGTCCCTTGCCGCGAAGGTAATGGTTTGTCACCCTTGAAACAAGTGCATAGAATACCGCAAAAACAGGCACTCCTATCAGCCATCCAACAAGTCCCCACAGTCCTCCAAAGAAGGTGATGGCAAAGATGACCCAGAAGCTCGATAGTCCTGTGGAGCCGCCAAGGATCCTTGGGCCTAAAATATTTCCATCAAACTGCTGCAGCAGGATCACGAAAACAAGGAAGATAAGTGCCTGGATTGGTTCGATCAAAACAAGGAGTGTTGCCCCCGCTATTCCTCCGATATATGGACCAAAGAAAGGGATTATATTGGTCACGCCTACGATCACTGAGATCAGCACCGGATAGTTGATGCCAAGGATAAGGCATCCAAAGTAGCAGATCACTCCAATAATGATAGAATCTATCAGTTTGCCACCAATGAAGCTCTCAAAGGTGTTATGTACAAACCGAAAGCCTCCAACCAGCTCGTTGGCAAAATCTTCTTTAAAGAAAGCATATGCCATCTTCTTGCCCCTGGTTGTAAATCTCTCCTTGGAATTCAGAACATAAACAGCAACTATAAGTCCTACAACAAAGTCAAAGATGACTCCGATCACAGAGAACACACTGTTAGTTGCAACCTTGACAATTGTTCCAACTTCAGGAAGATATGGCTTGATATTCTGTGTGACAAAGCTTGAAAGAGTCGCATAATAGCTTGTCAGCTGTGAATCAATGAACTCATTAAGGTCCGGATTATTTTCAAGCAGCAGATTTGAATAATCATCAATGTTCTTAATATAAACAGGAAGGTTGTTGATGATCTCACGAACGCTGCTGATAAGCTGAGGGATAATGATCCTGACCAGCAAAAATACGATAAAGATGAAGATCAGCATGGTGCACAGTACTGCTATCCCTCTCATCTGTCTTCTCTTTTTCCAGTTTGCCTTCTCAGCAAAAGAGATATCGTAGCCTCTCTTTTTATAGATGGGGATAAGGAACTTATCCTCTATAGAATCCTGAAGAGGTATCAGGATGTATGCAATTATGACTCCGATTATGATACCTGATATAGAATCCAGAATCTTTTCGAAGAAATCTATGATAATTTTTCCATGGAAAAGAAAATAGTAGGCAAGAAGCGATGCCACTACCACTAAAAACAGTGTAATTCCCCAGGTTATCTGGTTTTTCTCAGGTCTCATCTTCATAATACTTATTCCTTCATTCCATCAAGTACTGATACAAGCTCGTCAAGGCCTTCAAATTCAATGTCTTCTGCAAGACCTGCATCACATTTAGATGCAAAATCAGGATTCATAGGGATCTTGCCAAGTACTGGAATGCCAAGAGAGGCTGCGTAGTCATCAATTCTGCTCTCGCCAAACATATAGATTGGTTCGCCGCAGTGAGGACATGTCATATAACTCATGTTCTCAACGATTCCAAGGACAGGAATATTCATCATCTTGGCCATATTGATGGCTTTTTCAACGATCATTCCAACCAGCTCCTGAGGAGTAGCAACTACAATGATCCCGTCCACAGGAAGTGACTGGAATACTGTAAGAGGAACATCTCCAGTTCCTGGTGGCATATCAACGAACATGTAGTCCACATTGCCCCAGTTAACATCTGACCAGAACTGCTTAACGATACCGGCAATTACAGGGCCTCTCCAGATTACAGGATCTGTCTCATTTTCCATGAGCATGTTAAGGGACATGATCTTCATGCCGCCCCTTGTTACTGCAGGAAGCATACCTGTCTCGTCTGCAAAATTCTCTTTTCCAATTCCAAACATCTTGGGAATTGAAGGACCTGTGATATCAGCGTCCATGATTGCTGTCTGATAGCCCTTCCTGCACATTGAAATAGCAGAAAGACCTGTTACAAGACTCTTACCAACACCGCCCTTTCCGCTGACAATACCGATAACCTTCTTGACGTGGCTATACTCAGAGAGCTTGGCTCTCATATTATCTTCCATCTCTTTTTTAAAATCTTCGGGTTTCTTTGCCATTACTAATTTTCCTACCTTTATTTCTTGTGTTCTGAATCATCCGAAAGGTATGATTCTATGATAAATCTTGGCCTGTTCTTGGTCTCAAGATAAATCTTGCCAATGTACTCTCCTATAACTCCAAGGGAGATCATCATAAGTCCGCCAATAAACCACACTGAAAGAACTGTGGTTGTCCATCCAGGAACAGTCTGTTGATTAAAGTAGCGAACCAGGGAGTAGATAAAAACTGCGATGCTCACAAGGAAGATCAAAACTCCAAGGCCTGTAATAAGCTTGATGGGTTTTGTTGAAAGACTTGTGATGCCCTCAATAGCAAAGCTGATCATCTTCTTTAAAGGATACTTGCTCTCCCCGGCAAATCTCTCAGCTCTCTCATAGTAGACCACATCACTCTTGTAGCCCACCATAGGTACAATTCCTCTTAAAAAGAGATTGACCTCTCCAAACTCAGCAAGACCAAGGAGAGCTCGTCTGCTCATAAGCCTGTAATCAGCGTGATTATAAACAGTGTTTGCGCCAAGGCCGTTCATTACCTTGTAAAAGCTAAGAGCTGTAAACCTCTTAAAGAAAGTATCTGTAGTCCTCTTGGATCTTACACCATAAACAACGTCAATACCCTCATTGAACTTGTCTATCATGGCCTCTATTGCATCGATATCATCCTGAAGATCAGCATCAAGTGAAATTGCACAGTCGCAAATATCCTTAACTGTCATAAGCCCTGCAAGAAGCGCGTTCTGATGTCCCATGTTTTTTGACAGGTTTATCCCCTGAAAAATAGGATCTTCACTGTGAAGTCTTGAGATTATTTCCCAGGTTGCATCCTTGGAACCATCATTGACAAATACTATCCTGCTGTCATCATCTATTTTATTCTTAGCGATAAGGTCGTTGAGCTTTTCGCGAATGCGACTAGAAGTTTCTGGCAGAACCTCCTGCTCGTTGTAACAGGGTATAACACAGAATAACCTTCCCATACATTCCTCCAATCAATTTTACATACCCTATTATAATAATACATTTGCAAAAATAACGCCACAGCAACAATAGTGCTGTGGCGCAAAATTACTCTTTTGAATTGATATAATTGATAAGTCCTTCTGAATCAATGATCTTTTGCATGAATGGTGGAAATGCCTGTCCCTTAAAGGTCTTGCCCGTTGTCTCATCTGTGATAAGGCCTGAGTCAAAATCTATAGAAACCACATCTCCGGCGTTTATGTTGTCTGGTGCATCTTCGCACTCAATGATCGGAAGTCCGATGTTTATGCTGTTTCTATAAAAGATCCTTGCAAAGCTCTTGGCAATAACGCAGGAAACACCAGCAGCCTTTATAGCTATAGGAGCATGCTCTCTTGAAGATCCGCATCCAAAGTTCTTATCTGCTACAATGATATCTCCGCTCTTTACCTTATTTACAAATTCCTTATCAATATCCTCCATGCAGTGAGCAGCAAGGTCCTTGGGGTCTGTGCTGTTTAAATATCTTGCAGGGATGATAACATCTGTATCTACATTATCTCCATATCTAAAAACTGTTCCTTTTGCAGCTTTCATATAATCCTCCTTAAAGTCCAAGCTCTGATGGCTGTGACAATTTTCCTGTAACTGCGCTGGCTGCTGCAACTGCAGGAGAAGCCAGATAGATCTCTGAGTCGATGGCGCCCATTCTTCCAACAAAGTTTCTGTTGGTGGTTGATACACATCTCTCACCAGATGCTAAAACTCCCATATATCCGCCAAGACATGGTCCGCAGGTTGGAGTTGAAACTATGGCTCCAGCCTCGATAAATGTTCTAAGAAGTCCCTCTTCCATGGCCTTTAAATAAATCTTCTGAGTAGCAGGGATCACGATGCATCTCATGCCTTCAGCTATATGTCTTCCCTCAAGGATCTTGGCTGCACATCTAAGGTCATCCAGTCGGCCATTAGTACATGAACCAATGACAACCTGATCGATACTGATATCCTTGATATCATCAAATGTATGGGCATTCTCAGGCAGATGTGGAAAAGCTACTGTGGACTTAAGGCTTCCAAGGTCGATCGTATACTCAGCATCATACTCAGCATCAGCATCAGCTTCGTAAATTTGGTATTTCTTGCCCTTTGCGTGTTCATCAAGGTATTTAATAGCAACTTCATCTATTGGGAAGATTCCGTTTTTGCCGCCGGCTTCTATAGCCATGTTTGCAATTGTGAATCTGTCATCCATAGTAAGGTTCTTAATGCCTTCACCAACAAACTCCATGGACTTGTAAAGAGCTCCATCTACGCCGATAAGTCCAATGATGTGAAGAATAACATCTTTTCCGCTCACCCATTTAGAAGGCTTGCCAACAATATTAAACCTGATCGCAGAAGGAACCTTGAACCACGCCTTTCCTGTTGCCATTCCAGCTGCCATGTCAGTTGAACCTATTCCAGTAGAAAATGCACCAAGTGCTCCATATGTACAGGTATGCGAGTCAGCGCCGATTATAAGATCTCCTGGCACTGTAAGACCTCTCTCTGGTAAAAGAGCATGTTCAATACCCATTTCACCTACTTCAAAGTAATTTGTGATCTCGTTTCTCTTTGCAAATTCGCGGACGCACTTGCAGTTCTCTGCGGACTTGATGTCCTTGTTGGGAACAAAGTGATCAGGAACTAATGCAATCTTGTCCTTATCAAAAACTCCACCCTTTGTGAATTTCTTCATCTCGCCAATAGCAACAGGGCTGGTTATATCGTTGCCGAGAACGAGGTCTAAATCAGCCTCAATAAGCTGTCCTGCATCCACATGTGAAAGCCCTGCGTGATGTGCAAGAATCTTCTGGCTCATGGTCATTCCACTCATACCGTATCTCTCCTTACCATTCCTTAATTATTATCAATTAGATAATAGTAAATATAACATGCTGTATATGCAGCAAACAACATAACAAATTTAATCGTTTTTCTTGACCTTTTTTATCATTGCAATATATCCGCCCAAAACCATAACTCCAAGCAAAGAGCAGATACATCCGGTTATCAAGCCTTCAGGAGCATAAGAAACCCTTATATTATGCACTCCCTTTGATACTGGTATCGCCATAAGGCCGTAATCAGCAGTATAAATTGGAGTTTTAACTCCATCCACCGTGCAGCTAAAGCCCTTTACTTTTGGAACTGAGAAAAACAAAAGTTTATCTCCATCAATATCACTGGTAACAGCACTAAATCCCTTTGTATCAGGTTCAAAGCTTGTACAGGAGGTCTCTGATCTCTTTTTACACTCGCATGTAAACTCATAGTAATTTACAGGGTTTTCCAGGATATCCTCTGCTGTAAGCTCTGTCATATCAAGGCTTCCAAATAGGCTTATGGCATCCTCATCAGATAATATCAGCACCTTTGAAAGGTCAAGATCATGGTCTTTTGCCTCCAGATCCTCCCACTCAGATGTGGTCATATAGTTGTCATAGGTAAATCCCATGGGGATGTAGTTTGTATTTTCGAATATATCAAAGCCATCCTGCGTATCAGTATAGACATATCCGTCAGTGCCCTCATCGTTGTAAAAGACCCTGTTCTTACTGATCACAGCGTTCTCAAAGTAGTATCTGGCTGACAGTATAGCCCTCACTCCCGCTCTTTCAACCGGAATATTGGTCTCTACAGTTCTTGTGATGCCACAGGTTCCCTCAAGAAAATCAAAGATCGGCGCAGGAACTGTACTTAAAAAGCAATGAATTGAAGGGATTCCCCAAACCATATCGTAGTTAGTTGAAGTAGAGTCAACTTCGCCTCTAAGGAAGTTCGTCTTATCAACTTCTACTTTGTTGTAGAGCATCTGCTCCTGCCACATCTCTTTTCCCGTGTCGCTGATGATAGAACTGCCATTCTTTATTGGAACGTAGGTTGAGATCACGCAGGATATCATCACAAAGGAAAGGATCATCAAATCCCTGACTTTTCTCTTTTTTGGTAAAAGAAATACCGACACAATGAGGAAAGCAAGTAAAAGCGCTGTAAACAGAACATCCCTTAAGAAAATGGATGGGTTCTCTGTCATGTTAAACATTTCTATCTTCCCGTTTTCATCAGTGGAAGGTAAAAAGTACACAAGGACAAAGAAAAGAAAACACAAAACTTCTATAACAACACCCTTTTTAAGCGGAAGGCTCCTTCCTCTTTCTGCAACCTGAGCCGTTTCAAGACACATGATGAGAACAGGTATATAAAACCACCTTGCATAATAAGATGTGTTAAAGAGCGAAAAAGCTGAATTCAAAACCGGGATCACTGCCATTATTAAAAACAGGATCGTCAGGGTCTTTTCCCAGTTTTTACGCCTCTTGTTGATGATAAGATAGCCAACTACACCTGCTATTCCGTACATAGGCAGATATGTTGCAAGGGAAGCGTTTTTGACAGTAGTTGTGTAGAACAAGGTTCCCTTTCCAATGATATCAGGCAGCATCACAAGGCTTTTAAAAATATCCCAGATAAGCTTACCACTAGGATAAATGAACATATTGTATCCAGTTATCACATTATCAAGTCTTGAGTTGCCATGAATGCCCATAAATGCTGGCAAAAGGAAAAAGCCAGCTATCAAGACTCCGCTAACAACCCCAAATATCAGCCGAAGCTGCCTTATAAAAAAATCAAATAAAGTATCTGCTTTTCGGTATCTTACAAAGAAATAGATAACAAGAAACAGTATCTGTCCAAAGAAAAAGTAATAATTGACGATAGCCATAAATGCTGTCATCAAAGAAAATTTAATAAAAGATAGCCCCGATAGCTTAACCTTGCCATCTTCTGTAGTACTGCATTCCATCAGTTCTTCAAAAAGCATCAGGAACAAAGGAAAAAAGCACACGGAGTCAGTAAAGTGGTTGAAAACTATGTTACAGGCATTAAACCCAGAAAAGCCATAAAGATATCCGCCGATCATGGCATAGATATGCTTGTGAACATACCGGCTTATGTAGATATATGCAAGCATTGCAGCCACAGCATACTTAAGAGCCATGAGAAGTGGCATGATATATGGAATTGCGTTTTCAGGGAAAAGAACCGTCAGCCAAAAGAAGGGACTTCCCCAGAGATAGAAGGAAAAGCTCCCAGCCATGGAGCCCCCAAGGTCAACATTCCAGTTCCAGAAGAACTCTCCGCTTCTTACAGCCCTGTGGGCAAGGATATAGAATGGCACCTGCTGAACGTTGTAGTCTCCATAATAAAAGAAAGGAAGGCCTCTCTTTACAAGGATCGGTAGAATAGCAAGAACATACATAAGAAAAGAACTAAGGAGCATAAATACTGGATTATAAAAGCTCTTCTTTTCTGTTTCAGTATTATTCAAAGTTACAAGCTCTTTACTCGACATAAATGGCCTTCTTCTAAGAAAAATTAAGAGTGCCAGAAAAAATGGCACTCTTAAATAATAGTCTAATCATCGTACATTTTCAATCAGACAGATCAGTTGTTGATAAGCTTATCAGACTCATTGTTCCAGCTGTAGAGCTTACGGATCTCAGCGCCGATCTTCTCTGATGGATGCTCAGCGTGAAGCTTGCGCATAGCCTGGAAATGAACCTGTCCGCCAGCCTCAGACATATCAAGAAGGAATTCCTTAGCAAATGTTCCATCCTGGATATCTGAAAGGATCTTCTTCATTGTCTTCCTGGTCTCATCTGTGATGAGCTTAGGACCTGTTACATAATCGCCGTACTCAGCAGTGTTGGAGATTGAGTATCTCATTCCTGCGAAACCTGACTGATAGATAAGGTCTACAATGAGCTTCATCTCATGTACGCACTCGAAGTATGCGTTTCTTGGATCGTATCCAGCCTCAACAAGGGTATCGAAACCAGCCTGCATAAGTGCACATACACCGCCGCAAAGAACTGCCTGTTCACCAAAGAGGTCTGTCTCTGTCTCTGTCCTGAAGGTTGTCTCCAAAAGACCTGCTCTTGCTCCGCCGATACCAGCGCCATATGCAAGTGCAAGATCAAGAGCCTTACCTGTAGCATCCTGCTCAACAGCAACAAGACAAGGTGTTCCCTTACCAGCCTGGTACTCAGAACGAACTGTGTGTCCAGGAGCCTTAGGAGCTATCATTGCTACATCCACATCCTTAGGAGCCTTGATAAGACCAAAGTGTACGTTGAAACCATGAGCAAACATAAGCATGTTGCCTGGCTGAAGGTTTGGCTCGATGTCCTCTTTGTACATCTTAGCCTGCTTCTCATCATTGATAAGGATCATGATGATATCAGCCATCTTGGCAGCTTCCTTGGTGTTATAAACCTTAAGGCCCTGAGCCTCAGCCTTAGCCTTGCTCTTGGATCCTTCGTAAAGTCCGACGATAACGTTGCAGCCTGAGTCCTTTAAGTTGAGAGCATGTGCATGGCCCTGTGAACCATAACCGATAATAGCAATTGTCTTGCCCTCAAGTAATGATAAGTTACAATCTTCCTGATAAAAAATACGTGCTTCCTGTGACATTTTGATATCCTCCATATTTTGATTTTTTAAATTAGTAACTTTTACTCATCCAGATAAATAACCTTATCTGTGCCTCTGCCAAGTCCTGCTATTCCGGTTCTGGCAAGTTCCAATATCTCGTAGCCCTCAAGGAGCTTCAAAAAAGCATCCACCTTGGACTGACTACCTGTGATCTCGATGATAAGTGAATCAGGACTTACATCTACGATGTTGCCTCTGAATATGTTGGCTGTTGCAAGAATTGACTGCCTCTTATCAGCCTCAGCTCTTACCTTGACCATGGCAAGTTCTCTGTAAACTGAATCATCCGGCAGAAGCTCATGAATATCTCTTACATCAACCAGCTTCCTTACCTGTTTCTCAATCTGGTCAAGTATCACATCATCACCAGATGCTACGATGGTGATCCTGGTAAACCTTGGATCCGCTGTAACACCGGCTGTAATGCTCTCGATGTTGTAGCCTCTTCTTGAAAATAGTCCTGATATTCTGCTAAGTACACCAGGGTTGTTGTCGACCAATAACTGGAAGACTTTTTTCTTAAGTTTTGTACTCATAAATTACCTCACAACCTAGATATTACCTGTTGCCTTTAGCACTTTGAAGTGTGATGTTTTAGCTCAGAATATCTTCGGTTTTTCATAGGATTTTGAATGAAATCAGACCGTTTTTAAATCAATTTATTCAAATTATACTCCTTTCAAGTCCCATGTCAACAAAAATATCTTTTTGGCTTTAAACCGTAATCATTTTACCGTGCTAAAGTGTTTTGGGTAAAGTTATTCTATAAAGCTAAGTGCCTTATAGGCACTTAGTTTTCTTTACATTTTGTCAGGGCAACAGTTCCAGTTCTTGCAATCTCAACAATACTGACACTCTTAAGCATCTCAATAAAGAGCTCTATTCTCTCAGATGTGTCACAGATCTGGATGATCATCAGATTCTTGCTCATGTCAACGATCTGAGCATTCATTATCTGACAGTTCTCCATAATATCCCTGCGGTTTTCCTTGTTGTATTTAACCTTAATAAGCATAAGCTCCCTGTTGATACTCATGCTCTCTTTGAAAGTCTTTACCTTGATGACATCGATCTTTTTGTTGAGCTGCTTCTCGATCTGTTCGATGGTCCTCTCATCTCCGGTAGAGACAATTGTCATGCAGGATACAGCTCTGTCTGCTGTCTCGCCTACAACCATTGAATCAATATTAAAATTCCTTCTTGAGAAAAGACCTGCTACCTTGGAAAGTACACCTGCTCTATTCTCAACCAGTACTGAATATATTCTCTTCATATCAAATCCCTTTTATGATCAGAATTTTGTAAGTTCCATTGGATCTACCCTGACTTCCATAAGTGATGAAGTATCATCCTTAAGAAATCTTGCCAGTTCTCCGTCAAGGTCGCTGTTTCCATCAACCTTTACATATTCCATACCATAGGCTGCAGCTAAAAGTGAAAGATCAGGATCTCCCTTGAGTTCTACCATTGAATACGCATCATTATAAGCGTAGTGCTGGTGCTCCCTTACCATTCCAAGGAATCCATTCTTAAGGACTACTATCTTAACAGGAATCCTGTACTGCCTCATGGTTGCAAGCTCCATCATGCTCATCTGAAATGCGCCATCTCCGATGACAGCCACAACCTGTTTGCTTTGGTCTGCAAGCTTGGCTCCCATGGCTGCCGGGATAGAATAGCCCATGGTTCCCATTCCTCCGGATGTAAGGAACCTGCCTCTTTTAACAATGTGATATGCGCAGGACCAGATCTGATTCTGTCCTACATCAGCCACATAGACAGCGTCGTCCTTCATGGCTCTTGAAAGCCTTGAAATAAAATCCTTAGGCTCCACATATGCTTCTATTGAGTAATCAGGAACTCTGTCTGACCCCATCTGCTCTTTGTAGCTATTTAAAAGATCAAGCCAATCCTTGTGGTCGTCAGCATGATCATCCTGCTCCAAAAAGTCATTAAAAATGTGCTTGATATCTCCAACAAGTGGTATTGTAGGTCCAACATTTTTACCAATCTCCGCAGGATCTACATCTATATGTACCATGACCTTGTTCTCTGTGATAAGGTCAGGTCTGTTAACTGCTCTGTCCGCAACTCTTGCGCCAACCATGAGAAGAAGATCCGACTCATTCATGGCTCTGTTGGCATAAGGCTGGCCATTATTTCCCACCATTCCAAAGTACAGTGGATGCTCTGTTTGCATTACGCCTATTCCCATCATTGTTGAAACAACTGGAACATCATTAAGCTCAGCAAACTTAACAAGCTCGCTTGTAGCACCACTTAAGTGGACGCCACCTCCAACACAGATAATAGGGCGCTTTGCCTTCTCAACTTCTTTTATGACCTTTTTGATCTGGACAATGTTTCCCTTAACTGTAGGCTTGTAGGATCTCATGGATATAGATTCAGGATAGCTGAATTTGGTTGACATCTCTGCAAGCTGGATATCGTAAGGGATATCAATAAGTACAGGGCCCTTTCTTCCACTGTTTGCAATAAAGAAGGCCTCTTTAAATACCTTGGGGATATCATCAACATCCCTTATCAGGTAGCTGTATTTAACAAAGGATTCCACAGCACCAGTGATATCCGCCTCCTGGAAAACGTCTGATCCGATCATATCGGAGTTGACCTGTCCAGTTATGGCGATCATTGGAATGCTGTCAGCATAGGCAGTTGCAATACCTGTGATCAGATTTGTGGCACCTGGGCCTGATGTGACTGCGCACACTCCGACTTTGCCACTTATTCTTGCATATCCGCTGGCACAGTGGGCAGCGTTCTGCTCAGTCCTTATAAGAACAGTTTTTATCTTGGTATCCAGAATACTGTTCCAGAATGGATCTATGGCAACTCCGGAATATCCAAAGATAACCTCAGTATTTTCCTTTTCAAGGCATTTAACAATGGCCTGTGCTCCGATCATATCATGTCCTCCAAAGTAACTTTATTCAAAAAGAAGCTTTTTAACAAGTCTCACAGCATCTGCAGCATCTGCAGAATATCCGTCAGCACCGATCTCAATGGCAAAATCTTCAGTTACTACAGCTCCGCCTATGATGATCTTGGCTGTTATCCCCTCTTGTCTGGCAAATTCGACAACATTTTTCATTTCCTTCATGGTCGTTGTCATAAGTGCAGAAAGAGCTATGACTTTGGCATCATTTTCCCTTGCGGCTTTTACTATATCTTCCTTTGGCACATCCTTGCCAAGGTCTATGACGTTAAAGCCATAGTTTTTAAGCATAAGTGCCACAAGGTTTTTACCGATGTCGTGAATGTCTCCATGAACAGTTGCAATGATCACAGTAGGCAGTTTTTGCGAATCATCCTTATCCTTCTGTAGGAAAGGCTCAAGAATAGCAATTGATAGCTTCATGGCCTCCGCACCAGCTATCAGCTGAGGCAGGAAGTACTTACCCTTGTCAAAATAATCTCCAACTTCATTAATGGCAGGCATCAATGCATCATCAAGAATTGCCTTTGGATCGATACCACTGTCTATAGCGCTATGGGTATCCTTCTCTATGGACCTCTTTGCGCCCTTTAAAACATCCTGCTTTATTATAGCAAGAAAATCGCCATCTGAAGTAGGTGCAGGATTACTCTCTTTTGCTCCTTTGGGCTTATCATCGCCCTCTGCTGCATACCTTGCCATTCTTTCAATATATCTGCCGTCAGCTCCCTCTTTGTTCCTTAGAAGGTCTGAGGCAAATGCAGCATTTACCAGCATCTCCTGAGATGGATTGGCAATTGCCATGGTAAGCCCTTTTGAGATCGCCATAGTAAGAAATGCTGTATTTACATTCATTCTCTCTGGTAGGCCAAAAGAAATATTGGAAAGCCCGCAAATTGTGGCAAAGCTGTTGTCATGGCAATAGCTTATGGTATCAAGTGTGTTGACAGCGGCCTTAGGGTCGGCGCCAACAGTAGCTACAAGTCCATCAACAACTATGTCTTCCTTGGACAGGCCCATTTTAGCGGCCATTTCATAAAGCTCGTTTATATTGCTGATCTTTTCATCAAGGTCCTTGGGAAGGCCTTCTTTGCTCAGGGGCAAAAGAACAAACATAGCTCCGTACTTTTTAGCAAGGGGCAGGAATTTCTCAGCCTTGCCCTTTTCAAGTGATATGGAGTTCATCAAGGCTCTACCAGGATATATCCTAAGGGCAGCCTCCATGACCTCAGCACTTGAAGTATCTATGCAAAGTGGCAGGTCAGTGATCCCGGAAACCTCATTAAGGACCGTCAGCATCATCTCTTTTTCATCAATGCCGCTCATGCCCACATTGATATCAAGGATCGATGCGCCGTCTTTTTCCTGGTTCTCAGCAAACTCGCATACAAGGTCAAGATTTCCTTCACGGAGCTGGGCCTGAAGTTTCTTTTTACCTGTGGGATTGATCCTCTCTCCAACTATCATGAACAGATCATCAAGGTCAAAGGAAAGAGCTCTTCTGTCTGATGAGAGGTATCTTCTTCCAGCTATCTTTCTTGGAATATCTGATGCCGGAGTACATGTGCTGTAGGCATCATGGATCATGCGGATAAACTCCGGAGTTGTTCCGCAGCATCCGCCAAGGATCGAGGCACCTTTATCAATGAGCTTCTTCATTTCCTTAGTAAATACATCTGCGTCCATGTCATAGCCAGTATTGCCTTCGCTATCCACACTTGGAAGTCCTGCATTTGGCTTGGCGATAATTGGAATATTGGTAACACTGGCCATCTTCCCTATGATATCCACCATTCTGTCAGGGCCTGCTCCGCAGTTTGCTCCAATGGCAGCAGCTCCCAGTGCTTCTAAAGTGATGGCGCAGGATTCAGGGTCAGATCCAAAAAGGGTCCTTCCATCCGGTTCAAAGGTAAGGGTGACAATAACAGCAATATCCGATATCTCTTTTGCTGCTATAAGTGCAGCTCTGCACTCCTGAAGGCTCATCATGGTCTCAACAACCAAAATGTCAGCTCCAGCATCTATCAGGATCTGGATCTGCTCTTTGTAAACCTCTATAAGCTCTTCAAGATCAAGATCTCCTATTGGCTTTAGCTGCTTGCCTGTCATTGTGATATCACCGGCCACAAGAGCCTTTGAACCTACTGCCTCTTTTGAAAGGCTTACAAGTTCTGTATTGATGGAAACAATATCCTGTGAAAGGCCGTAATCAGCAAGCTTTATCCTGTTTCCTGTAAATGTTGGTGCATAAACTATATCAGAACCAGCATCTGCATAAGCCTTCTGAAGCTCCATCATCACCTGCCTGTGTTCCAGTATCCACTTCTCAGGGCATACACCAGCAGGCATTCCGGCTTTCATCAGGTTACTGCCGGTAGCACCATCCAAGAATATTATTCTATCTTTACAAAAGTTTAAAAACTCTAATCTGTTCACGAATTTCTCTTCCTATACTCAATAAGTGGTTTAATACAAAATAACACAAAGCATATGATCATCACAAGAATTGGTTTAAATGCAAGCACATCCCATGGTATCAGACCATTCTGCGCAGATATATCCAAAACTGCGATTATGAGCACGTGATAAAAATAGATATTTGATGAAGCTTTTTTTCCAAGGGTATAAAGGATCCAGCCATTGTAGGAACTGCACTCTGACAAAAACAAAAGTCCGATGGTTGTGATAATTGATCCCAAATAGATATATGTGTCTCCGCCAAATATCAAAAGCTCCACATAGCTTGATACTATTCCAACTACAGTCATGATAATGGCCGGAACTTTCATATTGCTGATATCGCCTTTTTTGTAGACATAGTCGCTAAAGATAATGCCAATGAGAACAAAAGGAATACCCACAAACAGCCAGTTCCTGAGAACATACCAGGTGTTGATGTTAATACCAAATGGTCTTATAGGGTAATAGATCTGCAGCCATTCCCCAAAGAAGAGCAGGCACAAAAGAATAACAACCAGTCCCTTATACCACTTCCTAAGGACAGGTGCAAATATATAGATTAGGATATACACGTAGATCATTACAAACAGATACCACAGATGGTCAAACACATAGGATCCGTCGTATATAAACCTTCCGGAGTTGAACATAAAGAAAACCCAGGCTTCATAGGGATTGAACTTCATTTTCAGCCACTCTAAAACAGGAGTCTTCTGAGCCATGTAAAAGCAAAATGAAAAGACAAGATGCACAAGGTAAACTACCCCTGTGATCTTAAGAAGCCTTATGAGAGAATTTTTAGTCTTGAGCCTTATAGTAGCTGTGTCATAAATATTGCTCATGCCACGGTTATACAGCAAAAACCTTCCTGATACTGCAAGGAAGAATGGAACGCAGCAGTGGTCAATTGCAAATACAATGTTCCATAGAGGTCCTGAAAATCTTGCGTGGGTAGTCACGATAAAGATACAGGCTATGAACTTTATGGCATAAATAAAACGGTTTTCAGATTTTCTTTCCAAGTTGATACTCCCTTATAAAAATGAAGCACTGATCACTCTCCATCAGTGCTTTCATCCTCAATTGTTGATATTTCATAAGTACTCTCAGTCTCTACTGTAATGCCTTCTCCTTCAGGAACCTCTCCATGAAGAACCTGGAGCATTATGAGAACTCTGTCATTGGCTCTCTGGTAATACTGGGCAGCCAGCATCTCACTGTCAGAATCAAAGTCTCCGTCATAGGCCTGATGATAGAATTCATTGGCCTTGTCCATGTAATCTGCAGCCTCTACTGCAATGTCTGATATTCCTGAAAACTCATCAGGTATCTCTATAGCAGCCATGTTCTGATAGGTCTGGTTCATCTCATCAAGAACACCTAAAAGCTCATCTCCTGCTGTTTCTGAGTCCGGGTCAATAGAGTTTATTGAGCTGTCATACTCAGATAACTTGTTGTAGAACTCTGTCATACTCTCTTTGTAGCTCTCAAGCTTAGGATCTGCCTGCTTTCCACATCCAGTTCCCGCTATAGCTAAAAAAGCTAATACTAAAACTCCGCTTAAATACTTACTAATCCTCTTTTTCAAAAACATCCACCAACTTTTCTTTTAATCTTGATATTTTGATGCAGCCTTAAGTCTTGTAAGAGCTCTTGCAAGTCCTGCCTGGGATTTCTTGAACTCTTTTATTGACTGCTTCTGCATCAGATGCTCCATGGCAAACTCATAGGCTTCCTGAGCCCTTCTCTTGTCGATATCTTCAGGTCTTTCAACAGTGTTAACAAGAACAATGCATCTGTTATCAACAGTAACCTGAACGGAGCCAATACTTACAACGCCAATCACCCAGTCTCCCTTTGGGTTCTTGATCTTGATGATGCCCTCGTATATGGCAAGGATCATCTCCTCATGGCCAGCTAAAATAGCCAGTTCTCCGTCATCACAGGGAACTATTATCTCGATGGCTTCATCGTCATAAAATATTCCATTAACTGAAATCACCTGCAGGTGAAAGGTCTTCGCCAGTTGCTCACTCATATTAAGCCTCTATCTGCTTGGCCTTCTCAATTACTTCATCGATGGTTCCAACATTGAAGAAGGCTGCCTCCGGATAATGGTCCATCTCACCATTTACTATCGCTTTAAAGCCCTTGACAGTCTCAGTCAGCGGTACGAATTTGCCTGGAAGACCGGTAAACTGTTCAGCTACATGGAAAGGCTGTGATAAGAACCTTTGTATCTTACGGGCTCTGTGAACTGTCATCTTATCCTCGTCAGAAAGTTCTTCCATACCAAGGATGGCGATGATGTCCTGAAGCTCTTTGTATTTCTGAAGGATCTCCTGAACCTTCATGGCTGTATTATAGTGATCCTTGCCTACAATGTCCTCTTCAAGGATACGGCTTGAGGACTCAAGGGGATCAACAGCCGGGTAAATACCCTGCTCAACGATCTTACGGGAAAGAACCGTAGTTGCATCAAGGTGTGCGAAGGTTGTTGCAGGGGCAGGATCTGTAAGGTCATCAGCAGGCACATATACAGCCTGAACACTGGTTACAGAACCATACCTTGTGGAAGTGATCCTCTCCTGAAGCATACCAAGGTCAGTTGCAAGTGTAGGCTGATATCCAACTGCAGAAGGCATTCTTCCAAGCAGTGATGAAACCTCAGAACCAGCCTGTACGAATCTGAAAATATTATCTATGAAAAGAAGTACATCCTGATGCTCTACATCTCTGAAGTACTCAGCCATGGTAAGACCGGTTTCAGCAACCCTCATTCTGGCTCCTGGTGGTTCATTCATCTGTCCGAATACAAGGGCTGTCTTGTCTATAACTCCAGATTCAGACATCTCTGTGTAAAGGTCATTGCCTTCTCTTGAACGCTCACCGACACCGGTAAATATGGAATATCCACCGTGCTCAGTGGCAATGTTCTGGATAAGCTCCTGGATAAGCACTGTCTTACCAACACCAGCTCCACCAAAAAGACCTATCTTACCGCCCTTGGCATAGGGAGCCAAAAGATCTATTACCTTAATTCCTGTCTCCAAAACCTCAACTACAGGGCTCTGGTCCACAAGGCTTGGTGCATCCCTGTGAATCTGCCACTTTTCTTTGGATTCAACTTCACCTTTATTATCGATGGGATCTCCAAGGACGTTAAAGAGTCTTCCAAGAACCTGTGGTCCTACCGGAACACTTATGGGTCCTCCAGCTCTTTTTACTTCCATGTCCTTGGCAAGGCCCTCTGAGTGGGAAAGCATGATGCATCTGACTGTGTCATTACCAATATGCTGAGCAACTTCCATGACACGCTTGTGTCCTCTCGGGTACACCTCTAAGGCGTCATTGATATATGGAAGATCACCATCTTCAAATTTTACGTCTACAACAGGTCCCATGACCTGCAATATCTTGCCCTTTTCCAATTTGCTATCCTCTTACTTTTTTAGCTTTGGCCTCTCGGCTTCTCTTTAGAGCCTTGGCTCCGCTGACAACCTCAGTTATTTCCTGGGTTATCTGGGCCTGCCTCTGCCTGTTATAGCTCTTTTTGAGCTCAGATATCATCTTTTCAGCATTCTTGTTGGCATTGTCCATGGCCTGCATTCTGGAGCTTTGAACGCTGCAGAATGCTTCAACTAATGCTCCATAAATGAATCCTGTTACATAGTTGGGAACAATGTTATCCAAAATAGCTGAAGGACTTGGCTCCATCAAAAACTCCTCAAGCATGATGCCTGGCGGTGGAGCATCTCTTCTTATTTCTTCAATAAAATCCAGTGGAAGAAGCTTTTCAAATCTTGCTTCACAGGTGGCACCCTTCATGGTGGTGTAGATCACATAAAACTCATCTATCTTGCGGTCGTAGTAATACTCCAGGATCTCTGCTGCGATCTTCCTTGCCCTGTGAAGAGTGGGATTTTGAGAAGTGAACATAAAGGACTCCTCAATGTCCATATTCCTGGACGTAAAATGGAAACGACCAAGTTCGCCGATCACAAAAAGCTTCCACTTGTCACCATCTCCGTGAATATGCTCCTCTGCTAGCTTAAGTACATTGTGATTGTAGGCACCAGCAAGACCCTTATCATCTGTAAAGATGATATAGCCTCTCTTTCTCTCACTCTCAGGAATATCCTTTCTTGTTTCCAAAAAGATATTCTTTGTGCCCTCTGGAAGGTGCGATACAACACGCTCTATCATGGCCTTAGTAGAGAAAAAGAAAGGTTCTGTATCTGTAAGCATCTTCCTTGCTTTTCGTAGCTTAGTCGATGAAATGAGATACATGGCATTGGTGATCTTCATGGTGTCCCCAACACTTTCAATTCTATCTCTGATTTCTTTGATATTAGCCAAAATTAAATTCCTTCTGCTTCATTGAACTCATCAGCCAGATCAAGGATCCTCTTCTTTAACTGATCAGGCAGGTCTCCGCTCTTTTCGAGTTCTTCGCAAAGATCGCTGTGTTCTGTTTCAAAGAACTTAAGTAGCTTTGCCTTGTACCTCTTAACCTCTTTTACAGGTACATGGTCCATTCTGCCAGCACCTACAGTAACAAGGATGATTACCTGCTGATGCATTGAAAGAGGATGCTCAAGCGGTTGCTTAAGAAGCTCCATAAGGATACTGCCATGGTTTAATTGATGCTTGGTGGTCTCATCAAGGTCAGAGGAAAACTGCGTAAACACAGCCATTTCTCTGTACTGGGCAAGGTCTACTCTTATGCTTCCTGCAGCCTTTTTCATGGCCTTGGTCTGAGCTGCCGAACCTACACGGGATACTGAAAGTCCTACATTTACAGCAGGTCTCATGCCCTCAAAGAACAGATCGCTCTCAAGGAATATCTGTCCATCTGTAATAGAGATAACGTTGGTTGGAATATACGCAGAAACGTCACCAGCCTGTGTCTCTATAATTGGAAGGGCTGTCATAGAGCCACCTCCAAGTTCTGAAGACAGCTTGCTTGATCTTTCAAGGAGCCTTGAATGCAAATAAAATACATCTCCAGGATATGCTTCTCTTCCAGGACTTCTCTCAAGAAGAAGTGAAAGAGCTCTGTAGGCTACAGCGTGCTTACTAAGGTCATCATAGACAATGAGCACATCCTTGCCCTGACGCATGAAATATTCTCCCAGTGCCGTTCCTGAATATGGTGCTATATACTGAAGCGGAGCCATGTCAGATGCTGTGGAGCTGACAATTATGGTGTACTCCATGGCTCTGTTCTTTTTTAATGTCTGATAGAGCTGGGCTACAGTAGAAGCCTTCTGTCCAATAGCTACATAGATGCAGATAACTCCCTTGCCCCTCTGGTTGATGATGGTGTCGAGAGCAATTGACGTCTTACCAGTCTGTCTGTCACCAATAATAAGCTCTCTCTGACCTCTTCCAATTGGAAACATGGTATCGATTGACAAAATACCTGTCTCCATGGGCTCATTAACTGACTGTCTCTCAATGATGCCTGGCGCTGGTCTCTCAACCGGACTAAATCCGGAAGCCTTGATATCGCCCTGACCATCAAGTGGAGCTCCCAGGGCATCTACCACTCTTCCGATAAAAGCTTCACCAACAGGGATACCGGCCTCTTTATAAGTTCTCACAGCCCTGCTTCCCTGTCTGATGCCGCTGTCGTTACCAAACAAGATACAACCAACATGATCATCCCTGATATCCTGGACCATACCCTTGGTACCATCCTCAAACTCGATGATCTCACCGTAAAAAGCGTGGTCTATTCCCTCAATATTGGCGATCCCATCGCCTACCCAGGTTACTGTTCCAACCTCTCTGTCCTTGGTAGAAAGCTCAAAGTCCTCCACCTTTTCTTTTAACATAGAGATTATCTGTCCCGGATCGATGCTGCCATGTTTAGTTTGAACTTCATTAAGCTCTGTGCGAAGCTGTCTGGTTCTTCCAAAATCACTCCAGTCATACTCAAAATTGCCGCATGAAACGATGAATCCGCCCTGGACTGTCTCATCATGAGCGCACTCAATTTCAATATCTGGAGCATCAAGTTTATCAGCAAGGATTTTTCTTATCTTTACCAGCTGATCTGCCGTTGGCGCAGTGGCAGCATATCGCAAAAGAGCCTTAAGATTCTTATCCATTCTTACTAGATACCGCCTCGTCAATAAATTTGTCGTAAAGGCTAAGGTCATCTTCCGTGCTGTGCTTGGTTGCTGCAATCTTGGAAGCAGCATCAATTACCATATCCTTGATATCTGCAGCATATTTATCTCTTGTTCTGTTGGCCTCAACCTCAGCGTTGTGTTTAGCTTCAGTGATGATCTGCTCGCCCTTTTTCTTGGCGTCATCAACAATCTTTTCGTACTCTTCGTAGCCCTGCTTCTTAATATCAGCAAGGATCTGTTCTTTTTCTTCTTCCGCAAAAGAAATCTTCTCTTCGTATTCCTTTTTGCTGGCCTTGGCTTCTGCGATAGCTTTATCTGCAGCGTCTGTAGCTTCATCAATTTCCTGCTGGCGCTTTTTTAAGATCTCATCAAGCCTTCCAAAGAGGAGCTTTTTAAAAGCGATGTAAAGGATAAGAAGATTTAATATTGTACATACTATGTTTACTACGCTTATGTTTAACACGATTAACCCCTTTTATAACGTTTCTTATGAGAAAAGAATGATCATGATAGCAATAACGAAACCATAAATAGCTGTAGCCTCTGCAAGGGCACATCCAAGAAGAAGGAGCTTCATGATCTTGCCATCTGCCTCAGGCTGTCTAGCTACTGCATCAGTAGCCTTAGCTGTGGCAATGCTGATACCAATACCTGCTCCAATTCCGGTGAATGCAGCAATAGCTGCTCCAAGTGCTGTTAAACTCATAGATAAAACCTCCTTAAAATGTTTATTATTCCACTGCTTCTTTTATGTAAAGCGATGTCAAAAAGCAAAATACATAAGCCTGAATGGCACCGTCAAAAAGATCAAAGTATAAAGAAAGTGCTGCAGGAAGGATCACAGGAACCACATGCTTTAATAGTTCCATAATAACTGTTGCTCCAAGGATATTTCCAAATAGTCGCATGCACAGTGAAAGAGGCCTTATGACCAGTTCAAGTACATTCATTGGTGCAACAACAGGCATGGGCTCAGCAAATCCCTTAAGCCACTTTTTAGGACCTTTTTTCACAAGACCTGCTGCTTCTACCAGGACAATGCTCATAACTGAAAGAGCTATGGTCACATTAAGGTCCATGGTTGGCGGTGTAAATCCAAACAGTCCCACCATATTGGAAAGGCCAATGAAGATCAGCACTGTTACGATATAGTCAGTATAACCAGCAGCTTCCTCTCCAAGCATCCCTGAAACTGCGCTCCTAAGGAACAGCACAGCTGACTCCAGAGCAGCCTGACGCTTTGAAATATTATGAACTTTCAGATCATGGGTAAGAAATAGAATGAGGGCAATAACTACAGCCATAAATATCCAGGTGACAACTACGGAATGATAGATGTCAAAAAAGCCGTCCCCAAAAGGCACATGGATAAGAGTCTTGTCCTCCATTAAGAGCTCTGTTAGTAATTCTTTCATAAATACCTTCCCCCGAAAAACTTACTTTCTATTATATGAAATGAGGCGGGCTATTGCAACGATAGCCTACCTCATTTCACATGTTTTTCGTATTATTTTCTTAATCTTTTTTGTCAGTTTCTACTTGTTCTTTAGAATTTTGCTCTTTTTCAGGAGCTTTATCCTCAGCCTGATCCTTGGAATCATCGTAGAACAGCTGCTCTTTACTTTCAATCTTAGCGGAAACTTTACTTACCACTTTCTTAAATATCTTTGGAACGTGCCTCGAGTTTTTGGTAACAATAATTACCAATACAGCTATAAGTGCAACCACTACAAGGAATGCTATTACAAAGAAAATAGCAATCTTGTTTGTAGCACCAGAAGCATCTCCAACATCAAGAGAAAGAGTAAACTTATTGCCCTCTATGTCAAAAGTAGAATACTTACCCATGGTTCCTGTTGGAGTAAGAAGCACCTTCTCTCCGTTCTTTATCTGATAGAGCCTGAATTCATCTCCAAGGTATCCCTTCAAGAGATCTATAGATGTCGTAACTTCGCTAATTGGCCTGAATCTTATCTGATGGACCATCTGGCCATCATCAGGTACTGTCACATCTATAGTTTCGTACTCTTTTAAAGTTTCAGCCTTTCCTTCCACATAATTGATGGTCCTTACAATATCAAGAGTGTCATCTTCTTTGAACATTCCATCAACTAAAAGCTCTGACTGTATAAGATCATCTGAGGCATTATATTCTGAAAGAGTCGTTCTATATCTTTTATAAGTAGCAGTAACAACCTTGTCAGTAGTTATATTTGACAGTTCCTGGGTATCCCATGCTGCATAGAATCCATCCTTGTTCTTAAGACCAGGGTACTCATCAGCTGCAATGCTTTCGCCATAGTTTTTCTTAACCTTGGCGATGATCTCTCTTCCACCCTCAAGATCCTCATCTTCAAGCACAAAAGTGACCATGAGCTTCTTAAAGTCATTTGGGACATCAGAATACTGGACTGTATCAAGCTTTACTGTCTTTTCTTCAACCTGTCCCTCCTCCTCTTCGCTAAGTGCATCTTCAACAGTGATTACCTTCTCAGCTTCAAACAGATTTCCCTGCAGGACTTTGTCATATTCAACAGGCTCTGCCTTCTTGGAATAACTGATCTTATCGATACCAGCCAAGTCATCACTTACAAAGAAGTTGTTCCTTATCTCTGCACCATCTTCCACATTACCAGCAATAGCACCAAATCTTGACTCTGCTCCTTCGATAGAAACAAGTGTAAGACAGTTTCTTATGTTATTGCCATCGCCTGCAATACCGCCAACGTAATTAGCTCCCTCAAGTATTCCTTTGGAAAAAGAGCTAACGACATAAGAATATGATGCTCCTGTTACGCCGCCTACATAGTCGCCTGAAGATGATTTAATATTGGAGTAATTACTGCAGCCAATGATCGTGCCCATCTCCTGAAGACCGCAAACGCCAGCTGCATAGTTCTTTTCACCGACAGCTTCTGCGTAATTTTTATTACTTCTAAGTACGCACTTGGTAATAAAGGATGAGTTGAGCTTGGAATCCTTGATACCAGTAAGATCCGATTCCTTGTCGTAGTCGTACTCAATAGCCATGGTACCTGCTATTCCGGCAGTATCAATATCTCCCTCTACTCTTCCAAAATTTTGGCACCCTTCTATTGTGGCATCAGTACTGGTAGAAGCTTCTTCAAGCGAAACATCTGAATAAGCCTGCGTGTAGTCCATCTCCAGAACACCGTCAATTGCATCAGTGTAAAGCATCATGATGTTGTTGAACTGATCTGCTATAGACTGCAGGTCATCAACCAGAACGCCTGTAGCATTGTTGACCTCTAGATTAAGGGAACCAAAGTTGTCATTCATACCAGCCATGTTTGACGCAAGACTTGCTGTATGATCCTTGTATTCTGCACTAAACTGTGGGAAGGCAATATCTTCTCTACCTGCAACATTCCTTACTATGGACTTGGTCTGCTTACCAGCTTCTGATAGATGTGCAGATGCTGACTCAAGTGAATCCATTGATTTTACAGCGTCTGTCCTTGCTGCATCTGTCATCTCATCAAGATGAGGTCCGGTAATAGTTGCAATATCAATACTAGCTTCCTTAAGGTCTGTTGTATATGCATCTCTTCCTGTAGTGCCTCTTCGACTCTGATACATTGATTTTGCAAAATCATCTGCTTCATCTCGAGCATTTTTTTTAGCTTTACTATCTAGATTCTGATCTTCGTCATACCTGTTTTGATCACTATCAGATTCTCCAACTGGAAAGTTTGCAACTGGATCATCCGTGTGTACCCAGGTTCCTTCATCTCTGTAGTGGAAATCGTTAGTGTTATTTTCAAGTTCAGTAGTAAGTTGGCTCTTACTGACATCTGAAAGTTGAATTTCATTGCCATCAGCATTCTTATACTGCAAACTATAACTATAATTCAAAACACCAGCAGCTCGCGGATTTTTGATGTAATAATTGTAATAAGGTCTATATGCCCTTTGATACATCTCAGCATACTGGCTAGCTGCGCTCTCTATCGTTGCCTTGGCTTCTTCATATTGTGCCTTCTCTGAATCACTTAGATAATTCTCAATCTTTAAATCTTTCACAGCCTCTTCAAAGCTGTCTGCTGAGCTCCTGGTATCAGAAGCAGCATAGGTAAGCTGATCAAATACTCCATCATCCTTAGAAGTCTCGTCAAGAATATAATCAACTCTTGAAAATGCCTCAGATGTAGCACTTGATACGCCATTAGCAAAATCAACGGTTCCAGCTGAAAGGAATCTAACATCCTCAATAGCACCAGAAGTAAACTGCTGGATTGCAGATAGCCTGTTTGTTATAACATCAGACTGATTCTTGGCATCACCTAAAGTTGCTGAAACAGTGTCGTGGAGCTTGCCAATTGATTCTGTCAGCTGATAAGCAATGTCAGAGCTAAGATCTACAGTAATGTATGGCTCTGCCTGTCCAACAATACCACCTACATCCTTTCTTCCAAGAACTTTGCCGTTATTGGTGCAGTTGACAACATACCCTGATTGTCTTCCGACAATGCCTCCGATGTTGTAGCCTACATGCTCGTAGCCCACTTTGCCCATATTAAGGCACCTTGAAATGATGCCCAGGGAATTGCCCGCAATACCTCCAACATCTGTGGCTGTTGCATCTTCATTAGCTTCCTCTGAAGTACTGTCTACATTCTTAATAAGATTGATGACCTTATTAAGATTGGTCATAGAGTCAATGGTTATCTGGGTATCAACATTAGTTGTGTTTACCAGAGAATCATTTCTGCAGCGGCTAATATCACCTTCATTGTAGCCGGCAATACCGCCTACAAAATGAATACCTTTTACATATCCACTGACATTACAGTCCTCAATTATTCCAGTGAAATGGTTATAGGAAGTAATTCCGCCAACGTAGTCATTGGATGATATAACTCCCTTGAAGCTGCAGTTCTTGATATAGCCATGGTTTTCTCCGCAAAGACCACCTACTCTTATCTGCTCTCCAGAAGGAATGATGGTTCCAGTTACATTTAAGTTGGCAATGACTCCACTCTTTTGTACATCTGCAAAAAGGCCTACATGAGATAAGCCATCAGATACGTTGTACTCTGAAATTGTATGTCCCTGTCCGTCAAATACACCTCCAAAGGATGGTACGAAGTCAAAGTTCTTACCAAGAAGAGAAAGATCCTGTGTAAGGATAACTCTTTTATTCACTGACCATGTATCAAGCTTGCAGTTATTAGCAAAAGAAAGGAAATCATCGACACTACTTATGTAGATATCTTCAAGTTCTTCTGGAATAAGAGCTTCAATCGCTTCTTCTATATCAGCATCTACATTCTCATCATCTTTATAAAGATCAGTCTGGGTGGCAGTTGATAAAAGCTCAACTTCTGACCTTGGATCTTTTTCCTGATCTTCTTTACTTGTTTCCTCTTCCTTTTCAGCAAAAACTGTAAGAGGAGCACTTGTACATACAAGGGCAAATATTGTAAGAAGGGCAAGTATTCTCTTTTTCATTATACTGTCTCCTCCACCTTCTCATTATCGTTTTCATCAAGCATTTTCACATCACCGTTTTCGATATATGCGCTGACATTACCCTTTACTATTGCGTGAACAACACCATTAACTGTTCCGTCAATGTGTCCCCTTACAATACCGTCAATACGCATTGAGCCGGTCCTTTGCCTGGTCTGAAGCGGCATGTTCATAACAAAGGCAGTAAGCTCGATTATCTTATCTCCCACAAGAAGGATCTGAGGCAGAACAAACATTGTGACAAAGATGGAAATGATTGTTCCTCGTCCAAGGCATTTACCAATTCCATAAATAGCACAGTCTGATGTCATCTTACCAATAAGGGTTCCTGCCACAGCAAGCATGGTTCCTGATGTGATGATAGTTGGGAAAGATAGGTTCATGGTATCGATGATGGCATCTCTTTTGCCCATTGTCTCACGAAGCTCTGTGTAACGCCCTGCAATAACGATGGCATAGTCAATGTTTGCACCCATCTGGATAGAGCTTACGATAAGGTATCCCAGGAAAAAGAGATTGTCGTGCATCACAGCCGGGAACGAGAAGTTGATCCAGATACATCCCTGAATGACTGCAATAAGAAGGACAGGCATTCCGGCTGATTTAAAGGTGAAAAGAAGTACTATCAAAACCGCCAGGATTGAGATAACGCTTGTGACTGTGTTGTCTCTTGCAAAGCACTTCTTAAGGTCGTACTGGCTGACAGATTCTCCAACAACGTAGATCTTATCTTCGTCGTAGTACTTCTCAGTTATCTTGTGCATCTCTTCAATGAACGCAAAGGTTTCGTCTGACTCTTCAGGGAGATTTAAATAAACAAGGATTCTTGAATAGTCTTCACCCTGAAGCTGCTCCTTGGCAAAGGTCATCATCCTGTTGGCATCCTCAAGCTTTTTCATCAGGTCATCGCTTAAGGTAACGTAGCCTTCCTGAACCTCCTGATAAACAAACATGAACATGTCTATGAGAGGGACCTTGTAGTTGGCAAGACCATTTACTGCCTTGGCATAGTCCTCATCATTAACAGCATAGGCTGCATAAACAACCTCTGCTATCTCATAGTCAATATTTAAAAGCTCAGAAAACTGACGAGGAGTCAGCTTTTCTGTAAGGGTATAGCCATTAAGTGCCTCAGTGTTTGCAAGACCTGTAATAGATGAAACTTCATCCCTTGCAAGAAGCTCATCTATAAGTCTCTTTTCCCTTTCGTAATCGCCTGAAGGGAAAACAAGAGCCACCATGTTATCTGAATTAAAATTCTCATCCTGCATGTTCTGATCAGCCTGCACTTCATTTATAAGAGGTGGCGTGATCTTGGTGTAGCCATAAACGTAAGGAGTTTTTGATGAAACTCTGTTAGCTATAATGATCAGGATCACAAATGCAGGAGTAATGATATATCTTGAAGCATAGGCAAACTTGCCAACAAAGGGAATTTGAGGGATAAAGTTCTTGTGCTTGGTCTTTTCCATGAGAGGTGCAAAAACCATGATGATACCTGGCATAAGAAGGAACACAGACAAAAGGCTTAAGATGATAGCCTTTATAAGGACAATACCCATATCAGAGCCAATACCAAACTGCATGAACAGCATGGCAACAAGACCTCCGATTGTGGTAAGTGAGCTGCCAGAAATCTCAGGGATTGATTTTGAAAGAGCTACGATGCAGGCTTCACGGTTTGGAAGCTCATCGTGCTCTTCTTTATACCTGTTTAGGAAGATGACCGCATAGTCAACAGACAGAGCCAGCTGCAGCACGATTGTGACTGAATCTGATACAAAAGAAATTGTTCCAAGAAGGAAGTTTGTTCCCATCTGGACAAGGGCTGCAGAGCCAAAGGTAAGAAGCAAAACCGGAACCTCAGCATATGCCTGAGATGTAAGAAGGAGTACTGCAACTACAACGATTACAACAATTACAGAAATTACATTCATCTCTTTATCAATGAGCTCTGACTGAGTGTCACCAAGAGTTGTTGAGATGTAGGAATCGTAGGGCTCAAAGTACTCTTTTACCTGGTCAAGAAGCACAAGGCACTGATCATCATTCTCATCATAATCAAAAGTTATATTAAAAAGAGCTGAGCCATTATTATAGTGATCGCTGGTATCATCTACTTCTGCAGAAAAAATACCTTCAATGCCTTCAAGATAGTCCTTAACTTCAAGTGCCTGATCATAAGAGATATTTGCGACCATGACTTTAACAGAGCCGTAGGTTGTAAACTGCTCTTCCATAAGATCAAGACCCTGCCTGGTCTCAGATGTACCAGGAAGGTATTGTGCCAGTTCATTTTCAACACTTACCCAGTTTCTGGAAACCACTGAGAATATGCATAAAATAGCATATATCAAAAAGAAAAGGTTGCGCTTATCGACGATAAATGCGCAGATTTTGAGCATAAAACTGTTTCCAGCTTTTTCGTTTTCCATATCCATCTCCCCCGAGGAACTAAAATCATCCAAATCTTAGTATACATCTTATTTGAATTGTTGACCATAAGTCATAGATCATCTTTAAAATATACTAAAAGAAATACTCCCCATAAAAATGGGGAGTATTCCTTCGCGTAAGGGGTTATATAGTTGCAATCAGTTCTTCTTCTCTGCTTCTGCTTTATCTTTCTTTCTTCTGTAGATTTCCTCTACAGATACGCCGGTTATTGCTGCAAGGATAAGGAGCCACCACCATGAGAAGCCACTCTTTACTTCCTCAGGAATAGATGATGCAAGAGCAACATCTTCATCCTCGATGCCTACTGTATCAACAGTTGACTTATCAGGAGTTTCAGGTGTAACTACTTCTGTTCCATCAACTACTGTTGCATCAACTGCTTCACCTGTAGAAACAAGTGTAGCTGATCCGCCTCTTCCTCTGCCAAGTACAGTACCATTACCTGTACCTGTAGCATCTGCGGCTGCTACTGTAGTAGCTGCTACGGTGTTTCCAGCAGCGTTTGCTATTGTTGTAAATACTGTTGTATTGTCAACTGATGAATCCGCGCCGCTATTGTCGTCAGACGAAGACCTTCTCTCCACTTGGTATGCGCCATTTGCAAGCGCATCAAGAGCTCTTTGTGCTTCAGTCTCTGCCTCTTCAAGATTTGTATTTGCTTCATACAAAGCTTCCAGTGCCCCATTGTAGCTTTCAAGAGCTTCTTTGTAATAACCCTCAAGTACAGTTACAGCATCACCGCTTGCATGGGCCTGTGTCTTGAGCTCCTTAAGCTTATTGGCTAATTCTACAACCCTATCGTATGCAGTCTTTACATTATCAAACTTGTTTTTAGCATTATCCCTGGCCTGTGTAAGGTTGTCGACTGCGTTTATTGCATCTGACTGAGACTGCTGTGCAATCTCAAGTTCTGCTTTTGCTGTCTTAAGTGCATCACTTGCCTTGGTGACATTTTCATTAGCCTCTTTGAGCTCATTCTGCGCCTTATCATTTCTGGCCTTTTCTTGGTCGTACTTTGAAACTGTGTCTCCAAATACCAACTTGGCTAAAGCAAGAGCATTTTTTGCATCTTTCACTCCTTGTTCTTTAGCAACTACGTCTACCTTTGCAAGACCATATGCGATCGCAGCGCCCTCAAATGCTGATCTCGCTTCATTCTCAGTTTGAACTGCATCAAGGTATTCAGCCCAGGCATCATTTAATTCCTGTGACTTCTTTCCATATTTTGAGTAAGCGTCATTATAAGCTGCCTTTTTCTCACTTACAAGCTTTGCAGAAGCTGCCGCTTTTTCTTCTGCACTTTCTTTCTTCTGCAAAAGATCCTTTTCTGTTTCACGGAGTTCATCCAGCTCCTTGCTTGCTTTTGTATATGCATCACTTGCAGCTGCTAAAGCTCTATCGGCGTTATCTTTGTCCTGTTTTGCCTTATTAAGCTCTTTCTCCGCAGTGTCTGCATCAGCTGATGCCTGATCAAATACCTTCTGATATTCATCAACTTTTTTCTGTGCAGCAGTTACATCTTTTTCTTTAGAATCAAGAGTATTGCTGGCATCAAGCTGTTTCTGTGCCTTATCTGCAATATCATCCAGAGCAGTTTTGTATCTTTCGTCAGCATCAGCCTTATCTAGTATAGCCTGTTCCTTCTTAGCCTGTTCAGATGAAACAATCTTATTCTGAGCCTCGATTTCTATATTTGCAGCACTAATTATAGTTTGCTGTTTTGTAATCTCTGAAGTTGCTCCATTAATCCTGTTATCGATCTCACCTATCTTCTTTTCAAGATCAGCAATCTTTACATCTAGATCAGTCTGATCTTTTGAAGCTTGGTCAGCCTTATTTGAAGCCGCAGTTTTCTGAGATTCAAGACTTGCCTTTTGAGATTCAAGATTACCCTTTTCGGCTTTAAGCTGATCTATCAGTTTGTTCTGCTTTCCAATCTCGTCATTCGCTGCAGAAATCTTACTGCTCTCGCCAGTAATATTTGACTTAGCCGTATCAATCTTTCCCTGAGCCTGACTGATAGCTGACTCTGCAGCCTGGTTTGCTTTATTGTACACATCAAGTGCTGTATCAGCTTCAGCTTTAGCCTGATTTGCTGCATCAATTGCATCTTTATTATCTTTTTTGTATTTCTCAACTGCATTTTCTGCTTTTGTTACGTCACTTGCTGCTGAATCCACTTTATCTTTAGCATCAGCTACAGCTTTTTTCGCTTCTGCTGTATCTATCTGATACTGCGTTGTACCATTTCTGTAATCAAGTTCACTAAAGACAGCTTCCTGCTTACATGGATCCCACCAGATACCTGTTTTTTTATCCTTCTTTAGTATTGTGATATGGTCGGTATAGTATTCCCAATTATCAGATATATGCTCTTCATCAGCAGTTCTGGTATCGAAATTATATATACCAAGAGAGACTCTCTTACCTCTGTTGTCATAATAATATGGCTCGATATAATTGTTCTCCCAACCGCCTATAATACCGCTGATCAATCCGCCTATACTTTCTTCGAATTGTATCTTCGCAGGATCAAGTGAAGGATTCTGTTGATAGATATAGTATTTGAGCAGGTCTTTAGCAATCTCTGTATTATTGCCAAGTGTCCTTGACTTGTTCGTTCTACTGTCGAGATCATTACTGATATTATCAAGCTGCGAAGCTCCTGCATACTTTTTTTGAGCCTCAACAAGTGCCTTATCTGCTTCTCCTTTTAGTCTGTCGGCTTCTGCCTTTAATTTTTCTGCATCCTCAACTGCCTTCTCAAGTCCTGACAAAGCGCTATTCTTGCTATCAAATATACCTTTCTTTTCTTCGTAATCTAAATACTTTTCTGAAGCTTCGTCTGCAAGCTCCTGTGCTTTAGCCATCTCATTCTGGGCGTTTGAAAGATCACCCTCAAATTTCGCCTTATCATCTTTCGCTTTTGAGATGATGCCTTCCTGATTTTTTATCTCTTTATTTGCTAAAATGATCTTTCCGCTAAGATCATCTATCTGTCCTATGAGATCATCGATTATATTCTGCGCATCCTGGGCCTCCTTGGACTTTTCTCCATATACCCTGATAGCTTCAACAAGGTCTTCCTTTGCTTTTTTAAGCTCCTCTTCTTTTGTCTGTTTATCTGTTTCTGCCTTTGACTTTATTCCGTTCTGAGTCTCGATAGCTTCATTAGCACCATCGATAATTCCTTGCTGCTCATTTATTTTTTTGTTGGCAGCATCAATAAGTCCCTGCGCAGCATCAATTCTTCCCTGAGCATTCTCTGATTCAGCCTTGATCTTATTAGCAGTCTCGGTAGCTTTGTTAACATCCAGAACCGCATTATCAAGAGCTGATTTTGCTACATCTTTGGCATCATTAGCATTCTTTAATTCTTTCTTCTTGTTTTCAAGCTCCTGCTCCTTCTGACCAGCAGTCGCACTAAGATCATCATAGATTTTCTGTTTTTCATCCTGCACTAAAGCCAAAGAATCGGCTAATTTTGCAGCCTCTTCTGATTCCTTTAATAGTCCGTCTGCAACTTTCTGCTTGTCATCAGCTGTCTTTTTTGCAGCATTGTACTCTTTAAGAGCGTTTTGTGCTAAAGCAGAATCCTTACCACTTTGCTTTAAAGCATTATCATATTGCTCCCATGCATCTGCCGCAGCTTTATAAGCACTTCTTGCTTCACCTGCTGCTTTTTCATACTTAGCATAAGCTGCATCTGTATCTTTTACAGCTTCCTCATAATCTGAAAAAGCTTTATCCCTTACTGCTTTCGCATTATTTTTCTTCTGGACAGCATCTTCATAGTCCTTTTGAACATAACTAAGGTTATCTTCGCAGAGACTAATTGCAGCTACAGCGAACTGATACTCTCTTATATACCTGTCAAAGTTTTTCTGAGCGAGATCTGCATCAACAGCCTTCTGCTTTGCAATTTTATCTTTTCCATCAAAATCTTTTTGTGCTTTATCAACTGCATCTTCCTTGATCTTTAATGCGCTATCAGCACTTTTCTTTTCCTCAATAGCATCATCAAGTGCACTCTGAGCATCATCGAGCTCTGCCTGTGCCTCCTTAAGTGCAGCCTGGGCAGATAAAAGAGCTTTTTCTATCTTAGAATCTCCAGCGTTAATAAAATTGCCATCTTCATTAAGTGCAGTGTCAACATCTTCAAGTCCATACTCTTTTACTAATGCATCAAGCTTATCTTCTGCAGCCTGAACTTTCTCTTCAGCCTTTTCATATGCTTCTTTAGCGTCTTTATACTCTTTTTCTGCAGCCTCTGCATAAGTCTTCGCACTTTGGGCTGCAGTTTCAGCTTTTTGAACCTCAGCCTTTGCATCATCTGCAGCGGCCTGAGCATTATCAGCCATAATTCTGGAAGCAGCCTTTGCATTCTCAGCAGCTGTCTCTGAATCATATGTTGCATTTCCTGCTCTTGTGATTTCATCAGCTGCAGCCTTTGCAACTTCCTCATCCTCAATGATCTTAATAACTGCTTTTTCTACTTCTTCCTTCTCATCATTTGCAGCTTTTGCGTATCTGTCTGCGTTATCAATGTCATCTTGCGATGATTCTTCATTATACTCAGCTACCGCATTTGATGCTTCCTTATTGGCTGAATCAAGGGCCTTTACATCATTTGCAATTTCAGATACAGCTCCTGATGCAGCCTCGAGGTTTTTATCAATTTCACTCTTTTCTGCTGTTTCTGCCTGTCCATCAGATACGATAGTTTCAGCCTCTTTAATAGCTTCTTCTACAGGAGCAACATCCATTGCATTATCAAGTGAAGCCTTAGCCTCAAGAGCAGCAACAGAAGTCTCAACGTTCATAGGAGCTTCTACCGTAGCTGCAGCAGTCTCATTTGACTCCTGTTTTTCTTCAGGAACTTCAGGAAGAGCTGTTCCCTCAGCTTCATTTGCAAATACAGTAAGTGGCTGCATTGCCATTGTTGCACTGATTCCAATTGTAAGTGCCTTTATGATCTGTCTATCTAAAGTATTTCTTTTCATTATTTATTCCCCTTCACACGAAATGTATATAATAGTTATTCCTTAAATTTTTTATTCCTCTGCTTCTGCACCGATGTGTTCAAACAGGTAATTAAGTACATCGTTTGTAAATTTCTTGGAGCTGAAGGCTACAACTCTTGACCCGTCCTCCATCTCATCTTCTCTGATGACATCTGCGTACATGATAAGTGTCTCAGCAACTACGATCACATCTTTACCAAGAAGCTTTGGTGTGTCGCCCTTAACTTCAATTGCTATACCCAGTGGGCTAATGTTTTTGACCTGTCCATAAAACTTTTCCTGCGTATCTCTGTCTACGATCACGCTGTTAGCACTGTAAGCAACTCGGTTAATTTTTCTTCTCTCTTCCATCTGAACACTCCTTTATATGAAATATCTTTTTTGTTTGACGTCCTAGGTACGACTATAATCATACTTTCGACGCGTTTCAACAGAAAATCAGTTGTTTATGATTTCTTTCAGACTCCGTTTATAGACTTTATAATCTGTTTACAACTTTCACAAAAACAAAGGGTGCATTTTGTAAGTTTCTTACAATCTCACAAAATACACCCTGCTTAATGGTCTTATTAAGTTTAAATATTGAGATTAAATTACTTTCTGATCACATTCTTGAACCATCGCCAGGACAGCTTCCTGTTGAGCTCCGAAATCCCCCAGGCCAGCAGATAGGCGCTTCCATAAATGATAACAAAAGTGATGAGTATCAAAGATAACGACATATTGTCAAAATCAAGAAAGAAATATGGGATCATATTGCCAGTTATGGTATCCGTTAATATAAGTGTGATGATCACCACTGCATAACATGTTACAAACCAGGTTCCCCGAAGCCTGTAAAATGGCTTTATCTTGCCTATTGGCGCATCATTTAATACAAACGAAGATATAGTAAGGACCGGGATCAGTATATGCATGTTGAACATGTCAAATCTAAAGATATGCATATGCTGGTCAAATATGGGCAGTTGGCTCATAAGTACCACGGTCATGATAAGCGCTTCTGCCACAGCACAGGAAAGCCTTACATAGTAAGCTGAAATGTAAGTCACCTCCGTCTTCCCATACATCTCAATAAGATTTACCACAATATAGATAAGGGCTCCTACAGTTGTAAAAATCGTTCCGTCAACTGTAAGCCAGCGAAAGGTCATTATCCCCTCTTTATCATACTTAAATATGAAATAGACAGACAGAACTCCCAGTATGAATATAATGCTGCAGACACCTATATTCACTCTCTTCTTTTTCCTGAATCTCGACAGGTAGTCCCTTTCCAATGCTTCAAAATCTAATTCTTTCATTTAGTCTTTCCTATTCTCTTTTTCTGTAAGACACTAAACACACAAAAGGATAAGCTGCACATCACAAAGGCCAGTAGCATAATGCAGGTAATATACAATGTATAGCCGTACTGTTCATAGATAAAAAGAAATGGGTTGTTGAGATCTGGTCTTTCCAAGAACCAGTAGTTCTGATAAAAGAACTGATCACATATAAGGACTATAGGCAGCAGAATTGCAAGAACCACAAAGGAATGAATAATACTCTCAGCCTTAATTACAGCCATTCCTTTTTTCCACATGCAAATCGGTATAAGGATAATAAGCCCATGCCATAAATAGCTGTAAATACTAAGGAAACTAAAAGGCTGATAAAAGCCAATCCAGTTAGGAAACAAAAGAGCCATTAAAGACCCTGGGATTACCATCAAAAGCCCCGTCTCTGCAGCATACTCTGAGATCATTTTGTGTTTTGCAAACATTGCTACCGGAAAAATAAAGATACCTATACTACACAGGTAAAGAGGAAAATACTGCGCATCAAACACGCCCTCAATGATCAGAACAATTATCTTAAAGGCTTCTACGATTGGAAGGGTCAACGCGCAAATTTTAAGAAATATATCCTGCTTTTTGCCATCCAGCCGGCAAAAAGCAGAATATAAAACAATATTTATCACAATAAGGATCAACAGAGATATGATATGCTCTACCGAAAAGAGCTCATATCCCATTTCCTGTGGTAAAAGAGATTTCTCAAGCCAGAAGTACTTCATCAACACCTCCACTTGGTTAACTTTACTCTTTTATTATACCATTAGTTTTTAAAGCTATGAACTGGAGCTGGAATTCTACCGCCTCTGTTTACAAATGCGTCGCAGGAAAACTGATTTACAGGCATTATTGGCGCATAGCCAAGAAGACCGCCAAACTCTACTGTTTCGCCTACACCCTTACCAATTACAGGAATGAGACGAACTGCAGTTGTTTTCTGGTTGATCATACCAATTGCCATTTCGTCAGCGATGATACCTGCGATGGTTGTATCCTTGGTATCTCCAGGAATTGCTATCATATCAAGTCCCACGGAACATACACAGGTCATTGCTTCAAGCTTCTCAAGAGAAAGTGCTCCAGCCTCAACAGCATTGATCATGCCCTGATCTTCGCTGACGGGAATAAATGCTCCAGAAAGACCTCCAACATAAGAGGATGCCATAACACCGCCCTTTTTAACCTGGTCATTTAATAGTGCAAGGGCTGCAGTTGTACCAGGAGCTCCAGCATGCTCAACACCGATCTCATGAAGGATGTCAGCAACTGAATCACCGATTGCTGGTGTAGGAGCAAGGGACAGATCGATAATTCCAAAAGGAACGCCAAGGCGCTTTGAGGCTTCCTGTGCAACAAGCTGTCCTACTCTTGTTACCTTAAAGGCAGTCTTTTTGATGGTCTCACAAAGAACCTCAAAATTCTCTCCCCTTACCTTTTCAAGGGCTGTCTTAACAACGCCAGGTCCGCTGACGCCCACGTTAATGATCTTATCAGCCTCAGTAACTCCATGGAATGCTCCTGCCATAAACGGATTGTCATCTGGAGCGTTACAGAATATTACAAGCTTGGCACATCCAAGGGAATCTGCTTCTTTAGTGGCTTCTGCAGTCTTTTTTACTATACTTCCCATAAGGCGAACTGCATCCATATTGATACCAGTCTTGGTAGATCCAACATTGATAGATGAGCATACCAGCTCAGTAGTAGAAAGAGCTTCCGGAATTGACTCGATCAAAAGTCTGTCAGCTTCTGTCATGCCCTTGCTGACAAGAGCAGAATATCCTCCAATAAAGTTAACCCCTACTGCCTTGGCAACCTTATCAAGGGTTGCAGCTATCCTGGCAAAATCGCTTGAGGATTTGCAGGCAGCTCCTCCAACAAGGGCAATGGGTGTTACTGAAATTCTCTTATTAACAATTGGAATACCAAATTCTCTAGAAATCTGGTCTCCGGTTTTTACAAGGTCTTTTGCTGTTTCGTAGATCTTGTTATAAATCTTGTCACAGAGTCTGTCCAGATCAGAGTCTATGCAATCCAAAAGGCTGATGCCCAGTGTTATGGTCCTGACATCCAGGTTTTCCTTTTCGATCATCTCATTAGTTTCTACAACTTCATGTATATTGATCATATTTACCTCCTCAGATCCTATGCATGGAGTCGAAGATTTCTTCTTTCTGGCACTTGATCACAACTCCAATTTCCTTTCCAAGTGCTTCAAGCTCATCAGCAACAGTATTAAACTGCTTATCTGTTCCAGCCATGTCCACGATCATCATCATATTAAAATATCCACTTACAATTGTCTGTGAGATATCCAAAATATTGATGCTGGTATCTGCAAGGTAAGTGCAAACCTTGGCAATAATGCCCACTGTGTCTTTTCCTACTACTGTGATGATAGTTTTATTCATAGCTCCTCCTAGATATGTGTTTATTAGTACAGCCCCGGATACCGGGGCTGATTCCAAACAATTCAGAACTCAAGTACAGGTGAAAGGCAGTTCCTGTCTGCCACCATGATCGGAAAATCACCAGAATTAAAAGGAATACTGGACATGTCAACTTCCACCCGGACAGTCTCATAAGCAAGCTCAGGCAGGTTATTTTCTTTTGACAGATGTCCCAGAAATACTCCCTTCATCTTGTCGCTTAAGAGTTTACAAAGAAGCTCGCCGCTCTTATCATTGGATAAGTGACCCCTGTCTCCAAGTATCCTGGTCTTTAAAACATAGGGGTATGGACCTGTCTGAAGCATCCTTACATCGTGGTTGGCTTCAAGCAAAAGCGCATCACAACCTGACAGGCTTTCTACCGTGTAGTCATTATAACAGCCAAGGTCTGTTGCGATCCCAATCTTTTTCTCACCACAATACACCCTATATCCACAAGGTTCAAGAGCATCATGGGAAATCGTCATAGGATTTATGATCATATCACCTACAGGAATAGCTTCATCAGCCCTTACAGTTATAAAGGATGAGTCTGACATCTCACCCTTTTTATCTGTATTTAATATCCCAGTTATGGTGCCAGCTGTGGCATAAACAGGTATATCATGCTTTTTTAAAATAGTCCTTATGGCAGCTATGTGATCGGTATGCTCATGGGTCACGAAAATAGCACTTATATCTGTAAGTGAAAGGTCAAGTTCATGCAGGCCTTCTTCAATTCTCTTTTTACTGATACCCGCATCAACAAGTATATGTGTGTTGTCGCTCCCCACGTAGGTGCAGTTGCCGCTGCTTCCGCTGGCTATTGTTGTAAAACGCAAAACTAAAACTCTCCCAAAAACTTATTTCCAGTAAACTTCTATCTTGTCACCCTCATGGATAGGCTGCATGTAATCTGGTGTTGCGCCGTTAAGTGTGGTTACGATAGCTCTGCCATTAGGCTTAGAAAGATCAAAGTCTATGGCATCAAATATATCTACAAAAATGTAATCTGACTTGCCATGAAGTGTAATAGCATCATTATTGACCACTACATGAAGGTCATGGGCAAGGATGTTCTTGACTTCGCTGGCATCAGCTGAAGAAGCGCCAGACTTAACATAGGTTCCGTCATCATCAGGAAGATCTTCGAATGAAAGCTGACCATTTCTGTCCTGAGTTAAGTGCTTCTCCATATCAATATTGTCAAATGTTGCCTGATTGGACTGGCGGATAGCCTCTGCATCAGCATCAGGGAAATCCTTGTAATAGTCCATGATCAGATCTTCCTGATCCTTAAAGTCGATCTTGAAGTTCTCATAAACAGGAGTATTTGCATCTCCACGCTCGTTGTTAACAATGATCACTGTATCTTCTGTGATCTTGATATCCATAAGCTCAGCAATCTGAGCCGCTGTATTGTAATCAAGGATCTTGACTTCATCACCGGCCTTGATATCGTAATATCCGCTCTGAGCCTGGCCATTTACAGTGGCATACTTGAAAGCCTCAACATTTTTGCCATTTACAACAACGTTAAACTTGGTCTTAAACTCCGGAATGGCTTCAACAGTAGCCTTACCTGGTGCTCCGGCTGTTGATGGCTTAACTTCAATGATGTCATTGGCATGGATCTTGGAGTGAATGTCAGCTGGCTTACCATTGAGCTGGATAACTGCAGCTTCTCCAGGTTCACCGCGAGATGCTCTTTCTTTACCATTTACTGTATAACGCAGCTCAGCGCCCCGCTTAGGGAAAAGATCCTCATTAGGGAATGAAGCCTGCATGGCAGCATCCACGATCTGAAGCTTGCCATTGTCATAGATCTTGGTCTGAACGCCGTTGAAGGAAACAAAGATAAAGTTGTTAGCTTCCTGATAGTAACTGATACAGATACCAAGAGGAGTTACAAGAAGTGAATCTCTCTCGATTCCATCATTGTTAAGGAAGGTAATATCCTTCATTACCTCTTCGCCTCGAAGGGCAACACGCTCCTCTGGAATATCCATTTCCTTGGCAATTGCCTTGGTGTATCCTGGAACACATCCACCGCCGCCTACTACAAATACGGCGCTTACTGGCTTGTCACCATTAAGCTTTTTGATCTCTGCAGTAGCTCTTTGAGCCATCTCATCAACCTTGGGCTTAACTATCTTGGCTACCTCTTTGGCGGTAATTACCTTTGTAAGTCCCATGATATCAGTATATTCAGCCTTCTCAGCATGGCTTGTTGTGATCTTTATCTCATCAGCAGTATTGAAATCAACAAGACAGTGCTGGGCAATGATCTCTGTTACGTCATCTCCGGCAATTGGAAGCATTCCATAAGCTGTGATAGTGCCATCGTCGGTTATACAGATATCGGATGTACCTGCACCAACGTCAACAAGAGCAAGATTCAGCATTCTGAATCTGTCAGGGATTGCAACCATCATAGCCGCAATAGGCTCCAGTGTCAGATTGGCAACCTTAAGGTCCGCTCTCTCACATGCCTTATAAAGACCATCTACGCAGTCATCAGGAAGGAATGTGGCTATAAGCTCAACACTTACCTTGCCGGCATTGTGCCCTTCCAGGTTTGCGATCTGATAGCCATTCAAGTAATAGTGCATTACTGAATAACCAACCAGATAAAACTTAATATCCAGCGTATTTTGTGAAAGGAACTCCTGATAAGCTTTTTCTACAGCTCCGGAATCCAGGTTATAGATATCCTCATCAGTTATCTCATGTCCATCCGGATACTCATATTCATATGTTGTGCGAACAGTTCTAAGCACACGACCAGCGGCTGCTATACAAACGTCAGTCAGATGGATATCTGTCTGCTGCTCCAGCCTGTCTGTAACATTTCTGATAGTGGCACCAACCTTGCCTATATCGTGGATCTGTCCATCAAGCATAGCTCTTGTCTCGTGCTTTTCAACAGCCTGAGCAATGACATTGAACTTGCCATCATTCATGTATCCCACAGTACCCACAACGCTTCTGGTTCCAATATCAAGTCCGTATACTACTTTCTGATCCTGCTGTTCTAAACTTGCCATCTTTTTTCCACTCCCCAAGTTTATTATCTATCTGTTTGAAAGCTTCGCTTTCAGAACTGCTGTTATCAATGATGAAGTCACAGTGTTTTTTAAATTCTGCTTCACTTAGCTGTCCTCTAAAGATATTAGAAATCTTGTCATCAGAATAGCCTCTTGAAGCCTTGAGCCTTTTTCTCCTGGTATCCTCATCTGCGTAGACATACCACAGCTCATCGACTATGTCTTTGTATCCGTTTTCTATCAAAAGAGCTGCCTCAACAATGACAAAATCATGCTCCCTTGCAGTTCTTTCCTTGTCTATAATACTAATAATAAAGGTATTTACTGCAGGATGCAAAACATTATTGACCTTATCAAGAAGAGTTTTATCCCGAAATATTGCTTCTGCCATCTTGGCTTTATCTATCTCAAGGTCACTATCAAGGACTTCCCTTCCAAGAAGTTCAACAAGCTCATCGTAGGCCGGATACCCTCTTTTCTTGATATCGTTTGCAACCTGGTCCGAGTAGATCACCCTTGCATTATAGTTTTCTTTTATGTAATCAAGGATTGTGCTCTTACCTGCGCCAACACCTCCGGTTATACCTATTATGTTGGTTTTTAAAGTAGAAAGTTTACTTTGCTTCATACCAGTCACTTCCTGTGTGACAGTCTACTTCAAGAGGTACAGAAAGATCTGCTGCTCTTTCCATCTCTTTTACCAGAATATCCTTAACTAAAGCCTCTTCATCAAGATATGTCTCTATTACAAGTTCGTCGTGGATCTGAAGGATCAGCCTTGATTTAAGAGCTTTTTTCTTAAGAGCAAAAAAGACATTTATCATGGCTATCTTCATGATGTCCGCGGCAGTTCCCTGAATAGGAGCATTCATGGCAACTCTTTCTCCAAACTGTCTCATCATGAAATTACTTGCCTTAAGCTCCGGGATCGGGCGCCTTCTTCCAAATAAAGTCTCACTGTAGCCCTTGTTTTTGGCTTCCTGGATCACTCTGTCCTGGTAGGCTCTTACTCCCGGGTAGGTGTCAAAGTACTTGGACATGTACTCTTTTGCCTCAGAGACTGAAATTGAAAGATCCTGGGAAAGTCCATAATTACTCATTCCATAAACTATACCAAAGTTAACTGCCTTGGCATTGCGCCTCTGAAGCGGTGTTACCTCCTCAAAGGGAACATGGAAGACCTTGCTGGCTGTGATCCTGTGAATGTCGTCCCCTTCGTGGTATGCGCTTATAAGCCCCTGGTCCTCTGACATATGGGCAAGGATTCGAAGCTCGATCTGTGAATAATCCGCATCTGCAAAAACGCAGGAGTCCTTTGGAACAAAGACTTTTCTTATGAGCCTTCCCAGTTCTGTTCTCATTGGGATGTTCTGAAGGTTTGGCTCTGTAGAGCTTATCCTGCCTGTTGCTGTGATGGTTTGGTTAAAGCTTGTGTGGATCCTGCCATCTTCCTCGATAAATGCAGCAAGTCCGTCTGCGTAGGTGGACTTAAGCTTGGCAAGTCCCCTGTATTCAAGTACATCTGCCACGATCTTGTGGTCAGGAGCAAGCTTTTCAAGGACATCCGCTGCAGTTGAATAACCGGATTTTGTCTTTTTCTCTGCAGGAAGTCCAAGCTTCTCAAACAGGATCTCTCCAAGCTGCTTGGGTGAATTGATGTTAAACTCACATCCTGCAGCTTCATAGATAGTCTTCTCAAGTTCAGCGATCCTTACATAAAGCTTGTCGCCATATTCCTTAAGGGCATCCTTTTTAGCGATGATACCCTCTTTTTCCATTGCAAACAGGATATAGGAAAGTGGCATCTCAATATTGTAAAAGAGCTTTTCCATCCCAGACTTACTGAGTTTTTTAAGGATCAGCGGCGATGAAGCATAGCAAATGAAGGCAGCTTTGCCCATGTAATCAGAAAGTATATTTTCATCAACTTCTGATAAAGGAGTCTTGCCAAAAACATCGCTCTTTTTCTGAAGGGGTATTCCAAGATACTCCTTGGAGATATCATGGATCTCATAATCATTTTTAAGTGGATTGTTAAGATATGCTCCTATCAGCACATCGATGCATCTAGGAGATGATGAGAATTTATCGTCATCTTCATAGCCATTTTCCCTATTCTCAATTTCAAAGGGTGTGTAAAAACAAAAGCTCTCTTTAATATCAAAGGTCACAAGAGATGAAACCTTACTAAGTTCAGATAGTTTTTTGCCAAGATAATCAGCGGTAATAAAGTTAACTACCGGAATATAATATGCTGTAGTCTCATCAAAACAAACAGAAAGGCCTAATGCTTTTTTAGAAAGAAAGGCTCCGTCCTTTTTTTCTATTGCAAAATAGTAGGATACTCTCTCGCTCTGTGAAGCTCTTTTAAAAATATCTTCTACTTCATTAAGGTCAGAGGTCACGACAAGGCTATGCTTAAATTTAGGAGTTTCCTTGACCTCCCCAGAGGGTGAAAAGCTCAAAAGAGTATTATCCACAAAGCTCTTAACATCATCTGTGATATCAGTCTCTTCTCCTGCCTTTATAACAGCGCCTTTTTCTATAAGCTCTTTTACCTTGCTAATCTGCCACAGAACGTCCCTGGAAAAAGAGTCTGTTTCAGAGTCAAAGGTGATCCTTAAAGCCTTACCATCTGATCCCGACAAAAGCTCCTTTAACCTGAAAAAGGCGCCATAAATACCACCGATGTGATTGCCATCAGCATCAGTGAAATCTGGGATTGCGTAAAAGGCATCTCTTATAAGCTTGTTTCCATCAATAAAAAGCGTAGTATCTGACATAAATCCCCCGGGATCAAAGTGCTATTAGAAGTAAAAGACATATAGCCAGCATAGAAGCCACAGCTATCTCAAGGCCAAAGCTAAGAAGGACCAGCGACCTTCTTACCGATAGCCTCTTTTTGGCGTCGCCAAGCAGAATTTCAAGCTCCTTGTTGAGGTTAAAGGTATTGCCATCCTCAAGTCTCTTCATACCTACCTTCACAAGGAACTGGATGGTGAGCTCTTCCTTACATTCAGGACAGGATTCAATGTGATCGATAAAATCCGCCAGTTCCTGATTGTCCAGGTCATCATCCAAAAATTCCGGGATTAACTTTTGTGCTGCATCACAGTTCATCATATATTAGTCAATCTTCTACATGTTGTGTCTGAATTTGGACATTTTGCAACTAATTCTACAACATATAGAATACTACAAAAACCTTTATATTACAACGAAAAAGCTTTCCGAAAATAGCTAAAATGCTACATCGGAAAGCCTTTTCAGGTAATGATGAAGAATATTAACTTATAGATCGTAAATAATAGTCATCCTTACGTCGTCTCCTATTATGGAGATCTCCACTTCTTTTGCGATATTTCCAAGGATAGATCTTTCAAGCTCGTTCCTTGCTTCCTGGGCAAACTCAGTATTTTGATCCATCTTGTCAACGCTGTCCTTGTAGTTGCTCATCTTCCAGGTCTCAGAGGAAGTTGCTGAAAGAGCTGTGGGATCAACAAGTCCCATCATTCCAATCCTTGACTCTCTTGCGCTTCTCTCATCCTTTGGAAGCATGGCAAGCTCAAAGACCTCCCTTATTTTTCCCATGAAGCCCTTAGCTGCAGCATTTTCCTTGGAAGTAGATATTTCCATCAGCTCTTTTCTCTTCTGGGCAAACATGATGGTGTTGGTATTAAGGTGAAGTCTTACCTGATCATCTTCTCTTTCAAGGAAGAACTCCGCATCCATTTCACCAGTGATGGAACGGATAAGGTTCATGGTCTCCTCAGCAAGAAGTCTGATCCTAAGGGCTGCCTTGTGGTCGATATCCTTGGAAAAAGCTTCTACAACTTCAAGGACTTTATCGATATTGCTTTCATTTGTGCTGATAACTATGCTCTCAGATTTCATATTATCCCCCTTAAAGATAACTTAATTGGCAGACTGATTTTCAGCTTCTATAGTCTTTCTCTTAACCAGTTCTACAGAGATTTCCTGCAGTTTTTCGTCTGTAAGAATATACTTTTTCCTGAACCAGAAGATTGCAAATACAATACCGATTATGGGAATGATGGTCATTGTCATTCTAAGCCCCATCTTCTGCATAGAGTTTACACCAGCTGAATAATCAACAAGTCCTGCACCTTCTTCAGTTTCATTGCTAAGAGCAAGGATCTGAAGGGCAAGTGAAGCTATAAGCGCTGAAACACCGGACGCAAGCTTAACAACAAATGTCTGCATTGAGAATATCACAGACTCATCTCTTCTGTTGTTCTTAAGATCACCATAGTCAACAGTGTTAGCAAGAAATACTGTTGTGATAACTGCAAGCATTCCATTAGCTGCAAATATGAAAAATGCAGGAATGAATAAAAGAAATACATTATTCATTGATGTTGACGCCAGTATAAGAAGTGAAATATATCCGCAGATAGCCATTCCCATGCTCACAAAATATATCTGTATTGAAGTGTAGAATCTTCTAAGGAATGGATAAAGCAGCATCATGGCAAGGATCTGGATTCCGCCGCCAAAGGTTGAGAAAAGAGTATAATCTCCCTTCCAGCCTGTTCCGCCAAAGTCGTATTTAAAAAAGTATATAACAAGATTAGATGTGATGTAAATTGAGCAGTTAACAATAACTATTGCTACTACAACTGCCATTGCCTGGTCATTTTGAAGAAGTGCCCTGAACATCTCCCTAACGGTGGCCGTCTTCATCTCAACTGTAGACTTTTCTTTTACATTGATGCAGCAGATAACTGTAAATAATATAAAGAGAATTGCAATAATGATGGCGAAGTATGAAAATCCTATCCTCTCCACTTCCCTGTCAGTTATTCCTGCTTCACCAAAGATATGACCAAGTGCAGAAACACTGATAACTGTGACGATAGTGATAAGTGCGCTTCCCACTCCGGCGCAGGACCTGGCAAGGGTTGTAAGTCCTTCACGTTCTTTTCCGCCCTCGGTAAAGGCAGGTATCATTGACCAGTATGGGATGTCCATCATTGTATATGTAACTCCCCAGAGAATGTATGTGACTGCAGCATATGCCACCATACCTGATGTAGAAAGGGTCGGAGGTGCTGTGAACATGAGCGCCAAAACAACTGCATTTGTCAGTGTTCCGATAAGGAGCCAGGGTCTGAACTTGCCCCACTTTGTCTTGGTCTTAGCTACAATTGCTCCCATGATAGGATCGTTAAATGCATCAAAAACTCTTGCCGCCATAAGGATAACACCCATGGCTGCTGCGCTTACTCCCATGATGTCCTGGAAATAATACAAAATATATGAAGCGGAAAGCATGTATACCATGTCTTTTCCAACTGCCCCAAGTCCATAAGAAGCCTTAGCTGCTCCTGATAGTTTCATTTTGCCATCCATTACCTTCCTGCCTCCCTTAGCTTTGCTGCAAGCTCTACTACCTTCTTTGCCCCATCATAGATTCCAGCTTTTTTATTCTCCACAATGCTCTCACACATCTCGCATAAAAGATCTGTCTCAAGGAACTGATCCAGCATCTGGATAGTATGAGGAATATCTCTGCACTCCAAGGTTCCATCGCCTATCTCAGCCGAATGAATAGCGCCCCACATCTCGTGCTTACCAACTCTCTTGATAAAGAGCTTGGGAACGGGGTAAAACGCCAACTCACTTGGCTTAGTCACCAGCACATCACAGCTCCTCATAAGAAGATTTGTGGTATAGACAGCCTTAAATATATCTGAGTGATAGAAACCATGAATACCTGTAACATCTATGTTCTCATTCAGGGCTGTCTCTGCGAACTCCAGAGTATCCTCCCAATTATCCATATGATCGATTGCAATCTTACTCATCTCGGGGATTTCTTTTTTAAGCTCATCCCAGACATTTCTGTAATCTCCAACATTGACATACAGTGCAGCTTTGCCCTTTTCAATGTAAGGCATCAGATGCCTTATTATCTCGGCAAAGATTTCCTTCTGAGCTCCGGCTCCGCCGATGGTCAAAAGAAATCTCATAGGTCTTCCATTCTTTTTGCGCTTGATCCTGCTGTTGCAGTCCTTTTCTATGTTCTCCACAAGCTCATAGTCAATGTAGTGACCTGTATATACCAAAGACTCAGCAGGCATTGGCTTTAAAACTTCTTTTTTAGCCATGCCATTAAGAATGCGGTAGCCCATATAAGCATTCTTGCACTGGATCGTATGAACTGAACCTTCTGAAAGGTGAAGAGCCATTGGCCAGTTGTCAGGAATAGCATTTACCACGTACTTCATTCCTGCATGGATAGCTGCCTGGGCAGGCCATACATGAGTTGCAACAACAGGAATATCTTTTGGCACGTTCTTGTAAACAGGTGCCATAAGCTCAGCATTCTTCTGATCTGATGAGTTGTAGGTCAGAGCCCTGAAGCCCTCATAGTTGGTAGGTTCCCATATGAATTTATTAAAAAGATAAAATCTTGAAAGTCTTGAACCAAGTGAATAAAGATCATTCTGTGCACCAATTACCTTGGTACATGTTGTCTCCTTATAGGAATTAAGGTCCATCCAGTATGGAGTATAGCCAAGATGATGTGCATAGGAAGCAATTGCCATTGAAATGCGATAGTGGCCAAATCCCATTCTGATGTTTCCAACAATGATTCCCTTTTCCTGATCCATTTCTCCCTGATTTTCCGGGATCTTAGCTGTAACATCCACATTCTTAACACCAAGGATTGGTCCGATCACTGAATTATCAGATACCTTGATCTTATAGTCTACTGCGGAGTCATCTCCGTATTTTCTTGCGAATTTCTTCTTGGACTTTAGTGCCTTTTTATAATCCTTGTCACTTATTACATTGCCAAAAATCATCTTTGATCTGTCAGCCATAATACTCCATTCCGCCAGTTAACTGGCTTTTCAAAAGCAAGGAAACTAATTTCCTTAAAATGGGTTTCCATGTTTAAATACTAACAGACAAGGGTTTTAAAAACAAGAAACGCTTTTTACAATTTTCGTTTCCAGTTTTTGTGCAAGTTGCTTACACTAAAGCAACTATGGAAAGCCCTTTGTTTTTCACAAGATCGATGTACTTGTCGCCACACTTAACGACAGGTTTTGCAAGATGCTCTGGATTAACAAAGATTATCTCACCAGTAAGACCATTACTTAGCATTACTCTGTTAGCAATAAAGGTGTTAACAATGTTGCTAAGGAAAGTAAGTATGGTGTTCGGGTCATACTTATCAAGGCCCTCGTTTTCAAACTGCTGGATAACATAAAAAGGACAGATCGGCTCCCTGTACTTTTTCCTGGAAGTCAGGGAATCATAAACATCTGCCACAGCAACTATAGAAGCTATCTCATCTATCTGATCATTTTTGAGATGGAACGGGAAGCCTGATCCATCCCTTCTCTCATGATGCATGATGATAGCATTTTTAATATGGGTATTGATGTCCTTATCTTTTACAAGCTCGTACCCCTTTATAACATGCTCGTTCATGGTCCTTTGCTCATAGTCAGTAAGCTGCTTGTTCTTGTCAAGAAGCTCAGGCGGCATAAGGACTTTTCCAATGTCATGAAGAAGACCTGCTGCAGTTGCAAGCTGGATCTTTTCCTCTGGAAGTCTCATCCAGGTAGCAAGAGTGTTTGAGATAAGTGAAACATTGAGGCTGTGCATATAAACTTCATCGCTGCTGTCTCTGAGGTTATGGAGCATGTCAAATACTCCTGCAGTTCCGCCAGCTTCAACAAACAGGTGGTACACAGGCTCAGTCAGTTTATCTACATCAAGAGGAATGGAATCATTGGCAAGAAGCCTGAAGGATTCCTCAAGCTTTTCCGCATTATCCTCAATATGCTGCTTAAATCTGATAAACTCCTCTGTATTTTTTAATTTTTCAGAGTAGGAAAGATTAGAAGAAGCCTTTTCCTGCCTGGGAATAACAGGTTTTTTCTCCTCTTCTACGAAGATATTGTATAGCGAATAGGAACGTATCCTCTCGATATCCTTTTCGTCAAGAATAGTACCCTTGGGAAGAACCAGTCTGTCATCAAGGGTATATATATTTTCAGATACAACAAGTCCCGGTTCAAGCTTGTCTACAGAAACAAGTTTCATAGTTTGCCACCGCCATATACTTTTTTAAGTTCATACACTTATATAATAACACGTTTTGGCTTTTCTTTTTACTAAATATCCTATACAATTCTGTTGTTAAATGGAAATCTAAGGAGTGCTTTATTTTATGTCAGATAATCTTAAGTGGGAACTTGTTAAGGAAGAACATCTTATTCAGGATGCATGGATCGATTTCAGGAGAAATATCTACAGGCTTCCCAACAATGCAGAAATAGGTCCAGTCTATAATTATTCCAAGCACAGCTTCGTTATAATAGTGGCAAAAACAAAGGATGATAAATACATCTGCGTCAAACAGTACAGGCACGGAATCGACGCTGTAACTACTGAATTCCCAGCTGGCGGCATCGAGTATCTTGAAAAGAGCGATGTACCTTACATTACAAAAGAAAACACCATCGCCTCTGAGGAAGACGCTCTTTCTGCTGCAAAAAGAGAACTCTTAGAAGAAACAGGTTACGTTTCAGAGAATATAAAACACCTTATCACAATGCCAGCCAATGCTACTCTTGCAAGCAACAATGTGCATATATACCTTGCAACAGGCTGCGAAAAGAAATCAAGCCAGCATCTTGATGATACTGAGTTCTTAAATGTTATTCTCTTAACTGAAGATGAGCTTTACGATAAAATATTTAATGGAGATTTTCTCCAGTCACACCACGTACTTGCATGGTTCATGGCAAAAGATGCTAAATAAGCTGTGAAGATAACCGTATAAATGACGCAAAATAAAGAGTCGATGGAAAACCCTCCATTGACTCTTTTTAGTGCCGGCAGTGGGACTTGAACCCACACGTGGTTACCCACAACAGATTTTGAGTCTGCATCGTCTGCCATTCC
>SVFY01000006.1 GCA_015056625.1 Butyrivibrio sp. | reverse complement strand
TACACCCTTAGCAGGGGCGCCTCTTCAGCCACTTGAGTATTTCTCCATGCCTGAATCCCTCTACCAATATGTGGTTTGAATTCAAAAGCGTCCTAAAAATCATCAGACGCAAAGTTAATTATACAAATGGCCTGCGCCTTTGTCAATTACTTTATTATGATTCTCTATTGTACTCTGAGATCGCAGTCTCATAGAGGTTGTTACCCTCTGCATCGATCACTACGATAGCGGGGAACCTTTCCACCTGAAGCTTTCTTATTGCCTCTGTCCCAAGGTCATCATAGGCTATCACCTCAGAAGATACGATTGCCTTTGACAAAAGAGCTCCCGCTCCGCCAATTGCTGCCAGATACACAGCGCCATTTCTGACGATAGCATCTATTACGCCCTGATTTCTTTTGCCCTTACCTATCATGGCGCCAAGGCCAAGATCTAAAAGATCGGGCGCATACTTATCCATGCGGCTTGCGGTTGTAGGGCCTGCGGAACCGATTGGTCTTCCATCTCTTGCTGGAGATGGGCCCATGTAATAGATAACGTTATCCTTCATATCTAAAGGAAGGCTTTCTCCTTTTGAAAGAGCCTCTGCCATCCTCTTGTGAGCTGCATCCCTGGCTGTATAAATTGTTCCTGTAATATAAACCATGTCACCAGACTTTAACGTCCTTGTGACTTCTTTATCTATTGGAGCTTTAATCTCTCTATCCATTGTAGGTCCTTTTAATTTAATCAAAGAGTTACAGATGCGTGTCTGTTCACATGACAGCAGATGTTTACTGCCACTGGGAGTCCGGCAATGTGTGTTGCAAAGGTGTTGATATTTACAGCAAGGGCTGTCACTGTTCCGCCAAGTCCGCCAGGGCCAATTCCAGTCCTGTTAATTCGATCAAGAACCTCTTTTTCCATGGTTCTTATATGAGGAAGGTCGGATTCTTTTCCCACTTCTCTGGTAAGGGCTTCCTTGGCCATCTGAGTGCACTTTTCAAAAGTTCCGCCAATGCCCACGCCCACTACCATTGGTGGACAAGCGTTGGGTCCTGCATCCTTTACAGCCTGAACAATTACATCTTTAACGCCTTCTTCTCCGTCTGCAGGCTTTAACATGAACACCATGCTCATATTCTCGCTTCCAAAGCCCTTTGGAGCTATGGTTATTGTAAGCTCGTCCCCAGGAACTATATCGTAATGAATGATGGCAGGAGTATTATCGCCGGTGTTATTTCTTATAATAGGGTCATCCACAACAGATTTCCGAAGGAACCCTTCTGTATACCCTTCTCTTACGCCCTGATTGATGGCATCAGTCAAACTTCCTCCGGTAATATGGACATCCTGTCCGACTTTTACAAAAAAGACTGCCATTCCTGTATCCTGACAGATCGGGATCATATCTTTTTGCGCTATATCAAGATTCTCTTTAAGCTGACCAAGGATCTTTCGTCCAAGCTCAGACTCTTCTTTATTTTCAGCGTCTAAAAGAGCTTTCTCCATATCCGGAGCCAGCTTGTGGTTCGCCTTTATGCACAGCTCTTTTACAGCTTTTGTTACTTCTGATACTTCCAAGGTACGCATAGACTCTCCCATCAGGCTCCAACAATAGTGTTCTTAACCTCTACTAGTTCCTCTGCAGAAGGACTTGTGGGATTCCACAAAATGTGCTGTCCATCATTTTCATATCTTGGAATGATGTGAAGGTGGAAATGCATTACTGTCTGTCCTGCAGTTTCACCATTATTCTGTACCAGATTAAGTCCGTCGCAGGAAAGCTTGTCCTTTACGTTAGCAGCAACCTTCTTGGCAACCTTTGCAGCATCTGCAAGAAGCTCCTCTGGCATTTCAAACAGGTTAGCATAGTGCTCTTTTGGAAGCACAAGTGCATGACCCTTGGTTGCAGGGCCGTTATCAAGGATTACTCTGAACTTATCATCCTCATATATTGTGTTGGATGGAATCTCCCCATTTGCTATCTTACAAAAAATACAGCTGTCCATTACGCCAAGCCCTCCATATCCTTTTGATTTTTAAGTACTACTATATTGATCACTCCAAGTACGAAGCCAGTTACAAAACCGCCAAGGTGAGCAGCCGTGTTGGCTCCTGCCTGGAAAAAGCAGGCATATATCACAAACGCCGCCAGAAACAGAAGCCTTACAAGCATTCCTCTGCTCCGAATAAACGTCCTTCTATTAATTATGATCCAGACCACCACAAAGCCCACAAGCCCCATGATGGCTCCGCTGGCTCCAACAGATATCCAGCTCAGGGAATGGTTGATCTCATACGCCATGGAGATCATGTTTCCAAACAGCCCTGAAAGAAAGTACATGAACGCAAAAAAAGCATGACCTGTGTAGTTTTCTACAATCGCGCCCACAAGGAGCAGCATCATCATATTATTGAACAAATGCTGAGGATCAGCGTGAAGGAACATGGCTGAAAAGAGCCGGTAATACTGCCCGTCTCTTAATACTATCTCTGTCACCATCGCACCTTTTTCATACAACCACAGCATTACTGTATTGCTAAGAAGAAAAGCTACAATATTTATAGCCAGCAGAGCAATGCTCACATAGGATCTTTTGTAGATCCTCTCCTGATTCTCCCAGTAGCCATTTTCAACAGCACTGTTATCCTGCATGTCTCTATCCTCAATTGTCATTCTGCCATTAGGTCAAATAACTGATCCAAACTCCTAAGAAGCTTAAAATCACCTTTAAGCTTGATGCTTCCAGCCATAAATGCTCTCTGGAAGGTCATCCTGCCTCCAAGTATATCCTCGAAGGTCCTCTGGTCTGCGCTTAGCATTACATCGCAGCCATCTTCATCGCCAACGCGGCAGTCGCATTTGCTGCCATCAACGTCGATGACCAGGGGCCGCAGCTTGGCATTGTCGGAAAAAGATATCTTGTATTTTGCAGATACACCAGCAACTGGTGTGAATTTCTTTTTCAAGGTCTTAGCATATTCATCGGAACTGCCAGAAGCCTCTTCCTGTCCCATCTTGTCCCTAAAGATGCTGGCAAGCTCCTGAAGGTCCTCTTTCTGTTTCTTGACATACTTGTCGTCTGAAGCATATTCTGAGAGCTGCTCAGACTCCTGAGGGGTCAGATCCATGCTCTGGGAAACCCCCACCTTATTTATAACTGCCTGGTTGCTGGCAGGGAACACAGGCATCTTCTGGTTGATTGTCCTATAGATGTTCTCTGTCTTTTTATCAATTATCTTGATATACTCAGGGCTGTTCTCGAGCTTGGTGGTATCGGCAATATATCCGCACATTCCGTCGCAGGGCAGTCCTCCAAGCATCTCCCATGCACTGGCAAGACTGAGCATTCCCTCGCGCTCACCATGGGTTGTGGACATAACTACCGGCGCCATGTATATCTCTTTTATGCGATCCTTGTCACCATAGAGCCAACAGGCATCCAAAAACTGCATCATGTATCCGCCTATGCCAAACCACTCAACTGTGGACGCCAGAATGATCCCGTCCGCATCCTTCAGAGTGTTTGGAAGCGCAGTTATGCCGTTTCTCTGCTCATAGAGATTGTACTGCTGTACCTTTACATTAAGTTCCTGTAAAACTGTGGTGATCTGTGAGATTACAAAAAGTGTCGGGTCATCGATGATCCCTCTACCGCCGTAATAGATATTAACCTTCATGAGAACCCCTCCCCATTGATACTGGTATTATAATACCACATGAGGCTACCTACAATCAAAACAGACTCTGCCTATTCTTATTTCATCCCCCTCTTCGATCATGACGCTCTCCTGGGGCTTGAGTTTGAGTCCATTTCTGAAAGTACCGTTGGTGCTGCCAAGGTCCCTGACGAAGGCCCTGCCGTGATTTTCCTCGATCCTGCAGTGCATCCTTGAGATGGATGGGTCCTTGAGCATCATGTCAACACAACCTTCCATCTTTCCTATTGTGACAGGGAGGCTCTCCAAAGGGATCCTCACAGTCTTATCCAGATTTCTGCTAAACAGCGAAAGCTCTCCACTTCTTTCCTGATCCAGGACCACAGTCGCCCCCTCTGTTTCGCGCATTCTGGGAAAAGAGCCTGTATCTGCATTTACTTTTTGAGTGTGAGATCTCTTTTCTGGTTCCATATCGTCTTCTGTAAATGAATCCGCTTCGTTCATAAATTCGTCGTATTCATCATCGTCATCGTCAATATCCTTATCTTCTTTTTGGGGCGTGGCCTTCTTAAGCTCCTTAAACCCGCCAATCAAAGCCACCGTTCCCGTGATAGCTGATATCACCATGACTATGATAGACAGAACGTTTTCTTCCCCGGATAAAATATAGTTCATCCTGATATAGACCATGGCGGCCACTAAAAGGGCGAACATCAGTGAAAAGAAAAGCTGAAGCTTCCCGGAAAGTCTCTTATTGGCTCTCTGAAGTCTTGAATCTTTGACAGGTTCCTCTTTCTTATCGTCCACTTCAAACAAGTCCTCATCATAGGAAACCTCTGTATAGGCTGGATTCATCTGCCTGATATCTTCCAACCCTTCCTCATTTTTCGTTTCCTCTGACACGCTTTCGATCACTTCATAAAGAAAATCTCCGCTTCTTGCGCTTTCTTCACAGAGCCTGTAAACAAGGTCAGTAGCCTCTGTGTCTTCTTCATCCACGATCTCGAGAAGCTCAAGCGCAAGATCAGAAAAGCTCTTTTTCTCATCATAAAAAGGACAGAAGATAAACCTGTACTCCCCGGTGGTCAGGTCTGTATAGACTCTCTTTATGTTAAACACAATGCCCTCCTGGCCCAAAAGAAACTCAGACAGGCCATCAAGAAGCTTTTTTATATCAGACAAAAGCTTTTTTACCTGCTCATGATCCATTTTGTTGGAGCTAAATCTGTCCTTAAGGCTCTGCATGGAATTTATCTCATAGTAAAAGAACTTTTCCCCATTGATCTTCCTCTGAGCACAGGGCACAAGGTTCTTGATCCTTCCGCTCTCTATAATCTTGTACTGGTATCTCTCATCCTCTGTCTCTTTTCCCTGATCCTCAAAGACAAGGTAATTGTGCTTTAACTCTCTGTAATATTTGTATTCCATAGTCAATCTCCTAAATCTATCAGCTCTTTTCCAAGGTCGCTAAGCCTTGTAAATAATCTGATGTGTCTTGTGTATTTCCTCTTGGTTGCCCTTCCTGCTGCCTCAAATCCCCAACTGCCTTTGGGCTTTAAAAAATATCCTCCCATGGCGCGGTGCCTGGTATTACTCCTCCCAACCACCCGTACGTCTTTGCCATTTACCTGGGGCTCAAAAACGGGCTTTTGGTTTCCGAAGTATTTCTTCCCCGCCACCTCGCTTGCTTTTTCTGCCACGTACCCCTCCGGGTCATAGCTTGTGCCTCCCTTATCTGAGACGCTTGCCCTGAATGCCAGGATATATGCATCTTCAGAAATGATGCAACGCCCGTAAAGGTAGTAGCTGAAATAGATAAGCAGCACCAGGATGCAGATCACCATGGGCATTAAAAGAGATGCTTCCAGGGTCATGTAGCCTTTGTATCTTTTCATGTCATCACCCCCAGCTGGGAAAAAGCTGCCACGAAGGTTCCAATCGTAATAAACGGAGCAAAAGCTATTTTCGTCTTTCTTTCCGCCCTCTTTAAGACCAGAAGAATTCCTGAAAACAGTCCGCTTATACCGATAGCTATCAAAATGGCCATGACAGATGCGGCTGCTCCCAGTGAAGGACCTATAGCCAGCGCCATAAGTCCGTCCCCATAGCCAACGCCCTCTCTTGTGATAAAGGATAAAAAGATCATGATCGCCCCGGGAAGAAGTGACAGCAAAAGATTCCACGGATCAAAGCTTCCATCATATATAGATGTGGCAACCGCTGCCAGGGACAGACCGCCAAGGATCAGTATCTGCCACAGGAAGATCTCTTTTCTCCTGATATCTTCTATAGAAGAAATAGCTAGTATTATCAGAATGCTTATCTTAAAAAACATAACTTCTCCTTTTCTTTATCCGCAGGCGCTGCAGGGGCGCTTTCCACCAACTTCCGATATGGGAATGGTGTAGATCTTTCTTTTAAGCCCCGGGCAGTTTACTGAGGTGTGATACCTGGTGCCATAGCCTGTAATGAACACATTTCCTGCGCCTACGTTTCCGCCGCAGTATTCGCAGGGGTAGTATATCTTTCCGTCGCGGTTTCGAAGGTGTGACAGATCCTTTTTATCCACGCTCTCAACCTTGATCTTTAAGTGAACGCAGTCCACATCCCTGTGGTACACTTCGCCGCTTTCAGTGACATACACCATCTCTTCTTCAGTGCCTTCTGTCACAAGTCCCATGCTGATGTCATATCCCGTCCAGGCATGGCCATAAAACCTGCCTTCCACGGGGATTTCCTTAAATCCGATGACAGGTATCATGGGATGGACCTTGTAGTCCATAACCAGGTCAATGATGTCATTGCCCATAAGGACCTGGGACTGGAGAAAGCTTATGCCGTCAAAGCCTCCGCTTATACAGCTTTTATCTATCCCGTCCCCAAGGTAATCTCTTATCTTTTCCCTGGCCATGACAAGGCCTCCTGCCCCGGCAATTGTATTAGAAACACTTCCGCCTTCATCCCCCGTCAGCAGCTCTTTTCCAAACTCAAGGTCAAAGGCCATGAGGGATAGCTCGCTCCCTGTCTGGTGAAGGGCTGCTTCAATGTCCACCTGGACTTTCAGTATGTTAAATAAAGTCATGATGTTCACAAAGAAAAAGATAAAAAGCGGAAGTGCCATGGAGGCTTCAACCGTCATTGAGCCCTTAAATCCTTGTTTCCTACTCTTCATAGCCATAGATCCTTTCAATCTTCACGTCGTATCCCCATCTGGTACCCACATGGATCTCAGCACGAAAGACATCAAGACAGTGATCGATCTTAAAATTCCCGTTTCCTTCCGTTCTTCTTATATCCATTTCAATTATGTCTGCCATCCTTTTTATCTTAAGGTCAGGGGATACCAGAAAGAGCCTTGCCCGCAGGTAATCCTTGTAGTAGAGCCCTTCTCCAAGGTCGCCTCCTCCAAGGTGATCTCTAAAAGAGAGCATGTTCATAAGACTAAGCCTCCAGGTTGCATCGCTTTTAAAAAGTGGAACTCTGCCTCCTGAAAAAAGGATGTTGAGATCCGATATGCTCTCAGCAAATGTCCAGGCAAAAAGGATCGAGTTCTTTACAGGGTCCTTAAGCTCAGGCACAAACAGTATTGCTGTAAGCGCCCCCGCCACCAGCTCCGCCTCTTTGACCTTGGCCTCGCAGCCAAAGAGATAGAGCATATTGGAGGCTTCCCTTATGAACAAGAGCTCAGACGCCATCTTGTCGAGGTTGTCCCAGTCGTTGTCAAAGCCAAAGCAGAGATACTCAAGCTGATACTTCAAAAGAGATTTATCCATCTCTTCAAGGTACCTTGAGCATTTTTCGTAGTAGTACTGCTCAAGGAGAAGATTTTCTGTAAAAGAAATATCCTCCTGATCATCAAGTCCCGTGCCCTTATTCAGCTTTCTTCTTGATGAGTAGTTTAAAAGGTCCACTCTCTGCCTTGATATGGCGCTTTTATCAGTGACTGCAAGGTTAAGTGCTCCAATCCCCTTAAGGGAATGCACTGCATCAGCGGGATTTCCCAAGGACAATTCCTCTTCCTCGCCATCCTCGTTGATTATGGTCGGAAGCTCGTATGAATCTATAACCGCCTGATTTTCCCTGGACAATTCCTCAACGTCAGTTGTAGTAAGCCCGCTCCCCTGGATCTCATCCACGTTTCCTGTAACATCCGACAAAAGTCCCTCCAAGGGCTCTGCTGCCATATAAGCCAGGATGTTCCTCTTAAGGACTGCAGCATCCTTGTCCATGGCAAAAGAACTACCGGTAATGTGGAGGTCTTTAAGATACATGGAAAACACACTGCTGGCTCCAATAAATTTTCCTCCCAGCTTCCTGTCCAGATTCTTTTTAACGTAATATGAGAGGTGCTCCTGGGTATTTATAATTGACGGATTGTCTGAGCCATAGGATGTGTCCACAAATAAAAGCCCATACTGCTCCCAAAGCTGCCTGCTGTACTCTGCAAGAACTGAGTTCATGGCAATGTCCGCAGTGCACTCTGTTTTCATCTTGACCGCTCCGATCCTGGCACCCTGAAAGAGCACCAGGATAAGAGACATGATCATCATGATTGACAGTGACAGATAAACTGTGAGGTATCCTTTAGTTCGTGATAACACGTGTATCCTCTCTGATGGTCTTAAACACATCCTCTACAATTCCGGAGATCTGCTCCTTGAACACGATTACGAGTCCTATCAGAACCACGATGATAAGGATCACCTCAACTGTACCCATTCCAGACTCATCCCTCCAAAACTTCAAAGCTCCGTTTACAACCTTTTTTCCAATATTCTTTAATCTATTCATTTTTTCATCCTCCATTCTTTGTTAAAATGCCATGTATGCTGGGATCATGATCATGGCCATGACTATGACCAGCATGATTATCATTGGTAATAAAAGCTTGGTTCCCGCTTCCTCACCAGTTTTCTTGACCTTATCCATTCTCTCTTCAAAGGCCTTTTTTGCTTCTTCTGAAAGAAGCGCTAAAAGCTCGCCATTTCCCTTTCTTATGTTCTGGGACAAAAGAGTCGCAAGCCTTGTGTACTGCTTGACCATGCACCTTGCTCCAAATCTTTCGTAGGTTTCGCTCTCTGAAGCGCCTGTCGCCAGCTCCCTGTTAACCCTTAGGATCTCCTCATAGAGGTACCTTTTTCCGCCGCCGTTTTCCTTCTTTTTTTCATATGACACTGCCAGCTTGTTAAACACATTTCTTACTGTCATGCCAGCTCCCATGTAAAGGACCAGCTTTGAAACAAACTGCGGATAGTCCGACAAGAGCTCCTGATGCCTTTCTTCCATTGTCTTTTTAAGCTCCTTGTCCTTAAGGACGTAAGATGCAGCTCCTCCTATAAGGGTAAGAAGCAAAAGCAATAGGCTGTTGTCCTGTAATTTCTGGCTCCATATGATCTGCCGGTCTTCATAGGTCTTTGGCAAAGATATCTCTTTTTCCTCCAGGGAAGCTTCATCTGCGCCCCTTAACAGCTTTTCAATCTCTACATAGACCCGCTCTGCAGGATTTAGTACCTTTGGCATGATATTTGCGTGAAATACCTGCTGCCAGCGAAGATCTTTGTAGCTGTACATGGCCACAAGCTCAACAACTACGCCTCCTTCCGGGATATTTTCAGAAATGAGCCGTCCGTCAAAATGCATCACCTCATAGTTATCAAGCTTCCACCTTATATCAAAGGGATACCCTTCTATGGCTTCAGCAAGATCGAGATCTGTATAGACCCTGTCAAAACTCTCATTTTCACCTAGCACCACCTTCTCCAGCTCCAAAGATGCCTGTTCAAAGAGCCTTTGCGCCTCCTCATCCGTAAAGACCCTGTTTTCAACTGACAGATGATACTGCCCAAGTTCATTGCCCGCTTCGTCCAAAGCAACCAGGTCCACATCGTAATCCTTGCCTCCAAAGTCGCTTCTTTCAAGGGTTCCAAGGTCTGTTATCCGCATCTCCTGCCCTGAGCTTATACACAGCATCAAAGATAAAAAGCTTCCCGCTGTAGCCATTAACAGAACTATGCTTATCTTTCGGATAAAGTACTCAGTCTCAAGGTTCTCAATATCCTTTCTGTGCTCCAAGGTCCCTAAGTAGGTTCTTATCTTTTCTCTGGAAAAAGAAAAAAGTCTCTCCTTAAGGTATTTGTAAATATAAAGGGATATCTTCAGATAGGCTCTGCTGATGCCTGTGTCCTCAATCCTTTCAGGAAGGGTCAGATCTTTTGACAAAAAGAACAGGATCAGCATCAGTACAGGGATTATCAGATACAAAAAGAAAAGCTCAGACATTTATATTCACTATCCTTTCTGACATGAGATACGCTGTAACATACAGCCCTGCACACACCGTCATGAATATCACCCCAAACAGATTGTGATAAAGGGGATCAAAAAACCCAGAACTGGTAAGACTTATATAGAAGATTATGAAAAAGGGCACCAGATTCATTATCCTGGCTTCCATTCTCTTTGCACTTATCAGAACGTCGATCTCTTTTTCCACGTCCATCTTTTCAGAGATCACCGTGATGGTGCGGCTGATGATCTGTGGCATGTTGCCCCCGCTCTTTTTTGCAACGGCAAACACTTCCGCAAAATCCATGATGTCCGGATTTCCTGTTTCTTTTCCCATCTTGTAAATGAGTTTTTCAATGGGGACATTGTTCTTAAGTCCCTTCTTTAGCTTAGTAAGCGCGCTGTAGATAAGGCTCTTTTTCCCATAGAGCATCTCCATGTCGTGGCAGGCCTCAACAAATGCATTCTCTGCAGAATACCCTGCCTTTAAACAGGTCAGCACCGAGCTTATTGCGTCTTTGAACTGTATTCCCACAAGTCTTCTGTTTCTTTCGCCCTGGCGCTTTTTCTGATATAAGAACCAGAAAAGACATATCGGCGAAAGAACAAGAATCGCTAAAAGAGAATCGTAAAACAGCTCCCCAAACATAAACGCAATAAAGATTCCCTGCAGAAATATCGGGATATCGCCTCTAACTGGCCGGCAGTCTAAGACCTGCTGCCAAAAGTTTTTCAGTAGCTTTAAGTTCACCAACCTTCCTCCATTTCCCAACAACTTTTTCTTTGCTCATACATTCACTTTCCTCAAATCTAAACAGGGTGTTGACTCTGATCCTTCCGGTCTTTTCATCCAGCTCCTTTTCAAGCTCGCATATTTCAAGGACCTTCCTGCTCCTGTCTCGGAGCCTCCCAAGATGGATCACAATATCAATTCCCGAAGCGATCTGGCCCCTTACTGCAGAGAGGGGGATCTCCATTCCCATGAGCACCATGGTCTCAATTCTTGAAAGCATATCTTCTGCGCTGTTGGCGTGACCAGTACTCATGGCCATATGACCTGTGTTCATGGCCTGCAGCATGTCAACGCACTCATCACCTCTGACCTCGCCCACAACCAGCCAGTCAGGGCGCATTCTAAGTGAGGACTTGATGAGGTCCCTTATGGTGATGGGCTTGCAGCCTTCCACATTTGCGTTTCTGGCCTCCATCCTTACAAGGTTTGGAACGCCTCTTATCTGAAGCTCTGCGTTGTCCTCTATGGTGATAAGTCTTTGATCCTTTGGAATAAAATCAGATAGTGCATTTAGAAAAGTGGTCTTTCCAGACCCTGTTCCTCCAGAAATAAAGATGTTATATCCCGCTTTTACCAACACTTCGATATAACTTTTAAGATATTCAGAAATCGATCCCAGTTCTATCAGCCTTTTCATGGTGATAGGTTTATCAGGGAATCTTCGTATTGTGACGATGGGTCCATTTAGAGCAATGGGTGCAAGGACGACATTTACTCTGGATCCGTTTTCAAGTCTTGCATCCACTATTGGCGATGATTCATTGACAACTCTGTTACAGGAAGCAACTATCTGCTGTACCACATCCTCAAGTCGCTGCCTCGATTCAAAGTGGAGCATGCACTCACTTATCTTTCCCTCTTTTTCAATGAAGATGTTATCCGTGCCGTTGACCATTATCTCCGTTATGGAAGGATCATCCACAAGGCTCTGCAGAACATCCAGCTTTCTTATGGAGTGATAGACATTCATCCGGAGTGTCTTTTTTAAACTCACGGGCAGTGCCTTGTCCCTTAGCATGCTCCCTATCTCGCCATCAATTAGCTCAAAAAGTTCCTCATCGCTTATCTCCCTTGAAAAATCCAGACTCTTTAATACTTCATCCTTGATCCCAACTCTCAGCTCATCCAGGTTATGCTCCAAGAAGCAGCACCTCCTGCCCCTTCTTAATAAGCTCTCCCACATGCTTTTTGTAGGAAGAACTTCCGCAATCATCCGGGAAAAAGCACTTGATGGTCTTTGAAAGTACTGCCTCATAGCCATTTTCACACAGCACCTTGTTGTACTTGCCCATCCTGTACTGATCAGCTGAGTTGTTCCGGTTGATGGTGTAAAGGACATCGCACATGGACAGGATCTCAAAGAACCCTTCAGGGTAGTCCTTAAGGTCCAGGATCACATATTCATATCCTGCTTCCTTGGACAAAAGAGCTATCAGCTCCCTTACTTTCTTAGCTCCCATCTCTTTAATCTGCATCGCTGTCTTTGCTGGTGCTATGTAGTCAACACCGTTTTTCCTTACCTTGATCTTCTCAAGATAAATGCAGAATTTATCCCGCTCGCAGTCAGCGTAGTACATCATGTCAGTAATGTCCTGCGTCGCCTCGTTGTCAAAGGTCCTTGTAAGAGCTGAAAAGCTCTCAAAGCTTATGAAGATGGTCTTATTTGTCCTTGCAAGCTGCTCCGCCATCTGGACTGCAAGAGTTGTCTGACCGCTCCCTGAAAGCGGTGTATAAAGACCTATCACCTTGCATTCATTCTCCATGTGTCTGATCCCAAGATCCAGAAAGCCATCAGGATTCTCCATGCACACTGTAAGCAGTCTCTCAAGGATCTTTCCTGCAGGCAGGTACTTGCTCATATGGAAAAAGCCATCGCTTTCATCAAAGCCAGAAGGCCCCTTAAAATCTTCTTCCTCCAGGATCATCACTGCGCTGCAGCTTTCCCGGATCATTTCTTCAAGGCCGCAGCTTGCGCTGCTTGAAGCAATAAGAAGTGATACCTCCTCGCTTTCCAAAAACTCCATGAACTCCTCTTTTTCCGTAAATGTCTGAATACAGAATGATAGTTTTAAATGCTCCCTTAAGTACTCGGAAAGCCTCATGGAATAAAGAGTGCTCCTGTCATAAATTGCAAGAATGCTCTCCTTCATATAACACCTCCCATGACGAACAGAACGCTGATAAGAACAGGTACTGCAAAATGTATCGTCTTTTGTTTGTTTCTTTTGAAAATGATCACCGCGACTGAAATTGCTCCTGCGATAAGAAATGAGATCAGGATACATGAAAGAGTATCACTGACAGATAAAAAAGATGCTGCTGACATGAACAGCTTAACGTCTCCGGCTGCAATGCCCTTTAGAAAGTAAACCGGAAGCAGGATAAGAAGTGCTGCCCCCACTGCTGACAAAGACTCTATCAGTCTGTCAGTCCCTCCAATGAGCGATGATATAACGCCAGTTGAAAGAGCCGGAATAACCCAGGCGTTGAATATCTTGTCCTTTAGCAGATCTGTAAACACAGCCCCTGCCAGGAACAGAATTAAGATTGCGAAAATAAAAATCTACCCCTTTCGTAGTTTTGTCGAGCTCGCGAAAAAGAATCTAACATGTTTGTTTTTCTTTGTAAAGCCCCCAAAAATCCGTCCTTTTCCCAAAATTAATAATTGTTTTTTAGCTGTCTTTCCCCCTTTAAGATCATCAAAAGCACAAAAAGAGCGGAAAGATGATTTTTCCGCTCTTTGTTAATCCGATAATTTGTATTCGGTATTTATTTCTTTTTCCCTGAAATATTAATATCTTAAGATTTTCTTAAGGTCTTTTATGCCATTAGTCCTCTGTTCATGGAAAGTGCAGTAATATCCTCGTTTAAAGAGTACTTTCCATATGTAAGGCCTGCGTATACCTTCTGGGTATTTCCCATTAAAACTTCTGAGGTATCATACTTTTCAAGTTCCACATATGCCTCATGGAGCTTTTCAAAGTTCTTTTTAACCTTCCAGATCCTGTGGATGTTGCCAGTTGCAGATGAAACTGCCAGCTCTGTCTTTGAGAAAATATAGATCTTGTGAAGGTTTCTTGCAAGCTCGTATTCCATGTTGAGAGAGTGGATGAGCTCATCGATGCAGTGCTGAGCATTCATGATACTGTTTTCTGCATCACTTCTTTTTCCTATCGCAAACCCATCTATGCTCTCCTCAAGATAGTCGATGACCATCTCATATAATATGGTGATCAGCTGTGTCTTATTTGCCTGAGTTATCTTAAGGGTATATTCCTGTTTCTTTACTGGTGTCATAGTCTGCTCCTATATGTAAAAGCCGGGTCAATAGTTTCTTACTGAAGAAGCTGAAGTACCTGTGAAGGTCTCTCATTGGCCTGGGCCATCATGGAAATTCCTGCCTGGGAGAGAACCTGCTGTGTTGAGTAGGTTGTCATCTCCTCCGCCATGTCTACGTCCATGATCCTTGAGTAGGCTGCTGTCATATTTTCTACAGTTATATCGAGGTTGCTTACTGTGTGCTCAAGTCTGTTCTGATAAGCACCGAGGTTTGCTCTGATGCTGCTCACCTGTACAATGGCATTTTTGATGCTCTCGATTCCCTCTCTTGCGCCAACTTCATTGGCAAGATCGAGGTTGTAAAGTCCAAGGGTAGAAAGAGATATCTTAGGGATCCTGATATCCAGTGTCTGTCCCTCATTAGCTCCAACCTGCATGGTCATTGCCCCTTTTCCTGTAAGTTCAAGATTGAGGGTTCCGTTAAAAGCTTCGTCGATCTGGATCTTGATCTCTTTTCCTGTATTGTCCTTTAATGACAGGATATCTTCTGTGATGGTGGCCTGCATGCCATTTGTCATGTAGTCTTCTGTTGTTCCATCCTCATAGACCTTCTGGATCTTGATGTTTGCTTCGGTTCCCTCTTCAAAGAAGATTCCCTTCTTGTCTACTCCGGTTGATCCTGTAAGGTTCAAGTACTTAACGTCGATTCCTGTTATCTGGTAGGTTCCTGCACCAACTGTATCTGAGTATGTAAGCACGCTGATGTTAGGGTTTGTAACAGCTGAAGAAGGGGCGTTTCCAACTGTGGCATATCCACGAAGATCGAAAGAGCCATCAAGAATACTCTGTCCATTAAACTGAGTGGTCTTTGCCATTCTCTCGATTTCCTGCTTCAAAAGAGAAACCTCTTCCTGGATTGCCTCTCTGTCACTTTCAGTTAAGGTTCCGTTGCTGGACTTGATAGCCAGTTCACTCATTCTCTGAAGAACTTCATGGATTTCAGACAGACTTCCGTCTGCCACCTGTACAATTGAAATCGCATCATTAGAGGTGTCATTTGCAACTCCAAGACCTTCGATCTGTGAATTCATTCTTCTGGACATTGCAAGGCCAGATGGATTATCCTTGGCATTTGCAATCTTAAGACCGCTGGAAAGTCTTCCCAGGGACTCTGAAAGAAGCTTGTCATTCTTCTGAAGAGCGTTATTTGCTATCATTGCAGATACGTTGTAATTTACTTTCATGCCTACCTCATTTCTTTTTGATGTGTGATCACAAAGCCTCAATAAAGGCTTTTGCCATAGTTAAAAGTGTTTTTGTGTCAGTCTGATAAGTTTTTTCGCCTTCCATGGCATTTCCTGAAACCACACCTGCTGAGGCAGGTCCTGCTTGTGCGTTGTAGAGGATTGCTATGTTCTCTGCACTAACGATCACATCTCTTAGCTTTTCTGAGATCCTCTCGCACAATCTGGTTCTTACATTCTCCAGATATTCTGACTCCCACTGGTTCTTGCCATTTGTGGTTGTGAGCATTCCACGGATGCTTTCCTCTTCCACGAAGAGTCTTAAGCTTAGCTGTCCGTACTCGTCTGTCAGAACACTGGCGTCCATCCTTGACCTTTTTGTATCATCGCTATTTAGTGTCACGTTCATTGAAACCACTTCTCCATCGATCTCAACCGGCACTTCATAGCTGTTCCTCTCTGCGTTTCCTGTCATCACAGAAATCTGTTTCTGCAAAAGAGCTATTGCTCTGACATCAATATATGTGTCATCACTACTAAGTAGCTCTCTAGATAAATTATCGGACATTCTCTCCAAAATCTTTACATAATTATCCTGATAATCGTCTTCTGAAAGAGATTCTTTTAAAAGCTCCCTTTCTTTCATATCTTCAGTCTTTTTCCAGATGTTTCCGTTCCTGCGGTCTCTCTTTTCTGAGATATACGCCTCAAGATTATTGTAGGTAAGTTCAATTCCCGCCTGACTCATTTCTTTTGCATTAGGCTCAGCGGATTTAAGAGAAACAGTCTGTCTTATCTGTTCAAGCTCCTGCTTTGCAAACTCTCTCTCAAGCTCCTTGTCTATATCAGCTCTCTTAAGATCATCTGCAAGCTTCGGCAAAAGAGTCTTATCATTAACCTGAGTCTGCATCAGCTTTTCAGGTTCAAGGTTTTCATAAACTGTCTCAGCCTTAGCCCTGTAATATCTGAATGCAGCTGAAATCTGCTCATCAATCCTTGGGCTATAGTCTTTTTCTTTTACAGTAAGACCGCCAAAGTCATCATCGACCTTATAGTCCATGCCCTTCCTTGATGCCTTCTGATTTCTGGTGGCATTTAGAAGATTTCCTATGGTCATCTCCTGATCTGTCTTAAGAAGTGATCCAATCGCCTGATAATCAGTGGTCTTTAAGGTATGGAAGAGCCTGTAAATTCCAATAAAGGAAGTCTTCTCTTCCCTGGTGATCTCACCCTTGTGCTCAAGCTTAAACAGGAACTTTGCGTATCTCTCCTCACTCTTTCCTTTTTCCTTCTCATCAGACTCTGTGTTCTGATCAAGGTTTTGAGAGAGCTCTTCGATTGTCATGGAAAGAGGATTCTTGCCCTGTCTTATAAGGTCAAATACCGCACCAGGCTTAAGCCTGTCTATGGTGCTCTGAAGCTTTGCATCCCAGCTTCTGACCTTCTCAAAGTTCTCTTCGTTTATCTCCATCTTGTTGTAGCCAAGGATCCTGACAGCTCTTCTGTTTTCATCAGTCATTTCCTGGTCAAGGTCTTTTAAGATGTCATCCACATTTCTGAAAGCCTTCTTGATGCTGTCTCCAAGGTCAGCCCTTGGGACGGTCATAAGCTTCTCATATCCCTCTCCCGCCTGCCTGAACTTCATAGTGGCAGTTTCAGACATCTGACTTATCTTATAAAGAGAAGCCTCTTTAAGGTCATCTGCCATGGCTCCCACAATATCTGCAGGTCCATTTGCGATAACAGACACTCTGCTGATAGTCATCCTGAAGGCAAAGCCCGCATTTGAAGGAGTTACGTTTGTTATCTCATCAACCGCTTTTCCTGTAGTCTCCTCTCCACTTCTGGAAAGAAGATTTTTAAGCCTTTCTATAAGCTGTTCCATTGGAGCTGTATCGATGGAGAAACCGCTATCAAGAAGCTGCTTGTTGGCTTCAACTGTCATCTTCAGTCTTACTTCTTCAAGCTGGAGCCTTGCAGTTACAAGTCTCTCATCATTTTCCTGGATTGATGCATAGCTTACTGAGAAGTTACTTGTAAGGTTCCTTATGGTCAGCTCTCTTCCAGCTGAAATAACATCCTTTATATCATCATCGCTGATGTTATCTACTGCATCCTTGGTCTCTGCTGCCTTCTGCAGATTGGACTTTGGCTCAAAGACATCTCCCTTGATAGCTTTTTTCCCATCTGCTATTGCAGAGGCTGCTGCCTTTGTAGCAACATCCTCTGAGATAGGGAACTTAAGGCTCTTTATAGTCCTTACCTGTTCAAGGTTATCTCCTGTAAGAGGAATGCCCTGGGATACCATCCAGAGAGATTCATCCTTAAGGGTTTTATCTTTTGGATCAAGCCCCGCCTCCTCGATGATCTTTTCAATCTGAGGACCCAGTGCGTTTTCATCTATTTCTTCTGCCTTCTGGGCAAAATAGCCTCCTGCTTCCTGAGCGTAAAAGCCATTGCCTGTGGCGTTCTGTCCATTTGTGCTGTGAGCTGCAAAATAAATGTTTTCAATGGTAGGCTTCATATTGTTGAGCACCATGTACTTAACTGCAGCATCACTAAGTTCCTTGATGTCTGCAATCTGCTCATAGGCAAGTGTTGCTGCCTTTGCATTTTCTGCTGTTACGGGGATATCGTTCTCATGGAAACTGTTTTTAAGAGCGTTTGCCTGTGCGTCACTGCCCGTGATCTTTCTAAGCTTATCAACGCTAAGATCATCATTATATCCAGCCACCACTTCGCCCGACTCAAGAAGGACGCTCTTGATCTTATCAACGATCGTGACAGCATCTTTGCTGTTTAGATCCTTAAGATCAAAACCATCCTCAAGTGCCCTGTTGTAGTCCTCCTCGGACATGGTGTTTGCCATAAGGGCCATAAAATTATGCTCAGAGAAAACATCCTTGTTCTCTGCCATCTGACTTATATCATCTATGCTTCTTTGATGCTGTGCATAGGCATTGTTGGTAAAGCCTGTTGCATCTATATCCAGCGCATAGCTGCTTCCTGAAATTGAATTTTTTCCAAAGGAATCTGATACTGACCTTTCTTTCGCCTCCGTGCTAAGAAGAATCTGATCCTGACTGGCCTTCTGACCAGTGATATTCTGAAAGTTAATGTTCATCTTGCTCCTCATCAAATAAAAAAAGAAGGTAACGGATCATATCCATCACCTTCTATTTCGGCACGTGTTTATTTTTTCTTTAGCTTGGGAGTCTGGAAGACAAATACCTCAGCTCCGTAAGGCGGAAGATCAAATGTCAGGCTGTAATCCTTGTAGTCACAAAGCCCTTTGATAGATTTGATCTTAGGTGGAATATTGCTGCCTGGTCCTCCAAATCTTTCCTCTGCACTGTCGAGGATATGGGTGTAGGTTCCATCAAATGGCACTCCTACCATAAAGCCCTTTCTCTCAACAGGAGTCATATTAAGTACAAATAATATGTTGTCTTTTCCGCTGGAGGCTCTTCTGTAGAAGCTGTATGTGCTTCTGCCCTTGTCGTCAGCGTTGATCCATTCAAATCCGCCCCAGTTGTTATCAATTTCGTGAAGGGCAGGATACTTTCTGTATATCTCCAAAAGATTCGCTACATAGGCCTTGAGACCCTTGTTAAGGTCGTTATCAAGAAGGAACCAGTCAAGCTCTCTCTTTTCGCTCCACTCTCTCTCCTGACCAAAGTCCTGTCCCATAAACAGAAGCTTTTTGCCAGAGTGGCCAAACATATATGTATATCCGGCACGAAGGTTAGCGTACTTATCAACCTTGTAGCCTGGCATCTTTTCTACCATGGAGCACTTAAGGTGTACAACCTCATCGTGAGAAAGTGGCAGAATGTAGTTCTCTGAGTCATTGTAGCTCATGGCAAAGGTCATCATGTAATGAGCGCCCTGCCTGAAGTATGGATCCAGCTTCATGTATTCGCAGAAGTCGTGCATCCATCCCATGTTCCACTTAAATGTAAATCCAAGTCCGTCATCCTCAGGTCTTGCAGTAACCTTAGGCCATGCTGTAGACTCTTCTGCAATTGTAAGGACCTCTGGATATGTTCCTCTTACCACGCTGTTAAAGTGTTTAAAGAACTCAATGGCATCAAGGTTTTTGTTGTCGCCATACTTGTTAGGAACCCACTGACCATCCTTCTTGCCGTAGTCAAGGTAGAGCATTGATGCCACAGCATCAACTCTAAGGCCGTCGATATGGAACTTGCGGATCCAGTAAAGAGCATTTGCAATAAGGAAGTTCTTAACTTCTGGCTTCTCCAGGTTAAATATCCTCGTTCCCCAGTCTGGGTGCTCTCCCTTTCTTGGGTCTGGATGCTCATAGATACATGTTCCGTCAAAGGTTGCAAGTCCAAACTCGTCTGGACAGAAATGAGCTGGTACCCAGTCAAGGATAACGCCGATACCATTTTTGTGGAGCTTGTTCACAAGATACATGAAATCTGTGGGCTCTCCATACCTTGATGTAGGCGCATAATAACCAGTTACCTGATATCCCCATGAGCCATCAAAAGGATGCTCAGCAATTCCGATGAGCTCAATGTGGGTGTACTTCATTTCCTTTAAGTATTCAACAATCCTGTCTGCGAACTGTCTGTAGGTGTAGAAACCGTCCTCAGTTCCATCAGGATGTTTCATCCATGATCCGATATGGCACTCATAAATAGCTATAGGAAGCTTCTGCACATCCTTGCCCTTTAAGTTGTCATACCATTTGCTGTCAGACCACTTAAAGCCTGAGAGGTCTGTCGTTCTTGACGCATTGCCTGGACGAAGCTCAGCAAAGTTGGCATAGGGATCTGCCTTGTAGAGCTTTCTTCCATCCTGTGTGGTGATCAGGAACTTATAAAGTACTCCGATCCCAACTCCTGGAATAAATAGTGTCCAGATGTTCCCTGTCTTGGTCCTCTTCATCTGGTGGGCATTCTCGTCCCATCCATTAAAGTCTCCAACTACGTGAACATCAGCTGCATTTGGTGCCCATACTGCGAAGAAAAACCCCTTCTTGCCCTTTTCTTCTGATGGATGTGCGCCAAGTTTTTCGTATATATCGTAGTGTGTTCCCTGACCGAATAGATACTCGTCGTCTTCAGAAATAAATACCTTATGATCCATGTTGCCCCCTGCTTTAAGAAATATTAATCATGCATAAAGTCTTTCTCTCTTAATATAATCATATCATTTTCGTCGTATCTTTTGTGAACTAAAACATCTACAAAGTGAGCCACTGATCTCTTTTCAGCATAATAAATAGCATCATCCACAATGTCTTTTACCTCAGATACTGTCACATCGTGGTCAAGAGTCTGTCTCTCAGAGATCCTTGTGTGGAGAGCCAGGATTCCAAGATTATCGATGGCGTATTCTTTTTCAAGTGCGTACTGCCTTGCGTAAGCCACCAAAGAGTCATCGTCAAGAGCCTCGATATCAACCCTTACATTGAAGCTCTGCTTAAGGGATGGGTTCTTGTCAAGGAATCTGTCCATATCTTCCTTGGTGTCTTCCATTACAAGAACAAGTCCCTTGTTCTCCTCCTGGAGGATCTTCAAAAGCTCGCTAACAGTCTCTGAAGTGAGGTCTGCTGCCCTCTGGATGATGAGTGCACCATTTGCCAGCTTGTCAAAGATGCTGGCTGTGCTCTTCTTGTTCAGGGTGTTGGCAGTGATCTTTGCTACCTTTCCGCTAAAGTTGGAATCAGAAGCCTGCATTGCCTTGATAAGGCCCTTTGCAAGATTTACTGTTCCTGCGCCCTCTTCTCCAGTTACTATGGCATTTCCAGAGAATGGATCCATGCTCAGGTTGTCTATGGCATTGATGATCTGGCGCCTTGATTTCTTGTGATGGATATATGGTCCAAAAAGCTCCTTCTCTTCAGGAGTCATGGTCCTTACGCGCTCCTCAAGCTCTCTGTTTCCGATATGCTTCTTGCCAGCTGGCTTTTTAGCAGGCTCTTTTTTCTTAACAGGAGCTTCTGCCTTAGGCTCTTTTTCTTTTTCTTCTTCCTCATCATCCTCATCTTCGTCATCATCTTCAGATTCGGATTCTTCAGCTTGTGCTTCACCAGCATCCTGCTCTTTAGGCTCTTCCTCTTTGGAAGCTTCTTCTGGTTCCTTTTCTTCTTCATCAGAAGGCTCTTTGGGAACCTCCTCAGTAGTCTCCTCTGGCTCTGCTACGCTTTGCTCTTCCTGCAATTCCTCTGCAGGAGCATCTTCAGCCCTGGTATCTTCTGCCAGGATCTCCTCCTCTTCAGGAGCTTCCTCTGGCTCTTCGATATTTTCGCTTTCAATTACTTCAGCAACTGCGGCATTTATAACGTCCTCTCTCTTGAGGTTCCAGTTGCCTCTTCCTGACGCCTTCTCATAGCTTTCCTTCTTAATGGCGTCATTTATAGCTTTTTCTATCTTCTCCTGAAGTCCTGCCTTGGTCTTCTCATCGAAGTCCGCAAACATATCTCCAGTCTCATCAGCTACTCTCTGCTTAACTCTCTCAAGCTGCTTCTGCTGCTGGTCTTTTTTAAACTGCTCCCAGTTATCAAGGTACTCCGAGATGCTGATCTGTCCTGTGATCTGCTTCTCAACCTCAGGCTCTGGCTCAACTGCCAGAGAAATCTGTCCGTCGTACTCCTGGGAGAGCATGTTCTCAAAGTTAGAGTACATCTGATAATTGGCATTTGGATGTATGACAGCACCAGGAACTTCGTCCTCGAGAGGTTTTTCTTCATAGGTAAAAGAGCTGCCAGCTTCGCCTAGCTGCTCAGTCTCTGCTGCCTCTTCCTGCTCTTCTTCAGGAACCTCTTCTTCCTCACTTACAGGTTTCTTTTCCTCGCCCAGGATAGGTCCGTTTCCGCCGTACTTGATCTCTATGCCCATCTTGGGGTCTGTATCAAAGAAAACTTCCTGCATTCCCACAGGCTCTGAAGCAGGTACTTCCTCTGCCTCCTCTTCCTGTAAAAGCTCCTCTTCCTGAGGGTATTCCTCTTCCTGAACTTCTGTATCATCAGGAATTTCTCCGGTATCTTCGAATATCTCCTCGGTGATAGGCTGAACAGCGCTCTCCTGTGGCTGCTCTGGGGCAGGCGCCTGCTCTCCAGAAAAAGCCTCATCTCCAATAACTTCCCTAAGGCTCTCTGCCAGTGACTCCTGAAGGTTGATGGTGTTGTATGTACTTACGTCGACTGAAGGCTCTTTTATCTCGCTTATATGAGGATAGACTATCTCATCAAAGTCTCTCTCTGCAGGCTCTTCCTGCTCTGGACCTTCCTGCTCTTTTGTTGTCTGTACGGCAAAAGAAATATCACCTGGCACAAACTCTCTGGTCTGCCCAAGGTCCTCTTCCTCCTCTGCCTGTCCGCTTGTATAGGCCTCAATAACAGAGTCTGTTATAGGAGGCATTTCTTTTGTGGGCTGCTTGATCTCAACAGTTCTTGTCTCGTCCTTGCCCACTGCGTCCTTCTCAGCGATAATGGATGGGTCTACTATTCCACCGTGGCTCTGCTTGTATCTGATGTATCTGTCCTGCTGCTCGTGGGAAAGTGGCTCATGAAGCGCCTTAAGTTCCAAGGCCTTCATTACATATCTGCCTTCTCCAAACCACAGGAATATCTCGTCACATTCCTCGATGCACTCTGTGGTAAGCCCTACTCTGTGATAAAGGTACGCCAGCTCATAAGCCCACTTTTCCTGATAGTCGTGCTTTTTGAGCTCTTCAAGTACAGCGATCCTCTCCTCAAGACTCACTTCCTGAGCCTCATAGAGCTTGTACTGAAGTACATATCTGCCTGTGTCCCTGGGTGCGATCCTCACAAATTCCTTGTAGTACTCCACCGCCTGAACAAATTCGCCCATCTTGATGGCAAGCTCACACAGTGAGTAAACTATAGGTCTTCCAGTAGGATGCCTGTCATAGGCCATAAGGAGAATATCCCTGCTCTCCTGAAGACGTCTGTTTATCTTATACAGATCACTTATAGTGCAGAGGGTAGAAACGTTCCTGACCCTCTTCCAGTCTATGGTATCTGCTATTTTTACCGCGTCGGCATATCTGCCTTCCCCAATCAAAGCTTTTATCTCATCAGCCCTGATCTTATACTCGACCTTATCCAAAATATACTCCTCTTTGGTGCAACAAATACTATATCTAGTGCTAGTTTATCATAGGGCTTTATCTTTGTAAAATATCTGAAAGCTCTGCAAACTGCTCCAGAGTAAGTATTTCTCCCCTTGCTTTTTCATCTACTCCCATTTTTACTAACGCATCCACAACTTCCTGTCTGGAAACCCCAAGTGAAGGGTTGTTTGAAAGAGAATTTGACAGTGTTTTCCTTCTCTGGTTGAAGGCCGTCCTTACTATCTCAAATAGTCTCTTTTCATCCTGTACACTGACTCTTGGCTCTGCATACCTTGACAGGTTCACCACAGCGGAGCCCACATTTGGCTGCGGTATAAAACTGCTTGGTGGAACGTCCATGACTGTAACCGCCTTGGCGTAATACCCTACGGCCAGCGAAAGGGAACCATAATCCTTGCCTCCAGGCCCTGCTGCCATTCTGTCCGCCACTTCCTTCTGGACCATGACTGTGATGCTCTCAATCCTGGCTCTGCTCTCAAACAGCTTCATAATGATAGGTGTGGTGATGTAGTACGGAAGATTGGCTACTACCTTGATGGGCCTTCCGCCATTTTCTGCAACTATATCATCCAGATTCACCTTCAGTATATCTTCGTTTATCACCGTCACGTTGTCATACTCAGACAATGTATCAGCAAGAACCGGCAAAAGAGTCTTATCTATCTCAACTGCAATGACCTTACCTGCAGCCTCTGCCAGGTACTGAGTGAGGCTTCCGATCCCTGGTCCTATTTCAAGGACAAGGTCATCTTTTGAAACTCCTGCTGCCTCAACAATTCCCTCAAGCACGTGACTATCTATAAGGAAGTTTTGTCCAAACTTCTTTTTGGCACTCATATTGTATTTGGCCAGCACTTCCTTGGTGCGAGCCACATTTCCTAAATACGCCATATATTCTCCATTTCTGTTTATGCAAAAAAGCTTTAGCCGATCCTGTACATTGTCCTGGCATTGTGCTCTGTTATGTCAATGACTTCCTGCTCACTTATACCCTTTATCTCTGCCATAGCCTTTACTACATATGGAAGGTTTAATGAGCTGTTACGCTTCCCTCTGTTGGGCTCTGGAGCAAGGTAGGGGCAATCTGTCTCTAAAATGATCTTCTCAATTGGCACTTCAGATACCACTTCCTTCATCTTCTTGCCGTTCTTAAAGGTAAGTACCCCGCCAACTCCGATGTAAAGTCCCATCTTGACGCACTCAAGCGCCACTTCCTTGGAATAAGAAAAGCAGTGTACCACTCCTCCTATTTCCCCTGCGTTGTTGTCTTTAAGAATCTGAACTGTATCAGCTGCTGCATCTCTTGAGTGGATAACTACAGGCAGTCCCACTTCTCTTGCAAGTTCAAGCTGCCTTACAAACCATTTCTTTTGTATCTCGTGATCAGGCTCTGGCCAGTAGTAGTCAAGCCCGACCTCTCCCACTGCAACGCACCTGTCGTCAGAAGTCATCTGCCTTAGCCTTGAGAAGTTATCCTCATTAAGCTCAGCGCTGTCACTTGGATGAACTCCCACTGCTGCATAAATAAAGTCATATTTGTGGGCGAGCTCCAAAGTAGTCTCTGACGATGCAAGATTAGCACCAATATTTACAATAGTTCCGATTCCGTTCTCCTTCATGGACAAAAGAAGGCTATCTCTGTCTATATCAAACTGCTCATCATCATAGTGAGCATGCGTGTCAAAAATCATGTGAAATCCTCTTATTTCCTCATTGTTCCCCATATAATTTACCATAAATAATCCCCTGTGAAAACGCATAGAATCCATGGTTTTAAAAAAATTGAAAAAATTTTTAAAAAAGTGCTTGCATTAATCCTCGTGCCGTAGTAAGATATCACTTGTCGTTAAGACAGCGCGAGCTTCTAAATAACGAATGCACCGCTAGCTCAGTTGGTAGAGCACCTGACTCTTAATCAGGTTGTCCAGGGTTCGAGACCCTGGCGGTGCACGCCGAGTACTGTTTTCGTGGGTATATCCTACGGGGATGGTACTTTTTTTCGCGTTAAAGAGAGCTGCGCTCTCTTTGGCGCGAAAAAAAGTAAAACATCTGAACGACGAGCTTCTTAAAAGTGAACCCTGCCGACAGACTCGGAAACGCTTACGCTTATTCCTCGTTGTCGCGGCGTTCGCCGTATGAATTAAAAAAACAGGTAACAGTTGTGAGCAAGCTCCCACTGCTACCTGTTTTTTAATTCGCATGGTTCACTTTAACGCGCATTCTCCAGCATCTCCTGCATCGTGTGCCATCCCAGCACCGCACACTTAACCCTTGCTGGCATATGCGCCACATCCTGAAGAGCAGCTGCCTCATCTAAGGCCTCAAGGCTCTCCTCGTCAGTGATCTCTCCCTTTATCATTCCCATAAAGGTTCCTGCAAGCTTAATGGCCTCTTCCTTATTCTTACCAAGGATCTGGTCAACCATCATATCAACAGAAGCCTGTGAAATAGCACATCCTGAACCTTCGTATCCAGCGTCTGTAATAACACCATCAGTGATCTTAAGGCTCAGTGTGATGTCATCTCCGCAACTTGGATTAACGCCCCTCATGACAAGATCTGGGGAATCAATAGCCTTTTTATGCACTGGGTGAAGGTTGTGCTCGTTTACTATCTCTCTGTATAACTGCTTAAGCTCCATAGCCCATTACCTCTCTTACTTTTGAAAGCTTGTCTAGGAATATTTTAACCTCTTCTTCGGTATTATAAAAGTACACACTTGCTCTTGCAGTGGAACCTGCTCCTATAAACTGCATAAGAGGCTGGGCACAGTGATGTCCTGCCCTGATACAAACCTTATCATCATTAAGAAGAGAAGCCATATCGTGTGGATGAACTCCATCCATTGTAAATGTCACAATACCGCAGTGTCTGTTTGGATCCTTTGATCCATATACTTTAATATATGGGAGCTTTTTAAGACCGTCCATCAAAAGAGCTGTGAGCTTCTGCTCCTGCTTCTCAATGGCGTCAAATCCCACTTCCTGAAGGTATTTTATAGCTGCCTCAAGTCCTACAGCATCACCAGCGTTTACTGTTCCTGCCTCAAACTTATGAGGAATCTCAGCGTAGGTTGCGTCTTCCCTTGTTACGTACTCGATCATCTCACCGCCTCTAAGGAATGGCTGCATGTTCTCAAGAAGCTCTTTTTTCCCATACAATGCTCCGATTCCCATTGGTGCCAGCATCTTGTGGCCAGAAAGGGCAAAAAAGTCACATCCTATATCCTGTACATCCACCTTCATATGTGGAGCCGACTGGGCACCATCAACGACCACAACAGCGCCTTTGGAATGTGCGTACTCTGTTATCTCTTTTACAGGGTTTGTGATACCCATGACGTTTGAAACGTGGCCAATTGCCACGATCCTGGTCTTATCAGTGATCTTGGAGGTATACTCCTCTTTGGAGATCACTCCTTCTTCATCAGGCTCAAGGTAAATAAGCTTTGCCTTATTTTTCTTTGCCACCATCTGCCATGGAAGCATGTTGCTGTGGTGTTCCATGACTGTTATGACGATCTCATCGCCCTCTTTTACATTATCAAGTCCGTAGCTGTATGCTACCAGGTTTATTGACTCTGTAGTATTTCTTGTAAAAATGATCTCTTCCGGAGCCCTTGCACCAATAAAATCAGCCACTGTCTTTCTGGCGCTCTCATAGCGCTCAGTAGCCTCCATGCTCCAGTCATACAGCCCCCTTAGGGGATTGGCATTGGCTGTCTTGTAAAATTCTGAAACAGCTTCAAGAACCTGCCTGGGTCTCTGACTTGTTGCAGCATTATCAAAATATACATACTCGCCGGATCTTAAAATATCAAAATCCTCGCGGCACTCTGATGGTGTCTTCATAAGTTCTCCTTAAAAATCATACTATTTGCTGAATATAATAGATCGCAAGCTGCCTGATCTCCTGGTCTGGAATGAGCCTTGCCACGCTCTCAAGACGAGCTTTGATCATGATCCTCTTGGCCTCTTCTTCATCAATGCCTCTTGTCTGCATATAGAAAAGAAGGTCCTCACCAAGCTGACCGATAGTTGCTCCATGCCTTCCCTCTACGTCCTCTTCCTGGCATAGGATAATAGGCATAGTGCGGTTTACAACATTCTCAGAAAGTAAAAGTGCATCTTCCTGCTCATCTCCAACAGATCCTGAGCTTCCGGTCTTGAAATCCAGGGTATCCCTTAAGGTCTTTTTAGCTGTTCCCATAAGGACTCCTTTAAACTGCATAGAAGCCTCTGTCTTTTTGCCCCTCTGATCAGCCACATAGTTCATATCAAGACTGTGGTCATCTCTTGAAAGATATCCAAGGTTGCTGCTAAGGGCAGCTTCCTTCTCAGAAAGATTTATATATGCTCCGTTAAATGCCTCTTTCCCGCCAAGTTCAAGGGTGGTTAAGTTGATCTTTCCGCCCCTCAGGCACGCTCCTCCAATATCATCAAAGTGGACATAGCCATCGCCAAGAAGCTGAACCTTAACAAGATTTATTGTGGCATCCTCATCAGCAAGAAGTCTTGTGCTTACTCCTAAAAAGCCTGAGGCGCTGCGCTCAGAGGAATACGCCATGATAACTGTAACTTCTGAGCCCTTTTTAGCGTGGATGACCTGGCTGCTCATACCTGTTGCGCCGTCCTCAAGGTCCTGTCTTAAGACGATGGGCTCTGCGACTTTTACATTTTTTTCTACTGTATAGACATCGCAGGAAATGTTATTTTCCAAAAAGAGCTTGTCAACATCAGCTCCCATTCCTGTTCTTATGCTCTGAGACTCATCTCTTTTGGCAGTTTCGCAGTTCGGGCTTACCATCTCTTCTTTTAATGCAAGGATCCTTTCCTTGTTTTCCCTGAAAATCTCTCCTGCCTCGTCAAATGAAACATTCTCTTTTAAAGTCACTCCCGAAGGGATTCCTGCCTTATTTGAAGAAGCAATCTTTTGTAATTCAACATCTTTTATCTCAAGTCTGCCGTCATTTACATGAAGGAAATTGTAAGTGGTAACTGGCAGAACATTGACTTTCATATTTAAATCCTTACTCATCATCTGTCCTCTTATCAGCCGTTTCCGCTCATCTCGAGCTTTATTAGGTTGTTCATCTCTACTGCATATTCAAGCGGCAACTCCTTGGATACAGGGTTCGCAAAGCCGCTGACGATCATTGCCTTGGCATCTTCTTCGCTGATACCTCTGCTCATAAGATAGAAAATTGCCTCGTCGCTGATCCTTCCGATCTTGGCTTCGTGTCCCACATCTGCATCACTGGTTCTAATGTCCATTCCAGGGATAGTATCTGCCCTTGAGATACTGTCAAGCATCAGTGAATCACAGGATACAGAAGCTTTGGCCTTTTTAGCTGTGCTCTGGATGGTAACGCTGCTTCTGTAGGTACCAATACCACCGTCCTTGGAAATAGACTTGGTGTTGATAACAGAAGATGTCCTCTCGCCCTGGTGTACAACCTTGGCTCCAGTGTCCAGATTCTGACCCTTTCCAGCAAAGGTGATTCCTGTAAATTCCATCTTGGAACCATTGCCCTTAAGGATCGTCATAGGATACAGGTAAGATGTGTGGGAGCCAAAAGAGCCTGAAACCCACTCCATGATACCGTTCTCCTCAACAAGAGCCCTCTTTGTGTTTAAGTTGTACATGTTCTTGGACCAGTTTTCGATGGTTGAATAGCGAAGTCTGGCATTCTTGGCAACATAAAGCTCAACGCAGCCAGCATGAAGGTTGGCAACGTTATATTTAGGAGCAGAGCAGCCTTCGATAAAGTGAAGATCTGCGCCCTCGTCTACTATGATAAGTGTGTGCTCAAACTGTCCTGCACCTGCAGCATTAAGTCTGAAGTATGACTGAAGGGGGATCTCAACCTTGACGTTCTTAGGAACATAAACAAAGGATCCGCCTGACCATACAGCACCGTGAAGTGCTGCAAACTTGTGGTCTGTTGGAGGTACAAGCTTCATGAAGTGAGATTTTATCATGTCTGCATACTCACTTCTAAGTGCACTCTCAAGGTCTGTGTAGATAACACCCTGGGCTGCAACCTCGTCCTTTACGTTGTGATAAACAAGCTCTGAGTCGTACTGGGCACCAACGCCTGCAAGTGATTCTCTCTCAGCCTGTGGGATTCCAAGTTTTTCGAAGGTGTTCTTGATATCCTCAGGAACGTCCTCCCACTTTCCCTTCATGTCAGACTTATGTCTTACATAGGAAGAAATCTTGTCCATATCAAGGCCTTCAATGCTTGGTCCCCAGTTTGGCATCTGGATCTCATTATAGAGCTTAAGGCACTCAAGCCTGAAGTCCCTCATCCATTCAGGATCATTTTTTTCCTCAGAAACCTTAAGAACAGTCTCTCTGGTAAGACCTTCTTCCATTCTGTAGAAGTCTTTTTCATTTTCTATATCTTTAAAATCGTATAAGCTGTGGTCAATATCTGCCACCATCTGCTTGTTGTCGCTCATGTTAATCCTCTTTTATGAATCTCTCAAATCCGTTCGCGTTGATCTCGTCTACAAGTGTTCCATCACCAGTGTGGACGATCTTTCCCTTTACAAGTACGTGGGTGTAATCAACGTGAAGTGACTCTAATATCTTGGTGCTGTGAGTAATAATAAGAAGAGCTCCATCTTTCTTTTTCTGATACTCCTCAATACCCTTGGATACTGTGCGGACAGCATCAACGTCAAGTCCTGAGTCTGTCTCATCAAGGATCGCAAACTTAGGATTCATCATAAGGAGCTGAAGGATCTCAGCCTTCTTTTTCTCACCGCCTGAAAATCCCACATTGAGGTCTCTGTCTGCATAAGACTCATCCATAGAAAGAAGTTCCATAGCAGCCTTAAGTGACTTCTGGAACTGAAGCAGCTTAACAGGAGCACCTGTCTGAGCATGATATGCATTTCTGATAAAGCTTCCCATGGAGATACCTGGAACTTCATATGGGTTCTGGAAAGATAAGAACATTCCAGCCTTAGCTCTTTTGTCTGCAGAAATATCTGTGATATCCTGGCCATCAAAGATTATCTGACCGCCAGTTACGCAGTAGTGAGGATTACCCATAAGGGAAAAACCAAGAGTTGACTTACCTGCGCCGTTAGGTCCCATAAGTACGTGGGTTTCGCCTGGCTTAATATCAAGATTGATGTTATTAAGAATAGGTAATTCATTATCAATAGAAACTGATAAATCCTTTACCTGTAATAAAGACTGCTCTGACATGTTTGATTCCTTTCTTTATAAAAACAATTAAATAAATGCATAAACTAGCGCTGCAAAGTTTTCCTAGCAACTTGGTAGGAAAATGATAGCACCGCAGATTTCTATTGTCAATTGGCTCTTTTTCCGGCAGAACGCCTCATGCCAAAAGCCAATGAAAAGTTTAACATAAAAGCCCTTGACATACCACACAAAGTTAAGTAAAATAACATCTTGTCAGCACCATGCGGGTGTAGTTCAATGGTAGAACACCAGCCTTCCAAGCTGGATACGTGGGTTCGATTCCCATCACCCGCTTAATGCTTATTTTTTTGCCCGAAATCCAAATGCAAATGATTTGCATTTGCAACAACCCCAAGGAGGTTCACATGGAACTTATTATAGATATCGTACTGGATGCAGTGATCGACTCAGTCAAGATACTGCCATTTCTTTTTATAACTTATCTTTTGATGGAATACTTAGAGAACAAGACTGCAGAGTTTACAGAATCTGTTGTGCAAAAGACAGAGCACTTTGGCCCGCTTCTTGGCGGCATTATCGGAATCTTCCCCCAGTGTGGTTTCTCGGCAGCAGCATCAAACCTGTATGCTGGTCGTGTCATAACCCTGGGAACTTTGATCGCTATCTACCTTTCAACTTCCGACGAGATGATACCCCTCCTTATATCAGAGCAGTTCCCTGTTGGGACCATGATAAAGATCCTGGCTCTCAAAGCCCTGGTTGGTATTATCGCTGGCTTTATCATCGATCTTGTTGTTCACGCTCACCACAAAGCTAAAGGAAAGGCAATCGATGACCCTGTCCGCATTTCAGAGCTCTGCGAGAAGGAGCACTGCCACTGTGATGATGAGGAGGACACTTCACTTCTTGGAATCACCAAGTCTGCATTTGTCCACACCTTCCACATCTTCCTCTTTGTGCTGGCACTTACTCTTATCCTCAATGCCATAATAGAGGTTGTGGGAGAGGATAACCTTGCCGTCCTTCTTAAGACCAATCCTATAATAAGCCACATCCTTGCAGGTCTTATCGGACTTATTCCAAACTGCGCACCATCTGTCCTTATCACCACCCTTTACATGGATCAGATGATCACACTTGGAACAATGATGTCAGGTCTTTTCGTTGGCGCAGGAATCGGACTTTTAGTTCTCTTTAGGGTAAATCCTGAGAAAAAAGAGAACATCAATATTGCAGTACTTTTATTCCTTATTGGTACTGTAGCCGGAATGCTTGTAGATCTTTTCGGAATAGCATTCTGATAATAAGAGGAAAAGCTATGAACAGCAAAATTCACGCAAGTTCATTTGATGAAATAATTGATAAATTCTACCCGGAAGCCATAAAAAAAACGAGACAGAGAATAGACATCTTCAAAGTCTTATACTCTGCCTCACAGCCCTTATCGGCCGCTGAGATCTTTGACGCGCTGAATAAAAACAGCGCAAAAGAAACTTATGCTTTTTCAACTGTTTACAGGAACCTTTTGGCCTTTGAAAAGGCTGGAGTTGTAGTAAAGTCCAATTTATCCACAGAGGACAATGCTGTCTACGAGCTCAAAAGAGATTCTCACAAGCACTACGCTGTATGCCTTAACTGCCATGTAAAGATCCCAATCAAAGCCTGTCCCCTCCACGATATTGCCCATGACCTTGAGGGAACCATTCCTGATTTTCAGATAACAGGGCATCAGCTGGAGATCTACGGCTACTGCGCAAAGTGCAAAGCTGCCATGGCAAAAGAGCAGTGATCAGTTACCTGAAGATTCTTCCTTGGAAGCTTCAGCCGAAGCTTCTGCGTCTTCCTGTGAAGCTTCTTCGGCTGCCTGATCCAACTTAAAGCTTGCTTTTCCAGTTCCTGAAGCAGCATCATAGGTAAAAATTATTGGCTGCTCATCGCCAGATGCACTTCCTAAGTCATCGCAGGAAAAGATGTGGTCAGTATCTGCCTCGTCAGTTACGACAAATTCCCACTCACTGCTGTCCTTGTAGGTATCAAGTGATACTCCCATGAGTGTATATCCGTTTCCAAGAACAACTCCATCCCCAAGATAGTTCTCACTATAAGTATCCGCAGTCAGATCATGAAGGACTATCTCTGTGAGATTTAAACCTGTCTTATTTACAAAGTACACTGAAATCTCAGTGTGCTTTTCTTTTTCCTCTTTGATCTCAGTCTCAGACTTAAGAGTATCTGAAAGGTTTCCAAAAAGCTCCTGGTACTTTGATGTAAGCTCCTTGATCTCAGGAAGGACTTCATCTATCTTCTTGTCATTCATCTTTTTAAACTCAAGAGCTTCTATTTCAGCTTCCTTCTGGGAAAGCTCATCAAGAGCGCTCCTTAAAGACTCATCTGATATTTCAAGGTAAGTCTCCTCTGCGTTTGTTTTGGCTTCCACAAGAATATTTCTTGCGGACTCCGCCTCGGAAAGCTTCTCATCAGAAGGTCCGCAGGCTGTAAGTGAAAGCATGAGAGCTCCTGTAATTATTGATAAGAATATCTTTTTTCTACTCATTGTTCCTCCAAAAAACCTTTAACAAGCTCTAATTATACGGATTCTCACTGTAATAGTCCAGAAGAAGCCCAACAACATGGCTGTAGCTGGCCTTTCCACTTGATACTCCATTGACCTTAAGGTTGGTGTCAATAAAGGTATCTGCTGCCTTTTTGACAGTCTCAGTCTCAAGGACTGCCTTCTTTTCCACCTCATCCCAGGCTTCATCCGTAAGGAACTGGCTGTCATATTTTACCTTCCTGGATATGGCCACATGGCTCCTGTATTCTTCCTCTGAAACAGAGTTATAGAAATCATTGTTCACATAGGCAAGAACCCCTAAGTATCCGCTGTAATTAAAGACCGGGTCATCGGACTTTATGCACCCGAGAAATCCCAGGAAATTCGCCTCGTCCTCATAGATATATCCATGGGTGTGAGACAGCTCATGGCACATGGTAAAGGGCTTGTTCATAATGTACATCATGGAGTTGATATTGGCCTCCATGGAAAAAGGAAAGTAGTAGCCCTGCATGTACTGCTGGCTCATAAAGCCAGAAAATGTAAGGTTCTTGGGCGTTGTGTAAAATCCTCCAAGCCTCTTATACTTATCCGAGAGCTTTTCCATGGATTCTCCTGCCATCTGCGCCATGTCACCTTCATAGATAACATTTCCCTGATCATCCCTTGGCATCTCTTCCGACAATTCATTACATTTTGTAACGATTACGTCCCGGAGGATCGAAAGCTCTTTTACAGTGTAATCATCCCTGTGGACCTCTGAAACCTCAATTGGGCTGCAGTGATACAAAATAAAGCAGTTAAGGGTCATAAGGAGCAAAACTGCAGATAGAAACACCGCCATGAACCTGATGAAATGACCGCCTTTAGCCATTTCTTTTTCGAAAAGAGCTTTCTTTATCCGCAAAAAAGCTCCCAAAATTATGCAGATGACAAAGATCAGCATAAGAACAGTAAAGACTATCAGCATGATCTCCCCGACAGAAAAATTTGCCTTGCTGGTAAGTTTTGCATAGGGCACAGTTATCCTGTGAAAGATGTTGTCCGTATAAAAGTCCGAAAACTCTGGGGATATCCAGGCTGCCACATTTAATAATACGCTGATGCCAAGCAATATCGCTACTACTGTTTTTAAGAAATATGATCGTTTCATCTCATACTCTTTTCCAAATAGATATTGAACCAAGGATTTGGTAAAATTAATCCAGGATTTACCTACATCTAATTATATCGCAAGGAGAATACATATGAAGCTTCTTTTAGCTGATGATGAAAAAGAGCTGTCAAACGCCCTGGTTGCCATCTTAAAACACAGCAATTACACAGTGGATGCTGTATATAACGGAACTGATGCCCTGGACTACGCATTGACAGGGGACTACGACGGAATAATCCTGGACATCATGATGCCTGGCATGGACGGAATGGAAGTCCTTAAAAAGATACGAGACAAGGGCTTATCAACACCGGTGCTGTTTCTTACAGCCAAGACCGAGGTAGATGACAGGATAAAGGGTCTCGACCTTGGAGCAGACGACTACCTTCCAAAGCCCTTCGACATGGGCGAGCTCCTTGCAAGAGTAAGGGCGATGCTAAGAAGAAAAGAGGACTTTGCTCCATCAAACTTAACCTGTGGTAATCTCACCCTGAACCGCTCAGGGTATGAACTTACAACACCGGATCATGAGAGCCTCCACTTATCTGGCAGGGAATTCCAGATGATGGAAATGCTGATGACTTCTCCTGGCAGGATAATCTCTGTGGATTCCTTTATGGACAGGATCTGGGCTGACGGCGAGGCGGACGTCAACGTTGTGTGGGTATACATCTCAAACCTTAGAAAAAAACTGACATCCCTTGATGCAACCTGCGAGATCAAGGCTTCAAGAGGCGTCGGCTATTCAATAAATGAGCTTCCATCATAAATGAGGTATCATAAATGGTCAAAAAACTTAGAAAAAAGTTCGTAATAACCGCTACATTATCCCTTCTTCTTATTCTGGTAATAATGATCGCCGTTATCAACCTTGTTAACCTCTTCCAGATGGTCAATGATGCTGATAATCTTCTGAACATCCTGTGTGATAATGGCGGATACTTCCCTGGCATGTTAAAGGAGGAATTCCGCGATCAGGAGAATGATCAGGATGAGCCATTTACCCCTGGAAAGGACCCTTTCCACAATCCAGGAGATCCCTTTGCCCTTGGACGTCTTAACAACGCAAAGTCAGCAGAGATGCCTTATATGGCAAGGTACTTCTTTGTAACCTTTGACTCATCGGGAAATGTGACAGAAACAGACACAAGGCATGTGGCTTTTATCACAGAGGAAAATGCCTCTGAATATGCCAAGGCTGTCTATGCATCAGGAAAAGAGCGGGGCTTTTATCACTCCTACAGATACAAGAGTAAAACTCTCGATGACTCGTCTAAGATCATAGTTTTCATCGATCTTAGTTCTCAGATGATAAGCGCCTATAAACTACTTGGTCAGTCGCTGCTGATTGGCGCCTTTGCTCTGATAGCTATGTTCATCCTGGTATTTCTTTTCTCAGGCCAGGCAGTTGCTCCTGTTGTTGAATCCCTGGAAAAGCAAAAGCGCTTCATCACTGATGCAGGCCATGAGCTGAAAACCCCCCTTGCAGTCATCTCAGCAAATGTAGACGTCCTTGAGCTTGAATCCGGAAAGAGCGAGTGGACTGGCAGCATAAAAAATCAGATAAAGAGGATGAATTCCCTAGTAAAAAACATGCTCACCCTCTCCCGCATGGACGAGGAGCGCATGCATGTTGTCTTTTCTGATTTCGATATGAGTGCCGCAGTAAAAGAGACTTCAGAGTCCTTTGAAGCCATCGCAGAGTCCAAAAACAAAAAATATAAAATGGATATTGAAGAGGGAATTCACATCACTGGCGATAAGAACTCCATCGTGCAGCTATCTTCTCTTCTTCTGGATAATGCCATGAAGTATTCTTCAGAAAATGGCAGCATTCATGTGATCCTGACAAAAGATAAGAACATAGTGCTTGAAGTATCAAACACCTGTGACTGCATTCCAGAGGGTAATCTTGACAGACTGTTCGACCGCTTCTACAGGGCCGATTCATCAAGAAGCCGTGAAACTGGAGGCTACGGCATCGGACTATCAGTAGCCCGTGCAATTGCCCAGTCCCACGGCGGAGATATTGAGGCTCTAAGGGATGGTGACCATATAATCAGGTTTGTTGTTACTCTTCCCAAGGTTCTTCCAAAGAGCATTCAGAAAATTTCAGCAAAGTAATCATCAGAGCTCTTCTGATTTTACAGCGACAGGTCTTGAACAGCTGATCTCAAGATTTCCATTTCGCTGTCTCATCTCATCGATCATGCCCTTTGTTGAAGCCTTGCTTCTAAGGACTACAGAATAATTGAGCTTGTAAAGGCTTCCCATACCTGATGTCTTTACTTCCACAAGATCAGCCTTTGTTGTATATCTTTCAAAAATATCATCGAAAATACCTTCAAAATCAAGGCCTTCAGGAACCGTTATCTTGAGGGTCTTTTCTTCGTTTGCGCCGTTTCCAAAGCTCACATTTGAGAGGATCAGATTTGCTACAGTAATGATCACTGCGAAAAGAGCTGCTATTCCAATGTAGCCCATTCCTGTTGCAAGGCCAACTGCCATAGCAAGGAAAATGCTGGTTATCTCTTTTCCTGAACCAGGTGCTGATCTGAATCTTACAAGTGAAAATGCTCCTGCAACTGCAACTCCTGCGCCGATATTACCATTTACAAGCATGATAACAACCTGTACGATCGCTGGAAGAAGCGCCAGTGTGATGATGTAGCTCTTTGAATAGCTGTTTTTTATTGTGTACATGAAAGCGATAAATACGCCAATTACGATAGAGCAAAGTGTTGCAATTAAAAACGCTGTTCCTGTGATAGTGCCATTTGCCATGATGGATCCAAAAATTAAATCTGTTGAAGTAACCATTTTTTATAATCTCCTTTATATTCCTTATACTGCCTTGCGAAAGGAAACAATATTGTTGTCCATTTCTTCAGGTGTTGTTCCATTCATTGCCATTTCATTTGTCTGGCCATACATGTATTCCATGTAGCCTCTTCCATATTTTGAAAAAGAAGTCTTTCTGATCTCCAGTTCATCCAGGATCCTTGCAAGCTCCATTGACATGGCTCCCGCAATCTTAAGCTCCATAAGGTGCTGGCCTGGAAGAAGGATGTCTTTTCCCACATTTCCTTCAGTGAGGCTTAGATTCTCCGTTCTCCATCTGATGTTTTCATCAAAGGTGATACGAAGGTCAGGGTCTTCGATACCTGCCATTGCTATGCGGTCGTAGGATATTGCCATTGCTGGTCTTAAGCCCTTATAGAAATGTTTGAAGTAATCGATCTCATCAGATATCTGTGATCTTTCCTTTAGCTCCTTGTCCCTGGTGAGATAATCCATGGCCTCTTTATATGGCATGTTGATCCTTCTTTTATAGACAACGCCCTTGTACTTTTTCTTTATCTCTATGAAGGCGTTTGTGTCGTCAGAAGCTACGCCATAGGTGCGAAGTCTCAGCTTCTCTTTGTATACCGGCTTTTCGAGGGATCTTTCGATCAGCTTAAAATCCGGAGTATCAAAATATATGTTTAAGATAGACGTCTTTCCGTAGCTGTCGATGGCTGCCATATTTTCCAGCCTCTTAAGTAGCTCGGTATACTGCCTATCGGATAGCAGATATTTTACTTCTATTCTCTGAAACACATCCTTAAATCCTGCCATTTGTTTTCTCCTTTATTGTGCCCTGTTGTTTTATCTTATGATGTCATTCTAAATAGGCTACCTAAAAATAACTTAAAACAACTATTAAGAAAAAATATAACGATATATGGTATGATATTAGTAGAAGGAACATCCATTTCAGGAGGTGTTTATGTACAAAATTGGGGACAAGGTTATAATTTTGGATTACAGCGGCAAACCGCTTGATCCAGCAGTTGTAGCGGAAATTGAGGACATCTATGGACAGGACAGGGTAAGACTCCGCCTTCCGGACAATGCCTGCTGCCTGGAGTTCACAGACATGTTTGAGAAGATCGATGAAGACCAGTATTCAGAGCTTCTTCACAGCGTGCGAAAAAGAGAAAGGGCTCTTGCTGTAGACCTTCAGCTGGACATCAGAAAGTTCGCAGGCAAGCATCCAAGAAGAAGAAAAGATGAGATCTTCAACGTGTTCAACCAGGACAAACACTACGTTTCCGTGCTTAATGCCTACGCAGGTCGTGTTCAGATGTATGGGGAAGAAAACATAAGCGAACGCTTTTTGTACGAGTACAAGGATGCCAAGGCTGGCCTTGTAAGGACCAGAACCTTCTTCCATGAGCTGGACGAGTCCATCCCTGTTCCAGATTTTAATAACTGATCTCTTTGTAAGACAGGCCCATGGCCAGAGCCATAAACAGATATGGCATTGAGATCACCAGGTCAAAAGAGACAAAACTATTAACTAAATATGATGCTAAGATAAGCGCGCAGATAACACCTGCGTGCTTATTTCTTTTTGCAAGGATCTCTTTTGCAAAGGCATAGATGAGCAGAACATAGGTTGAAAGACCAAAGAAGCCCCTCTCAATGAGAATTGTAAGTGGAGCGCAGTGGGCATTTGTAAGGATGCTGCCTCCAAAGATGTTAAGAAGGGAATCAGCAGTCTCTATGTCAGAATATGCATAGGCGCAAAAGCAGTCCTGCCCTGTGCCAAACAGCCTTCTTAGAGGATCCATCCTGCCAAACATTTCAAGGGACATGCTGTAGATAAGGCCTCTTCCATTTCCCATGGTAAGGTCAAAGGCTTTAATGACATAGACTGCTCCTGTCAAAAGAATTATCGCAACGATAAATCCTGCAATATAGCGATATGTTTTTTCCATAAAATGAAATCCCAAAAGCTCAAAGAGCCTTGATATGCAGAACATAAAAAACACGAAGGCCATGAGTATTATCCCTGTATGGAGGCTGCATACAGAAAGAAGGAGATTGTCTTCATATACGTATCTCTCCCTGTAAAAAGAGTAGATAACAAGGGCGATCTCCATGGAGAGCCCAAGAATGAACAAAAGTGCAAGGTACTTCCTGAATCCTTTTCTTGAACCTATGGCAAAGAATAATAAAACCACGAAGGTTGAAGATAATACCAGGGCTGCACTGTCACTTCCCTGAAGCATCAGCGCTGTCAGAAGAACAAGATCGTACCCGGAGAGCAGAAAAAACTCTTTTGAAAAGAGCTTTCGTGTGTAACACAATCCGATGCCAAGTGGCACAAATACTGACATATAGCCAATAAGCCAGTTGATGTTGCCTATGGTTGCCACAAAAGCTGAGTTTTTGCCATATATCTCAAAGGGATAAACGTCAAATCTGTTAAGGATTACGAGAATGCTCTCCAAAAAAGGTGTTATGAGGACCATCGCTATCAAATAGCCGCTTAGTCTCTCTTCTTCGTAGAACACATAGAAGAAAAAGATGCAAAGGAAAATTGTAAGAAGCCCGTTTCTCCAGCCCGAAAGGCCAAGGAAGCTTGTCTTTTTATCTACTGAATAAATGAAACTTACTACATTTGAAAAAAGAAATGCCAAAAGGGCATAGGAAAGCAGGGAAGGAATCTTCCCAGACTTAAAGAAGTTCCTGTTCTCAATGAGCAAAAAAAGAAGGGCAGAGATAAGGCTGATCACTATATAAGCTACAGCCTTACTCTCCCCAAGCTCATAGTACCCACGCGCCATGTACAATGGGAGGATAGTGCATATTATGATCAGATAACCATATCTTAGGTATTTAGAAAGCATTCCATCTCCCTGTCATGGCAACATATCTCTTATTGCCTGATTGTCCGGTATTATCTCAAACTCTACATTTTTTCTGGTGCCCGGATGCCTGATGCCATACTTATAGGCCGCAAGGCACACATTCTCTATACCAAGCTCCTTAGAAAGGCTCATGCTCTCTGCGCTTGCGTACTTGCTATCGCCAAGTATCGGGTGGCCTGAGTGTGACAGCTGAACCCTGATCTGATGAAAGCGCCCCGTTAATAGGTGCACTCTAAGAAGTGTACTCTTTTCATTTTCAGAAACAACTTCATACTCAAGTTCTGCGCTTTTTACGTCTCCGCCAATCAGCCTTACTTTTTCTGAAGATAACAAAGTGACTGTGCCATCTTTAAAAGAGTCTTTTTCGTTTTCACTTATAACCTGGGCAAGACCAGTATCCTCGCGCCTTATGACAAAGTCCTTAAGCCTTCCCTTCCTTTCGGGAAGCTGCCCCATGCACAGGGCATAGTAGTACTTACTTGCGCTTTTGTTTTTTATCTGCTGCGCAAGGTCAGAAGCCGCCTTCTTGTTTTTGGCAAGGACAATAACGCCTTCAACAGCCTGATCAAGCCTGTTTATAGTAGCAACATAGGGCGGCAAATTTCTTTGCCGCCCTTTATCGTCTTCTCTATTTTTGCGGGCAAGGTAATTCCTTGCTGCGCTTATAAGGTCAAGTCTTCCTGCTCTTGCCCCCTCAGTTGCCATTCCAGCAGCCTTGTGGCATACGAGCAGGTCCTGATCCTCATAGATAACTCTTATAGTTTCACCCATATCAAACCTTGAATCTGTAACCTACGCCCCAGATTGTCTCAATGTACTGTGGATTAGAGGTATCATATTCGATCTTCTCACGGATCTTCTTGATATGAACTGTTACAGTTGCGATATCACCGATGGAATCCATGTTCCAGATCTTTCTAAAGAGCTCTTCCTTGGTGAATACGTGGTTTGGATTCTCTGCAAGGAAAGTAAGAAGATCAAACTCCTTGGTTGTGAAGCTCTTTTCCTGATCGTCAACATATACTCTTCTGGCAGTCTTGTCGATCTTAAGACCACGGATCTCTACAAAGTCATTGTTCTCATGACCTGATCCAACAAGTCTTGAGTATCTTGCCATGTGGGCCTTAACTCTTGCAACCAGCTCAGATGGGCTGAATGGCTTGGTGATGTAATCATCAGCTCCAAGACCAAGGCCTCTTATCTTGTCGATATCATCCTTCTTAGCTGATACCATAAGGATCGGCACATCTTTCTTTTCCCTGATGTGCTTGCAGACCTCAAATCCATCCATTCCTGGAAGCATGAGATCAAGGATGATAAGGTCAAAGTCCTCAGCAAGCGCTGTGGCAAGACCAGCATCCCCAGTATTCTCAATAGTTACTTCAAAATCACTAAGCTCGAGATAGTCCTTCTCAAGGTCAGCGATCGCCTCTTCATCCTCAACAATAAGTATTCTGCTCATACACCCTCTCTGCCTTTCTATTAAGTTTCATGTTCTACCGTAACTGTGTCTGAACCGTCTGCATAATCAATGAATTTTCTGAGTACGAAATGCATGCAGGTTCCCTCACCCTCATGGCTGGTAGCCCAAATATATCCGCCATGATCTTCAATTATCTTTTTAACAATGGAAAGACCTATTCCGCTTCCGCCCTGCTTAGAGTTTCTGGAGGAGTCTGTTCTGTAGAATCTGTCGAATATGTTTGGAATATCCTTCTGAGCGATTCCTCGTCCATTGTCCTCAAGCTCAACTCTTACAGAATCAATTTCATCCAGTATGCGGATATCTATCTCTCCTGTGCCATCATCCCTTCCGAGATACTTGACACTATTGCTCACTACGTTATTGATAACCCTCTTGATCTGCTCAGGGTCAGCCACTATCTGAGTATCAGGCGATGTAAGGTTTGAATAATTGAGTTTGATGCCTCTGCTATCAAGATCTGCACCAATCTCCTCTATGCAGTCGCCAAAATAATCTGCCACATTCAGCTTAACAAAGTTGTATGGGATCCTGTTGTTATCAATGCTGGAATAGAGCGTCAGTTCATTGATCAGGTTGTTCATATCATTAGCTTTAGAGTTAATGATCTTTATGTATTTCATCTGCTTTTCAGGATTGTCCGCAACACCTTCGATAAGGCCCTGGGAATACCCCTTGATAGCAGTGATAGGCGTCTTGAGGTCGTGGGAGATATTGCTTATAAGCTCTTTGTTCTGCTTCTCCCTCTCGATCTTTTCTTCGGCGGATTCCTTAAGCCTTAGTCTCATGTCCTCATAGTTGCGGTACATGGCCCCGATCTCGCCCTTTTCCTTGACGTCTGTAGGAAGTATAAAGTCAAAATTGCCGTCCTTGATATGCTGCATGGCAATATTGAGCTCATTTATTGGTCTGAAGAAACTTCGTCCGATCCACATGGTAAGAAGCACACTGGTAAGTGCCAGAATGAGGATAATGGCTATTGCCATGTAAATCAGTATCGATGTTGTAAGTGCTGTTCTGATACTTGAGATAAAGTAAAGGCTTCCCCTTGATCCATCAGAAAACGTGAAATCTATCTGTCTGACAAGGTGCCTTGAAGGTGTATAGTAAATACCCTCGATGCCATTTCCATATCCTGGAAGTTCTGAGATAACAGCCTTGGCTCTATCCCTGTTGGCAACGTAATATACATCATTTCCTTTTTTTACAATGATAAATGAATACCTGGAGGCAATCTGTGAATCCAGCTCCTCCAAATACTCTTCACGCTCCAAAATATACGGATCTATGAACATATTGATGGCAATTTCTTTTACCAGATCATCTGTCATCTCCGCAAAGGTTCCACCGGGGTCAGATACCATTCCATAATCAATCGCAGTAAAGGATTGCCCTACTTGCTGCTTGTTGACAAGATAGCGACCCAAAGCCAGGTATGTACCAAATGAAAGAATTAGCGGAATGACTACGATTGCCAATGACGTTATCAAGAGTTTTGTACGGAATCGCATTATGTCCCCCTAAACCTTATCTTAGTATATCATATTTTCAGAGAATTCTACTATTTTTTAACAAAGATAAAGGCGCTACACCTAAAGTGTAACGCCTTTTGAAAGTATTTTTACTATTATCAGATATTAAGAAGCTTAGCGTACTCAGCAAGTGCTCCGTCTGTCTCGTGAGCAAGAACCTTCTTGGCAAGTACCTTACCAAGCTGAACGCCTTCCTGGTCAAAGCTGTTGATATTCCATGCAAAGCCCTGGAACATAACCTTGTTCTCGAAGTGTGAGAGAAGTGCTCCAAGTGCCTCAGGTGTAAGCTCATCACCAATGATGATGCTTGAAGGACGTCCACCCTCAAAGTTCTTATTGAGGTTATCATCCTGTTTTCCGCAGGCAAATGCTACGATCTGAGCTGCAACGTTAGCGCAGAGCTTCTGCTGGCTGGTGCTGCCCTGGATATCCACATCGTTCCTGAGCTGGCTGTTCTTAAAGCCGATGAACTGAAGAGGAATGATGTCTGTTCCCTGGTGAAGGAGCTGGTAGAAGGAGTGCTGTCCGTTTGTACCAGGCTCGCCAAAGATGATAGGCCCTGTTACATAGTCGATTGGCTCGCCAAATCTGTTTACGCTCTTACCATTTGACTCCATATCAAGCTGCTGAAGATGAGCTGGGAAGCGGCTAAGTGCCTGAGAATATGGAAGAACAGCAGTACTGTCATATCCAAGTACGTTTCTCTCATAAACACCGATGAGGGCATCAAGCATAGCTGGGTTCTTAAGAAGATCTTTTTCTGTTGCAAGCTTATCCTCAGCTGCAGCGCCATCAAGGAATCTTGCAAAGATCTCAGGACCAAAAGCAAGTGAAAGAACTGCTCCGCCAACTCCTGATGTCGAAGAGTAACGTCCACCAATGTAGTCATCCATAAAGAAAGCCTCAAGGTAGTTATCGCTCTTAGCAAGAGGTGATGTCTGTGATGTTACAGCGATCATGTGCTTACCTGCATCAAGACCCTGCTTCTTTAAAGCGTCTATTACGAAGGACTCGTTTGTAAGAGTCTCAAGTGTTGTTCCTGACTTAGAAACAAGAATGAATATAGAGTGAGCAACATCGATAGAATTAAGAACTGCAGAAGCATCATCAGGATCTACGTTGCTGATGAACTTTGCATCCATCTTAAAGCATCCGTTCTTCTTAGCCCAGTTCTCAAGAGCAAGGTACATAGCTCTTGGGCCAAGGTCTGATCCACCGATACCGATCTGAACTACTGTTGTAAACTTCTCGCCCTTGGCATTTGTGATCTCGCCAGAGTGAACCTTGTTTGCAAACTCAGCAATTCTCTTCTGTTCATTTAAATAGAACTCTCTCTTGTCAACTCCATCAGCCATGACCTTATCGCCAAGCTGACCTCTTGTAAGCTGGTGAAGTACAAGACGCTTTTCTCCTGTGTTGATAACTTCGCCGTTGTAAAGAGCTTCAAACTTCTCTGAAAGCTCAGCCTCAGAAGCAAGTGCCTTAAGAGCATCTAAGATCTCATCGTTAACTTCCTTGGAAGCATAGTTGTAAGAAAGACCTGCAGCCATAGGTACTGAGTACTTCTTAACTCTTTCAGCGCCGTTTGTACCAGCCATCTCTTCGGCTATATCAACGTTAGAGATATTGAAAAGATTCTGGAAAGATTTGAGTGTGTCGAGATTGTTCCAATTAGCCATTATAATAAAACCTCCGTTTATGAAAATAGGAAAACGTTTCCAATTCGCCTTAAAGTGTAGCAGATGTGCCTGCTTGTATCAAGCAAATTGAAAAAATATACATCTCATACAAAAAAGGATACTCAGATCATTTTGGTCTGAGTATCCTCATTAAAGTGAGCTGATCATCTCTTTTACCAGAGCTGCGCAGTCTCTGGCTGCCTTCTCTTCGAATACAGGATAATCCACAATATCACTGCCATCAGCCTTGTCAGAGATTGCTCTGATGATGACGAAAGGAATCTTATTAAGGTAGCAGGCCTGGGCAATTGCTGCCCCTTCCATTTCAGTGCACATTCCGCCCTGCTCATCGATGATAGCTTTTTTAACATCTGGAGAAGATACAAACTGATCTCCGCTGCATACCCTTCCTTCAAATACTCCAAGATCCGGAGCAGCCTTTTTGATAGCAGCCTTGGCAGCTTCTCTTAAGGAATCATCAGCTGGGAAAGCATGGATTCCGAGCTGTGGAACTTCACCCTTCTTGTATCCAAAGACTGTCGCATCAACATCGTGATAGCATGCATCTGTTGAAAGAACGATATCTCCAATGTTGATCCTGGCATCTAATGACCCTGCAACACCAGTGTTGATCACATGAGTTACGTTGAACATATCCACAAGGATCTGGACGCAGATTCCAGCATTTACCTTGGCAACACCACTTCTGACTATCACAACCTCTGTGTTTCCAATGGTTCCCTCGTTGAACTCCATTGAGGCCTTGGTAACAACATTTTTAATGTTCATCTGGCTCTTTAAGGTAGCAACCTCTACCTCCATAGCACCGATTATTCCAATTTTCATTACTTATAACTCCTCTTTATTCTGGATACACAAGATGTTTATTATCGATTCCGTATAAAGTATTATCCAAATATCTTTTTGCGATATACTTAGCCATACCAAGGTTCATGTCCAGGTAATTGCCGCAATCTCTTGCACTGGCTCCAGGAACCTCACCCTCAAAGTCTCTGGCAAACTCAAACATTCTCGTAATAAGAGGAACAATATCTTTTGAATCAAGCTCTCCTGCAAGAACAACATAAAAGCCTGTTCTGCAGCCCATAGGTCCAAAATAGATGGTCTTGTCCTTGTACTCGGGATCATTCCTAAGGAAGGTAGCACCTAAGTGTTCAAGAGTATGAATCTCAGCTGTGTTCATTACCGGCTCTTTATTGGGAGCTGTCATCCTCAGATCAAATGTTGTTATTGTCTCCTGGCCAACCTTGTCCCTTCTGGAAACATAGATTCCCGGCTCAAGGTCGAGATGATTAACAGTAAAACTTGCTATTTTTTCCATATAAACCCATTCCTTTAATTATTCTCTTGCTGTGTCGTGGAAAACATCATAGGAACTCTTAAGATAACCTTTAATGTTCTCATAGTCTCTGTTAGCAATTGCAGTGTAGAGCGTATCTACAATGAAAAGCTGTGCAAATCTTGAACTTGTGATTCCGCTCTTTTTATCTATCTCAGGTGATGTTGCAAATAAAACATGATCACATCCCGTTGTAAGAGCATTATTTCCAAGCTTTGTAACTGCTATTGTAACAGCTTTTCTCTCTTTTGCAATAGAAAAGAGCTGCATGATCTCCGTGTTTTTGGCGTTGTCACTAAAGAAGATGGCAGCGTCCTCTGGACCGATCTGAGATACTGTCATCAGGTTCATGTGATGATCATGGTTGAATACCACATTGTAGTGTATTCTACGGAGTTTGCAGTATAAGTCATAGGCTGCTACGCTGGCAGTACCTACGCCAAAAACCTGTATCTGTTTTGCTTTTACAATATCGGATACTGTTTCGCTAAAGGTTCCAGCGTCAAAGAGTCTGTAGGTTGTCTGCACGGCCTGTACACTTGTAGCGCAGATATTGTCGGCAATTGACTGAAGAGATGTATATTCATTCACATCTTTAAAGGCAATCTTTGGACCTCCTTTATCTGTCTGCTCCAGAGTGGTGTTGGCCTCTGCATAATATGCATTTTTAAGGTCTTTAAGTCCTGTATATCCAATTGCCTGAGCAAATCTGGTCCAGGCAGCCTGTGTTGTTCCGGAAAGAGTTGCCAGTTCTTTTATGGGATGCTGGAAAAGAGCATCCTTGTTCTCAAGGACATAGTCTGCAACAAGCCTCTCTGAAGCAGGGAGCGTGTCGTAATGACTCTTTATTTTCTCACTGACTATATTCATAAAATGCACCCTCCATAGGTTTTCGAAAAGTGGATAAATTAATCTAGCATATAAATATTATAACTCTTATTAACCTCTGGAATGAAATAAATTTTCAAATAAATGCTAAGTCTTTTATAAAATAATTATAAAATTCACGGAATTTAGTTTCCAATATGTTATGCTAAATTAAGACACCGATACGATAATGCATAAAGATGCATTGGCGCTAAGCGCAAGAAAGGAGATTTGTACTATGAAATGGGTATGTCAGGTTTGTGGTTACATTCATGAGGGAGATCAGCCGCCGGAGTTCTGCCCTAAGTGTAAAGCTCCCGCTGAGAAATTCACCAAGCAGGAAGACGGCGAGAAGGTATGGGCTTGCGAGCACGTTCTTGGCGTAGCTAGCAGCGCTCCTGATGATGTTAAGCAGTCTCTCCGCGAGATGTTCAATGGTGAATGTTCAGAGGTTGGTATGTATCTTGCAATGGCAAGAGTTGCTATAAGAGAGGGTTATCCAGAGATTGGTGCCTTTTATGAGAAGGCAGCCTGGGAGGAAGCTGAGCATGCAGCACTATTCGCTGAGCTCCTTGGCGAAGATCTTACAAATTCCACCAAGAAGAACCTTGAGCTTAGAGCTGAGGCAGAATATGGAGCAACTCAGGGAAGAGCTGATCTTGCTAAGAGAACAAAAGAGCTCAACCTTGATGCCATCCACGACGTTGTTCATGAGATTGGAAGAGATGAAGCAAGGCACGGCAAAGCTTTTGCTGGTCTCCTTAAGAGATATTTCGGATAATATATAAAATTAAAACGGCGCTACACATCATATACGTGCAGCGCCATTTTTATGTATTCATCAGGTTTCAGATCCATAATTATCTACTGGTGGCTTGTCCGGAGGATTCTCAATATTTCTTTCAGTCTGCTTGTAGTGCAGAACTTCATCCTCCTCAATACGTTTGTTATTAAGAAGACAGAATTCGTAGATCCTGCGCATCTTGGTTATCTTTTCTCCCACAATCTTCTTTCTTGAAGCTGGAAGCTCTCTAAAGAAATCAGGGAAGATCCTGGACATGTTATCAAACTCTTTTAATGTCCTTGTCATTTCCACAAGCTTTTTATCATACCTGTGTATGCTCTCATCATCCTTGACATTGATATCATCAATATTGATCTTTTCAATATTGTCTGTAAGCTTGCCAAGAGCCTTCATGTCTTCTGCACTGTACTTGACCTTGACATTTTTCTTGGTTTCAAATACTGGAGGAGGCGCCTGGATAGAGCCCTGCATGTCGTAGGGATTGACCATCTCCTGGGGGAGATACTCAGATTTCTTGGTTGTATCGAACACGGTGGTGTTCTTGGTTTTTTCTTTACGTAATAAATCGTTCATCTCAGACATAACTTTTTTCTCCTTTATAGTTGTTTATACGAATCAAAAGGTAAAAAGTAAATCCGATAGTGACAATTCTAGTTTGCCATAGCCTGCTCAATAGCGTATGAAAGCTGATCAGGGCATGAGGTATTCTTAAATCCGCACTTTATACCACGAAGCTTTGAAATGGCGTCCTCAGCCTTCATGCCTTCTACGAGTCTGCTGATGCCCTGAAGGTTTCCATTGCATCCGTTTGTAAACTTCACATTTTTAACAATCCCGTCAACCACATCCAGATCTATCTGGGTTGAACAGGTTCCCTTTGTCTTGTATGTCATTATGTTGCTCCTGTTGTTACTGTATTTCTTCCAAAATGATCTTCACTATGGTGCCTGTTGCGCTGTGAAGATTACTCTTACTCATGGCTTCCACGAATTTTTCTCTGTTGTTGTAAAGATCTCCAATTGTCTCAACCAGGATGTCCTCATCAAGATCGTCATTGTCGATGACCATTGAAAATCCCTGCTGTTCAAAGCTTCTTGCGTTCAGCATCTGATCGCCTCTGCTTGATTTGGTGGAAAGAGGTATAAGGATATTTGGCTTTTTAAGTGCCAGCAGCTCACAGATTGAGTTGGCACCAGCCCTTGATACAACAATATCCGCCATTGCAAAGATATCCTTAAGCTCGTTTTTAACGTATTCAAACTGCTTGTAGCCTGGAACAGAAAGTTTCAGGTTATCCATCTTCTCTTTTCCACAGATATGAACAACATTAAAGTGTGGAAGGAGTCTTGGAAGTGCGTATCTTACAGTCTCATTAACTGACTGTGCACCAAGGCTTCCGCCTATTACCATAAGAATTGGCTTGTCATCTTCAAATCCGCAGAGCTTCTTTCCTGCCTCCTTGGAGCCCTGTCCAAGTTCCTCCCTTATTGGAGTTCCTGTAAGAACAGCCTTCTCTGCTGGAAGGATCCTCATGGTTTCAGGGAAATTGCAGCAGATCTTCCTTGCTCCTGACATGCTGAGTTTATTGGCAAGACCCGGTGTCATATCTGACTCATGAACTATATAAGGAATCTTCAAAAAGCTTGCAGCCCTCACTACTGGAACGCTTACATAACCGCCCTTTGAAAAAATGATGTCAGGCTGGATCCTCTTCAGAAGCTTACCTGCCTCTGAAAATCCCTTCATTACCCTGAATGGATCAGAGAAGTTCTTGGGATCAAAGTATCTTCGAAGCTTACCTGTTGATATTCCAAAATATGGAATGTTGTAATCCTCAATAAGCTTCTTCTCAATACCGTTGTAGGAACCAATATAATATATTTCAAATCCTGCATTCTTAAGGGCTGGGATCAGGGCGATGTTAGGTGTTACATGTCCTGCGCTTCCGCCACCTGTAAGAACGATCTTCTTAGTAGCCTGTTCGCTCACTTTTTATTTCCTTCTTTTTTCTTTGATTGCAGTTTAATATAATATAACATTTTTTGGATTATGTAAAAAGAACTATTCCCATTCAGCTTTATAGGTCAAAAGATCGTTATCCTCATAGTATCCAATAAGCTCGCTTTGAACTTTGTCAGAAAAAGCCTTCACCTTATCCAGCTCCTTCTCATAGTTATCAAGGGTAAGTTCATATTCCCCAGCTAAGATGTGGTCAAGCATCCTCTTGTTGATCTCTGGAGAAAAATGGATGGTATCCATATAATTATCAAGGTTTGTTATGACCTCTTCCTCTGCCTGGAAGCAGAAAACCTTTACATTGCTGTGCTGCAAAAGAGCTTTCGTCATCTCTTTTTCGCAGTGGATAACAGCGTCTGTCTCTCCTGCCCTGTAGCTCATGTCCCACCAGAGCATTGAATATGACGGATAGAAAAAGATGAACTCTGTGTCCGGATGAGCCTCAACCTGTGAAACCAGAAGATCAATATTGGCAGAAAGATTATCGTCATAAACCGTCTCATCCATCATATCTACAGTTTCTGTTGATCTGTGGTACAGCCCAAGAGCCATGTCTGATCCAAAAGTCTTCCACTTGGCCCAGTTGTAGGACAGGTTTTCGTTGTAATCCCCCATAAAGGAATTAGCCAGCTGATAAGGGATCTTTTCAAGGAGAACATCCTTGTTAAACAGATATGGAAAATCATTAAAAGGGTTGTCATCATAAAGGTACATGGGACACCCTGTGGATTCATAGGTGGTAACTGGCTCCTGGCTTAAGGAGGATGGATCAATGTTATAAAATACGTACTTTATATCGTGATCCTTAAATGCTGTATCCATAAGGTAGCACAGATCTGCTGTTGCTCCATAGGACCTTATGGCCTTTATGGAAGTAACATCAAAAGCGCTGTCAAACCAGGAATTGTCGTTGTTTTCCATAACAGAAGAACCAACGATAAGAGCATCATAATCAAAATGCTTAAGGGTTCCTATGCACTGATACTCCTTGTCATTAAGTACAGCCTTAAGTCCAAGCCACGGCTTGTGGTAGTGGTAAAAAGGATCGAAGATAACTACAGTTCCAGCCACCAATACCATGAGCACAAGGATCAGGACAAAGAGCCTTTTTATGAAATTTGAAGATGAATTTTCTTTTGCCATTCTAAACCTTATATCAATATTGGAAGTAAATAAATGTGCTTACATTTGAAAGTGAGATGAAGGACCAGATAAATATGATGGCGTATCCAAGGACTGTCCTTGTTGTCATCTTACTTGTCTTTATGATCTCACTGGTATTCTTTCTTGTCATGATAAATGCAGATACAAGTAAAAGAACTATGAAGGTTATCATGTATGCTGCATTTTCGCCACCTGGGAGATTTCCCCTTAGGAAAATCTGGCGGAGTACGTAGTTTTCTCCAATTGCAAGCTGGGATGCTGTTCTGTACAAAAATCCCGGATATGTCCAGTAAGCTGCCCTGTTAAACATACCTAAAGCATGGGCCATGTCCTGGGATCTGAAAAATACCAGGGATATCACAAACATAATGAACGTCAGAGCATTGGAAAGAGCTCTTGGGATCATGATAAGAGGCTCTTTTCTTAAAAGATATCTTTGCTTTTTAGGTGCCGCTCCTTCTGAAGGGTTCTTTACACCTACAATTCCAAGGTCATCCCATACAACTAAAACTCCCTGCATCAGTCCCCAGCAGATATACGTCCATCCGGCTCCGTGCCAGAGGCCGCTCAGCACAAATACAATAAGGACATTTATTATGGTCCTTACTTTTCCCTTTCTGCTGCCACCAAGGGGAATATAGACATATTTTATAAAGAACCTTGAAAGAGTCATGTGCCATCTCTGCCACAGCTCTTTTGACGTTGCAGCCTTGTATGGCGAATTAAAGTTCATCGGAAGCTCATACCCAAGCATGAGGCTGACACCTCCTGCCATGTCGCAGTAGCCAGAAAAATCAAGATATATTTGGAAGGTATAAGCAAGCATCACAAATATAACTGTGATGGTGTCCAAAAAGTATGTGTTGGTAAACCCGTAGTTTACGGCCTTTGAGAGAGTATCTGCAAGGATAGCTTTTTTTCCAAGTCCAATGATAAAGCTCATAAATCCCTTGGAAAACCTGTCACTGTCAAAGCGCCTTAAGCTTTTATCCCTGAACTGGTCTATCATCTCCTTGTGGAAAGCTATAGGACCCTGGATGAGCTTTGGAAAATAGGCAGTATACAGGATATACTCCAGAAAAGTATAATTCTTTGCCTCTCCATTTGCCCTGTCTACGATAAAAGAAATCTGTCCAAAGGTAAAAAAGCTTATACCTATAGGCATTAGGATCTCTTTTGTAAAATGGTCAGTACCTGAAATGGCACTTACGTTGTCCATGAAAAATCCGAGATATTTGAAATAAAACAAAAGGGACAGATTAAAGATTACTCCTATTACCTTAACAGCCTTGGAAAACCTGGGAAGCTTATCGATCAGCATACTGAGGGCATAATTTACTATGATGCTCCCAAGAAGGATAACAAGGAAAGACACTCCAAAGGTGTAATAGTAGTACAGCGACATACCTGTCAGGAAAATATCTGCCAGAACATATTTTTTTGACCTGTTCAAAAAAAACCAGACTATAAGAAGAATTGGCAGGAACAGGAGTATAAAATTAAAGGAATTAAAACCCATTATACGTCTCCACGTTTCAAACTCGAAAAGAGTATATCATAATTTGTTACAGGTAGTAAAAGATGTTAATATATATTTAAATTTACAGGAAGATAAGGGCTTTCCCATGAGTAAAAAGAATACTTTTTTAAAACTCTCCGCTGGCGCAGCTTTTCTTGGCGGAGTTTATGCTTTTTCAGACTACATTTACAAGATCTCAACAAAGCCACATGAGCATCAGGATGGCGATAAGGACTTCGATCCATCCATCACAGAGGGCAGAGAATTTGTGAGAAATCACCCTAAAAGAGAGGATGTCTACACTTCATCAGTTGACGGTCTTGAGCTTCACGCAAGCTTCATACCTGCAGATGCTGACACCCACAACTATGTGATCCTGATCCATGGGATCTGGGACAACCACGAATCTAATGGTATATATGCAAGGCACTATCTTGAAAAGGGCTTTAACTGCCTGCTTGTAGACCTTAGAGGCTTTGGAAAAAGCGGTGGCAATTACATTGGTTACGGCCTTGATGACAGGCTTGATATCATCGAATGGATCGATTTTATTGTGAAAAAAGATAAGGATGCAAAGATCTTTCTCCACGGAATGTCCATGGGTGCTGCAACTACTTTAATGACAACCGGTGAACATCTTAAAGAAAATGTTAAGGGCGCGATTGCTGATAGTTCCTATACGACTCTTCGTGAGCAGTTCGCCTCAGCCTACAAACTCTTTAAGGGTTCATTCGTTCCAATCCCCATTGCTCTTATGATCTCCAGGGCGATCATCTACATAAGAGCAGGCTACGATATCAATGCTGTTTCACCAATCAAGGCAGTTGCAAGATCCAAAACTCCTACACTGTTCATACACGGAGATGACGATACATTCATCGATCCTCACATGTGTTCAAGGCTTTACGAGGCTGCTTCCTGCAAGAAGCAGTACCTTATGATCCTTGGCTCTGGCCACATTGAAGGAGTTGTAAAAGATCCAGCAAACTACTGGGCAAAGGTAGATTCATTTATTCAAAAACTGATCTAAAAACAAGGGCTGATAAATACTTATTATTTATCAGCCCAACTATTTGCTTTATTTTAAGATAAGTCCCACCGGACAGTGATCCGAGCCAAGAGCCTCTGCGTATATCCTGGCATCTTCAACATTTTTCATATAGCCTTCAGAAACCACGAAATAGTCTATACGCCATCCAGCGTTTTTAGCTCTTGAGTTAAATCTGTATGACCACCAGGAATATGCGCCTTCAAGGTCGGGATAAAAGTATCTGAAACTGTCCACTAATCCAGAAGATACCACGTTGTCGAACTTGGCTCTCTCTTCATCAGTAAATCCTGCGTGTCCTCTGTTGGGCTTTGGGTTTTTAAGGTCTATCTCCTTGTGAGCCACATTCAGATCGCCACAGTATATCACAGGCTTAGTCTTTTCAAGGTTTTTGATGAACTTAAGAAAATCATCTTCCCAGACCTGCCTGTATTCAAGCCTTGATAAATCTTCCTTGGCATTTGGAACATACACAGTTACCAGGTAATAATCCTGATACTCGGCTGTTATAACTCTGCCCTCGTGGTCATGCTCTTCAATTCCAAGTCCATAAGAAACTGAAATAGGCTTTTCTTTTGTAAAAATAGCTGTTCCGGAATAGCCCTTCTTCTCAGCGTAATTCCAGTACTGCTCATAGTCAGGAAGGTCAAGGTCAATCTGTCCCTCCTGAAGCTTGGTCTCCTGAAGGCAGATCACATCGGGATCTTCTTTTTTCATGAACTCGTCAAAGCATCCCTTTGATACACAAGCCCTCAATCCATTTACATTCCATGACACCAGTTTTTTTGCCATTATAGATTACCCTTTATTCTCTTAAGGTTTTCATCTGTTTCCTTAAGCATCTCACGAAGAGACAGGTTCTCTTCATGGCTGAATTCACATATTGAATACTGCAGGTGGTTAATATATCTACCGGGCTCGTTAAGGAGTTTTGCGTTTTGGCTCTGCATCTCCTCACGAAGTGACTCTGATCTGCCCTCTTCATTCTCTATCATGATGACCGCAAATTCATCGCCCCTGATCCTTCCGTAGATGCAGCCTTCAAACACCTCTTCTAAAACTTTTGCAACTCTCTTAACTGCTCTGTCGCCTTCCTCATGGCCATACAGATCATTGATACGCTTAAGGGATTCCATGTGGATATAGGTTACGACTGCGTACTTACCATCAACAAACTTATCCTTGAGAAGGTCGTAGGCCTTGGCAAAGAATCCTCTTCTGTTAAGACCACCTGTGAGATAATCCTGATCTCCAATATGATCAAGAACAGAATCGTCTCTTGCCAGCTCTTCCTGAACTTCGTAGAGTTCCTCTGTTGTCTTTTCAAGTTCCCTCTCAAGATATGAAAGCCTTGATACACCAGTTATAAGACTGGTCATATTAGTATAAAAATAATCTATCAGATTGTCAGGATAGAACTCATATATCATAAGTCCCAGCTGATACTCTCCGACAAAAATATCTCCAATTATGTAAGATGTGCTCTTTCCCTTAATGATATTTGAGAAAATACTGTCTGTGCCAATCTCCATCTTGCCATCATTAAAGCTCATCTCCTGACCATTCATGATGGCACTTTTAACGCAGATATTCTCTGGCATTACCCAAGGATACTTGGTAGTATTTCTAACCTTTTTTTCAAGAAGTAAAATTGCGCTGTTCCTGATCCCATGCTCAAGTCCAAGACTTACAAAGCTACTGTAGGCCTTTCCTGCATCATACTTCTTGTGGAAAAGAAGGTAGCACATATCAGATAGCATGTTAAGGGCATAAGAATCTGGTTTTTCAACATAGTTAAAGGTCTGCGGTCCTTCAGCTGGAGGAAGGATCTGATTCTTAACGTAAAAGACTGCATCGCACACAGCCTCATATCCAAGCTGCTTATACTTATCGATTCCGTCTTCTACCGGATTGACAAAGGGGTATCCCTCCTGCTCAGTAAGAGTCAGGAAAGGGATATTCTCAAATTTCTTAAGAAAGGCCTCTTTTTTCAGGATCGTGGTTTTTGAACCAATTCTTTCAATATCGATGATGAGTGCATCGAAATCTTTTGAATTGGCGTAGTCAAAGAGCGCACTGTACTGATAGTCATATGGTTTGGCACCACTTTTGTCATCAGAAAGAATATATTTTCCCGGAATGATTATCAGGTTTATATCCTTTTCTTTTGCCGCTTTATCAGCACCTATACATATTTTCTTTACTTCACTGTCCTCAAGTTCTGTTACAAGAAGTCCAATGTTCATAAGATTCTCACCCCACAAGAATGCTAAAAAACTTAAGACTCTTCATCTACTTTTTCAGCGATGTCATCGATGTTGTCGATGTCTTTTTCACCGTCAGAGATCTTTTCTCTTACCTTGGCGATCTTGGCTACTGTAACACCCTTATCAAGATTGATCATCTTAACTCCGGATGTAACTCTGCCATGAACTGAGATATCATTCATGCGCAGCTGTATGATAATACCTGCGTTTGTGATCATCATGATCTCATTCTCATCATTAACAGCCTTAACGCCTACTACATTTCCGGTCTTTTCAGTTATCTTGTAACATCTGACACCCTTTCCACCTCTGAACTGGTTGTGGAATTCGGACAGATCCGTTCTCTTTCCATATCCGTTCTCAGATACTATAAGGAGTGAATCGCCCTGGGTATTGATCTGCATTCCTACGATCTCATCTGTATCGTCAAGCATCATACCTCTTACACCGATAGAGGATCTGCCTGTTGAGCGCACATCAGACTCATCAAAGTGGATGCACATACCGTTCTTGGTTACAAGGAATATCTCTGAATTCTTCTTAACAGTCTTAACTTCTATGAGCTCGTCGTCATCTCTTAAGTTGATGGCTGCAAGTCCTGTTTTTCTTACATTTGAGAAATCTGTTATAGGAGTCTTTTTAACGGTACCTTTCTTGGTAACCATGAAAAGAGATTTCTCCTCATCCTCAAATCCTGTAACAGGGATCATAGCTGAGATCTTTTCACCTGGTGCCAGCTGCAGCAGATTAACGATAGCCATTCCACGGGATGTTCTTGACGCCTCAGGAATCTGGTAAGCTTTGAGCCTGTACACTCTTCCTGTGTTTGTAAAGAACATTACATAATTGTGGGTCGTGGTCATAAGGATATCTTCAACAAAGTCATTCTCAATTGTTGTGATGCCCTTGATGCCCTTTCCACCGCGGTTTTGTGACTTGAAATTGTCGATTGACATTCTCTTGATATATCCAAGATCAGTCATGGCAATTACTGTGTTCACATTAGGAATGAGATCCTCTGTGTCAATATCAGAGTCATCATGACCTATCTGTGACTTTCTGTCATCGCCGTATTTATCAGAAATCTCAATGATCTCTTTTTTGATTACTCCAAGAAGGATCTTCTTGTCTGCAAGAATTGCTTTTAATTCCTCGATCTTTTTAAGAAGTTCAGCGTGCTCCTGCTCAAGCTTGTCTCTTTCCAAGCCTGTCAGAGTACGAAGTCTCATATCAACAATAGCCTGGGCCTGAACGTCGGAAAGACCAAATCTTCCCATCAACTGTTCCTTAGCTATAGCTACTGTCTCAGATCCTCTGATGATCTTAATTACTTCATCGATATTATCAAGAGCAATGAGCAAACCTTCTAAGATATGGTTTCTCTCTTCTGCCTTGTTCAGGTCGTACTTTGTCCTTCTTGTTACAACCTCTTCCTGATGCTTGATGTAGTAAGTGAGCATTTCTGTGATGCTCATTACCTTTGGCTGGTTGTTGACAAGAGCCAGCATGATGATTCCGAAGGAATCCTGCATCTGAGTATGCTTGTAGAGTTTGTTGAGCATGATATTAGGATTAACATCACTTCTAAGCTCAATTACAACACGCATACCTTCTCTATCTGATTCATCTCTAAGAGCTGTAATTCCATCAAGCTTTTTAAGCTTAACTAGCTCAGCAATCTTAGCGATCATGTTTGCTTTATTTACAAGGTATGGAAGCTCAGTAACAACGATCCTGTTCTTACCGTTGTTCATAGGCTCAATATCAGTAACGGCTCTTACTACAACCTTACCTCTTCCTGTTCTGTAAGCCTCTTCAGCTCCCCTTGTTCCAAGGATGATTCCGCCTGTTGGGAAATCAGGAGCCTTGATTATCTCAAGGATTTCCTCAATCTCAGTATCCCTGTCTTCGTTGACCTTATTGTCGATCATTTTGACAACAGCATTTATTACTTCTCTTAAATTGTGAGGAGGAATATTTGTTGCCATTCCTACTGCAATACCAGTTGTACCATTTACCAGAAGGTTAGGATAACGGCTGGGAAGTACAGAAGGCTCTTTTTCTGTCTCGTCAAAGTTTGGAACGAAGTCTACGGTATCTTTTCCGATATCAGCGATCATCTCCATTGAGATCTTGGTGAGACGAGCCTCTGTGTATCGCATAGCAGCAGCGCCATCTCCGTCCACTGATCCAAAGTTACCATGTCCGTCTACAAGACAATATCTCATTGACCAAGGCTGAGCCATATTTACCAATGAACCGTAAATTGAGCTGTCACCATGAGGGTGATATTTACCCATTGTATCGCCGACGATACGCGCACACTTACGATGTGGCTTGTCAGGACCATTGTTAAGTTCGATCATTGAGTACAGGATTCTTCTCTGTACAGGCTTAAGACCATCTCTTACGTCTGGAAGCGCACGGGATGCGATTACGCTCATGGCGTAATCGATGTAGTCAGCTTCCATGGTCTTTTGGAGATCGACTTCCTTTATTCTGTCAGTGGTTGTCTTGTCAAAGACATCATCTGACAGCTCATTGTTGTCTATGTTTTTATTATCAGCCATTTTGATTCCTCACATTAAATATCCAGATTCTTAACGAACTTAGCATTCTTCTCTATGAACTCTCTTCTGGGTTCAACCTTATCTCCCATAAGAGTAGTAAATGTTACATCGATATCTGACTCACTCTCTTCATCGATATTAACTCTGAGAAGAACTCTTCTCTCAGGATCCATTGTTGTCTCCCAAAGCTGCTCTGGATCCATCTCTCCAAGACCCTTATATCTCTGGATCTTGTTGTTCTGGTCTCTACCTACATCAAGGAGTATCTTGTTAAGCTCCTCATCGCTGTATGCATACCAGACCTTCTTGTTCTTTTCAAGTTTGTAAAGAGGTGGCTGTGCAAGATAAACATGGCCTTCCTTGATAAGTTCAGGCATGAACCTGTATAGGAAAGTGAGCATGAGTGTGGCAATATGTGCACCGTCTACGTCCGCATCGGTCATGATGATAATCTTGTCATAGCGCAGCTTATTTATATCAAAGTCGTCATGAATACCTGTTCCAAAAGCAGTAATCATTGACTTGATCTCGTTGTTGCCATAAATCCTGTCAACTCTTGCCTTCTCAACGTTAAGGATCTTACCTCTAAGTGGAAGGATAGCCTGTGTTGCACGGCTACGAGCAGTCTTGGCAGATCCGCCCGCAGAATCTCCCTCAACGATGAAGATCTCGCACTTTGATCTGTCAGTCTCTGAGCAGTCTGCAAGCTTTCCAGGAAGACCAAAGCCGTCAAGAGCAGACTTACGTCTTGTGAGATCTCTGGCCTTTCTTGCTGCATCTCTTGCTCTCTGGGCAAGGATAGCTTTTTCTAGGATCTGCTTGGCTACAGCAGGTGTCTGCTCAAGGAAGTAGGTGAGCTGTTCACCAACAATACCTGCTACAGCTCCTCTTGCCTCTGAGTTACCAAGCTTTTGCTTGGTCTGTCCCTCAAACTGAGGATCCTCGATCTTGACACTTATGATTGCAGTAAGACCTTCTCTGATATCCTCACCAGTAAGGTTTTCCTCATTATCCTTAAGCATCTTGTTTGCTCTTGCATAGTCATTAAATGTCTTGGTAAGAGCAGCTTTAAATCCTTCAAGATGTGTACCACCCTCAGGAGTATTGATGTTATTAACAAAAGTGTAGATGCTCTCTGTATAGGAATCGTTGTGCTGAAGTGATACCTCAACCTGTACATTGTTCCTGTTTCCTTCAAAGTACATGATCTCTGGATAAAGAGCTGTCTTAGACTTGTTCAGGTACTGAACAAATTCACTTATTCCGCCTTCGTAATGGAATGTCTGAACAATAGGATCCTCGCCCTCTTCTACACGAAGGTCTGTAAGTGTGATCCTAAGGCCTTTTGTAAGGAATGCCATTTCACGAAGTCTCTGTTTAAGTACGTTAAAGTCGTATACTGTTGTCTCTTTAAAGATCTCTGCATCAGGCTTAAAGTATACTCTTGTACCTGTATCACCATTTGGAGCATCGCCAACAACTTTAAGAGGATAACATACCTTTCCTCTTTCATATCTCTGCTGGTAAACCTTTCCATCTCTTGTAACCTGTACTTCAAGCCACTCTGATAGGGCATTAACTACAGATGCACCAACGCCATGAAGACCTCCAGATACCTTGTAACCTCCACCGCCGAATTTTCCACCAGCATGAAGTATGGTAAATACTACTTCTACACCAGTAAGACCTGACTTGTGGTTAACATCAACAGGAATACCACGACCATTATCTTTGACAATGATGGTGTTATCCTCGTTAATAGTAACTTCTATGTGGTCACAAAAACCAGCAAGGGCCTCATCAACTGAGTTATCTACTATCTCGTAGACAAGGTGATGTAAACCTCTGCTAGCTGTAGTACCGATGTACATACCAGGTCTTTTTCTAACAGCTTCAAGACCTTCAAGGATTTGAATTTGATCGGCGCCGTACTGTACTTCTTCGTTACTCATTTTTTACTCCTTAATTTTCACTACTTACTGTTCCATCTGTTACCCGGAACAGTTTATCTATTTCAAATCTGTTATTAACAAATTCATCAAGACCAGTGCAGGTAATGATTGTCTGAATATTTCCAATGGTGTTCAAAAGATAGTTCTGCCTGTTGCTGTCAAGCTCAGATAAAACATCATCAAGTAAAAGAACAGGATTCTCTTTCTTGGATTTTTTAACTATTTCTATCTCTGAAAGTTTTAGAGAAAGTGATGCTGTTCGCTGCTGACCCTGAGAACCATACTTTCTGATGTCTATGCCATCATCTTCCTCAGACTTTTTGACAATAAATGAAAAATCATCTTTATGTGGTCCTACTGTAGTCTGCTTGGCATAGATGTCTTTTTGTCTCGAAGAAGATAGTTTCTTTTCAAGATCAGCTTGTTCCACATTGGGCTCATAATAAACAGACAGCAGTTCTTTTCCTCCTGTAAGTTTCTCATGAATGGGCCTTATTATTTCATTAAGCTCAGTGATGAATTTTTCTCTAGCTTTGATGATGATGGATCCATATTCACACAGCTGTTTGTCCTGAACATCTAGAAGTACACTGTTTTCAGGGTGTTCGAACAGATCCTTAAGAACCTTATTTCTTTCGACTACAAGCTTGTTGTATTTAGAAAGACTGTTTAAATATATCTGATCTAACTGGCACAGTTCCATATCCATGAATCTGCGCCTTTCAGAAGGACCATTTTTGATAATGCTAAGATCCTCTGGAGAAAAAAATACCACATTCAGCATGCCTATCAGGTCAGAAGCTCTTTTGATCTTCTGTCCGTCAATGGCAATTCCCTTGGACCTGTTTCCTCGAAGGTGCATATCTACTCGATATTCAGCACCATCCTTTTCAAGGATAGTCCTAATATGTGCTTCTTCTTTGCCAAAGCCTATGATTTCTTTATCTTTACTACCCTTGTGAGACTTAGTAGTTGCGGAAACATAGATAGCCTCAAGGATGTTGGTCTTACCCTGGGCATTGTCCCCATACAAAATGTTGGTACCACTGCTAAAGTCTATTTTGAGATTGTCATAGTTTCTGAAATCGGCCAGCTCCAATGACTTGATTATCATTTCTCTACTTTTACCTGTGTTCCGTTAAACTCAAATACATCTCCGTCATAGAGCTTACGGCCTCTTCTTTCTTCTATTTCTCCATTGACTTTTACAAGTCCTGACTGAATATCCATTTTGGCATCTACGCCAGAACCCTCAAGACCTGCTTTTTTAAGTGCCTGTCCAAGTTTTATAAAGTCATCTGTTTCTCTAAGTTTAATTGTTTCCATGAAAATCCTTTTATTTAATCAACTGTTGTGAAGTTTACTGGAAGTACAAGGTAGATATATGTTGAATCCTTGTCTCTTATAAAGCATGGAGCCTTAGGGTTAACAAGATAAATATCTACAGTCTCATCCTCAATTACCCTTAAAGCATCAATAAGGAACTTAGGATTGAAGCCAATCATAAGATCTTTACCCTGTTTCTCGATATCAATTTCTTCATCCATGCTTCCAATGGTGGAGTTGATCTTAAGCTCCATCTTTCCATCAGTAACACTAATGATAACAGGCTTTTTATCTCCCTCTTTTACAAGAAGAGTTGCTCTGTCTATACAATCAAGGAATTCCTTGCGGTTGATGCTCATCTTGGTCTCATAATCACTTGAGAGCATCTGATCGATACTGAAGTACTCACCTTCAATAAGTCTTGATACAACAGTAGTCTTATCAAACTCAAATAAAACATGCTTGTCAGTAAAATAGATGCTTACCTGCTTCTCAGTGCTGTCACTAAGAATCTTGCTTATCTCTCCAAGAGTCTTACCAGGAACTATTACCTTCTTTGAAGGATAGTTTGATCCAAGCTTAACCTTTCTGATAGAAATTCTGTGTCCATCAAGAGATACAAGCTTTAAATTATCTCCATCTACCTCAAAAAGCTCTCCGCCCATCATCTTGTTGGCATCGTTTTCTGCAATAGAGAAAATAGTCTGCTGGATAACATTTCTAAGAGTGAACTGAGTTACTTCAACTCCATCTATCTTTTCAATAGTTGGAAGATAAGTAAAATCATCGCCCTTTCTTCCAATGAGGTTGAACTTTGCCTTCTCGCAGCTGATGGTAACTTTGCTTGATGCATCTGCTTCAATAGTTACTTCGTTATCAGGAAGCTTCCTTACTATGTCAACAAAGATCTTGGCATCAATTGCCACAAAACCTCTCTCTACAATATTTCCTTCTACAATGGTCTGGATACCAAGCTCCATATCATTGGCTATAAACTTAATTATACCTTCTGTAGCATCTACAAGGATGCATTCAAGGACTGACATCGTTGTTTTAGAAGGAACAGCCTTTGATACAATCTGTAATCCACTCACAAGATTAGACTTAGAGCATACGAATTTCATTTGGATAATACTCCCTTCAGGTTTGTAACTATAAAATAATTATTAATAAATAATAAAAACAGTATTAATAGATGTTGATAAGTGTAAAACCTATTCTATTATACAATTTAAAAGGCTTTTTTACAAATTTTTAGCTGTTGAAAACAAAAAATTAGATGTTGAAAAGTTTAAAGTTATAAACAAGCCAAATTTTTGAAAAAAAGGGTGGAAAAAACTTATCCACCCTCAATTAACAATTAATCCTCTGTTAATTCACTTTTTTACTCTGAGTTATCCACAATATGTGGGTAAAACTATTTATCAAAGAGAAGGATTTAACTTCTTAACTATAATATCCAGGTTCTTGTTAAGATCCTCATCTGTAGGAATCATTGATTTTATCTTGCTGATTCCGCTCATAACTGTTGTGTGATCCTTTTTACCAAGAAGTTTTCCGATTTCTTCAAGTGAAGCATCAGTATGTTCTCTGCAAAGATACATGATTACCTGACGAGGAAGAACAATCTCAGCATTTCTCTTTTTGGAAACCACATCATCTTTTTTTATACCGTACTGTTCGCAAACTGTATCAACGATAAGCTGTGGTGTGATGATCTTGGTTGTGTCAGGAGAGATTATATCCTTAAGAGCATCCTTGGCATTATCAAGAGTAATCTCTACATTGTTAAGTCTTGAATGAGCAATTATCTTGGTGAGAGCTCCCTCAAGTTCTCTGATGTTTGATTTGATGTTTGATGCAACATAATCAATTACATCATCACCAATGCTGCGTCCGGAGTTTTCAGCATTTTTACGAAGGATAGCAACTCTTGTCTCATAATCAGGAGACTGGATATCAGCTATGAGACCCATTTCGAATCTTGATCTGAATCTTTCTTCAAGGGTTTCCATTTCCTTAGGAGGTCTGTCAGATGAAAGAATTATCTGCTTACCAGCCTGGTGAAGTGCATTAAAGGTGTGGAAGAATTCTTCCTGTGTTGCATCTTTTCCTATAATAAACTGAACATCATCAACCATGAGAACATCAACAGTTCTGTATTTCTCACGAAGTCTTGTCATGTTTTCAGCTCTTGAACTTCTGATCGATTCAATAACTTCATTGGTAAACTGCTCTGAAGTTACATATAAAACCTTAGCTCTAGGATTATGTTCAATTATGAAATGACCAATTGAATGCATAAGGTGAGTCTTACCAAGTCCTGGTCCTCCATATAAGAAAAGAGGATTGTATGAAATACCTGGTGACTCAGCAACAGCCAATGAAGCAGAGTGAGCAAACTTGTTGTTGCTGCCTACTACGAAAGTATCGAATCTGTATCTAGGATTCAAATTGGCCTGTTCGTACACAATATTAGATGAAGACTGGGCTTCATCACTATCTGAAGAAAAGTCATCATGTGTTTCTTCATTATTAATAGTATCTTTATTTAAAATAAAAGATACATCTACCATTGACTCTAAAAATTCAGAGATAGTTACCTTAAAGAAATCAACATAGTGATTAACTATATAAGTAAGTGTGAAGGAATTGTCTGAAGGAATAAGGATTTTGACTGTGTTGTCCTCAAAACCATATACAGAAAGAGGATCGATCCAGGTTCTATAAGAAATCTCAGTAATACCAGCTTCATTCTTGATGGTATTCTTGATGGACTCCCAATTTTCCTTTAATTTTTCGACGATTTCATTAGATGATTGCATAAAAAAACCCCAACAAAGCATAAATTTAGACTTGTTTTATTTTATATTAAATGTCCTTAAATATCAAACAGACCCAAATTGTGGATAACTTTTTTAAAATTCAGTGGAAAAAACATTCATTATTTTGGTTGTGGAAAAACTATATATTTTCCACTATGAAATATCTACCATTATAAATGGCTTAAATACTGGGTTTTTAGAAATATAAGCCTCTTTTATGTACAGCTTTTTCCACAAAATCCAGAAAAAATGTGGATATCTTTCCATGAAAAACAATTATTCACAAGTTATCCACAAAATCAACATTTTGGTGTGGATAATTTTTTATTCCACTATATGTGGGTTATTATTTTTTCAAAAAAATATAAATTATTTTTTCATTTAAAAACCTTGGATTAATGCCTTGACCAAGCCCTTTTTATCTATTATAATGATAAAGATTTTTTCCACACAGGATGTAATCAATTGACAATTTTGAGATCATAATCTCATTTAATGGACCTTTAATAGAAGGTTAGTCTGTTCAAGAAGGAGGTGTTTTTAATATGAAGATGACATTCCAGCCTCATAAGCTTCAGAGAGCCAGAGTTCATGGTTTCAGAGCTAGAATGGCTACTAAGGGCGGCAGAAAGGTTCTTGCTGCTAGAAGAGCTAAGGGAAGAAAGAGATTATCAGCATGATTTTAAAGGTCACAGATATGTGACCTTTTTTCATCTATTGATAATCTTTTGTTCCTTATAAAAGGATGATAAGATGCTTTTTTCAGATTCAATGAAAAAGACAAGTGATTTCCGCAACTGTTATGAGAAGGGCAAGAGCTTTGCCAATAAATTTATTGTTTTGTATGTGTGGGAAAATGGGACTTCTTGTAACAAGCTGGGAATATCATGTAGTAAAAAAATTGGGAACAGTGTTGTAAGGCACAGATTTGCAAGACTTGTTCGAGAATCGTACCGACTACATGAAGATATGTTCAATAGTGGTTTGGACATAGTAGTCGTTGCCAGAGCCTGTGCGCAGGACGCCACATATTTTGACATTGAGGAGTCTCTACTTAGCCTGGCAGGGAAGGCCCGCATAAGAAAAAATGGCGGTGTTTAAGATGAAACATATCTTAATATTTTTGATCAAACTTTATAGGAAGTACATCTCTCCATTAAAGAGAACAAAGTGTCCATACATACCTACATGTTCTGAGTATGGACTGGAAGCAATAGAAAAGTATGGAGCCATTAAAGGGGGACTGCTTGCAGCTTGGAGAATACTTAGGTGTAATCCATTCTCAAGTGGTGGATATGATCCGGTTCCATAAATTTCGGGTAATCAATATCTGATTTGAGGAGGTATATTTTGACGGGAGTTTTACTTACCCAGTATCAGGGTAGAATTGTAGGACCAGTAGCCTGGCTGCTTGGTCATCTTATGAATGGCATTTTCAATGTTTTAAATGCTATCGGTATTCCAAACATTGGTCTTGCTATCATTATTTTCACTATTGTAATTTATTTATGTTTATTGCCTTTGACATACAAACAGCAGAAGTTTTCTAAGCTTCAGAGCAAGATGAGTCCTGAGCTCAAGGCTATTCAGGATAAGTACAAGGGCAAAAAAGATAACGACTCCATGCTTGCAATGCAGCAGGAGACAAAAGAGGTCTATGCTAAATACGGCGTATCACAGACAGGTAGTTGTCTTCAGCTTCTTATCCAGATGCCAATCCTGTTTGCTCTTTACCGTGTTATCTATTCAATTCCTGCTTACGTTACTATTGTAAGAGATTCATTTTCTCCACTTGTAGAAGATCTTATGGCTACAACCGGAGCTGCAGATTTTCTTCAGAACCTTTCAAGTGCCAGTCAGTTTAAGAATCAGTTCAAAGATGCAGCTTTTACTGCAGGTGATACTACTTATATCAAGAATACATTTATTGATGTTCTCAACAAGGCATCTTCAGCAGATTGGAACAGCTTAACATCTCAGTTCCCATCTCTGACAGCTTCTATTGAGAACACTCACGTAGCACTTCTTAGATTTAACAATTTCCTTGGTCTTAACATAGGTGATACTCCTATGTATACCATGAAGACTGCATTTGCTGACAAAAACTTCCTTCTTCTTATTGGAGGAGTTATCATTCCAATACTTGCAGCTTTTACACAGTGGATCAATGTTAAGCTTATGCCACAGGCTGGTAACGATAATGGCAAGGTTGATCCTAACGATCCAACAGCTCAGATGCAGCAGTCTATGAAGACTATGAATCTCATGATGCCTATCATGTCAGCTGTGTTCTGCTTAAGTCTTCCTGCAGGTATGGGTATTTACTGGATTGCAGGTGCTGTTGTCAGATCTATCCAGCAGGTTGTTATTAACAAACACATCGACAAGATCGACATTGACGCTGAGATTGCCAAGAACACTGCTAAGTATAAAGAGAAGCTTGAGAAGCAGAAGACTACCAAGCAGATGAATCTTTATGCTAATCTTTCAACAAGAAGTGGTGATCTTAACGCAGTAAAGAATTCTTCTATCAGCGAAGCTGAGAAAGAGAAGCAGCTTAAGAATGCTCATGATGTTTATTCAAGTAAGAACATCAGAAAAGATTCTCTTTTAGCAAAAGCAAATATGGTAAAAGAGTTTAATGAACAGAATTCAAAATAATTTACCTTTGTGAGGAGGAAATATGGAATACCAGGAGTTTTCCGCAAAAAATGTGGATGATGCTATAACAGAAGCTTGTGAAACACTTATGGTTACAAGCGACAGACTTGATTACGAAGTTATTTCAAACGGCTCTTCAGGATTTCTTGGAATTGCCAGCAAACCAGCAGTGATCAAGGCAAGGATCAAAGAAGAAAATGCTGAACCTGTTAAGGTAGAAGAGGTTTCAGCACCTAAGGAAGCAAAGAAAGAAGTTAAGAAAGAAACAAAAGAAGTAGCAAAAGAAGAAAAGAAAGAAGAAGTTAAAAAGTCAGATGTAAATGGCGATGAGCTTATTGCAAAAGCCAACTCCTTCTTAAAAGAAGTATTCGATGCTATGAAGATGGAAGTAAAGGTTGATACAAAGTTCAATGCAGCTGAGAACATTCTTGATGTTGAACTTAGCGGAGCAGAGATGGGAGTCCTTATCGGTAAGAGAGGACAGACACTTGACTCTCTCCAGTATCTCATTTCACTGGTAGTTAACAGAGATGTTCAGGATTACATCCATGTAAAAGTTGATACAGAGAATTATCGTGAAAGAAGAAAAGCTACTCTTGAGAACCTTGCTAAGAATATTTCAATTAAGGTTAAGAAGACAAGACAGTCAGTTGCTCTTGAGCCAATGAACCCTTATGAGAGAAGAATCATCCACTCAGCTCTTCAGAACGACAGATATGTTACAACTCACAGTGAAGGTGATGAGCCTTTCAGAAGAGTAGTTGTTACTTTAAAGAAATAATCTTAACTAGATACCCCTCGAGATTTGTCTTGAGGGGTTTTGTTTAGGTAAAAAACTATGGGAAACGTACTAAGAAGTTTTAATGATGACACAATTTGTGCGATTGCAACTGCCATGACTGATGCTGGTATTGGTATCATCAGAGTAAGTGGAAAAGACGCAGTCTCAATTTGTGATAAACTCTATATTTCCGGAAAAAAAGATAGAGATTTAAAGACCCATCAGCCAAACACCATTAAATATGGGTTTATTGTTGATGGCGACAGAATAGTAGATGAAGTCATGATCTCTTTTATGAAAGCTCCACACTCATATACCTGCGAAGATGTTATTGAGATCAATACTCATGGCGGAATGCTGGTAATGAATGAGATGCTGTCACTTCTTTTAAAGAATGGTTGCAGACTTGCTGAACCTGGTGAGTTTACAAAGAGAGCATTTTTAAACGGAAGGATCGATCTTACAAAAGCTGAAGCTGTCATGGATATCATCCAGGCTCAGAGCAGTTTTGCTCTTGAAAGTTCAAGGGCCCAGCTTTCCGGAAATATATATGATGAGGTCGTTTCTCTAAGAAAAGAAATTTTATATGAGATGGCGTATATCGAATCAGCTCTGGATGATCCGGAAAACTATGATCTTACTGGTTTTTCTTCTGAGTTAAAAAGTAAGATCCTTCCAATGATAGATAAAATATCAAAGCTTCTAAGTTCAGCAGATGAAGGCATCATAAGAAAAGATGGTATTAAAACAGTTATCATTGGTAAGCCAAATGCCGGTAAGTCATCTTTATTAAATGCGCTCTCTGGAAGTGACAGGGCAATTGTTACAGATATTGCTGGAACAACCAGAGATGTAATTGAAGAAACAGTTCGTCTTGATGATATTGTTCTTAATCTAATAGATACTGCTGGAATAAGAGAGACAGAAGATCTTATTGAGAAGATTGGTGTAGACAGAGCAAAAGAAAAAATTGCTGAAGCTGATCTTTGTCTCTATGTTCTGGACTCTACATCTGATGTTGAAGACATCGACAAAGATATCTTTAAACTATGCGAAGGTAAGAAGACTATTGTTATTTTAAATAAAAATGATCTGACATCAGATATTAAAATATCAAAAGATATCCTTCCTATGCTGTTTTCAGATAGTAATAGCATAGATTTTCCTATCATCACAACTTCTTTATTGAATAGAGAGGGTTTGGATGAGCTAAAGCGCGCCATTACTGACATTTTCTTTAATGGAGAGCTTGCTCCTAAGCAGGAAACCTATATTACAAACCTTCGTCACAAAAAATTATTTGAAGAAGCACTTGATAGTTTAAAACTTGTGGTTGATAGTATAGAAAAAGATCTTTCGGAAGATTTTTATACTATCGATCTTAGTAATGCATATTCTTCACTTGGAGAGATCATCGGACAGGAAGTAGGAGATGATCTTGTTGAAGAGATTTTTTCAAAGTTCTGTATGGGTAAATGATTTATGGTTGAAGTTAGAGAAAAAATTGATGTAGCAATTATTGGTGCTGGTCATGCTGGTTGTGAAGCTGCTCTTGCTTGCGCAAGACTTGGCCTTGAGACCTACGTGTTTACCATGAGCGCTGACAATATTGCTTTCATGCCTTGCAATCCTCATATTGGTGGATCATCAAAGGGTCATCTTGTAAGAGAGATCGATGCTCTTGGCGGAGAGATGGGAAAAGTTATTGATAAGACTTTCCTTCAGTCCAAGATGCTCAATACCTCTAAGGGTCCTGCAGTTCATTCACTTCGTTGCCAGGCTGATAAGATGGAATATTCAAAAGAGATGAGAAGAGTTCTTGAAGCTCAGGATCATCTCACTATCAAACAGGCAGAAGTGTCTGAACTTTTATATGAGGAGATCACTGACGAAAAATTAAAAAGTCAGGGATTCGAAAGAAGGATCACTGGAGTAAAGATTTTTTCTGGAATCATATATGAGGCCAAGGCTGTAATCCTCTGTACTGGAACATACCTTAAGAGCAGATGTCTTACAGGAGAAGCAATTACCTATAGCGGACCAAATGGACTTCAGCCATCAAACCTTTTATCTGAATCTCTGATAAAAGCAGGAATCGATCTTAGAAGATTTAAAACTGGAACACCTGCCAGAATGGATGGCAAGACTTTGGACTATTCAAAAATGTCTGAGCAGTTTGGAGATGATCCTGTCATTCCATTTTCATTTGACACAGATCCTAAAGATGTTCAGAAACCTCAGGTTTCATGCTGGCTTACATATACCAACGAAAAAACACATGTAATAATACGTAATAACATAGATAGATCACCTATATATGCTGGCATTATTGAAGGCGTTGGCCCAAGATACTGCCCATCCATTGAGGATAAGGTTGTTAAATTCCCAGACCATGAAAGACACCAGGTCTTTGTTGAGCCAGAAGGTACCTATACAAATGAAATGTACATTGATGGAATGAGTTCATCTCTTCCAGAGGATGTTCAGATTGCTATGTATAGAACAGTTCCTGGTCTTGAAAATTGCAGGATCGTAAAGAGTGCTTATGCTATTGAGTATGACTGCCTTTGTCCTGGTCAGCTTCATCCTACTTTGGAGCTTAAAAAGATACATGGTCTATTTTCTGCTGGACAGTTTAATGGTAGCAGTGGTTACGAAGAGGCAGCTGCCCAGGGATTATATGCTGGTGTTAATGCTGCCATGGAAATTTTTGGAAAAGAGCCTTTATCAATAGACAGGTCTGAGGGATATATTGGAGTTCTGGTTGATGATCTTGTCACCAAGGAAAATCTTGAGCCATACAGAATGATGACTTCAAGGGCAGAGTACAGACTTTTACTTCGGCAGGACAACGCTGATCTTAGACTTCGCGAAAAGGGATATAAAGTCGGACTTATTGATCAGGAAAGATATGATGCACTTCTTCAAAAGAAGGATCTTATAGAGGCAGAAGTACTTAGACTTAAAAATACAAAAGTTGGTGCAAATTCTGCTATGCAGGCTTTCATGGAAAAGAATGAATCAACTCCTTTAAAGACTGCAACATCTTTAGCTGAACTTATCTGCAGACCAGAGTTTAATTATGACAACATTGCAGAGATCGACCCTGATAGAAAAGAACTTCCTGACTCTGTTAAGGAACAGGTTGAGATCACTATCAGATATGAAGGCTATATTAATAGACAACTACGTCAGGTAGAGCAGTTTAAAAAACTTGAAAAGAAATTAATACCATCTGATATTGATTATGGAGACGTATCAAGTTTGAGACTTGAAGCAAGACAGAAACTTGAGAAGTTCAGACCTACTAATATTGGACAGGCTTCAAGAATTGGTGGAGTTAATCCTGCTGATATAACAGTACTTGTTATTTACCTTGATTCATTAAAAAGAGGACAGTCTAATGAGAACTAAATACGAACAGATGATAAAAGACTTTTCGTCTCTTGGTATTGAACTATCTGACAAACAGCTCGAACAATTTGATAAGTACTATGAACTTCTGATCAAATGGAATGAGGTAATGAACCTTACAGCTATTACAGAATTTAGTGATGTATGTAAGCTTCACTTTGTTGATAGTATATCCAGCTATAAGTTTTTTGATTTTGCTTCCAAGGATTATTCTCTTATTGACATTGGAACAGGAGCTGGCTTTCCTGGTATACCTCTTAAGATAGTTTTTCCAAATCTGAATGTTACTCTTCTTGATTCTCTGAACAAGAGATTGAACTTCCTTGATGAAGTAATAGAAGAGCTTTCTCTTAATGATCAGGGATCTATCAAAACTATTCATGGAAGAGCAGAAGATCATTGTGCTCCAAAACAGGGATCACTTCGTGAGAGTTTTGATATTGCAGTATCAAGAGCAGTAGCTAATATGTCAACATTATCAGAGTACTGTCTTCCCTATGTTAAAGTTGGTGGTAAGTTCATTGCTTATAAAAGTGAGAAAGCTCAGGATGAACTTAAGGCAGCTAAGGGTGCATTACATCTACTTAGTGGAAAGCTTACAGATGCAGAAGAATTTCTTTTGCCAGATTCAGATGTGAGCAGAACAATATGTATCGTTGATAAGGTAGAACCCACTTCGAAGAAGTATCCCCGTAAAGCTGGAACACCATCTAAACAACCATTATCCTAAATATTGATTTATAGATTTTTTTGTTTCACGTGAAACATTCAAATTCAGAACAATTTGTCATACAAATAATTGTTTCACGTGAAACATTAATGCCCAAGATATTGTGGAAGTTTCACGTGAAACATTTTCAAAGATTATAATTGTATATTTTAGTGAAACAAATTTGAATCCCTATATCTAGTACCAGGGTAAAAATATAAGTAATTTTATTCTATAGATTATAAATTGTGATACAATCAATATAGCGTTTTGAGAAAAGTGGAGGAAATATGGGAAGAGTAATTGCGATAGCAAACCAGAAGGGTGGTGTAGGTAAGACCACTACTTCTATCAATCTTTCAGCAGCTCTTGGTGAAAAGGGTAAAAAGGTTCTTGTTATTGATACTGATCCACAGGGTAATACAACCAGTGGTCTTGGACTAGATAAAAATGAACTTGAGAATACCATCTATGAACTGCTTATCGGAGAGATAACTACAGATGAAGCCATCACAAAGGATGTGTGTGAAAATGTAGATATCATTCCATCTAATGTAAATCTTGCAGCTGTTGAGATAGAACTTATCGATGCAGATGACAAGGAGTTTATTCTTAAGAATGCAATCAGCAGTGTAAAAGATAATTATGATTTCATTATAATTGACTGCCCACCATCTCTTAGTATGTTGACAGTCAATGCTATGACAACAGCTAACACTGTTCTTGTTCCAATTCAGTGTGAGTACTATGCACTTGAAGGACTCAGTCAGTTAGTTCACACAGTTAATCTTGTGAAGGACAGACTTAATCCTGATCTGGAAATGGAAGGTGTTGTATTCACAATGTTCGATTCCAGAACAAACCTTTCTCTTCAGGTAGTTGAAAATGTTAAAGAGCACATTGAAGAGAATGTATATAAGACAATCATCCCAAGGAATATTCGTCTTGCAGAAGCTCCAAGTTATGGTATGCCAATAAACCTTTATGAACCTAAGTCAGCAGGTGCTGAGGCTTACAGGCTTCTTGCAGCAGAAGTAATAGATAGGAAATTTTAATCAACAGTTAGGAGAAGACAATGGCAGCAAAGAGTGCAAAGAGAGGTCTTGGAAAGGGACTTGATTCTATAATCCCAGCTAAGATTCCCACAACAAAAAGAGAAGATGAAGAAGTATCCTCCAGTAAGGCTAAGCCAGCCGATGGACAGGTACAGAATTTAAAGATAACTGAGGTTGAGCCTAACAAGGATCAGCCAAGAAAGACGTTCAATGAAGATGATCTGCTTGAGCTGGCAGATTCAATCAAACAGCACGGTATCATCACTCCACTTCTTGTAACTAAGAGAAATGGAATGTACATGATTGTAGCAGGTGAGAGAAGATGGAGAGCTGCAAGAAAGGCTGGGCTTAAAGAAGTCCCTGCAGTAGTCAAGGATCTGACAGATGAAGAAATCGCTGAGATAGCTATAATCGAAAATCTGCAGCGTGTTGGTATCAACCCAATCGAGGAAGCATTTGCATTCAAGCAGCTCATTGATAATCACAACTATACTCAGGATCAGGTTGCTGAGAAAATATCTAAGAGCCGTGTTTATGTAACAAACTCCATGAGACTTTTAAAGCTCACCAAGAAAGTTCAGGAGATGGTAATAGAAGAGCTGCTTACTGCAGGACATGCGAGAGCTCTTTTGGCAATATCTAATGATGCAGATCAGGAAGAGATAGCACAGCAGGTATTCGACCAGAACTTAAGCGTTCGTGAAACTGAGAAGCTTGTTAAGAGTCTTGGTAAGCCTTCCAAGAAAAAGACAGTTACAAAAGCTAACCCAAGCATTGACGCTGTATATGCCGATGTATCAGAGAAGTGCAAGCAGGCCCTGGGTACAAAAGTTGAGGTTACTTCCAAGGGTGACGGAGTAGGTGTTATCCAGATCGAGTTCTACAACAACGATGATCTTGAAAAGATCATAAACAGATTATGTAAAGAGTGATCGTCAGGGGGGAGAAATGAACAGCAATATTTTTTCTGCAATCGGACTGGGGAGTCTTGATCCTGGAATATTATTCATTGCACTGGTCGTACTAGTTATTGTTCTATTTGTACTTTTCATTATCACTAATGCCAAGTTCAAAAAGCTTGAAAAGAAATACAACAAATTCATGAAGGGTAAGGAAGCAGATTCCCTTGAGGATGAGATAGTAGGTCTTTTCCATGACAACAGAATGATCAGGGCTGAGAATGATAAAAACAGAAAAGACATCATCGACATCAATAAGCGTATGAACAATACCTTCCAGAAAATTGGACTTGAGAAATACGATGCATTTAACCAGAGCGGAGGAAAACTTAGTTTTGCTCTTTGCATGTTAGATGAGAACGACAACGGATTTTTACTTAACTCAGTTCACAGCACAGATGGACTTAACTACTCCTATGCAAAAGACATCAATGCCGGAGTCGCTGATGTTGAATTGTCAGGCGAGGAAAAGAAGGCATTAGATAAAGCGCTTGAAAGCGTAGGAAGAAGATAAGAAGCATAAAATTAAATTGATTAAAATATATTAAGTTGGAGGAGATCAACATGATCGACATTAAATTCTTAAGAGAGAATCCTGACGCAGTTAGGGAAAACATCAAGAAAAAGTTCCAGGACGAAAAGCTTCCGCTTGTAGATGAAGTGATAAAGCTTGACGAGGAGAGAAGAAGCAATCAGCAGAAGGCTGATGAGATCCGCTCTCATAGAAATAAGATTTCCAAGGAAATTGGTGCTTTAATGGGCCAGGGCAAAAAAGATGAGGCCATGGCACTTAAGGATGAAGTTGCTAAAGAAGCTAAAGAGCTCGAAGAGCTTGAGGCTAAGCAGAAGGAACTTGATGAGCAGGTAACAAATAAGATGATGATCATCCCACAGATCATCGACGAGTCAGTTCCTATCGGAAAAGATGATTCAGAAAATGTTGAGATCCAGAAATATGGAGATCCAGTTGTTCCAGATTTTGAGATCCCTTATCACACAGATATCATGGAGAGCTTTGCTGGAATCGACCTTGATGCAGCAAGAAGAGTAGCAGGTAACGGATTTTATTACCTCATGGGCGATATTGCAAGACTTCACTCAGCTGTTATCAGCTATGCAAGAGACTTCATGATCGACAGAGGATTTACATACTGCGTACCACCTTTCATGATCCATGGAAATGTTGTTGCAGGTGTTATGAGCTTCCCAGAAATGGAAGCAATGATGTACAAGATCGAGGGCGAGGATCTTTACCTCATCGGAACTTCTGAGCATTCAATGATCGGTAAGTTCATCGACCAGATCGTTCCTGAGGAGCAGATGCCTCTTACACTTACCAGCTATTCACCTTGCTTTAGAAAAGAGAAAGGTGCTCATGGAATTGAGGAGAGAGGTGTTTACCGTATCCACCAGTTCGAGAAGCAGGAGATGGTAGTTATCTGTAAGCCAGAAGATTCCAAGACCTGGTATGACAAGCTCTGGCAGAACACAGTTGACCTGTTCAGATCTCTTGATATCCCAGTAAGAACTCTTGAGTGCTGCTCTGGAGACCTTGCAGATCTTAAGTGCAAGAGCTGCGACGTAGAGGCTTGGTCACCAAGACAGAAGAAGTACTTCGAAGTTGGTAGCTGCTCTAACCTTGGAGATGCGCAGGCTAGAAGACTTAAGATCAGGATCAAGGGCAAGGATGGCAACTACCTTGCACACACACTTAACAACACAGTTGTTGCACCACCAAGAATGCTTATCGCATTCCTTGAGAACAACCTTCAGGCTGACGGATCAGTTAAGATCCCTGAGGTCCTTCGTCCATACATGGGTGGCAAGGAAGTTCTCATCCCAAACAATAAGTAATAGAGAGGTCATGGATCCTTGCATAAATTTTTGCGAGCCGTGGGGTTTTCACAAATTAAAAATAGAAAAGAGCTCACAAGCCTTATAACAAGCTCTATCCAGAATTCAGATAAAAGAGCTTATGTTTCAAACAGTGAGGGAATACTGCTTGCAGAGTTTTGCAGGGATTATGCTGACAGCATAGGTCTGGCAGTCTGCGGAGAGTTTGACGAAGAGGACAAGTTCATTTACGAATACTACTATCCATATCTGATCCCATCAGCTGTCAGTACAGAAGAGGACCTGAATGTTGAAAGACATGCAGCGACCTATTCCTACGCAGGGGTCTGCAATGAACCCAGGCTAGGAGTTACGCTTATTTTCTATCTTCAGAACATCATTCCATATGTGAAGTATGAGAATGAAGATAAGTTCCCAATAAAAGGAACAACTCTTAATCTCTCAGCTTTGTCGGTAAAGGGACAGATTCTGATGCCAATTGCCAAGACTGAAGAAGAAAAGGAAGCGGCAAAAAAGAAATTAAACTATAGAAATAAACTGATCAATAACGCCAGAAGAGGTGATGAGACAGCCATCGAATCACTGACTCTGGATGATATGGACCTTTATACAACTCTTTCCAAAAAGATCAGAAAGCAGGATATCTACAGCCTTGTAGATACTTACTTCATGCCCTATGGCGTAGAGTGTGATCAGTACTCGGTTCTCGGAGAAGTAATTGATACCAGAAAGGTTACCAACAGCTACACTGGAGAGAATGTGCATATTATGAGGATCAACTGCAATGAGCTTGAGTTTGATGTGTGCATCAATGAGGCAGATCTTTTAGGAGAACCTGCAGTAGGCAGGAGATTTAAAGGTAACATTTGGATGCAGGGATTTATCAATTTCCCAAATGCCAACTAAAATAAGAAGGGAGACAGACTATGGCAACACCACATAACAGTGCAGAAAAAGGTGATTTCGCAAAAACAGTTCTCATGCCAGGTGATCCACTTAGAGCAAAATTTATAGCAGAGAATTTTCTTACAGATGTAAAGTGTGTAAATGAAGTGAGAGGAATGCTGGGCTTTACCGGAAAATACCAGGGAAAAGAAGTGTCTGTAATGGGACACGGAATGGGCATTCCTTCAATTGGTATTTACACCTACGAGCTCTTCAATTTCTACGATGTTGATAACATCATCAGAGTTGGAAGTGCAGGCGGACTTCAGGACAAGGTCAATGTCATGGACATTATCTTTGCTCAGGGCGCACATACAGATTCTAACTATGGATTCCAGTACGGACTTCCAGGAACCTTTGCTCCTACAGCAAGCTTTGAGATTTTGGAGAAGGCAGTAGCTATAGCTAAAGAGAAAGGTGTTACATACCACGTAGGAGACGTTCTTTCTTCAGATGCATTCTACAAGAAGTGCAATGAGAGCGAGCTCTACAGAAACTATGGCGCACTTGCAGTAGAGATGGAGACACCTGCTCTTTACATGAATGCAGCAGAAGCCAAGAAGAATGCCCTTACAATCCTTACATGTTCAGACCATCTGTTTAAGGATCAGGATCTTTCTGCAAAAGAAAGAGAGACAGGCTTTACAGATATGATGGAGATCGCACTTAAGACAGCAATCCAGCTCTGATTTGAAAAAAAGAGGTAGAACGTATGAAGCAATTCAAAAAATTCTACATATCCATTGATAAAGATCTGAATGTACTTAAGTGCAATGATGTATTTTTACAGTATATCGGTACGGACCAGATCTTTAACCTGGATCAAATAATACCTCCCCAGGATGTGATGCAGCTTCGGAATGCGATTTTTGCAGTAAATCCCGGGAGCACAGGCTTTACATGTTTCAGAGTCAGGACTTACATAGGCAAGCTGAACTGGATGGCATCCAACATAGAGAAATCCCTTGCCTTTGATGGCCCTATAACTCTTGATATGACTGACATTCAGATCATGAAGTCAGAAAACATAAGTGGAACCTATGACAAGATGACAGGGCTTTTGAGCAAGCAGGCTGTGATCGATTATCTCCACGAGCTGATAGAGGATCCGGAGTCGGGGTCTTTTTATACATTTCTCATGGACATAGATCATTTTAAAACAGTCAATGATACCTTTGGACATATGCGCGGAGATGAGGTTATCATTGACGTGGCCCATATATTGCAGGACTGTGTAGGTGAAAACGGAGTAGTGGGAAGGATCGGCGGAGATGAATTTATGCTGGTTCTTGAGAAGATAAATACAGAGGCCAAGCTCAGAGAGATTTTAGGAAAGATCAAGGACACGGTAAGAGATAAGTATCATAACTACGGTGATAAGCTTGATATTACCGTATCCCTTGGAGGAGCTCTTTTCCCGGATAATGCCAGGGACTATGATTCCCTCTTTATGCTGGCTGATCATATGCTGTACACTGCCAAGATCAAAGGCAGAAACAGATATATAATTTATCAGCCCCAAGTTCATGGAATAATCGGACTTAATGGAAAGATGGTAACTCCGGTTGAGCATCTTGCCATGAACTCATCCAAGGTCAGAATGATAAGAGACCTTATGAGGGACTATCTTACAGGGAAGAGTCATACCATACGTGAGATAATTGAGAGGGTGTCAAAAACATATGACATCGATTACATCTATGTGATCAAAAAGGCCGACTATAAAAGTGTGGCAGGTATTGAGAAAAATGTTGAGAAAGATAAGGTCATAATTAATTCATCAGAAACGCAGCTTCCAATACTGGCCTCAGAAAACATAACAGCTTTTTTTGATGCTAACAGGATGGCTGTGGTCAACATCCACGAAATTGACAAGGAGAAAAAAGCTGATATTTACAGCTTTATGGATGAAAAGGCCTTCAGAAGCATGGTAGTGTGTCTTTTAACCACAGATGATTTTGATGGCTATTTGACATTTATAAGCCGAAAAGACAGCGCCTGCAGACTATCGGAAGCAAGTCTTGCAGATTTGGTATACATCACAAGTCTTTTGGAGTTTTCCAGTGACCTGAAATAATAGCGGGGTTAATATTTCAGAATTTAATTCTTTCAAAAACAATGTATGTCAGAACCAGAACTACCAGAAATACTACATTTACAGCGGTAAATACAAGAACGTATTTTCCGCTGTTTTCTTTTATTATTTTTAAGCTTTAACAGGAACCCATATCTCTGAGTAATACTCGGGATCCTGTGATCCAAGTGGATATTTCTTTTCGTCGGTGTAGAATTCAATATTAAAGCCTGCGGCGATCTCGTAGCTGCTAGCAGGAAGCCACTCGTTGAACACCTGCGAGTTTACACTCTGAAGAGCCTGTGGCATTGCACCGCGGCAGGGGAATACTGCCCAGGTGTATTCCGGGATTTCTTTTACCACAAAGCTTTCTGCAGTAGCTAGTTCCTCGTTGAAGTCATCAGCTATCATGTAGCGGAATTCATCTCCTGGAACCTCATCATCAAGACATACACCATATACGCCCATGATCTTATTATCAGGCTTTGCAAAAACTTCGTCCCAGAACTTAGGGATATCGCTGTAGCCATTTCCATATCCAACAATCTTTGAAACACCCATTACCTTAAATGCTGGTTTCTTTACAATCTTGTACTCCATAGTTTTTCCTCCATCTAAAGTCAGTTTAATGTGAAGTGGCGCAAAAGCTTTTATGCTTGCACCACCAAGTCTTACATCAGTTGGAGTGCTTCCATGGAATCTTGAAAACGCCTTAGTGAAGCTGTCTGCTGAATCATATCCATACTTAACAGCAAGATCGATCACCTTGATATCAGATGAAACAAGCTCTTCTCCGGCAAGAGACAGCCTTCTCATCCTGACATATTCGCCGACAGTGTATCCGCATAGCATGGAAAAGCCTTTCTGGAAGTAAAAAGCGGATGTATTTACTTCCTGAGCAATCCTGCCAACTGTCAGATCTTCAGTGATGTTTTCTTCGATAAAGTTAATGGCATCTTCAATGATCTTGGTCCAGTTCATTTGTAACCTCCAACTTGATTGTAACTAAAGTATAGAGGTCTTGTATATACTGTTCCCGACAAAAAGTGCTTTCTTTTGTCGCCATGGGCGAACTCGGAAGCAGAGCTTCCTCTGTCGTCATGCGCGAACTCGGAAGCAGAGCTTCCTCTGCCGCCATGAGCGAACTCGGAAGCAAAGCTTCCTTCGTCGCGGGCTGGCGCCCTATAAAAAAATAGATAATCCGACTCGTTTGTGAGTAAACTCCCACGAGTTGGATTATCTATTTTTTTGCATGGCTTGTAGCCTTCACGAATGTTCCCGATGCGATTCGAACGCACGACCTTTCGCTTAGGAGGCGAACGCTCTATCCTGCTGAGCTACGGAAACACGCAATAAGTATATTATCACAAAGTTAAGCGTAAATCAAGGTAAGCAAGGTGCACGTCGGCGTGGTAGTATAGTAAAATAAGGCAAAAAGATTATCGCAAAATTTTGAATAGATATTAAGAAACAGGATGATATGACAAAGGCAGGAATAATAAAGGTCTTTAGAAGAATAACCGCATTATTCGTGGCAGAGGTGATGACACTTCTGCTTACTTCCTGTGGAAACAGTGAGCGACAAGCCCAGATTGAGTATATCTCTGAAAAATACAATGTTCCGGAGGAGAAACAGCTTATAGTCTACACTTCTCATAAGGAAGAGGTGTACCTTCCCATCATCAGAGAGTTTGAGAACCGCACAGGAATATGGGTTGAGATCCATGCAGGCGGAACAGCTGAAATGTTTTCAGAAGTAAGAAGTTGCCTTGATGAGGGAAAATGCGACATCATGTTTGGCGGTGGTATTGAGAGCTATGAAGCCCAAAAGGATCTCTTTATGCCATATGAGGTCCAGGGAAAAGAGGATCTTGATCAAACTTACGTTGACAGAGATAACTACTGGACGGCATTTACTGAGCTGCCAATAGTCTTTATATACAATAAAAAACTTGTGTCCTACTCTGAAGTTCCCAAGACCTGGGAGGAGCTGTTTGATGAAAAGTGGAAGGGGCAGATAGCTTTCGCTGATATCCATAACTCTGGAACCAGCTATACTATTATTTCCACCATGGAGCAGATCCTTCATAGGGATGCAAAAGAGATTTTGCCTGAATTTTACGACCAGCTGGGCGGAAGAGTTCTTTCTTCATCTGGTCAGGTGGTTCCTGAAGTTTCAAACGGAGATTTTTTAATAGGGATAACCCTTGAAGAAACTGCAAAAAAGGGGATCGATCTGGGAGAAGATATCTCCATGCTCGTTCCGGAGGATGGCACCAGTGCAGTTCCGGACGGGTGCGCTATGGTCAAAAATGCGCCCCATAGCTACAATGCTGGAAAGTTCATAGATTTTATCGTAAGCCACGACACCCAGGAATATGCAGTTGAGAATTTCTACAGGAGATCTGTACGTACAGATCTTGAAAACTCCTTTAGTAATTCTCTTGATCAGATAGACTTTGACGTAAAGAAATCTGCAAAAGAAGAGATGGATGTCTTTTCCCTGTGGGATCAGCTCTCTGAAAAAGGAGGGCAGTGATATGGGATTTGTCAGACAGTCTTTTAAAAGGCAGATGTTCATAACCTTTCTTGCAGTTACTCTTATCCTTGTCATCGGCGGAGGCATTCTTACTGTTCAGGGGTTCCAGGCTAGGATCAGAGCGGACTACGAGCTTAGGGATTCCAAGCAGGAAGCCATGATTGAAAAAAAGCTTGGCGAGATACTGGAAGGTGTGGAAGGCACTATCGATGGTATTTCATCTAATGCTGTGCTCACAGACTCTTTTTCCAAAGGAAGGAAAAACTCACTTAACATATACACTGCGCTCTATGAGGAAACCAGGCAGGTGAGAGATTTTGCGGTGGTTGACTTATACCTTGGAGAAATCTGCATGTACAGCACAAGAAGCGGATATAAATCCGCCAAACTTCCGCTATACTACTCGGTTCTTAAAGAAGCATCGGACAATGAGGGCAAGGTCATCTACACGTTAGATTCGGGTGATGCGTCAGGAAGTGGCGGAGCCCTTATGGTTGCACGGCAGGTGGCAAAGGGTGATGTCCCAGGATTTGTTGTTATAAGGATTGAGCAGGCAGAGCTTGAATCGCAGCTGTCGGGTCTTCTTAATGCCAACGATGGATTCATGCTGACTAACCAGTTTCTTAGGCCCTTTTGCCTTTTGGGCTCAGCAAAAGATAAAACGGCCCTTACGCTTATCAGAGAAAACTTCTTTGGAGGAGAGCTTTACAACCAGGGCTTTGACAGCAACGTATATATAAATGAAATTGGAGAAACAGGACTTCTTGGGATCTACATCACCCCGCCAGCTCTGGATGAAACAGCTGTCAGAGCGGGATATCAGATAATCATCTTCTTGGCTGTCGCAAGTGTGCTGATATGTCTTTTTGTAGCCAACAGATTAAGTAACTATGTTTCCAAGCCGATCAGCGTTCTTGCTCAGGGCATGAAGCGTTTCAGGAAAGGAGACTTTGACGCCAAGATAGAGCTTGAAAGAGAAGATGAGTTTGAGCAGCTGGCAGTTGGCTTTAACAAGATGACAACGCAGCTTAAGGACACCATGGAAGAGCGGGTCCAGGCTGAAAGAACGGTAAATGAGACCAGGATCAAGATGATGCAGGCCCAGCTAAATCCACACTTTTTATATAACACCTTAGATACCATCAAGTGGGTTGCCAAGGCAAACAATGTTCCGGAGGTTGCTACAATGTCAGCTTCCCTCGCGGGGATCCTAAGGACCAGCATCTCGGAAAAGCAGTTCTGCAAGCTTTCGCAGGAGCTTAAGCTTATCGAGAACTACTGCGATATTCAAAGGATCAGATTTGATGATAAGTTCGACATTACGATTGATGTTCCGATGGAAGTGGAGGAAGCGGTGATCCCTAAGCTGATACTGCAGCCCATTGTTGAAAATGCCATCATCCATGGAATGGATGAAATGGACAACGGCCACATTTATATAGCTGCCATGCGTCAGCAGCAGGATGGAAAGGATCTTCTTAAGATATCAGTTCAGGACGATGGCAAGGGCATCAGCGATGAGATGCTGACAGCCTTAAACACAGATGATACCAAGACTTTGGAAGGGCATCTTGGACTTAACAATGTCAACACCATAATAAGACTCTACTACGGAAAAGAGTATGGGGTTATGGCCATAAGGCCATCTGAGGGAGGAACAGTTATGATCGTAACTCTTCCTTACCTTGAAAAAGCGCCAACAGGGGAATGATATGACAAAAGTACTTATAGTGGACGATGAAAAATATGTGAGAATGGGCATAAAGAGTGACACAGACTGGGCACTTATCGGATGCGAAGTTGTGGGAGAAGCAAGTAACGGACTGGAAGCTTTGGAAGTTGCTGAGACTACCAGGCCTGACCTTGTGGTGTCAGATATAAGGATGCCCAAGATGGACGGAATAGAGCTTGCGGAAAAGCTCATTGAAAAATACCCGGGCGTCAAAGTCATCTTCCTTACAGCCTACAATGAGTTCGAGTACGCAAGGCAGGCAGTGAGGATCGGAGTGTCAGATTATCTTTTAAAGCCCTTCTCAGATGGTGAACTTGAGGGCTCTATCCAGAGGCTTTTGCACCTACACCCCAATGCGCCGGCCAGCAGCAGCGAACTTGAGGAGCAGCTTATCCCTCTTAAGAAAAAAGAAGAGGTTTCAAACAGATATGTTCAGTCAGCAATTGAATATATTGAAGACCACTATCCTGACAGCGATTTCTCCCTGGGGGCTCTGGCGGAATCCATGAGCGTCAGCGAAGGCCACATTTCAAGGCTCTTTAAAGCAGAGACAGACATCAGTATAAACAACTACCTTACAAAGTATCGCATCAAGATGGCCATGGACTATCTTAAGGACGTGCAGGTGAAGGTCTACGAAGTTGCAGAGAAGGTGGGATATCAGGACATAGCTTATTTTTCCAATACTTTCAAAAAGCTTGTTGGTAAAACCCCGTCAGACTATCAGACAAAGGGCCTTGAGTAATTTATAAAAAATATGTTAAGAATTTACAAATAATATCAGAATTGTCATCTGCAAACAAAAGTGACAAAAAAATAAAATGTACTTATCAAGCAAAGAGTGTTGCCTGGTAAGTACATTTTTTATTACCAGAATATCAGGCAAATATAAAAGGAGGAAACAAAGTGAAAAAGAAAGTATTATCAACAATCTTAACATTCACAATGGTAGTCTCAGCACTTACAGGATGCGGCGGCGCAGCAAATACTCCAGCAGCTACCACTGACACACAGGCTACAGATGCAGCACAGACTGCAGAAGCTCCAGCAGCTGACGCAGCGCAGACAGCAGAAGCACCTGCAGCAGAGCTTACTGGAATCGACGCTATCATAGCTGAAGCAGAGACCATGTCAATGGAAGAGCTTGCTAAGAAAGCAATCGAAGAGTCCAACGGAAAGACATTCTACGGAGTAGGTAATTCCAGCCGTGGTAAGTCAGCACTTCCAGTATTCATCGAGTACTTACAGACAATCGATCCATCTTACACAATGGAGTTCGAGTGGCAGCAGCCAAAGAACAACAAGATCTTTGAGCAGCTTACATCTGATTCACTTAAGAGCGAAGGCACATTTGCAATGACTCTTATCCAGGATGGTAACCAGATCCAGTCCAAGATGGTAGACACAGATATCCTTAAGACTTTTGTTCCTAAGGAGTGGGCAGAAGCTAATGGAACAACAGCTGATGCTTACGAAGGATTTTTACCTCTTCAGACACTTAACAAGGTATTTATGTACAACAACACAGGCAGCGCAACTTACACAAACTGCTGGGATTTCGTATATGACGGATCACACCCTCTTTTCATGGGCGTTGACTCTGAGATCGTAGGTAAGAACTTCCTTATGATGCTCACAGAAGACAAGTACGCTACATGGCTTAAAGAGGCTTATGACAAGCTCGATGACACAAAGAAGGCTTACTTTGAGCCTACAATCCAGGAGATGCAGGCAGATGCTAACGACCTTGGACTTGGTGCAAACGGAGCATACGCTCTTGCATGGATCAAGCTCTGGGTTAACAACTACAACGAGCAGACTGATGATGGACCTATCTGCAACACACTTGTTGATGCATCAGCTACAGATCAGTCAGGTCTCCTTGTTTATTCAAAGCTCCGTTCAGTAGAGGAGTCAGCTACAGTATCAGTTAACAACATCAACGTTGCAGCATACCAGGATGGCTATACAGGAATCGGCGGATATGGCTACTGCCACTACCTCTTCCTTACAAAGAACAGCCCACTTCCTTGGACAGCATGCGCATTCATCGCTTTCATGACATGCACAGAAGCTGGCTTTGAGCCTTGGGGCAAGGATATGGGTGGTTATTCAGCAAATCCTAACGTTGCAAAAGAGGTTGAAGAGAAATTTAATCACTCTCAGGGCGGCGGAGATGAGTTCCCAGCTAAGAACGACAGAGGATATGACTGGTGGACAACAACAGGAGAACTTGTACTTGAGGATCCTGCATACTGCTCAGAGGTTTCCTTCTCAGTTGGCAGCTGGATTGACGTACTTGATCACTATGCACCAGGCGAATGATAAGCAATCATATGGTCACAAGGGCTTAATAAGCCCTTGTGATTTTTAAAAGAAGAGGAGATAACATGCAGACAATCGCAAAACCAGACAAAAGTGCGATTTTCAAGAATAAGGTAAAGACATGGTTTTCCCAGCCTCAGAACATTATACTTTTGCTGTTTGGGATTGTACTGACCTTTTCAACAGTCGCACCGATCATCGCAATTGTAAAAGACACTTTTGCGATCCATCCGGGAACCATTGATCAGCATCTGACAAAGCGGGTATCCGGATACACAATAGTTAACTACACAGATCTTTTCACCAGTAAACTTGCAAAGACAAACCTGTGGATGCCACTTCTTAATACGGTCATCCTGTCGGTACTTACCTGTCTTATATCAATACTTTTTGGCGGACTGTTCGCTTTCCTTGTAACAAGGACAGACATGAAGTTCAAAAAGTACCTAAGCTCCATCTTCATCTTCCCATATATCATGCCTCAGTGGACACTGGCTGTTGTTTGGCAGCACATGTTCTACTCAAACAAGGTAACTGGAACATCAGATGGACTCTTGGCAGCGATCTTCGGAATCTATATGCCACACTGGTGGTGTCAGGGAGTATTCCCAAGTGCCATGGTTCTAGGACTTCACTACGCACCATTTGCTTACATCCTCATCGGAGGTATTTTCAAGAACATGGATGCAAACCTTGAGGAGGCTGCAACAATTCTTGATACACCAAAGTGGAAGATCATGTTCAAGGTAACACTTCCAATGATCAAGCCGGCAATTCTTTCCACGATCCTTTTAGTATTCGGAAGTGCCATGGGAAGTTACCCGGTACCACACTACTTAAACCTTACAACTCTTTCAACCAAGTACATTTCCATGAACAGTAAATACACCGGAGAAGCAAGTATCCTTGCCATCATCATGATGATCTTCGGAGTACTGATCCTTGGAATGAACCAGCTCTCACTTAAGAGCCGCAAAAACTACACCACAGTAACCGGTAAGTCAGGACAGCTCACAAAGCTTTCGATCGGTAAGGTCGGAAAATATCTTGTAGGAATAATCTTTATCCTCATCACATTCTTTACAAGTATCTGGCCAATCCTGCTGTTTGCTCTTGAGACCTTCCTTCCAAACCCGGGAGATTACAGCTTCCTTTACACAGGAAACCTTGCACATCTCACAAACAAGTGGTGGGTAACAAATGAGAACATCACAGAAAACGGTATGTATGGCCAGCCAGGTATTCTTTATAACAAGACCATCTGGCATGCGTTCTTCGGAACCTTGTTCCTGGCAGTTGTCTGCGCACTGATCGCAGGAACAATCGGAACACTCATCGGATATGCCGTAGCTAAAAAGAGAAGAAATAAGTGGGCAAACTACGTAAACAATGTGGCATTCCTCCCTTACCTTATGCCTTCTATCGCAGTAGGTGCTGCCTTCTTTATCCTCTTCTCAAATGAGCACATCAATCTGTTTAACACATACACCCTTCTGATCATCGCCGGCGTAGTTAAGTACATTCCATTTGCTTCACGAAGCAGCCTTAACTCAATGCTCCAGATCAGTAACGAGCTGGAAGAAGCTGCGATAATACAGAACACCTCATGGATAAAGAGAATGACAAGGATCATAATCCCGATCCAGAAGTCATCCATCATAAGCGGATATCTTCTTCCGTTCATGACCTGCCTCAGAGAGTTGTCACTATTCCTTCTTCTCTGCACACAGGGCTTTATCCTTTCAACAACACTAGACTACTTCGATGAGATGGGACTTTACGCATTCTCAAGTGCGATCAACCTTATCCTCATCGTAACGATCCTTATATTCAACACACTTGTAAACAAGCTGACAGGCGCAAGCCTTGACAGTGGCATAGGAGGAAAGTAATCATGCCAGAGATCATTTTAGAAAATATAACAAAGCGCTGGGGCAAGTTCTTCGGTGTAGATAATGTCAGCCTCAATATTCCTGACAATTCATTTATTACTCTTCTTGGACCTTCAGGCTGTGGTAAGACTACGATCCTTCGTATGATCGCTGGTCTTGAGACCCCAACAGAAGGCCGCATAGTGATTGGCGACAAGGTGGTATTTGATTCAAACGCAGGTATCAACGTTCCTGCAAACAAGCGTAAGGTGGGATTTCTTTTCCAGAACTACGCCCTTTGGCCAAACATGACAGTTTATGAGAACATTTCTTTTGGCCTTAAGAACATTCACGAGGAAATGCCAGTTGTGGACGTTACTGCCAAGCAGACTGGGGACATGATAAGAGCCCTTTCAAATGGCAACAAGATAAAAGAGGTTGTTGAAGAGTGCCGCGACAAGAATGGCAAGCTGGATGAGAACAAGGCTTACGTCAAGCTCATCGACAACTACAATCTTTCAATCTATACAGCAAAAGAGCTGTTTGCCATTGGAGTGCATACAGCAGGAGATCCTGCAACGCTGGCTAAGGCTAAGCTCTCTGAGTATGAAAAGAAATTATCCGACATCAAGGCAAAGTACCAGGAAGAGGGCAAGAGCCTAAACGATAAATATGAGGTGTTAAAAAACGGCGAGCCAGTAATAGAAAACAGAAAGCTTTCAAAGGAAGAGATCGATTCAAGGGTAAGAGCCTGCTTAAGAATTGTTAAGATCGGAATGTTCATGGACAGATACCCGGCTGAGCTCTCCGGCGGACAGCAGCAGAGGGTTGCCATTGCAAGAACTCTGGCTCCCGAGCCACAGGTTCTTTTCATGGATGAGCCTCTATCAAACCTTGATGCCAAGCTTCGTCTTGAGATGAGATATGAGCTTCAAAGACTCCATGTTGAGACAGGCAGTACCTTTGTATATGTAACCCATGACCAGATGGAGGCCATGACACTGGCTACCAGGATCTGCCTTGTAAACAACGGCGTCCTTCAGCAGTATGCAGCTCCTCTTGAGGTTTACAACAGACCTGCGAATCTCTTTGTTGCTGACTTTGTAGGAAATCCTTCCATGAACTTTGTTGATGGCAAGGGCTCTCAGCAGAGCGATGGCAGCGTAGCTCTTGATATCCTTGGTGGCATAAAGGCAAGATTTGTTCCATCAGATTCTCTTGACCTTGCAGCATGGAGGGATCAGAGAGACAAGGAAGCTGCGGATAAGGCAGAATTTGAGAGACAACGCCTTCTTGTTAAGGGTGCAGTTGAAAAGAGCAACAAGGATGAGGTATTTAAGTATCACATCCAGAAGGTGGAAGAGCAGGATGATTCTCTGGCTGATGAACCAGTGATCACTGATGAAGATTTCGTCATCGGAATCCGCCCCGAAGCTATCGATATCGACGCAAATGGCAAGGTCGACACAACTATCTATGGTGCGATGCCTACAGGCATGGAGTCAACTCTTAAGCTCCGCGTCGGAGAGTTCCTTCTTACCAGCGTGATCTTTGGAGGCGTGATCTACCAGATCGGCCAGGAGGAGAAGGTCAATATAAATGGAAACGACATTCTTTTGTTTGACAGAAGATCAGGTAAGCTGATCTGCGCAGGCAGACTTGAACTGTGATTTCTGTGAGGGAATAGAAGGAGAGTTATTTAAGACGGCTCTTTTGTGACAGCGGGGACGGTTCTTTTGTCTTATTTTATCAAAATAAAATAAGACAAAAGAACCGTCCCCCTGTCACGAAAGAACCGTCTAATTTTATATCCCCAGCCTTTTTGTGGTATCATTGATGTATGAAAAATCGTGTGTTCATCGTGGAGGCATATTATGGAAAACAGACCGGTTGGTAGAAAGAAAAATGTGACTGGCGGCGGATCGGGAGTTCACAGAAGAGGTGAAGCTCTTGGTGGAGGCCCAGTCGTAAATTCAGGCGGAATGGGTAGCGGACCTTCTTCCCAGGGAGGCGGCGGTCCGCAGAGATCCGGGGGCAGAAGTCCCTTATTCATGATAATAATTGTTCTTGTGCTGCTGCTTGGCGGAGGTGGAGGCCTTTCCTCTTTCCTTGGAGGTGGAAGCAGTGTATCTGATACAACTCAGTATCAGACAACAACATCACAGCCGCAGACAAGCACAAGTACCGGAGTGACTGGCTCAACATCCTCAGGAAGCTCAGCGGGATCAACTCTTTCAATGCTGGGTTCACTTCTTGGTGGCGGATACAGCTCATATCAGGGAGCCAGCAGCGGTGCAAATGCAGCCTGGAGCGGGGATGTCAATACAGGAAAACTTAATACTTCTGTATCAGACAAGGCCCGTGCTAAGCGCACAGTTATAAAAGGTGGCGGACAGGATGTTGTCACCATCATGGTATACATGTGCGGTGCAGATCTTGAGAGCAGAAGCGGAATGGCTTCAAGAGACCTTCAGGAGATGCTTGCAGCAAATGTTGGAGATAATGTAAACCTGATCATCTACACTGGCGGAGCCAAGCAGTGGCAGAATAACGTTGTTTCAAGTTCTACCAATCAGATATATCAGATCAAAAATGGTAAGCTTGCTGTATTAAATGACAACGTAGGAAATGTTCCGATGACAAGACCTGATACCCTTTCAGGTTTCATAAATTATGCGGCAAACTCTTTTCCTGCTAACAGAAATATCCTGATCTTCTGGGATCATGGCGGAGGATCTACTGGCGGATACGGATACGATGAGAAGTTCCAGTCAGCTGGAGCTATGAGTCTTGCAGGTATAAACACTGCACTTAAAAACGGCGGAGTAAACTTTGACTTTGTGGGATTTGACACCTGCCTTATGGCAACTGTTGAAAATGCCCTTGTTGTTTCAAACTACGCTGATTATCTTGTTGCGTCAGAAGAGACTGAGCCAGGTGTTGGCTGGTATTACACAGACTGGCTTAATGCAATTTCGAAAGACACAGCAATTGCTACTACTGACCTTTCCAAGATCATTATTGATACCTTTACCGATGCCTGTGCAAAGACATGTCCTGGACAGAAGACTACTCTTTCTCTGATAGACCTTGCAGAGCTTTCCCAGACTGTGCCTTCAGAGCTGGCAGAGTTTTCAAAAGATACTTCAGAGATGATAAACGGGGATGACTTTAAGACAGTGTCCAATGCCCGCTCTGGTTCAAGAGAGTTTGCCCAGGCAAGAATAGACCAGGTTGACATCATTGACTTTGCCAACAGGATGGGCACTCAGGAAGCAAAAGACCTTGCAGCTGTACTTAGAGATTCCATCAAGTACAACAGAACAAGCTCAAATATGACAAATGCATACGGCCTTTCCATTTACTTCCCTTACAGGACAGGAAGTACCAACAAGGTTACTGCCATGGTGGATACCTATGAAGATATTGGAATGGATGAGGACTACGTTAAGTGTATTTCAAGCTTTGCAGGTATGGGAACATCAGGACAGGTGGCTGCAGGTGGCGCAACAAGTGCCATGCCATCACTCTTTGGCGAGCTGTCAGGGTCATCATCTTCAGGAACTCAGTCAGCTGAGATGATAACTCAGCTCCTTACAGCATTCCTTTCAAGTGACTACAGTAGTGCAGGACTGTCATCATCTACTGCATCACTTCTTGGCAGAAGCATCGATGTTGAGAAGGCTGCAGATTATATCTCCAAGAACCAGTTTGATCCAGCAGCTCTTTTCTGGACAACCAATGAAAATGGCGAGGATGTCATCAGCCTTACTGAGGATCAGTGGAGCATGGTCCAGGACCTTGAGCTTAACCTCTACTATGATGACGGAGAAGCCTATGTGGATCTGGGACTTGATAATATTTTCGACTTTGATGACAACGGAAATCTTAAGTCACAGACTGATAAGACCTGGATCTCAATCGATGGGCAGGTGGTTGCTTACAAGGTTGTAGATGTTCAGGGCAATGAGGATTCCTATGCGATCACAGGAAGAGTTCCCTGCCTTATAAATGGGGACAGAGCAGAGCTTATTCTGGTATTTGACTCAGAGAACGAAGACGGATATGTGGCTGGTGCCAAGTATGATTACGTCGAGGGCGAGACAGATACTATAGCCAAGAACCTCACTGAGCTGACAGCTGGGGATAAGATAGACTTCTTGTGCGATGCCTATACCTATGACAAGCAGTTTAGCGGCGTATATAAGCTCGGCGAGCAGATGACAGTAAAGGGCGATATGTCTGATATGCAGATCAGCAACACATATCTTGGAGATGGGGATGTCTATGTGATGTACCGCTTCACAGATATTTACGGACAGAACTATTGGACAAACGCATTAGTATACTAAAGATATGGAAGAAAAAACTAGAGATTTTCTGGCAGGAAGAATAAAAGACCTGGCAAACAGGGCTTATCAGAACGGCTTTACAACAAACACAGTATTTTTATCCCTCTCAGAACAGGCGCATGTCTACCAGATATTCGCCTCGGAGGGAGTACCAAAAGATGTTAATCAGTTCTGCGGAGCAAGATTCCTGTTCTACGGGGGATTTGACGAAGCAGAAAGAGCCATGATCGTTTTTCTGCCAGACTACCTTGATGAAGAGACTTTTCTTTTGTCAGAAAAAGAAGAGCAGAGCATTATTTCCTGTATTCACATAGTGCCTGTGAACAATAAGTTTGCAGATGAGCTTAACCACAGGGATTACCTGGGGGCGCTCATGAACATGGGAATTGAGCGAGATCAGATAGGAGATATCTTAGCTGGTGACAAAGAGGCCTATGTTTTTGCTACCCCTGAGATAGCCACTATGATAGAAAAAGAGCTGATCCGCATAAAGCACACTTCTGTAAAATGCTCTAAGGTCAAGGCATCTGAGTGTGACATAAGACCTGAGTTTCAGGAAATAAGCGGATCAGTTGCATCAGAAAGAATTGATGCAATCATCGCTTTTGTATATCACCTCTCAAGATCTGAGGCTCAAAAGCTCATAGAATCAGAGGTTGTATTTATTGATGGAAGGACTGCCTACTCCGGCGGCTTTGACCTAAAGCCAGGATCAAGGGTCTCAGTAAGAGGCCATGGCAAGTTTATCTACGACGGACAGACCGGAACCACAAGAAAAGGGCGACTGTTCGTAAAGGTAAGAATGTTCGTATAAATGCACATAAAATGTCCCCAGCTGAAGATCAGCTGGGGACTATCTTTGAGGGGGTATTAGAAATATTTATTTGATCAGATAAGTTTCTCAACGCAGGCTGCTACGTTCTTCATATCCTCTGTAGGCTCGAAACGTGCTACTACGTTGCCTTCTCTGTCAATAACGAACTTAGTGAAATTCCACTTGATGTCAGGATTGGTCTTGTAATCCTTGTCGATCTTCTTGAGCATAACGTTCATTGCAAGAGCCTTAGGTCCCTTGCCAAATCCTTCGAAGCCCTTCTGGCTCTTAAGATACTGATAAATTGGAAGCTGACCTTCGCCGTTAACGTCTGATTTCTTCATCTGAGGGAACTTGGTGTTGTAGTGAAGAGTGCAGAACTCATGGATCTCTTCATCTGTTCCAGGGGTCTGACCAGCGAACTGGTTGCAGGGAATATCAAGAACTTCGAATCCCTGATCGTGGAATCTCTCATACATAGCCTCAATATCCTTGTAGTGAGGTGTAAAGCCACATCCTGTAGCGGTGTTAACAACAAGAACAACCTTTCCCTTGTAGTTCTCCATAGAAAAATCGTTGCCCTGAGCGTCGGTTACTGAGTAATCATAAAATCCCATCGTTATTACCTCCATGAATAATTGTTAATATGAAAATGATTGCGTGCAATTTATTTACTGTCCAAATTATATTGCGCGCAATTTAAAATGTCAATACCTATTGCAAAATAATTTTTTTCCTCTTATCATTTATTTATTAAAGTGCATAGCTATGGCATTTATACCATCTTGGGAAGGATATAAAATGATATACAAGGAATTTGAAATAAAAGAAAATGGCTCTTTAGAAGGAGCAAAGCTTACTGTTTATATACAGGAACCCTCTGAATCTCTTTTTATAAAGGAAAGACCTCTTATCTTACTTTGTCCGGGAGGAGGATACAGCTATACTTCAGACAGGGAAGCTGAGCCACTGGCATTAGCTTTTTTGGCCAAGGGATATCACACTGCAATCCTTCGTTATTCCTGTCATCCTGCAACATATCCCACAGCACTTCTTGAACTTGGAAGGTCTGTCCTTATTATCAGGGAACACGCCAGTGAGTGGCATGTAAAAGAAGATTCTATAGTGATCCAGGGCTGTTCTGCCGGAGGCCATCTTGCAGCCAGCTTTTGCTGCATGTGGAATGAGAGCTTCATGGCAGAGGGGCTTGGAGTCAGCAGTAAAGAAGCCTTAAGGCCAAACGGTCTTATCCTGTGCTATCCGGTCATCACCTCCGGAGAGTTTGCTCACAGAGACTCTTTTGTCAAACTTCTTGGGGACAGGTATGACGAACTTATAGATGAAGTGTCATTGGAAAACAGGGTAAGTGACAGCGTTCCAAGGACTTTCATGTGGCATACCTTTACAGACCAGGCTGTTCCTGCAGAGAATTCTCTTTTATTTGCAACTGCCCTTAGAAAAGCTGGCGTGAGCACTGAGCTTCACATATTCCCAGAGGGGTGCCATGGACTTGCTCTGGCTAGTAGGCTTACCCTTTCTATGCAGGAAAAAGAGCTTGCTCCTGCCTGCGAACCATGGATAGATATGGCTGGCAGATGGATGGAATACTATTTCTGATTTAGGACTATCAAATGAGTAATTACGTGGTTTTTGACCTTGAGTGGAATCAGGGTGATGCGCCATTTGTCAGAGAAGATGGGAAGACTCTCACCTTTGAGATCGTCGAGATCGGCGCAGTAAAACTAAATGAAGACAGGGAAAAGATCGGAGAGTTTTCAAGGCTCATAAAACCTCAGGTCCACACCCACATGCACAGGATCACAGGAAAGCTGATCCATCTTTCCATGGAAGACCTTGCAAAGGGTGACAAGTTCCAGGATGTAGCAAGGGACTTTCTGGAATTTTGCGGAGACGACGTTAAGTTCTGCACCTGGGGGCCGCTTGATCTTACAGAACTTCAAAGGAACCTGGACTTTTTTGGAATGCCTCTTTTAGCTGACAGGCCAATTGCTTTTTACGACGCACAAAAGCTCTACAGCCTTGCTTACGACGATGGCAAGTCAAGAAAAGCCCTTGAAGCTGCGGTAGATGAAATTGGGATTCCCAAGGACATTCCATTCCACAGGGCTCTGTCAGATGCTGAGTACACAGCCAAGATCTTTAGGACCTTTGGAGAAAAGACGCTTACCAGGATTTCTTTTGATACATATGTTACCCCTAAGACCAAGAAGCAGGAGATCAGGATCGTATTTGACACCTACGCCAAATACATATCCAGGGAGTTTCTCAACAAGGAAGATATTCTGAAAAATGTGGATATCATGAGCACCAAGTGCTATATCTGCAAAAAGAATATCCGCAGGAAGGTCAAGTGGTTCACCCCAAATGGCAAGCACTATTACAGCGCTGCATTTTGTGACAAACACGGCTTCATGAAGGCAAAGGTCAGGATAAAAAAAGCGGAGGATGGAAATCTTTTCGTGGTGAAGACCTGCAGGTTCATTTCTAATGAAGACGTGGAAGAAATGAAAAAGAAACAGCATAAGATAAAGAAAAGACAAAGACCGTAATGGCCTTTGTCTTTTTTAGAATTTATGGGATCTTCGACTTCTTTTAAACTCTCGTTTCCTGCGGCTATACCTTACGCGATCGCTTCTTGATGAGTGCTTCTTGTTGGAAAGAAGCCTTGTTATCGAGGTTCCAAGAAGAGAGATAACAACCAGCAGACCAATTGCAGCAAGCAAAAGGATCTTGACGTTTATATAAATGGTAGTGTCTTTAACCGGGTTATCCAAAAGGTCCGGGCTTGAAAGCGCGTTATAATGCACGTAGCCGCAGCCTATAGGAACGCCGCTAAAGGTGTAGTTGACCTTGGCGATGGCAGTTGGCATCTGGCTCTTTTCATTCGCAGTCAGGTCGTAGGTTATCTCGTAGTCGGTGCTGTCAATGTCTGACGTCTTAGGAAGGATGATGGAGTCGTTCTCCCCAAGCTTTAGGATGGTTCCTGATCTTTTGAACACGTCTCTTTCTGACTCAAAGAAAAGTGAGTCATCAGGCATATACCTTGTGTCGTTGTCGGAGATGTTCACTGCGTGGAAATTGTTAAAGGCATAGTCAAAAAGTGTGACCGTGTCAGTAAACTGAGAGGGAGATTCCTCCATGAAGACCACGCAAATGAGCTTCAGCCCATCTTTTTCAGCGCAGGTAACAAGAGTCTCTCTTGCAAGATCTGTGTAACCTGTCTTGCCGCCAAGGATTCCCTCGTAGGATATCTCTCCCGAAATAAGCTTGTGCTTGTTGTTTAAGTAAAAGTCATCTGGCTGATCAGCTGTGGCAGTAAAGTGATATCTTGCGGTATTTCCAACCTTGCAAAGAAGTTCGTTGTCAAAAAAGGCCTTGGAGATAAGTGCCAGGTCATAGACACTGGTGTAGTGATCGTCTGCCTGAAGACCATTGGTGTTGGAAAAATGTGTATTGGTGCATCCAAGCTCTTTTGCCCTCTCGTTCATCAGGTCCACAAAGGCATCAATGCTGCCGCTTACGTGCTCAGCTACTGCGTTTGCCACCTCGTTGGCGCTTCCCACCATTATTCCGTAAAGAGCCTGCTCAAGGGTTATTGACTGGCCTACGTCCATTCCAATGTTGGAGCCGCCCTTCGGAACGCTGAATACCGCATCATTTGAAAATGTGATGGTATCTGACAAAGAGGCGTTCTCAACGGCAAGAAGGCAGGTCATTATCTTAGTGGTGCTGGCTGGAAAGAGTTCCTCGTGTATGTTCTTGGAATAGAGGATAGTACCGGTTCCTGAGTCTATTACGATAGCTGCCTGGGCTGAGACCTCCGGACCATGCGGCCACTGGGCGATTTCGTTTGACTGGATTGGAAGCTCTTTTCTCTCCTGGGCAAGCGCCGCGTAGTCAGTGTCAGCCAGGGCTGTGACAGGGTTTGTCAAAAGACCTAACGACAAAGCCATAAGAAATGGCAGAGTCTTGTATATTAAATTGGAAAACTTACTTTTTCCCATAGACTTCATAGTATGCTTATAATACAATACTTCCAAACTTGGGGCAAATGGTGTAAAATTCTAGTATAAGATTTTTAGGCAGGTTTTTAGATGCGTTTACGTAACATCGCAGGTTCCAGAGAAGTGATCGCAGACAGCGACTTTACTATCAAGGAGCCTGAAAAGAAAAAAGGTTTATTTAAGAAAGAAGTTTTTAAGAACGACAATCCAGTCCATGTAGAGATTGGAATGGGTAAGGGTCGTTTCCTTATGGATATGGCACAGCTCCATCCGGACATCAACTATGTTGGTATTGAGAAGTATTCCAGCGTGCTTTTAAGAGCACTTCAAAAGCAGGAGCAGCTTCTTTTACCAAATATTATCTTCATCAGGATGGATGCTGAGGACATTACTGAAGTATTTGCACCAGGCGAGGTTGACAGGATATATCTTAATTTCTCAGACCCATGGCCCAAGGACAGACACGCCAAGAGGCGTCTTCCTTCCAGGCAGTTCCTTGAGAGATATGACAAGATCCTGGTTCCAGATGGCGTTGTGGAGTTCAAGACTGATAACAAAGACTTATTTATGTTTGCGCTTGACGAGGTTGAGCCAGCTGGATGGACACTGGATGCAGTGACCTATGACCTTCACCACGACGAAAAGATGATGGTTGGCAACGTTATGACTGAGTACGAAGAACGCTTTTCTCAGGCAGGCAACCCAATTTACAAATACATCATAAGCAGAAAGGGGAGTAATTAATGGATTACACACTGAACACAGCGAATTTCGAAGAAGAAGTACTTAAGAGCAAATTACCGGTTCTGGTAGATTTTTCAGCAGACTGGTGTGGACCATGTAAGATGATGGCCCCAATGATTGATGAATTTGCAGATGAGTACGAAGGTGAACTTAAGGTTGGCAAGATCAATGTTGACCAGTCACCTGAAATAGCTCAGAAGTACAACGTTATGTCAATTCCAATGTTCGCATTTTTCAAGAATGGCGAAGTTGTTGAGACTGCTGTTGGAGCACTTAACAAAGCTAAATTACAGGGAATAATCGACAAGGTGCTGGCATAACCTGCCAGCACTTTACATTATAATGGGGGAGGCGTTATGAGCGACAAGATTGCAAGCTTTGAAGACTACGTAAAAAGAGACGCAAGTAACGAGCACAAAGAAGCAGAGCCAGAGGTTAAGCCTGCTGCAACCTCAAGTGATGTAACAGAAAAAGAAACTTTTGCATCATCAAAAGAGTCGGTTTCCCAGGAAACCATGGAAATCGAAATAGAAGATCCGTATCAGTTTTTGAATGCTGATGAGCGCGAGGAATATATCAGGCAGCGCCAGAAGGACGAACAGGAACAGAAAAGAAAAGAGTCCGTTCGCAGGGCTGCTGAGGATAGTGCGCGCAAAAATCAGCAGCCAGACAGGGAAGAAGTAAGGCCAAGGCCGACTCGTGAGCCGGTCAGAAGGCGCCAGTACGAAGAACCCGATGAAGAATATGATGAGGAGTATGACGACGAGGAGTACCGGGATGAGAATGACCAGGGCGGTGTCGACATGAACCTTGTTGTGAGGGTGGGCTCAATCCTCACTGGAATAGTTATTCTGGTAGTTATTGGAATGGTCCTTAAGGTGAAGGTCTTTGACAGATACTTTGCGCCTGACCCTGATGAAGCTACCTCCCAGGTAGTTGCTGTAGCAATTCCAGCTGGTTACACAGAAAAAAATGACACCGTAGTGGTGTCAGGAGCATCTTCTCTTAATTTAAGATCAGTTCCAAGTACTGGCAGCGACGAGAGCATAGTTGCCAAGGCAGACGAGGGTACAGAGCTTAAGAGGATCGCAGAAAGTGACGATGGAAGCTGGGCTCTTGTTGACTATCAGGGCCAGCAGCTGTACGGATCCATGAAGTATTTAAAAGTTAAGTGATCATATTTTTTTAGAGTGGATATATTTGTAGAACTTATCAAGAGCCTCAGACAGGCTCTCGCTGGAGCGGGAGTAGGTTTCCACATGGTCCAGGATATCTGTTACGGAGGTATCCTTAAGGTAACCTGCGATCGCCTCGGCGTTTTTTTCTTCCAGAGCGTGATAATCCATATTTATGAGGATAGTCTCACACAAAGAGCTTATCTTCTCATAAATTGAAGGATATTTTTTCCTGACGATGGCAAACTCATCCAGGATCTGTTCTCTGCTCTGAAGGCAAAAGAGAATATATGCGGACTCCACTATTTCAGGAGGCTCAATTTCATCTTCGTAGGAATTGTCCTCGTAGCTTTCTTTTGTGGCGTAGTACTCGCATATTTCCTGAACCAGTTCCCCAAGGCGCTGGTTGTCATATATTTTTTGCAGTTCGTCAAATATCTTTTCATCCATGTACTTATTCTATCATAATCTGAGGCAGGGTACAGCAAAGAGTCTTAGTCCCTGCGGGAGAAAAGAATATGAAAATAGGAATTTTTGATTCCGGAATAGGAGGACTGTCAGTCCTTCATGAGGCTTATCATCAGCTTCCGGACCAGGAATATATTTTTTACGCAGATACCGAGCATGTTCCATACGGGCTCAAGACCCCAGAACAGATAATAGGCTATGCGACAGAGATCACACAGTTTCTGATTAACAAGGGAGTTGATGCCATAGTTGTAGCTTGTAATACAGCTACCAGCGTTGCCATCAAGGAACTCAGAAAGCGCTTTGACCTTCCGATCCTTGGCATGGAACCAGCAGTCAAGCCTGCTGTTGAGGGCACTGAGGGAAAAAGAGTAATGGTCATTGCAACACCTGTGACTATAAGGGAGGACAAGTTAAAAGACCTTCTTCACAGGGTAGATGAGCAGCACAGGGTTGATCTTTTGGCAATGCCAAGGCTTGTGGAGTTTGCTGAGAGGGAAGAATTTGAATCCCTGGATGTGACAGAATATATAAACAGCCAGTTTTCTGCCTATGATAAGTCAGACTACTGCGCACTGGTTCTTGGCTGTACACATTTTAATTACTTTAAGCCCGCATATAGACAGTTCTTTGGGGAGACAACTCTTTTGATTGACGGTAATGACGGCACTGTAAGGCATCTGGCAGAGGTGATGGGACTAACAATATCACCAGATAAAGATATGAAAATGGATGACGAACACAATATATTGTGTTTACGAAATACAGAATATTTTTTCTCTGGAAAGAAAGTTTTGGACGAAGAAGTCCTCAAACGCTTGCAGCGACTGCATTTGCGGCTTGAACAGGTAAGAAATATTTGAGCTTGAATTAATCAATATAATGTATTATCATATAAATGTAACCACAAGATATAGTTTTTCTTGTGGCTACAATTTTGTATAAGCGTTATTTTAGCACCAAATTACAGGGGGGACGTATGAAGATTATCAAGAGAAGCGGAAAAGAAGTTGCTTTTGACGGAAGCAAGATCATAGCTGCTATTGAAAAGGCTAACAACGAAGTTACAGAAGAAAAGAAGCTGACAGAAGGACAGATCAGCGATATAGAGAAGGCCGTGGAGAAGCAGTGCGCATCTCTTACCCGTGCAGCCAGCGTGGAGGAAATCCAGGATATGGTTGAGGATGGCCTCATGAAGTCCGGTAAGTTTGAGGTTGCAAGGAAATATATCACATATCGTTATAAGCATGCCCTTGTAAGAAAGTCCAACACAACTGATGAGCAGATCATGTCTCTTATCGAGTGCAGCAACGAGGAAGTTAAGCAGGAGAATTCCAACAAGAATCCTACTGTAAACAGCGTTCAGAGAGATTATATGGCAGGTGAAGTCAGCAAGGATATCACAAGAAGATTCCTTCTTCCTGATGATGTTGTTAAAGCTCATGAAGAGGGACTTATCCACTTCCATGATGCTGACTACTTTGCACAGCACATGCACAACTGCTGTCTTGTAAACTTAGAGGATATGCTCCAGAACGGAACAGTTATCTCTGAGACCATGATCGAGAAGCCACACAGCTTTGCTACAGCTTGTAATATCGCAACTCAGGCAATTGCTCAGATCGCAAGTTCACAGTACGGCGGACAGAGTATCACATTATCACACCTTGTGCCATTTGTTGATGTCAGCAGACAGAAGTTCAGGAACGAAGTTGCTCGCGAGTTTGAAACTGCTGGAATGAAGATCAACAAGAAGCAGGTTAACGAGATCGCAGAGATGCGTGTTAAGAAAGAGATCGAGAGAGGATGCCAGGTTATCCAGTATCAGGTTATCACACTGATGACAACCAATGGACAGGCTCCTTTCATCACAGTATATATGTACCTTGATGAGGTTCCAGAAGGTCAGGCAAGAGAAGACCTTGCAATGGTCATCGAGGAGATGCTCAAGCAGCGTATCCACGGAGTCAAGAATGAGAAGGGACAGCTCATCACACCTGCATTCCCTAAGCTCATCTATGTTCTTGACGAGGACAATATCACTGAGGATTCCAAGTACTGGTATCTGACAGAGCTGGCTGCTAAGTGCACAGCTAAGAGACTTGTTCCTGATTACATTTCTGCTAAGAAGATGAAAGAGTTAAAGAAGGGCGATGTATATCCATGTATGGGATGCAGATCTTTCCTTACTCCTGATTCAGAGTCAAATGCAGAAGGTCTTTGCAACCAGGGCAATAAAGCAAAGGCTCGTAACTACGTAGAGGGAGCACACAAGTACTACGGACGTTTCAATCAGGGTGTTGTAACCCTTAACCTGGTAGATGTTGCCTGCTCATCAGCTAAGGATGAGGACAAGTTCTGGCAGATCCTTGAGGATCGTTGTGAGCTTTGCTACAGAGCACTTATGTGCAGACACAACAGACTTCTTGGAACTCCTTCAGATGTAGCACCTATCCTTTGGCAGAACGGAGCTCTTGCAAGACTTGAAAAGGGCGAAGTTATTGATCCACTTCTTTTCGGTAACTACTCAACAATTTCACTTGGCTACGCAGGACTTTGCGAGTGTACCAAGTACATGAAGGGCGTATCACATACAGATCCAAGAGGAAAAGACTTCGCTCTTAAGGTAATGCAGTTCCTTAACGACAAGTGTGCAGCATGGAGAGCAAAGGAGAACATCTCCTTCAGCCTCTATGGAACACCACTTGAGTCCACAACCTACAAGTTTGCTAAGGCTCTTCAGAAGAGATTTGGTGTTATCCCTGATGTTACAGACAAGAACTACATTACAAACAGCTATCATGTACATGTAACAGAGCAGATCGATGCTTTCACAAAGCTTAAATTTGAATCAGAGTTCCAGGCTCTTTCACCAGGAGGAGCTATCAGCTACGTTGAAGTTCCTGATATGAACAACAACATCGAAGCTGTTATCTCTGTAATGAAGTACATTTATGACAACATCATGTACGCTGAGCTCAACACCAAGTCAGACTACTGCCAGTGCTGTGGCTACGATGGAGAGATCAAGGTTGTTACAGATACAGATGGCAAGCTGGTTTGGGAATGCCCTAACTGCGGAAACCGTGACCAGAATAAGATGAACGTTGCAAGACGTACTTGTGGCTACATCGGAACTCAGTTCTGGAACCAGGGACGTACACAGGAGATCAAAGAAAGAGTTCTCCACATGTCCAATCCAAAGCTTTAATGTTAGAAACACGCTGGCTCATTTGAATGCCAGGCGTTTTCGGGGGATGAAAAAGATAAAATAGATACAAGCCGGGAGTCATCCCGGCTTGTGTTGTATTGAAGGCTAAGACCTTTATATATGTAAGAGGAAAGATATGAATTACGGACAGGTTTATTATAATGATGTTGCAAATGGAGTAGGGTGCAGAACTGCATTCTTTGTAAGTGGCTGTACTCATCACTGCAAAGGCTGTTTCAATGAGATGACATGGGACTTCAATTATGGGGAGCCATATACAAAAGAGGTTGAGGACGATATAGTAGAGTCACTTAAACCAGATTATGTCGCAGGTTTGACCATTCTTGGCGGAGAGCCAATGGAAATAGTCAACCAGAAGGAGATAAGGCCTCTTCTTGAGCGCATTAAGAAAGAGGTCCCCAAGGCCACTATTTGGATCTATTCCGGATATTTATGGGAAGAGCTGACGGATCCAGAAAATAAGCGATGTCATGGAGAGGATACTGATGCGATCCTGTCTATGATTGATGTACTTGTAGATGGTGAATTCGTGGAAGAGAAGAGGGATCTTATGCTAAGATTCCGTGGCTCATCAAACCAGAGAGTTATTGATGTTCAGGAAACGCTAAAAAACGGAAAAGTCATTTTGTCTAAATATAATGATAGAGATACTTCCAGGCAGGGATAAGCTACACAAGATATAGAAAAAATTTTTCAAAGAAATTTTGCCACAACTTTTTTCCCCTCGTATAAATAGATGTAAACAAAAACAACACAATTAAAAACTCTGAAGGGAGATCAAAGATATGGCAAAGACATTAGCAAAGGTATTCATCATCATGACACTGGTATTCGAGGGAATGACAATTTTTGGAATGAGCGCATTCTATCCTGTATTTGCAATCGTAAGTGGTATCATTTTCTTAGCAGTTATCGTCTACCACATCATCAAGAAGTTCGATAAGAAGAGATACGTTACAATTTCAGTTAAGAAGGCAGCAGTTGCCTGAAATATATATACACAATCCTTCTTTTATTTAAACACACACAGTTCAAGATTTTCCATATTAAAGACAGTGTAAGCACTTACACTAGAAAAAACTTACTGATATTATCAAGATGTCAGTAAGTTTTTTGTTTTTGATGGGACTTTTTTATAGGAGGCCTGCTATGGGAGATGGAAGATTTGATCTTTTAACATTTGGTGAGATTATGCTTCGACTTTCCCCGCCCAATTACGAGCTTATGACACGGGGAGATGTGTTTGATAAGCGAGCAGGCGGCTCCGAGCTGAATGTAGCGTCCGGTGTAGCTCTTTTGGGGCTTCGTACCGGCGTTATATCAAGGCTTCCAGCTAATGCACTTGGGACTTTTATCAAGAACAGGATCAGGTTTGAAGGCGTCTCTGACGACTACCTTATCTATGACGAGTCCCCAGAGGCAAGACTTGGAATTTACTACTATGAGAATGGCGCAGCACCACGTAAGCCTTCTATAGTTTACGACAGGATGAACTCCTCAATAACCAGGATTTCCCTGGATGAGATTCCAGATAGCGTATACTCAAGCACCAGGATGTTCCACACCAGCGGAATTTCCCTTGCTCTTAACAAGAACACAAGAGAGGTTGCTACAGAGCTTATTAAGCGCTTCAAGGAAAATGGTGCAAAGGTTTCTTTTGACTGTAACTACAGAGCTAACCTCTGGAGTGAGGAAGAGGCAAGAAATTCAATAAATGCCATCCTTCCATATGTGGACGTGCTTTTTGTATCTGAAGAGACATCCCGCCGCATGATGCAAAAGAGCGGCAATCTTACGGATATCATGAAGAGCTATACCAAAGATTATCCGGTCAAGATCGTATGCACAACCCAGAGAGAGGTTATTTCTCCTAAGAAACACAATTTTACTTCGACTATATACAGCGTTGAAAGCGACAGGTTCTTTACAGAGGATCCTTACAAGGACATTGATGTAATAGACAGGATAGGCTCAGGAGATGCATATGTTTCAGGTGTCCTCTACGGACTGCTAAAGTATGACGATCCGGAAAAAGCTCTTTTCTATGGAAATGCCACTTCAGCAGTTAAAAATACAGTACCTGGTGATCTTCCAGCCTGTGACCTCAAGGTTATAGACAGCATCATTAAAAATCACCACACAGATGGCCCAACAAGCGAGCTTAATCGCTAAGGCCCCATGATTTGCCGAATTACGTTCGCCATAACGTATTTCCTTTATAAAAAACCTCTAAATTGTGGAAGAATATCCACGGAAAAAAGACCGGTCCCCAGCCGGTCTTTTTGCATGGAAGCGGACTATGACAAGGGGAATACAGGCAATTGCTGTTGACAAGAAACGCAAATATAACTAAAATCTAGTTTAAATATAATTAAAGACGTTGAAGAGGAATAGTAACTGTAATCACGTTTCAGAGAGAGAGCCATTGGTGGAAGGCTCTTACGGAAAATCAGTGAACCTGCCTTGGAGTCCTGTATGAAAGCGCCAGCATAAGTACAGCGTTTCCCGCGTTAAGGGCATGAATGAAGTGAAATCTGTTTTTACAGATTTAAATAGGGTGGTACCGCCGAGCTTTCGGTCCCTGTTTTTAGGGATGCGAAGGCTTATTTTTTTGAAAGACCTCGTATCCACAACTTCTATAGAAAGAAAGAGGAGAAAAACTATGGCAGACAACAAGAAATTAGTTGCAGAGATCACATCCATGGATGAGGATTTCACACAATGGTACACAGACGTATGCATTAAGGCTGACCTTGTAAGCTACTCAAACATCAAGGGATGCATGGTCATCAAGCCTGCAGGCTACGCTATCTGGGAGCTGATCCAGAAGCATCTTGATGCAAGATTTAAAGAGACAGGTGTTCAGAATGCATATCTTCCTATGTTCATTCCTGAATCACTTCTTCAGAAAGAAAAAGACCACGTAGAAGGCTTTGCTCCAGAAGTTGCATGGGTAACACATGGCGGACTTGAGCCTCTTACAGAGAGATACTGTGTTCGTCCTACTTCTGAGACGCTGTTTTGTGATTACTATAAGGGAGAGATCCACTCCTACAAGGATCTTCCACAGGTTCTTAACCAGTGGTGCAGCGTAGTAAGATGGGAAAAAGAGACAAGACCATTCCTTAGGAGCCGTGAGTTCCTCTGGCAGGAAGGCCACACAGCCCACGCTACAATGGAAGAGGCTGAGGAGCGTACACAGCAGATGCTTAATGTATACGCTGACTTCCTTGAGAACGATATGGCTATCCCAGTAATCAAGGGACAGAAGACCAACAAGGAGAAGTTTGCAGGTGCTGAGGCTACTTACACAGTAGAAGCTCTTATGCATGACGGAAGAGCACTTCAGAGCGCAACCAGCCACAACTTCGGTGATGGCTTTGCCAAGGCTTTTGGAATCCAGTATGCAGGAAAAGATAACCAGCTCCACTATGTATACCAGACTTCATGGGGACTTACAACCCGTACCATCGGAGCAATGATCATGGTACACGGCGACAACTCAGGACTTGTAATACCTCCTAAGATCGCACCTGTCCAGGTTGTTGTTATACCTATCCAGCAGAAGAAAGAGGGAGTTTTAGAGGCTGCCCATGACATCGAAAAGAGCCTTTCAGCTTACAGAGTTAAGACAGATGATACAGACAGAACACCAGGCTTTAAGTTCGCTGAGCAGGAGATGAGAGGAATTCCTGTTCGTGTTGAGATAGGACCTAAGGACCTTGAGGCAGGTAAGTGCGTACTCGTAAGAAGAGACACAAGAGAGAAGATCGAGTGTGCTATTTCTGAGGTTTCAACAAAGGTTGGAGAGCTCCTTGATACGATCCAGAAGGATATGTTCAACAGAGCTAAAAAGCACCTTGAAGAGCATACCTTTGCAGCTCACAACAAGGAAGAGTTTGCAGATGCCTTCAAAGAGACCAAGGGCTTTGTTAAGGCAATGTGGTGCGGATGTCAGGAATGTGAAGACAAGATCAAGGAAGACTACAATGTTACCAGCAGATGTATTCCTTTTGAGCAGGAAAACCTTTCAGATACCTGCGTAGTATGTGGAAAACCTGCAACCAAGATGGTTTACTGGGGAAGAGCATACTAATTTATTTGAAAACAGTAAAAGACCTGAGCAGCTGCTCAGGTCTTTATTTTTTAAAAACTATTATCTTCTTGTCATCATGTGGGCGTAATGCTGTTTTTTATAGCTGTACATGCGCTTGTCAGCAAGCATCAGCACTGTATGTGAGTTTCTGTCCTCAGTTTCATGCCTGTAGGCGTAACCGTAGGAAACACTGTGATTGATCTCCACATCAACTTTATCAAGCTCTAAAAGAGTTTCATCAAGCTTGCTTAAAAGCCCATCAAGTGTGGATGATTCAATGTCTTTTATCATTACAACAAACTCATCACCACCGATCCTTGCGCAGGCTCCGATGTTTTCAAAGATCTGGGCCAGGGCATGAGCGAAGGAGCGAAGAAGTCTGTCTCCTGCAGGATGTCCTGAGTTGTCATTTACTTCCTTAAGACCATTGAGGTCAAGACTGATGAGACAGAAATCGTAATCTGATTTATCAAGATCTGCCATCTTTTCATCGAAATCCACTCTGTTTGGAAGCCCGGTAAGGTTATCAACATAGGCAATCTTGGTAAGAGCCTGATACTCTTTTTTTCGGGCAAAAGAGTGAGTCATGAAAATGAAGTAATTGAGCAGCTGCATGATCACGAAGGACAGTGAACCAATTGGGATCAGTATAATGTGGAACCAGCTCTGTCTGTAATCTGCGATCCTACCTATAACAGAGGTCAGGGAATAAGCCAAAAGCGATACAGAAAGAATGGTTATTCCGACCATTGTCACTATCAGTGACGAATTCTTGGACTTACTCTTTATATCTATGACGTCATAGGTCACAAGAAGAGCAAAACCAACAAATGACATCAGGTAGTATGGTCCCTCAAAGTGATTTATATGGACTATGTTGGAGAAGTGAAGGACCATGAAAAGCAGGGAGAACAGCAGTGTCGCAGATCCCATTATAATAAGTATCTTGTTGTCCTGCCGTTTATGCAGGTCGTAAACAATAAGATAAACGCATGGAGCTATAAGGTAAAGCGATACATATTCAAGGGTGGTCGCCATTCCTGATGGTACTATAAGGTCCATGATATCAAATGCTGTAAGGGTCCACACTCCCAGGATCAGAGTAAGGAGCGAGCAAAACAGCTGGTTAGCAACGCCAGGTGATCCCATGTAGAATATCAGTGAGATTACGAAGAATACCATTCCGAACACCAGAAGGAAGCATCCTGTAAAGAACGGGAAGATTACGGACTGGTGCAGTACTCTGTATATATCCTCATACTGGCCGATCATAGGATTTATAAGATTGGCCTTTGTCTCATTTTCAATAACAGTAAGGGTGATAGACAGCTTTTTTCCCGGATAATCAGAGGGAAGAGGGATGGGATGATAGCTTATTCCTACAAAATCCCTGTTATGGATATCTGTGTACATGCTGTCGAGCAAAACTCCATCCAGGTAAACCTCATAAGAGCAGAACTGGGATTTGAAAAACAGGTACGGAGTTTCTACGCCAAGATCCATAAGTGGCTTTGAATAGTAAAGAACGATATTATCGCCCTTGGCAAACTTGGTCTCAAGCTGTTCACCGAGCCTTTCAAGGTCAGTATTGAGATATTGCTGGTTGTGGTAGGTAACTGTCCAGCCGCGCTCAAGTTTGTAAACCATGTTGCTTGGTTTGAAGTAAAAGAGCCTGTGAGCGCCGTAGAGGAAGCAGATAACCATTAAAGTTGACAGGGTTATAAGCGAAAGGATCTTACGCACGTACTATTCCTCCCTTCGCAATTGAATTTTGATGCTCGCGTTTCATCTCGTACATTCTGTTATCTGCGAGCATATATACTTCCTGGGCTGAACCTGAAGGAACTTCGTAGCTGTAGGCATAGCCATAGGAAGCGCTGTACTGGAAATGCTGTTCCTTGCGGTTCCAGTCATTGATCATTGAGTAGAGATTGTGGATCCTTCTGGTACAGTTAAGGGCTCTATCCTCTGTAAGAGCTACGATAAACTCATCGCCGCCCATTCTGCCGACCAGGTTGGCATCCCAGAAGGAGTCAGAAAGGATTGTGGCAAAGCCTGCGATCAGTCTGTCGCCCTCGTGGTGTCCAAGGTTGTCGTTGACCTCCTTGAGCTTGTTAAGGTCCAGGCTGATTATTGTGTAGGAACCATGCTCAGAGGTTAACATCTCCAGGATCTGTTCGCAGCGGGCTCTGTTAGCCAGCCCTGTAAGAGGATCTGTGTACGCCAGTGAAGAGATCTTGTTCTGCATGGTATCAAGGTCTGAGTTGTAGATGACATAAAGCATGTAACTTACAAGAAGGCCGGACACAAAGATAAGAGATCCAAACATGAAGCCGTTGATAGTGGCCATTGAGTCGCTGATATCAGGTGTGAACTTCCTGTAGTTGTATTTAACGATATCGGTGATAGACATCATCATCAGGATCAGAAGGCCAAGTGCGAAGACATTATCTGATGTCACAAGTCTCTTTTTCTTGTTCTTGTATGATCCAATAAAGGTCTTGATTATCATTGCCACTGCAAAAGCACCTTCAGATCCGGCCATGGAATGCAGCAGTGGTGTGTACTCGTAGATCCTGCCTTTTCCAAACACGCAGAATATGAAGACAATGCAATAGACAAGAATGTTGGTCACAAACAGGAACTGGAAAGCTTTTTTAAGCTTGCCTTTATAAACTGACATAAAGTAACCGATTATTGCAGTCGGAATGTTATAAAGGGAAGAGTATTCCATGATCATGTTCAGTTGGGAATTATCAGTGATAAGGTCTATGATCCCATAGAAAGCATAGGTATAAAGGCCCAGCATCAGTGAAATAAATCCACTAAAGAACAGACGGAAATCGTTATTGTGGTATAAAACCATGTATGGAGAAAGAGCCATAAGAATCACGCCAAGAACAATAAGGAATGCTCCGATGACGATGTTGCGCCTCATGGACAGGATCCTCTCTATGAAAAGAGAATTCTTATCGCCAATGATAACTGTGGAAAGGCCGGAAAATGAATGGATCCTTGATCCCGTAAGGATGATGGTCAGCTTTTTTCCTACATAATCTGTGCCAAGGGGAAAGACATTTGAATGCCTGGGAACGGACTTCTTGTTCTCACGATATTCCCTTCCATAGGTGTAGATCATCTTGCCATCAAGGTAAACGTCGACAACTGCGTGGACTGTGTACATGGAGCCACAGGGATTGGTAATACCCACATCCGGGAGAGTACCGGAAATGGTAACGATCTCTCCTGAATCCACCACTCCGATCCCGGAATTGGACAGAGTTGTAGACTCTAATTTGTCACCCTTAAAGGTGATGGTCCACCCATCATCCAGGGCATAGCGAGATGTACTACCAACAAAGAATTGATTAGAAGATATGATAGCTATGGCTACGATCGCAATTAGCACAAAGGCCGGGATCAGTTTTTCCAGCCGTCTATAGTTCCATAATTTCATACATTATTCCTCATGATTACATATATTAAGTATATTACCATAGCGATAAAATTCCTAGTCAATTATTCACAAATCTAGGTCTTTAGGCTATTATGAAGGTATGAATATAGAAATACCGAAGAATGCAAAGATGATACTTGATACCATGCACAAGGCAGGGTATGAGGCATATATTGTTGGCGGATGCGTCAGGGATGCGATCCTGGGAAAAGAGCCATCGGACTGGGATATCACTACCAACGCCCTTCCAGCTCAGGTAAAAGAGCTGTTTCGAAGAACCATCGATACTGGAATTGAACATGGAACTGTCACTGTAATGACTGGAAAAGAGGGCTACGAAGTTACCACCTACCGCATCGATGGCAAATACGAGGACAGCCGCCACCCCAGCGAAGTCACCTTTACATCAGACCTTGTTGAGGACATGAGGCGCAGGGATTTTACCATAAACGCCATGGCCTACAACGAGGAAGAAGGCCTGATCGACAAGTTTGGAGGCATAGAGGACCTTAATGACCACATAATACGCTGTGTAGGGGAGCCTTCGGAGAGGTTTTCCGAAGATGCCTTAAGGATAATGAGAGCAGTGCGCTTTGCTGCGCAGCTTGACTACGATATAGAAGAAAAAACTGTAGAAGCCATAAAAGAGCTTGCGCCTACTTTACAAAAGATCAGCGCCGAGAGGATACAGACTGAGCTTGTTAAGCTCCTTACATCTGATCATCCGGAAAAGATGGAGCTGTTATACGAGCTTGGGATCACAGCCATTGTTCTTCCTGAGTTCGACAGGTGCATGGAGACTGAGCAGAACAATATCCATCACATGTACAACGTAGGGAAACACACCATCGTGGCCCTTTCCAATGTCAGGAAGGACAAGCTGCTTCGCCTGACCATGCTGATGCATGACTTTGGTAAACCTGCTACAATAAAGATAGATGAGGACGGCGTTACCCATTTTAAGGGCCATGCAGCTCTTGGCAGCCAGATGGCAAAAGACATATTAAAGCGCCTTAAGTTTGACAGAGAGACCATGGACAGGGTCAGCAACCTGGTCAGATATCACGACGACAGGTATGAGCCAAGCCCGGCTGTTATCAGAAGGGCCATAAACAGAGTCGGTGAAGAGGATTTCCCTCTTTTGTTTGAGATAAGATACGCTGATACCATGGCTCAGAGTACATATATGAGGCAGGAAAAGCTGGATCTTATAGAACAGGCAAGGCAGGTTTATCAGGAGATAATCGACAAAAAGGACTGCGTAAGCCTTAAAAACCTTGCAGTTAACGGAAAAGACCTTATATCACTGGGAGTTAAGCCCTCAAAGCAGATGGGGGATGTTTTAAAGGCAATGCTGGAGGATGTGCTTGAGGATCCAGCCAGAAATACCAAAGATTATTTGCTAGAGCCGGAGCGCCTAAGAAAGAAGTACATGACGGATCAGACTTGATTGGAGGATACGGTGTTTAGAACAAGAAAGGCTTTGAAAATAACGCTTTCAAGTGTGCTAGCTATGGCGATGCTGCTGTCATCACCACAGAGCATAACCTATGCGGTTGAAAATGCAGACAAAGTCAGTGTATCCCTTATTGGCAAGTATGACTCTTTTGATACAGCGGCCATAAGGGATATCGATACAGTAAAAAAGCAGATCAGATTCAGAAATCACAAGACAGGCAAGACCTACACACTGTCCTATGACAATACCAGCATGATCTATGATGTGAGAGGAACTGCCCTTTCTGCAGCACTTTTGGAGGTGGGGCAGATTGTTGATGTGAAGTTTTTAAAGAGCAGCAAGCACATCACATCTCTGAATGTATCTTCAGAGGCCTGGACTGTAGAGGATACAAGGGAACATGAGCTGGTAAGGGGAAATGGAACAGCCAAAGTAAAAGGGGAGCTCTACAAGATAGACCCCAAGACTCTTGTCATGGCAGATGGAAATATCGCCCTTGCAGAGGATGTTCTTTCAACTGACAAGGTCACTGTAAGCGGCATTGGCAAGGATATCTACAGCGTAGTTGTAACCAGTGGACACGGATATGTGAGCCTCTCTTCCGATACTGTGGAGGATCACAGCCTTGTGGGCTCCTGGATCGAGCTTGACAACGAGGTCATCTACAAGATATCTCCCAATATGCTCCTTAGCGCGCCTGAGGGAGATTACACGCTGCAGATTCTGGGAAATGGAGCAAGCTACACCTCAGAGGTAAATGTTTCAAGGAATCAGGAAACTGTAGTTGATACAAGTAACGTAAATATTACCAAGCCAAAAGAGGGACTGGTAACCTTTGAGATCATTCCTGACACTGCGGAAGTATTTGTGGATGGAGAGAAGGTCCTTACTGGAGTTCCCCAGTCAATAAAATACGGATATCACAACCTTAAGATAATAGCTGACGGATACAAGACTCAGAACAAGTACCTAAAGATAGGAACCCCTAAGTCAGTAATATCCGTCGAGATGGAAAAAGATGGTGAAGATTCATCAGATAGTTCCTCTGAAAGCAGCTCTTTTGACTCTGGCAGCGCAAACAGCGCTTCATCAAAGAGTAGCAGGGACACCAGTCAGGTCAGTTCCTCAGTGACTTCTGCCTCTGCTGCAACCACAGCAGCCACAGTCAGCGGCAATTCATCAGAAGAAAAGCCGGGGAACCGGGTAATTGACGGCTATTACATTTATTTTGACAAGCCTTATGCAGCAGAGCTGTATTTCGATGGCGCCTATATTGGAATGATACCTACCCATATTCCAAAGATTTCAGGAACCCATGAGGTTATCCTTAAGATGAACGGGTATGAGACCAAGAGCTACAGGATCAGCATCGACAAGGATGAGGTTGACTTAAACTACACATTCCCGGATCTTGTAAAGATAAAGAGTGACGACGAGGAGAGCTCCGCAGGCTCATCATCTTCTGCAGCTTCATCTGCAAGCTCAGATGATTCCTCCTCCGCAGATTCAGCATCCACAGGTGATTCTGCTTCTGAGGACGACTCTTCCACAGATGCATCATCGGCGGAAGATACGTCAAAAGAGGGAGATTCAAGCCCGGACGAGGCTTCAACCAAGGAATCCTCAGCACCATCAGAAGATGCATCTGTTGAAGGAAGCTCGGAATCAGGGACAGATGCCTCAAAGGACGGGGAAGACAGCAGTACCCAGGGAAATTCAAAGAAAGAAGAAACTGGTGATGCAGCAAGCACCGCCAGTGCATCAGGAGACTAGATAAATGAGACTGGATAAGTATTTAAAGGTAACAAGACTTATAAAGAGAAGAACTGTGGCCAATGAGGCCTGCGACGCAGGAAGAGTCCAGATCAATGGTCGTCCTGCCAAGGCTTCAGCGGAGGTCAAGGTGGGCGACAAGATCACTATTGGCTTTGGCAACAAGGACGTATCTGTAGAAGTTTTGGATGTTCAGGAGACCATACACAAGGAAGATGTAACAAATCTCTACAAGTACATCTGATTGACGCGCCAAAATCACTGTATTACAATGAAATTAACAGATAAAGAGATTGTGAGTGGGGTATAATATGGCGACCAGAGCACGTTATAAAAGGCGTCGCTTCCAAAACCGGGCAGGAATCGTCTGGGCCAGCATAGTAGTTCTTATTCTTGTAACTGTAGTTTCTATCAAGAGTATAGGGCTTCTTCAGAAGGCCAGAGAGTACCAGGCCAGGGAACAGGCTCTTGAGGAGCAGATTGAGTACGAGACTCAAAGAAGCGACGAGATAGCTGAGTACGAGAGGTACACAGAGACGCGTAAATACATAGAGGACACAGCTAAAGAGAAGCTGGGGCTGGTTTATCCGGGAGAGATCATCTTCAAGAACTCGGATAACTGAATGTTTTTGACACTTGGCGCAGACATCGATACGGGGACGTATTAGTCTGCGCTTTTTACATGCTGATATGGATAAATTTTCAAATAAAGTACTTAACTACATACAGAAAAACAGGATGCTTCCTGAGGGGGCCAGGGTAGTTGTAGGCTTTTCAGGCGGAGGGGACTCCACAGCTCTTTTGACGGTCTTGGACAGGCTGAAGCCTCTTCTTAAGATTGAGCTCTTTGCAATCCATATCAACCACCTGATCCGCAGTGAAGCTGTGGAAGATGAGGATTTCTGCAGGGCTTTCTGTAAGGAGAGAGGGATTCCTTTTGTCAGCAGGTCTGTAGACATTCCTCTTATGGCAAAAGAAAAGGCTCTGACAGAGGAAGAAGCCGGGAGAAACGCCAGATATGAGGCCTTTTCCTCCTATGCAAAAGAGATTTTTGCAGGCTATATTGCAGTTGCCCACCACCAGAACGACGTGGCAGAGACCCTTCTTATGAATCTGCTCAGAGGCTCGGGGCTTCATGGGGGCGCAGCCATAAGGCCTGTGAGGGACAATGTGGTAAGGCCGCTTCTTTGTGTCACAAGAGCTGAGATCGAGGAGTTTCTTAAGGAGAATGAGATCTCTTTTTGCACCGACAAAACCAACCTTGAGAGCATCCATACAAGGAATTTTTTGAGAAATGAGATCCTTCCAGAACTAAAGGACCGGGTAAATGACAGGGCTATCCAGCATCTATGCGCGGCAGCAGCCTCTTTTGACAAGGCTGATGAGTATATAAGGGATGTGGCAAGGGAGGCTTTTCTTAAAAAGGTGTCCTGCAGCGAAGATGGCGTCAGTGCGGAGGTTAAGGAACTTCTTTCGGAAAAAGAGATAATCCGGGAAAACATTGTCCTTATGATGTTTGAAGAGCTTGTCAAAAACCGCAAGGATATTGGAGCTTCTCACGTGGAAGCGGTGCTTGATCTTTTAAAGTCAGAGGATGGACAGGCATCTGTGGATCTGCCCTACGGACTATGTGCGAAAAGAACTTACGGAAAGCTTGAAATTTCTAAAAAAGGAAACCAAACAGAAACCATAGAGACTGTCACCATTAAACCTTCGGTTGGAGAGGAAACTGAAATTCTGATCCCAGGACTTGGAAGGGCTAAATTGTCAGTTTTTTCCTATGATAAGCAGACAGAGGTTCCCACTTGGACATATACTAAATGGCTCGATTATGATAGAATACAAGAAGTTTCCTTTAGGACGAGAAGGGGAGACGACAGGATAAGTATCAGCCAGGGCGATGCTGTTCACCAAAAGCTTTTGTCCAAGTTCATGACTGATGAAAAGATTCCTAAAGACAAAAGGGATGAGATGGTTATAGTTGCTGATGGCAACAATGTTTTATGGGTTCCGGGTTACCGTATTAGTGCTTCCTGCAAGGTCAGTGAAGCCACCAGATATATTTTAGAGATTAAGATCGATGATGGAGGAATGAGTAATGGCTGAATCAGTACGTGTACTACTTTCAGAAGAAGAGGTTGACAAAAGGATCAAGGAACTTGGAGATCAGATCAGCAAGGATTATGCTGGCAAGACCGTTCATCTGGTATGTGTCCTTAAGGGCGGTGTGTTCTTTATGTGTGAGCTTGCAAAGCGCATCACTGTTCCAGTAACAATGGATTTCATGTCAGCATCCAGCTATGGAAGCGCAACCAAGTCCAGCGGAGTTGTCAAGATCGTTAAGGACCTGGATGAGCCTTTGAAGGACAAGCATGTCATCATCGTTGAGGATATTGTAGACTCTGGAAGAACTCTTTCATACCTTATCAAGATGCTGGGGGACAGAGGCCCTGCAAGCATCAAGCTCTGCACTATGCTTGATAAGCCAGAGAGAAGAGTTACAGACGTCAAGGTTGACTATACTGGATTTGAGATCCCGGATGAGTTCGTTGTGGGTTATGGCCTTGACTATGATCAGAGATATCGAAATCTTCCATATATTGGGGTTGTGGAGTTTAACTGATATCCTGAAAAGTATTGTGAAGGGGGATTACACTTAAGTGAACCGTTCTAGAAACTATAATTCTATTTTTATATTTGTTATTGTGCTGCTTCTTGCAGTGGTGCTCCTTGAGTACGGAAGAGGTCTTGTTAACAGCAGGGATACCCTTTACTCAAGAAGTTCCCTTGAGAGCGATGTGGCAGCGAAGAGAGTAAGATATGTTGCGATAATGCCTAATGCTGAAACCCCTACAGGATCTGTGAAGGTGAGCTTCAGTGACGGAAGCGACGATGTGGTGTTCTATTCCACAGACGTGTCGGCCATCGAGACATATCTTGTTTCTAATGGAGTAAATGTAGAAGTTAAGGATGTTCCAACTGAGAACGTCCTGATAAATGGCATCATCCCCATAATCGTGGGACTTGTGGTAATGGTATTTGTGTTCTCCATGTTTTCCGGTGCCCAGAATGCCAATTCCGGAAACAGCAGGATGATGAATTTTGGCAAGAGCAGAGCCAAGATGTCAACCGGAGAGGACAACAAGATCACACTTAATGACGTGGCTGGTCTTAAAGAGGAAAAAGAGCAGCTCTCCGAGATCATAGAATTCCTTAAAAATCCCGAGAAATTCACAAAAGTTGGCGCAAGGATCCCTAAGGGCGTTCTCCTTGAGGGTGCACCAGGAACTGGTAAGACGCTTCTTGCAAGGGCCGTAGCTGGAGAGGCAGGAGTGCCGTTCTTTAGTATTTCAGGTTCCGACTTTGTTGAGATGTTTGTCGGTGTTGGAGCTTCAAGAGTAAGAGACCTCTTTGCAGAGGCAAAAAAGAACTCTCCATGTATCGTATTTATCGACGAGATCGACGCTGTTGCAAGAAGGCGAGGAACTGGTATGGGCGGCGGCCACGATGAACGTGAGCAGACCCTGAACCAGATGCTGGTTGAGATGGATGGCTTTGGCGTAAATGAAGGCATCATTGTCATGGCAGCAACCAACAGAGTAGATATTCTTGACCCGGCTATCCTAAGACCTGGTCGTTTCGACCGTAAGATCACAGTTTCAAGGCCAGACGTTGGCGGAAGAGAAGAGATCCTTAAGGTACATGCAAGAAACAAGCCTCTTGCAGAGGATGTAGATATCAAGCAGGTTGCTCAGACCACAGCAGGCTTTACAGGCGCGGATCTTGAGAATCTTTTAAATGAATCTGCCATAAATGCTGCAGTAGAAGACAGACAGTTCATCAAGCAGGATGATATAAACAAGGCATTTATCCAGGTTGGCATCGGTACTGAGAAGCACAGCCGCATAATTTCTGATAAAGAAAAGAAGATAACTGCTTATCACGAGACTGGACATGCGATACTGTTCCATGTTCTACCGGATGTGGGACCTGTTCATACAATCTCCATCATTCCTACAGGCCTTGGGGCAGCAGGCTATACAATGCCACTTCCTGAAAAGGATGAGATGTTCCTTACAAAGCGCAAGATGCTTCAGGATATCATGGTATCTCTTGGAGGCAGGATCGCTGAGGAGATCATTTTTGGAGACATCACAACTGGTGCCTCAAGCGACATCAGAAAGGCTACCCAGGAAGCCAGGAGTATGGTCACCAAGTACGGAATGTCTGATAGCATCGGAGTTGTAAGCTATGATGACAACGAAGAGGATGTATTTATCGGATACGACATCTCCCACAGCAAGAAGCATTCTGAGCTGGTTGCAGGTGAGATCGACAAAGAAGTTAAGACCATCATTGAGAAGTGCTATGCCAAGGCAAAAGAGATCATCCTTAAGTACGAGGATGTCCTCCACGCCAGTGCTGATCTTCTGATTGAGAAAGAGAAGATCGGAAGAGAAGAGTTTGAAGCTCTTTTCGAAGGCCACACCATTACAGAAGATGTTGAAGTGACAATCTGATTGTGCACTTTTCACAAAAACGATAAGCTGTTTTTGACAAATTTGTGAAGTATTAGTCTTTACGCGGGGCCAAGGGGTTGCTATTATAATATGCGTAACCCCCCAATACATTATATAGTTTTTTGCTATACCCCATAAGAAAGAAATACCTTCTCTAAAAAGACAGCTTACCCGCTGTCTTTTTTGCTATTAATAAATTTATCTAAGGACAATTACTGATTTATGAACACAAATGCTTTCTTTCACGATATGACTCTGGACTACCTTCGCCCCGCGGAGCCGGACGCCTTCAGGATCACGGACTTCAGGTTCAGATGCGCCCATAAAGACGCATCACAGGTAGTTTTAGTGTACGGAAACGAAAGAAGGAAGATGAAGCTAAGCGAGACCGAAGGCGGTTTCGACTATTACGACATTTCTGTAAACATCGGAAAAGATCCCTTTATCTACCACTTTGAGATCACAGGCAATGACGAAAGCTTTTGCTACTACGACAAGCGAGGCGCTGTCGGAAGCCTTATGGACAGCATGAAATTTGTTGTTATCCCAGGTTTTTCAACGCCAGACTGGGCCAAGGGCGCAGTTATGTATCAGATCTTTGTGGACAGATTTAATAACGGCGATAAGACCAATGATGTTTATTCAGGAGAGTACTCATACAACGGCTTTCTTTCCAAGAATATTGAGGACTGGAAAAAAAATCCTGAAGCTGGCAGGGACTTTGCCAACTTTTATGGAGGAGATCTTCAGGGAGTCATCGACAAGCTTGACTACCTGAAAGACCTGGGAGTAGAAGTTCTTTACCTCAATCCTATCTTTGTTTCGCCTTCTTCCCACAAATATGATACTCAGGACTATGACCATATTGATCCTCACTTTGGCAGGATCGTTGAAGATGGAGGAGATATCCTGCCCCAGTATGAAAAAAGCAACAAGCGGGCAGAGAGGTATATTAAGAGAGTCACCAGCAAAAAGAACCTTGAGGCCAGCGATCAGCTTTTTGCCAAACTGGTTTCTGAGGCACACAACAGGGATATGAGGGTCATCCTGGACGGAGTCTTTAACCACTGCGGTTCATTTAACAAGTGGCTGGACAGAGAGAGGATTTATGAAGATGCCAAGGACTACAAGAAGGGAGCCTACATTTCTGCAGACAGTCCCTACAGGTCCTATTTCTCTTTTTCAAACGACGCATGGCCATACAACGCCAGTTATGACGGCTGGTGGGGATATGACACTCTTCCCAAGCTCAACTACGAAGGATCAAAAGAGCTTGAGGACTACATAATACAGATTGGCAAAAAGTGGGTGTCAGAACCCTACAACGCAGATGGATGGCGCCTTGACGTTGCGGCGGACCTGGGCCATTCAGCAGAGTATAATCACAGGTTCTGGAAGAGGTTCAGACAGGAAGTCAAAAAAGCAAAGCCTGACGCGATCATCCTTGCTGAGCACTATGGACCAGCCAGGGACTGGCTCATGGGAGATGAGTGGGACACGGTCATGAACTATGATGCCTTTATGGAGCCCCTGACCTGGTTTTTGACAGGAATGGACAAGCACAGCGACGAGTTCAAGCCCTTGAGAGTGGGCAATGCCAGAGAGTTCTTTGACACCATGCTCTATCAGGGCGGTCAGAACTTTACAATGCCATCACTTTATACTGCAATGAATGAGCTTTCCAACCATGACCATTCAAGGTTCCTTACAAGGACAAACCAGAAGGTTGGAAGGTGCGATACACTGGTTCCTGGTTCAGCTGATACCGGTATCAGGAAATATCAGATGAGACAGGCTGTTATGGTTCAGATGACATGGCCTGGCGCTCCAACAATATATTATGGAGATGAGGCTGGAGTATGTGGCTTTACAGATCCTGACAACAGGCGCACATACCCTTGGGGCGAAGAGGACAAGCAGATGATCTCTTTCCACAAGGAAATGATCCGCATTCACAGCGCCTGCCCTGAGCTTAGAAAGGGCTCGATAAAAGAGCTGTATGCAGAAAACAACATCATAGTATATGGCAGATTTAACCGCACAGCAGCTGTGATCGTGGCTATAAACAATAACAGCTTTGAAGTTACAAGGGACATAGAGGTATGGTCTCTTGGTATTCCGAGGGATGTGAAGATAAGGCAGCTCATTGTTTCTGATCAGACAGGATTTAATACAACAGTAACTAGTAAAACTGTAAGTGACGGTGTTTTGAGCCTTACAATGTCAAGAAATACCGGCTATGTTTTAAGGTACAACAGTTTCACTGAAGTATCGGATGAAGAGTTCTGGTCAGACAACGTAATCGAATTCTAGTGCCTTTACACCAAATTAAAGCGAGTATATAATTGTTATAACCATCAAAAACTATAGTAAAGGGGAAATCAAAATGTTAGTATCCGCAAAAGATATGCTTGTAAAAGCAAAAGAAGGCCACTATGCAGTTGGTCAGTTCAACATCAACAACCTTGAGTGGACTAAGTCAATCCTTCTTACAGCTGAAGAACTCAAGTCACCTGTTATTCTTGGTGTTTCTGAGGGTGCTGGTAAGTACATGACTGGCTTTACCACAGTAGCAGCAATGGTTAAGGCAATGGACGAGAGCCTTGGAATCACAGTTCCAGTAGCACTTCACCTTGACCACGGCACATACGAAGGATGCTATAAGTGCATCAAGGCTGGATTCACATCAATCATGTTTGATGGATCTCACTACGACATCGAAGAGAACGTAGCTAAGACATCTGAGCTTGTTAATGTATCTCATCAGCTTGGCCTTTCAATCGAGGCTGAGGTTGGTTCAATCGGCGGTGAGGAAGATGGCGTTGTAGGAATGGGCGAGTGCGCTGATCCAGATGAGTGCAAGAGAATTGCTGATCTTGGCGTTGATATGCTTGCAGCTGGTATTGGTAACATCCATGGTAAGTATCCAGAGGGATGGCCAGGACTTAGATTCGACGTACTTGATGCTATCCAGCAGAAGACAGGAATCATGCCACTTGTTCTTCATGGCGGCACAGGAATCCCTGCTGATATGATCAAGAAGGCAATCACACTTGGTGTATCCAAGATCAACGTTAATACTGAGTGCCAGCTCTCATTCGCAGATGCAACACGTAAGTATGTTGAGGCAGGCAAGGACCTTGAGGGCAAGGGCTTTGATCCTCGTAAACTTCTCGCTCCTGGTGCTGAGGCAATCAAGGGCACAGTTAAAGAGAAGATGGAACTCTTCGGATCAGTTGGAAAGGCTTGATAGCTACAAAAGAGTTTATGTAAAGGGTAGAGCCTATGGCTTTACCCTTTTTTATTTCAGAGATTGTGGAGCAGGATATGAACAACGAACTTACAAAAAAAGACATCGAGGATATGGAAAAAGAGATAGAGCACCGAAAGGTGGTTGTCAGAAAAGAGCTTCTTGAGCATGTCAAGGAAGCCAGGGCCCAGGGTGATCTGTCTGAGAATTTTGAATACTACGCAGCAAAAAAGGCCAAAAATCAGAACGAGAGCAGGATAAGGTTTTTGGAGAGGATGATCAAGACTGCAAGAGTTATAGATGATGACGCCAAGGATGATGAAGTAGGCATGAACAAGACTGTCACCTTAAAGATGGAGGATGACGGCTCACTTGAGACCTACAAGATCGTTACAACAATGAGAAAGAATTCCTTAAAAGGCCTCATCAGCATTGAATCTCCCCTTGGTAAACAATTACTTGGACATAGGGTAGGAGACCGTGTTACTATTAAAGTGAACGACCAGATTAGTTACGATGTAACGATAACAAAAATTGAAAATACCGGACTCACAGAAGAGGACACCATAAGGGATTTCTGATCTTTTGTTTTCGCACTTAAAAGGAGGTATCTATGCACGTTTTTCAGCCAGTTGACCCAAGAGACGTCGATGAGGGACCATTTAAGTTCACCGGCTTAAAAATGCTTGTGACTGCTGGTAGTGGCGATAGGGTTAACACTGCAGCTGCTGCCTTTGGGGGAGTCGGATACCTGTGGAACAGAAGAGTAGTCTATATATTCCTTAGGGAAAAGAGGTTTACAAGAGAGCTTGTAGAGAAAGCAGGGGAGTTTTCACTGAGCTTTTTAAATCATGATGAATTCAGAGGAGCCATCAAGTATATTGATGCTGTTTCCGGACGAGATGAGGATAAGATTGCCGGAGCCAGACTCAATGTTAATTATGATGAGGGCATTCCATTCATAGATGAGGCGGACAATGTCGTTACCTGCAAACTCCTCTATGGCAAGGAGTTCTCTGAGGATGGTATTGTGGATAAGGGGATAACCGAAGAGTTTTATAAAAACGGCGATTATCACATGGTTTATGTTGGGGAAATAAAGAAGATATTGATAAGATAGGCATTTTTCAGCTATTCTTATGAGGGACATATGAAGAGCAAAAGGCTTCGAAATATCTTTATTTCCGTCATTTTCTTATTATCTTTTATAACAGGTGCGCTTTTTGAGAATTTTTCTCAGGCGGGCCTTGTATTTGCGGAGTCATCTGATACAGATACAGGCGACATGGATTATATTCTGGGCAATGGAAAGACCTTAATAAGGATCGCTTCCTGGTACCGGGAATATGATCTTAGTAATCTCAGGGCATATCTGACCGAACAATTTCCAGACTATTCATTTGAATTTATATATATAGACAAGAGCAACTATGAGTCCATCATGGATGCACAGCTATCCTACAACGGTGCTCCTGACATAATCTATATGGATCAGGAGATGGTGGAAAAGCATGCAGTTACCAGGTATATAGCGGATGTGACAGACCTTTGCGAGGACTTTTCTGATACGGCGAAAAGAGCTTTTGATTACGGCGACAAGATCTACGCAGTTCCAAACACAGCTCAGTTCGAGTGTATTTACTACAACAAAGATATTTTTGAAGAAAATGACATAAAGACTCCCCATTCTTTTCAGTCTTTTTTGGAATCATGCGACAGGCTCAGGGTCGAAAAAAAGATAAGGCCACTTTCACTGAGCTTAAAGGACCCCTTAACCCTCACAGACACTGCTCTTGCAGTTGTAGCGGGGAACTATTTCGGAACAGACAGGGGACAAGGGTTTGGAGGAAGGCTCCAGTACGGCAGAACAAATTTTTCAGAGGAGCTGGCACCTTACTTTAAGGACTGGCAGGATCTGATCCAACACAAGATCCTTACAAAAGACATGTACACCACAGACAACAGAACAACCATTGAGAAATTCGCATATGGCGAAGCTGCTATGACTATTGGAGGGCCGGAGACCTATAACGCCATAATCCGCTTAAATCCGGATATCAATATGGGAACGCTGCCTTTCTTTAGCAAAACGGGAAATATGAAGTCCATTCTAGGTGGATGTGATGTAGGGCTTACGCTAAATGCCAACACAATAAAGCGGGATGAAGCAAAAAAAGTGCTGGCCTCTCTTGCTACAAAAGAAGGCCAGGAGGCTATCTGGAAGGACCGACCTGGAAGTCAGACATATCTTAAAGATGCAGAGTTTAAAAACAGCGAGGTATACGATGGGATTACGGAGTGCCTTGACCAGGGGCTTGTTTTCCTGCCCTGGAATGATTGGGGCGTCGAGCTTAACCGTCCGATACGCTATCAGCTGGGAAAAGAATTGCAGCAGGTAGTAAGGGGTAAGAATTCAACAGCCAAAGCCCTTGCAAATGTAGATAAAAAGGTAGAAGAGATACTGAAAAAAGATAACTAGAGGTGCCGGATGGATCGTGCAGATAAACCAAAAAAACTGGGAAGCATAAGAAGTGGCCTTATCGCCATGTTCGCCATACTTATTATCATTCCTATCGTTATACTGGGTATCTATGCATATATTGTGGCAAAGAACAACCTTATTGAGCAGACCAGGATAACCATGATAGGGAATGCTGATGTCATAGCCTATGGTATTGAGAATAACGCCAAAAGAGAAAATGATGTAATTAAGTTCTTTTCCTATGAGGATGACTTCAGAAGGGCCCTTGAGAGAAACCATATGGACCCATATGCGCTGACAGACGAGCTCAATGAAGAGATCGAGCCCCTTATCTGGTATTACCTCAGCAGCGACAACAACATTGAGTCCATAGTTATCTGCTCAGATCTCATACTGGAAAAGCATGTGGGGGATTTCCTGAAACAGCCGGAGACTGAGCTGGAAAAAGAGTGGTATGAATTTACAAACAACGAGTATGGAACCACCTGGATGGTCGACGACGAAGGCGGCGTGTACCTTATCAAGGCTCTTCTGGATTCGGGGACATCGTCAAAAAGAATCGGAATGATAGTCCTTAAAGTCAGGAACGAGCACTTTTTCTCACTGGTCAATCAGAGCAGCTACCTGGATAACGGCGTTGTGATCCTTGACAGGAACAATGATGTGGTAAGCCACAGGTCGATTTCAGACAAGGCTCTTGACGAAGAGATAATAGAGCATATCAAGAGTGGCAGCGTCGAGGGATTCGAGGACCAGCGCGGATACTTTTTGGTTCCTTCATCCAGCATTGCCAGTGACTGGATACTGTATTACTACATAGACAGAAATGAGATCACATCTGACGTGTTCAGGATCCTTTTCTCAGTCGTTGTCATAGCCCTTGTACTGTTCATGATAACCATTTTCCTGGGAACTAAAGTATCAGAGAACTTTAGTTCAAGGATCGTGGCTATCAATAACATGGCTAACGAGATCAAGAATGGATATTTCGGTGTTGAGAATACCGACACTGGACACGATGAGATAAGCCAGCTTTCAGCATCCATGAAGGATATGGCAGATACACTCAGCAACATGGTGCTTGAGATCGACAGGATGAATAAAGAACAGCTGGCACTTAAAGAGAGTGATATTCACTACAGAGAATGGCTGTTTGACTTTGTGGTTGAGAGGAACAACGATATCCTGGCGGTGGTCAATGAGGATACCTATGAAGCCAGCTTCCTGACTGCCAATGCGGAAAAGATCCTTGGAATTCCAATTGACGACTTAAAAGCCGATATCAGAACGCTTGAAAAGGCACAGAGGAGAGGAGAGGATAGAAGGCTTGGAGAGATCATCACCGCAGCAAAAGATGCCAAGGATGTACAGGTATTTGAAGAGCTGAGACTAAAGAATGTTAAGACTGATGAGCATCTTTACTATCGTGGAGTTATCATAAGCACCATAGATGACGGCGGAAAGAGGCTCGCCATCGCCCTCTACGACAGAACACTTGAGATCAGAAGAAACCATACGCTGCAGGAGGCCCTTAACTCCGCAGAGACAGCCAACAAGGCCAAGACCAGCTTTTTGGCCAATATGTCCCATGATTTCAGGACACCTATGAACGCCATCACCGGCTTTAACCTTCTCATCGACAAGCACGCCCAGGAGGCTGATAAAGTCAGGGAGTACAGCCACAAGATATCACTGGCATCCCAGAACCTGCTTGCTCTTTTGAACGATGTTCTTGACATGAGTAAGATCGAAAGCGGAAAGACAACCCTTGATATCAGCGAGATGGCCATGGGTCTTTTACTTGAAGAGATCAATTCTGTCATCACCTTCCAGGCAAAAGCCAAGAACCAGGAATACGTTGTGCGCCTTGATAATATGGAACACGATATGTTCATGGGAGATAAGCAGAGGATCAATGAGATCCTGATGAATATCCTTGGAAATGCCGTAAAATACACACCAGAAGGTGGTAAGATAGAATTTACCATAAATGAAAGCGCAACTGCTTCAGAAGGCTTTTCAAATCTGCGATTCTCAATAAAAGATAACGGTATTGGAATGAAGCCTGAGTACAAGGACAAGATATTTGATGCCTTCACCAGGGAAGAAAAGGGAGAGACCAAGGGCATTCAGGGAACCGGTCTTGGAATGGCAATAACCAAGAGCCTTGTGGAACTCATGGGCGGAACCATCCGCGTAGAGAGTGAAGAGGGCAAAGGAAGTGAATTTATAGTTAACCTTCGCCTTAAGGTTGCAGACAGCAGCTACGGCGATTTCTGGATAACCCACGGAATCAAGAGAGTTCTTTTTGTAGATGCCAACCACTATGAGTGCGACAAGATAGCTAACAACCTCGAAAACGACAGCGTGGAGGTTATGGAGTCCCCAACAGGATTTGGTGCGCTCCACCTAATCGACACCTGCATGGCGGAAAATCAGCCATTTGATGTTATCATGGTAGATGAGAAGGTTGGCAGCATGAACGCCGCCGAGATCATAAAGAGCATTAGGGCAAAAGACAAGAGGAACAACGTTCTTATCATTGCGATGGTTGATGACTTTGCGGCTGTTGAGGATGAGATAAGGGCAGCAGGCGCCAATGATCTGATGCAGAAGCCGTTTTTTGTATCTACCTTCAAGCAGCTTATAGAGGACATCACCAGCAGGGCAAGCGTAAATGTGGCCAAGGAGGAAAAGAATCCATTAGATGGCATGAAGTTCCTTGCTGCAGAAGACAACGATATCAACGCAGATATCCTGACAGAGCTTATGGCAATGGAAGGAGCGACGGTAACAAGAGCAGTTAACGGCCAGGAAGTTGTTGAGATGTTTAAAGCTGCAAATGAGGGCGACTATGATATGATCCTTATGGATATTCAGATGCCTGTCATGAATGGATATGAGGCAGCATCAGCCATAAGAGCCCTTGGGACGGACTGGTCCCAGAGGATACCTATCATCGCCATGACTGCAAATGCTTATGCAGACGATGTGCAGCTGGCCTTCGATGCAGGCATGAATGCTCACGTATCGAAACCTATAGATATCAGGATTGTTGAAAAGACAGTTTTAGAATTTAAATAATTAACCAGGAGGAAAAAGACTTGAACAACGTAAAAAAGATCACTGACGGAATTTACTGGATTGGTGGAAGCGACAGACGCCTTCAGAGGTTTGAGAACATCTTCCCTATACCAGAGGGCGTGTCCTACAACAGCTATTTTATAGATGATGAAAAGACTGCTGTATTTGACACGGCAGATATCACAGTGGCAGACCAGTACATAGAGAATCTGAAAACTGCCCTTAATGGAAAGAAACTTGATTACCTTGTGGTTCTCCACATGGAGCCTGACCACTGCTCACTTATCGACAAGGTGACAGCTCTTTTCCCAGAGGTTACTGTAGTTGGAGGAAAGCAGACCTTCGTGTTCATGGAGCAGTTCTTCCCGGAGTCCAAGGACTACAAAAAGCTTGAAGTAAAGGAAGGGGACAGCCTCTCAACGGGAGCTTATACCTTCAACTTCGTTTCTGCGCCTATGGTACACTGGCCTGAGGTATTATTTGCATATGATGCTTCTACAAAAGCTCTTTTGTCCGCAGATGCCTTTGGAACCTTTGGAGCTCTTGATGGCGGCATCTTTGCTGATGAGTACGACTTTGAAAAAGACTTCTTAAAGAGCTCAAGAAGATACTATGCCAACATCGTTGGAAAATATGGCGCACAGGTTCAGGCTGTACTCAAGAAGGCAGCAGGCCTTGATATTCAGATGATCCTTCCTCTCCACGGACCGGTTTGGAGAAAGGATCTGAACGTGATTTTAGAAAAATATCAGAAATGGAGTACCTATGAATCTGAGTCAGATGGTGTTATAGTAGTGTATGGCAGTCTCTACGGACATACAGCCAGCGCTGCTGAAAAAGTGGCTTCATCCCTCAGGGACAAAGGCGCCTTGGATGTTAAGGTTTATGATGTATCCGGGACTGACGTGTCCTATCTAATAGGTGAAGTATGGAGGGCAAAAAAGATCGTTCTTATGTGCCCGACATATAACGGAGGAATTTATCCACCTATGGAAGGATTTATTAATGACATGATCGCTCTTGGGGTTCAGAACAGGGTATTTGCCCTGGCGCAGAACGGAACCTGGGCACCTGTAACAGGCAAGATGATGTCAGAAAAATTGACAAATCTCAAGAACGTGAATATTCTTGAGAATGTATTAACTATTAAGAGTGCCCTTGGAACAAAAGATTTAGAGGCGCTAGATAGTTTCACTGATGCCATATTTAAGGCATAAGTGGACCGAGTGGAGGTTTTGGTTGTGAAAAAAATGTATGCAGTAAAAAAGATACTGGCAGCAGTCACAGTTCTTGCTACAGTGGCTCTTTCCAGTAAGGTAACAGGAATGGTAACAGATAACAGGGGAGCTGTCGCTGAGGCAGCTGGACGAGTTGTAAGCATTGACTCATGCGTGATCTCAGGCGATGACGTAGTTGTAAATGTATCAGCTAAAAATGTTCCATCCTCAGATGATGGTAAGTATTACCTCTATGCTGATGAAGTATACCAGGATGGATGCGTTGGAACAGTTGTTGCGACAACAGACAGAGGCGCAAATGCTACATTTACATTCCCTCTTAATTTCTATTCAGAGGGATCAAACCTTAGCAAGAAGTTCCTTGTAGCAGTTAAGAGCGGCGGCTCAATGCAGCAGGTAAGTGATGAGCACTACATCACAAATCCGGAGGCTAAGGCCACCAAGACAGTTGCAAGAAATGACCACGGTATCAAGGGTATCCTTCCTAACAGTGCAGATGCAGCAACCTTCAAGGATCTTGGAGTTGCTCAGATGGTCTACAACCTTTACATGGGTGACATCGTTGGACCAAGTCCTGATGGAAAGACTATCGACTTTACTTATAACGGTGTTCCTTATCAGTTCAATGGCTCAGCTCTTGCACAGTATGACGGATTTGTTCGCTGGTGCGCTATCAACAACTTCCAGCTTACAATAACGATCCTCAACAACAAGACTGAGGCTGGTGCAGATCTTATCCATCCTCTTTCAAGAGATGATCATGTCTGCCCAGGATATGCCATGAATACAGATGAAGATGGCGGTACACAGCACCTTAAGGCTATTGCAGCTTTCCTTGCTCAGAGATATTCTGGCGGAGCTTATGGAACAGTTGATAACTGGGTAATCGGCAACGAGGTAAATGCAAGAACAGAGTGGTACTACCTCAATTCAACAAACATTGAGCTCAATGTCAGTGAGTATGTAAAGGCATTCCGTATATTCTACAACGAGATCAAGGCAGTTAATGCTAATGCAAGAGTTTACACATCCTTTGATCAGGAGTGGAACAGAAAGTCCAATCCAGGATGCTTCCTTTCAAAGGAGTACCTTGACAGATTCAACTACTACATCAACAGAGAGGGTAACATCGATTGGTCACTTTCAGTTCACCCATACAACGCTCCTTTATTTGATCCATATGCTTGGAAACAGCAGGCTCAGTATGTAAGCACAAATCTTACAACTCCATATATAACAATGGAGAATATCTATATCCTTACAGATTACATGTGCCAGGCATCATTCCTTGCGCCAAGCGGAGCAGTAAGAAACATCTCTCTTTCAGAGATCGGATACACATCAAGCTTTGGCGAGGATGCTCAGGCAGCTTCAATAACCTATGCATATACAATGGCTGAGAATAATCCATACATCTCAAGCTTCATCCTCTTTAGAGAGACAGATGATGCCCACGAGATGGAGAGCCACATTGCTCAGGGACTTAAGAATCTTGATGGCAGCAACAAGATGTCCTATGACTTCTACAAGAATCTTGGAACCAAGAATGCGGCTGAGTACAAGGCTAAGGCATCCGACATCATCGGACAGAGCGTAGATGCACTTGTAACAAACAGAACATTCCTTTCAAGAAACGGATGGTTCTTAAACGACTGATAGATACTGATAACGGTACGCCACGGGCGTACCGTTATTTTTTTCTTTTTATTTAGTGGACTTTGATTTACAATGGTATAGTCGTTAAGGCAAATTTTGGGTTATGGAGTAGTTATGGGAAGAGATTTAGACAAGGAACTTGAAACACTTGAAAAGATAACAAATATGCAAAAGGATCTTCTTGGCGGAATATATGGGGATTTCTTTTCTGCAGGAAGCAGCGCATCTTCAGGCAGTAGTTTATCAGGAAGTACTAACACTGGCGATGGTGTAAAAAAGCCAGCTGAGGTTTCTTCTGCGGCGCCAGAGGAAAAGAAAGATGCAGTTGCAGATGCCAACGAGGCCTTAGAGGAGGCGAAAGCTCTTTTTGCTAAAGATGGCAATGTAAATACACCTAAGGAAGAAGAGGTTAAGGAGCCAGAAGAGGATCCTATGGAGACTCTTGATAAGCTTGTTGGCCTGTCCACCATCAAGGCAGATGTAAAAGAGCTTACAGCCTTTGTTAAGGTCCAAAAGGCGAGACAGGAGCAGGGACTTAAATCAGTTCCGGTTTCACTTCATCTGGTATTCACAGGTAATCCTGGAACAGGTAAGACAACTGTTGCAAGGATCATTGCTCAGATCTACAAGCAGATCGGCGTTTTGTCCAAGGGACAGCTGGTGGAAGTTGACAGATCAGGGCTTGTTGCAGGCTATGTTGGACAGACAGCAATAAAGACCCAGGAGCAGATCGCCAAGGCTAAGGGCGGTGTCTTGTTCATTGATGAAGCATATTCCCTTGCTCAGAAGGATGATGCCTTCGGACAGGAAGCTATAGATACAATTCTTAAGGCTATGGAAGATAACAGGGATGACTTTGTTGTTATTGTGGCAGGCTACACAGACCCCATGAAGAAGTTCATCGATTCCAACCCTGGACTTAAGTCCCGTTTCAACAAGTACATTGAGTTCCCTGATTACAACATCGATGAGCTTGAGGAGATATTTAACAGGAACTGCAAGAAGTACGACTACAAGGTCGAAGAAGATGTTCAGCACCAGATCAGGGCTCTTATTACAGCCAAGAAAATTGAGAACATCGATAATTTCGCTAATGCCAGAGAAGTAAGAAACCTCTTTGAGGAGATCATAACCAATCAGGCAAGAAGGGTAGCAACCCTTGAAAATCCTACAAGTGAGGATATGATGTCCATTAAACTTGAGGATCTGGCAGATACAGTTGATAAGCCAGAGGATGCACCTGCAGATGAGCCTGCACAGATAGATGAAGCAGCCAGCCCGGAAACTGATACTGCAACAGATGATACCGGATCTGAGGCATAAAAAAAGGCTTACCAAAAGGTAAGCCAGATCGGGGCGACGTGATTCGAACACGCGACCTCTGCGTCCCGAATATCGAGGGGAATTTTTTATCTTATCCCTTTATGTGACAACTCGGCTTATTTCCTATCTCGCTCAAGTCCCAAAACATAGTTTAACACAGATTAACATGGAATAAAAAACATAATAAGAACTTTTTGGTAGAACAAATAGTAGAATAAAAAAGCTCTCTATAAACTTGTAACTTAAGTTTACGGAGAGCTTTTTAAGCTCTTTTTTTAATCCAGTCAAAGGAGCAACTAAATGGCAATACTTAAAAATAAAACTCAGGGAAACTATACAGTAGTCTCCCAAAACATCATGAGGGACAGAAACCTATCACTAACAGAGCGTGGTATGCTTCTTACCCTTCTTTCTTTGCCGGATAACTGGAATCTGACAATCAAAGGTCTCTGTCAGATCCTCCCGGATGGAAAGGACAGGGTGTCCAAGACTCTTAACAGCCTCATAGAAAAAGGCTATATCACGAGAGAGCAGAACAGGGATGGTGGAGGCAAGTTTGATTCAACTAACCTTGAGGTTCACGAAACTCCTATATCATCACCCTCCCCATCCCCTGATGGTCCAGGCAGAAAGATAATCAAGGAATTCCCCATAAAACCTGAATCTTCACCGTGTCCTGAAAACCCGGATGCGGTAAATCGGGATACGGGAAAACCGCATGCGGAAAACCCGTCACAATATATTAATAATAAATCTAATAACTATAAATCTATTACTCAAGAAGTGTGTAAGGCGGACACACTCACGGATGCTGAATATGATGATCTGGTTTCAGAGTTTGGCAAGGCAAACGTTGACTACCAGATACAGCGTATCAGGGATCGTGGCTATAAGGGATGCCTTAACTACGAGACCATAAGGAGCTGGTGCAAGGAGCGGCTTGGCAGGCCGTCAGCTTTTCAGAGCTCGCCGCCGAGAAAGAATGCCTTCTGCAATTTCCAGCAGAACGAGTATGACTTTGAAGAGCTGGAAAAGAAGCTCTTATGTAACTAAAAACAAATATCAGAGAAAACGGAGGATTTTAAAGGTATGAATAATTTGTATGCAGATGGAAAGTTAGTGATCGGAATTGATCACGGTTATGGAAACATGAAAACAAGGAATGTGGTGTTTAAGAGCGGAGTTAAGTCCTATAGCGAGGAGCCTGCAATAGCAACCAACGTCCTGCAGCTTGACGGCATGTACTACGTTATCGGTGAGAACCATAAAGTTTTCATTGCCAACAAGGATGAGGATAGTGACTACTATATCCTCACGCTGGCAGCAATTGCTAAAGAGCTTGAGATCAGAGGTTTAAGGTCAGCCGATCTGATACTTGCTGCAGGACTTCCCCTTCACTGGATGTCCAAGCAGAAAAGCTCATTCAGGGATTATCTGATGAAAAGACCTGAAGTCAGTTACAGGTACTGCGGGAAGTACTATCACATCAGAATATGCGATGTTGCAGTCTATCCGCAGGGATATGCAGCAATAGCAGCTTCCCTTGGAGACTACAAGGGAGTGCATATGCTGGCTGACATAGGCAACGGCACCATGAACACGCTGGTGATAACAAACGGCCGCCCCTTATCTGACAAAAAGTTTACAGATAAGATCGGCGTTCATGAGTGCGTAAAGCATATCATGAATGAGGTTCAGGCAGAATGCGGAAAAATCCCGGATGAAAGTATCATTGAGGACTTCCTCATAAATGGAACAGCTGAAGTTTCTGAAAGGATTCAGGCGGTAATGAGGCGCGAAGCGGTCAGATATACCGAGATGATCTTCGATAAGCTCAGCGAGTACGAATATGATCCGGAGCTTGTAAAGCTCCATATCATCGGAGGCGGAGGATGCCTTATAAGGAACTTCGGAAAATATGATGCTTCAAGTGTGGAGATTATTGAAGACATCTGTGCTACAGCCAAGGGCTACGAAGAACTTTATAACGCACAGCATCAGCTTAGGAAGGGGGCTTGAGCCTTCTTCCCAGAGGTGATTGTATGTCAGAAAAGAGATTAAGCATCAGATTTCGTATGGATAATCCCCAGGATAAAGAAGCCTGGGAATTACTCCAAAGGATTTCTGAAGAGAAAAATATATCCAAGAATGCAGTAGCTCTCAGACTTATATGTAAAGGTGCAGTAAGTACTGAGAGCATGGAAAGTATTTCATTAAATGTGGTTGCCGAAAGAATTGCTGAACTGGTCGCCAATAAGCTGGTAGCTGATAATAGGCTGATCAAAAAAGCATCTGTTTGTGAAAAAAGGCACACTACCACAGCGATAACCAAGGATGAGCCACAGACAGATGAATATAGGGCTATCAGCGAAGATGCTCTCAGTTTTCTTGATGAATTTTAATGTGGCATCACTTTGGAGCCACCTGATAATTCATATGGCATCAAAATGATGCCATGAGGGCGAAAACTGAGATTGCTCGCTGCAGCGAGGCGATTTACCAGAAATGAAAACGGCGCAGTTCGCACCGATTTCATTTCTTCCCGGTTCGTTCGATACCTGACCACTTCGAAGGGGCAAATAGTCCACTGGACTGTTTGCTCCTTCT
>SVFY01000005.1 GCA_015056625.1 Butyrivibrio sp. | reverse complement strand
GGATACATTATTTTGAGTCATAAGTGACTGAATTTTCAATGAGCCATCTGACCTATATTTAGATTAGCAGATACAGTGCTCATGCGGAGAAGTTCTTTATCGTGTTCCTACAAGTGCATACTATGTATTTAACAAGAACGCGCAAGATAAGATAAAGAATGCAAAACAGGGAGCAACTGTAAAAATCGAGACATCCAGATGGATTTCCTTCCACAAGATGGTAATGGAAGCACTTGCCGACAGACCTGATGTCAGCCTTGAAGTAAGTTTCTTGGATGGAGAGTATAAGGGCAACAGAGTATCCTTTACAATCCCTGCAGGAACTGACACCTTGTCACTTCTTGATGAGAATGGATTTTCCGGATTCTTGTATCTTGCAGGAAAGTTTGGAATGACAAATTAAGAACTTTCGATATAAGCAAGCAAAAAGCCAGGCCTATATAATAGACTTGGCTTTTTGCTTTTAACTGTAATGGTATGTTCTCAAAATGAAACTTCTGTGATGACTTTTTCCATTAGATCATCAGGAATATCGAAGCCTGATTCTTCAGTTCCATCGGGAATATCCTCATAAGAAAGAGTTCCTTCCCCAGTAAATTCCAATTTTTCTTCTTCTGAAAGCGAATCGTAGTATTCCTTCACTTCTTCCCAAAAGTGGAGAGTACTGACGAAATCCATTGGTTTGCAATTGTCATCGCAGACATAATCACCGTTCTCATAGGGGCTGTTGCCTTTTCTGACCCACATATGCAGAAGATGGCGCTCTTCATGGGTCATATCAGGAAAACTCTGTTCATATTCTTTGAGCTGTTTTGACAGTATTTTCTGACATTCTGGAGCTACATTCTTATTGAATTTCAACTTGTTCCTCCCTGTCTCTTAGCTTAAGTGGATTAAAGCTTTTTCCTTTTTCAGTTTCATATATCTCCATATATGGAGCGCAAGGACGTATAAGCGTGGAAGCAGCAGTACCTGTCATTTCCGCTGTAAAAAACATATTCTTACTACTCATAAATAGGCTTTTACGGAATGCATTTCTCATATCTATAGGCGTTATTGTATGCTCATCGCCAAATAGTATCGAAGAATACTTTTTTAGCAAGATCTCAACAGATCTGATGCAAAGCCTTTTCATCTGAAGTGATAGAAACAGGGCATTATCATGTCCATAAACAGCTATCATTTCAAGTCTTTCTTCCAGGTATCTGCTTAATGCATCAGTAATGTATGGGGAAAAGTAGATCAGATTGGGCGCGCGCCTTGACTTAACTATCAGGCAGTTATGCACTAGGTCAATGTCACTGATATCAAGATTAACGCATTCTGATGCCTTAAGACCTGCGCCCATTATCAAGGCAAGGATAGCAGTATCCCTGTTTCTTAGTCTGTCCTGATAGTGCATTGTTTTGTCTCCGGGCAGATTTCCTTTAGAGACAAATTCTAACAGCTTAAGATTATCCTGCATATCTGAGCCTTCTGGTGGTCCTGAAGGTACTTTGGGACGATTTACCTTTAATAATGGATTGAATGGAATAACCCCTTGCAAGAAGTAGTAGTCGAAAAATGATGATAGAACACAGAGTTTTTTCTTAACGGTCTGATCTGAGTTAACTTTATGATTTCCTTTATCTGTAGTCTGGGTTCTTAAGTATTCAACGTATTCTTCAATTATTTCAGGCGTTATATTCTTAAGATCAGAGAGCTTCATCTTATCTATATCATATGAAGTAGTACCCAGATAATCAAAGAACTCTGAAAGATCTATTGAATATACATATATCGAACTTACCATAAGTTCTTTTTTCTTATCGTTAAAGAATCTTCTGGCAAAATCCGGCATATGCAATTCAATCAAATTATTTACTTTTTCTAATTGAATTAGATCCTTAGATAATTTATCCATAGATAAATTATAGAATGCAACCATAACCACGAACAGTGAAGAAGTTAACGCAACCATTTTGGGGCTTTTAGAAAGCAAAAGTTGCGTTAAAAACTTCATTTTAGACTTGGAGAAGTTATTTAACGACATCTAACTATTCGCAAAACGTCAGTTTTACGAATAGTTAGATGTGGAAATACCAGGTCAGGTACAGAATGTGCTGTATATATCAACCTGGTCATATATGCATCTCCAAGAGCTCCATGCATCTGCTGTGACACATATATAGTGCGTTCCATCATTGGAAATTTCATAGGATGCTCCGCAGCAACCAGATTCATTTACAAATCCTGTTTTTGCTCCAACAACATCTCCATGAGTATCTTTATCCTCAATTCTGCGTAAAAACCAGTTGGAAATCTGAAGGCCTTCTGGATGCTCTGCAGTCGGTGTTGTTAAATATGTTCTTGCATTGAGGATTTCGTGGCAAAGATCATTTTCTTCTGCAGCCTTTAATATCATTGCCATATCAAGCAATGTACAGTAATGATCCTTGTCATAAACTCCAATACAATTGGTAAAATGCGCTGTATCAGAAAGGCCAAGCTCATCCAATTTATCATTCATCATATCAACAAAAGCTTCCTGTGATCCAGCAATATATTCAGCCAGACACATTGCAGCATCTGCTCCAGATGGCAAAATTGTGCCATATAAAAGGTCTTTTACCGGGACTTCTTCACCAACTTGAAATCCAACCTGGCTACAATCGTTCTTAAATACGTAATCCCCTATCTCCTGCGTCATTGTGAAAGTATTATCAATGTTGTCAAGATGCTCAACAGCAACAAGCAATGTAAGAATTTTGGTCATTGATGCTGGATTTATGGTGACATTACCTTCTTTTGAAGCAATGACTTTACCAGTATCCAAATTGACCAAAAGGCCGTATGTACTATATACTTCTTCACTGGTGATGCCTACTGTGTCAGAATCTATCTGGAAATCATAACCTTCGCAGAAGCTTTCTGAATCAGTGGATTTTATCAGATATGGACTTTCCTCTTCTAACTCAACATCCTCTACTACTGTGTCGATTATGCTAAGTTCCTCTGTAGAATTTTCAACTACTACAGGCTGAATATCTGACTTTTTATTAACCTTTACCCTGTGGATTATAACGAGAATTGATGAAATAAGAAGTATAGGAACTAAAACCACCAGGCTTATATGAAAATATATCTCCCTTTTCCTTCTTTTTCTATATTCAGAAGCTGAAAGCCTTGATCCATCTTTTTTTCTATAATTTGCTCTTGTGCCCAACTTATACTAAACCCCCAAAACTAAATGGAACGAAATTATCTTATCATTTTGCACAGGGTCCTATCAATATAAAAGCACTATATTTATGCAATAATCGTTATTTCATACAATAATTAGTATAATAGGGTTTCTTATCTATGATATAATAATTGCATGAATAACAGCAATTATGACAAGTATTATGAGGAACAAGACAAAGTAAATATCTTAAAAATGCGTGAGGTCCTGGATGATCTGCCAAGATTCTGCAGACAGTTCTTTAGAGGTATTGAACCCACTACTTCCCCAAGGACCAGACTTGGTTATGCTTATGATATCCGCGTTTTCTTTGAATTTCTCCATAGCCAGAACACTGCTCTTTCCAGGATTGATATTAAGGATTACCAGATAGATGTCCTTGATATGATAGAAAGGGAAGATCTCGAGGAGTATATGGAATATCTCTCCCTCTATGAGAAGGGCGAAAAAGAGATTACAAACGCTGAGCAGGGAAAAAAGAGAAAAATGTCTGCTCTTCGCAGAATGTATGACTATTTCTATAAATCAGAGATGATAAAGAGAAATACTGCAGAACTGGTCAACATGCCCAAGCTCCATGAACATGAGATCATAAGGCTAGAGCCCAATGAAGTGGCAACACTTCTTGATCAGGTTGAGGCTGGCGAGAAGCTTACAAAATCGCAGCTAAAATACCACGAAAAGACCAAACTTCGCGATGTGGCCATACTTACTCTTCTTTTAGGTACTGGGCTTCGTGTCTCTGAGTGCGTGGGAATAGATATTGATGACATAGACTTTGAAAATAATGGCCTTAGTATCCATAGAAAGGGTGGCTATAACACTGTCGTCTATTTCCCTGATGAAGTTAAGGATGCTCTTATAGATTACCTTGAACAGCGAAAACTCATTATTCCCTGTGAAGGCAGCGAAAAGGCTCTGTTCTTATCTCTTCAAAATAAGCGGATCACTGTAAGGTCTGTAGAAAATCTTGTAAAAAAATATGCCAGAAATGTCACTACGCTTAAGAAGATCACTCCTCATAAGCTCAGAAGCACTTTTGGCACAAATCTTTATAAAGAATCCGGAGACATTTATCTTGTTGCAGACGTTCTTGGACACAAGGATGTCAATACAACCCGTAAACACTATGCAGCCCAGGATGATGAAAACAGACGCCGGGCAGCCAGAATGGTCAAACTAAGAGAAAATAAGAAATAGTACTCACTTAGCTATATTATAGGTCTTCTTAAAGAAGGCCTTTTCTATTATAAAAATATCATGTGGATCATCGACACTTACAGCTATATAATCGCCCTTTTTACCGATCATATAACTGTATTCATCCCAGTAAGGGAAAACCTTGGTAAAGCTGTTAAGCTTCTTTGCATAAACATTTATCTCTCCCGTTGATATGCAGCCTTTTGCCTCTGGCATAAGGGAAATGATCCTACCTGTATCTGCATTTTTGATCGTAGGAGTATAATCGACGTTTAGTTTAAACTTTTTCCCGGTTACTGTATAAGCACTATTTAACTTTTCTTCTGTTATTACAGAAACATCTCCTGAATTGCCAATTATCAGAACAGTATTGTCCTTGATCTCAATATTATTATCACCCTTTAAAGTACGTATTATGGCCATATTACCGGAAGGAATAAGATTCTGCGGCTTGACATAACCTACTACCAGAGGAGTCCTTACATACTTGGTCATGGATGAAGTATCAAGTTTAGTCTTATTGGCATAGATTATGGTTGAGTTTTCAAAATAATCATTCATTCGGGACTGGATTATATTTGATATTGAAAATTCTGATGAATCCTCATCAAGAACATTGTAATTGGGATAACACTTCTTGATGAGCTCATTTTTTAAAAGGCCTCCAGCCTTCTCCGTGTGACCGCCACCTGAACCGATTTTATTTGAAATAAACGACGCAAGTTCATCAGCTCTTGTCTCTGGTACACAGCTTCTTATGGAAAACTTGATTCCAAAGGAAAGAACGCTGTATACTATGCAAACATCAACTGTATCCACACCGACGATAAAATCCCCAATAAGGCCTAAAATATTAGGATCACAAGGCTCGCTTCTAAGTATTGCGTAGTGATTATCCTTGTGGTATTCAACCCCAAGCATTGCAACTCCGGCTATTTTAGCCTCTTTAAGGGTAAGGTTCATGTTCTTGAGCTTTAGGATAAGTGACTTGTCGTAATCCAATGAGTCGATCATATCACGGTCTAAAGGGTGTGAAATCTCAGAAAATGCGTTGGTATCTGAGTAAAGACCATAATACAAGGCAGTAGCAACCTTCTTATCAATAATCTTCTCTTCATTATCCACCTTAAGAAGATACCAGATTACCGTACAGGAACTGCCCAGATTACTCCTTACCTCGTTTTGTCCTGGCAGATTTGCAGATACCTGATGATGATCGATAACAGCTATATCCTTAGCGGGAAACTTTTTGACGTTCCCCTCTCCGTACTGACAATCTGTCATTAGGAGGAGATCCGGTTTAGCCTTCAATGAAGTTACGTATTCAATTGGTATGTGGAGTTTCTTTATAAGATAGACAAGATTACTCTTACTGATCTCAAAATTGCCAGAATAGACAAATCTCACCTTCTTATCGTGAGATTTGAAATATCTATATAAAACATATCCTGAGCAGATGGCGTCTGCATCAGGATTATCATGACACTGAATAACTATAGAATTGTATTTTAATAAGCTCGATAATTTCATATTATTCTCCTGTGACCTATTATAGCTTAAATCACAGGAGAAAAATAGATAAGTAAAGTTACTTAAATTCCTCGGAATAATATGGGATCACAATTTTCTCACCAGCACTTATCCTGTCAGGATCTGAAATGTTATTGATGGAGCAGATCTCTGTGATATATGAATCAACATCATGGTAATGATCAGATGAGTAGTTCTCTTTTGCTATAGACAACATATTGTCATCTGTATGTACAGTTACAGTCTTGTAATATTTGAAACTTGGCACAAAGTCATCAGACTGGGCCTGGGATTTTATTGTTGATGCAAATAATATACCAGTAAAAATGAGAACGGCTATTGCAGCGAAAAGAAGAAAAACCTGTCTTCTGAAGATCCTTGCTCTTCTGATCTTGTTTTTACGTATGCGTACTTCACTTGCGCTAAAATATCTTGGATCATTATATAAACTTGCAGCGGCTCTCATTGCATCACTCATTATGATTCCTCCATACGAACGTTTGTTGCGAACAATTGTTCTACAAATATAATATCGAACATATTTTCTGTTGTCAACATTTTTTCGAACATATTTTCCGAACAAACATTTGCATTAATTCATATGAATGTGCTATACTTTCTTTAGTAAGAGATTCATATATCAGGAGGGGCCTATGTCAAAAGGTAAGATTTCACCCAAACAGCAAGAAATTCTTGAATATATCAAGGAACAGACACTCTCACGAGGTTTTCCACCAGCTGTAAGGGATATTTGTAAAGCGGTTAATCTCAAGTCCACTTCATCTGTTCATTCCCATCTTGAAACTTTGGAAAAAAATGGATACATAAGACGAGATCCTACCAAGCCTAGGGCAATTGAGATCTGCGATGACGGCTTTAATATGGTTAGAACCGAGATCGTCAGCATTCCTGTTATAGGTCAGGTAGCTGCAGGAACTCCTATCCTGGCTGAAGAGAATATTGATTCTTATATCCCTATTCCAGCTGAGATGTGTCCTAAGGGTTCAGATGCTTTTATACTCAATGTAAAGGGTGATTCAATGATCAATGCAGGTATTTACAACGGGGACAAGCTTTTTGTTCAGGTTTGTAATACTGCAAAAAATGGAGATCAGGTAGTAGCTCTAATAGACGACTCTGCTACTGTCAAGACTTTCTACAAGGAGGAGGGCCACATCAGACTTCAGCCTGAGAATGATACCATGGATCCCATTATTGTTGATGACTGCAAGATCCTTGGCAAGGTATTTGGAGTTATGAGATTTTACTAATATAAAATAAAAATCCGCTAACAAATCATATTGTTAGCGGATATTTTTTGCCTTTAAAAATCTAAGAAAACGTTATTTAAGGTCTGATGCATCTACAACCTTTCCGTCTCTCCAGATTCTCTCAAGATCATAAAAGATCCTGTTTTCACTGTCAAAAACGTGGACAATTATATCACCAAAATCCAAAAGGATCCAGTTGGCACCATCGTAGCCTTCTACGTTTTTAGTAAGAAAACCTTCTCTTCCAAGCTTCTCCTGAACATTATCAGCAAGAGCCTGGACCTGATTTCTGTTTGTTCCTGCAGCTATTATAAAATAATCTCCAAGGGTAGAAATGCTACTGATATCCAAAACCTTGATATCTTCACCTTTTCTGTCCTCTAGTGCATCTACAGCAAGCGCAGCCATTTTCTTTGAATTTTCTAAATCTGACATGTACACCTCTTAATCATTATATTTGTCTTTATAATACTCATAGGCGATCATTGTGGCATCGTCTATTTCTTTACCTATTGTCTTAAGATATATTACAGAATTATGCAGGATATGGGCAAGACATTTATCAATATCAGTATAAGCTTCCTGCCTGATAGTCTCCATATCTTCTAAAGGTTTTCTATTGGGCTCGATAAAGTCTGCAATATATATGATCTTTTCAAGAAGAGACATATCCTCTCTTCCTGTGGTATGCCATCTGATAGCATTTAAAATGTCCGTATCATATACGTCATATTTTGTACGGGCAAGATACATCCCAACTTTTGCATGTAATAGTGAGTGATTTCTTCTTTCTACTTCTGATATATCGATCTTGTTCTTTTCGCAGATCTTGATCTGCTCTTCATGGGACATGCATTTAGCACAGTCATGAAGGAAACCGGCAATAAGAGCTTTTTCTACATCCGCACCATGAATAAATGCCATATTTGCAGCAGTGTAAGCTACACCAAGAGTATGGTCGAATCTGTCAGGTTTTAGCTCTTTTTCCAGAGATTTTCGCAGTTTCTGGGATATTTCTATGGTCTTCATCGATACAGCCCCTTTATGCACATGAATTCAATACACTGTTCAGGCATAAGGTATCTTACAGAACGACCGGTTTTAACCCTCTGCCTGATATCAGTTGAGGAAATATCAATCCTGTTAAAGGTCATGAGCCTTATATCTGCGCCAAATCTGGTGGCTAATTCTCTTTGCTTTTTATCAAGTGCAGCGATATCATCATCAGCTCTTACAGCAGCCAGTATTATACATGACTGAAGAAGCTCTTTTGCATTATACCAGGTATCTATTCCGATAATGGAATCTCCGCCCAGAATCAGATAGAGCTCATCTCCGGGATACATGAGCTTAAGCTCCTGAATAGTATCATAGGTATAAATGCCTTCAGGTTTATCGATTTCAAGCCTTGAGCAGGTGAAATATGGATTGTCAGAGATAGCCATCTTTACCATCTGATAACGGATATCGCCGTTTGTGACTTCTTTTCTGTTGATCAGATGTGCAAGATTATTGGGAATAAAGATTATCCTGTCCAGACCAAACTGTTCTCTTGCAGCCTCACCAAGAAGAAGGTGAGCATTATGGATTGGATCAAAAGTTCCGCCGAGAATACCAATTTTTCTGCATTCCATATTGTGCCTCCATTAGTATGTTGACTTAGTTCTTCTTGCTCTTTGGTAAAATGATCTTTGGATCATCCTTGAATGGCTTGTAAAGCACAAATCTTCTGCCTATTACCTGAACAAGGACTGATCTTGACCTTTCTGAAACTGTTATGGCTACCTCTTTTACGTCATCAAGGCAGTTCTTTAATACAGTTATCTTGATAAGCTCATGGGTATTAAAAGCTTCTGCTATCGCATCTATAACTTCCGGAGTAACGCTGCCTTTTCCTATCTGAAAAACAGGGTCAAGGTCTGCAGCAAGACTCTTTAAATATGCTCTTTGTTTACTGGTTAATGTCATTATTCTTCATCCTCATATTCATCGTCATCTGAATCTTCAATAGGCTGTGTATCTGCATTTCTGTAATACTCAAAGCTGTAGCCATACATTCTTACTGTATCGCCCTCGCCAATATGGAGCTTCTCAAGCTCATCAAGGATTCCATTATCAGCAAGGAATTTCTGGAAGAATGCAAAGCCCTTCTCAGATTCAAGATTGGTGTAACCTAGCATCTTTTCAATCTTAGGACCTTCAATAACGTACTCAGCTTCTTCGCTGTCATAGTAAACACTGAATGATTCATCAAGGTTTTTAAGTTCCTGCTCAGGGAAATATTCCTGCTCAAAGACTAAAGGCTCAGATTCAGTTTCAGAAAGGGTCCTACTTACATAGTATAACAAGTCTTTTATGCCTTTTCCAGTAAGGGTGGATGTTGCAAAGACTTTAACCCCAAGGGGCTCATACTTTTCTTTGATCTTCTTAATTATTTCTGAATCTTCACCCTCAGGAAGCATGTCGATCTTGTTAGCTGCGATAACCTGTTTCTTTTTGGTGATATCCGCGTTGTAACGCTCAAGTTCGTTATTTATTGCCTCAAGGTCCTCAAGTGGGTCTCTGCCCTCAGTAGATGCGGCATCAACCACATGGATCATCATTCTGGTTCTCTCAATGTGGCGTAAAAACTCATGTCCAAGGCCTGCTCCATCTGAAGCGCCCTCAATAAGTCCTGGAATATCAGCTACTACAAAGCCTTTGGCATCATCAAGATCAACTACTCCAAGTATTGGAGACAATGTTGTGAAATGATAATTGGCAATTTTGGGCTTTGCGTTTGATACTTTTGAAAGGAATGTGGACTTTCCAACATTAGGAAATCCCACAAGTCCTACATCTGCAATAACCTTAAGCTCCAAAAGAACTTCAAGCTCCATTGAAGGCTGTCCAGGCTGGGCATATTTTGGAGCCTGCATTGTAGATGTTGCGTAATGCATGTTGCCGTTTCCGCCTTTGCCGCCCTTAAGTATAACTGCTCTTGTATTTTCACCACTCATATCAGCGATAACTTTACCGCTCTCTGCTTCCTTTATAACTGTACCTTCAGGTACATTGATAATGAGGTCGGATCCATTTTTACCATGCATCCTCCTCTTATTTCCATCTTCACCATTTTCTGCTTTATACTTGCCACCATAATGGAAATCTGCAAGGGTGTTGATTCCCTTATCTACAGCAAAGATGATATCTCCGCCTTTTCCACCATCGCCACCATCCGGGCCTCCGTTTGGCACATATTTTTCACGGCGAAAAGAGATATGGCCATCGCCACCTTTTCCGCTTTGAATGAATATTCTTGCTTTATCAACAAATACAGGCATATGTTTACCTCAATATGTTTTGAAAAAAATAGGCTTCAAACGAACAATGTTTGAAGCCTGATAAAAACAAATTACTTATTCTCTACAGGATGAACGCTGGCCTGCTTTCTGTCTCTGCCCTTGCGCTCAAATCTAAGAATACCATCAACAAGTGCAAAGAGTGTGTCATCGCTACCGATTCCAACATTTACACCTGGATGAATGTGTGTTCCGCGCTGTCTGTATAAAATATTACCAGCCTTTACGAATTGTCCATCAGCTCTTTTTGCTCCAAGTCTCTTGGATTCTGAATCTCTACCGTTCTTAGTAGATCCAACACCCTTCTTATGAGCAAAAAATTGAAGGTTCATATTCATCATGACTTATACCCTCCTAAATTTAATGTTCAAAAACTTACTACCGTACTGATCAGATATACCCATAGCACCAAGTTCAAAAGACTTAAGAAGAAGACTTGCTTCTTTTGATGGAACGTCCTTAAAAGTCATTCTGATGATACCATCATCTTCATTTTCAAAGACATTTATCTTATCTTTTGTAAGCTGCTCAATGGAATTAACTGTATTGATGGTCAGCACAGAAACTGCTGCACAAACAATATCCTCTCCATATTCAGCATATCCAGCATGACCTTTACATTCAATTTCCTTATAATTGTCATCTGAAGTCTTGGTAATTGTAATAGTTGTCATGGTATATCAAACCAAAAATTACATTGAAATCTTGTCGATCTTAACAAGTGTAAATGGCTGTCTATGACCGTTCTTCTTGTGATAGCCAGTCTTTCTCTTGTACTTGTAAACAACAACCTTCTTAGCACGGCCCTGCTCAACAACTGTTGCGCTAACCTTAGCACCAGATACATCGCCAGCAACCTTAAGTGCTTTGTCATCGTTTACTGCAATAACATTATCAAATGTTACTTCTTTTCCAGGCTCTACATCAAGCTTCTCTACCTTGATCTCATCGCCCTCGGAAACTTTGTACTGCTTACCACCAGTTACAATAATTGCGTACATAAGTTACCTCCTTCTTCTAAAAAACTCGCTAACTTCGGCGGGGCAAGGCCCACTTATGCCTAGTTAAGCGGCATACCATGGTATATTAACATAGCCTTTAAGGCTTGTCAACAGCATTTGTGGTATTTTGTAGAACTTCTTTTAACGTTTTATCATTTTTACTTCTGGTAAGTTCAATGATACCAAGTCCTGTTATATCAATAAACTCCGTATGTACAGGCTCTTTTCTTGCAAGGGACCGCACATAGTTGCATAGCTTTTCGCTATCTTCGCTATTTTTCATGTTTATAAAATCTATAAGGATCATGCCAGAGAGATTGCGAAGACGTATCTGTCTGAATATCTCATCTGCTGCTTCATAGTTGATCCTGGAAATGGTATCTTTCCTTTTATCTATGGCCTTTCCGGAATTAACATCAATCGCGTTAAAACTCTCAAGCTGTTCAATTATGAGAAATCCGCCGCTTTTTAACCAGACCCTGTTGGTAAGAAGCTTTTCTATGTCATGCTTTATGCTGTGAACGACAGAATCATTTATGATCTGAAAATCTTCTATGTTTCGAGACTTCAAGAAGTTTTTTGCCTTGGTAATATGCTCGTCAACATTTCCAAGTCTGCTCTTTTTGATGCATGAATAAAGAGATCTTTTCTTACCTTCGTCAAGTATCCTTGAAAGATCTTCTAAAGAATTCCTGATATCAGAAATGATCTCAGAGACAAAGTTTTCAGGATCAAGATCCGCAGCCTCCGTCCTTATTATTATCCCGAAACCAGTATCTGCAATAACACTGTCACACTCTGCCAAAAGAGCCTTATACTCCTTTTTGAGTTCTGCCACCATGCTGGTGCGAATATCATCTGAAAGCTTAAGGGAAGCGCCAACTCCGGTTCTTCCAAGTGTTACAACTGCATATTTTCCAGAAACAGATATGTTTGAAGTAAGCTTTGCTTTCTTTAGTTTGATAGGCTCAGTATCAACCTGAAGGATGATCTCATCGCCCTGTCTTATATCCTTTCCTGACTGAATGCTTCTATTGACAACACAAGAAGGCAAAATGTTCTTAAAGGGAACATATCCTATCTGAGCATCTCCAAATCTTACAAATGCGGACTGCAGGTTATCTAAGATGTTATCAACGCGGCAAAGATATATACTTCCAAGATCAGACTCCCTTACCATGGAAAGAAAGGATAGCTTGTCATCTATATATACAGATACTACCGGATAGTTATTATATTCAGAAACAAAGATATCAGTCATTTAAGTATATTCTCTCGTTAATATCATCTGTTATAAATGGCTCAATATAGGTCTTGTCGCCATCAGAAACAGATCTGTAAATATCGATCCTGTGTATATCAAGATACTTTGTATCAAATTCCCTGTTTTCATTCTTAAAAAAGTACTCAAATATTAGTGCAGGCTTTAGCGTCTCCTTGCTGCTCATGCTAAGAAGCATCTCAACTTTGCTGTTTTCGTGATCAAAAGAATGATCAAATATCATCTGTTTCATATCGATCTCTTTTTCACCGCTCTTAGTCTTTTTCATGGCAGGGAGCACGTCTCTTTTTAAATACTCTTCCATCTTGAATGTCCAACCTGGAAAATCAGCGCTGTCCCTTAACCTTAAAGAGTATTTTGCTGCTGCAGAAAGAGTCATAGCCTTATCTTCGCCCTCTTTAAGCTCGGTAATTGCCTTGATCTCCACACCTTCATTCATGACGCTGTTTAATCTGTCCATGACATCTTTTGCAGATAACATGGAATTTACTGTCATATCAAGATACTCTCCGTCACTGGTCGCACCAACACTGAGAGGCTGGGCAAAAGATAACACCTGGTGTGGGCTGAACCCCTCTGAATACTTGATGTCAATATCGGCTCTTCTTATAGCTTTTTGAAAATAGCGCATAAGATCAAGATGACCTATGAACTTTATTGGACCATTTTTTGAAAATTTCAGGCGTAATTTATTCACTGATCTTTTCCTCCTTGCATACTCCTACGCCATAGGAAGCTGCACCACAGCCAAGACATCCTTTTCTGCAGTTTGTAGAAGGAAGTCCTTTTTGAGAAGTATGCCATTCTCTTAAAAGAAACTCTTTAGTTACACCGCAGTTTAATATATCCCAAGGGAATATTTCATCATCTTTTCTTTCCCTGGTGGTGTAGAAAAATGGATCTATCTTGCATTCTTCAAAGGTTTCCATCCATTTTCCAAAATCAAAGAATTCGCTCCAGGCATCGAAAATACAGCCCTTTTCATAGGCCTTTAATATTACATCGCAAAGTTTTCTGTCGCCTCTTGCAAATATACCTTCCATCATGCTGGCATCAGCTTCATGCCAGTTATATTTGATATGCTTCTGGTTGAGCTGGTCCATTATTCCTTTTCTTGTCTTGTTGGCCTTATCAAGAAACTCTTCCTTCGTATTCATTCTTGCCCACTGGAATGGAGTAAATGGCTTTGGTACAAAAAATGAGGTACTGGCAACAATATCAATTGTTCTTCCATTTCTCTTTTCCTTGGGAACAGTCTCAAAATAAAGAGCCGCAATCTTGTTGGCTATATCACCGATTCCAAGGATATCCTCATCTGTTTCTCCAGGAAGCCCAAGCATAAAGTACAGCTTGACCTTATTCCATCCCCCAAGGAAAGCCTGCTCTGAGCCACGAAGAATATCCTCTTCTGTAAGTCCCTTATTGATCACATCTCTCATCCTCTGGGTTCCTGCTTCAGGAGCAAATGTGAGGCTGCTCTTTTTAACATCCTGGACCTTACTCATGACATCAAGAGAAAATGCATCAATCCTGAGGCTTGGAAGTGAGATATTTATCTTCTTTTCATTGCATTTATCGATCAGAAAGTCCAGGAGCTGCGGAAGCTTTGAGTAGTCGCTGGAACTTAATGAGCTTAAAGAGATCTCCTCATAACCTGTGTTCTTTAAGGATTCAATGGCGATCTTCTTTAAATACTCGATATCCTTTTCCCTCAAAGGCTTGTATAACTGGCCAGCCTGGCAAAATCTGCAGCCTCTTATACAGCCGCGCATGATCTCTAAGACCACTCTGTCCTGAGTTACTTTGATATAGGGAACTACAGGCTTTGTTGGGTAGAATTCCTTTGAAAGGTCCAGGCACATCTCTTTATAGATGGTCTTTGGCACATCATCAAAAACAGGCTCCATAGAAAGGATAGTTCCGTCATCCTTGTATTTGACGTCATAAAGAGATGGAACATACATTCCAGGTATTTTGGCTACCTGATGAAGAAAATCTTTTCTTGAAATGCCACTGTTTCTAAGCTCTTTGTATAGATCAAAGAGCTCCCTGTATCTGGTCTCACCTTCTCCGATATAGAAAACATCGAAGAAATCAGCTATTGGTTCAGGATTGTAGGTACATGGACCACCGCCAATAACGATGGGGTCATCCCAGGTTCTGTCTGCTGTTTTAAAAGGTATTCCGGAAAGATCCAATATCTGAAGGATATTGGTATAGCACATCTCATACTGGAGCGTAAATCCAAGGAAATCAAAGTCTTTTACCTTATCCTGGGATTCAAGCGCAAAAAGAGGAATGTTCTGCTTCCTTAGGCACGCATCCATGTCCATCCATGGTGAATAGACACGTTCGCACCACACGTCATCGTAGGAGTTGAACATTCCATAAAGAATCTGTATTCCCAGATGAGACATACCAATTTCATAGACATCAGGAAAGCAAAAGGCAAATCTTATATCCACCTTTTCTTTATCCTTCATCACGCAGTTAACCTCGCCGCCTATATATCTTTCCGGCTTATCAATACTGAGTAATGTCTCATCTGACAAAGCTAAATTTAAATTCATTTCATTTTCCTTTATCGTCTTGACAATTCGTCTGTTATATCCTCCCAGCTAACATTTTTAACAGCCATGAGGACCATCATATGATACAGGAAATCTGACATTTCGTAAATAACCTCATTGTCATTTGGGTTCTTGGCAGCAATAACCATTTCTGTTGCCTCTTCGCCAACTTTCTTGAGGATCTTATCGATGCCTTTATCAAAAAGATAATTGGTATAGGAGCCTTCCCTTGGGTTTTCTTTTCTGTCCTTTATAACTTCATAGACACTGTCTAAAACCTTCTGAGGGTTCTTTTCGCTGTATTCCTTTTTAGCGATGTCATTAAAGAAGCATGAATAATTTCCGGTGTGACATGCAGCGCCTATCTGCTTGACCTTTGCAAGTATGGTATCCATATCACAATCGGCGGTAAGGCTCTTAACATACTGAAAATGTGAGCTTGTCATGCCCTTTATCCAAAGCTCATTCCTTGAACGGCTAAAGTAGGTCATTTTACCTGTTTCAAGAGTCTTATTAAAGGCCTCTTCGTTCATGTATGCAAGCATCAGTACCTGATCAGTCCTATAATCCTGGACGATAACAGGAACCATTCCATCAGAGTTTTTCTTAAGATCTGCCCAGGTAAAAGAACTTTCCAGGGACCTGTCAGTTACATCTTTTGAGATGATGTCCTCTCCATCGTAAAAGAGACACTTATCATTCTCGGATTCTGGAAGAAGTGATCCGGATTTGTCTGTAAATAAGATCTGCTCAGAAGAAAATGCATCAACCAGATCTTTATTGTTTTCAATGACCGCCTGATCGTCATAGCAGATAACGATCTTTTCTTTTCCGAATTTCTCAGACACTTCCCTTAGGATCTCAACATTTGAAGGCTTTGTAAAGTTAAGAGCTGCCTTTTTACAGCCGGCATAAAGAAGCTTTTTAATATCCTCCATCCTCTTTACATTGCCAGCACCTGTAACAGGAACATCAACTTCTTTGCAGATATCCTTGATGATATCAAGAGCTTCTTCGTGGGCTGCATCATTATTAGCCTCAGACATATCAAATACAATGATCTCGTCAGCGCCATTATCTGAGATGCTGCCTGCATAGGAAACAGGATCATCACTTATAACTGTTTTCCTGTCCTTTGATGATATGATCTTTTTATTTAAAAGAAATATATATCCTGCTACTTTTTTCCTGGTTTCCTGCATATTAAAGAGCTCCTTTAGTACTTAATACGTCTGTTATCCTTGGATCAAATGTGGAAGCTTCATCAAGAGCCTTTGCGAAAGCCTTGAACATGGCTTCTATCTTGTGGTGATCGTTCATTCCTGTGATAACTCTGAGGTGAAGATTCATTGCAGCTGAATAAGATACTGCATAAAAGAACTCTCTTACAAGCTGAGTATCAAAATCACCAACCATTGGTGCATCAAAATCTGCATCCATCACAAAATATGGTCTTCCACACAGGTCAACAGCGCTCATTACAAGAGTTTCATCCATTGGCAGGATCATGCTTCCATATCGCTTGATGCCCTTTTTATCACCAAGCGCCTTTGCAATAGCCTGTCCAAGAACAATACCAGTGTCCTCAACAGTGTGATGACCATCTACCTCAAGGTCTCCGGAAACCCTGACATCCATGTCATAAAGACCATGTTTTGCAAATCCGGTAAGCATATGATCAAAAAAACCAATACCGGTTTCAATGTTTGAAACACCAGTCCCATCAAGGTTTAATGAAATTTTTATATTTGTTTCTTGCGTTTTTCTCGTTACTGTAGCCTGTCTCGTTACCATAACTTGTGACTCCTTGTAAATTGTAACTAAATATTGTCATTTTGAATTATAAAGATTATGTAAACTTGCATTTAATTTTCATTTTAGAAAGTTAACTTGCATTTTTAACACAATTTTACACAATTACAAATGTAATTTAATCGGTATTATCCATACCGGTCATTATTGTAAAATTCATCAAACCTCACTCAAACCTAACAGCAATAGAATTTGCATGTGCTGTAAGCCCTTCTCTGGTTGCAAACAATTCAATATCCTTATGTGCATTAAATAGAGCCTGTTTTGAATACGAAATAATACTTGTTTTCTTTACGAAATCATCTACAGAAAGTGGTGAAAAGAACCTTGCAGTCCTGTTTGTGGGCAAAATGTGGTTAGGACCTGCAAAATAGTCTCCCAAAGGCTCTGATGAATAATCACCAAGGAATATCGCACCCGCGTTTTTGATCCTGGTCATGGTCTCATAAGGATTTTTGGTTATTATCTCAAGGTGCTCTGAAGCTACTGCATTGGCTGCTTCGATGGCATCATCCATATTGTCTGCCACGAAAATATAGCCATAATTTTCAAGGGACTTCTTAATTATATCAGCTCTTGATAAGGTTTTGAGGAATTCATCAATTTCTGAAGAAACCTTATCTGCAAGCTCCTGAGATGTTGTGATCAAAATTGCACTTGCCATTTCGTCATGCTCTGCTTGTGATAACAGGTCAGCAGCCACAAATCTGGGATTAGCTGTTTCATCTGCAAGAACTAGGATCTCACTTGGACCTGCAATAGAATCGATTGAAACGTGGCCAAAGCAAGCCTTCTTTGCAAGGGCTACAAAGATATTTCCTGGGCCGGTTATCTTATCAACCTTTGGAATACTCTCAGTTCCAAAAGCCATTGCAGCAATTGCCTGGGCTCCACCTGCCTTATAGCTTTCAGTAACACCTGCTATATCAGCAGCTACCAGTGTTCCAGGGTTTACCTTTCCATCTTTTCCAGGTGGTGTGCACATAACTATCTTCTCTACTCCTGCAACCTTTGCTGGAACAACATTCATAAGAACGCTGCTTGGATATGCTGCCTTTCCACCAGGAACGTAAACACCTGATATTTCAATGGGAAGTATCCTCTGTCCAAGAATACTGCCATCTTCTCTTGTATCGATCCATGTATTTCTTTTTTGCTTTTCGTGGAATACTCTTATGTTTTCTGCACTCTTTTTCATAACCTCGATGAACTCAGGATCAAGGGCTGCATAAGCCTCTTTTATCTCATCATCTGTTATTTTAATACATGATGCATCAAGAGTGCATTTATCAAACTTTGCTGTGTATTCAAACAAAGCTTTATCGCCATTATTTCGAATATCGTTTATTATTTCATTGACTGTATTTTCATATTCTGTATAGCTTCCAGGGTTTCTGTTTAAAAGATTTCCAAGAAGCTCTTTTTTTGTATTTTCTGTTAGCTTAAGTGTTCTCATATCAGCCTAAGTTCTCCTTCATATCACTAATGAGCTTACGAATTCTTTCTGTCTCCATCTGCATACTTACCTGATTGACGATCATCCTTGCAGAAAGCGGACAGATCTCTTCTAATACTTCAAGCCCGTTTTCTCTAAGAGTAGAGCCTGTTTCAACAATATCAACAATAACATCTGAGAGATTTACAATAGGTCCAAGCTCTACTGAACCATTGAGCTTGATGATATCAACAGTCTGATGTTTTTTATTAAAGAAATAATCCTTGGCTATTCCTGGGTATTTACTTGCAACCCTGATCATTTCCCTGTGCTCTAAGAGTTCTTTCGCCTCATGAGGGCCACATACGCACATCCTGCATTTTCCAAAGCCAAGATCAAGGACCTCATAGACTCTTCTGTTTTCTTCAAGTATAGTATCAGCACCAACGATTCCGATATCTGCAGCGCCGTATTCTACATAGGTTGGTACATCAGGACCTTTAGCCAGAAAGAATTTAAGTTTTAATTCCTCATTGGTAAATATAAGTTTTCTTGTCTTCTTATCTAAGATCTCATCACAATGGATACCACACTTTGCAAGAAGCTCCATTGTGTCATTAACAAGTCTTCCCTTACCAAGAGCAAAAGTAAGATATCTCATTGTCTCACCCTCTCTTTTTTACGTTTTTTAAAGCAACAGCTTTACCACTTGCTCTGAGTTCACCAGCTTTTTTTAGGCTCTCAGAAAAAGTTGCTTCATCGTACTCTATAACTACAGGCTTATCTTCGTGCTCTATTTCAATATTCTGTCTGTAAAGAGCTGACATAAGATCATCAAGCAGTATTACAAAGCCTATGGCAGGAGCATCTTTTCCGTATTTACCAAGAAGTGAATCATATCTTCCGCCCTTGGCTATTGCATCACCAACGCCATAGGTATAAGCGCTGAATATAACTCCTGTGTAGTAATTGAACTTGCTGAGCATTCCAAGATCAAAAGAAACGTATCCACTTACGCCATATTCTTTTAATACCTGATAAAGCCTTTTTAGCCTTAAAATTGCCTGTATGGATCTGTCGTTATTAACCTGATCTCTTGCTCTGTCCAAGGCTTCATCTGAACCAATAAACTCTGAGAATCTGACAATAAGTTCCTTGTACTTCTCAGGAATAAGTCTCTCGGTCATGATGTTTTCTGCTGCAAAATAGTTTTTCTGAAGAATCTGCTCTCTTACTATCTCTTCAGTTTCTTCATCTATTCCAGCTTCTTCACAAAGGCCCTTGTAATAATCAGCATCGCCGATGCTTACCTGAAATTCTTTTAGCCCTGAACTTTTTAATGATTCGATCAAAAGAGCTATCATCTCAGCATCTGCATAAACAGAATCATCATTTAAAAGCTCAACGCCTATATTGAAGTTCTCTTTTAACTTGCCCTGAAGATTAGACGTATTAAGGAAAGATTTGCCCTGATAAACAACTCTTACAGGCTCAGAATCCTCAAGCATTACCTTTGAGGCACATCTTGCAATTGAGGGAGTAAAATCAGGTCTAAGGACTAAAGTATTGCCTTCCTTGTCAAAAAACTTATAAAGCTCTTTTGCATCGGAAGCATTGATCTCATCGGAAAAAACATCAAAAAACTCAAATGTAGGTGTATCAATATCCTGAAATCCAAAGCTCTTCATTTTGCTGTAGATCTTATCCTTGATAAGTATACGGTCGCTGCACTCCTGACCGTAGATATCTCTCACTCCATCTGGTGTATGTAATAAGACTTTGTTCATATAAACCTCACTTTAGCAATGCACAGTGCTACCATGCTAATATGCTACTATAGAAAAGAGTTTACATTATTGACATATCTATGTCAATCTTTTTCTTCTCTTGAATCAAGATCAATTGACAGTGCTTCAAGGTATGGGACAAAAATACCAGCATCATGACCGGGATTTATCACATATTTCATATCAAGCTCATCATGTCTGAAGCTCTTTCTTCCGCCATTTTGAGCTCTGTCCCAGAAGACTTTAAGGTCTCTGTAAGGAAGGTAGTAAAACTCATTAAGACCAGTGTAATATATGAGAAAAAATGCTACTCCATCCTGCTTTTCAAAGTTTTCCATGAAGCTTACCTGATGTGGATGGATGTTTTCCAGTGTAAAGGTATCCTGAGCACATTCTTTTGCGTCAAAACACACCGGAATTCCCTGGACTGCACCAATGTAGTCAACGGTACTCTTCTGGTCAAAATAGGCAAGAGTTATATGTCTTGTCTCTTTATCAATATTAATGGGCGTTATAGGAGTTGGGATTTTCTGGATAAGACAAAGCCCAAGTTCGCCATAGCGCTCATTGGTCCTGTTTATTAGTTCCTCTAAAGTTGAGCCTCTAAGGCCCCTGGAATTCCATGTTGGCATAACTTAACCTGTTATCTTTTCAAATTCTTTTGGAAGCTTGGCAACAAATTCCCTGCCAGACAAAATATCAAAAGGCTCCTGTAAACCTTCCGGGAATTTAACTCTGAAGCTGTGAAGAAGCTGGTGATTTAATGAATAGGTCTTTTTACCACCATATTTCACATCCCCAATGATGGGATGACCAATACTTGCTAAATGAGCTCTTATCTGATGAGGTTTTCCTGTTATAAGCTTAACTTCAAGTACAGTCAGATCTTTTTCCTTTAAATATTCCACAGGCTCATACTCTGTCTCGATGTATGAATATCCTTCCCCTGGATCATTTACTTTTATATCAACTTTGTTTTGCTTCTCATCTTTACTTAGATAGCCCTTTAAGGACATAGCCTTAGTCAGATGGCCGCACACAACAGTTCTATAGTATTTATCAATGCTTCTTAAACTAATAAGCTCATTCATTACTCTTGCACCCTGTAAAGACTTGGCGCAAATAACAAGTCCGCTGGTATTTCTGTCGAGCCTGTTGCAGATTGAGGGCCTGTACGATGAGAGGCTGTTGCTTGTTATATCTCCTTTTTCAAGAAGATAGTCTATAAGCCATTCATTAAGACTGATATCATCAGCCTTGGCTTTTTGGGATAAGACTCCAAATGGTTTGTTTACAAGAACGATATTATCATCTTCATAAATAACGCTGATGTTTCCTAGTTTTTTAAGTGCAAGTCCTTCTTTAGCAGCTGCTTCGTTTTTGCCTTTTAGTTTTTCAAAGGTCTCATCAGAAAAGAAAACCTTGATAACATCACTGTTTTTGAGCTTTTCAGTACCATCAGCCTTTTTGCCATTTAGTGTAATATTCTTTTTTCTAAGCATTTTATATATGAAACCTGCAGAAGCTTCCTTGAAATAAAAGGTCAAAAATCTGTCAAGTCTCTTGTCAGCTTCATTAGGGCCGATCACGATCTCACGCATAATTTATCCCTTACAAAGAAATAGAAAGAAGTACTGATGCAGCAGTTTCCTGCGTTCCTGGAACCCAGGCATTTTCTATTGCCACAGGATCTATGTTTTTATCCTGTCTTATACGATCAAGCTGCGATAGTCTGTTACAAAAATCATCCAGCTTGTTAAAAGCCTTTATGCTGTAGTTTCCATAGCCGTTTTGTGTCATCATTTTTTTGATGTGCTTTTCAAGATCTGACAGATCAAAAGAGTCATCCTCAACAAAGCAGCAAATATTCTTATCAAGGACTGTAGATGCAGCTACATTAAAATTCTTATCATAAGAGGTGATAACCTCATCATATCTGATAAGAAGGCCGCTTTTTTTACTTTCAATAATGTTAAAAGAGCTTTCGCTACATCCCTTTGCCTTTAAGAACATAATGAGATTTACTCCGCTCCATCCTGCCGGAAGGCACAAAAGAGCTGCTATTATGCTCAGATAATTTTTGCTTGAGCCAAAAATAAAAAGGCCTGAAAGGAACAGCAAAAGGATCACAAGCAAAAATGATCCTGTTCTTAGCATTCCAATCTGCCTTCTATATCTGATATATCCAAATTCACCCTTATAACTTTTTTTCATGAAACAAATCCCCAGTAATCTTCTATGTATAGGTCTGATAATTCTTTTTTCAGTTCGTCGCTGTGTCTTGAATAGTCATCACTTACCGTAACAACTGTCATGCCTGCATTTCTTGCTGCTTTGATCCCATCAACCAGGTCCTCAAAAACAAGGCACTTTGAAGGATCCACATTAAGTTCACTTGCTACAGTCAGGTAAATATCCGGCGCAGGCTTACCCTTAAGAACTTCTGTACCTGATTTGATGCTCAGAAACTTATCCCTGATATCATGGGAAGAAAGCACCTGTTCAATAAGCTCAGTGGAGTTGCTTGAAGCTATTCCAAGCTTGATCCCTTTTTCCTGACACAGGCTTAAGAAATCATATGCTCCATCCTTTAAAGGAACTTCATGAGTGTACTTGTCAAATGCCATCCTGTTCCAATCATCACCAATTTTCTCGACGGTATCAGGAATTGAAAATCTCTCCTTGAAATAAATTGCAGTTTCTACAAAGCTCCTTCCTCCAATCTCTTTTTGGAGATCCTTTGGGGCTTCGATACCAAAGCCTTTAAGATACTCAATATCTATAGCCTTCCACATCCACATGGAGTCCACAAGTGATCCGTCAAGATCAAAAATTACTGCTTCAAAATCATTTAAATCTATCTTTAACATAAATATTCCTAACTGTTTAATAAATCTATTTCTTCATCCGTAAGAGATCTGTACTGTCCCGGGAGTAAGTCATCTGGAAGCTTTATTGGTCCCATCGATAATCTCCTTAAAAACAAGACTTCATTACCGACAGCTTCAAGCATCCTTTTGACCTGATGAAATCTTCCTTCATGGATGGTAAGAAGAATTACTGGTCTATCTTGTCCATCATCGGGCGCAAAGGCAACTTTTGATGGTAGTGTGTAATCTATTGAGCCATCATCCTTTTTATCTCCTATATCCACGCCCTCTTCAAGCTTCATCCTGCCTTCATCTGTTAATCTGTCCTTTAGATGAACTTCATATACTTTATCTACGTGCTTTATAGGAGAAAGGAGCCTGTGGATAAGACCGCCATCATCTGTTATAAGAAGTAGTCCCTCTGTATCAATATCAAGCCTTCCGCAAGGGCTTAACCCCTTGACGTTCTCATCCTTTAACAGGTCAAGAACTGTGGTATTTCTGCCATCTGTGGTTGCTGAAACTACTCCTGATGGCTTATTTAAGATAAAGTAATGATACTTTTTGTAACTTAAAATGACTCCGTCAAAAGAAATCTCATCTTTATCTTCATCAATATGGACATCGCTCTTTAAAGCAACAATTCCATTAATTTTGCATCTTCCGTTTTTAACGTATTCTTTTATCTGTTTCCTGGTGCCAATGTTATGGTCACCTAAGTATTTATCAAGTCTCAATAAGATACTCCATCAATATTTAAAAGATGCATTTACAGTTGCAGGTGCACTGGCAGCTTCTTTTTCATAGTTGTTGTATGCTTTTACAACAATTGTAGGATTAGTTGTTCCGGATGGAACCTTTACATTAAAGGACTGGGTAGGTTTTGTTCTGTCCCACATCTGAAGCGGGCAGAAAGTCTTACCACCGTCATAGCTGTAACTAAAATAGATAACAGGGCTCTGTTTATCAGCTGCTGTAAGCTCTACCAGAATATTTCCGCTTGTAACATCATAGCCAAGGATCTTGATATTACACTGGTCAGGTCCTGTCTCGTCCTGATACAGTTTACCTGATGGCTTTTTAACTGATTTATAAGTAAAGCCTGAATAGTCAGTGCCCAAAGTCTTTGATTTAAGGCCATAATACTTGGCTATAGCAGTTGCATCAGCCTGAGCAAGCCTTGCTATGAAATTATTTGATTTTACAAGCGAAACGTCATTGCCTTGGTCAATATACGCATGCTCTAAAATGACACAGGGCAGGTTTCTGGCAACGCACTGTCTGATGATACCGTAGTAGTCTTTGCCCGATGAACCTATTCTTGTTTTTACGCCCTTCTGGTAAAGGCCAAGTCCGCTCCACTCTGAGGATACGATCTGTCCAAAGTTATAGCCATTTTGATAGTAAGAGCCAAAGGTAGAAGTCCATACCTCAGAGCCATAAAAGAGGTGCTCAGCAGATGCATTAAAGTGGATACTGAAAACAAAATCAGCATTTACATTTTTGGCAAATGCCGCTCTGTCTTCCAGAGACATCAAAACATCTGTAGTTCTTGTCTGATAGACTGTAATTCCTTCATATTTCTCAAGCTCTGCCTTTAAGATATTTGCAAGCTGAAGAGTCAGTTCTTTTTCAGACAGGCCATTGTACTGGGCTCCAAGATTTCTATCTCCAGTGCCTCCATGACCTGGATCTATTACTACCACAACATTTTTATTAGATGTAGCATAAGATTTAACTGAAAATGAAGGTGAAACAAAAAGAGAAATCGCAAAAGTAAGGATCATAACAAAAGAAATCATCTTCTTTGCAATCATTGACTTGTTATTCATAAATTCCCCTCTCTCGGTAAAAGATAAAAAGCTGTCGCAAAAAGCGGCAGCTGGTAAAACAAAATTAGTTGATCATATCAAGATTGATGTTATCTTCCTGAGCATCTAACTGCTCACCAATATCTGAAGGTGCAGCTGCACTTGGTGAAACACTGGTATTAACAGGCTGCTTAAGGTCTGCTCTGTTAGATCTTATTACTTCACTGTACTGGGTAAGGGCTGACAGGATGCTGTCGTTGTTCTGAGCAACTTCTTTTACAATGTTGATGCTGTTCTGCTTGACTGACTCGATGATCTCGTCGTTGTGTTTGCTTGTAGCATCAATAGACTGAGAGATTATGCTCTCAACATTGGCAAGGAGCTGATCTGTATAAGTAACTGCAGCAGCCTTCATCTCGTTGGCTTCGATCATGGCGTTATCAAGGATCCCCTTGGCCTGCATAGCAGCCTGAGATACGACTTCATTGGCCTGTGCGTATGCCTGCTGCATAATCTCATGCTCGTTTATAAGTTCATTGGTGTGAACTGTGGCCTCATCAATAAGCTCCTGAGCTTTCTTGCGGGCGTCATTCAAAATAGCCTCTTTATTGCTGATGATCTTCTGATATCTCTTGATCTCCTCTGGAGTCTTGCTGCGAAGCTCTCTTAAGAGCTCATCGATCTCCTCTTTGTTGACAATGATCTTGGTCTGAGAAAGAGGCTGAGGCTTACAGTTATCGATATATGTCTCAATCTCATCTATCAGCTGTTCAATCCTGCTGGTCATAATAAAATATCCCCCTGAATTTACTTAAATCCGTATTTCTGATAGAGTCTTTCAGCTATGAATTCTGGCACACATGGTGAAATATCCCCGTTATAGCTGGCAATCTCTTTGACAACTGAGCTGCTAAGGTAAGAATACTTAAGGCTTGTTGTCAAAAATACGGTATCAACCTGATTATGGGACAATTCCTTATTGGTCTGCGCTATCTGAAGCTCATACTCAAAATCAGTAATGGCACGAAGTCCTCTTATAACAATATGAATATCAGCACTCTTGCAGTAATCAATAAGTAGTCCGCTAAAAGACTCTATTTTAACATTAGATAAGTCTTTAACAGATTCTTGTAACATTTTAACACGTTCATCAAGACTAAACAATGGAGTTTTGGCTGAATTGCACATCACAGCCACTATAACCTCATCAAACATCTTGGATGCGCGTTTTATGATATCCAGATGCCCGTAGGTTACTGGATCAAAGCTACCAGGATAAACAGCAATTTTCATTTACTTAAGCTTCCTTTCTGTAAAGAAAAACGTGCTTGTTGGTCTTGTACTCTTTTTCTCTTCTTACCTCAAACCCATAGTTTTCGGCAAAAGAAAAATCAAGATCACGGTCAGCTTCAACAATGATCATAGTATTATCTGTCACATAGCTCATTTCAGAAAGCTGTGAAAGAGTTCTCTCATAGAGCTCTCCGTGATAAGGAGGATCGATAAAGATAATATCAGCCTCCTTTTCTTTTATACTCCTAAGTCCAAGGACAACGTCCTGCTTAAGAACTGTGGACTGGTCCTCAAAATGTGTTGTCTTAAGGTTTTCCAGGATGCACTTATATGCATTTACATTGTTCTCCACAAAGACAGCTCTTACAGCACCTCTTGAAAGTGCCTCGATACCTATTCCCCCACTACCTGCGAACAGATCGATAAATACTGCTCCTGGTACCTGATTTTGGATCATGTTAAAAAGAGTCTCTTTGATCCTGTCCTGTGTTGGCCTTGTGTCATTGCCCTCTGGGGTCACAAGCCTAAGTCTTCTTGCAGTTCCTGCAATTACTCTCATAATCTCACCTTTGTTCCCTTGGTATCTCTGCTGGTGATCTTAAGATGTCCAAGGTTGAGTTCTTTGCCGTTGTGTTCTATCTTCTTCTCTTCCATGTCAGAAAGGTAATAAACATCTCTTATGTAGTCCTTGGAAGAAAGCCTCATACCTCTTACACCAACTGCAGCCTTCTTCTTTTCAGGCACAGTTTCCACAAGGAATCTGAGGAAATATCCGTCATTTGTCTGAAGGATAACTGTCTTTTGAGTATGAAGTATCTCTACATTTACAACTTCATCTCCATCAAGGAGTTTGGTTGCTGCAACAGTTCTCTTTGATACATCAAACTCTCCGCCATCAACGATCTTCATCATTGAAAGCTTGGTAGTAAACAATATCCTGTAGAGATTAAGATCTGACTGACTTGCAGCCATTACAATAGTCTCTTTTGCTGTGTCAAAATTACTTACATTATCAATGGGAACTCCCTTGTCACGCATCTTACCCTGAGGAAGATCCATTGCCTTTACTGTGTGAAGATTACCGGTATTGGTAAAGAAACATACCTTACCAGTGTTCTTCATAATAAATGAGAATCTGAACTCATTCTCAATGGTCTCTTTGTTCTTTTCATAGGTTGATGCGTCAATGGTCTTGGCGTAGCCAAATTTATCCATGATGAATGCAACATCTATCTCTTCAACAGGCTTTTCTTCATAAACCGCATCTTCTCTGTTGTCGATGATAGTTCTTCTTTCCTTCTGATACTCCTTCTTGATCTTGATAAGATCATTCTGGATGACCATAGACATTGACTCATGGCTCTCAAGAATATCTTCGTATCTGTAGATGTTTGCTACAGTCTGTTCGTGTTCTTTGATAAGAGCGTCAAGCTCAAGTCCAATGAGTTTATAGAGTCTCATGTCAAGGATGGCGTCAGCCTGAGCCTCTGTAAAAAGAAGCTGCGCAGCCATTGCCTTGGACTCTCTGGATTTAAAGTTGATGCCATCAGTAACACCGTTAACAAGGCAGTTCTTGGCCATTGGTCTGTCCTTTGAGCCTCTGAGTATCTCAATGACAAGGTCAATAACGTTGCAGGCCTTTATAAGGCCTTCCTGTATCTCTTTTTTATCCTGCTCCTTCTTTAAAAGAGTCTGATATTTCCTTGTGGTGATCTCGAACTGGAAATCAGCACAGGCTCTCATGATTTCTTTTAAAGACAGAGTTTCCGGCCTTCCGTTATCGATAGCCAGCATGTTTACACCAAAGGTATCCTCGAGCTTGGTTTTTTTGTAAAGAAGATTTGTAAAGTTCTCTACATCTGCATCTCTTTTAAGCTCTATTACAATTCTGATACCTTCTTTTGAAGACTGGTTTGAAATATCAACAATATCGTTAGTGATCTTCTTTTCAGCAAGTTCAGCAACATCTGCCATAAACTTGCCTATTCCTGCACCGATCATGGTAAAAGGGATTTCAGTGATCACAAGGTTTGTATGACCGTTTTTACCCTTTTCAACCTCTACCTTTCCACGGATCTTGATCTTACCAACTCCGCTTTCATATATGGATAAAAGCTCGTTTTTGTTGATCACAACTCCGCCAGTTGGAAAGTCTGGACCCTTGATGTACTTCATAAGATCCTTGGTAGTAAGGGTATCATCCTGAATATAAGCAATCTCAGCATCAATTACCTCTGCCAGATTGTGAGGAGGTGTGCTGGTGGCCATACCAACAGCAATACCCTCTGATCCATTGATCAGGAAATTTGGTATCTTAACAGGAAGAACTGAAGGCTCTTTCTCTGTTTCATCAAAGTTTGGAACAAAATCAACTACATTTTTATCAAGATCCTCAAGGAAGTTCTCCTGGGTAAGCTTGCTGAGCCTTGCTTCTGTGTAACGCATGGCAGCAGCGCCGTCACCTTCGATGTTGCCAAAGTTGCCGTGGCCATCTACAAGAGGAACCATCTTCTTGAAGTCCTGAGTCATTACAACAAGACAGTCATAGATTGAGCTGTCACCATGAGGATGATATTTACCCATGGTATCACCAACAATTCTCGCACTCTTTCTATAAGGCCTGTCATATCTGATGCCAAGGTCGTACATGTCATATAAAGTTCTGCGCTGAACCGGCTTAAGACCGTCCCTTATGTCAGGAAGGGCTCTTGCTACGATAACGCTCATGGCATAGTCAATAAATGACTTCTGCATAACCTCGGAATATTCGGTTCTGATAATACGATCTTCCATTGTCACTGTTTCCTATCATTAAATATCAAGCTCTGCATCAGTTGCATGCTGATGGATAAATTCTTTTCTTGGTGGAACATCAACTCCCATAAGGAGCTCAGTCATCTGAGAAGCCATCTTGGCATCTTCTATCTCTACCAGCTTAAGGAGTCTTCTTTCTGGATCAAGGGTTGTCTCCCAAAGCTGCTCAGGGTCCATTTCACCTAAACCTTTGTATCTCTGAAGAGTGAAATTACCTTTGTGAGTCTTTCTGTATTTTGAAAGAGCTACGTCGTCGTACAGGTATTCTTCTTTTCCCTTGGCAGGAAGAGCCTTGTATAGTGGTGGCATGGCAAGATATACATGTCCCTGGAAAATGAGCTCTGGCATAAACCTGTAGAACAAAGTAAGAAGCAGTGTTGCAATATGCTCACCGTCTACGTCCGCATCGGACATGATGATGATCTTATCGTAGCGGAGCTTGTTTATATCAAAGTCATTGCCATAGCCTTCTGAAAATCCGCATCCAAAGGCATTTATCATTGTCTTTATTTCTGCATTAGCAAGCACCTTATCGATGCTGGCCTTCTCTACATTTAAGATCTTACCTCTTATAGGAAGAATAGCCTGATAGTTGCGGTCCCTGGCCATCTTTGCTGAACCGCCCGCAGAATCTCCCTCTACAATAAATATCTCACACTTGGAAGCATCCTTGCTGATGCAGTTAGCCAGCTTACCATTTGAATCAAAAGAATACTTTTGCTTGGTAAGCATGTTTGTCTTTGCTTTTTCTTCTGTCTTACGGATCTTGGCAGCCTTTTCAGCGCAGCCAATAACAGCCTTTAAGGTTTCAAGGTTTCTGTCAAAAAATCTGCTGACTTCCTCACCCGTTATCTTAGATACGATCTTGGCAGCATCCTGGTTATCAAGCTTGGTCTTGGTCTGACCTTCAAATCTTGGATCCGGGTGCTTGATGGAAATAACTGCTGTCATACCATTTCTTACATCAGTACCTGTAAAGTTGACGTCCTTGTCCTTAAGGATTCCCAGCTCTCTTGCATACTGATTGATGATATTGGTAAACATGGTCTTAAAGCCTGTAAGATGTGTACCACCTTCAGCGTTATAGATGTTATTACAAAAACCAAGAACCTCTTCATGGAATTCGTTTACATACTGGAAAGCAGCCTCAATCTCAATACCTTCGCTCTCTCCGCTAAAAGATATAACGTCAGTTACAGACTCCTTGGACTTATTCATATCTCTGATAAATCCAGTGATACCGTCAGGCTCATGGAATTCAATATACTCTTCAACTCCAGGCCTTTTATCCTCAAATACTATTGTTAGCTTGGGATTTAAGTAGGCTGTTTCATGAAGCCTTGACTTTATATCATCCTCTCTGAATCTTGTCTTTTCAAAAATCTCGTCATCAGGAAGGAAATTGATACATGTTCCTGTATCCTTTGTTGTTCCAACAGAAGGAAGAAGGCCATTTATAAGCTCAACTGTAGGAATGCCTCTCTCGTAAGCATCCTCATAGATAAGTCCGTCTTTTTTAACTCTTACGCTCATTCTTTTTGAGAGCGCGTTAACAACCGAAGAACCTACACCGTGAAGTCCTCCACTTGTTTTATATGCGTTATTATCGAATTTACCACCTGCGTGGAGCATGGTAAGAACTACACGCTCAGCAGAAACGCCCTTTGCGTGCATACCAACAGGAATGCCTCGGCCGTTGTCTTCTACAGTTGCACTGCCATCAGCCTCGAGACATACATAGATTCTTGTACAAAAACCTGCCAGATGCTCATCTACAGCATTGTCCACTATCTCGTAGACAAGGTGATTAAGTCCTCTGGTGGTGACGCTTCCTATGTACATTCCAGGGCGCTTTCTTACAGCCTCAAGGCCCTCAAGGACGGTAATGCTGGAAGCATCATAATTTTCTTGTAATGACATTAGATAACCCCTTTAAAACATTTTTTCATACAATTTATATTCAGAAATGGATTTTTCTGGTGACTGTTACAGCAAGTGCACCAGGTCCAATGTGACATCCAACTGAAAGTGAAAGTGGATCAAGATGCATATCAAAACCAGGAATTGCAGCTTCAACTTCTTTTTTCCACTCAGTAGCAGCCTCAAGATTGTTGGTATAAGCACCAGCAATCCAGAAATCGCCCTTTTCCATGCCGCCAAATCTTGTTTCAATATCTGCTTTTATGGCATTTATCATAATGTTTTTGCCCTGGGCTGTGGTTCTTGCCTTGGCAAATGCGTCAAGCTTCTCACCCTGGATCTGAAGAACAGGTTTAAGTCTGAGAAGTGTTCCAAGAGCAGCAGCTGCAGGTGTTATTCTTCCGCCCTTTTTAAGGTAATAAAGGGTGTCAAGCATGATGTAGATGCTGGATTCCATCTTGGTCTCAAGGAGCTTGTTTTTGATATCTTCTGCAGAAAGACCTGCATCTGCCATTGCCTTGGCATCAATAGCTGACTGCCTCTGTGTTACTGATATTCTCTGATTGTCGACAACGAACACTTTTCCTTTGTATTCTTCCTGAGCTATCATATATGCGCTCTGGCAGGAGCCTGAAAGTCCGCTGCTCATGGGAATATAGATTATCTGTTCATAGTCCTTCAGCACTTTGTCCCAGAGAGTCATAAGGGAATCAGGTGTTGGCTGGCTTGTTGATACATCTGCATCTTCAGCTAGTTTCTCGTAGAACTGGGACTGGGTCAGATTGATGTCTTCAAAAAACTCCTGACCATTGATCATAAAAGGCATTGGTACAACAAAAATCCCGAGCTCTTCTCCCTGTTTTTGGGTTATTCCGCTGTTACTGTCTGTAATTATAGCAATCTTAGACATGTCAATAAGCCGGCAAGTGCCGACATTCCTCCTATTTTCACTAATATGATAGATTAAGTTTACTTTTATAAAGTTGTAAAGTCAACAAAATTTGCAGATTTTGTATTGAGCACATCTCTAAGCACAGCATGTTGTGGAAGAGACATGTCAGGATCAGATGATAAAATCCTGTCAGCATCCATGGCAGACTCTTTTACCAGGTCACTATCGTGGTAGATATCGCCAAGCTTAAAGTTCATTTCTCCGCTCTGCCTTACGCCAAAAAGATCTCCAGGTCCTCTCTGCTTTAAGTCCTCTTCTGCAATAACAAAGCCGTCATTGGATCTGTTCATGATATCCAACCTCTTTGCTGCATCTTCATCGTCAGAGGAATTGATAAATATGCAGTAAGACTGCTGCTTTCCTCTTCCTACTCTTCCCCTTAGCTGATGAAGCTGTGAAAGCCCGAATCTCTCGGCATTTTCGACCATCATAACTGTGGCATTTGGAACATTGATACCAACTTCGATAACGGTTGTAGAAACAAGCACATCGATCTCCCCTCTTCCAAAGGATTCCATGATCTCATCCTTCTTCTCGGGCTTCATTTTTCCGTGAAGAACGCTGATACGTACATCTGAAGGAAGTGCTGATCTTAAAATCTCCGAATAGTCCATGACATTCTCAACGCCATCAAGCTCTCCCTGCTCGATCATAGGGCAGATAACATACACCTGACAGCCTTTTGATACCTGCTCTGCTATGAATTTATAGGCAGTTTCACGATATTCTGGTCCTACAACGCAGTTTTTTATAGGAAGTCTGCCAAATGGCTTCTCATCAACTATTGAAATGTGAAGATCGCCATAAAGGATAATAGCAAGGGTCCTTGGTATAGGAGTTGCACTCATGGCAAGGACATGGGTATTGAGGCCCTTACCCGATAAAGCTCCCCTTTGACGTACTCCAAATCTGTGCTGCTCATCAGTTACAACTAAAGCAAGGTTCTTGTACTGTACTTTATCCTGTATAAGCGCATTTGTGCCAATTATACAATTGACTTCTCCTTCTCTTATGCGCCTTTGAACTTCTTTTTTGGCACCAGAAGGAAGTGAGCCTGTCAAAAGAGCTATGTTAAAGTTTTTGATATTATACTTTTTTATAAGAGCATTAAATGTCTCATAATGCTGGGCAGCCAATACTTCAGTAGGAGCCATCATGGCGCCCTGATAGCCGTTTCCAGCAGTCATTAAAAGAGCTAAAAATGCAAGGATCGTCTTACCAGAACCAACATCTCCCTGTATCAATCTGTTCATCACATAGGGACCTGATAAGTCAGAAACAATATCATTCCAGGCTCTTTTCTGAGCACTGGTAAGTTCATAGGGAAGCTGCTCCATAAGCCTGTTTGTTTCAGCAACCTCGATCATTTTTGAAGTGTTCTCTACTTCGTCAGAGTTTTGTTTAAGGAAGCGAAGTCTTAAAACAAACAGCAAAAATTCGTTATAAGCAAGTCTTCTTCTGGCATCCTCAAGGCTTAGATCGCCGCTTGGGAAATGAATTCCACGAAGTGCGTCAGAGTAACTCATAAGATCGAGCCTCTTTAAAATATCCTCCGGAATGAACTCTTCCAAGGCTCCTATATTTATAAATGCCTTTTCAACGGCCTTTTTTACTGTATTATTTGAAAGCCCCTTTGTCAGGGGATATCTTGGCTGAAGCTTTCCCATTAAAGTGGCATATTCCTCTTCCTTATACATTTTGGGATGGTCCATGGAAAAGAAATTTCCCTTCTTTCTCACCATTCCCCTGAATATATAAGTTGTTCCTGATTTTAGCGAACTTGCAAGGTATGGCGCATTAAAAAAGACTATCTTCACCCTGCCAGTTTCATCCGCAGCTTCAAAGGCTGTAATAGAAAGATTTCTTACACGCCTTTTAGTGATGCTTCCGATAATTGTAAGCCTTGATGATAAAACCACATTAGCCTTAAGATCACAGGCTTTTTGCGGCGCATCAAACTTATCATAGCCTCTTGGAAAATAGTGGATCAGATCGTCGCAGTTATAAACACCAACTTTGTTAAAAAGTTTCCCTGTCTTTTCTCCAATTCCCTTTAATGAAATTACACTTTCTTCGAGTTCTCTTTTCCCCAAAATAATCCCCTAAACATTCAAATAAACAAAAAGCCGGACACAAAGCCCGGCTTAATAGTTTTATTCAGCAGATACAATATAGTAATAAATAGGCTGACCACCAAACTGAAGCTCCACATCACAGTCTGGGAATCTTGAAGCGATGCGGTCTCTAAGTGCGTTGGCATCAACTTCTTTAACCTCATCACCGTAGTAAACGCTGATAAGTTCTTTATCATCGTTCATCATCTTTTCAAGCATGTCGAATGCAACATCTGCGATGTCTGAGCCAACTCCAATGATTCCCTTGTCGCCGATTCCCATATAATCGCCCTGCTTGATGGTGACATCATCAATAACAGTATCTCTTACTGCATAGGTAACTTCACCGGTTGCAACAGTAGAAAGAGAATCGTTCATGGAAGCAATATTGTCATCAAGAGCTGCATCTGGTACATAGTTGATGATTGCTGTGATTCCCTGTGGTACTGTCTTGCTTGGAACAACTACTATCTTCTTGCCGTCTTCAGAATCCTCAGACATTATAGCTGCCTGATTAGCTGCAAGAATGATGTTTTTATTGTTTGGAAGAATAATTACTGTGTCAGCATTGACCTTGGCTACTGCATCAAGAATGTCTGCAGTACTTGGGTTCATTGTCTGACCGCCTTCTATTACGTAGTCTACGCCGAGGCCTCTGAAAATATCAGCAAGTCCTGAGCCTGCACAAACTGTGACAAATCCAACGTCTTTTCTTGGACCAGCAGGAACTTCGTCTGCTGTATCACTTAGCTCAACCTTATCCCCAAGAGGGATATCATCACCAGCTGAGTAAGTTGGAGTCATCTCAGCAGCTCCGTTAACTTCTGTCTTGATCTCAGACCAGGAGCCGTCTTTATTTTCATGGAAGAGCTTCTCTCTGTGCTCCATCCACATATTGTCGATCTTCATATTGGAGAGCTGACCATACATAAGTGCTCTCTGGATTGCAAGTCCAGGATCATTGGAATGTACATGCACCTTGCAGATCTCATCATCTGCAACCATTACGATGCTGTCACCAATTGACTCAAGGAAGCCCTTGAAATCTATCTCCTGCTTGACGTTTAAAGGCTTGTTCAAAAGCACGATAAACTCTGTGCAGTAGCCAAACTTGATATCCTCTGTAGACTGAGTCTTGGAAGTATCCTTAGCTGGCTTAACATCCTCTTCAGTAATGGTTACATCGATCTCTTTTCCAAGGTAACCATCAAGAGCGCCTTTCATTACCTGGACAAGTCCCTGTCCGCCTGAATCTACTACGCCAGCCTGTTTAAGTACAGGAAGCATATCAGGAGTCTTACTAAGTACCTCATCAGCGTAATCAATTACCTGTCTGCAGAAGGTTTCGATATCATCGCAGCCTTCCATAGCAAGCTCGTGGGCCTTCTCACTTGCGCCCTTAGCTACAGTAAGTATTGTTCCCTCCTTGGGCTTCATAACTGCCTTATAAGCAGTTTCAACACCCTTCTCAAATGACTCTGCAAGAACATTTACTGTAAGCTCATCGTGCTGTTTTACAACCTTGGTAAAACCTCTAAGGAGCTGGGATAAGATAACACCTGAGTTACCTCTTGCTCCTCTAAGGGAACCTGATGAGATTGCCTTACAGATAGCCTCCATATTGGATGAATCTGAAATTGACTGAACTTCCTTGGCTGCAGACATGATTGTCATGGTCATGTTCGTACCTGTATCGCCATCAGGAACCGGGAAAACGTTAAGTTCGTTGATCCACTCTTTTTTAGCGTCAAGATTTTTCGCTCCGCTAAGGAACATCTTAGAGAGCATCTTCGCGTCAATAACATTATTACTCAAAACAATATCCTCCATAAACCTTCGGTCTGTTTAGTCGATGACGCGAACGCCTTCTACATAAATATTGATCTTCTCTATCTCTAAACCTGTAAACTCTTCTACCTTATACTTAACAGTATCAATAAGGTTTTCTGAGACAGCTGAAATACTAACACCGTATGAAACAATTACATGAAAATCAAGCTTTAACTTGTTGTTCTCATCAAGAGTTACATTGATACCTCTTGTCATAGAATCAAGCTTTAAAAGACTAACAAGTCCATCCTTAACATTTACATTGGCCATACCAACAATGCCAAAGCACTCCATGGCAACAGCGCCAGCATACTGGGCAATAACTTCATTATCAATGGAAATATTTCCCATGTGAGTATTTAATACTGAAGCCTTCATATATGTCCTCCTTTATGCAGTGTTTTTGCATACCACATTGAATTATAAATGAAGCTTTAAAAAAAATAAACCATTATTTTTAATATTCCACTTGCAATCCAAATTGTTTTTTGCTAATATATCAATGTTGCGGATAATTCTGCGCAAAATTGCTATTAGAACAAACATGGCTTATAAGGAGGTGTCAAAATGGCTAAATGTGAAATTTGTGGCAAGGGCGTTCATTTCGGTAACAACGTAAGCCATTCTCATAGAAGATCTAACAGAGTTTGGAAGTCTAACGTTCAGCATGTTGCTGTTAAGATTAACGGAAACACACAGAGAATGAATGTTTGCTCAAGCTGCCTTAGATCTAACAAAGTCGAGAGAGCTTAATCGCTACTTGAACAAGAAAATTAAAATCACCTGGTTTTTCCAGGTGATTTTTTTATGCTGTAAATCCAAAAAGCGCAAGCTTTGAAATGATCAGCTCTCTCACTATTATTCCAAGTCTGACCTTTTCTTCTTTATCTATCCTTGCAAGCTGCTCTATAGTATAAACCTTTTCCTTAAAGCCCTTTTCTCTTTTGTCAGGATTCTTGTATAAGCTCGTTCTTACTCTTGACCTTAACTGTTTGTAGATCTTATAGTCAAAACCCTCACTATTCATATAATACAGATGGGATTCAAGAGTTGTTTCATAATCCACTTCATCTTTTAGATATTTAGTGATTATGGTCTTGTACTTGAAAGGGACCATTTCATTGTTTAAAAGCTCGCTATAACTGTAGCGAGCTCCAAAATAGTATCTTTCAATATCCTGCATGTAGTACTTGAAATCATTTTCATTAACAATATTGTTCATTTCTTATTTCTTTTCTCCGCTGTCTATATCCTTGATGTTGTCTCCGGAAAACTTAATGGCATCTCTTATCTTGTCTTCTTCCCATCCAGTCTCTTCCATAAGTTCTTCTACTGTGACTTTTCTTCTAAGGTCTTCTGACAACTCTTTCGCCTTATCAGCAACTTCATTTACAAGATTTAAAACCTTCTGCATTCCAGCATCTTCAGATAGATTATCCTGGATTATCTTTTCCATGGCATCAAGAATAAGCTTATAGAGAAAAGCCTCTACTTCCTGTGGCTCTCCAACAGCTTCAAGCATTGTTACGCCCTTTGTAAGGGCAACATTTCCTTCTCCGATAAGATCCTCAATGAAAACGCCCTGCTCGGAGTACATTTTCGCAACGTCAACAACAAGGGAAAGATAGTTTTCAATGAGCTTATCCTGAGCGATTTTATCTCCTGCAATAGCTGACATCTGCAAAGCTTCAAGTTCTCCGTCAGAAAGCTTGTCTATGGATTTTAAGCTCTCAATATAATCTTCGAGATAGTTTTTTTCTTCGGTGCTGAGATCCTCATCGAGGCCAGGATCGCTTCCTACACCAATCTTGTGGCTCTTAAGGTAGTCATAGACCATGGAAAGCTGTTTTTCATCAAGATCAAGCTCTGAAAAAGCCTCATCGATCTGCTCTTTTGTAATGACGTTTTTGTTCTCTCTTGCTGTCCTTGTGACAAGCTTTAATATCTCTGCAAATTCTTTTTCTTTATTATCAATATTTCCCATTTAAGTAAGGTCTCTTTTCTATGATTATTTCACATGCTGGTGAGTAAAAAGATGATCCTGGCAGTACTCGTAATTGCCGTTACATTTTGAGCAGAATCTGAACTCAAGCTCTGGGTTAGTCTCTTCTGTTCTTCCGCAAACAGCGCATTTATGCCTTGTAACACCCTGAGGCCTCATCTTTACGCCGCGGTTAAATTCCTGTCTTCTCTTTATCTCTTTTGGCCTTAAGTGATGGAGCCTTCCAAGAGAAAGATAGAAAAGGAAAACATTCACAAACTGGAATAATACAGCAAAGAATATTGCATAATTTCTGCCGATCAATCCGTTATAAATGGCGCTAAATGCCAGCATTCCGGCGTAAAGGATGCCAAGATATTTAACCTTTACAGGGATGATGAACATTAAAAGAAGCTGAATATCAGGATAACATATGGCAAAAATTAAAAATACAGCTTCCTGAATGTAATAGGTACTAAATACTCCGGAAAGACTATACATCAAAGCCGCCAGAAGCTGCTCATTACCTCCTGTCAGAAAATAGTAAACAAGGTAAGTAAGAAATGCTGACAGGATCATAAACAGTATTCCGCCAAATATAAATACATTGTATCTGAAGGTACCGATCGTCCTCTCCATGGTAGTGCCCATGAAATAATACAGATACAAAGTAAAGAATATCCAGATACTCAAGGCCTGAGGCGGTATAAGGATCCAGGTAACAAGGCGCCATACCTGACCGTGAAGGATAAGATAAGGATCAAGGGTAAGGTAACTTGTTATATCAACCTTGAAAGGCGCAAACTGAAGGATATATCCAAAAATATACAGTCCAATGATGTAAACTGTAATATTTCTGATGGCATATCTTCCGAATTTTCTTTCCATGTTATTTAAAAAGTTATTCATTAAATGTCTAACCTCGTTTCATTTTGTATTCCATTAACCTTAAAATTTTAACATTTGCCGATTTTGTTGTAAATATTTTATGCAATCTATTCTCATTGCTTTTTTTGCACCTCTGCTATATAATCATTTAGATTGTCATATATTAATAAGAAGAGGTTTTAATATGATTTCAAAGGATTATACACTTGGAATTGACATAGGTTCTACGACAGTTAAGATTGCGCTTTTAGACAAGGATAAAAACATTGTCTTCTCTGATTATAGAAGACATTTCGCAAATATACAGGAAACTTTGTCTGATCTTTTAAACGAGGCAAAAGAAAAGGTTGGAAACATCATTCTCCATCCTGTCATCACAGGTTCCGGCGGGCTTACTCTTGCTGGTCACCTTGGTATCCCATTTGAGCAGGAGGTTGTAGCTGTATCTACTTCACTTAAGGCTCTTGCACCAAAAACTGACGTTGCAATTGAGCTCGGCGGTGAAGATGCCAAGATAATATATTTTGAAGACGGCAACGTTGAACAGCGTATGAACGGTATCTGTGCAGGTGGTACAGGTTCCTTTATTGACCAGATGGCTTCACTTCTTCAGACAGATGCCACAGGTCTTAATGAGTACGCAAAAAACTACAACTCTCTTTATACAATTGCTGCAAGATGTGGCGTTTTTGCCAAGTCTGATATTCAGCCACTTATCAATGAAGGAGCTACAAAAGAGGATCTTTCTGCTTCTATTTTCCAGGCTGTTGTAAATCAGACGATATCAGGTCTTGCATGTGGTAAGCCAATCAGAGGTCATGTTGCATTTTTAGGTGGTCCTCTTCACTTTTTGGATCAGCTTAAGGCTTCTTTTGTAAGGACCCTTAACCTTGATGCTGAACACACAATTGAGCTTGATAACTCTCATCTTTTTGCTGCCATAGGTTCAGCCATGAATGCAAAAGAAGAAGTTTCCTATTCAATGGATGAGATGACAGACAAGTTATCTTCAAAGATAGTCATGGAGGCTGAAGTATCAAGACTTGATCCTCTGTTTAAAAATGAGGAAGAATACAAGGCTTTTAAGGACAGACAGGATAAATACAGAGTAAAAACAAGAAAGCTTGATGATTACAAAGGAAATGCCTTCCTTGGTATTGACGCAGGTTCAACAACAACAAAGTGCGCTCTTATCAGCGAGGATGGTGATCTTCTTTACTCTTTCTATTCAAGCAATAACGGAAGTCCTTTAAAGACAGCTATATCCTCAATTCAGGAGATATATAAACTCATGCCTGAAGGCGTAAGGATTGCCAGAAGCTGTTCTACAGGCTATGGTGAGGCACTTCTTAAATCTGCTCTGCTTCTTGATGATGGTGAAGTTGAGACTATTGCCCACTACAATGCAGCTGCATTCTTTGATCCTAAGGTTGACTGTATCCTTGATATTGGTGGCCAGGATATGAAGTGCATCCATATCAAGAATAACTCCGTTGACTCTGTTCAGCTTAATGAGGCTTGTTCTTCAGGTTGCGGCTCATTTATCGAAACCTTTGCCAAGTCCCTTGATTATTCCGTTCAGGATTTCGCAAAAGTTGCTTTATATGCTAAATCTCCAGTAGATCTTGGAACAAGATGTACTGTATTTATGAATTCAAGAGTTAAGCAGGCTCAGAAGGAAGGAGCTGACGTAGCTGATATTTCTTCCGGACTTGCATATTCAGTTATCAAAAATGCCCTGTTCAAGGTTATAAAGGTATCTGATGCCAAGGATCTTGGTGACAACATTGTGGTTCAGGGCGGAACCTTCTATAACGATGCTGTCCTTAGAGCATTTGAGATCATCTCAGGTGCTGAGGCAATCCGACCTGATATTGCAGGTATCATGGGTGCTTTTGGTGCTGCTCTTATAGCTCGTGAGCGCTATGGCGAGACAACTGATTACAAGACAACAATGCTTACTATCGACCAGATCAATGCCCTTAAGTACTCAACCAGCATGACAACCTGCCAGGGCTGCACAAACCACTGCCGTCTTACTATCAACAAGTTTACAGGAGGTCGTCAGCATATATCTGGAAACAGGTGCGAGCGCGGAATCGGAAAGGTTAAGAATGCTGAAGGTATTCCTAATCTCTTTGACTATAAATACAAAAGAATATTTGGCTACGAGCCTCTTGATGATGATAAGGCCACAAGAGGTACAGTAGGTATACCAAGAGTCCTCAATTTCTATGAGAACTATCCATTCTGGTTTACCTTCTTTACAAATCTTGGCTTTAAGGTTGTTCTTTCACCAAGGTCAACTCACCAGATCTATGAGATGGGCATCGAGTCAATTCCTAGTGAATCAGAGTGCTATCCTGCCAAGATCTCACACGGACATGTGGAGTGGCTTATAGGTCAGAAGGTTGACTTCATCTTCTATCCCGGACTTTTCTATGAGAGATGTGAAGTTGAAGGCGCAACAAACCATTACAACTGCCCTATTGTCACCTCTTATTCAGAAAACATCAAGAACAATGTGGAAGCAATAACTGAAGGCAAGATGAAGTTTCGTAATCCTTTCATGGCATTTACAAGCCTGGAAACAGTAACTGAGGCCCTTGTAAAAGAGTTTTCTGAGATCCCTGCACAGGAAGTTATAAAAGCTGCCAAAGACGGCTGGGATGAAATGGCTGCGGCAAGAAAAGACGTCCAGAAAAAAGGCGAAGAAACCTTAAAATGGATGGAAGAAAACAAAAGACACGGTATTGTTCTTGCTGGTCGTCCATATCACGTGGATCCAGAGATCAATCATGGTATTCCTGATATGATCTGCTCTTACGGCGTCGCAGTTCTCACAGAGGACAGTATCTCCCATTTAGGAGCTCCTGAGAGACCTCTTATAGTGTCAGACCAGTGGATGTACCACTCAAGACTTTATGCTGCAGCAAGCTTTGTCCGCACAAGAGAAGACCTTGACCTTATCCAGCTTAATTCCTTTGGCTGCGGTCTTGATGCTGTTACTACAGATCAGGTCAATGACATACTTTCAGGTTCAGATAAGATCTATACCTGCCTTAAAATCGACGAAGTCAACTCTCTTGGCAGCGCAAGGATAAGAGTTCGTTCACTTCTTGCAGCTATTAGAGTCCGTAAGCAGAAAGCTCAAAAGCGTACCATAAGATCTTCCGCCAACAACAGAGTTCTGTTTACTGAAGATATGCGTAAAAACTACACCATCTTGTGCCCTCAGATGTCACCTATCCACTTTGATATCTTAGAGCCTGCATTTGCAGCATGTGGTTACAACTTTGTAGTCATGCAAAACGACAACAGGCACGCGATCGATATGGGCCTTAAATACGTAAACAACGATGCCTGCTATCCTTCCCTCTGGGTTGTTGGCCAGATCATGGACGAGCTTCATTCAGGTAAATATGACCTAAATAAAACTGCAGTCATCATGTCTCAGACTGGAGGCGGCTGCAGAGCTACCAACTATGTGGGCTTCATAAGAAGAGCTCTTAAAAAAGCCGGCATGGAACAGATACCAGTTGTTTCTCTTAACCTCTCAAAGCTTGAAGCAAATCCAGGCTTCCACATTAACTTTGAGATGCTTGAAAGAGCTGCTTATGGCGCTATTTTAGGCGATGTATTCATGAAATGTGTCTACAGGATGCGTCCTTATGAGAAAAATGAAGGATCTGTTGATGAATGTCACCAGAAATGGCTTATTGAAGCAAGGAAATTTGTTACTTCCAAGCACATGAGTCTTATTGCGTTTAATAAGCTTTGCAGGGATATTATTGAGGACTTTGATAAGATTGAGATCACAGATGAAGTCAAGCCAAGAGTTGGCGTTGTTGGAGAAATCCTCGTTAAGTTTGCTCCTGCAGCCAACAATCACCTTGTTGAGCTTCTTGAATCTGAAGGTGCTGAAGCTGTAGTACCTGATCTTATAGATTTCATGCTCTACTGCTTCTACAATCAGATATACAAGGCAAAAGAGCTTGGAACATCAAAGAAAACTGCTGCTTTAATGAGAGCTGCTATCTGGGGAATAGAAAAGCTTCGAGGCGCTGCAAGCAAAGCCTTTGAAAAGAGTGTTCATTTTGATCCTCCAACAAGCATCTATGAGCTTGTAAAATATGCAGAGCCTATCGTATCCATCGGTAATCAGACTGGTGAAGGATGGTTCCTTACTGGAGAAATGGTAGAACTTATCAAGGAAGGTGCAACAAACATCGTTTGTACACAGCCTTTTGGATGTCTTCCAAACCACGTTGTTGGAAAGGGCGTAATAAAGCAGATGAGACATATGTATCCTGGCTGCAACATTGTAGCTATCGACTACGATCCAGGTGCATCTGAAGTTAACCAGCTTAACAGGATAAAGCTCATGCTCTCAACTGCTCAGAAAAAGGTAGTTTCAGACAACTCAGAGCCACAAAAACTGGCATAAAAAAAAGACACGGGGACGGTTCTTCTGTCTCATTGCATGCAATGAGACAATAGAACCGTCCCCATGTCTTTTTATTTTAATTTCGCTTTTAATCTGTCAATTGCATCTTCATGTCTCTGGATGGCATAAGTAGCTGACTTGATCTTAAGCTCAGTAGCCACCTTCTTTTGATGGATCTCATTGCACTTAATATAATAATCAAGTATAGCTTCATCGTTAACTTCAAGGTATTTCTCAGCGATACAGCCAGGAAGTACGAACTTCTTGACAACATCAGAGAACTTCACCTCAATGTACTTGCCGTCCTGACTGATGACAACTCCTTCACCGTATTTTTTATGGGAAACCTTCATCTTAAGCGCAGATTTATCCCCAAGAGCCTCTTCTTCCTTCAAAAGAGCTGCCAGTTCCTCGCCTAACTCTTTCTGTGAAGCCTCAAGTTCCTCGATCTGTTTTGAGTTTTCCTCAAGCATTTCCTTGGTCTTTTTTGTAGGTTTTTTCTTCAGCTCCTCAGTTTTTACTGCAGCATCATCGTTTTCAATATTAAGAGGCATAAGCAATTCTCCTTTTTTAAGTTAACGACTTAACATATATATTTTAACTTATTAAAAAGAAAATTACAACTCGGTGCATTCTCCGCCTTTAAGCTCGATAATTTTTTTATCCACCTCAAGCCATACACTTTCGGCGCTTGGATTGTAAGCAAAATCCCCATTTACAGACACCTGAAGACGATCTGCCCTTTCAAGATAATCAACGATCTCGATGTTAGTTGCATACCAGATGTCTGACTTGTTCTCAATTTTTTTAGAAAACTTTTCGATTATGCCAAAATTTTTGTCCCTCTCAAATTCATAGCTGTGTCCCCATACATAAAGCATGTACAGATACTGTCTCTTATGAACCTTGATAAAGTCCTTATATAGATCTTCAAAGGAAGTATCTCCATGATGGCATGTGGGATTCCATCTAAGGAAATTTGTTGGCATATCATAGCTGTGGGTTGAAGTTACAGTCCTGGCATGTCTGATCCCGCAGGCTTTAAGTGCATCCTCTACTTGTTCGCTGTATGATCCATTGGGATAAGCAAAGCCCCTTACTGTATATCCCATCACTTCTTCAAGAGCCCGCCTGTCTTCGATTATCTGTCTGACCATCTGCTCTTTTGGACTTCTTGCAATAGTCGGATGAAGTACACTGTGGCAGGCTACTTCATGGCCTTTATAAAGCTTTTTATAGTCAGACATTGGAATTCGTTCATCATAATCATTTTTAAACTTATTTTTCTCAAGGCCGGAATTAACATTAAATGTCCCTTTAAGACCATGCTCATTAAAAAGAGCTACAAGCTTTCTGTCAGGGATCTTTCCGTCATCGTAGCTAAGAGTAAGCACTTTGTGCCTGCCCTCAGGGAAAGCTGTATAGATATTGCGAAGTTTTCGTGCCTTTGACATTTTAAGCATCTTCCTTTCTCAGATTCCTGCGCCTTCAGTAAATCCTATATCACCCAAAGTAAGTTTACTATGAGCCCGCCTTCTCTTTTCCTCATCAAGGATCTGCCCCCATTTGTAGGGGGTATTCTGATATACATAGTAGTTAAGCCAGTTTGAATAAAGATTGTTGGCATGCCCTCTCCACACAAGATCCGGTTTGTTGTTTGGATCATTGTCCGGGTAATAATTGATCGGCATATCAATAGAAAGACCTTTTGAAAGATCTCTTTTATACTCTGAATCCAGGGTGAGTCTGTCGTATTCTGCATGGCCCATGGCAAAAATCTGGCTTCCTGACTTGTTCATGCAAAGGAATACGCCAGCAACATCAGATTCTGCAAGGACCACCAGGTCATCGCAGGCGTGGATCTCATCAGCTGGAGTTTCAGTATGCCTTGAATGAGGCATTAAAAATACATCATCAAAGCCTCTTACAAGAGGAACTTTCCTGTTAAGGACTCTGTGCTGATAAATGCCAAATCTCTTGGCTGAAAGTGGCTTTTTATCGATGCCATAGTGATAATAGATACCAGCCTGAGCTCCCCAGCAGATATGGAAGGTTGATGTGACATTTACTTTAGACCACTCAAAAACCCTGCACAGTTCATCCCAGTAATCAACCTCTTCAAAGGCCATCTGCTCAACAGGTGCTCCAGTTATTATAAGTCCGTCATAAGTATTATCTTTTAACTCATCAAAGGTGTTATAAAACCTGTTCAGATGGTTGGGCGACGTATTAGATGAATGATGGGAGCTCATCTGCATAAAAGAAACATCTATCTGAAGAGGCGTATTTGACAGGGACCTAAGAAGCTGAAGCTCAGTATCCTCCTTAAGTGGCATCAGATTCAGTATACAGATCTGGAGGGATCTGATGTCCTGATGCATAGCCCTGTTTTCATCAACTACAAATATGTTTTCTTTTTCCAATATGTCCCTGACTGGCAGGTCGTTCTGTACTTTGATAGGCATTTTTAGTCTCTCCGCTTCTAGAATTTATGATTTAAGCATATCAAGAAAAGTCTGTTCGTCAATGACCTTTATTCCAAGTTCATTAGCTTTTGTCAGCTTGCTGCCTGCAGCTTCACCTGCAAGTACAAGGCTTGTCTTTTTCGAAACACTTCCTGAAGCCTTACCGCCATTTTTTACTATAAGCTCTTCAGCTTCTTTTCTTCCAAGAGTAGAAAGGGTTCCTGTTACAACAATGGTCATTCCTGAGAGCTTATCTGAGGCGCCTTCATCCTTTACAGCCTTCATGTTAAGCCCAAGCTCTCTCATCTTTTCAAGGATCATAAGAGTATTTTCATCATGGAAAAACTCATACAGGTCATCTGCTGTAGTCTCACCAATATCAGGTATCTGTAAAAAGCCATCCCTTGTCACCTTTGTCAGGTCAAAAAGGTCATCAAAATGCTTCATGATCTCCCTTGCTGTAGATTTTCCAACATTTCGTATGGCAAGACCAGTAAGAAGCCTTACAGGATCATTTTCCTTCGATCTTTCAATCTCCGAAAGAAGCTTGTCAGTGTTTTTCTCTTTGCCGATAATGCCTTTACTTATCAGTTCGTCGCGGTAATCCCGGAGCCTGTATATATCAACATAGCTGTGAAGATAACCATCACCTACAAGTGCTTCTACAAGTGTATCACCAAGTCCCATGATATTCATTGCATCTCTTGAAGCAAAGTATGCAATTGTTCTTGTTATCTGCGCAGGACATGTAGGATTTATGCACCTTATGTCAGCAGTATCAGCTTCTCTTACAAGATGGCCTCCACATACCGGGCATTTATCAGGCGCTTTATATACCACCTGAGGTTCTTTTACGCAGCCATTTAACTTGGGAATGATCTCTCCGCTCTTAAAGAGCTTGTAGTGACCGCCAACACCTATCTTCATATCATTGATATAGTCCTGATTGTGAAGAGTTGCTCTTGAAACACTGGTTCCGCAGAGTCTTGCAGGCTTACCAGTAGCAGGGTCATGAAAGCTTCCTGTAAAGGTAAGTTTACCGGTTCTGCCTACATCAACCAGGATCTCATCCATTTCAACTACGCATTCTTCCGGTGGATATTTATATGCTATATGGCCACTTGAATACTTGCTTCCAGCAGGGAAATCATCTCTCCACTCAACGTTATCAACCTTGACAACAGCGCCGTCCAGGTCAAACTCAAGGTTCTGCCTCATCTCTCCGATTTCTTCAATCGCAGCTATGACTTCATCTGAGTTTGAACAGAGCTTGTGGAATACAGTTTTTACGCCGTTTTTTTCAAGTTGATCCATCGAGCCGCAGTGTGAAGAGCGAAAATCTATTGGACCATCCTGAACATTAAATACAAACATCTTAAGTCCGCGGCTTTTGGTTATCTCAGGATCAAGCTGACGAAGGGTACCTGCAGCAAGATTTCTTGGGTTTGCAGCAAGCTTCTTTCCATCTCTCTCCTGAGCCTCATTGAAGGCCTCAAAAGAGTCATGGGACATATAAACTTCGCCTCTTAGCTCAAGATATTCATATGGAAGATCAATAACCTTCTGAACATCTGGAATAACAAGAGCGTTCAGCGTAACGTCCTCGCCAATAAGACCATCACCTCTGGTCTCAGCAAGTGTCAAATGAAGTTTTCCATCAGTTTCGCTGTGATTGTATCTAAGAGTTAATGAAAGACCGTCGATCTTTTGCTCGACAGAGAATTTCGCATCAGGATGCTTTTCATGGACTCTGTTTACAAAAGCCCTGACATCATCAAAATTAAAGACATCCTCAATTGAAAGCATAGGAACATTATGGGTTATCTTAACTCCTGCCTCACGCTTTGCAGTTCCGCCTACGATCTGACTTGGAGAATCCTTAGTCACAAGCTCAGGATTATCTTTTTCTATCGCCTTAAGGCGCTGCATAAGCTGGTCATACTCGTAATCTGAAATTTCAGGAGTATCCTGGTTATAGTAAAGATCCATATGGTGTTTTATGGTCTCAACCAGCTTCTGATACTCGTTTTTAATCTCCTCTGATGCCATATTTTGGCCTCCCCATCAAATACCAGTTTCCTGATATAGTTTTTTTACTACTTCGTCAGACAGACTGACAAACTCCCCCGGTTTCAGATCAAGGTCATCAAGTGATATAGTCATTACCCTGATCCTTTTTAGTTTACTTACTGTTGCCCCAAGCTCTGAGCACATGCGCCTTATCTGTCTGTTGAGCCCCTGTGTCAGAATGATGTGAAAAGAATTATCTGATGTAGCCCAGATCTTACAGGGCCTTGTGGTTCTGTCTAAATCCTTAAGATATACACCATTTGCCATATGAGATAAAAAGCTTTTGTCTATCTTTTTATCAATAGTAACAACATACTCTTTTTCATGGGCATTTCTGCCTCTCATAATGGCATCTATAAGCTTTCCGTCATCCGTTATGATAAGAAGCCCCTCGGAGTCCTTATCAAGCCTTCCAGCATAAGATAATGAACCAGAACTCCCGATATCGTCGTAAATGGTTCTTTTTGCGTGAGGATCGTCTTTTGTACAGACAGTTCCTACAGGTTTGTAATAGGCCAGATACGTAAGCTTCTCAACTGGTCTTATGCTCTTTCCATCAAGACATACAACGTCTGTTTCCGAAACGTCATCTCCTGCCATGGGAAAAAGCCCATTTACAGTAATGCGGCCACTTGCTATTAACTTGTCAGCTTCTCTTCTTGAGCAGATGCCACAGGAAGAAATGTATTTATTAAGGCGCATAGACTCTTTTCCAATTATATCACTATAAAGAAAAGGAACGGTCTCATTATTGGACCGTTCCTAATATGACTAAAAATCACATAATAGAAAGGGATGACAACTGTTCAATTGCGTTTGCATCTATAATACAGTCGTAGTTTTCCTTGATATGTGAGATCACGTAAGGGTTGCTTGCCTGGAAATGACCAAATTCATAGGCCATTGTAAACAGGGATGCAAATACCTTAGGATCTTCATTAGCTCTTTTAAGATCAAGATAGTACTGACCATAAGTCTCATTCTTAAATAAGGAGCTCTCGATCTTAACACCAGCAGGAACCTTTGAACAGAACCTCGAAACAGTCTTAATGTCCTTAAAGGTAAATACATACTCGTGGAACTTAAGTCTGCCAAGATCCTTATCCTTTGTATCATCGGACTTTTTCTTGGGTGCATTTGTTGTAAGCTTATCAGCAAGCTTGCCTGAGCTCTCTACTGTGGCATTGCTGTTTAAGGAAATCTTATCTGACTTATCTTTTACAATGTCGTTATCTTCTATCATATCCTTAACAGAATTGGTTATCTGCTTAAGGCTCTTAAGATATTCATTGAGTCTGTTAAGCCTCTCCTCATTTGCAGAATCTCCTATATCTTCAAGAACCTGCTTGGGAAGCTTGATACCAGCCTTATCTGTAAGGTTTTTGAGTATCTCACTAAATGAAGCTGAAGCGTTTTCAGAAAGTGTAAGTGATACTGAATGATCTGGAAGAACAGTGATCTGAAGAGGCATAAATGATCCGGTTGGCTTGTAATCAACCTCTTCCTCAGCCTTCTTCATTACTTCGTGCAAAAAGTCCATGGCCTCCTTCTTCTTTTCAAAGAGGTCCTCTAACTTGATGCCCTGTTCAAACATATCATCTTCAGTAATGATGCAATTTACTGTATCTTTATCGATTCTCTTAAATTCCATTTTTCACCTATAAACAGATTAAAAAGTCTCTTGCCGTATGATAACACAATTAACAGATTCTTGGAAGTCCCTCACCATACATTGGCCCAACCACGCGCTTTCCACCGATTTTGGTGGTCACAACTACATTAATATTATCGGAACTTTCCTTATCTTTTTTAACCTCTCCAATGATCTTTGCATTTTTGCCATATTTAGACTCTTTTATCAGCAAAAGAGCTTTAGCTGCATCAGCAGCACTTACAGAGATCACCATTTTACCTTCATTGCCCATGTAAATCGGGTCAAGGCCTAATATCCCGCAGAAATCCTTAACAGAAGCAGAAACTGGAAGATCTGATTCATTAAGGATGATCGAACACTTTGAAGCACTGGCAAACTCGTTAAGTACTGTTCCAAGTCCGCCTCTTGTAACATCTCTCATGGCATGTACTGAAAGGTTAGCATCCATGAGCTTTCTGGTCATTTCAACAAGAGGAGCATTGTCAGATCTGATATCATTTTCAATTCCCATCCTGCTTCCAAGTATTGTGGCGTGATGATCGCCCAAATTACCGGATACTATTATCTTATCCCCGTCTTCAAGCTTTGAAGGTCCGGGAACATCAAGATCTTCAGGGATAAAGCCTACACCTGATGTGTTGATTATAAGGCCTGATACGTCGCTGTGTTTTTCAACAACCTTGGTATCTCCGGTAACAACCATGACTCCGGCCTCTTTTGCTGTCTCTGCCATTGATGCTATCACTTTTTCAAGGACTTCTATATCAAGTCCCTCTTCAAGAATGCATCCACAGGTTATATATTTTGGAATTGCGCCGCTCATCAAAAGGTCATTAACAGTTCCACATACTGACAGCCTTCCGATATCTCCACCAGGGAAAAGAATAGGTGTAACAACAAAGCTGTCTGTTGTTATAGCAAGTTTTCCTGCCCCTGGAACTACAGCTGAATCTGAAAGCTCAGAGAGGTATTCATTGTTAAAGTATTTTGCAAAAACTTCTTCTATCAGCATGGAAGTTGACTCTCCGCCGCTTCCATGCGCCATTGTGATCTTCATTTTTTATCTCCCGGAAATAAAGTAATTATAGCAGCTACCCTCAGTAGAAACCATGCATGCACCATGTGCGTTGTCTGGGGTACATTTTTTTCCAAATAGTGGGCATTCATGAGGGCTTATTGCTCCTACAAGGACGCTGGCACACCTGCAGCCTGCAGGTTCATGGTCTTCATCAAGTCCGATGCTTCCTGCATCAAACTCCATATAATCAGGTCTTAAGGTCATTCCTGAGCCCTTTATCTTACCCATTCCCCTCCAGGAAGAGTCAGATACCTCAAAGTACTTATCGACCTTTTCCTTAGCAGAGATATTGCCCTCTTCTGTAACTACTGACCTGTAAAGGTTTTTATAGCCGCCTTTACCAGCCATTTTTACCAGAGAATAGATTGTCAAAAGAAGCTGTTCTCCTTCAAAGCCAGATACAACGAAGGGAATCCCAAGCTCTTTTGAAAGGTCCTCAAAAATCTTTCCACCGGTTATTGCTGCCACATGGCCTGGGGCAATAAATCCATCGATCTTACTGCCACTTCTTACAACCCATCTGATTACCTGAGGCATTGTTTTTAAAGAAGTGAGGATCTTTAGATTTTTAAGCCCGAGCTTTTTGGCTTCTTCAATCAAAAGCGCATATACAGGGGTTGTGGTTTCAAAACCAATAGCAGCAAAAACATAGTTTTTCATTGGGTTTTCAGCTGCCAGCTTGATGCTGTCCATTGGAGAATAGACCATTTTAACGTCCGCGCCATCTCCTTTGGCATCAGCAAGAGAGCCGTTTGTGCCCTTCACCCTTATCAGGTCTCCAAAGGTGAGAACGCAGGTGTTTTCCATAAGCGAAAGCTCAATAAGCCTGTCTATCACGGCTGTAACAGTTACGCACACAGGGCATCCAGGTCCTGATATCAGCTTTATTTTCTCTGATAAAAGAGATGGTATACCATTTTCTGAAATTGCGGCTGTATGGGTTCCACAGACCTCCATAAGACGGATTTCAGGGCCATCATAGTTTTTAAGTTCCTGTATTATTTTGTCCAGCTTCCTGTTATCCATATATTATGCAAGGTCCTCAATTTCTTTGTAGAGCTCTTCCATTTCATTTGCCATATCTTCATCCATGGTCTGGATGATGCAACCTGCATGAACTAAAACCTTGTCTCCGATTTTTACATTAACTAGCCCAGCTTCGGCATTTACGATATTTCCACTAAAATCTACAGTGGCCTTAGTTCCATCAAGTTTTATTACTGTTCCCGGTATTGCAACACACATATCTTTTATTCCTTTTCATACATTAAGCCATAATAGGCTTGGCCAAGTGATATTCCGCCGTCTCCAAGGGGCACTTTCTGATTCCAGTAGACTTTAAAGTTCTCATTTAAAAGAGCTTTTACAGCCCCTGATAAGATCAGCCTGTTGTTATATACTCCCCCAGATAGACAAACCTTGTCCTCATGAGTTTTATCTCTTATAAGGAGAGATACTCTTACTATCATATCTATTATTGCCATATGAAAGCCATAGGCAATTGAAGAAGCATCAAAGTTCTCAGTCTTAGTACAATCAAGTACGTCATAAAAAAGCCTTAGTTGATCAGCAATGAATCCATCCTCAGATATTTTAATATCAAATTTTAGATCTGGATACCTTGCATCATTTTTATCTACAAATTCCCAGGCAAGCTTTTCAAGGTTTATTGCACATTCACCTTCGTAGCTGTTTTGATCAAAGCCACCTAAAAGAGAAGCTACTGCATCAAAAAGTCTGCCCATGCTTGAAGAATTATAGCACAGTTCTTTATTATTTAGCGCAGCAATTAAAATGGCATCGCTCTTTTCACTTATTGAAGGCGTTTTATCAGTAAGCCCCTGTGAAAGAGCCATATGCTCATAGCATTTTCTTGTCTGCAGTGCATTTTTTGAAGCGCTGTCGCCTCCAACCATTGAGACATAGGATAAATGCCCAATTCGGTCCATTTTCGCAGCATTGCAGTACAAAAACTCACCGCCCCAGATACTGCCATCGTAGCCATATCCAGTTCCATCAAATGCTATTCCAATAGCGCTTTCTAATGAATTTTCCGCCATTACGCTGTAGATATGAGCAAAATGATGCTGCAGCCTTAACAGCTTACAGTTTTTATCTTCTGATCTTTCCCTGGCAATTTTTGCAGAATTATAAAAGGGATGAAGATCGCAGACATAAACATTTGGAATTTGCTTAAATAAGTCAGCATACTGATCTAAAAGCTTAATATAGTTAACCTGACATCCGTAATCTTCAAGATCTCCAATCTGCTGGCTTAAAAGGACTTTATCGTTATGTCCTATTGCAAAAGTGCTTTTAAGATCACCTCCAAATGCAAGTACTACTATGTCATTTTGAAATGGCTTTTTATTATCTATAAGAACAGGAAGCGGAGCATATCCTCTGCTTCTTCTGATGAACTGCGTCTTATCGCCAAAACTATCTGATATTACAAATGCCACAGAGTCATCCATAGGCATATTGATCTTAAGATCATGATATAAGAGGCCATCGCAGGATCTTTCTTTATTATCTGATGCATCAAAAAACAAAGACTTAAACTTATCATCTTCAGTTATTATTGGCTCATCAGATGCATTGGCACTTGTAACTATAAGTGGACCAAGCTCCTTGGTAAGCACTAAGTGTATTCCAGCAGAAGGAAGAAATGCACCTATATATCTGCTACCCTTTACGACTTCATCATCAAAATCATATTTCTTTTTCAAAAGAACTATTGGCCTTGCCTCAGACTTTAAAAGCTTTTTTTCCGCATCAGACATAATAGCATAGTCTTTTACCATATTTTCATCAAAAAACATGATGGCAAAGGGCTTATTTTCTCTGTGCTTTATGCTCCTTAGTCTGATAGCATTATCTTTAGTGGGCTTACAAACAAGCTGATATCCTGCAACGCCTTTAAGCCCTATTATCCCATCTTCATTAAGGATCTTAATAGCAGTTTCTACTGCCTGATCCCCTGTTTCTTGAGTGGATTCGCCACCTTTTTTATATAAAAAGCATATTGAAGGGCCACAGTTTTTACAAGAAAGGCCTTGGGCATAGCGCCTTCTTCCAATCCTGTACTCATCGTCACAATCTTTGCATGTTTTAAAGCTTCCCATTGTGGTATTATGCCTGTCATATGGCAAAGCATTTAAAATACTGATCCTGGGGCCACATACTGCGCAACTGTTAAGGTAATATCTGTATCTTCTGCCCTTGGTTTCAAGAAGCTCTTTTTTACAGTAATCACATATTCCGATGTCAGGTAAAAACACAGGAATATCAGACGAAAGATCAAGATCTGTACTGTCGATTATGGAAAATGAAGATTCGTATTCCTTAAATTCTTCTGGAAGTATGTTAAGATCTTTTACCTTAACATCAAGAATAAAAGAACCTGCTGGAGATTCATTTTTTATATACGAAATTAAAGCCTGTAGTTTCTCTTTTGGACCAATTGCCAATATGGAAACTGCAGCCCCTATGTTTTTAACAAAACCTGAAATATTAAGTTCTTCTGCTTTAAAAGCAATAAAGGGGCGATAACCAACACCCTGTACCGCCCCTTTAATCAATATTTCTTTAATCATTATTTGTTCTGATTCTGATCTGGAGCTGCAGGTGCACTTGCTGCATTAGCTGGAGCTGCAGGTGCAGGTGCATTTCCTGCCTGCTGTGCTGCGGCTGCCTTTGCAGCTGCTGCAGCTGCTGCACGCTCTTTAGCTGCCTTCATAAGTGCTTCCTGAGCTGCTATAGCTTTTTCAGACTGCTTGAAAGTCTTAGTTATCTTCTCAGTACCTGGTTCCTGGAACCTAAGTCCCATGGAAAGTGACTTCTTAGGGCAGTTATCAACGCAGCATCTGCACTGAATACAGCTCATAGGTCTTATTGACCAGGTCTTTTCGTTTTTATCAACTGTTATTGCATGAGTAGGGCATTTGATCGAACAAAGACCACACAAGATGCAAAGGTCCATATCATTTTCAACATGTCCTCTTGTGCCAACAGGATACTCCTTCTCTGCCTTTCTTGTCTTAGGCTTTGACACAAGGTTATGTAATACAGTTTTATTAAAGTTTATTAATGCCATCTTATACTCCTTCTCATCCTACCATCTATAAGTTATCTCTCAGTACAGCTGATACATGGGTCAATTGTAAGTACAAGAATTGGCACATCAGCAAGATCGCAACCTTTAAGAGTTTCAACAAGACCAGAAAGATTAGCAAATGTGGGAGTGCGGACTCTCATTCTGTCAATAAACTTACTTCCGTTAGCCTTTACGTAGTAAATTGCTTCACCACGAGGCTGCTCTATTCTCATGACATATTCGCCATTAGGCATTCCCTTGACAGGAACATCAATATCTCCAGCAGGCATCTTATCAATACACTGACGGATGATATCAAATGCCTGGAAGATCTCCTTGATACGGCATTCAGTTCTGGCATAAGAATCACCTTCTGTGCTGATGATTGGCTCAAAATCAACATCGCCATATGCGCAGTAGCCTGTAGTACGGATATCTCTTGCGATTCCACTGGCACGAAGAAATGGTCCAGCACATCCAAGAGCATCAGCCTGCTCAGCTGTAAGAATACCAACACCGCGAAGTCTGGTCTGAACAGCTGCGTCATTAAGGAATGGCTTTGCAATAGAGTTAAGCTGCTCTTCCATCTTGTTTATTCTCTGATAGAAGTCCCTTAGCATTTCATCAGAAACGTCTCTTCTGATACCACCAACCTTCATTACGGAAAAGATAACTCGTCCGCCGGTTGAAGCCTCAAACATATCAAGAGCTTCCTCACGAAGTCTCCAGCACTCCATATAAAGGCTCTCAAAACCAAAAGCATCAGCTAAAAGTCCAAGCCAAAGGAGGTGAGAATGTACTCTTGAAAGCTCAGACCAGATAGTACGAAGGTACTTAGCTCTTGAAGGTACATCAATGTCCATAATGTGCTCAATAGCTTCTGAATATCCAAGGCCGTGGCCAAGTGAACAAATACCGCAGATACGCTCTGCTACATATACCATCTCATTAAAATCTTTTTTATCGACCAGCTTCTCAAGTCCTCTATGGATAAAGCCGATTGAAGGAATTGCTTCTACAACCTTCTCATCTTCCATAACAAGATCGAGGTGAATTGGTTCTGGAAGAACCGGATGCTGGGGTCCAAATGGAATTACACTTCTTGTTGACATCTCTTCCCTCCGATTATTTAAATGGTGTCTCTATAGCTGTTCTATAGAGCTTACCCTCATAGTCTATGTTGATCATCTTGATCTGAACACCGAACAGATCATGCATCTCGTTCTCATATATGAAAGCACATGGATAAATACTTGTGATACTTGAGATCTCCTGGTCCTCAGGAAGAGTCATCTTGAGATTCTTCATCTCAAGATCCTTGCCAAAAGTATAAATAAGCTCATAAGCATCGGGAACTCTTGTAGCACACTGCTGAATAAGATGATAACCCGCAAATTTAAGCTTCTGAGACTCATCGATGATGCTCTCAGGATTTACATTTATAAATTCTGTATTCATTATGCATTATCCCCTTTCTCAGCAGGAGCTGCCTGTGCAGGTGCCGGATTTGCTGGCTTTGGTGCTGCAGGCGCAGGATTTGCTGGCTTAGCTGCAGCAGCTGGTACTACAGGCTTTGCTGAAGCTTTGATTTTTTCTTCTGCCTGCTGGCGAAGAGCCTCTTCTGTAAGGACAGCATCATACTGGTTACCTGGGTCGTAGTCATCAGCAGTCATGTGAATTGCCATCTTGCTGTAATCAACTGAGCAGTAGCCCTGTTTAAGTGATTCTTTAAGTTTCTTTCTCTTTTCCTCAAGAAGGCCTACAGCCTTAACTACGCCTTCAATAAGCGCTTCAGGTCTTACTGCACATCCTGGAACATAAACGTCAACAGGAACAACCTTATCTGCACCTCCTAAGATGTTGTAACAGTCCTTAAAGATGCCGCCGTCGCAGGCGCAGATTCCGCATGCAACTACAACCTTAGGATCTGGCATCATATTGTAAAGCTGTCTTACTACAGGAGCTGTCTGAGCATTGATTCCGCCTGTGAGGAGCAGAACATCTGCATGCTTAGGATTACCTGTATTGATTATTCCAAATCTCTCCACATCATACATTGGAGTCATTGTTGCAAGAACTTCTATGTCACAGCCATTGCAGCTGGATCCATCATAATGTAACACCCATGGTGATTTAGCTATATTCATTGATTTGCATCCCTTTCATTTACTTAAGTACATTAAGAATCAAAAGATTTGTTCCCGCAAATACAAGGATTACAGCCCATGTTACCTTGAGCATTGTAATATACTTAACTCGTGGGAATATATTATCAATAAGTGTCTCAATGAAGAATACAACAATAATGGCGATTATTGCCCATACCCTGCTGATAGGATCTGCTGTGATAAAGAACATACCAACAATACCCATCATAAGGACTGTGTCATACCACTCTGCGATCTCAACGAGAGCAAGATTGCTACCTGAAAGATCTGTCGTAAGACCTTTTACCATCTCCTGGTGCATATGATGAGATGTACTAAGATCGAATGGTGACTTACGAAGCTTGATTATAAGGATAAATACAAATCCGATAAAAAAGCCTGGAAGCTGGATGATGGCAGGTGAATCAGCTCTTACAAGGTCTGATACCATGAAGCTTCCCTGTGCATAGTAAAATCCAATTGCAACAAGAAGTGTCATAGGCTCATAGCACATCATCTGCAGAAGTTCTCTCTGTGCACCCATGATACTGTAAGGTCCGTTGGTTGAAAAGGCAGCCATGACCATAAGTACTTCTGACATTGAAAGCGCAAAGAATACAAGAAGCATATCTCCGCCGCCAAAGAACAAGCATCCAGTAAACACTGTCATGATAAGGTATCCTGTTACAAAGAGGACCTGGATACTGTTAACAACAGTGGTCTGCTTGTGAAGGAGCTTGTTGACATCATAAAAGGGCTGAATGATGGGAGGGCCCTGTCTTCCCTGCATACGAGCTGCAAAGAGTCTGTCAGTTCCTGATAATAATCCGCCAAGAAGCGGTGCTAATATCAAATAAAGTAAAGCTTTAATAATAAATCCGTATTCCATCAGATAGCACCTCCTACTACTACGATAAGCATTACTGCCACAAGTACAGCTGCTACCCAAATGCAAGGGTTCAAGAGTTTATTTTCACCAAAGTAGTCTCTCATGTACCAGTTTGACATGTAAAGAGCTCTCTCTTTTCCAAATGAATCGATATAATGTCTGTCATCACCTGCGTTTACACCAGCAACATAAGACATTGTCATCTTGGAATTCTTACCGATTGACAGGAATCTGGATCCAATAGGGATCATGAATACCATAGCAACCATGATCATCATGATGATAACATCTGATCCTCCGATAACATCAGGGATGTTGGTGTGAAATGCCTCGTCAAGGATTGGCTGGATCATGTTGCCTGACATCCAGGGGAATGCAAAGCACATGATGATGATAAGTGAAGTAAGAGGGAAAATAGAAACCATCTCACTTCTTGGAGTAATATCCTCAAGCTCAAAGGACTGATGGATTACAGTACAGATCTTGCCAAGCCATTTTGCCCAGTAGAACAAAGTGCTTCCTGAACCAAATACAAGGAAAAGAACAAGCCATACAGAACCTGAATCAACGAAGGACTTAAGTGCTGCCCACTTGGAAACAAGCATACCAAATGGCGCAAGGAACATTCCGCAGATACCAATGATCATGATGAAAGCAAGTCTTGGAAGCTTGATGATAAGACCGTGCATATCCTCGATATCACGGCTATGCATGCAGTTTTCAATATCACCAACTGTCTGGAACAGAAGTGACTTGGATACGGCATGGAAAAGAACCAGCATAACAGCAGCCCATACACCTTCAGGTGTACCTGTTCCTGCACATGCTGTGATAAGTCCAAGGTTTGAAATTGTTGAATAAGCAAGCACCTTTTTGCCATCGCTTACTGTGATAGCAAGAAGTGAAGCTGCAAAGAATGTAAATCCACCGATAACTGTGATCATTACACCTGTCAGTGTTCCATACATTACAGGTGAAAGTCTGATCAGCATATATACACCGATCTTAACCATTGTAGCTGAGTGAAGAAGTGCACTTGATGGTGTAGGTGCAACCATGGCGCCAAGAAGCCATCTTGAGAATGGGAACTGTGCACTCTTTGTAAGAGCAGCAAATGCAAACAGAGTAACTGGAACAATGATAAGCTCTGCTCCGCCCTCTGTTACCTGGCTAAGATTTGAAATGCCAAGACCCATATTGCAGATCATAAGACCTGCTGCAAAGCCACATCCACCAAGAAGGTTCATCCAAAGAGCTCTAAAGGAGTTGTCTACAGCTTCCTGCGTTCTTGTATAACCGATCATGAGGAATGAACATACTGATGTGATCTCCCAGAAGAAGTAGATCCAGGAAAGTGAATCAGATGAGATAAGTCCAAACATTGCTCCAAGGAAAACAAACATAAGAGCAAGGAAATAGTTGGATCTGTCAGCAACATCCGTGTGATGATGATGGTAATCCTTCATATAGCCTGAAGCATAGATGCAGATAAGAATACCTACTACGCCTACAATGAGATACATTACAGCCGCAAAGGTATCAATTCTTACATGAGGATTGCCTTCTACTGCTCTGCCTGTAAGATCCATCCAGAGAACAGGAATTGTTCCTGCCAGTGAAAAGAATATTGCGTAGTATTTCTTGTACTTGATAGATAAAAAGCATACAAGAAGCATAAGGAATACTTCGCCGCACACAGCCAACGTATCAGGAATATGTGTATGTTCAAGATACACGAACTGTGATGCATCCCCTGAAATAAGAACATTCACGGCAACATAAATTGCGCAGGCCATGATGGTGAACCCGCCAAGCATGATGATCGCACTTCTAAGAGGACTAGCTTCTCTTAAGAGGAAGATCAATACTGCCATGATAAAGGGAAATAGGATTAGAAAGTTTACTACACTTAAAATTGGAATAGACAAGGTGTTTCGCCCCTTTCACTTAAAATCTCATAACACTTATGAGTTTTTCATAAATTTATCAACGGCTTCATTGAGATCGGAAATTGCCTTCTCATCGCCGTCTTGAACTGCATGAACAATACAATGGCTCATGTGTTCCTTAAGTATTTCTTTTCCGCAGTTATTGATTGCGGAGCGAACCGCCGCAAGCTGCACAAGAACCTCAGTACAGTCCCTGTCATCTTCGACCATTTTCTTGACAGATTCCAGATGACCAATTGCCTTGGATAGTCTGTTGACAATGGCCTTCATATGCTCTGGATCATGGTGATGATGATGCTCGTGGCCTGTGCCCTCATTAGATACATGAGAACTCATAAAAACCTCCAAAAATAATGTGCGTCTTTGTTAATTTTTTGACTTTGCATAGCAAAGAAAGAAAAGTCACAGAAAACGCACAACTGACCGAATATCATTATATATCATGGAGACAAAAAATCAATAAAGATTATCTAACATTTCCAATAATCTTATATAAAAGCTTATACAGCACCTGATACTCCTCTGCTGTAAGCTTTACACATGATCCCATTGAAGGTGGAATAGACAAAGCTTTATCCTTGAGTTTTTCTCCTTCAGGAGTAATGGAGACCACAAGATTCCTCTCATCCTCGCTGGATCTCTCTCTTGTGATATAACCTTTGGACTCAAGCTTCTTAAGTACAGGTGTAAGTGTTCCGGAATCAAGATACAAGCATTCGCCAAGCATTTTTACATTTACAGTCTTCTTCTCCCAAAGCACCATCATAGCAATATACTGGGTGTAAGTAAGATCAATATCATCCAGATATGGCTTATACTTTCTGATGATCTCCTTTGAACATGCATAGAGTGGGAAGCAAAGCTGATTGCTAAGCTTTAATGATTCATATTTATCCTGATTTTCCATTACAACTTACTCCTGAATTGAATTTTATGCTATTTATTATAACACAAAATAATAATATGGTTAAATTTTTGCTTTATTTTGATTAAATACTTTCTGCATTCTGTGCTCTACTGCACTGAATATAAGTGTAAGGTATCTCATAAAAGGCTCAGTGGCTATCGCAAAAAGAACAAAAAGCATTATGCACTCTACAGATACATAGCTGATTGAGAACAGATCATGAAAGAAAATCGCTCCTAAGATCATTGCAACTATACAACCTGAAATGACCTTGATCCTATATCTGTTAAGAGGCGCAGATACATTTGCAAGTATGATAAATCCTACAATTGCCAATAGGAAGGTTGCAGCAACAGAAACATCATCGGAAGACACTCCAAAGGTGTTACCAAAAACAACTAAGGCTGCTATTGCAAAAAAGTCTGTAAGTGCTGCTGGCATTGCCTTAAGCAGGACCTTAATAAGAAAATGCCCTTCAACTCTTTTATTGTTTGGCTCCATTGCCAGAAAGAATCCTGGAATACCTATATTTACAAGGCTCACCATAGTGATCTGCGATGGTTGAAGGGGATAAGTCCAAACATTTATGATAGAGAATACAGCTAAAAGCAGTGAAAAAATATTTTTTACCAAAAACAGTGTTGCTGTTCTTTCAATGTTGTTGATATTTCTTCTACCTTCGCCAACTATCTTAGGCATTTTAGCAAAATCAGAGTCCATAAGAACAACCTGGGCTGCCTGTACAGCTGCTTCTGATCCAGCTGCCATTGCAATTGAGCAGTCAGCATCCTTCATGGCAAGTATATCATTGACTCCATCACCGGTCATAGCTACTGTGTGGCCATCTTTTTTCAAAGCTCTTACAATCTTCTGCTTCTGCTCGGGAGATACTCTGCCAAAAACGTTGTATTTTCTGACAGCATCTTTGATTTCTTCGTCCTGCAGTGTACTTGCATCAACATATCTCTCCGCCTTATCAATTCCAGCATTTTTAGCAACTTCAGAAACCGTAAGAGGATTGTCTCCAGAAATGACCTTTACTTCTACGCCCTGCTTTTTAAAGTATTTAAATGTAGATCTGGCAGCTTCTCTTATTGGATTTTGCAAAAGAATGAACACTAAAGGAACTGTCTTTGCGCCTTCCAATGAATTACTTGGTACATCTAACGAAATGTTATCAGAGGATTCATCAATAATAGGGCTTCCATCAGCGCCGCCATAATAAGCTGCAAAACAAAGTACCCTTAGTCCTCTTTTTGCAAATCCTGAAATTACATCCTGGTAGCTTTCATAGCTATCTCTTAAAACAAACTCAGGCGCGCCAAGGACATATGTACCATCGGTAAACTGCACAGCGCTATATTTATGCTTTGAAGAAAAAGCATGGAATGATACGCAGGTTCTGCTGTTCCTGATAGGAAAGTAGTCCTCCAGCGCACGCATTGTTATATTGTCATCCGGAACACATCCAATATAGTCAGCGATCAGATTATCATAGTAATTGATCGAATCCTCGTCTGTGCTTCCATCTGCCAAAACCGTCTCAGCAACCAGCATACTGTTATCTGTAATAGTGCCAGTTTTGTCCACGCAGATGGTATCGACACGGGCAAGAGATTCAATGCTTCTCATGTCATGGAGCATGACCCTTTCTTTGGCAAGTCTCATTGTGCTAAGGCCCAGGGTTATACTTAAAAGAAGGTAAAGCCCCTCAGGTATCATTCCAATAAGAGCTGCCACCATTGAAGGAACGCTCTCTGCAAAGGAATTCCCCTGAATATAGAAGCTCTGGATAAAAAGAGATATACCAATTGGAATAATGATGATTCCAGCAAAAGCTACAATCTTATTTATAGACCTTACCATCTCGGACTGCTCTGAAGAAGGCATCTTTTTTGCCTTAAGCATGAGTTGTGAGATGTAGGAATCCATCCCAACCTTTGTAAGCCTGGCAAGACATTTACCAGACACCACAAAGCTTCCTGACATCAGCTCGCTTCCGCTTTTCTTGGTTATCTCATCTGCTTCACCAGTAAGAAGCGCTTCATTAACAGTAATCTCTCCATCGATAACTTCTGCGTCAGCACAAATCTGACTTCCTGCAGAAAGAACTATCACATCGCCAAGTACCAGCTTGTCAATAGTAAGCATCCGCTCTGTGCCATCTCGAATAACTTCCACTGATGACTGATTTAAGACCTTGAGCTTATCTAAAACATTCTTGGCTTTTATTCCCTGAAAAATACCGATCAGGGAATTACAAATAATAACCGGAAGAAACGTCAGTGAATTGAAAGCTCCCGATACAATAAGAAGCACAGCCATGATAAAGAATATCAAGTTAAAGTATGTAAATACATTTTCCTTGATAATATCTAAATTGGTCTTGCCTATACTATCGATTTGTACATTGCCCTTACCCTCCTCATAGAGGCTCTTTGCCTCCTGCTGGGTAAGCCCTACATTCAAATAGTCCATTTTATTTTACGTTGTGGTTCATTTTTTTTATAGGAATATTAGCGTAAAGAGCTGGAACAGTACCTGTAGTATTATCCTCTGTATCCATCTGGGTAAAATTGATATCTATACCGTCCATATCAATCTCAGCATACTTGGATAAAACTTCTATGATATCACTTCTGATCCTCTGCATAAGCTCGGGTGAGCAGCTGGCTCTGTCAGAAACAAGTACGAGCTTAAGGCGATCTTTTGCGACGTCGCTAGATGACTTTTTCTTGAAAATATCAGTTATTTTCACCTATTTGCCCTCCAATTATTTCTTTTTGAACCATGAGAAGAGACCCTTTTTGGCTTCAAGATCCAAAAATGGTACATTTTCTCCAGTTACTCTTCTGCAGATATTCATATAAGCTTGTCCAGCAAGAGAGCTGTCTCCAACCAGTGGTTCACCGTTGTTTGTTGCAACGACGATGTTTTCGTCATCTGGAACCTGGCCAATAAGCTCAATTGCCAAAATGTCAACAACATCTTCAGCAGACATCATGTCGCCCCTCTTTATCATGTCTGGGCGGAGCCTGTTTACAATAAGCTGAGGCTTTTTGATCTCATTTGCCTCAAGAAGGCCAATGATCCTGTCTGCATCTCTTACAGCAGAAACTTCAGGTGTTGTAACAACCAGTGCTCTGTCTGCTCCTGCAATGGCATTCTTAAAGCCCTGCTCAATACCTGCAGGACAATCAAGGATGATGTAGTCAAACTCTTCCTTGAGCTCATCTGTAAGCTTCTTCATCTGCTCAGGTGTTACACTTGTCTTATCCTTGGTCTGGGCAGCAGGCAAAAGGAAAAGAGTCTCATACTTCTTATCCTTGATAAGAGCCTGATTTCTCTTGCAATTACCTTCTATAACGTCAACAAGATTATATACGATCCTGTTTTCAAGTCCCATTACCACGTCAAGGTTTCTAAGTCCTATATCTGTATCAATAAGAACTACTTTTTTGCCAAGCTTGGCAAGCCCTGTTCCAAGGTTCGCGGTTGTAGTTGTTTTTCCAACGCCTCCCTTGCCTGATGTTATTACTATTACTTCTCCCATAGTTTCCTCCTGATATTTAGATTTTGTAGAATTGTCTTAAGAATGAAGAGCCATAGTGTGTTTTAACTATATGGCCATTTTCAATGTATGCTACCTCTGGTCCGTTATCGGAATCCTTAAGTAGCTTTTTTCTTTTGATCTTGATCTTAGTGCCCTTTTCAGCATCTGGAGAAATTGCTATAGTCTCAGCGATCCTTATCTGAATTGGATCAAGTTCAAGGGCCATTATAATGCTGTTCTTATCTCCTGAAGCCCCAGCAAAAGCATTTCCTCTAAGTTCCCCAAGAATAAAAATACTTCCAAAGGATGTAACATTTGCTCCTGGCTTAACATCTCCAAGTACAATAATGCTCTTCTCACTTGAAATGTCCTGACCTGATCGAAGATTGCCCTTGTATATAAGAGCGCTGTCCTGAAGATCAGCTAATGACCCTAACGCTGCCTCACTTATATCAGGCGTTCTATCCTCATTACCAGATATTCTGGAAGAAAATACTCTTTCAAGATCAGATTCTTCATCAATGATACAGGAGATTGTAAGCTCAGAGTTTTCCTCAATGGCTCTTACAACTTCATTGATCTCGCTATCTGACAGGCTTCTTCCCCTTACGAGAAGTCCCATATTGTTTTTTCCAAGGAATGATGCTGCTTCCCCAAATTTCTCAGCAATAGACTTTAAGATACAATCAAAAGATGGACCAGGATCCAAAACCAAAATGATTCCGGACTTGGTGCCTTTAATAGTAACAGTTTGCTCCAACTTGTGATCACCCAACCTTTTTTCATACGTTTGCGCTCTTTAATTTACAAAAACGCACTACACTAGTATAAGACAAATGGCCCGAAATTTCCATAAAAAAATAGGACTCTGGTAAAATCCAGAGCCCTTAAAAATGCAATGTTATCAGCCAAGCTGACCTGCCTGCTTAGCAACTTCCTCAGCGAAGTTCTCGTTTTTCTTCTCGATACCTTCACCTGTCTCAAAACGAACAAATCTGGCAATCTTGATGTTTGCATTGTTAGCCTTGCCAACCTGTGCAATGTACTGGCCAACAGACTGCTTGCCATCCTCAGCCTTAACATAAACCTGCTCGTTAAGGCAGATCTCTTTGAACTCTTTTACAAGACGTCCATTGAGCATCTTCTCGATGATCTCCTGAGGCTTTCTCTTTCCTTCAGGAAGCTCTTCGTTCTCCTTCATGGCCTGAGCAAGAAGGATTTCCTTCTCGTGGTTTCTGTATTCCTCAGAAATATCCTCAGAAGAAACAAACTTAGGATTAAGAGCTGCAACCTGCATAGCGATGTTCTTGATTGCGTCCTTGATGTCATCGTTAACAACATCTGTTGTAGCCTCAACAAGAACAGAAATTCTTCCACCGCCATGTACGTAAGGTACTACGATACCATTCTGAGCTGTAACCTTCTCAAAACGTCTGATTGAAATCTTCTCAGAAATAACTGCTGTGATCTCTACAAGAGCATCGTTAACAGTCTTAGACTCATCAAGATTCCACTTCTCAGCCATGAAAGACTCAAGATCCTGTGAATTTGACTCAACTGCCTGCTTAGCAACAGCCTCAACAAATGCCTGGAACTTCTCGTTCTGTGCAACGAAGTCAGTCTCTGAGTTAACTTCAACAACAGCTGCTGTCTGATCGTCCTTAACAGCGATTCTTGTAAGACCTTCAGCTGCAATTCTGCTGGCCTTCTTTTCAGACTTCATGATACCCATTTTTCTAAGGTATTCTACAGCCTGATCCATATCTCCATTAGTCTCTGTAAGAGCCTTCTTGCACTCCATCATTCCAGCGCCTGTAGACTCACGTAACTCTTTAACCATTGCTGCTGTAATAGCCATCTATTTATCCTCCGTTATATGCAGAAAATCTGCTTGATATTTTATTTATAGGAATTACTCTGCTGCTACTTCCTCGATGTCTGTAGCCTCAGCCTCAGCACCTTCTGCAACATAATCTGCAGCTGAATCAGCCTCAGCACCCTGGTTAGCCTCGATAACAGCATCAGCCATCTTGCCAACAATAAGCTTTACAGCTCTGATAGCATCATCGTTACCAGGAATGATGAAGTCAAGCTCTTCAGGATCGCAGTTTGTATCACCGATACCGATAAGTGTGATTCCAAGTGCCTCAGCCTCCTGGATGCAGATTCTCTCTTTCTTAGGATCTACTACGAAGATAGCATCAGGAATTCTCTTCATGTCTCTGATTCCGCCAAGGTTAGCCTGAAGCTTAGCAAGCTCCTTCTTAAGCTGAGCAACTTCCTTCTTAGGAAGAACATCAAATGTTCCATCTTCCTGCATCTTCTCGATAGCCTTCATTCTTGCGATTCTGCTCTGGATTGTCTTGAAGTTTGTGAGCATACCACCAAGCCATCTCTCGTTTACATAGTACATTCCGCAACGCTCTGCCTCAGTCTTAACTGCATCCTGAGCCTGCTTCTTAGTACCTACGAAAAGAATTGTTCCACCCTGCTGTGCGATCTCAAATACTGCCTTGTAAGCCTCGTCAACCTTAACAACTGACTTCTGAAGGTCGATGATGTGGATTCCGTTTCTCTCTGTGAAGATGTAAGGAGCCATTTTAGGGTTCCATCTTCTGGTCTGGTGTCCAAAATGTACACCTGCTTCAAGTAACTGTTTCATTGATACAACGCTCATTTTAATACCTCCGTTTGGTTAATCTTCCGTATATCCTTAACCTGTAAGTCCGCAAAAAGCGTCATTTTGCGGCAGGCCTTGTTTCCGATCAGCAACTGACACCAAAACCAAGATCAGATATACGTGTTTATTTGTTACTGCCGTGCAAATGGGCATAAACATCCTATTTAGACACAGCTTAGTAATAATAACATAGGGAAATCAAGAATTCAATATGTTTTTTAATATAAACATTGAAAAAAGAGCATTTCTGCTCTTTTTTTAGATCAGTTAGTAATTATTGATGCTATCTGCTCATAGGAAGCGCCAGCAGGTATTGTTTTTACCCCTGAACGAATGATCCTGTCCTTCCTGCTGTCTACAAGGTATTTATTAAAAGAAACTGCGTTGTCGATTATTCCTTCTCTTACAAGGATCTGTGCCACCTGATCAGAGCCAAGTCCCCTGGGAATTGTAACTGTCTTGGATGATGTATTTATTGAAGCCCCTGAAGATGAACCAGTTGACTCAGATGATGCAGTTGAAGCTTCTTTTGATGCTTCTGATGATGCAGTATCTGTCTTTGAGGTACTTGAAGATTTGCTTGCTGCTGCGTCTTCTGTCACACTTGACTTTCCTGAGGCTGCTGCGTCTTCTGTCACACTTGACTTTTCTGAGGCTGTTGCATTTTCTTCTTTTGTAGATGATAAAGAAGCGCTGCTTTGATCTTTTGAAGCTTCTGAATCCGCATTTTCTCCTTCTTTCGCTTCTTCAGCCACTTCTGAAGCTGATGAACCTGTGCCAGCGACTTCTTGTTGCTCTTTCTCAGGTATTTTAGCTCCTTCTTCAAATAATGGCGAACTGGATGTAGATGAATCATCGTTTGTTTCCTCACCTTCCTGATCCTTGGAATCAAGCAGAACTCCGCTTTCTCCATCAACCATTCCAAGAGCCTTTGCTCTCTGTATTATTTCAGCGTCGCTCATGGTGGCCTTTCTGCCTCCTAAAGCAAAGCCCATAACTATCGCAGTGAGGATTATTCCAATTCCCATTCCGCGAAGATAGTACTTAAGTTTCATCTATATATTTCCTTATCTTACTTTTCTATGCTTATTGGAAAGATCGATCACAAGCTTGACTTCACCGATACCAAGTCCAAGCTCTCTTGCAATGACCATATTGGATTTACCGGCCTTATGCATCTCGATGATCTGTTTATTCTGTGATACAGGGTCATTGGCTGTAAGCTCCTGCATTGATTTATCAGGATTCTTGCTTCTACCCTCAACCCTTACAGCTTCTGTAATAGGAACAACCTTACCTGATGTGCTTTCCGAAGAAGTATTACCTATTACATGGGATGCTGATATCTCTTCTTTATTAAGAACCTTTGCGCCTATCTTTTCAAGGCCATCAAGCTCTTTTATATTTCTCTGATCTACGTATCCGCTTTCAACATTACCTGCAGGTGCTTCTTTCTCAATATCTGAAAGAGCCTCATCACGAAGTTCCTGACCAAAATCTTTTTCTTTAAAATCTGCAGGAGCATCCTTTGTTTTATCTTTATAAGGTATTCTTATTCCGCTAAGTTTGTCGTCTGTCTCATCAAGCAGGATGGCTCTCACATTGCTTTTTTCTTCTGAGGCTGCAAGCATGTTATTGGAAGCCTCCTGAGCCTCCTTGGCAGTTGCCTCTGCATCCCTTACAACCTGCTTGGCTTCATCGGCTTTTTTAGTAACCTCGCTGACAACACTGGTGAGATTCTTGTGTTTGTCATTGAGCATATCATACATGAACATTACTTCATCGTGATTTTTGTGGATATCACTGATAACAGTATCAGAGTACTCGCCAATTGCAGACATCTTCTCGTTGGAGATGCGCTCCATAGCCCGCTCTGTTCTGTCTAAAGAATTCTCGACACTATCTCCGACCATGTCTTCGATAGTTTCCTTCTGGTCTTCGACTTCACGCCTAACAAGCTCACGGATCTCCCTCTCCATGAGCATCTTATCTTCTTCATCCATGTCCTTACCGGCAGGAAGAAGGTAACCTAATATTATTGCCGCAAAGCCAGCAACAATAAGAACAATCTCAGTAATACTTATCATTTCTCCGCCCAAATACCCCACAAAAAACTAAACGTGAAATCACAAACACGTCAATACATTATAATATAGAACGCTTAAATCTTCAAATCAAAGCCGGAAGAAATACGAAAATCAATTGGCTTACCGTTTCTGTCGTGGATACCTTCAGCCATTTTTTCCATTTGTTCCTTTGTGAGTGTTCTTTCTTCTGGAGAATTTCTCTTTTCACCCTGTCTTCTGTTTTTTCCGCCATCCCCCATGTACTCATTCGAGCCTTTGTCTTCGGCATTGGAGTTAAGCTGACCCTGATCAATGTCATTTTTGGCATTTACTGAGTGCTGGTTATTTTGAACCGACTCATTGAACTGGGCCTGAAAGTTATACTGATCAGCCAGTGGTCTTGCCTCTTCTGAAGCCTTAATAGTGGTCACATCTGTCGAAGTGGCCATTACCCCGAAATCTATGTGGTTAATTGACATAGCTCCTCCTTTCTTTGCCACATATTATCATATGGGCGCTAAACGAACATCTCCTTCCTTGACAACAAACCTGCTGTACTGAACTGGCTTTTTAACTATCATAGAAAGTTCCCCAATATTAACTGTTGTTCCAGGATAAGCTGTCCCCTCAACAATTACATCAGCTTCCTTGGACTCAGCAAGTTTTTCCATAAGTTCAGAATATTCTTCCTGATCTTTTTCTATCTGTGCAGTAAGGATCTTATTTGCTTCCATGAGCTTTTTGACATTTGCGACCTGCTCAGGAGTAAACTTTGCACCAGCCTTGAGCATCTTGGTAAATCCTTCAAGTGTTGGCTTCATGCTTTCAATGTTCTTACTTGCAGTGGTTATGTTTTTCTGAAGTTCTTTAAGTCTTATCTTAAGCTGAGGATCTGCACCAACTTCAACGATGGTGTTTGCTCCCATCTCAGAACCAAGAACTTTTGCAGTGATCCTTTCAGCAGCTGTAACCTTACCGCCTGCTATGAAACCTCTTTTACCAGTAACTGTTATCTCAGTACCTGATGCTACATTTGAGTGTAATATACATTCACTGGAAATACTTCCTCTGGAAGATACTGTGGCATTTTCGATAAACTTGGCTACAATATTTCCTCCAGCCTTTATATTACCACCTGCTTTTGCGCCGCACTCAAGAATGATATCTGCTCCAGCATCTAAGGTAGCACCTTCTACAATGCCCTTAACAACAATATTTCCGCCAGCTCTTACTGAAAAATTGCTGGCAACAACACCTTTAACCTGAACGCTTCCCTCATATTCAATGTTTCCGGTTGATACATCAACATTTTCAAGGGTCAATACGTCAGAAACTGTGATCTTTCCTTCTTTTACAGTGACATGTCCTGCTTTTTCAGCAAAAAGCTGAAGCTTGTCCTCAGATAAAATAGTGTTCTTACCGCCCTTTATCGAGGTGGACTTAACTGCATGTGGCTTTATTGTTTCGCCGTAAACATTGATGCCTGCTTCACCAGGCTCTTCCTTAACAAGTGTTGCAAGGAGCTGCTTTTCCTGAACATTGTTTATCAGATTCAAGTGGAAGTAGTCAACGCTTCCGTCTTCACGAAGAGTTGGCTTAGCTCTGAGGTTTGCGTTAAAGTGAAGCTCTATTTTCGCATCATGGCCCTCTTGAACTTCCTTGCCTTTAGCCACAACTATTTCTTTACAGTATTCTCTATGTTCAAAGAACTTCTTGATCGCATCATCCAAAATGCCATAAGTTATCTTTCTGTAGGCAAGAGAATCAAGAACTTCTTTTTCAGTCATCAGTTCAGCACCCTCGCTTGGAGGATAAAAAAATGCCGTGACAGACATACGATCCTTGAAAACAGTATATTTACAACCTTCACGCTCAGGAAGGATCTGAGTCTGTGTGAAAATAGTAACGCTTCCCTCTTCAGCCTTTGTCACAGCATCGTTAATAATTACAACATCATATGGAATTTTTCTGTCTTCAAGATATTCTCTTACATCATTGACATTCAGAGCATCTCCGCCATCAGTTGGCGGAAAAACTCTAATTCCAGTGCCCTTTGGAGTAATAACCAGTTGAAAATATCCGTTCATAATAGACCTCAGCAAGTTAATATTTTATTATCTTGAATTTGTAAGTATTCCGAGGTAATCACCAAGTTTTTCCCTCATCTTCTGTAGCGCTCTCGTATGTAGCTGGGATACTCTTGATTCTGATACTTCAAGAACCTCACTTATTTCCTTTAATGTAAGTTCTTCATAGTAATAAAGAAGTATAACTTTCTTTTCCTTATCAGTTAAAAGTTCAAGGGATTCCGCCAGCATCTTTTTGAGCTCTTCTTTTTCTACTGCCTCTTCAGGCTTAACAAATGAGGAGCTTCTGTTATTGGAATCCTCTGGAATATCAGCACCCTGATCCATAAACTCATTGAGGGAAACAACACCTGTTACCTTCATCTGATTCTGCCAGTTCTGATATTCGTCCTCACTGATCTCCATCTTTGCAGCAATCTCAGCATCAGTTGCCACATGTCCGCCATCTTTTTCGATTTCCCTGATGGCTGCTTCAATTTTTTTTTGTCTCTGTCTTATGGTCCTTGGAATCCAGTCCATTTTCCTGATCTGGTCAAGAATAGCACCTCTTATTCTAAGACTTGCGTAGGTTTCAAATTTGACATCCTTCATAAGGTCAAACTTGTCTATGGCATCGATAAGTCCAAAGATTCCATAGCCTACCAGGTCATCGTACTCAACGTTAAAACCAAGGTACATAGAAAGTCTTCCAGCTACCAGTTTAACTAAAGGTGCATACTCCAAAATCAGCTGCTCACGGATATCAGCTGATTTAGTCTTGTTATATTCGGTCCATAATTTACTACGTCCTGCTTCGTCCATTTATTATCTTCCCCAGATAATATTTAGAATTCAGGTGGAAGCTCCTGATCAACATTTTCCACTTCCTCTCCACCTTCCGCTTCCATTGCGGCTCTTGCCTCTTCCTCAAGGCGTTCTGCTTCTTCTCTTTCTGCTACAGCTTTTTCATAGTTGATCTCCATGAATCTGGTTATCATCTTCTCTATTATAAGCCCAATTACAAGAAAAATAACTACAGAAGCAAAAACAATAATAAACCAATCACCTGCTGGATAGTGCTTAAAGTATGTAAATATCGCAATAATTGCGGTACAACTTAGCACTATCAGCGGAGTGATCAGCTTTGTATTGACTTTTTTAAATTCATCAATATCGGTATTCATATTACTTTCTCAGGCTTTCCAACAGCCCTAATCACAAAATCTCCATTTTCTGGATAAAAAATGACCGTTCTTCCATATGAGTCACCGGTATCCTGAGCAAGAACCGGAATGTTCATCTCTTTGAGTTTCTTTAAAGTAGCCTGAACATTTCTGTCTCCAACTCTCATGGTCTGGTTATTAGACTGAAAAGCAAACATCTGGGCACCACCAGCAATCTTGGCTACAAGCCTTTGCCTGCTTGCCCCCTTTGCAACGATCTGCTTGATCAGTTCCTCTATACCAGTATCTGCAAATTTAGGAATGTTTGAATTATTCTTAATCTCAGTCGAGTCCGGCAACATTATGTGTGCCAAGCCCCCTATCTTGGTAACCGGGTCCCTGACTGCTATTCCAACGCAGGAACCAAGACCCAGAGTGGTTATACCGTCAGGGCTCACACAAATATTGAGATCGGCCATACCAACCTTAATAATTTGACTCATATTCGCCCTTTCGATTATAACTGGACATCACCCATACCAAGTGAAGAAAGGATTTTGGCGTATCCATCCACATCAGGTAGCAAAATAAACCAACCGCTGAGCTTAAGCTCATCAAAGAACTGTGTTTCGATAAGAAGTATCTTATCTCCCATCATTCCAAACTGAATAGCTGGAACACTAAGAATCGCAGCAGCCATATCAATGGCAACATAAGGAATTGAAGGAACAAGTTTCAGGTTAGTCATCATTGACAAAGAATTAAGATATGAGCCAGTGATGATATTACCTACTTCTTTGAGCGCTGACATCTCAACTTCATCAAATTCCTCGTCTTCAGGCTTAGAGCCAGTGCCCATAAGCTTGTCTACAAGATGTCTTGCAGCTACTTTGTTGAGAAGGAACATGATACTTCCATCAATATCTCCTTCAACTGCAAGATAGATACCAGCCATGATCTGTTCTGCACCGCCCATCAGATCACCAACATCCTTAAAGTCGAGGAGTCTTACCTGAGGAACAGCCATATCTACCTTAGTTCCTATCATCTGTGCAAGAGCTGTTGTTGCATTACCTGCACCGATATTACCCAGCTCTTTTAGTACATCAAAGTACTGGTTGGACATATTGTCCAAACTCATCTCACCCATAGTTAATCCTCCAATCAGCTGGCATTAGAAGTCTTTTCTTTTACTTCCTTTTCGGAAACAACAGCGTCGAGATCAAGAATTGAAACAAGACCGCCGTCATAATGTCCTACACCGCCAACGAATTTAGCCTGACCACTTCCCTTTTTGTCATCATATCTGACTTTCTCAATATTATTGGTATCAAGTGTCAGAACCTGGTTAACCTGGTCAACAATTATTCCAACAAGATCGCCTTCACCTGTCTTTAAGATGATGATCCTGGACTTTCCAGTGATCTCATCCTCAGCAAGCCCCATCTTCATCCTTACGCTCATTACAGGAACGATCTCACCACGGATGTTGATAACGCCTTTAAGGTAATCATCAACCTTAGGAACTCTTGTTATCTGCTGCATTCTAACGATATTATCAATATATTTGATGTTAATGCCATACTGCTCATCATCTATCTTTATTACGATAAACTGAATAAGCTCTCCTACATCACTATTATCTCTAAGTTCGTTCATAACATTCTTCCTTTCTTTTTAAATACTCATCAGAAAATTGAATTAGTATCAAGGATAAGAGCTATCTCGCCATCACCAAGAATGGTTGCACCGCTTATGAGCTTGCACTTGTTAGTGTATTTGCCAAGTGGCTTAATAACAATTTCCTGCTGACCCATGAGTTCATCAATAACAAGTCCTACCTGCTGGTCGCCCTTTCTTGCGATAACAACAACCATATCCTCATCAGGATTTCTCTTGGACTCTGTATCAAGAACTTCATTGAGTCTTATAAGAGGAAGTACGCTTCCGCGCAAATTGATAACTTCTTTATTTTCAACAAACTTAATATCTGCAGGAGAAACATCCTCAATACTCTGGATAGAATCAAGAGGAATAGCATATTTCTCTTCGCCAATTATTACCATCAGAGCCTGGATGATAGCAAGTGTAAGAGGAAGTCTGATAACCCAGGTTGATCCTTCACCAAGCTTGGTGCGGACTGTAACTTCACCAGAAAGTGATTCAACCTTAGACTTAACAACGTCAAGTCCAACTCCTCTACCTGAAATCTCAGATACCTGCTTAGCTGTTGAGAAACCAGGATGGAACAAAAGCTCTACACACTGCTTCTCAGTAAGAAGAGCTGCCTGATCAGGAGTTACAACGCCCTTTTCAATAGCTTTATTCTTAACTGCTTCAGCATCAATACCATTACCATCATCGCCAACCTCGATAACAACGCTGTTGCCATCCTGGAATGCGTGAAGGAAAATCTGTCCAACTTCTGGCTTGCCACGCTGAGCACGAATCTCTGCAGACTCGATACCGTGATCCGCACTGTTTCTGATAAGGTGCATCAAAGGATCACCAATCTCATCAACAACGGTACGGTCCATTTCTGTCTCTTCACCAGTCATTGTAAGTTCCATCTTCTTGCCAAGGGTCTTATTAAGATCTCTGATCATACGAGGGAACTTCTGAAGTACGCTCTCGATAGGAACCATTCGAACCTTCATAACTGATTCATGGAGGTTTGTAGTTACACTCTCAAGGTACTCGATCTGCTCATTTACATTTCCGTTGCTGACACCGGATGTGTTAGCTGCTGATATCAATGAGTTCTTAGCGATGATAAGCTCACTTACCAGGTTCATAAGAACATCCAGCTTTTCAATATCAACACGGACAGTTCTATTTACAACAGGCTTACCAACAGGTTTCTTTCCTCCAGCTCCGCCGCCTGCTGGTGCAGGTGCTGCTGGTGCTTTAGCTGCTGCAGGCGCTGCTGTTGCAGGTGCTGCTGGAGCAGCCTCAGCTGCAGGTGCTGCTGGTGCCTCTTCCTTATCTTCTGTTGTCTTGGCGCTATTCAGATCGTATTCACCGCATTCACAGCCTTCAACCTCAGAAACTGACTTTACGATTTCCTCAACCTTCTCTTTTGACTCATCAGTAATGAGAATAAGGCTGAAGGAATAGTCAAATTTCTCATCTTCAATATCCTGAGTTGAAGGATCAGAAACTGCTATCTCACCAATTTCTTCAAGGCCTTTAAATACAAGAAAGCCTCTTGCAGCCTTAAGGATACAGGATTCCTGAATATGCACTGTAACGCCGTAGAGTTTTTTGCCCTGAGAAGCTGCTTCTTCCAAAGTGGATTTAACTGAAGGATCAAGCTTAATAGCCTTATAGTCGGAAGCTCCATCAGCAGAAGAAGCTGCTGCAGATGCATCAGCTGCTGGAGCTGCCTCAGCTGCAGGTGCTGCAGCATCGCCGCCATCTCCGCCAGTTGCACCATTTCTGATGTCAGCCAGGGCCTTTATGATGTTCTGGTGTTCATCAGTACCTTCGTCCTGATTCTCAGTGATATTGTCAACATATCCCTGAATAGCATCAAGGCACTGCAATAATACATCAATATCCGCAGATTTGATCTTGATCTTACCGCCACGAACATCTGAGAAAACATCCTCCATGTCGTGAGTAAGATTCTGCATTCTGGTATAGCCCATTGTTCCAGCCATACCCTTCATAGAATGTGCTGATCTGAAGATCTCATTGATACAATCTTCATTTTCAGGATCCTGCTCGAGAGTCATGATGTTGTCGTTGAGCGACTGAAGGTGCTCTTTTGCTTCATCGAGAAAGACACTTAGATACTGGGAAACATCCATAACCTATATACCTCCATTAGAAATGATTGATTGTCAAAAGTAAACGTTTAAACGCATACTCTTGTACATGATATCGGTTTCTTGAATGGAGGAGTTTAGAAGCTAAAGATTAAAAAAGAATAAACAATGAAACCCTCAATTCACACCGACACTCATTATGATTTCCTGGGCCACGTTATCAAGCTTTACAACCTGATCAACAAGTCCAGCCGTTGCTACTGCTTTGGGCATTCCGTAAACTGTGCAGGTACTTTCTTCCTGACCGATCACGTGAACTTTCTTTTTAGACTTTAGATTCTTGATTCCCTCGGTTCCATCTGCTCCCATACCTGTAAGTACAACACAGCAGATCTCATCGTAGTCTGAATCCATCAGCGACTCATACATAAAGTTGGCACAAGGCCTTACACCTTCTCTGGTAGGACCATCCACATAATGGATAATTTCCTTACTGCCACTTTTTATGATGTGCATATGCTTGCCGCCCCTGGAGATATAGACAGTTCCTGCTTCAAGTACATCTCCTTCAGCAGCCTCCTTTACTTTTACCTCTGAGAGGGAATCAAGTCTCTCTGCAAGAGATGCTGTAAAGCCTTCAGGCATATGCTGCACAAGAACTACCGGTGTTTTCAGATTCTTAGGAAGCTTGGGGATTACTGACTGAAGCGCCCTCGGTCCTCCTGTGGAACTTGCGATTGCCACTATCTTATTGCCGGTGATCTTGCTGGCTGATTTGGTAACCAGCTGAATTACCTTTCGGGATTCCTTGGCCTCTTCAAAGGAGAAGGATTTTACCGGTGCTGGAGCTTTCGACTCAGCCACAGCGGCAAGTGTATTGATGAAGTGTTTAGTAAACTCTTCTCCTCTACACTCAGAAGCCCTGTCAGGCTTGTGTACGAAATCCAGTGCTCCCAGATCAAGAGCATCAAGAGTAACTTTTGCGCCTTCCTTAGTATCTGTGCTGGCCATCATGATCTTTTGCTTGATACCAGCCTTATGCAGTTCTTTAAGTAACGTTATGCCGTCCATACGGGGCATGTTGATATCAAGAACTACAGCGTCATAAGTTCTCTTTTTCAGAAGTTCAAATCCTTCAACTCCGTCCTTGGCCTTGTCAACCACCTGGAATCTTGAATCTGAATTAATAATATCACTCAGTACAGTTCTCATGAGTGCAGAGTCATCAATAATTATAATTTTTTTCATAATTAAGTCTGCTTCTTTCTGATTTTTCGTTCTTCCTCGAAGATGAAATGAATGATATCTTCTCTGGAATTCTCATCAATGTACAAGTACTGGATCCTATGTTCAAATAATCCGGGTTTGCTTTCCAGCTCCTGTACTTTCAACACATTACAGATCATTTCATACTCTTTATCGTTTAAACTGCCAGGCAAACGATAAGCACAATAGATGGTGCTTTCTTCTTCATACTGGAAGTTAGCTACAAACCGAAGTCCCCCTCCGCTGATATCTACAACAACACTTCTTTGCAGGTTATCTCCCGGATCGACTAAGTACTTTCTGTTTTTTTCGAAAGCTTCCAGCTCTTCCTTTGAACAGAGTCTTGATTTAAGTTCAAGAGCACAGCTGAATCTGTAGTATTCCCTTCGCTGAAGCTTACTCAGTTCACTGGTAAGGTCCATTACAAGAATATACATATTATCAGATCTGTATCTGTCCACTATCTTGGCAAAACACTGAAATAGACCTCTTGTAGAGTAAAAGCACATGCTATACTCTCCGTCGACAGGTAAAAGAACTATCTTGCCTCTCTCAAAAGGCATCAGGATCTCTATCCTGTCATCGCTTGTCACATCCATTATTTTGCTCATATATATGTGCTTGGTACGTACATCTTCATCCATCCATACCTTGCCTGTGGCCTTTAGCTCCACCCTGTTTCCTGGTGAAATATAGTCAGTGAGCATAGTTTAAGATTCTCCGTCTAGATTAATATATTATCAGTATATCATACTTGTGTTGTATTTGTTACTTGAGCATTGGACAGTTTCCTGCCTGTAATGATATGGGAAAAGAAAGCAGCCATGCCCCTTTGTTTTACTTCCATGGTTTCTCCGGGATTCATAAGGTGACCTGCGATCGTTTCAAAAGCCTTAACAGATTTGGCGTTAGGATACTGAATCGATACCGGCGACTGCTGCATCACACTTCTTGCAAGCATCTGATCCTGAGGAATTGCTCCCATATATGTAAGAGGAAGCTTAAGATATCTTGCAACAACTGCGTTGAGCTTGTTAAAGAGCTGTTGTCCTTCCTCATCAGATGACACCCTGTTGGAGACTACTTTCACCTTGGTGTTTTCCCTGGAAAACCTGGGCGACTGATTAAGCGCCTTTAAAAGAGAATAGGAATCAGTTATGCTTGTAGGCTCAGGAGTTGTAACAAGTATGATCTCTCCGCTGGCTACAAGAAATTCCATAACTGCACTTGATATTCCCGCTCCGGTATCAATTATTATGATATCTGCTATGGCATCAAGCTGAGCAAGATTCACAATTATATAGACCAGATAGTCTCTGCTTAAGTTGTACATTCCAGAGATGCCTGAGCCGCCGGAGATAAATCCCACGCCTTCAGGCCCCCAGGTTATGATATCTTTTATATTCTTCCCCTGGTATATAAGATCACTTAAGTTATGTTTTGGGATAGTTCCAAACATTATCTCTATATTGGCAAGTCCAAAGTCGGCATCCAGGATAATTACTCTTTTTCCCATCTTGCGAAACTGCACTGCAAGATTGATTGCCACATTGCTCTTACCTACGCCACCTTTTCCACTTGTAACAGTTATTATTCTTGCAAGTGGTCTCTGGGGCGTATTTGTATTCTTGATTATATTTCTAAGCTGTGTTGCCTGATCCATTTATTCCCCCAGGAATTAACTCTTTCCACCCAACAAATTCTTGACGATCCTCTGTGCATCGAAAACTGCTATGTCATCAGGGACGTTCTGTCCGTTGGTGATATAAGCAATCGGCGATCCGGTGTGGATCCTGATATTGTAAAGATTGCCCTTGGCTCCTGTTTCGTCCATCTTGGTAAAGATCAACTTGTAAGCCACCATTTCTGAATAAGCATCTGCAATCTCGATAAGATCGCGATACTTGGTAGTTGCAGAAAGAACAAGGAAGTTTTCGCAGTCCATGATGTCTTCAAGGACTCTTATAAAGCTCTCAACTCCCTGTTTAAGCTCCTCGTTGTGCAGGGAATGTCCTGCAGTATCTACCATGATGTAGTCATAATCTTTGAAATCTTCAGCTGCCTGCTTCATTTCATCAACAGTGTAAATAACCCTGAACGGGATTTCCAGGATCGAAGCATAGGTACGCAGCTGTTCTGCTGCAGCGATCCTGTAGGTATCAACCGTAAGAAGAGCCACCTTCTTTTTCTGTGTCACAGAAAGCTCCGATGCAAGCTTTGCTATGGTAGTTGTTTTTCCAACGCCAGTAGGTCCAATAAAAATCTCAGCTCTTGGGCCATCTGTGACTGGCTCTATAGGCTCAGACTTTCCAAACTTTAAAACCATCTTCTGATATACGTTTGCAAGGGCGTAATCAAAAGGAAGCCCCGGCTTTGAAATCTTTTCAACTTCATCTGTTAGCTGATTGACGTATATCTCATCAACTTCATTCTCAATAAGAGTATTGTAGAGAAGCTTGATAAAAGACATTGTTTCTTCAGATACTTCGCTATTCTTTGAAGGCTTATTTGCAGGTGCCACAGGTTCATCAAAATCATTCTTGTCATCCTGCACATTCTTTTCAGGCTTAAGGAAGTTCTTTTCAAGGAGGTTACTTAAATTGTCAAGCTTCTCCTCAATAGCGCTGTTGTCATCCTTAACTTCGCTGACTACAGGAGCAACCTTGGGAGTAACCCTTCCTCCAGACGCTATTATAGTGTCCTTCTGAGAGTAATCATCTGAAGAGATCTTGGGGGTTACAGTTCTTTCTTTTTCAGTAGAAAAAGATCTGGGCGCCCTTTCAGTTTCCTCTTCAAGGCCAACTGTGACCTCGATCTTCTGAGGCTGGAATATGGAAAAGAAACCAGTCTTCTTGGCAGGCCTTACAGTCATTACAACAATGTTGGGCCCAAGTTCTTTTCTTGCCTCTTCAGTTGCCTCGCTTTCAGTTCTTCCAACATACTTTTTGATAATCATACTATGCCGTTACCATCCCCACTGATTGTAATTCGATAGTTGGTTCTACTTCATTATAAGAAATGACTATCAGATCCTTGTAGTAATCCTGGGTCATCTTCTTAAAATACATTCTGACGATCGGAGAAGCCATGATAATGGCCATTTTACCAGCATCCTCAAGGCGTCTTATATTCTCTCCCACAGCCGTAAGGATCGACTTGGTCCTTGCAGGATCAAGGGTAAGATAAGCGCCTGTTTCTGTCTGCTTGACGCTGCTCATGATCTCCTGCTCTATCTTAGGATCCAAGGTAAGTACGCTGGTGGTTTCTCCAGGCACAAAGTACTTGCTTGAGATTGCTCTCTTTAGGCTCTGTCTTACATACTCAGTAAGAATATCAGGGTCGTGAGTTGATGGAGCAAAATCTGCAAGAGTTTCAAATATAGTTACCAGATCTCGTATGGAAATACCTTCACTAAGAAGGTTCTGAAGTACCTTTTCAATTTCACCAAGACTCATAAGCTTAGGAACAAGCTCATCCACAAGTGCAGGGTTGTTCTCACGAAGGTTGTCCACAAGATTCTGTACATCCTGCCTTGTCATAAGTTCAGCAATATGCTCTCTTATGATCTCTGTAAGGTGTGTAGCAATGATCGAAGGTGGATCTACAACAGTATAGCCAAGGCTCTCTGCTCGTTCTCTCTGTCCTTCTGTGATCCAGGTAGCTGGCAGGTGGAAGGACGGCTCTGTTGTTGGAATACCGGTGATCTCCTCCTCAACATGACCTGGATTCATTGCCATGTAATGGTCAAACAGGATTTCGCCATCAGATACCTGTATACCTTTAATTTTAATTATGTACTGATTGGGATTCAACTGAATGTTATCACGAAGTCTGATGATGGGCACAACGGTACCAAGTTCAAGAGCAACCTGTCTACGTATCATTACAACACGGTCAAGAAGGTCACCGCCCTGATTGACATCAGCAAGAGGGATGATACCATAACCAAACTCAAGCTCTATAGGATCAACCTGAAGAAGACTTGTGACGTTCTCAGGCTGTCTGATCTCTTCTGCCTGAGCTTCTTCCTCAGATGCAACCTCGCCTTCTGTGGCAACTTCTTCCATAGTCTGGCTTGCAATACGTCCAAGTATTATGAACGCTGCGCCAAATGTAACATAAAGTACTGTAGGAAGTGGTGATAAAATACCAAGACCTGCAACTACAGCACCAACAAGATAAAGTGTCTTGGCTGTTCCAAAGAGCTGTCCAATAAGCACATGACCAAAGTCTGCCTCTTTTGATCCCTTGGTTACAAGGATACCTGTTGACATAGAGATCATAAGGGAAGGAATGGAACTTACAAGGCCATCACCCATGGTAAGGATTGAATAGGTGTTAATAGCTGTATTAACATCCATGCCCATTCTAAGTACGCCCATAGCAATACCGCCAATAAGGTTAACTGCAGTGATAATAAGACCCGCTGTTGAATCTCCCTTAACGTACTTGGTAGCACCGTCCATAGCTCCAAAGAAGCTTGCTTCTTCCTGGATCTTATCTCTTCGCTGCTTGGCCTCTGCATCTGTGATAGCTCCGGTATTTAGGTCCGCGTCAATAGCCATCTGTTTACCAGGCATAGCATCAAGGGTGAAACGTGCTGATACTTCAGCGACACGCTCAGAACCTTTGTTAATGACCATGAGCTGCACTATGATAAGGATGACATAAACAATAGCTCCTACAATAAGGTCTCCGCCACCTACGAAGGTTCCGAATACTTCAATTACCTCTCCAGCACTGCCCTGGGTAAGAATAAGCCTTGTAGATGAAACGTTAAGGGCAATCCTGAATATTGTTGTAAACAGCAGGATGGTCGGGAAAAATGACATCTGCAGAACTTCAGTAGCAAACATAGCTGTAAACATGATCACAAAGGAAAGTGACATATCAAAAGCCAGCAGAATATCCAGCATCCAGTCAGGAAGAGGAATAATGAGCATAACAATAGCAGCAACAATATAAAGCGCCAGACCATAGTCATATACGCGATCTCTTATCTTCTTAAGATCCATCATTATCCTCCTTCCGTTTGGTTTGTAGTTTCAGATCAATATCAGATCTTGCCTTTTAAGTGATATACATAGGCAAGTACTTCAGCTACTGCCTTATAGAGCTCTGGTGGAACCAGCTCTCCAACCTCAACATTTGCATATAGCATTCTGGCAAGAGGTTTGTTTTCAACAATCTCAACATCATTATCTCTTGCTATCTCTTTTATCTTCTGAGCCAGGTAATCAGCACCCTTAGCTATAACGATTGGCGCATCAGACTCTTCAGCATCATATTTGATGGCAACAGCATAATGAGTAGGGTTTGTGATTACTACGTCAGCCTGAGGAAGCTGCTGCATCATACGTCTTCTGGAAGCCTCCATCATTCGGCGCTTCTGCGCACTCTTTACTGCGGGATCTCCTTCAGAGTTCTTGAACTCCTCTTTTACTTCCTGCTTGGTCATCATCATGTCTTTGGTGAACTTTCTCCTCTGGTAGATAAGATCAATAAAGGCAATGACCATGTAAGCCGCTGCAATCCTTATTCCCAGGGATATAATAAGGTTTCCCATAAGACCAATAGCCTGCTGAAGTGGCATGTCATATAACAGGAAAAGAGATTCTGTCCTTCCGGTTAAAAATGAATATATGACAGCTGCCATGACAGCAAGCTTAAGAAGCGACTTGGCAAGCTCAAACAGTTTTCTGGTTGAAAAGATCTTTTTCATACCACTTATGGGATTGAGCTTTGAAAGCTTGGGCTTTAAGGGTTTTGATGTAGGCTTAAACCCGACCTGCACCAGATCACTTATAAAGGCGATCAGAAAACCCAGTATAAAAAACGGGGACGCAATAAGCCCCATGGTAAGTATCGCATTTGAAATAATGCTCCTGATATAGGCTATTGGGATCCTTCCGTCATAGGTCCTTGCCACATCAGGAATACTGTTATATACCCTGTCAAATATCCCTACAAAATTTGTTCCAATAAATGGATATAAGATCCAGATGATCAAAAATAGCGCAAGTAAAGTAAAGGCTGTTGCTATTTCCTGACTCTTGGCAACCTGTCCTTCTTTTCTGGCGTCATTTAGCTTTTTGGCAGTGGGCTGTTCTGTCTTTTCAGCACCATTTGCATCTTCAGCAAAGAACTGCAGATTATATTGAATTGTTAACGTACTGTTATCAGCCGCTCTGCATGCTGTATACAAAATCTGACATCATCTCCTTCATATTGATAAATATAAAGTTGGATGCATCTGAAAGCATGGTGATCGTGATAAACATGATCATAAGTCCAACAATAATCTTTATCTGAATACCCACAGAGAACATGTTCATCTGGGGTGAAACCTTAGCAAGTACGCCAAGTACCACATTGGTCATGAAAGTGATTATGAAAATTGGAAGGCAGATCCTGAAACCAATAACTATATAACCCTTCATGAAATTAAGCATTGTCTGGAGCATTCTGTCAGCATTTATCACTGCTCCATTTATAGGTACCAATGTAAAACTGTCTACCAGCGCCTTTAAGATATACTGATACATCCCCGTAATGATCAGCGCCATTGTAAGGTACTGTGAATAAAGAGATCCTGTAATTGTAACCTGTTGGTTCGTTGCAGGATCCATCATTGAAACCATGGAAAGACCAATCTGCATATCAACCACAGTTCCGGCAAAAGCTGCGATCTGTTCGCAAAGCGTAACTGCAAAACCGATCAAAAGTCCTACCATTGCCTCTTTTAGAACAATAACAGTATATCCGGCAACAGTGTTGTAATCTGGTGGCGTATAAGGAACCGCGCCATATAAAAGGATTGAGATCAAAAGCCCGTATCCTATTTTTACAAGGTTTGGTGTCTGCCTTCCTCCAAAGAACGGGCAGACATAAATGAAGGTCATAAGTCTTACTACTATAAGCAGGTAGATCTCAAGATCTCCATAACTAAAGGAATGCTGTATCATAGCTGTACCTATCGAACATACTTGGAAAAGTCAGACCACAAAGTCACGATAAAGCCTGACAATTCTGTAAGCATATAGTTTCCTAATATCATTATCATGATAAATACACCTAAAACTTTAGGTACAAAAGTAAGTGTCTGCTCCTGGATCGATGTAACAGTCTGAAAGATTGAAACGATCAGACCTATTATCATAGACGTCAGAAGTATAGGAAGCGCCATCTTAATGACCATCATAAGCGCAGAAGCAACTATTTGATTGATATCAGCAAGAGTGATCATAGCTTTTGCACCTCCTCATCAGTAGAATGACTTGACCAGGTTACCAATAATAAGGCTCCATCCATCAGCAAGTACAAAAAGAAGTATCTTGAACGGAAGCGATATGGTGGTAGGCGGCAGCATCATCATACCCATACTCATAAGTACTGAAGCCACTACCATGTCAATTACAATAAAAGGAATATATATAAGGAATCCAATTATAAATGCGGTTCTAAGCTCACTAACTATAAAGCTTGGCACCAGCACTACATTTGGAATACTATCAAGCTCACCATCCCACTCAATGCCATCAATCTGCATAAACAGCCTTACATCCTTGGTCTGGGTCTGGCCATACATAAACTGTCTGAAGGGCTTCATAACCTCTTCAAAGAATTCTTTCTGGTCCATCTCTCCATTCTCAAATGGGATAACTGCTGTATTGTAGGCCTCTGTCAAAGTGGGCTGCATTATAAAAAGGGTCATAAACAAAGCAATCCCAATCATCACCAGGTTAGGCGGCGATGTTTGGGTACCAATGGCAGTCCTGACAAAATGAAGGGCGACGACGATCCTGGTAAAAGAGGTCATCATCACTAAAAGGGTTGGCGCAAGAGAAATAAGTGTTAAGGTAATAAGTATCCTTAGCGCACCATTGAGGGTACCGTTACCATTGTCGTAGGTCACAGTAACAGTATTGGCAATATTAAGCTCTTTTAGATCGTCAGGAGTTTCGGCACTTCCGGGGGGATTTATATTGGTTCTCTCATCGCTGGTACCAGTAAGAGCTGAATCCCTGTCCACAGTAGGATCTGTGGGGCTGGTGTCACTGATGACATTCTCAGTAGCATTTGCTACCTGAGGCAGAGAAAAGACAAGGAAAGACGCCATTATCACACAAAAGATTGCAGAAATAATGCCTTTCCTCAGATATTTCCTGATATATTTATTTGTTTCTTCTCCCCTTATTCTAGCCATTTACTTCTTGATCTCACCTTTGATTTTTTCAAGAATATCCTTAAAATTCAAATTATCCTGCGGATTTTCTTCCTTGAAAATAAGGTCCTCCCTGGATACTTCTCCGAGGTTTGTAACCTCATCCTTGCCAACAGCAATAGCCATGTATTTCTGGCCAATGCGGACAATCTGTATATATTTGGTACTGGAAATCCTGGCAGTCTCTATGATCTCAATATTTCCGGTAGCAGTTTTATCCTTCTGGAAATCAGCCATCCACTTGGTAAAAAAATATGTGGCAGCCAAAACTCCGATGAATACAACAAGCATAATGATTAGCTGTAAATATGAATTCATAAAGATTGCCCCATCCTTACTGAACTATCTCTGTTACGCGGACGCCAAAACTTTCCTCGATAACAACTACTTCTCCCTTGGCAACAAACTTGCCATTGACCAGTACATCAACCGGTTCACCAGCAACCTTATCAAGCTCTATGATGGTTCCTGGAGCAAAATCAAGAATGTCTGAAATAGGCTTGGCTGTTCTTCCAAGTTCAACAGTAACTTCAAGCGGAACATCCTTGATGATGCCAATATTTTCTCCACCAGCCATGATAGTTGTTCCACCTGCAAAATTCTGGAACTGTGCCGGCTGGATGTTCATATTCATCATCTGAGGAGCCATCTGCATCTGTGGCATAGCCATCTGAGGCATTCCCATCTGTGGCATAGCCATCTGAGGCATTGGCTGACCCATCATGGAAGGATCCATTGCAGGCATTGGCTGTGGAGCTGCGGCAGCAGGTGCTGGAGCTGGCTCTGGAGCCGGTGCTGGAGCTGGAGCAGATTCCTGATTTGCAGCATCTGCACCAATAACTGTATCCTTCAGGGTCTTAGCAAAATCTATTGGATACAACTGCATAAGAGTTGAATCCACCAGATCGCCAACCTGCATCTTAAAGGAAATCTTTACAAAGGTTCCCGTCAGGAACTCTGCGATATCGGATGGATCGTCATTGATCATCTCAAGAAGTGTAGCCTGTGGCGGGCTGATATCTACCTTTTGATTGATCATGGTTGAAAGAGATGTGGCAGCAGCTCCCATCATCTGGTTCATTGCCTCTGAAATTGCAGAAAGCTGAAGCTCACCAATCTCACCATCTGTATTGGTACCATCACCACCCATCATAAGATCAGTGATGACCATAACATCATGCTCTTTCAGGATAAGAATGTTAGTTCCATCAAGACCAACTGTGTATTTGATCTGGATAAATACACAAGGCCTTTCGTAGTTGTTTATAACATTCTCCCAATTAGCAAGTTCAACCTGAGGAGTGGTGATATTAACCTTCTGATTAACCAAAGAGTATAGCGTAGTTGCTGAAGAGCCCATACTAATGTTGGCTACCTCACCAATTGCATCTTTCTCTGAATCAGTAAGGAGCGACTCATCAATATCGCCTCCACCTACTGGTGCAGAAGCAACTGTTGCTTCTGGCGCCCCCATGTCCGAAGGAGCATCTGCAGGCGCAGCATCGCCTCCACCGGCTGGATCCATACCGGCAAGTAAAGCATTAATTTCGTCCTGAGATAACATTCCATCCATGCTCCTACTCTTCCTCCTCTCTTACTACCGACGTAATACGTACGGCATATTTATCTTTTGCGGTTCCAGGCAATGCAGTGAATTTAAATAGGTTTCCTATATAAACCTGCATGTCTGTATTTACTCTGTTATCAAGCCTTATTATGTCTCCGGCCTGTAAATGAACAAAATCATTGACTGATACATTACACCTTCCAAGTACAGCCTTAACCGGAACATCCACATGTCTGACCATAGACTCCAGATAGTCCTGATAATCCTCTTCTGCATTCTTTTGCATAGTAGAAAACCAGAACTTGGTATTCAACTTGTCCATGACACTCTCAAGTGTAAAGTAAGGCAGACATACATTCATAAGACCTTCTGTATCGCCAATCTTAATATTGAGAGTGACAATTGCTATCATATCTGTAGGTGAAATAACCTGTGCAAACTGTGGATTGGTCTCTATCCTCTCCATTACAGGATTGATCGCCACTACGTTCTGCCAGGGTTCTACCATCAATTGCATGCAGATGGTGACCAGCTTCTCAATAAGAGGCATCTCAATGTCTGTAAAGGGTCTTGGTTTATCAAGTCCAACTCCCTCTCCGCCAAGCATTCTGTCAATAAATGAAAATCCAATATTGGCCTGAAGTTCCAATATAATGGTTCCCTGCAGAGGCAGAAAGCTTATGACTCCCAAGATTACCGGGTTCGAAAGGGCGTTTGAAAACTCTGAATATGTAACAGTTTCAGAGTTAGCTACTGAAACAGAAACGTTCTTTCGAAGATAAATAGGAAGCGTCGTTGATAAAAGACGTCCATAGTGCTCATAGATCATCTCCAGGGTACGCAAGTGCTCTTTCGAGAACTTGGCAGGACGTTTGAAGTCATAATCCTTGACTTTCTTTTCGTCATTGCCCTGCATCTGTTCCATATCAAGCTCACCTGTCGATATTGCCGACAGCAGACTATCTATTTCGCTTTGTGATAGTACTTCGCTCAATGTGAATCTCCTCTAAAAGAATTAGTTATAAAGCACACTAGAAAAGCTTACATCATAAATAAAGTTTGAACCGTAAAGTTCCTGAACTTCTTCAAGGATAGTTTCCTTTGCAGTCTCATCTCCACCTGACTGAAGTTCTTCCATTGAGTAGGATGCCAAAGTATTTGTTACCTTACTCTTTACAAGCTCTTTCATACTTGCAAGAGATTCTTCAGTTCCAAGTGTTGCATAGTCAGCACTTGCCTTGTTCATTGAGAATACAACCTCAACTACCATGTAGTGGCTCTTGCCATCGGCGCCAGCCTTAAGATTGATGGTAAGCTTCTCATCTCCGGTAAATCCAAATGTAGCAACGTCTGTTACAGCAACATTTCCGGACGCTGAGCCTGAAAATCCGCCTGTGTTTCCGCCGTTTGCTTCAAGCTCCAGGGCTGCAGCAATATCCGCAATAAGATGTGCTGTCTGTGAATTGGTTGTCATGACGCTAAGAAGCATAAATCCTGTCATGGCCAGATTCACTATAAGAAGTGCCAGGATGATTATTGATAAAAGATTCTTTTTCATTTGTCCTTATCTCCCCTCAAATTAGTAAGATGCACTCAAAGGATTGTATATCTTGATCTCTACTCTTCTGTTGCGGGCTCTTCCCTCATCAGTAGAGTTATCTGCTATTGGATCATACTGACCTCTGCCGGTATGTACCAGATTAGCAGGGTCAAGTGTAGTGTTCTCTGTCAGATAATAAAAGATTGTCAGGGCTCTTCCGGATGAAAGCTCATCGTTGTTGGCATATTTTCCGCCGCCGCCCATAGGGATATTATCTGTATGTCCTTCAATCTCAATTGTTCCGCCAGCATAGGACTCAAGTATCTGTCCTACCTTCTCAACTACAGGAAGCGCATCCTCTTTAAGATCCACCTTACCTGAATCAAAAAGGATCGAACCCTGGATCGTAAGCTGAACAAACTGACTTGTATAATTGAGGGAAACCATATTGTCGATCTCACCTTCTTCAAGAGCTTCTTCTATCTGCTCTGCCAGCTCTGCTGAGGCTTCAAGCTGCTCAGCTTCAGCTGCTTCCATAAGTTCCTTCTGTTCCATTTCTCCAACAGCAGTCTCCTCAGAGTCAGAATCCTCTCCGCTCTGGGCAAGACCCATAGAAGTGATATAAGAAGAAAGCTCAGTAAGCTGTGATACACCATCACCAATGAGCGCTCCCTTACCAATAGCCATCTCACCACCTGAAAATACACTAAAGGCTGAACTAAATGAAGCTGCAACCTCTTCAAACTTCGCTGCATCCATTGTCGCCATGGAGAAAAGCAAAACGAAGAAGCAAAGAAGCAGGTTCATCAGATCACCGAAGGTACCTTGCCACGCGGGGAGACCGGGTTTAACTTCTTCAGGTTTCTTAGCCATTATTCTCCTCCGCCGTCTCCAGAGCCATTCTCTGCTTCATATGCTGATCTGTCAGCAGGTGACAGGAATGACTTGAGCTTCTCTTCAGTAACACGAGGGTTCTCACCTGCCTGAATAGAAAGAAGACCTTCAATAACTATGCTCTTACTCATATACTCAGCATTACTTCTGGCTTTAAGCTTATTCTCAGCAGGATAACAAAACCAGTTAGCAAGAACTGAACCGTAGAATGTTGTAATGAGGGCAACCGACATGGATGGTCCGATAGATGATGGATCAGACATGTTCTGAAGCATAAGAACCAGTCCAAGAAGGGTTCCGATCATACCCCAGGAAGGTCCCATACCTGCAACATCAGCAAAGAATGAGTAGTTTTCTTTATGGCGCTCTGCCATAGCATCAATTTCAGCCTCTAAAATACTCTTAACAAGTTCCGGCTCAGTACCATCAACTATGAGCATAACGCCTTTTTTCATGAAAGGATCTTCCAGTCCGCTTGCAGCTTCTTCCAATGCAAGAAGTCCTTCTTTTCTGGCTGTGTTGGACAGATCAATGATGCTCTTGATCACAGACTTGGTATCATCAGAAGGCATCTTGAAGATCAGCGTATATGACTTAAGACCGTTTATAAAGCTCTGCATGCTTCGAGATCCTAAAACCGCCATGAAAGCGCCACCAAAAGTGATCATCATTGACGGAGCATCCACGAAGTATTTAACGCCTCCAATACCGGCACTAAATACAATACTGAGGATCATAAAGACGAAACACAGTCCTACTCCAAGTAATGAAGCAATATCCACAACATTTCCCCCTTTTATTATTTGAAAATTTCAAAATTTCTAATTTTTTCAGGTGTTTTTGAAATTAAATTTCCAGACACCTTAATTTTAACACTTTTGCACTCCAAAAGCCGCTAAAACTGTTCACATTTTAGACATAATTGCAGCATAATTTCATTTTGGGGATTTCAATTTGAAATTTAATTGAAGATATCCGTATTCCCCCACCAACTCATCCTTGACATACCACAACATATAAATAGGCATAGTACTAGATATTGTGGTATCGAACTTATTGTAACACTTTTTGCTGTGGAATACAGTATTAATTGAATAAATTTTTTATGTATTAATTCAAAAAAATTCCCAGGACACAGGTCCTGGGAATTTGATCTGATGGATTTGCCTTTACTGATCTTTTTAAATATTATCTCTTAAGGTTGGTGAGTTCCTCAAGAAGTGTATCTGATACTGTGATGATACGGCTGTTAGCCTGGAAACCACGCTGTGTTGTGATCATCTCTGTAAACTCTCTTGAAAGGTCTACGTTTGACATCTCAAGTACTCCAGTGTTCATGTAGCCGCCGTCTGTTGTGATATCCTGAACAGTAGCTTCGCCAGAGTTAAGAGTTGATGAGTAGAGGTTGTCACCTTCTTTTGAAAGACCAGATGCATTAGCAAACTGAGCTGATGCGATCTGTCCAAGAAGCTTGGTCTGGCCATTTGAATAGGTAGCATATATCTGACCATCTGTTGAGATGTTGACACCATTCATTTCTCCAACTGCTCTTCCTGTGTTAAGACTCTTTTTGTCACCCTTAACAGCCTTAATTGTTGAAGAACCTGATGTGTTATAGTTTGTTACTGTTGAAAAATCAAACGTAATATGTCCAGGTATGCCATCATCATTAGCGCCCTGCTGATAACCAAAAGCCTCAAGTCCAGGTATTTTCTGATCAAATATCATATTAACCAATCCTTCATTTTTGTTATCAGCAGATGATGTATCACCTCCAGCGGAGATAAGTGAACCATTTGCAGCGTCAAACAGGAGCTGAACAGAATGCTGTCCTGTTGTCAGATTAATGCTGCCATCCTGAAGTATTTCGTATGATCCATCTGCACCATATGCATCAGCATCTTCATCTGAAAGCCCGTATACATTCTTTAAAAGCCCTGGGAAAACATTGGTTCCTGATGCAATCTGCATAAGGTCTTTGATATTTCCCTTCATCGGAACATTGATGTATTTATCTTTTGCCTTTGTTGTAACATAGTTGTAATGTGAAGTTGTTCCGTCTGATTTCTTCTTTGATGGGTCGACATTATAATCACCAACGATCTTTATTGGCTCCCCAGATTTAGAAGTATCTGTTTCGTGTGAAATAGTAAGCTTACCACCAACAATTGATACTGAGTATTCATTCTGAGGAATATAACTTGCTATATCAACTCCATAAACATCACTTAAAAATGCTGGCTTAAACTTATCCAAAGTATCCTGATTTGAAAATGTTACATATACCGAACCATCAGTATTATCGAATCTGCTCTTCGTTTCATTTTTTACATCATAACCAGTTTTAGCTGTGTATTCCTGAGTAAAATTAGTTCCAGTAAATATCTTATTGTCAGGATCTATCACATAATCTGATGTAGAAACATATATATCAACACCATTGGTTCCTGTAATTGATTCTGGGAAAATATAATAATTATCAGAATCAATTGGCTCTGTTATTTCCATCGCGTCTTTAAAAGCAGTCTCTAAAGCATCAGCATCAGCAAATATTTTATTACCACTTCCATCTTTAATATCTGCTACTTTTGATTTTAAAGTTGAAAGTGAAACATACTGTTGTGTAAAAGCAGTATCACCATTGTCTTTTAAAGTTTTGATTGCATTACCAAAGTCATTATTTGGCCAATTAACAACTTTTTCTTTTTGAGCATCCCCTTCTTTGGATCCATAAATAACAAGATTAGTACCATTATATGTATAGAATATCTTGCCATTGTATGTTGTATCATAATCAGCAACTATTTCTTCCAGATCTGTTCCTGATGACTTTTTGAAATAGTCAGCTTTATACTTATCCAGTTCTGTTTTTGACAATTCCAGAGCATTTGATACAGCTGTATCTGCAGTCCTTCCGAGGCCATTTGTTCTTTCTACTGTAATTGTCTTTTTATCAGTAGACATGGTATAAGTATATCCGTTTTCCGCCTCGACATAATTAGCTATTTCTGCATCTGTCATTGAAAACATATTTTTAAGTGTGGCGGAAAAGTTATTATTGTTTAATGAGCTCATAGCCTGAGGAACTGATCCCCCATTAGGTACAACATAGCCTTTTCCATTTGTATCAACATAATAACTATATGCAGATCCTGAGCTTGCATATTCATAGCCGTCTTTTGTTTCAACATTATCTTGAACTTTTTCAGTAAAGGAAACAACAAGTTGTCCATCAGAATCAATTTTATATGTTGATGCCCACTTATAAGTTGTGCTGTTTGTGATCATTTCATCTGTTAATCCATAAACGTCATTAAGCAGTTTTGTTCCTTTAAGATCACTAAGTGTTCCTGTTGCAGGAATATCAGGATACTCAACTGTTCCTGCTACAGCACTAAAGGTTGCTGTACTATTAACTGTGTCAGGACTGATCTTATAGTGCTCAGTATCCATTGTTGCCGGATATGTATATCTGTCACCAAATGATATATGATCCAGAACCTTATCAGTACCTTCAACATTAAGATTCTTATTTATTGAATTTCCATCAGAATCAAGGATATCAGTAAGCTGCAGAGAGAAAAGATGCTCAGTTCCTGTATCCTTAAGTGTGAATTTTCCTGTGTAAAGATAGCCCTTATTATCATAGAACTCAAGAGTAATTGTCTTACCATCATCTGATGTTACGTTTGTGTCGTGATCATCGATATTGCCAGAATAAAGAGCTGCTGTTGTTGATGCAGGTGAATATGTTGAATTATCAGCGCTCATGATCTGCAAAGGTGAAAGACCACCATTTTTATTGATCTTGATCTCACCAGTTTCTTTATCTTCCTGTGCTACCCACCCCTGTACAAAATATCCATTTGACTGCATAGCAAGGTTACCAGCACCATCAACGTAGAAAGAGCCGTCTCTTGTGTAAAGATTTTCCTTACCATTGTTTACGATAAAGAAAGAGTCACCTGTAATCATGATATCGAATGGGTTGTTCGTTGTCTGAGTAGCACCCTGGGACTCAATTGCTGTAGAAATAGCACCAGACTTTGCGCCAAGACCAATCTGACGTGCATTAACACCACCCTTTGTGGCTGTGGCTCCAGAAGCTGTCTGGGTTGTCTGATACATGAGGTCTGAAAATGTGATTGACTGGGATTTGTAAGATGTTGTGTTAACGTTGGCAATGTTGTTACCAAGAACGTCCATCTTGGTCTGATGTGTACGAAGTCCTGCAACACCAGAATAAAGTGATCTCATCATAAGGCAAAGTCCTCCATCTTTTAAATATGAAAATAAAACATAAATATTCACCAGATATCTATGGATTATTTCCGGATTTCGGACGAAGCTATTTGCGACTGATCCGGCAGTCTGTCCGGATCAAAAGATTTCCTGACGGGAGGCCCTTCTGGCCTTGTATCCCGCTTCGGTCCAATCATGCAATAACCGCTCCGTCTATGTTAGTAAATACATTGTTCTTGTTTTCTGTCTGATCCATTGCTGTTACTACTGTGCTGCTTGGCACATTAACAATAAATGCCAGCTGATCAACCAGTATCAGTGAATCCTTGATACCCTTTTCTCCTGCCTCGATCTTACCATGATTTAGTCTTTCCATCTGCTCGCCTGTAAGCTCGATATTTCTCATGCTGAGTCTGTTAAGGGCATGCTTAGAAAACTTAACAGTATCTTCACTGTTATTAATATCGGATGCAACCTTAACTTTATTTAGTACCTGGGCAAAAGAATTTTCTCCTGCAGGCAAAGAATTTTTATCTTTGCCTGCTTTAGGAGTATTAGGATTTAAATATTGATCCTGGACCTGGCCAATGGACATGAACCTTTGATCATCCATTATCATTTATTTGTCCTCCATTTGCTGACTGATGTTTAGACTTCATCAGCCTTCTTAAAGGTTCTGTGCGTATCTTCTCTTATGTCGTCAATTCTGTTTACGTACTGAAGAAGTGATGTGACATAGTTCTTGTTCATGAGATTCTTTGCTTTCTTATCCATTATGTCGTTGTAATAAGAGTACATATTGTCGATTGTCTCGCCATGCTCTTCTTCAGTTATCATGTCAAGATTTGGAAGCTTATCAATGGCCTTCTGGAAATCTTCAACAGCTTCAAGTGCATCAACATAATCTGTTGCAAGAACCTGAGATACATTATCAATGTCATAAGCTGTTCCATTGATGTTTAGGTATGCTTTATTACCACTGTAAGTAACATAGTCAACTACGCCCTGAATTTCAGAAGTTGTTCCATTTTCAGCATTAGTTTGGGTAATGGTAACAGTCTTACCAACCATCTCAGAAGCCCTTGAAAGGCTCATAGCATTAGCCATATTTGAAAGCTGCTCAACCTGAGTAAATGTAGCGTACTGTGAAATATACTCGGTATTTGATGTTGGCTCCATTGGATCCTGATACTTCATCTGAGCAACCAGGATCTGCATGAAAGCATCCTTATCATATCCATTTGGAGTAGTCTTTGACGCTGCTTTTTGATCTTCTGTCTTTATACCTGAATTAACTACTTCACCATTTTTTATGATTGCACTTACTGAACTTGTATCTGCCATAACTAATCTCCCCTAAAAGATTTATGCGCTGAAGTCAACCGTGCTTCCGTTTGCTTCCATCATTGAAACTGCAATCCTTTCAGCTTCGCTTACAGGCTCAGCCACTTCATCATCGGGAATCTCAGATAAGTTGATCCTTCTAAGGCCTTTTACCTTCTTACCCTGAGATGCTTCTTTTGGCTGTCTGTCGCCCTGCTGATCAAGGTTTTGTTCAAATTCATGGCTTGCAATTGTGACTTCTACTGAAGTTACCTTGATACCCTGCTCGTTGAACTTCTGTTGAAGCTGTGCCATCTGTGCCTCCACCGCTTCCTTGACGATCTCGTTCTGAGCAGTAAACTTTGCAACTATTCCGTCTTTGCCGCTGGTCAAAAGAATATTCACATGGCCAAGGCTTGCTGGATGAAGCTGCATCTCTATGCTTGTAACTGATTGAGATTGTGTGATTGTGATTCTTTCCGTAATCTGTCTGATTATATCTTCCATCTGGGTCCTGTCAGTGTAGCTGTTAAATGATGAAGTATCAACTTCAGTTGCTGCATCAGCTATATTGTTCATGACCTGATTGAAAATATTTGTTGACTGAGCTTCGCCTTGAAGGTTGCCTTTGTTTTCTCCGCTGTTTTTATTATCAGTTTCAACTACAACAGGCTTTTCTTCTGTCTCACTCGATGTGATCGCCTCAGACACGGATGCGTTTGCTTTGCTTAAATCAATTTCTTTTCCAAATTCTTCAGACAGTTCCTCACCGTTTAAAAACTTAGCTGTTTCATCAGCTGCGTCTTCAAGCGCTGCGCCAAATCCCTGCTTGGCGTCTTCAATGGCTGCCTGTAAATCTTCTTCTGATAGATCGAACTCATTCATAAGTCCGCTCTTCATACTCTCCGCACCCTCCATGAGGTCCTGCAGTGATGTATATATATCAGAATCTGTGATAATATCGATGGCCTCGCCCTGTCCCTGAATCTCAGTTACAAGCTGTGTAAGATTAGCTGGATTTAAAAGATCCACAGCCATAAGGCCAAGTACTTGCATTGCATCTACTATTTCCTCTTCGGAGATATCAAATGTTTCTGCAATCTGGGAGATGATCTCTTCCCCCGCTTCGTTAATGGCTTCCTGCAACTTTTCATCAACTACCTGATTGTTTGTTTCATTTACTGCTGTCTGATCGACAATTGCTGCTGTATCCGCCGGATTTTCATTTACGCTCTTTGCGTTATTTGTCATGTCCTTTAAGTTGACAGTCTTGGTATCAGCATCAGTAGTCTCTTTTGAACTTGCAAGCTGTTTGTTTACATCCTTTGAAACATCCACTGTCTTGGTCTGTATAAATGTATCAGAAACCTTATTCAGAATGTTGTCAAAGCTTGTAGCAGCTGCCTTAGAAGAATTCTTCTGTGTAGAGACATTTGAAACATTAGCTGCAGCGCCCTGTGTCATGCAAGCTGCAATCGCACTTACTGCACTGTTTGCACCGCCCATCTAAATCCTCCTTTCAGTATTTAGTTTTTAAGCATAAGGCATAATTTACCTATAGTCTTACGCTATGTATATCGGATATTAAAATATATACTTAACCCTTAAAATGAATTTTTTCAATGTGCCATTTCAGCAGCGAGAAGATAAATAAGTGGTGAATTCCAATAAATTGTTATCTCGTTAGTTGAATAGCTCTGGGAATTATCTGCATAGCACTTAGCGCTTGGTGAACCCTTAAGCACATTTTGAACATATGCATCATTAAGTCCGCTGTTGGGTCCGCCAACAAGCATTCCAGGAACAGTCACTCCCATGGCCTGTGAAGGTCTGTGATGTGGATGATCAGCATATAAAGTACCAAAACCAGTCAGGAAAGAATAGCCTGTTGAATTATTGCCAAAAAGGTAATTAAGCTGCATATCTGCAACATTCTTATTTACTTTGTCAATAAGGCCATTCATCAGGAACAGGTACTCTCCGTTATTGGCAATTGTAAGGTTGCTTCCCCATGGGTATTCACCAACAATGGATGAGCCATAGGAATACTTGGCAGAGTTTGATATAACCTCTTTAGCGTACCTGACTGCTTCGTCCATAACAAGGGCCTTTGTATCAGCATCAAGGTCCTTGGCAGAAAGATATGCATATCCGCCATAACCAGCCACGCCCTGCCATCCAAGGGAATATCCGTTATCAGGAAGCACTGTTTTAAGAGACTCCTCGTAGGACTTATCACCTGTTGTCTTGTATAGCTCAGCATATGCCCAGAATCTCTCATCGATATCGCATACATCTTCATACTCACCGGTTGAGATATCTGAAGGATTCTTGTAGCCTACAGTATCTATTTCTGTTTTATCTATAAATTCTGCTGCTTTTTTGGCAGCTTCAAGGCATCTGTCCGCAAACTCTTTGTCAATATTTGAATATACGCGGCTTGCCATTGCCATAACACCTGCAAGATCAGCTGTAGCTGTAGTTGTCACAGGCATTATAACAAGCTCTTCTGTCTCATCTTCTGGCATGATCTCGCCAGGGAAGTTTCGACATGTAACCTTGTGATAAACGCCGCCGTCTTCTCTTTGCATCTTTAAAAGCCAGTCAAGCTCATACCTTGCTTCATCAAGAATATCTGGTATACCATTTCCACTTTCAGGGATACCCACATTGTCGTCGAATACGTCAGGATAGTTTTCATAAGCAAGAAGCAGGTCTGCAACTGCCTTGGCTCCTGCAACTGAGTATCTTCCGTAATCTCCTGCGTCGTGCCAGCCGCCAGTTACATCCAGTGTCTTTGAATTATCTTCATAAAGAACAGACTTCTGTGTATGACAGATCGGATGAGCAAAGTCACCAGCAAGGTCCTTGGTAAGCTCAGTGCCGCATCTCTGATAATAAAGCATCTTGATCGAAGCCTTAAACGCCTCATCGTAGACATCATCCGAAATCTTAAAGGAAGGCGATACAGCCTTTCCAGCTTCTACATGATATGTACCAGGATCTGTGATATCTGTGAAGTTAAAGATTGCTTCTTTCTCTCCGGTATCAGGATCATCAATGCTGCTTCCAATTGTCTTTTCAAAAACAGCCTTTCCTGTATCTTCATTTATAAGCTGAGCACTTCCTGAAAGCGCTGAGCCTCTTAAGGTTGCGCTCTTATATGCGTTTGGAAGATATCCAATCTGATTTACAGCGATATCAGGAACATCTACTGCCCAGTTACCAGCAACTCTGTTTGTTGCATCCTCAAGGGTAAGGACTACATTTCCAAGGTAAACATGATGCTCAGGAGTTTTGCTGTCCATATCTCCTATAGCACCCATATTAAAGCAAAATCTGGGAGCAGGATCTCCTGTCTCATTCATGGTAAATGTATATTCATAGTGCTGCATATCCGGGCCAACAACAACATTTTCAAGATAGTAGGCGTGATAATCACCACCGTTTAGCTGAAATCTCATCTCAAGGATCTTTTCGTCAACATCTGATGATGCATCAAAAGAGATCTTGTACACGCAGCCCTCTTCCAGAGAAAATCCGTCATGGTAGAGCTGAACTCCGTGTGCAACGGTGCCTACACTTTTAATGTCTATATCTAGGTTTCCATCGGCATTTACGCTGATCTCACAATTTCCATTCTGGCAAAAGGTATACCAGGGGTCTGTTCCTTCTGAGAAATCCCCATTTGTCAGCATATTCTCCCCAGTGATGAGATCTGAGTTATCTTCTTTTAAAGTCTCTTCCTGAACTGTTTCTTCCTTAGGAGACTCCTCTGTACAGCTTTCAGTTGTAGCCTCTGTACTCTCCTCTGTATCCATCAAAGTCTCAGCTTCCTGAGCAGGATTTGCAGTCTCTGTCCCACACCCTGTCATAGAAGATGCAATAACCCCGGCAAGTAATAATGCCAACAGTTTCTTTTTCATAACACTCTCCTCAAAACATTTTAACCAGTAACTTTTGTGGTTTTATTCTCAAGTGAAGTAGGCTCAAGGAGCTGTGTCAGCTTGGCCGCGTTTGCTTCTTCCATGGCTGCCAGAATATCTCCCCTTGTCTCAACACTCATCTGAGCCAGTATCTTGGCCACCAGCGTGATCTGGTTTTCTTTTACCATTTCATCAAATATCTTGGCAGCGGACTTGGCCTTCATACCTGAATAAGTGGTAGCAAATGCCTTTATAGCTGCATCATCAGCCTGTCCCTGAATGATCTTTTTATAGATTTCTGCAGCGTTGTCTGGATCTATCATCTCATAGTAGGCCTGGTATTGTTCTGCGTCAGGAGCGTTTTCCCCATAAACAACCTCCTCATAGAACTTGGCCTTTTCCTCATAAAATGCCTTTTGCTGCTGTTCAAATGGCTCAAGTCTTGCAACTTCAGCTTTTAATTTCTCGTTTTCTGCAGTAAGAGCACTGTTTTGCTCCATCTCAGATTGAAGAGCCTTTTCAAGTCTCTTTATATATGCCAGGGCATCATCAAGTGTAGCAAGGCTCGTTGTACCATCAGTGCCTGTTGTCCCATCTGTTATAGTGGTTCCATCAACAACGATCTGGGTTGTTTCAGTTTCTTTTTGAACCGCGCCATCTGGAAGGATCAGGTTAAGATAAGGAACGTCTTTTATGAGCGGCGCAAGAATATCTGATCCAAATCCGCCAACATCAAGCTTTACCAAAAGAGCCATGATAGCAAGCCATATAAGTATGATAAGAAAAGTGATGACAATGGTGGCAAAACCACCGGCGTTGTCGCCATTGATCTCAGCGGTTCTGTCAGCAAATTCCCTCTCCTGTTCCTTCTGGGCTTTTCTTTGCTCTTTTAATTTCTTTGCATATTCTTTTTTATCTGCTTTTAGTTTGGCCTTGGCCGCTTTGGGGTCCTGTGGGCCATTTAATAAACTGGTATCAGCCATTTATTATTCTTCCTTTTGTCTTTGTGCATAGGTAAAGCTGCTTCTTTGGTCGTTCTCTTTAGCTTCTTCCTGTTTCTGTTCCTCAAGAAATTCTGCAAAAGCCCTTTCCCTTAAAGATTCCTGCATCTTCCTTTCCTGGATGTTTCTTGTAAGCTTTACTCTTACTTTTTCAACCCGTTCTTCATACTGCTTTACCACCATGGACTGCTGTTTTATCATGACATCCATCTGTGCTGTGGCATACTGGTTGTCTAAAATATCCTGAAGCTTTAAAGAGTCTTCATTTCGAAGTTCTTCAGCTTCTTTCAGATATTTTTCTTTTCTTTGAATGTATTCATCCAGAATATCAAGCTGCTGATTGAGTTCATTTTGTGCAAGGGCAAACTCCATCTTGGTCTGGTTCTCAGTCTGTTGCTTGATATTAAGAACGCTCTGCATTCTGTAAACAAATCTTGCCATAAGCGATCATCTCTTAATCCGCAAACATATTGATGAGCTGCGCTCTTATCTCTTCAAAAGAGAATTTCTCATCTGTCTCCTGCATCAGGAAATTATTAACCATCTCTATCTTGGACAGAGCATAGTCAATATTTTTATTGGCGCCATTTCTATAAGCACCGATATTGATAAGATCCTCAGCATCATTATAGGTAGCAAGTACGTTTTTGAGTTTACCTGCAGCTTTTTTGTGCTCTGGATCTGCAATGGCAGACATACATCTGGAAATACTTGCCAGCACGTCTATAGCCGGATAGTGATTCTTTTGCGCCAGCTTACGATTCAAAACTATATGGCCATCTAAGATACCTCTTGCAGTATCGGTAATGGGCTCATTCATATCATCACCATCAACGAGGACTGTATAAAGACCTGTGATGGATCCGCTTCTGGATCTTCCAGCTCTTTCAAGGAGCTTTGGCATCTCCGCGTAAACTGACGGCGGATATCCTCTGGATACAGGTGGTTCTCCTGAAGCCAGTCCAATTTCTCGCTGAGCCATGGAAAAACGGGTAAGGGAATCCATCATAAGTAGGACGTCCTTGCCTTTATCTCTGAAGTACTCAGCTATTGAAGTAGCTGTCTTGGCAGCCTTAAGTCTCTCAAGGGCTGGCTTGTCAGAGGTTGCACAGACCACTATGGATCTTCGCATACCCTCTTCACCAAGGTCTCTTTCTATGAACTCACGGACCTCCCTGCCACGCTCTCCAATAAGTGCAATGACGTTTATGTCCGCCTGAGTGTTTCTCGCAAACATTCCAAGAAGTGTGGACTTACCAACGCCGGAACCAGCAAATATTCCAATACGCTGGCCTTTACCAACAGTTAAAAGGCCGTCCACAGCCTTAACTCCAAGAGAAAGAACTTCTGAAATAGGATCTCTGGTCATGGGATCCGGTGGCTGATTCTCAACAGAATAAGCAACACCTCCCTCAAGGGAGGTTCCCTGGCCGTAGCTGGTACCATCAATTCTTCCAAGTCCGTCCAGAGTCTTTCCAAGAAGTCCTTCACCTACGCTTACGCGAAGGGGAGAATCCGTGTTTTCTACAATACTTCCACTGCCAATGCCACTGGTGTTCTCATAGGGCATCAGCTGAACATGGCCATCCTTAAAACCTACAACTTCAGCCATGGCTGGTTTTGCCACAAACTCAGTAAGGGACTCATTGTCTTTTTTCTTGGGGTAGATAAGACAGATATCCCCAAGCTTGGCATCTGGTCCTGCCGACTCAATAGTAAGTCCTATTACATTGACCACCTTACCTCTGGTCCGGTAAAATGGAGCATTTTGCATCTTTTTGTATTTAGATACATCAACTGACGAAACAAGCATAAATGTTCACCGTTATCTTCTTTTTCTGTCAAAGGACAAAAGCTTAAGTTTTCTGGATATCTCTGACAGTTCAACACCGAGGCTACAGTCAAATACGCCGCTGTCAGACTCGATCATGCATTCATTTTCTTTAAGAAGCGGATCTTCAATGATCTCCATTGTGGTATTAGGAGAAGTAACACAGGCATTCAAGGTCTCTTTTTCATCCATGATGTCATCATAGTCATCAGATGAAACATGAACAATCAGGTCCTTTCCTGGCTCTATCCTTGAAAGAGTCGTCTTTAAGAGATGAAGGATTATCCCCTTGTCATCCCTGAGCTCTATATTGAAAACATGCTCATAGATCTGGGTAAGAACATCCACCATCTCTGGTTCAAGCTCATCAACTATCTGCTGGTACTCCTTTTCAAGGTCACCTCTTTGCTGATCGATCTCATCCTTAAGGGCCTGGGCTGCCATGGCGCCTTCCTGATATCCAGCCTGATAGCCCTCATCATGTCCCCTCTGCATGGCATCCTGCATAATGGCATCAGCCTGCTGCTGGGCGTTTTGGATGATCATATCTGCCTGCTCCTGGGCCTGCTGGATCTTAAGGTCCATCTCAGCCTGCATTGCTTCCATATCAAACTGAGGATCAGCGACTGACTCAAGCATACTCTGATCCTCTGTTAGTTGAGAAAGCTGTTCCATTTCAATACCAGGTACAAAGTCATCTCCCTTGTCCATGTCAGAAAAAGTGTCATCCTGTGGCATCTGGGCTCTCTGGCGTTTTAGTTCCTGTTCCTGAAAGGCTTCGATCTTTTTATTTGCAAGATCATTACTATCTATTATTCGTGTTTCCGTGCTGTCATAGGTTACGTAACCAGCTTTAAAAAGATTAGACAACTAGCTCATCACCTCCACCTCTGGAGATTACGATCTCACCAGAATCCTCAAGCTTTCTGATAACATTGACGATCTTCTGCTGAGCTTCTTCAACGTCCTTCATACGAACAGGTCCCATGAAGTCCATATCTTCTTTGATCATAGCTGCCAGACGCTTAGAGAGGTTATTGAAGATTGCAGTCTGTACCTGCTCAGTAGCACTCTTACATGCAAGAGCAAGGTCAGAGTTCTCAACCTCACGCAGCACTCTCTGAATAGAACGGTCGTCCAGAAGAAGGATATCTTCGAATACGAACATCTTCTTTCTGATCTCGTCTGCAAGCTCTGGCTCTTCGATTTCCAGAGTTTCCATAATATGTTTCTCTGTGGCACGATCTACAGTATTGAGGATTTCTACTACTGCATCTACACCACCAATGATTGTATAATCCTGGTTTACCAGAGAAGACAGCTTTGATTCCAATACCTTTTCAACCTCTTTGATAGTATCCGGACTTGTTCTGTCCATGGATGCAATACGCTTGGTTACATCAGCCTGTCTGTCAGGAGCAAGGGCTGAAAGGATCATAGCACTCTGTGACGCAGACATATAGGAAAGAATAAGAGCAATTGTCTGAGGGTGCTCATCCTGTATGAAAGTGAGGAGCTGTGATGGCTCAGTTTTACGGATAAACTCGAAAGGCTTAACCTGAAGTGATGCAGTAAGCTTACTGATAACATCAAGAGCCTTATCTTCACCGAGAGCTTTCTCAAGAAGCTCTTTAGCGTAGGTGATACCACCTTCAGCGATATACTGCTGAGCAAGGCAAACCCCGTAAAACTCTTCAAGGACGGCTTCCTTGATCTGGGATGTGACACTTCTTGTATTGGCAATTTCCAGTGTCAGCTCCTCAATCTCCTCTTCCTTGAGATGCTTGAATATGGCAGATGACTTTTCTGGCCCGAGGGCGATCAGAAGAATCGCTGCTTTTTGAGTTCCCGTAAAATCGGCGATTAAGGGATTTCCGCCAGTTTCCATGTCCATCATTACAACTCCCTCACAAAAACTTTTTTATTAAAAAGAAACTGATCAGCCATAATCCTCATTGAGCCAGTTTCGAAGAAGCGTTGCAGCTGCTTCCGGATTCTCATCCACAAACTTTTCAATAAGTCTCTTGGTTTCAGATCCTGTATCCATCTCGATATCTGTAAGAACCTCATCTGGAGTTGACTCAAGGAGCTGTTCGACAGAAAGCTGCTCTGGCTGTTCCGGCTCTTCTTCCGTCTTCTTGGAAGTCCACATGCTCCTTATGATGATAAATGCAAGGAGTCCAAGTATTACCAGGATCAGCACGATCTGAAGGATATCTGTGACAGTGATATTTGCACCTGTTCTGTCAAAGAACACATACTCTGTATATGCAGCCATTGCAACATTCTCAGCCTTGATACCAGTTGCCTTTGAAACAACATTTATCATTTCTTCCGGAACTTCTATTGCTACAGGCTCAGTATTACCAGCCTTAAAGTCCTCCCAGGTAGCTCCGTCATGTTCATCTGCCTTGTAATCTTCCTGCTTCATAACAAGATAATTGATAGCAGTAACAGAAATTGAAGACTCGTTATATTTGATAGCTCCAGGGACACTTGACTCTGTAGTAATCTTCTCATTTGGAAGATAGTCTCTTGACTCCTCTGTGATGGAGGATGTGGAGTTGGTGTCATCCAGTGTCACATAAGTTGTCTCATCATCTGCGTTTGAATCTGTTCCAGGAATACCGCTTATACCATTTACATTCTCTGCATTGTATGTATCCTCATGGCTTAAAACACCCTGAGTCTGGTCCTCTGCAGGAGTGTACTGATGGTCTGTAACTTCTTTTTTTGAAAAATCCATTACCAGGTTACTTGCAACTTCGATGTTGTCGTATAACTTGGTGCCAAGCAGAACCTTTTTGACCTCAGACTTAACAAGCTGCTCAGCCTTGGCCTTTACAGACAGCTGAGTTGATGCAAGCCCTGAAGTAGTTGTATCTTCCCCTCCGGAAAAGAGCATGTTGCCTTCCGTATCAAGGATCACAATATTGTCAGTGTTCTCATTTCCTACTGCTACTGCAACAGCCTTAGCCAAAAAGGCTGCATTTTCCTCATCGAACTTTCCGTCTTCACTAAGCTGCAAAAGTATCCACGCAGAAGCCTCTTCCTGATTGCCTATAAGTGTTCCATCATTGTCGGGGATGTTTAGCTGAACATTGGCAGACTTTATAGCTTCAAACTTGGAGATGAAGTCCTGCTCAAGTCTGCTCTCGAGATAAAGTACGTACTTTTTCTGCTTGTCAGATTCTGTTGTGGAAAAGCTTCCATTTGTTACATTATCAATGCTGTATGCATAGGACTGGATGTCATTGGCACCCAAAAGAAGACTGGCATTTCCCTGATCCTTTTTAAGGACACGGAACTCCAATCCATCATCTGACATTTTATAATTGACCGCGTTGGAATCAAGGAGCTCCTTGATCTCGGATGCCTCCTTGGTAGAATTGGCATTTACCAAAGTAACATATTGTGGCTGATTTAATACAGACACCAAAATAATGATGGTCAATAGTACAACCGTGCTGGCACCTATTATCAAGGTCTTTTGCCTGGCTGTAAAACCATTCCACCAATCGAGAACCTTCTGCCAAATAGCCCTAAATCTTTCTGGCATATTTCTCCCTCCCCTCTATTAACTAAAACACACTAAAACAAAACAGATCAGATCTGCATCTGAGTTAATTCTCTATATGCTGAAAGCGCCCTATCTCTTATTGCAACTGTGTACTGCAATGTTGTGCTTGCCTTCTGAAGTGCTATTGAAAGATCATGGGTATTATCAGTCTGCCCCAGTGCCCATTTGATCTCCTCATTTTCTGCATCAGACAAATATGCATTAGTAGTTGATATATTGTCTACTACTGCTGCAAAAATGCTCTTAAAAGACTCATCATTCCCTTCCCCGGAATCGCCAAGAACATTATAAACTCTGCTATTTGTCTTTTCTGCATGCCTTATCACATCACTGGTAACATTTCTAAGCTGAGAAATATCAAGAGATGCCATAATCCCCTCCTAAAGCTGTTTATCAAGTATTTCCAAGATCAAGACCCCTGGTAGCCAGGTTCTTGCTGGCATTAAATGCTGTAACATTGGCCTCATAGGAACGGCTTGCATCTATGAGGTTAGTCATTTCTGTGACTGTATTGACATTAGGGTATGTAACATAGCCATATTCATCCGCATCTGGATGGGATGGATCATAAACTATGTTCATCTGGGTCCAGGTATCATCCTGAACAGATGAAACCTTGACACCTCTTCCTGAGTAGTGATCAAGTCTCTCATTGAGAATCCTTGAAAATGGAGTCTGGGTGCCTTTTTCAGAAAATGTCACAACCTTTCTCACATAAGGAGTTCCGTCAGCAGTCCTTGTGGTATTGGAATTGGCTATATTCTCAGAGATGATATCCATACGGAATCTCTGAGCAGTCATACCTGATGAATTGATATTAAAAGAATCAAATATGCTCATCTAGTGCCTCCTATCATGTAGACTTGGTAACCATAGTCAGGGTGCTGAATTCATGCTTAAGTCCTGACATAAGTCCCTGATACTTGAGCTGGTTTGCTGCAAGCATAACGTTTTCAGTGTCGATATCGACGTTATTCTTGTCGGTCCTATAAGAAAAGCCTGAATAATCATTGACAACTCTGGCCTCAAGGTGCTTGTTTTTAAGATTTGCAACCTTCTCGTCCATGGTCTTGTATCTGTTATGACCAAGAGCCCTTTCAAGCTCGTCTTCAAAATTGAGATCCTGCCTCTTGTAGCCTGGTGTGTCAACATTGGCAATGTTATTGGCAATTATCTCGTTTCTGGTCCAGGCTGCATCTGAAGCCTTGTCCATAACATTAATGTAATCAAATACATTGCTATTAATCACAGACCCACTCCTCCTTATTATTCTATTTAATAATAAAATTTTTTTATGTAAATTACAAGCATAATATACTTTATGTTGTGTTTTTTACATCGAGCCTACACAAAATCTATGTAAAAACAAAGAAAGGATTTACCATATCTGATAAATCCTTTCATCATATTTCACATCCATGTCGCTGTTATTGTTTATACAATATACATCGGCAAATTATATTTCCTGCTTTAGTTTTTTGATCTCACCAAATACCACATCGTTGGTTACTTTGATGTAAGTGCCCTTCATTCCTGAAGATCTCGATTCTATTACCCCGGCACTTTCAAATTTGCGAAGGGCATTTACAATAACACTCCTTGTTATTCCAACCCTGTCAGCAATCTTACTTGCAACCAGCACTCCCTCCATTCCATCAAGTTCATCGAAGATATGGATTATGGCCTGCATCTCGGAGAAGGAAAGGGTTCCTATGGCAGATTTAACAACCGCCAGCTTTCTGCTCTCCTCTGCGTTTTCTTCATTGACCGCCCTTAGCATTTCAAGGCCAACAACTGTTGTTCCATACTCGCAAAGGATAATGTCATCAATATCGTAGGGCTTATCTGTCTTGTACATAAACAAGGTTCCAAGTCTCTCGCCAGCTATCTCAATAGGTGTGATGATAGCCTGGAATTTAGATGAGTCAATGCCTTCGAATCCCAAAGTCTCCAGATTTACATTTTCCTTTGTGGAAAGGATCGTAAGGAGCCTTTCATTTAACATAGGATCAATAAAAGAACCAACGCTGCAGGATAAGAGGTTACTGATGGACTCAACGTCCTTGCTTTCACCAATTCCTAAGACCTTGCCCTTTTTGCTTATCACAAACATGTTTGAGGATAAAATGTCACACAAGACTCTGCATATATCGTTAAAAACAACTTTTCCAGAATTACTTGTATGAAGAAGCTTTCCTATTTTTCTAGTCTTATCCAGTAGCTGTACACTACTCATCAGAATTCTCCTTTTTAACGTTTTTCCCCAATGCAGCTTTAATCATTTCGGTATACGTAATTACGTCAATAATTCCGCTACACTATTTGTATCATATCATAAAAAAATAGGCGCTTCAAACAATAAAGCGCCTACAATTATGAAAAAAAGCTAAAGATTTCTGAAAATTTATATTATTTGTTTTACGTTTATTCTTTTACTTTATCTTCTACGTGTCCGCATTCAGGATTGCCACAGGCAAGCTTGTTATTCTTGGCATACATTAAGCCACCGCACTTAGGGCACTTCTTGGAAGCAGGTCTCTGCCATGACATAAAGTCACAGTTTGGATTGTCAATGCAACCGTAGAAAATACGTCCCTTCTTAGTTCTCTTAAGAACAATATCCTTGCCGCACTTAGGACATGAAACACCGATCTTTTCGAAATAAGGCTTGGTATTCTTGCACTCAGGGAAGCCTGGACATGCAAGGAATTTACCATGAGGGCCATACTTGATAACAAGGTTTCTGCCGCAGAGCTCGCAGACCTCATCAGTAACCTCATCCTGTACCTGAACCTTTTCAAGTTCTTTTTCAGCTGCAGTAACAGCTTCGTTAAGGTCTGGATAGAAGTTCTCAATAACAGTCTTCCACTTTACATCGCCCTCAGCAATACCATCAAGAAGGGCCTCCATGTTGGATGTGAAGTTTACATCCACGATCTGAGGGAAAGCTTCCATCATCATCTTGTTAACAGCCTGACCAAGCTCTGTTATATAAAGAGATTTATTCTCCTTGGTGATATAGTGTCTTGCCATGATTGTTGAGATGGTTGGTGCGTAGGTTGAAGGCCTGCCAATACCAAGAGCCTCAAGATCATGTACAAGTGAAGCCTCAGTGTAGTGAGGTGCTGGCTGTGTAAAGTGCTGCTGTGAATCAAAGCTGTCAAACTTAAGCTTGGTGCTAGTATCAAGCTTTTTCATGATCACGTTCTTTTCGATCTGATCATCCTCATCAGTGTAGACATTAAGGAATCCATCAAATACAGTCTTAGATGCTGCTACAGTAAATCTGTGTTCTCCACAGTCAATCTTAACTGATGTTGTCTCATACCTGGCAGCTGCCATACGGCTTGCCATGAATCTGCGCCAGATGAGCTGGTAGAGTCTGAACTGATCCCTTGAAAGATAATCCTTGACCATTACAGGAGTTCTGTCTATATATGTAGGTCTTATAGCCTCGTGGGCATCCTGGATCTTGGCTTCGCTCTTTTTAGCGCTGGCGCCCTCTGCAAGGTACTTATCGCCAAAGTTCTTTACAATATATTCATTAGCAGCTTCTACTGCCTCAGCAGAAACTCTTGTAGAGTCTGTTCTTAAGTAAGTAATAAGGCCGACTGTACCCTCTTTTCCAAGCTCGATCCCTTCATAGAGCTGCTGGGCAACTCTCATGGTCTTCTGAGTCGAGAAGTTAAGAGCCTTACTTGCTTCCTGCTGAAGAGTTGATGTTGTAAATGGAAGAGGCGCCTTTTTGCTTCTCTCGCCCTTCTTAACATCACTGACAACGTACTTTTTGCCCTCAAGCTCTTTTACGATCTGCTCAAGCTCTTTTTTGGAGTTTATCTCCTTTTTTTCATTGCCCTTGCCATAGTAGTGAGCTACAAGAGGCTTCTTCTCACCTTCAGCCATAAGGTTCACATCAAGGGTCCAGTACTCTGTTGGGATAAAAGAGTCTATCTCGTCCTCTCTGTCTGCGATAATACGAAGAGCTACAGACTGAACTCTTCCTGCTGAGAGGCCTCTCTTTATCTTGGACCACAGAATAGGTGATATTTCATAACCCACCATTCTATCAAGTACTCGACGAGCCTGCTGTGCATCAACAAGGTTCATATCGATGTCCCTTGGATGCTTCATAGCCTCTTTGACAGCGTTTTTGGTGATCTCATTAAATGTTACCCTCTGAACCTTGGCATCAGCCTCAGATAACTTAAGCGCTGAGCAAAGGTGCCAGCTGATAGCCTCTCCCTCACGGTCCGGGTCAGTTGCAAGATAGACCTTATCAGCCTTCTTGACCTGTCTTCTAAGCTCAGCAAGGACATCTCCCTTTCCTCTGATGGTTATATACTTAGGCTCAAAATCATGTTCGATGTCGATTCCCATTGAACTTCTGGGAAGATCTCTTACGTGGCCATTACTTGCAGCCACTTCATATCCTGAACCTAAAAACTTCTTGATAGCCTTAACCTTGGTAGGTGACTCCACTATCAGAAGTGAATTCTTCTTAGTCTTAGTTCCTTTCTTTGTTGCCATTTAGAATAAATGTCCCCTCCACAATTTGATTGACACGTTTGTAACGTTCACTTTCATATTAATATACATTTTATTTCATTTCGTCAAGTATATAGGAAAACAAGGGACGGTTCTTTTGTGACAGGGGGACGGTTCTTTTGTCACGTTGCATGAAATGCAATGTGACAAAAGAACCGTCCCCTCTGTCACAAAAGAACCTTTATATATAATCTTTACTTTTTAAGCCATGCAGTCTCTTTTGGAGTCTTTTTAACGAAAGGTCTTGCAAGTGCCTGCTTTGCACCATTTGGAAGGATGTACTTAAGCTTGTCCTCCGCCTTTCTCATGGTTGAGCAGTCTGGATTATCCCTTGTAAGCTTGATAGCATCAAATTCACATCTTGTAGTACAAAGTCCACAGCCTACGCACTTGTTTGGATCAACAATTGATGCACCGCAGGACAGACATCTTGAAGTCTCTTTCTTAACCTGCTCTTCTGTAAATACAAGCTTGTTATCACGGAAGGAAAGCTTGCCATCTGAAGTCTGTTTAACGCCTGCTGTCTGTCTTCCAACATGGTCATAATCCTTGACTGAAATGTCATCCTTATCAAGCTCGATAAAGAAGTTAGGATCACGGCCGATTGTCAGTGAAGAATGAGGCTGTACAAATCTGTGGATAGACTCAGCGCCTTCTCTTCCGCATGCAATAGCATCAATGGCAAACCTTGGTCCGTAGAACATATCACCACCAACAAAGATATCAGGAACTGTTGTCTGGAATGTAACCTTGTCAGCTGCAGGTGCAGGTCCTCTGAACTCTACGTTCTCGTCCTTTAACAGATCTCCCCATACAGTTGCCTGGCCAACAGAAAGGATAACATTCTCACAGTCGATGGTGATGGTCTCGTTCTCGTCATACTTAGGATCAAAGCGTCCCTCAGCGTTCTTGACCTGAGTGCACTTCTTAAATACGATTCCCTTAACCTTTCCATTCTCAGTAAGGATCTCTTTTGGTCCCCAGCCGCCCTTAAGCTCAATGCCTTCAGATTCTGCGATCTCGATCTCCTCTGGAAGAGCTGGCATGATGTCCCTTGTCTCAAGAGAAACCTGTGTAACCTTGGAAGAACCACATCTAATTGCTGTGCGGCTGACATCGATAGCAACGTTACCACCGCCGATAACAACTGTATCTCCAACGAGCTTGTAGCTCTCGTCATCAATTACTTCATGGAGAAGGTCAACGCCCTTGAGAACGCCCTGTGCATCCTCGCCTGGAACATTAACTCCTCTTCCTCCCTGGCAGCCAATAGCAATATAGAATGCTTTGTAGCCTTCTTCTCTAAGCTGCTTAAGAGTAATATCTTTTCCAACTTCTACTCCAAGGCGGATGTCTACGCCAAGTTCTCTAAGAACATCAACCTCGGCTTCCACAACATTCTTTTCCATTACGAATGAAGGAATACCATAAGTTACCATTCCGCCTGGCTTCTTGTTCTTGTCAAACAGTGTTGGCTTGTATCCCTTAAGAGCCAGGTAATATGCACATGAAATACCAGCAGGGCCAGCACCGATTATTGCTACCTTCTCATCGAAGCCTCCACCGATCTTAGGAATTACCTTCTTTGGAATGTAGCGTGTATCTGATTCAAGATCGCGCATAGCAACAAACTTCTTAACCTCGTCAATTGCTATAGCCTGATCAATAGTTCCTCTTGTACAAGCATCCTCACAACGTCTGTTACATACATGGCCACATACTGCAGGAAGTGGATTGTACTTTTTGATAAGAGCAAGAGCTTCTTCATATCTACCCTGGGCTGCCATCTTAAGGTATCCCTGAACAGGAATATGTGCAGGACATGCAGTCTTACAAGGAGCTGTACCAGTCTTGTGGGTGTTGATACGGTTAATGTCTCTGTAGTCCTCAGTCCACATCTCAGTTGACCACTTCTTCTCAGTAGGAAGAGGCATCTTAGGATATAAAACTTCGCTGCCATCTTTCCTGCAAAGCTTCTGTCCAAGGGTTGCTGCACCAGCAGGACAAACCTCAACGCAGCGTCCACATGCTACGCAGTTCTCCTTGTCAACGTGTGCAACATATGCTGAACGTGACATGTTTGGTGTATTGAAAAGCTGCGATGTTCTAAGGGCATAGCAGACATTTACATTACAGTTACAGATAGCAAAGATCTTGTGCTCGCCATCAATATTAGTGATCTGATGAACAAAGCCGTTGTCCTCAGCTTGCTTAAAGATCTCAAGAGCTTCTTCCTTGGTGATATATCTTCCATCCTTCTGAGTTTCAACTACATAGTCAGCCATATCGCCGATAGCGATGCACCAGCCTTCAGGATCATCAGCGCAGCCCTGCTCATAGGTCTTTCTGCTTCTTCTGCATGAGCATGGAGATGCAGCATATTTTCCCTCATAGTAGTCGAGCCAGTATGAAATCTTCTCGAGGCCGATAGCAGTGTTCTCCATCTCGATGGCCTTCTCTACAGGGATAACGTGCATACCAACGCCAGCACCGCCCATAGGAACCATATGTGTAAGTCCCTCAAGCGGAATACGGCTCATTCTCTCAAAGAAAGGTCCTACTTCTGGATGCTCTTCAATAACTCTGCCGTTCATGTTACCGAACTCAGCAGAGCCTGGAACGTACATAGGAAGAACATACTGCTTAACATGTTTTTCATTTTCGTAGTTCCACTCAATGATTCCGTGATATGACATCTCATCAAGGTGCTTTTGCAGCTCCTCTTTTGAGTATTCAGGACAAAGAGCTGCAATTTCTTCAAATGTCTTTGGCTTTCTCTTTTCCATCTTAAGAGCAATCTCGCACTGTTCATCAGTTACAAGATTGTAAATTCCCCAATACTCAGGGCTTTCTTTTGTTATCTTTTCAAGACCGAGCTTTATTTCTTTCCTGTCAGTAATAGCCTTGGCCAGCCTCGCCAGGGGCTCTCTGAAAGGAGCATTCATATCTACCCACTCTGGAATGATGCCAGCTCTTGGGTCAATTCTGTTACGGTTTGGATCCAGCGAATATGGAGTGTTTAGATCCTTCATATCCATTGTATTCATATCAACCATTCTTTCTCCTACCTTTCTTACACTCAAAACTTTAGTTTACGTTGCCGCAATTTCTTTTATCATAAACTCGTTGCCCTTTAAGAGATATGTATGTTCACTGCCACAGTTGGGACAGATCTTGCCATGGGCTACGGTTTCATATTCACTTTTACAGTCCTCGCAGAAGGTTACAGCAGGAAGAGTCTCTATAATAAGCTTTGCCCCGTCCATAAGCTCTGTCCTGGCAGCAGCCCACTTCCATGCGTCGTTCAAAAGAGAAGGTACCACACCTGAAACTTCTCCAAGCTGCAGGGTTACTGAATGTATCTTTTCAAGATTATTCTCTTTTCCCACCTCTGTAAGGTCATCAATTATTCGAAAAACAACACCAAGTTCATGCATTTGTCTTTACCTTGTCTGCCTTAAATAAATTTCATTTGATCCTTATACAAGTAAAAGCCATGCGAAACTAAGGTTAAGATAAACTTCCCTTGTTTATCGCATGGCTTTCTCTCATCTCAATGCCAGATCTATGTTTACTTTATAGCTTCCTCTATCTGATCAGAAAGCCACGCAGCCCATTCATCAATACCTTCACCTGTCTTAGCACAGATAGGAATGATGATGGCCTTGGGATTGCGCATATGAATGTACTCTTTGCACTTTTCAAGATCAAAGTCAAAGTAGGGAGCAACGTCCATCTTGTTGATAAGTACCACGTCGCAAATGGAGAACATAAGCGGGTACTTAAGAGGCTTGTCATGTCCCTCAGGAACTGAAAGGATCATGGCATTTTTAGTGCTTCCTGTATCAAACTCAGCGGGGCAAACAAGATTACCTACATTTTCAAGGATGGCAAAATCCACATCCGAAACATCAAGTTCTCTTATACCCTGTCTTGTCATGTCTGCATCAAGGTGGCACATTCCACCTGTGTGAAGCTGGATAGACTTAACTCCAAGTTCAGCGATAGCCTTGGCATCAACATCTGAGTCGATATCCGCCTCCATAACACCGATCCTGTATTTGTCCTTAAGGGTCTCAATAGTCCTCTTAAGTGTAGTAGTCTTACCAGATCCAGGGCTTGACATAAGGTTTAAAAGAAAAGTCTTGGACTCCTTAAGTTCTCCCCTGAGTTTTTCTGCATCCTTATCATTGCTCTCAAAGATGCTTCTCTTGACTTCAATTACTCGAACATTATCCATTATTCTGCACGCTCCATAGCAAGCTGGAAGTCCTTGGTATCACCAAATACTTCGTTTGCATAAGGATTCTTACCAAGCTTGATCGATCTCTTAATGATTTCTGTCATACAAACTACATTGATCGCAATTGCTAAAATAGCAACAACGCCCTGAGCTGTAGGATTAGCGGTGATACCCATGGATGAGATTATATCACCAGCCTGTGCTGTCTTACCAGCCCCAGAATTGTAAAGTTCAATAGCCTTAGCATACAGGTCCATAGTTGTGATGCCTGCCTCAGTAGCTCCGCCATATACTGAAGGAAGAGCTGCAGCAAAGCGTGAGCTGAGCTGGAATGCAGGAACAACCTGTGCCCACATGCACCAGATTGCAAGTGTGTTAGCACGGTTCTGGATCCATGCGCCCTTGTTCCAGAATGCGTTTGCAAATGTAGGAGCAAGAAGAAGTGCTACACCACAGTACCATGAATGTGTAGGAAGGTTGAGGTATGTGTACTCAAAGTTCCAAACGTCATATGCAAGGATGAACCAGATTGTCATATCAGGCCAGAGCATATCTGCCTGGTTCTTGTCCTTTGATGTGTAAAGATGTACGCAGCCAGTCATGCAGAAGATATTGATAAGTCCTGCAAGAGCGTTGACAACGTTCCACCATCCACCGTAGATGAATACACCTTCGTTTGATGCCCACCAAGCACCTGAAAGATTGCCTGTGATTGAGAAAGCTGCAAGAGCTGACTCCATATCAGAAACGTTAGCGATCATAATGTTTGCTGCTACGATGAACCATGGGAACCACTTAAACCAATTTTCCTTACCGATGCCCCATTTATACTTGATCATCATGAAGCCTACGCAACCGATATCAGCTGCATAAAGTTTGAAATAATGGAACCATCCGTCCATAAATGCTACTGTAGGGTTTGACTTGCCACCAAACATGCCTACATGTGCAAGGATGAAATAAATTGTAAGGATTGTAGGAATAGCTACAAATACAATCATTCCACCAAGCTTGGTCCTACGACCAATCTCGTTCATGAGAATAAGTCCCACAAACACTAATACCCAACCAATCAGCTGCATAGATGCATGGTCGCTGTAAAGTTGAAATAACATAAAAAACCTCCTTTGACATTGCAAAATTTATAGTTAGATGCAATATGTCACACTTTTAACTATTATAGCATATTGCACAACTACATTCAACTATAAGTGGACTTGTTTTGTTGAAACTGGGGCACTGATATTTCAGAAACCAGTTTCCCACTGGGCTTGGAACTTATTTTTTACCTTTATGTCCAAAAGGAATATCAAAATCGTCACCACTTGTTAAGTCAATATCAAAAGACTTAAGGTCGTATTTGTGTTTCTGCAATTCATCTGAAGCTGTCTCTTTCCCAGCATTTTCCTTCTCTGAAACAGCTTCATCTCCCTCATTATCTGGCTCAGGCTGTTCCTCTGTCTCATCCTCAGAATCGGTTTCTTCTTTCTTTTCCCTGTCTCTTATCTCAGATGTCATGCAGTATATCAGGAAGATCATGCATAATATGACTCCGATAGCGGTAACGATTATACCTTCCATAAGATATGGATAGACCAGCCTGATTATGGTGTTTCCTGAGTTTACAACTAAAAGATTATTATCTTCACTTATCTGACTGTCTGATCTAAAGATATCCTGAAAAGCTAACCCGGTGTTTAGCTCGTCAACCGGGCTGTTTATCATAAGTCCGTTTAAAAAGCTTGAAATCTCAATGGGATAGATCTCTTTTTCAGGAAGAACATTTGGTTCCATGCCCATAACCCACTGCATGATCTTTTCAGCGCGTGAATCCCTTGTAATGTAGTAATAGAAAGGAATATTAAGGCCTATGTAGCAGACATTCTCATTGATACCTGATCCAAAGAATGCCAGTTCAATATTGTTGTCGTAAACTGTTCCCTTAACTTCCTTAAGTCCATTTAAGTAATATGTGATCCACTTGGAATACCCTCTCGGGAAAAGGTCGCAGTCCATCTCTCCAAAGTCTTCAGTATAAAGAATTGGATATCCGTTTTCGAACTGTACCACGTTACAGGTAACTCCAAGGAAGGTCTTGGTCCTGGTATCTCTGTCTTCAGGCATTCCATCCGCCAAAATAACTATCCTTACTCCGTTTTCAGAAAGCTTTTTTACAAGGTTTTCTGCAGCGATCCTGTTATCATAATAAAATCCTGAAAGATAGATGGTCTTATATTTGGAAAGTTCCTCGTAGCTGTAGTGATCCAGATACTCATCACTGGTCTCTTTTATATTGGGGAAAGCAAGGGACAGAGAATATGCGCTATATCCAATCCCAATTGCGTCATAGCTGGTTTTGGTGCCAAAATAAGAGTCAATGCCAGCAAGATGGTAAAGCATATACCTGCTGTTTTCATAAAGAAAATCGTAGTTACATCTCTCTGCAGCTTTATCAAGCTTTACAAGGCTCTTTTCCCCATAAGAAACCTGCTCCTTGTCAATAATGACGGTGTCAGCTCCAAGGGTTATGCATCTGTCGAACAGGTAGTTATAGTACTCATCACTAAGGGCCATATTGAGCCTTCTTGTGTTATCTCTTGTCACAGCTGACTCATATTTTTGTCCGAAGACTTCCGCTGCCCCATCAGGTCCATTACAAAGGGCAAAAACACCTTCCCCTGAAAGCTCACCAAGGTCAATAAACGCTGCTCTCTGGGCTGTCTGCTCCTTTGCCTCTTTAATAAGGGTATTTTCTGAAAGCTCGACTATCCTCTGCCCAGGCTGCTTGGCGCCTCCATTTCCATAGATCCAGTAAAGGGAAGGAACCGCGTCGATCAGTATGATCACAACAAAAAGAGCTAATATCCACTTCCTAAGCTTATCCCAGTACATCACTCCCAGAAGCACAAGGCATACTCCACCTGGAAGAAGCATCAGCATCCAAAGCATTTCCGCTCCCGGAATGATGCGGATCATAAGGTAAGATGTAGTTCCTGTTAAAAGAACTGTCACCACAGCACCGATAAACATTGGCGCTGACTTGTGATTGCTTACCATTATCCCGAGGATTGCAATTATCAAAAGAGACAAGCCAAAGTACGCTGTTTCCGGCGCTGTAAGCCTGTAAACCGGATTTAATGTGATCAGAATACTCTGGAAATAGTTTCCTGCCTTATCAAGCTTTTCAAAGTCATAGCCGCCTATCAGCATTGGCACTGTATAAATGCCGCAGATAATGAAGGATATGATCATGCTTAAAAAGGCTTTTAGCATTCTTCTTCGATTTCTGAAAAAGAAACGCTGCAAAAGCATGTAGATACATACAAGAAGAAAATGAAGAAGCGCCGTTCCAGTATGGGACAGGATCATTAGGCAGCTTACAATAATTATCGCCACAAGATCCCTTACTCTTCCGCTTTCAAGATACTCAGATACAGCAAAAAGAAAAAGTGGCACAAATAAAACACAAAGAGCCATGGCAAGATTGCCCTGGCTAAACAGAACATATATATTTACAGGAAGGAAAAAGTAGATGATCCCAAACACGGTTCCTGTAAGGGGTCTTTTCTTTTTAAAGCCAATAATGGTCCATATAAGCTGCCCTAAAGAAAAGATCAGGACGCAGTAATAGACGTAGGCAATAAAAATCTGCCCCCCTGAATACATCTCACACAAAGCCAGTAAAACTGCTGAAAGGGGCGCAATATACCTAAGGGGCTGGATACCGTTATACCACATGCTATTGTACAGAGGATAATAGTTATCTCTCACAATAGACTTATAGAGCATATCTCCCCTGAAAAGGTGATAATATGCATCCTGTCCGCTGGGATATAAGCCGTTATTGACTATAAGTTCTGAAAGGAGAAAAGAAATCCCAAACAAAGATGCAATGGTTATTAAGATTGCCAAAAAGCCTGGTATTTTACTCTTCATCTAGACTCTCTTCCACGATGGAATGTACTATATTATCAAGAGCAGTATTCATATGCTCCTTAAGATCATTTAAATATTCATCCCTTCCTCTGAAGGAATATACATATGTTCTTGAAGGTGTTTCACTGGCTTCGATCTTGATCAGAAGACCGCCTATCTTTTTGATCTCCTCATAGAAAATAGGTGCAAAGTAATCCAGCATATTTTCAAGAGTCGGGATTATAGTATCAAAGGGCTTTATATCATTAAGAAGCTTATCCTGAAAAGGCTCAAGAAAGTCATCTATAGCTTTTTCAAAATCCAGGAACATAATGAATTTGTCCTTGTCTACCAAAAGCTCTATTGCGAACTCCCAGGTGTGAGGGTGGCTCTCACCCTTTTTTCCATTAAAGATCACATAGTGATTGGCATTTAAGTACAATTTGAACTTGTATTCTCGAAGTGCATCGTTACGCAATTGTATTCCCCTTAAGACTTATCTTCTTTTGATCTGAATCTTGATTCTGTCCTTGAATCAGGCCTCATTGGCTTATCATTTGAAATAGGTGAAACAATCTCAGGATTTCCCATAGCTCTCATGGTCCTGTCATAGATCATCTTAAGATCAAGCCTTGACCTTGCTGTTTCCACAGATAAAAGCTCTGCATCAGCCTTGACCTTTCTTGCTATCTCTTTAGCTTTTTCATTGTCACATTTTACTGACATGATAAGAGCCAGGTGATTCTTTCCATCGTAAAACTTGATATCTCTTTTTCCAAAAAGAATGCAGTTTGCCCCAAAGAAGTTTGATACCGTCTCCTTTTGACCATACCTGAAGGCTATAAAAGATATCGGAAAAGCTTTGACCTGCTTTTTATATTCTTCAAGGAATTTTTCTATGGCCGTGAAGTTAAAAAGGTTCAGGCGATTGTCATAGATTTCATCCTTTACCAGTTTCTCATTTAAAACCTCTATAACGTCATTGGCATTTTTAAGATCAGCCTCTGTTGAAAAGACCTTCTTCTTGTTTTTGTTATTGACGATCGCAAGGATTATCGGAAGCACAAATACTGCTGAATAAACCACCACAAATATGATGATCAGCTCCATCTTGGATCCCAGGAACTTGTTGTTATCAAGTAGTACTGTGGTATTGGTCAAAAGACATATCCTGTACTGTTCATCTTCATAGTCAAACAGCGCGCCACTTGCGATATACTCCTTGTTGTCCAAAAAGATCCTCTCATGCTTAACCTTATTAAGCTCAAGATTGCTGATAAAGCCCATGGATGAATCTGTTGTGTAGTAGGAATTTGCAGTAAGTGCCTGATACCTGTTGGTCTCAAGCGCATCCTTTACATAGAGCATTGTCTGGTCTTTTGAAAAAGTCCAGTATCTGTTTGAAGATGAGTCCAAAGTGCTGAGGATACTCTCAATGATCTCCTGATCTGTCCTGTTTTCTTTAAGGTTTATCTGATCGATAACCAGCTGAACATAGCTGTCCTGCTGTGTTGCGCAGACATCAAGGATTCCGTCCTCATATCTTTGCATCTCAAAATAGGTCAGAGCAACAAGTGCCGTGACCACTAACAGCATTACTATTAAGATAAGTGGGATACTTATTATCCCGCTTTTTCTCTTAGTATTTTTCATGATTCATTCATAAAATGATAGAGCTTTGAGTTCAAAAGAGATATCTTTTTCATATCGCTTTTTACAACACTCTTATACTCTTCCACTTCCTCCGTAAAGGTCTTGGTCTTCCATGCGCTGGTGGTGTTCATGCTGTTAAAGATACCTGTAAGTCTGATAAAGAAAGTAAGCATGTTAAAAAGCGGCAATATTGGTATCGCCCACCAAAGCGACTTGTAATATTTTCGTATATCCGGAAATTCCTTAAGGAATATACTGATGGACCAAAAATACAAATATGCTATCACCACATAGATGAGCATTATAAGTCCGCTAGAAAGCAGGATCATCTTAGTGGAAAAGTCCATAAAGTAAAGGCACACAAGGGCAAGTATCCACACGATCCTGGGGAAGGCAAAGGTATGGTCGTACAAAAGAGTACGCACATTCACATCTTTGAGCATTCTGCCTGGGCGAAAGTCCTTGGAATCAAACATATTGGCAACTTCCAAAGATCCTCTCTGCCACCTCTGTCTCTGGGTATAGAGCTTGTTCATTCCCTCAATGGGTCCAACGAAATATATTGCGTTGTCGCACAGCTTAACCTTCTGTCCCATCAAATACCTCATCTGGAAGGTTATCTGTGTATCCTCTGCAATGGTATTGGTGTTATACATCCTTGATTTTAGAACAGTTGACTTTCGAAATGCTGAAAAAGCACCTGACAAAGTATAGATCTCATTCTTTTCTGATGCATAGCTCCTTCCTGCAAGAAAAGCCTGGGCGTACTCAACAAACTCAATCTGCCTAAGAAGCCTTGAAAAGAAATGCTTGTACTCTTCTATCTGTTCAGGAATAGTAAGGATAGCACCAGTCATACAGCCGATAGATGAATCAGACTCAAACACATCTATCATATTCTTCAGGGCATCTTTTTCAAGAGCGCCATCGGAATCGATGTTAATAATGTACTTACCAGTACTGTTATAAAGGGCGAGGTTTAAGGCCCTGCTCTTTCCCTGTCTGGCATTTAGCCACTGCATCCTTATTGTGGGAAATTCCTTTTGTGCCTCTGTGTACACATGAAAAGAATCGTCCTTGGTCCTGTTATTTACCAGGTATACTCTTATCTTTGAATCGTCATAGCTTGAATCATGAATGGATTTGATGCACTCACGAAGCGAATCATAGGAGTTATATACAGGCACAATAAGAGATATTTCAGGATATGCAAGAGGGGGCTTGGGATGATAATTTATGATCCTCTTTTTTATCAGGGTTATGGCACTTCCTATGGAGGGTATGATCTCCATGATAAATGGGATGATCACCCAGGCGCCCCAGAATATAAAGGAATTAAAAAATGTAGTTATTCCCATATTTATTTATCTTCCTTTTTCTCATCATTCTTAGGAGCGTCAGTTTTTTCTTTGTCGTAGGAGAAGCTTCCAACCTTCATTCTCACTACCTGTGATTTCGTAAATACATAGAAGTACAGGATTACCGTAGCTGCGTAGAAGAATATTCTTCCAACATAGGTGTGGGCAACATAGTACATCTGCTCGCCTCCAAAATGTATCATTGTGGCGATGATTATGATCCTCAGTGCGTTTGCAAGAATGATATATATTACTCCAACAGCGGAAAGGATCGCCCTTTCAGATACGGTATAGACCTTGTAAAAAGCAAGGATCGCAATATATACCATGATCTCTATTATTCCAGAGCACTCAAAGTCTATCTGCAACGTCATGGACCCGCCTGCAGTCTCAACAAAAATGATACCATACTTAAAAAATGCTGAAAAGAAGCCAGTTACACGGCCAAAGAGTCCTGCAAGCGCAGCAACTATCCTTGCAAGCGGCATTGTAGCAATTGGTCTTAAGAAGATCATCATAAGAACAAACAATCCGCCCATTCCGATGGTAATAAACGCAGCCTGGTTCTTTACTTTGTAGAAGATCCTAAGATTAAGAAGCCAGATTGTTAAAAGAACTATGAAGATTATGACTTTCGTAGTATTAGACGGATTTATCGTTGAAAGAAAAGCAGACATACGTGATGTAATAGGCATGGTTTACCTCCGCACCCTTATTCTCAACTTCTATTATATACTATTAGCCGTAATAATATTGCCAAGATTCTGTGAAATGTTTATAAAGACAAAAAACACTGGGGATAGTTCTCATCTGACCTTTGTGGGATCAAAGAGAGCTATTCCCAGTGTCTTATAATCTAGTCTGATCAAAATATGAATTTCTTTTTGATAATAAATGGAGCAGCTGCGAAGAACATGCACATTGCAGCACCGCCCCATGGGCCTGTACTTGTACCTGCACAGGTTACAAGTTGTTGTCCAATCCTTCCATATTGTGTCGATACAGTTTTGACATCTGTTGCATCTATACCATATCTTTCTGCCAGCTTAACAGTATTTACATACCATTCCATTTCCTGCTGTGTGTCAGTAATATTTATAGTCGCTTTTCCATAGCAGACATCAGCTCCTACAAGTTCATTTATATTTTTACTTGCACCCCATGCTTCTAAAGGGAAAATATAATATTCATAGCTGCCATTTTCAAGTCCTTGCCTCTGAGGATTCCAATCTATATTGCCACTGGCATCAACTGTTACAAGTCTCATCCCCAATGCGTGGCTCCAGTCATTATTTACAAGCACAGAAACAGCCTGTGTATATTCTCCGCCTCTCTCATTTAAGTGATCCTTCATCTGTGTTGTACAGTAGCCGTAAATATTTTCGCTCTGGTCATTGTACTGCTTAGCTTCTCCATCAACAACCACCTCCTGGGTTCCAGGTGTAGTATATTCGATAAGAGTTGATGGATAATATGTCCAGTCATCCGAATTTCCATCATAGGTTATACCAACAGGTGAACCAATTTCTCCAGTATCTCCATAACCTGATAGCGAAGACTCTTCCATGTAAAGACCAAATGAAAGTCCACCTGTATTGGCTGGAAGCTCACTAATAGGAATTGCTATCTCCCACTGGCTTCCCTGATGTACTGCGTCGTAGCCGTTTGCTGCTACAACAGCGCCATCCTGTGTCAGCTGAATTAGCATTCTGTTGCCAAGATCAGTTAAGATCTCAAACTTACCGTTGTGGTTAGGGCCTGCCCATGTAGCTGAGTTATTTCCGTCATCCTTGATGTAGATATATACATAGCCTCTGTCTGAATCTATTACCCAGGCAACTGACTCAACATTGTGGTCACCTTCAGGCTCTTTAAGCTCATATTTAGTTACAGCATTCCAGTCGTTGAAACTGCCGTCAAGTCCAATTCCTTCATAAACAGCATTGGGATCAGTAGTAGAAACATCTTCTATAGCTTCACCACTTACACTTGTTGTATATTTCTGGCTGCTTACGGTAAAGTCCTGACTTGCAAAATATGAAGCAGGAATAGAAATGTTAAGTGTAAGTGTATCTGCCTGATCAGAAGTTTCAGAAACAGAAAATTCCGGAATATCTGACCAGTTATCACCGTGAACACCCTTGTTGTAATCAATAATGATCTGCTGCGTTGTACCATCTGGATAGGTTATTGTAAGAGGATAATTCTGCCAGGTATGTTCCCACTCATTAGTGCTCTTAGTCTTATAGGAAATAGTTACTGTCTGTCCATCTGACACTGCTTTGACGCCCATTACATCTTCAAGTTCGCCATTAGACCAGCTGTCAGACTGGATCTGTGCTGATCTTCTTTCCCCTTCTTCCTCAGATGAGCTGTTGTCACTTCCTGATCCGGAAGACTTATCAGCTTCTGTGCTGCTCTGCTGGGTTGAACTTGAAGAAGCAGCATCTGCGTTTCCTGTTCCCTCGCCCTCTGTCTTTTGAGGAGTTGTTCCATCTGTATTTTCAGAGGAACCTCCAGTTGGAGCCTCGCCCTTATTATCTTCATCACCCGTAGGAGTTACATCACTTTTTGATGTATCTGGATTTTCGTTTTCTGGGGCAGCAGGCTGCGTTTCACTTGTGGCAGCAGGCTGTGTTTCAGCAGGAGCTGCAGGTTGCTGACTCTGCCCACCTGAAGTATCAGATCCAGTGTTTTCTGATGAGCCATGATTCTCAGAAGCACTGTCGCTTCCGGAACTAGCACTGTCTGGCTGCGGAGTTTCAACACTCTCACTTGTATTTGCATTTGATAAACTATTATCCTCTGCTGCAAATACAGTCATGCTCATCATGCTTGATGCAAGTATTATTGCTACGATCTTACAAAAATTCTTTTTCATTTCTTTTCCCTTTTTAATCTCTAAGTTCGTCAGTTATCACATAAACTCTTAGTGGAGTTTCACCAATTTCAAACCTGTTCATGCTGTATCCGTTCTGGACAAGCTCATGATCTATCTCGCTGCACAAAACCTCTCCAAAGTGCTCTATCGTTGCGTCGTCCTTAAAATCATCAAAGTCATTAAGGTATTTATTTTCATATTTTGAGACACAGCTTCCGATAAGGCTCTCTGTCAGCCGATAGTCGATTATTTCTTCCGTGGTCTTTATATTGCAGTTTATCTCGACTGTATGAACATGACTATTGTCTTTATTGCCGTCAAAACTGTGCTGTATGGCCACGAAGGTCTTTAATTTGTAGGATTTTTCTACAGTTGCCAGCATGATAAGTTATAATGTCCCTCATAATAAGCATATCTTATAACTTAATCATAATAACTGCAGGCAGGATAAGCTATAAAGATTAAATAAAAAAAACACTATTTTGAATTAAAATTATCATATAAAAAACCCTCTTAAGAAATAAAATTCTAAAGAGGGCAATGTTTTTAGTTTACTTTGAACTTAAAACCTTGAGATATTCAAGGGTGTGGTACGCGATCCCAAGCTTTCTTTCTTCATATGCATTTAACATATTTTCATAGCTTATCTTTATGGCACCAAGGCCATCTTTGTAATAGGTAACACTGTTATTGGTCTGAGAAAGAAGCCCTGGCTGCAGTTCATACACTGTTATAATCCTCTTACCAAGATCACCAGCCATCTGCATTTCTGTTCTTATATCTTCTATCTCATTGGCCTTGTTGTAATTAAGTACCAGCACCTGATCTGCGCTGTCGATAAGACTGTATAAGTGCTCTTCATAGCCCATAAGATCAAATGAATATGGCACACAGACGCACATCTCTATGTTATAGCTTCGTCTTTCGATCTTGTCCTTTAATGCCTTCATGTTTTCAGCATACTCATCCATGATAAGCTGTGGCGAGCTGTGCCACTTATCAAGGACATAAGGTTCTATATCGTAGACAACACCAATTATCCGATCTCTCCTGCTGACATAATTGTTGATGTAAGCAATCCTGTCTATCACCGCTTCTGCATAGCGAAGATTTTCTTTATAAGACCAGGTTGGTTCGCCGTCAAGAATATATACATCTATACCCTTATCTGACATTCTCTCAAGAAAAGAAACTATCTCTTCATCAGAATACTCAGGCTTGATATACTGATAGATCTCAGTAATATTATTCTTTACAAGACACTCAACATCCTCTTCATCCGCCAGATGATCCCAGGAAAACACGCCGGCTCCGAATGGATGATCAGGTTTTAAAGCATCATTCATATCATCCTCTGTACTGCTGTTATCCGTTAAAACTTCGCTTGGTTCATCTGTTTTTGCAACCTGTTCATTAAAGGAAGTATCCTCTGGTATTGATAAGGTGTCACCAGCAAACTGATCGTTTTCTACCTGACAGGCCACCAGAAAAGCAGACATTAATATGATACACAGTATGTTTTTTATTGCTCTATTCTTCTTCAAAGAGTTTCTTCTTTCTATCTATCATTTCCTGGATGTTATCCATATACAGCTTAACATCCTTTACATTGTCGCATCTTTCAATTCTACCGCCCTGATGAAAGACCCTTTTGGTAACAGTTCCAGCTCCCAAAGCTACTATTGACTGAACCTCCTCGTTAATGAGGATATTGTAGATGCCAGCTTTGTCATCTCTTGCGTAACCTGTGTTTTCAAAGTTTCCGCTAATATTCTTCTGCCTGTACAGATAATAGGGTTTAAGCCCCATATCTGCAGCGCCTTTAGCAGCGATCCTTGCCATATTCTCTATGTCAGACATGGTATCCAGCATGGGGATTTTAAGGTTACCTGATATTTCTTTTTCTCTTATAACCTCAAAGAGCTTTGAACCTCTCTTTATTGCAAGGCAATGGACTGTAAGATCATCCGGGTCAAGCTTTTTTATCTCGCTTATGGTGTGTTCAACGTCACTGCTGTCTTCACCTGGAAGTCCCAGGATAATGTCCATATTTATATTATCAAATCCCTCTTCCCTTGCCATTTTAAAAGCATCCACAAGCTGCGATACGCTATGGCGCCTTCCAATGAGGCGAAGAGTTTCATCGCTCATGGTCTGAGGGTTTACTGAAATTCTGGTTACCCCCATTTCCTTCATGGCGCGAAGCTTTTCTCTTGTAATAGAATCAGGTCTTCCAGATTCTACCGTAAACTCTTTTACCTTGGACAGATCAATCTTTTTTCTCAGATATCCAATAAGTCTTCTTATCTGGTCAGGCTCTAAGGTTGTTGGAGTACCGCCGCCAATATAGACTGTATCAAGAGTTTTATCCAAAAAGTTTTCAGCCACATAATCGATCTCTTTTTCAAGACATGAAATATAATCATCGACTATACCGCTGTAGGCTCCTATTGGATAGGAAGTAAACGAGCAGTAAAGACATGTTGTCGGACAAAATGGAATACCTATGTAAAGACTGTAACCATTTAAATAATCAATGTCCTTAAGAATATCTTTTTCTCTTTTTGCTATATCTATGGCGATATTTATCTTGTCATCAGAAACAAGATAAGTATCCTTCATATATTCCTGTATTTCAGTATCAGACCTGCCCTCCTCAAGAAGATTCATGGCTATTCTTGTAGGACGGATCCCTGTAAGGTCTCCCCAGGGAAGAGACTTGTTTGTCTTTTGAGAAAGACGTAAATAGATTTCTTTTTTCAGGTCATTTTTACTCTTGTTTACATCAATAAAGGATATCTCATCATTTGGTGAAATATCCTTTTCTTTTTCAGGGTTTGACCCCCTTTCTCCTACGATCACCCTTATCTGCTCTGTTGGGTAAAACGCCTTGTAAAGGGAGTGGATATCATATTGGAACTTGTCTTCTTTAATGTAAATTATCTGCATTTTCTTAAATAATAAATGGATTATACTGTTTCTCGTGGCCAACAGTGGTCACTTCTCCATGTCCCGGATAAACAATGGTTTCATCCGGTAGCACAAATATCTTTTCTTTGACGGAAGATATCAGCTCGCTGGTTGAACTAGTCGGAAAGTCTGTTCTTCCCACAGATTCCTCAAACAGAGTATCACCGCTTATGAGGATATTGCCATCTTCAAAATAATAGCAACATCCGCCTGAAGTATGTCCAGGAGTTTTAAGCACCTTGCACTTTAAGCCTGCAGCATTTATCTCTTCGCCATCGCTATAGAGAATATCCGGCGAAACAGTAAGATTCATGCCATAGTTATTTGAAAGGTTAAGGTAAGGATCCTTGCAAAGAGCTTCCTCTTCACGAAGGCACCCAAGCTTTGCTCCGGATAACTCCTTAAGCTCTTTCGCTCCGCCAATATGATCAAAATGTCCATGGGTTAAAAGGATAAGATCAACCACGATCTTGTTTTCCTGTAATGCATCGAAAATCCTGGCCCCTTTGTCGGCAGGATCAAAAAAGATGCAATGTCTGTTGCCTGCTTCGTCTTCTTCATTCTCTTTAAAAACAAAGTAGCAGTTGGTGCCGATCATGCCCAGTGTGAACATTCCAACCTTAGTATCAGCCATCAGCCTGTTGTCCTTTCAATGTCGATAACGCTGTCTATCTGTCTGATTTTGTCCACAATGTCCCTTAGCTGATCCCTTGAAGAAACCTGGAAGGATGTCTCCATGGTAGCAAGTCCCTGCTTGCTGGTTCTGGTATTCATGGACAGGATATCAATATCTTTTTCTGTAAGGGCCCTTGATATATCAGCAAGAAGACCGCTTCTGTTATTGGCAAAGATCTTGATGGTTGCAGCATATTTACCGCCTGATGCTCCGGTATCGCTCTGCCATCTTGCCTCAATAAGCCTTGTTCTGTCCTCTTCCTGCATCTTGACTACATTGACGCAGTCTCGTCTGTGTATTGAAACGCCTCTTCCTCTTGTTACAAATCCGCAGATATCATCACCTGGAACCGGATTGCAGCACTTGGAAAATCTTACTGCAACATCATGAACGCCCTTAACGATAATAGCGTTGTCAGAACCTGAAACCTGAGGTGTGACGTTGGATTCTGCAACTGCAGCAAGTACCTCTTCATCAGTGATATTGCGCTTGTGTTCCTTATCTCCAAGCTCTAATATCTTGTTGATGATCTGGCCTTCTTTAAGTCCGCCATGGCCCACAGCTGCAAGAACAGCCTCCCATTCGTGGAAGCCGTATTTCCTTGTTACAATCGCCTGGTATTCAGGCTTGGCAATGGCAAAATAGTCCAATCCCTTACTTTTGCAATATTCTATCAGCAGCTCTTTTCCCTTAAGGATATTCTCCTCCTTAAGTTCATGTCTGAACCACTGGTTGATCTTATTCTTGGTGGAGGTTGATTTTGCGATTGAAAGCCAGTCCCTGCTTGGTCCCTTTGAGTTCTGGCTGGTTACAACCTCAATTCTGTCGCCGTTCTGGATCTTGTAATCAATAGGCACAAGCTTGCCATTGACCTTGGCTCCTATCATCTTATTGCCAACTGCGGAGTGTATGCTGTAAGCAAAATCGATAGGTGTTGATCCTGCAGGCAGGTTCTTAACTTCTCCTGTTGGAGTAAAGCAATATACATCTTCTGAAAAGAGATTCAGATCGCTCTTTAGAAGACTCATGAACTCCTGGTTATCAGAAAGATCCTGTTGCCACTCAAGGATCTGACGAAGCCAGGTGAGCTTTTCTTCCTCACCGTTATCAGCCTTTTTGCCATCAGAAGATTCCTTGTACTTCCAGTGAGCTGCGATACCGTATTCAGCAGCCCTGTGCATGTCATAGGTCCTTATCTGGATCTCAAAGGGCTGACCAGTCTGTCCAATAAGTGTTGTATGAAGCGACTGGTACATGTTGGGCTTGGGCATCGCAATGTAATCCTTGAACCTGCCAGGGATAGGCTTATACAGTTCATGGATAACACCAAGGGCTGCGTAACAGTCCTTAACAGTATCAACTATGATACGTATAGCAAAAAGATCATAAATCTGATCAAGAGTTTTATTTTGGTTGCGCATCTTTTTATAGATGCTGAAGAAGTGTTTTACTCTTCCGTTGACTTCACCCTTGATGCCAGCTGCCTCAATATTCTTTCTTACATTTTCGCAGATGTCCTCTACATACTTTTCTCTCTCGCTCTTTCGCTGAGCAACCTTTTCAGAGAGGTCCTTGTATACATCAGGCTTTAGGTATTTTAAGGAAAGGTCATCAAGTTCAACCTTGATCCTGCTGATACCAAGTCTTCCGGCAATTGGTGAATAGATATCCAGCGTCTCCTGGGCGATCCTCAACTGTTTCTCAGGAGGCATATGCTCAAGAGTACGCATATTGTGAAGTCTGTCCGCAAGCTTTATCAGGATGACCCTTATATCCTTGGCCATGGCCAGGAACATCTTACGAAGATTCTGAGCCTGCATATCAAGCTGCTCAGGAGTCTTGCCTGTGTTATCAGATGTAAGCTGCAGAGCAGTCAGTTTGGTTACTCCGTCAACAAGTAGCGCAACATCACTACCAAAAAAGCTCTCTATTTCCTCTTTTGTACAGATGGTATCTTCAACGACATCATGAAGAAGCCCTGCTGCGATGGTCTCTTTGTCCATCTCAAGATCAGCAAGGATTATAGCTACGCACAGCGGGTGAATGATGTATGGTTCACCAGATTTGCGCAGTTGTCCCTCATGTGCCTCAGCTGCCTGATTGTAGGCCTTCTCGATCAGGGAGATATCGTCAGATGGATGGTACCTTTTTACTCTGTCGATAAGATCCTGATACAGTCTCTCAGGGCTTTGAAACTCAGGGATTGCTTCAATTTTTCCGTCATCGAAGTGTTGCGGCATTAAGATTATTTCCCTTCGTAACTAAGTGCTGCGTCTAATCTGTATTTGCTAAGTCTCTCTCTGCCCTTAAGTCCCTTAAGTTCCATAAGAACAAGGATTCCTGCTACTTCTCCGCCAAGCATCTCAACAAGCTTAATCATAGCTTCGATTGTTCCGCCAGTAGCCATAAGGTCATCTACTAAAAGAACCTTCTGTCCAGGCTTTATTGAATCCTTATGAAGCTCAAGTGTAGCCTGACCATACTCAAGGTCATATGAAACTTCTACTGTCTCGCAAGGAAGCTTACCCTTCTTTCTTACTGGCACAAGTGCCTTGCCTCTGTTATATGCGATAGGTGCACTGAAGATAAAGCCTCTTGACTCAGCTCCAAGTACAACATCAAAATCAAGGTCCTTTACAAGGTCCTGCATCTTATCAATTGCAAGTTTGAACCCCTCGGCATCCTGAAGTACAGATGTGATATCTCTGAACATAATGCCCTTCTCAGGAAAATCCGGTATTGTACGTACGTAATCTTTTAATTCTTTCATGGTTATACCCTCTCCGCACTGAACTGTAATTAAGTTCCAATGCATAAAAAATAATTCGACATATTATTATAACACAAAAAAGAGACAACAATACAACATGTTGTCTCCTTTTTTGAATTTGAAGAGCTGGAAAAGGGACTTGAACCCTCGACCTACTGATTACGAATCAGTTGCGCTACCGACTGCGCTATTCCAGCATAGTTTAAATCGCGCCATGGTGGATCCCACAAGATATGGGATCCACCACAGATGCAACTTAATCATTATAGATTTTATTTGATCTAATTACAACTTTTTCTTATTAGGTGCGCTCTTTTTTGGTGCTGCGCTCTTTTTGGCAGCAGTCTTTTTAGTTGCTGTCTTTTTAGACACTCTCTTTAAGGCTTCCTCTGAAACTATGCTAAAGATCCTCTCTTCTTCAATCTTTTCATATTTTTCTTCGATGGCCTTTTCCTGCTCCATAAGCTCTTTTTCATACTTAAGCTTAAGGTCTCTAAGCAGCTTTTCTTCTTCTAAAGACTGCTTCTTCTTAAGAGCTTCAATGCGTTCTTGTTTTTCTTTTTCCTTGTTGATCTCCTGCTCTTCCTTGATCGCTCTTATCTTCTTCTCCTGCTCAGTGTATGGAGTATAGCCAAAGATAGCAAGTGAAACCGGAGCCATCTCGATGCTGATGGAATAGTTTCTTCCATCACACTCTTTTCTTCTTGCTTCTTTTCTTCCCTGATTAATAAGACCTTTTCCGCCGTAGCTTGTATTGTCAGAATTAAAGAGCTCTAAGTATCTTCCGTCAGCAGGCACTCCGATCTCAAACCGCCTGTCAACGCCAGCCATGTTGGCTACTACAACAAGCATTTCATTGTCATTGTCGGTTTTTCTAACAAAAGCAAGCATGCACTCATCAGATGCCAGTACATTTATCCATTCAAAGCCGGTGTCGTTGCCATCAAAGGCATGAAGAGCCGGTTTCTTGTAATAAAGATCATTAAGATCTTTTATCATGTTTTCAACGAATACTGACTGATCAACAGTCAGAGCATCAGGCTCCATGTACAAATGTTTCCTGCCAGGATGAACCATCATAAAGCTTACAGCAAGTCGTAGATTTGCCATCTTCTGGGAGGAATCTCCAGGCATTCGATAATACAGTCCCTCAAGACCTTTTTCGATGTCCTCATGGGTAAAAGCAAGAATGAACCTTTCTGTATAGCTGTAGATGAGACTGAAGGTAACCTCGTCGTGATGTCCTGCTCTGAAGAGAGGGTCATTTTCCATGTATGAAAGGAAATCTCTGCTCCAGCCATTGTTCCACTTAAAGTCAAACCCAAGTCCGCCCTCGTCGATATTATCAGTAACATGAGGCCAGCAGGCTGTTTCCTTGGTTACAAGAACTATTCCAGGGTAGTTCTTGTGAAGAACAGATGTAAACTGTTTGAGGAATTCAAGGGCTTCAAGGTTTTCATTTCCGCCGTAGATATTTGGCATCCATTCTCCCGGCTTTCTGTCGTAGTCAAGGTAAAGGATCCTTGAAATATCAGAGGTCCTTATTCCATCAATATGGAAGTTATCGATCCAGAACAGTGCATTGGAAAGAAGGAAGTTTGTCACTTCTTTTCTTCCATAATCAAATATCAGATCTCCTGATCTTGGATGTATTCCAATCCTTGGATCTGCATACTCATAAAGGCTTCTGCCGTCAAATTCGCTAAGGCCACAGGATGACTTGGGGAAGAATGTAGGAACCCAGTCAAGGATAACCCTAATACCTGCTTCATGGCAGGCATCAATAAATCTCATGAAGTCCTCGGCGGTTCCGTATATGTCGTCCAGCGCAAAGAAGTCAAGGATGTGATAGAAATGTCCTGGAACATGCTTCATTACAGGCATCAGCTCGATAGTATTAAAGCCGTGGTTGCAAACATAGTCAAGCACATCTCTGGTGATCTCTTCCATTGTGCTCTTTCCTTCATGTCTGCCAGCAAAGGCCTCAAGGCTTATCTCACAAATTGAGACAGGGTCCTTATCCAGATCAAGCTTCTTTCTGCCTGCGATCCACTTCTCATCAGTCCATTCTATCTGCTTAAGCTCTGAAATTACAGAGATAACGCCGTTTTCTCCCTTTGAACGAATCGCATAGGGATCAGGTCTTTTAAGGATCATTCCATTCCTGGTCTTTATTTCAAACTGATAGCCATCACCTTCCTTGGCCTCAGGAATAAAGATCTCAAACACGCCTATGGGATCGAGCCTGTGCATCTGGCAGACCCTGCCATCCCAGTTGTTAAAATCACCTATTACACTGACTCTGGCTGCAGATGGAGCCCAGACAGCAAACTCACAGCCCTTGATCCCATTTCTTGTCATGAGATGAGCGCCAAGCTTTTCATAAATCCTAAAGTGGATACCGCTTCCAAGCTTTATAAAGTCCTCTCTGTCCATGAGAGGCCCAAAAGCATATGGATCATAAACCTTAGTTTCTTCGCCTTCCTGATCCGTGATAATAAAATGGTATTTAAGCTTGTCTACAAAAGGCACGATCACAGCATAGAAACCAGCCTCATCAGCAAGCTCCATTTCATAGCTCTTTTTAGTGTTCTCAATGTAAAGCTTTATAGAAACCGCATCTGGATAAAAAGCCTGAACAAGGTAACTGTTTCCAACTTTGTGAGCACCAAGTATTCTGTGAGGATTGTCACCATCAGAGTAGATAATCTCTTCTATTTCAGGCCAGTTCATCATCTTGTAAAGTTTATTATTCACGGTAATCCCTCCATTAATTATCAGATTACTTATATCTTACCACAAATATCATGTATGAATAAACCGCTTAAAAGTTTGGGTTCAAACCATGTGGACTTAGGAGGCATCAGCCTTTTTGCGTCTGCAACTTCAAAGAGTTCAGCAATGGACGTCGGGTACATTGAAAAAGCAATGCACATATCGCTGTCAGCTCTTTTCTCAAGCTCAGTAAGCCCTCTTATACCGCCCACAAAATCAATTCTTTTATCAGTTCTGGGATCTCCAATACCAAGTATCGGGGAAAGAACTTCATTTTGCAGGATTGATACATCAAGGCCTTCTACTGCGTCTTCCTTTAAAAGATCTTTATGAGCAGTTAATCTGTACCACTTTTTATCAAGATACATACCAAATTCTGCCTTCTTTTCCGGCTTTACCTGATGAGCTTCCTCTTTAACATCAAATTTCTCTTCTATCTTAGAAAGAAACTGCTCATTAGTAAGGCCATTGAGGTCTTTTACAACCCTGTTGTAGTCCATGATCATAAGCTCGGAATCAGGGAAAAGAACTGACAGGAAGTAGTCAGACTGTTGCTTGCCCTTAAGGCTTCCCTGTCCTTCCTCTCTCATCTTAAGCCCCACCTTTACTGCAGATGCGCATCTGTGATGTCCATCAGCAATGTAGATATCGTTAATTGTGGTAAACACACGGCTTATCATGTTGTTCTCATCTTCGTCTTCCATGAGCCATACTCTGTTCCTTACATCTCCATCAGAAACAAAATCATAGATTGGCTCATCCACAGCTTTAACTTTTGAAACAATTTCGCTTATTGTCTTATTTTCTCTGTAGCAAAGGAAAATAGGTCCAGTCTGGGCCTTACAGGTGTAGACATGGTCAATCCTGTCTTTTTCCTTCTCTTCCCTGGTGTTCTCATGCTTTTTTATGACACCATTCAAGTAATCATCTATAGAAGAAAGAGCAACAATGCCCGTCTGAGCCCTTCCCTCAAATGTCAGTTCATAGATGTAATAGCAGTCACCCTCATCCTGGATAAAATCGCCATTTTCCATCCTTCTTCTAAGTTCACTTGCAGCTTTTTCGTATACTTCTTTTGCATACATGTCGTGATCTGGTTCAAAGAATGTCTCAGGTCTGTCAATTGCAAGAAAAGAATCGGGATTCTTTTCAACAACCTCCCTTGCTTCCTGTCTGTTATACACATCATATGGCAGAGCTGCTATCTTCTCTACCTTCTCAGGTGCTGGTCTGTACGCTTTAAACGGTCTTATATCAGCCATTGTGATCCTCCATTACAAAATTTAAGGAGAGACCTTGCAAATACAAAATCTCTCCCACTATTTTACTATATTTTCTTTAGATCAAACGTCTTTTCTTACAACTCTTACCCTGATAACTCCGTCAATTTTCTGGAGCTTCTTAACGATCTCTCCGGTTACGCTTTCCTCAAGATCAATAAGAGTGTACGCATAATCACCTCTTGACTTGTTGGTCATGTCTGAGATGTTCATTCCCATGTTGCCGAATACTGTTGTGAACTGACCGATCATGTTGGCTACATTTTTGTGGAAAATACCAACTCTTGGTCCATGGCATACGCCCATATCGCAGTTTGGAAGATTAACTGAGTTGTTGATATTACCGTTTTCAAGATAATCCTTCATCTCAAGAACAGCCTTAACTGCACAGTTGTCCTCTGACTCTTCTGTAGATGCGCCAAGGTGAGGGATTACGATACATCCGTCGTGGCCAGCAATTACAGGATTTGGGAAGTCAGTTACATATTTTCTGATCTTGCCAGAGTTGATACCAGCAAGTACATCAACTTCGTTGCAAAGGATATCTCTTGCAAGGTTGATAAGGATAACGCCCTTCTTCATCTTGACGATAGAATCCTTGTTGATCATTCCCTTTGTTGAATCAAGGGCAGGAACATGGATAGTGATGATATCGCACTTTGAGTAAATATCATCAACGTTGGTTACGTGCTTAACATCAGAAGAAAGTCTCCATGCAGCATCAATTGAAAGATATGGATCATATCCATAAACTTCCATGCCAAGCTGTCTTGCAGAGTTGGCAACGCGGACACCAATTGCGCCAAGTCCGATGATACCAAGCTTCTTGCCAAAGATCTCTGTTCCGGCAAATTTCTTTTTAGCCTTCTCTGTGATCTTGGCGATGTCTGGATCTCCAGCATTTGCCTTAACCCACTCTGTTCCACCGATGATATCTCTTGAAGCAATAAGCATTGCTGCAAGAACCATCTCTTTTACGCCGTTGGCATTGGCACCTGGAGTATTGAATACAACAATTCCTTTTTCTGCACATCTGTCCAGAGGAATGTTATTTACACCAGCGCCAGCTCTTGCGATTGCAAGAAGCTCATCTGAAAACTCCATCTCAAGCATGTTGGCACTTCTTACAAGAATGCCTTCTGCTTCATCTACATTATCAACTGCCTGGTACTGATCATTAAAGTTATTAAGACCGATCTTGGCAATTGGGTTTAAGCATTTATACTTGTACATTTATTCTCCCCCTGTCATGCGTTTTCTTTTTCAAACTTATCCATGAACTCTACAAGCTTCTTAACGCCTTCAATTGGCATTGCGTTGTAGATACTAGCTCTCATACCGCCAACTGTTCTGTGTCCCTTAAGACTTACAAAGCCTGCCTCAGTAGCCTCTTTGATGAACTTGGCATTGAGTTCCTCTGAATCTGTTACAAATGGTACATTCATAAGAGAACGATCCTGCGGTCTTACTGTGCCCTTGAACATCTTGCTCTGATCAAGATAATCGTAAAGGACTTTGGCCTTCTCTTCATTTCTCTTCTTCATCTCTGTAAGGCCGCCCTGTGCCTTAAGCCACTTGAATACAAGTCCGCACATGTAGATGCTCCAGCAGTTAGGAGTGTTGTATAAAGAGCCGTTATCAGCCTGAGTCTTCCACTTGAGCATTGTAGGTGTATATGAAGGAACATCATCTGTGATGAGATCCTCTCTGATAATGCTGATAACAAGACCTGCAGGTCCGACATTCTTCTGTACACCGCCGTAGATAACACCGTATTTGCTAACATCTACAGGCTCAGATAAGAAACATGAAGATACATCTGATACAAGGATCTTGCCCTTTGTGTTTGGCAGAGTCTTGAACTTGGTTCCGTAAATTGTGTTGTTCTCGCAGATATATACATAGTCAAGATCATCAGCTATATCAAGATCTGAGCAGTCAGGAATATATGAGAAGGTCTTGTCTGCACTTGAAGCAAGTTCAACTGCCTCGCCGTACTTCTGAGCCTCCTGGTAAGCCTTCTTAGCCCACTGTCCAGTGATGATATATCCTGCCTTCTTATTCTTCATAAGGTTGAGAGGAACTGCAGCGAACTGCTGGCTTGCTCCGCCCTGTAAAAAGAGAACCTTATAATTGTCAGGAATGTTCATAAGATCTCTGATATCCTGCTCAGCAGTCTGAATGACATTATCAAAAGTTTTGGATCTGTGGCTCATCTCGTTAATGGACATTCCACAGCCGTTGTAATCAAGCATCTCTGCTGCAGCCTGCTTCAAAACCTCTTCCGGAAGAACTGCCGGACCAGCTGAAAAGTTATAAACTCGTGACAATTTAAATCTCCTCCTTTAATCCACAAAAAGTGTTGATATGAATTTTTAAAATCACATTTTAGAACTATAAAAAATATTGTAAATCAAGTTTTAAAATTGTCAATATCGTCATTCCATAATCATTGTTATTTTATTTTTTTGTATAAAAAAAGACATGCAGATCCTTAAACAATCTGCATGTCTTAAACTATCAATAAACTTCAATTACAATATCAACTATTTAATCTTTAACTATTGGACCTATCTGAGAAACAAGGTTGTCAATATTCTCAAAGGTACTGCTCTTTGTTGTTCCCAGAGCATTGATCTTATCAAGTCTGACCACAAGATTTTCATTCTTTGCATTTATATCGTTGATGTTGTTCTCAATCTTCTGCAGCTCATCAGAAGCTTCCCTGGCAGTATTCTCTATCTCTCTCTCAACTTCATTGGCTCCGTTGGCGCTGCCTATTATCTCTTCAAAAGAACCTCTGGTCTCCTCAACCTCCTGCAGGCTCTTATCCATAGCTTCCACAGAATTCTGCATACTAAGTGTAAGCTTTTCGCTCATCTGTCCCGCAGCCTCGATGGATTCATTAACCTGGCTTGTCATATTCTTGATTTCATCGGCAAGCTCTCTGACCTCGGTAGCAACCACAGCAAAGCCTTTTCCGGCCTCTCCTGCCCTGGCAGCCTCGATCGAAGCATTAAGAGCCAGGAGATTTGTCTGGGATGCAATACTTATAATGGTTTTCATATATTCAGATATCTGATCAACAGATTGCTTGAATCCCTCAAAAGCATCAGCCATCTCATCAAAGCTCTGTCTCACACCCTGAGACCCGCTTTTCAAGACTTCGACCTTGGCCTGGGCGCCTTCTACGCTTTTAAGAATATCCTGCTTAACATCTTCAAATTTGCTGGCGCTGCTATTTACATCGGCAAATTTGCTATTGAAAGCCTCCATCTGCTCCCTTAGCTGAGCATTGCTTTCAATAACACTGTTTACAGAGATACCCATGTCATGAATTTCCGCCAGTGACTTAACTTCATTATCTACCAGTTCCTTTTGACATGATTTAATTGATTCTGCAAGATATATTAAAGAATCTGTCTTCTCGTCTTCTCTTTTTTTCTGATCTTCTACGATCTGTGCGTTATTTATCTCTTCATCCTGCTTATTTCTGGAAAATAATTTTTCAAACATTTTCTGTCTCCTTTTGTCTTTATTCAAAAACAACACATGTCATAGTCTGATTTACAAATTGAGCGTTATAATGTTCGCCATAGCCAATAAGTCCGCAGGATGTACCCAAAGATGCTATCTCTCCAAGATAGGAATTAAGCTCCCCTCTATCCTTAAGAACCAGGTATCTGAAAACACAGTTTACTGAAAAAACAGCTGAAACCTTGCCAAAGTCTCTCTTTATCTTCTCAACTGTTTCTCTTGCAACCTCCATGGGATCCCTCATTTCCAAAAGAGTGAGGATATCCGAATCGTTTATCTGCCTGTACATTACAAGTCCGGTTCCGGAGATGTCTTTGATGGATGTAATGCACACATCATCGCCAATCATCTTGCCCAGAGGATTTTTAAAGGTCTGGGATGCCGCCTCAGATTCAGAAGCTCCCGTCAGTTCCATATATACCTGTTTAGCGCTCCTGCCGTTTAGTTTGCCTACATAATACTTGCTCTTATCGGTTTCGGAAGCTACAAGCTGCATATCGCTCTTGGGCTCATAGATATTTTCTTTATAAGCTTTTACTTTGCCGGTGTTGTTTTTGATAACAGCATAAGCCATGCCGTCAGGATAAACCACACCGTTAGCCGCCACCTTTCCGGCGTCTCCTGTAGCTCCCATGATCTGCAGGTTATTTTTTTTCATTATCCCACCAAGTGTAGACATAACTACTGCGTCATTACCTGCGCACAGATCAATTATTGCGGTATTATCTCTGCCGGGGTGTACTGATTCCACATCCTTGATAAGCCTGTCAATATGTCTTGCAGGGCTTACAGAGACATTCTCAAGAACTCCTGCAGCTACAGTCACTCCGTCTATAAAGGCCGTGATAGCAACCCCCTTCTCAAGAACTGCTTTGTCATATCCCATAGCAATACATCCTATACTGGGAACGCCAGGAAATAGCTTCTCAAGCTTTTCAACATTCTTCTCAAAATCATCTCCCCCACTCGTCATGATAAGCAGTTTAGGTCCGGAAATTCCCCTGACTGCTTCTTCTATATTTCCCGTTCCGCTTTTCCCATATACAACCTTCATGTGCCACTTCTCCTTTTTATTAATATTCATTGCACAATCATAAGCAAAGAGATCATAAATATATTATCGTTTATTTACGGTAGAATATATAGTAAATTTTTTATAAAGTATTTTTAGTAATACAGTATCACCGGAGTGCCAACTTCTACCACTTCCCACAAAATAGAAACAGATTCCTCAGGGCAATTTATGCATCCATGGGAGCCGTCTGTTTTGTATATTTCTTCGCCAAATTTACTGCGCCAGTTTGCGTCATGGATCCCAACTCCTTTATGCACCCCAAGCCAGTAATTGACATAGGATACATAGTCAACGCCCCGAAGGTATGTATGGTATCTCTTATTGTAAACAGGGTATATTCCAGTAGGAGTTCCTCTTCCGCGGTTAACATTTCCTGTAACAACCGGCATCTCCATGTTAAGCTCACCATCGACATAGTAGTGAAGAACCTGATCTTTCATATTGACCTCAATGTAGGTGTTTCCCAGAAGTTCTTTTGCGTCATAAGTGTTGGCATTTTTAGAAAGAGTAAGCTCTCTTTCGCCAGCAATCTCAGAACCACTACTGATACCGTCCCTTAGATATGCAAACTCGGAAGAAATGTCGTAAATAGTGCCATCGCCCTTGCTGTTGTCGTTGATTATGACCTCTTTCCCCTCTCCCTGCCTGTATCTGTCCATCATCCAGGAAGTACCATGACTGTCAGCCACATCCTTAAGATAAGCATACATCTTGCTCTCGCTGACTATTGGATTTAAGTCATTATCAACTGCTACCCCCTCAAAAAAGCTAATATCGTCGTCTTCAGAGAGCTTTTTTTCTACTCCTCCAACAAGAAACAGCCCGCTACCAGGCTTTTTGGCATTTACCTGCTCAGAAAGCGCAGCATCAATGTCCTTCTTTGTAAGGATAAAATCACTAGCTTTTGCCCTGTTAAGTACCACATTTTCTCCGCCCACATTATACGAAACGTCCATATTCTGAACTTTTTCAAGCTTTGAAAAGAAATCCACCTTTTCCTTCTGATCCTTAGTAAGGTCCATGATCTGATAGCAGTCGTCCATATTGGAAAGATCAAGAACGCTTTCTCTGCTCACCATAGCTTCATAGGTCTTTTCTGCCACCACATCCTTGACCGGAATCTCAATATTTGCATTTATGATCTCATAGCCATTTGCAGTTTTCTCAATGCTGCATTCAAGGTCTTTTGGCTCAACAAATATCTCCCAGCCGTAAACCTTGTCCAGCACCTTTTGCTTGTTGATAAAAACAGTTGGATTATAAGACGTATTTAAATTCTTAAAGACGTAGAATCCCCACGCAAAGGGATTTCTACTTGAGAACACTTCACTTAGAGAGGCAGTATAGTCAAGGCTCATCTCAACATCCTCTGCGCTGACAAAAAGCCTTGCACCACTTTTATCCAGAATAGCAACCCCATCATAGGCGCTATTCTGGATAAGTTCCTCATTGACTTCATTTACTGTTTTTCCGGTGCAATAGACACCATTGATCCAGGTAAAACATGGAAAACCTTCCATGTAATAAAATCCCAGAAGGACATAGACAATGGCAAGTACAAGAAGTATTGCCACCAGTCCTATCACTGAGCCCCGCAGTGCTTTTTTCATAATCTCCTATAAACCCCTCACAAGTCTATCTTCAGATCATTTCTTTTTAGCCTCAAGATCAGATGCATCAAAAGCTTCACTTATGGACGCCCCAGCAGGCACCATAGGAAATACCTTGTCATCCTCTTCTATTATACAATCAATAAGAACAGGTTTCTTGGATTTAATAGCTTTCTTTAAGGCTGGTACAACTTCAGACTTTTTGGTTATCCTTATGGCCTCACATCCAAGTCCTTCTGCAACCTTGCAATAGTCTACATTATCCTCAAACACTGTCTGTGAGTAGTGTTTGTTGTAGAAAAGAGTCTGCCACTGCCTTACCATTCCAAGAACATGGTTGTTGATAACGATCTCAATGATAGGCAGATTGTATCTTGAAGCAGTTGCCAGCTCATTCATGTTCATTCTAAAGCAGCCATCACCAGCGATATTGACGCATAGCTTGTCAGGATTACCCACCTGTGCTCCGATGCATGCGCCAAGGCCATATCCCATGGTTCCAAGTCCGCCTGAAGTCAAAAGAGTTCTTGGCCTGTTAAACTTGTAATACTGAGCAGTCCACATCTGATGCTGTCCAACATCTGTGGAAATAATGGCATCTCCCTTGGTGAGATTGTATAGTTCTTCAATTATATAAGGACATGTGAGCTTATTTGTCTCATAGCTGAGCGGATATTTCTTTTTATAATCCTGGATCTTTTTTATCCAGTCAGAGTGATCCATCTGCTCAAGCTTTGAATTAAACACTTTAAGAACTTCCTTAAGGTCTCCAATAACTGAAACATTGGTCCTAATGTTCTTGTTTATCTCCGCTGCATCCACATCCACCTGAAGTATCTTGGCTTTTCCAGCAAAGGTCTTGGCATTTCCAATTACTCTGTCGGAAAATCTTGCGCCAAGTGTGATCAAAAGGTCACACTCACTTACTCCAAAGTTTGAGGTCTTTGTGCCATGCATTCCGATCATGCCTGTGTAGAGTTTGTTTTCAGCATCAAAGGCGCCTTTACCCATAAGTGTATCGCACACAGGAGCGTCAATAAGCTCTGCAAATTCCTTGAGTTCTTTTGATGCTCCGGATATTACAGCTCCGCCGCCAACATAGATATATGGCCTCTTTGAAGCCTTAATAAGCTTAAGAGCTGCCTTTATATCGTCCTCATTAAAGTCCTTTTCAGGCTCTTCATCTGTAATGATCACAGGTCTGTACTCGCAGCTTGCAGCTGTAACATCCTTGGTAATATCCACAATAACCGGGCCAGGGCGACCAGTTCTTGCAATCTTAAAGGCTTTTCTAATGGTATCAGCAAGAACCTTTATGTCTTTAACAATATAACCATGCTTGGTGATAGGCATTGTTATTCCTGCAATATCTACCTCCTGGAAAGTATCTTTTCCAAGAAGAGGCAGGTTAACATTGGCAGTAATAGCCACCATTGGAACTGAGTCCATATAAGCTGTAGCTATTCCTGTTACAAGGTTGGTTGAACCAGGTCCGCTGGTTGCAAGGCATACACCCACCTTACCTGTTGATCTTGCATAACCGTCAGCAGCGTGAGCCGCTCCCTGTTCATGGGATGTCAGTATATGAAGAAAGTTATCCTGCTGTTTATATAGTTCATCGTAGACATTAAGGATTGTTCCTCCAGGATAGCCAAATACTGTATCTACCCCCTGCTCCTTAAGGCATTCAAGAACAATCTGAGATCCTGTTAATACCATTTTCCCATACTCCTCACAAATATATTATCTCCATTTATGCTCTTGGGATTTCCAAGATAGCTCCTCTGTTACCAGAAGTTACAAGCTCACGATATCTTGAAAGATATCCAGTTGTAACCTTAGGCTCTCTTGGCTGCCACTTAGCTTTTCTTGCAGAAAGCTCCTCGTCAGATACCTTGAGATTAAGAGAGTTATTTGGAATATCTATACTGATGATATCTCCCTCTTCAACAAGAGCAATAGGTCCGCCTACAGCAGCCTCAGGAGAAACATGTCCAATAGATGCTCCTCTGCTTGCTCCAGAAAATCTTCCATCTGTGATAAGGGCAACAGTTGATCCAAGTCCCATACCAGCAATTGCTGAGGTAGGATTGAGCATCTCTCTCATTCCAGGGCCGCCCTTAGGTCCTTCATATCTGATAACAACAACATCTCCTGAAACGATCTTGCCGCCAAGAATTGCCGCAATAGCATCCTCCTCGCAGTCAAATACTCTTGCCGGTCCCTCGTGAACCATCATCTCAGGAACAACGGCTGACTTCTTAACAATACCTGTATCAGGTGCAAGATTACCCTTAAGAACAGCAATTCCGCCAGACTGCATGTATGGGTTATCAATAGGTCTTATAACCTCAGGATTCTTGTTAACAGCGCCTTCAATATTCTCTCTAACTGTCTTTCCTGTAACTGTAAGACAATCAAGGTTTAAGAGATCTTTTTTAACAAGCTCAGACATAACTGCAGGAACACCACCAGCCTCGTTAAGATCCTCCATGTATGTAGGACCTGCAGGTGCAAGGTGGCAAAGATTAGGTGTCCTTGAAGATACTTCGTTAGCGATCTCCATGTTGAGCTCTACTCCAGCTTCATGTGCAATAGCAGGAAGATGAAGCATTGTATTTGTTGAGCATCCAAGTGCCATATCAAGAGTAAGAGCGTTCATGAATGCGTCCTTTGTCATGATATCTCTTGGTCTTATGTTCTTTTCTACAAGGTTCATTACTGCATAGCCCGCTTTCTTGGCAAGACGGATCCTTGCAGAATAAACAGCCGGAATTGTTCCGTTTCCAGGAAGTCCCATACCAATTGTCTCAGTAAGGCAGTTCATGGAATTGGCTGTGTACATACCAGAACATGATCCGCAGGTAGGACAGCCCTTCTCTTCATATTCGCATAGCTTCTCGTTTGTCATCTTTCCAGCTGAAACTGATCCAACAGCCTCAAACAGTGAAGAAAGAGATGTCTTGTGGCCGTCAATCCTTCCGGCAAGCATAGGGCCACCTGAAACAAATACTGTAGGAATATTAACTCTTGCAGCAGCCATCAAAAGACCAGGTACATTCTTATCGCAGTTAGGAATGCATACCATTCCATCAAAGGCATGGGCAATTGCAAGGCATTCTGTAGAATCAGCAATAAGGTCTCTTGTAACAAGTGAATACTTCATTCCAATATGTCCCATTGCAATACCGTCGCATACAGCAATTGCAGGTACAACTACAGGCATTCCGCCAGCCTCAGCAACAGCAAGCTTAACTGCCTCTGTGATCTTGTCGAGGTTCATATGACCAGGAACGATCTCATTATAGGAGCTTACAATACCAATAAGTGGTTTGTTTCTCTCTTCTTCAGTAAAACCAAGTGCATTAAACAAACTTCTGTGTGGAGCCTGCTGGAGCCCCTTCATTACTCTGTCGCTATTCATAGCCATTTCATCTCCTCCTTATTTTACATATAGAATGAATCTCTCATTTTCATAGATAGCCCGAAGAGTTTTCACATAATCCCAGTCAATGGTCTCATATGTCTGGTAAAACTTCCAGAAATCCTCTCCACTGTACTGCGGAGTCATCATATTTCTGTCTATGATAACACAATCCGCATCATTAACATCAGTTTTATTGCAGTCAATGTCCCATCCAAACTTAAGAAGGTACTGCTGATCACAGTCAAGGACAGCTATGTTCTGCCTCTTGTCTACCCCTGCCACATAAAAAGTTTCAAGAAGGTCATTTTCCCTCTCGTCTAACTGGCAGGTAAAGGATGGAGTGCTGAACCTTAAGATAAAGATCATTATTGCTGCAAGAACAGGTATATAAACGCCAATTCCCGAATACCACTTATCTCCCTTTATGGTGGTCTCATTTTCCTTGTGGGCTACCTTCTCATCTGCTCCTCTTATTTCCCTGTTGTAGATCCTTATAGTTACATTTATAAGCCTCTCAATGCATGCACAAAAGCAAAGTGTAACTACTACTGCTGAGTAGGAAAATACACGAAGGTATGGGAGCTTCTGCGTTGCAGCCAGCATAATGCCGGTGATCACCATATTGCTAAGAACCATCAGATTTATGATAGTCCTTGAATAAGCAAAGTGCCTTATACACTCATAGATGGCAACTCCCAAAGAAACAATCACCACAATGTGGATCGTAAGTGCAAGCCCCGGAAGCATGTATTCATACAGACTGTTGCTCCACCCCAGAACTCTTTTTGTAAACTCTCCAGGTGGAAGGCTCTGTATATACGGCTGATTCAGCATATATCTTGCACCGGTCAAAAGAGATGTCACAGGGCTTCTAAGAAGCACCGTCGCATGACTAAGTCCAAAGTAGTTACTGCCCTGGGTCTTGACTAAAAGGTTTGAGCCAATTGCAAGCCACACAAGTGCATACAGCGAAAAAGTAATAAGTGCAGCTATAAGTCCAGTAAAAAAGAACTTCTTAAACTTCTTAAAATATGAAGTCTCAGTGATATTGCCATGCATATCTCTTGTCCTGTATGCATTTATAAGAAGATATGCTCCAATAGCAAAGCTGACTGGAATAACAAAATATATATTACTGGGAACTGTATAGAGGGCCAGTACAAAAGAGATCCCAAGTGCCCAGAAGTACAGTCTCTTAGTTTCATCAGCACTGCAGATATATGAGGCGCAGTAAATACTGATCAAAAAGCAGGTGGTTCCAAGGGTATATCCTCTGCCCTGGATGGAATACTCATTGACTATCTGCATTGCTGAATACAAAAGCATCGCAGAAAATGCAAGTCCGTGGGCATAGTATTTTTTGCAGATCCTGTAAACAAGAATAAGGTTAGATACTGCACATACAAAGGACACTCCCCTAAGGCCGATATAAGAATTCCCTGTATAATTAAATACCGCTGACAAAACCGAATAGCCAATATGGTTATTGGGAAGCGGCCAGTGAATTGCTGAATAGATCGGGCCTTTACTGATAAACGTATAGTATGTATACAGTTCATCATAGCTTGGAGTTATAGCAAACATCCGCCAGAAGTAGTAGGCCGCCATACCTATGACAAAAAGCGTCGCTGCCATGGTCTCCGGCTCATGCGGCAGGATATCATATATTTTCTTTTCAGTTTTATAGGTTAGTGATTCGTTCAACGAGAAGATCTCCCATTTCCTTACAACCTACCTGCTTATATGAATCTCCGGCTGAGCTTCCAAGAAGGTCTACGGTTCTGTATCCATCCTCTAAAACCTTTGAAACTGCTCTTTCAATTGCATCAGCTTCTTTATCAAGGTTGAAGGAATATCTAAGCATCATCGCTGCTGAAAGTACAGTTGCAATTGGATTAGCAATGTCCTTGCCAGCAATATCAGGTGCGCTTCCATGGCTTGGCTCATAGAGTCCAAAGCTTGTGTCATTAAGTGAAGCACTGGGAAGCATTCCAATGGAACCTGTTATCATGCTGGCTTCATCAGAAAGAATATCACCAAACATGTTCTCAGTAAGTACCACATCAAACTGTGAAGGATCTCTTACAAGCTGCATTGCGCAGTTATCAACCAGCATGTGCTCTAGTGAAACGTCAGGATAATCCTTAGCAACTTCTTCTACCACTTTGCGCCACAGCCTTGAAGAATCAAGTACGTTGGCCTTATCAACGCTTATAACGCTCTTTCTACGCTTTCTTGCAACTTCAAAGGCCTTAATTGCTATTCGTCTTATTTCACTTTCTTTATAGACAAGTGTATCTGTAGCAGTAAGCTCTCCATCAACCTCCTTGGTAAAGCGATCTCCAAAGTACAGACCACCAGTAAGCTCCCTCATAATGAGCATATCAAAGCCTTTTTTCGCTGATTCTTCCTTTAATGGGCAGGCCTTCATAAGCTCCGGATAAAGATAAGCAGGGCGAAGATTAGCAAAAAGATTAAGTGCCTTTCTTATACCTAAAAGTCCAGCTTCAGGTCTTTTTGATGGTTCTAATTTGTACCAGGGAGATGTGGAAGTGTTTCCACCAATAGATCCCATAAGAACAGCGTCTGCGCTCTTTGCTGCCTCTATAGTTTCCTCTGTAAGAGGAACGCCATAGGCATCAATTGAGCAGCCGCCCATAAGAACATCTCTGGTAATAAGTTCATGGCCATAAACTTCGCACACTCTGCCAAGAACCTTTTTAGCCTCAGCAACAATCTCAGGGCCGATTCCATCACCAGGAATACAAGTAATATTTAGCTTCATACCTCTCTCCTCCATATTTGAAAATAAGCCCGATTGGCTACTGCCAATCAGGCTTTAATAGACACGAAAAATATTACTTCTTTTTAGAATCAGAAGTATCATTAGCAGTTGCTACCGCATCTTCAGGCTTCTCAACCTCTACAATTGCCTCTTTTACCATAGGGATACGGCAATTCTTGTTGTTACCAAACTCAACGATAACCATGTCGTCATTGATATCGATAACTGTTCCGATGAATCCACCTGTTGTACGTACGCTGTCACCAACTGCCAGTGCTGCAAGAACCTGAGCCTTCTGCTTCTGTTCCTTACGCTGTGGTCTCATAAAAAGAAAATAGAAAACTGCGATTACTGCAGCATAAACAACCACCATAGAAATAATACTCTGTGTACTGGCAGTTGCCTCAGATGTTAAAAGTAAACCCATAACTTCCTCCATACCTTAAATAATTATATACACCAATTCATAATACTAGATGCAGGACCTAAATTCAAGTGTGCAATCTTAATGGCTGATGATGACAAATTTAACCTTTTCTCCAATTTTTATCAATCCCCTGATAGTCACCTGTATTGACGCCGTCATATTCCGACATCCCATAGAGCTTGTTCTTCTTGTAGGAAGAATACTCTCCTTTTTCTATGGCATCTCTTATTTCTGTCATCATGTGATTATAGAAATACAGGTTGTGAAGAACGCAGAGTCTCATTCCAAGCATTTCTCCAGCTTTTAAAAGATGTCTTATATAAGCCTTTGAATATCTCCTGCAGGCCGGGCACTGGCAGCCCTCTTCAATAGGCGTATCATCAAGCTCATACTTTGCATTCATGATATTGATGTGGCCTCTGTTTGTATAAAGATGGCCATGTCTTCCATTTCTGCTTGGATATACGCAGTCAAAAAAGTCAACTCCCCTCTCAACTGCTTCCAGAATATTTGCAGGAGTTCCAACACCCATAAGATAAGTTGGCTTTTCCTGTGGAAGATATGGAACAACAGTCTCTAGTACGTGATACATCTCCTCATGAGATTCGCCTACTGCAAGACCTCCAACTGCATACCCGTCAAGATCAAGGTCACTTATAACCTTGGCATGCTCTATTCTGATATCATCAAAAATTGCACCCTGATTGATACCAAAGAGCATCTGATGGGGATTGACCGTATACGGAAGACTGTTCATTCTTGCCATCTCCGCCTTGCACCTTTTAAGCCACCTCGTGGTCCTGTCAACAGACATCTGAACATAGTCATGGTCAGCCTTGGCAGAAGGGCACTCATCAAAGGCCATAGCAATTGTTGAACCCAGATGTGACTGAATCCTCATACTCTCTTCAGGCCCCATGAATAACTTGTGTCCATCTATATGCGAGTGGAAATAGACGCCTTCTTCTTTTATCTTTCTTGTTTTTGCAAGAGAAAAGACCTGGAACCCTCCTGAATCTGTAAGAATGGGCTTGTTGCAGCTCATAAACTTGTGAAGTCCACCCATCTTATAGATAAGATCGTCTCCTGGTCTCAAATGTAAATGATAAGTATTAGAAAGAACGACCTGTGTATCAATGCCTTCCAGATCCTCAGTGGATACCCCGCCCTTGATAGCTGCAACTGTTGCAACATTCATAAAAACAGGAGTCTGGATCTTGCCATGAACAGTGGTAAACTCTGCTCTCTTGGCGCTGCCGTCCTTTTTTAAAATCTTGTACATAAAAATATAAATCCGTTTCTGTTTAATCTACGTAAATATTCCAGAATTCTTCAAGGCACAGATCATTATCTGTTATGACCGTAGCTGCATCAACACCTACATATCTGAAATGCCATGGCTCATATTCGATACTGGTAATATTTTCTTTTCCTTTGGGATAGCGAAGAATAAATCCGTACTTACTACTGTTTGCAGCCAACCATTTTCCTGCCGCTGTATCTCCAAATCCCTCATCAAGTGAGGCATATCCGTCTGTAATAATATCAACAGCAAGCCCAATCTGATGTTCTGAAGATCCAGGAACTGTTACAGCCTGAGAAGAAAGATTATATGAGTCCATATAGGAAAGGCCACTGTCCATATACCTTTTAACCTTATTTGTGAACAGCATAGTCTGTCTGTCCATATCCCTGTAGGGCGAACAAACTATAAGATTGACTCCATCAGCTCTTGCCCCTTTGAGCATATCCAGAAGCGGTGTGATTATCCTTTCATCACATCTCATATTCCCACTGATGGTTCCAAGATCAAAGTGGTAGTTCTCCGGGATTGGGTGCTGTTTGTTAACCAGAACAATCTTCCAGTCATCACTGCTAAAAGACACTTCATCTTCTGCGTCTGTAGGCAAATCGTCCACGATCAAATCTTCACTGTCACCAGGCTCATCCTGTTCAGACTGAACATTTCCCTCAAGAATCTCATTTAAAGTAGCCATATTATCGCTTTGGATCTCAGCAACATCCGGATTGATATCACTGCTTTCCTGCTCTAAAACAGTCGAATCAACTGTTTCTGTCACAAGTTCAGCATCCGACTCCGCAACCATCTTATCAGAAAGAGCTCTTGATGTCCCAAGAACAACATCATCAACAGCTGAATTAGAAGCAAAACTAATGTTTAGAGACATTGCAGGATAAGAAAAGCTACTGCTTGACACAAAAAATAACAGGATACAGGCAAGAGCTGTAAGTCTCTTGCCATTCCTGTAAAAGTAGAATAAAAAATTATACGTAGTTATTGCTACTAAAGCATATATAATACCTAAGAATGATAAATACTTATGCTTTCTATTAAATTTTCCAACCTGTGAAACCACCCTGTTTTTAAAGGAAAGCTTCATTTGCAGGTTACTGGCGTTCATATCAAAAATCCCCTCTATTTCTGATACTTCATGCTAACAACAATTGTACTAGTGTATTATAGTACGAATTCACAAAAAAATCACTAATTATTTATTCAGGATCTTTTTCTTCTTTTTTCTTCATGTGCTCTTCATACATCTTTTTACCTGTAGTTCCAAGAGCTGCAACTATAAGTATCCACCACCAGTTCATCTTGTGAGCTGATCCTGTCTCCGCATCCATGGCAAGAGCAACATCCTCATCATCAATATTTACATTTGATGTAGACAGTTCTTGATCTGAAGTATCCTCAGCGCTAACTATAGTAACAGCACCTGCAGTTTCGATATCCTGTTCCGAAGATCCGTCTGAAAGTGCAACGTCCTGATCAGGTATAGCTATCGTCTGTCCTGCGCTCTGTACATCATTCTGATCAGTTGCTGAAGCCGTCTGTACAGCGCCCTGCTCTGATTGCTGTAAAGTTCCCTGTACATTAACATTCTGGGCACCACCGGCTGCTGATGCTGCTACGGATACTGAAGGAGCTGCTGATACAACAGTCAAAACCTCTGAGGAATCAGCATCTGCAGCGGATCCTCCGCCTGATCTTCCTGAAGAATCCTGATCCTGAGTTTCTTCGGGCACTCTGTACTTTTCAATTATGCGTCTTAACGCATCCTGTGCCTCCTGCTGCTTATCTTCAACATCTTTAAAGTTTGCCTCTGCAGCAAGCTTCTTGTCATTGGCATCTTTCTTTAAGCTGATCAGTTCCCTGATAAGATCGGACATTGTCATTTTGTTCATCTTGTCAGCATCTTCTTCTGAAAGCTCGATTCCAAAGTAAGAAGCTACATCTTCAGTACCCAGAACCTCCCTGGCTATCTGAGTCTTAGGAGATTTGCTCTTGGTGCTCTTTAGTGTATCAATGGCACTGTTAAGCTTATCTACCTCTTTCTGTGCTGTATTAACAGCAGTCTGAGCCTTATTGACTTCGTCAGTATAATCCGAATACTGGGAAATAAGCTTTTGTACGTTACCGGTTGAATTGTTGGTTATAAAATCATTAAAGGCCTTATTGCCGGCTATAAGATCGCTTACAACGTTATCTTTGATACCATATTTTTTTACAACATTCTGATATACATTATTATTATTGACTCTTCCGGACTCATTGGTTCCTTTAAGGGCATCAGTGATTGCAGCATTATCACCGATTATCAGGCAGTTTGCCTTGTCCGGACTCTTGTACAGGCCGTTCTGGTTATTATAACCTTCGCTAAGCAAGGTAAGCTCATAGGTCTTACCATTTTTAGTAAATTCACTCTGCAGCGGTGTTTCCTCTCCGGTATAGGTTCCGCCCACAACTTCACCCTGAGTCACGTACTGTGTATCGCCATTATCATCAACGTAAGTATATACCCTGAGCCAACCAAGATTGGTGCAATTTTCGATATTTGCTTTGCTGGTCACCCAGCCGTCATTAACTTTAAAACTCTGATTGTTTCTGTAAAATTTCTCAGCTACACTGCTGGCTTTTATTTCATCTGCAGATTTTTCATATATAACAATTCCAAGTTCTCCACCTTTTTGATTGTGATTTTCATTATACAGTGAAGTTTTGCCCAAACTGTCCCAGTTAAAGTATTTCTCACCCTTTTGCGGTTTTCCGTCTTCATCATAATACCAGTACTCAAGAACGCTGTATTTGGACTCGTAGCAGTCCCTGTTACTTGCCTGAGAAGTTTGGTTGCCAAATCTCTTGAATTTCATAGTGGCATCGATGGTCTGCCCATCTTCAGTAGTAACAGTTCCTCCCTTAATAAGGTTAATGCCGTTCTCTTTTGCAATAACCTCGGGCATGTAATAATTGATTACCACGTTCTGAAATATAGGAAGACTGTTGGTCCAATCGCCCCTAAATACGTTATTCCACGCATCTTTTCTGGTATCATTCAGCTTCTGTGCCTCTTCACTTCCTGATTCAGGCAGGGAATCCTTTACAGCATCCAGTGCTTCTGCAAGATTATCAACCTTCTGCTTGGCAGCTGCCACATCTTCGCCGGCTTCTTTGGCATTTGCAGCAGCCTCTTCAAGCTTGTCATCTACAGCTTTTTCAGCATTATCTAAGTTGATCTCTGCACTTTCAAGTCTCTCCTGTGCAGTCTCCATTTCTGATACTGCCTGTTCAAGCTTTTCACTTAAAGCGTTAAACAGTTCTATCTGGGACTTAAGCGTTGCACTGCTGTCCCTTAAGAGAATTGACAGGCTTTCGCTGTTTTTCTGCGCTTCTTCAACACTGCCTGCATTTTCAATCTTTTCAATAAGTTCTTTGGCCTTATCATTGGCATCCTTTACGGTTCCTTCCATGTTTTCGGCAGTCTTTAAAATGCCGAAATCACCTTCCATCTGATCGGCAGCCTCTTTGAAAGCTTTTACGGTATCGCCATAGGGATTATCAGCATCAGTATATGCTTTATCATATGCTTCCTGAGCTTTCTTATCTGCATCTATAGCCTCTTTTAAATTCTCTGAAGCTTTGCTGACATTATCTTTTGCTAATCCAAGATTATTAACTGCAGTATCAGCATTTGCATCAGTTTCATTTTTTACGTTTTCGGCTGCTTCTACAAGGCCTTCAATGGCTTTCTTTGACTCAGCGGTTGGAGCCAGCTGAGGATCAGCTGCCTCTACACCTTTTTCTGCATCGCCTTTTATGATAACGTCTGCAGCATCCCCTGATTTACCTGCAGCATCATTACCCGGCTCCTGTGCGTTATTTGCAGGAGCAATAGCATTCTCAGCTGCAACAGCCTGCTCTATCACTCCATTAACAGTATTTTCAAAAGTCTGCGTATCACTACTTGAAGCAGATTCCTGAGCTGAAGAAACTATCTCAGAATCAGAAACCGCAGTCCCCTGATCTGTAGTATCCGAAGCATTATTGCCGTTATCAGGCTCATCAGCATTAAGATCATTTGCATAAGCCGAAATAGGTGTCTGCAAAAACATCATCGCAGAAATACCTATCGTCAAAGCAGAGACTAATTTTTGGTTTTTGATTTCTTTTCTTTTCATTCTTCTTAACCCCTCGTATTATATAGTCATACCCATTCTTTACCTTTTCTATAGGTATAGGGTATGCTGTTGAAGATGCTGTGGA
>SVFY01000027.1:12844-29958 GCA_015056625.1 Butyrivibrio sp. | reverse complement strand
ACTGTTTAACCGCATCCTTTCCGCTAAATGTGTCCCCGCAATCCAGGAGCATTTTTCTGAAAATGCAATCGTCTTCTCCCACAAATATTCCCCTTTTTTTATAGATTGAGCTTTCATCTAATCGTCTCCTCAAATACCGGTTTTCGTTCTATATTATCCCGCAAGATATTCCTACAGCTCATGGTAGTAAGGGCAGATATTTTCATAATGTCCGTCCTTCATTCTGAATCCCCCTGGTATAGTACCAAGCTGTTTAAATCCAAGTCGTTCATACAGATGCCTTGCGTGAACATTACTCTCTACGACAGCATTGAACTGAAGCACTCGAAATCCCAACTCTTTTCCCTTCTTCAGGCAATCCGTCACAAGCTGTTCTCCGATATGCTTTCCTCTTGCATCTCTTGATACGGCATAGCTGGCGTTGCAGATATGTCCGCATCTTCCGACATTGTTGGGATGAAGGATATAAAGACCGAAAATCTTCCCATTCTCCTCCGCAACACCTGTATGACTCTGGGAAGCAAAGAACTCCGCACCACCATCCAAATCAAGCATCTCTTCCTGCGGAAAAGCGATGCCATCCTCAACAACCTCATTCCATATTCTTATAATCTCAGGCAAGTCCTGACTTTTGTACTCTCTAACAATCATTTTCCTTTATCTCCATCGTGCGATAAACTGGAAGTTAATCTATTCAGAAATACTTAAATTTTTTCTTTGTAGCAACTGTTTATAATTATACCTATATCTACCATCCTGTTCAATATTATGTGCATAAAACAAGGGCGTTTTCACGCCCTTGCCTAATGCACTATCAGTTATTCATCTCTCAGGCCTTAGATTATTCCTATTAAGATTAGGGACTTGTTGCTCTTTTCTCTGATCAACTATTGCCTGGCTTTCTCTTAGCTTTTGTAAAATGCTTGTTTTAGCCTTTTCAGCTATCTCAGGCTTCTTGGTCTTGTTCCACCACTCCTTAAATGTTTTGAAGGCTTTTGAGACTATTTTTCCCAGTGTAGTCTTGGGATTTTCAAGTGTTGCGTATCTCATGAATTCCTTTTTCATTTCAGAATTCACTACTGAGTCCACATATTGGTCGACCTTACTTTCGATATCCTGCTTCATTTCTTTAGCCATATCATCCAGAACTTCAATCTGTGTTTCTTTCTCTTGGCACTTATCTTCCAGCTTTTCATATTCTTGCTGCTTTAGCCTTAAGTAGAATTCTTTTGAGAAGTCACTATTCCTGCCTTTTTCTTTTGGCTTAAGTGTTTCATCTCCAAAGATCTCCGGATGGTCCTTCATCTGCTGTTCTACAAAATCGTGCATCTGATCCTGTATCGTTTCTAATCTTTTCTGGTCGAATACTTTTGTCTTTGCCACCTGCTTGCTTAATCCTCGTTTGTATCCTGTTGCTACCGGAACTCCTACTACGTGCATATGAGGTGAATCCTCATCCAAGTGTGTTACTGCCGAAGCAATTTTGAATTCCGGAACTATCTCTTTTACATATTCAAGCTGTTCCCTCAAGAGTGGCTTCATTGCATTCCACTGTTCTCTCGTCTTATCCGCCCAGAATTCCTTATCCCCTACTTGGAGAATTACCTCCGTAGCCACATCATTCTTTTTACTTTCGGATACATACTCCAGATAGTCATGAATCTGTCTGTCACTTCTTTTACCTTTGTTGTATTCCGAAAGTGCCTCAGAAAATTCCCTTTCATAAATCTCTTTTACATCATCGAGAATATTTACTTCACTCCCGACTTCCACTTCGATCATTTCTTCGTTATACTCTTCGCTTTGAAATAATCGAAGATTGTGTTTGCTCACCGAAACCACATCTCGTGTTTTAGTGAGCGAATGCTTTTTACATGAAATGTGAAATGTCACTGTTATCATAAACTAAATCCTTTCGTATTTTTTTGCCGCCGGCAGGCCCCTCGGAGAGCCCCCGGATAATGATGTGTAATGTCATTATCCATAGGGGGTTACCCATAACGACACGTTATGGGGAAGCTCGCTCCGCTCGCCTGCCAAACCATTCATTCCTTGGCTGATTATTACCGGAGCGTGTCACGCTCCCGTTCAATCCATCAAGGGAAATCACCATCTAAAATCCCTGTGCATTCCCACCATATCGAGGTAGTCCTGACGAGCTTTTTCCTTCTCCTCTTCTGTGGGTGCTGTCTTGAACTTTGAATAGATTTCATGCCTCACTAGTTTTTCCATCTTGTCTTCAAGTTCTTTTTTGATCAGATCAGTATCTTCATCAAACTCAAAGACTAGTAATCGTACCAGCCTTATAAATAATTCCTGTGATATCTGTACGTTTTTCATTCGTCTCTTTCTTCTAGGCCGCAACAATGCAGTGTCTTTATCTTTTTACAACCTTGCAATCTTAAGAGTGTAACTTCAGATACCTTACATTGTTGCGGTCTTGATTATCATTCGTTCTCTTTCAATATCCAGTACCAGGTATTATTGATTCTCCTGGCTTTTATCCCAAGTTCATTTTTGGCTATCTCCAGAGTTCTTTTTGATATATCCTCTTCTTTAGCCAGTTCTACCGCCTCGTTACTTGGGATCATATTATGGTCTTCAGCCAATTCTCTCAGAAGAGCTATCGCCTTTTCCTGCTTATTCGCTTTCGGTGCAATTCCTCCGAGAACTTCGTCTGCGGTTATTTCATAATCTCCAATCCACTCGAATCCCTTTTCTGACAATCTGAAGGCCTTTGAATGTCCAAATGCTGCTAAGTTGTTCTTTATTTGGACTATTGCCCTTAGTTCCGGTTCTCCTTCTATCCTTCCTACCAGCAGGACACTTCTTGCTACTGCGTAGAAGTCAATTGATCCCATCCCTCTATAGGCTGCCTTGTTTCCGGAAGCCTTGTTCATGTGTCCGATTAGGATGATTGCACATTTGTATTTCTCTGCCAAAGCTCCCAGCTTCTTAGTCATATCTCTTGCTTCGTTAGCTCTATTCATATCCATTCCGCCTCCGAGATATGCCTGTAGTGGATCCAGAATCAAGAGTTTTGCTCCAGTCCTTATGATTGCCTGTTCAACTCTCTCATCTACCATTGATAGCGATTTATCACTCTCATCTATCACATGGATTTTGGAGCAGTCAGCCCCGGCACCTTCAAGTCTTGGCTTTACCGTATCAGCCAGTCCATCTTCTGCTGTCTGATATATGATGTTTATTGGTTCCTCACTCTGCAGACCTGTATCTAACGAAATTCCTTTTGATAACTTCGCTGCTGCATTTAGTACAAAAGTTGTTTTTCCATCTCCGGGATCTCCCTGAATGATGGTAAGCTTTCCATATGGTATAAACGGATACCATAGCCAGGAAACTTCTTCAGCTTCTACATCTGACATCTGGATAAGCTTTAATTCTGGTTTGCTTGTTTCCATTTTGATTCCTCCAATCTTACTTTTTTGTTGAACTTGGCCGGAACCCTTGCTATACTTTATTTAATCGAATTTACAAAAGCTCCGGCTTTTCATTTACTCTCTTGTTACCAGCAAGAGAGTTTTTTCATTTTAGACTGCTTCTGGACTAAAGTATCCAATCTCTTCCCACACCTTTCTGTCTGGACAATAGTAGTTGTATTCACTGGAATTCTCTTTCTTCATGGCATATCCAAATTTGAATATTCCCTGTTGGATTCCAATTCTTACAAACTGCGCATCTTTGTGCATTGCCTCAGCGACCTCGGTTATAGGAACATTTCTACCGGTAAATCTTGGCAGTTCTACATATAACTTTTTGTCTTCCATACTTTTTCACCTCCTCCCTTTTAAAATACGAATTATCAGTTCGTATTTTGATAATACGTCTTAATAATTCATTTGTCAATATATAATATGTATTTATAATTCGTATTACGCTCTTGCAATTCGTATTACCGCATGTTACAATTCACACAAGGAGGTCAGTACGATGAATAATGGATCTGATATTGGAAATAGAATTAAGCAGGCTCGCAAAGCTCAGCACCTCAGTCAGACTGAACTGGCTAACAGGCTAGGCAAAACTATGCGTACCGTACAGAAATATGAAAGCGGTGAAATAGAACCTTCAATAGGTATACTGAATGAGATCGCAAATATTCTTAATATCTCCCCGGCAGAACTTATTGGATATCAGAAGAAGAACATCACTTTAGATACTCTCTCAGATGTCCTCTATGTTCTAAACGAATTAAATAAAAAAGCAGGTCTTCACTTCAATATAGACGTAAATCGCCCGCCAAAAACTGAAGAGTGGAGCTGTAGCCTTAAATTCATGGGAAACGATGAAATAGCAGAAAACAACGCAGATCTCTGCCTTTTTCTGGAAAGATATGCAGATGAACGAGAGAGCCTTGAACAAGGCTTTTCAAATGAAGATAGATTTAACCACTGGTTTGAAACAGAACTTGCATACTACGCAAATGTAGCATTGCCCGATAAGAAAGGTGATTAAGGGACTATCCCCTTTTTCATAAATTACCTGAGCATCAAAGGAGGTCGATATTATTTGAAATTACCAAACGGATATGGAAGTGTTATGAAAATGTCCGGGAAACGCAGAAAGCCCTATATGGTAAGAGTAACCACCGGATGGACCATTGATCCGGAAAAAGGTACCAAAAAGCAGACGTACAATGTCATAGGATATGCTGAAACCAAGCAGGAAGGCTTGCAAATGCTATCAGATTATCATCAGAATCCATTTGATACAAAAGCAGCCAAAATGACATTCACAGACGTATATAATGCCTGGTCTGAAGCAAAGTATCCTGCCATCTCTAAATCCAACGTACATGGGTATACAGCCTCATATAACGTATGTGGCACCCTTTACAACAAAACTTTTAGAGATATAAGGCTGGCAGAACTTCAGAATGTCATTGATACCTGCGGAAAGAATTATCCTACACTCCGTAAAATCAAAGTCCTTTTCAACCAGCTTTACGATTATGCCCTTAAGAACGATATCTGTAACAAGGACTATTCCGAATTTGTAGATATCCTCAAGTATAAGGACAAGAATCCAAACAAGATTGAGAGAGATATCTTTTCAAAAGCTGAGATTGACAGGTTATGGGAACTCAAGGATGATCTGTTCTACCAGACAGTACTGATGCTGATTTATAACGGCTGTAGAATATCTGAACTACTGGATTTGGAAAAGAAAAATGTTCATCTTGAAGAACAGTATTTCGATGTGATACTAAGTAAGACTGAAAATGGTATTAGAAAGGTTCCTATAGCAGATAAGGTTCTACCATTCTACAAAGCCTGGTATGAATCCTCTGACTGTGAATACCTTCTTCACACAGATGACAACAAAAAATTCACCTACAGGAACTATAAAGACAGCTACTGGACACCACTAATAGAAAACCTTGGTATGGAGCACAATCCTCATGATACTAGGCACACCTGCATATCAATGCTGGCGGAAGCTCATGTGGATCCTACAATGATCAAGAAAATCGTAGGACACTCCGGAGCGATGTCTCTGACAGAGAAAGTGTACACACACCTTGATATCCAGTCTCTGGTAGAAGCAATAAATAAAATCTAAGACTTGATAATTTTGCTGTCTACCTGCTGTTTACTCGCTGTTTACGGTACAAAATTTTCTGCGTTTCACCACAACTGAATACAATTATAGATAAAAGAAAAACCCCAGAAACACTGAGTTTCTGAGGTTTGTAAATTCTTTTTGAAATCGATGCGATTATCTCTTTGAGAACTGTGGAGCACGACGAGCTTTCTTTAAGCCGTACTTCTTTCTTTCCTTCATACGAGGGTCTCTTGTAAGGTATCCAGCCTTCTTAAGTACAGGTCTGTACTCATCTGAGTCTGCCTGAAGAAGAGCTCTTGAAATACCATGTCTGATAGCACCAGCCTGACCTGTTGTGCCGCCACCTCTTACTGTAACAACTACATCGAACTTGTCTGATGTCTCTGTAGCTACGAGTGGCTGACGAACGATAACCTTAAGAGTCTCAAGGCCAAAGTACTCATCGATAGGTCTCTTGTTGATTGTTATATTTCCATTACCAGCCATAAGATAAACTCTGGCGATTGACTTTTTTCTTCTACCTGTTCCGTAGTAATTAGCTGACTTTGCCATTTTCTTATTCTCCTCTCAGATTAAAATGTTAATACCTCAGGCTTCTGAGCTGCATGTGGGTGCTCGCTACCTGCGTATACATGGAGCTTGCCATACATCTCTCTTCCAAGAGATCCCTTAGGAAGCATTCCCTTAACAGCGTGCTCAACAACTCTCTCTGGGTGATCCTGAAGCATCTGACGAAGTGAGAACTCCTTGTGATGTCCAACATACTCTGTGTGGTGCCAGTACATCTTCTGGTCCATCTTCTTACCAGTTACCTTGATCTTCTCAGCATTGATAACGATCACATAATCACCTGTGTCAATGTTAGGTGTGTAGATAGGCTTATTCTTGCCTCTAAGAACGTTTGCTACGTTTGATGCAAGACGTCCAAGTGTCATATCTGTAGCATCAACTACATACCACTTCTTTTCAACTGTAGTTGCACTAGGCATAAAAGTTTTCATCATGTTTCTCCTTTACAAAATAGAACAATTACTAAATTGCATCGCCTGCATGGACCCTTCACCTGATCTGTGCAGATATATGAACACATTGAAGCTTACCGGGACATCAATATGTCATTTGTGACTTCGTGCGGACATAGTTATAGAACCAACTTTGTCACGCGAATGATATTATATGACCAAAGGCCTTAATTTGTCAACAGTTTTCTGGGATTCCATCAACAAATACATACTTTATAAGAAACAGTCCCTGGGCAGGTGCTGTAGGTCCTGCAGCCGACCTGTCTTTTGCCTCGATCATCCTCTGAACATCAGAGGGCTTTCCCTTTCCCCGTCCTATCTGGATAAGGGTTCCAGCAATTATCCTGACCATGTTGTATAAAAAGCCGTTTCCTGTAACAGAAATTATGACTTCGTCGCCTTCTCGCCTTACATTTACATCCTTGATAGTTCGCACATGGCTTGCAGCCTGGGATTCCACATTGCAAAAGCTTGTAAAATCGTGCTCTCCCACAAGATACTGCCCTGCCTCCTGCATGACCGCCTCGTCAAGTGGCATGCTGAAGTGATAGGTGTACAGGCGTTTTATAGGAACCTCGGTCCTTGTATTAAGTATCCTGTATTCATAGGTCTTTTCCGTGTTGCAGTGCCTTGGATGGAACTCTGGTGCAACTTCCCTTGACTCCACCACCCTTACATCCTCGGGAAGGATATGGTTCAGGGCAAAAGAAAACCGATCTCCCGGAATAGTGCTCTTGGTATCAAAGACCGCCACATTCCCATAGGCGTGAACCCCTGCGTCCGTGCGGCTTGCGCCTATAACCTGAACCTCTTCTCCCGTTAGACCGTGGATAGCTCTATTAAGTATCTCTTCAATTGTATTGTGGGTGCTCTTTTGCAGCGCCCAGCCGTTATAAGCGGTTCCGTCATAAGAAACCGTCAGCATAATACGTTTCATATACACCGTGCCATACCGCCCATAATCAAGGCGCTTTCAAGATCACGCAAACATCATCCTGCCAAGCACAATGATGGCTGCTATATAAAGAACAATCACTACATATGCAATAAAATCGCGCCTCTTGTATATAAGGGGCTTCATCTTGGTCCTGCCCTCGCCCCCGCGGTAGCACCTGGCTTCCATAGCCATGGCAAGGTCATTGGCTCTTCTAAAGGCCGATACAAAAAGTGGCACCAGAAGTGGAATAAGGCTCCTTGCCCTGTTCATAAGTGACCCGCTCTCAAAGTCAGCGCCTCTTGCCATCTGGGCCTTCATGATCTTGTCAGTCTCCTCCATGAGAATAGGAATAAAACGAAGGGCAATTGACATCATCATGGAAATCTCGTGAACCGGAACCTTTATCTTCTTAAGAGGTTTTAAAAGATCCTCAAGGCCGTCTGTGAGGTTATTGGGGGTTGTTGTCAGAGTCATAAGTGATGACCCTGTAATAAGGAAAACAAGCCTTACACCCATCATGGCAGCCAGGCGGATACCCTCTTTTGTGATCGTAAGCTTCCAGAATGTAACAATCGGAATACCCGGTGTCAAAAACAGATTGAACACCATGGTTATGACAAGCAGGAAAAAGATTGTCTTCATGCCCCTGAAGATGAACTTGGGAGGCACGTTGGAGAGCCTTATGCTCAGCAAAAGAAATAATCCTGCGATCACATATCCTATGAAATTTTTAGCTAAAAACAGGGATATTATAAAAGAAAAAGTGGCCACGATCTTAACTCTCGGGTCAAGCCTGTGGATCACAGATTCTGTTCTGTAATATTGTCCCAATGTTATTTCTCTTAACATCTTCCTAAAGCCTTCAGTATCTCCCTTTTTGCTTCTTTTAAAGTGGTCACATCTGTGTCCACATCAAACCCTGCTTCCTTAAGCTCCTGCATGCAGTACGTCACCTGGGGAGCAGCAAGACCGATCTCTTCAAGTTCCTTGTAGTGTCTGAACACTTCCTTGGGTTCGCCGTCAAAAGCAACCCTTCCCTTGTTCATGACGATGATCCTGTCAACGTAGTCTGCCACATCTTCCATGCTGTGGCTTACAAGAATAATGGTCATGCCAAGCTTGCTGTGAAGGTCCGCAATAAGATTCAGTATGTCCTCTCTGCCCTTTGGATCAAGGCCAGCTGTGGGCTCATCAAGGATCATTACCTCCGGCTTCATGGCCAAAACTCCTGCTATTGCCACTCTTCTCTTTTGCCCACCTGAAAGGTCAAAGGGTGACTGGTAAAAATACTCATCCTCAAGGCCAACTTCCTTAAGGGCCTCAAAGGCCCTCAGCTCATAATCCTTCTGGGTTAGTCCCAGGTTCTTGGGACCAAAGCACACATCCTTAAAGCAGTCAGTTTCAAACAGCTGATGCTCTGGATATTGGAAAACCAACCCCACTCTGGCCCTTAAGTTCTTTTTATTGTATGAAGGATCATTGATGTCTTCGTTGTTAAAAAAGATCTCACCGCTTGATGGTTTTAATAGGCCATTGAGGTGCTGGATAAGCGTTGATTTTCCAGAGCCTGTGTGGCCGATAAGACCTACAAACTGCCCGTCCGGGATCTTGAGGTTTATATCAATAAGAGCCGGGCTTGCCATGGCTGTATCTTCGTCATATATGTGATTGACATGATTTACTATTATCGACATTTCTTGAGAGCCTCCACAAGCTCTTTTCTTGTAAGGATCGCATCAGGAAGTGGCACTCCGCTCTGCCTTAGTTCGTGAGCAAGCAGTGTAACCTGAGGAACGCCAAGACGCAGCTCTTTTAGCCTGTCTACCTGGGCAAATATCTCTCTTGGAGTTCCCTCCATGACCACCTTGCCCTTGTCCATGACAAAGACTCTGTCCGCATCCACCACTTCTTCCATGTAATGTGTGATAAGGATGATGGTGATCCCTTCCACCTGGTTTAAAGCCCTTGCAGCCCTTATGACTTCGCGCCTTCCGTTGGGGTCAAGCATGGCTGTAGGCTCATCCATGATAATGCACTTTGGGTGCATTGCGATCACGCCGGCAATTGAAACGCGCTGCTTCTGACCGCCTGATAAGTGATTGGGGGAAGATTTCCTGAACTTGTCCATTTTGACAGCCTTAAGGGATTCATCTACCCTCTCCCAGATCTCATCTGTGGGAACCCCCATGTTCTCCGGGCCGAATCCCACATCTTCCTCAACAACCTGACCGATTATCTGGTTGTCGGGATTCTGGAAGACCATTCCTGCTTCCTGCCTGATATCCCACAGGTGCTCATCGTCCTCTGTGGACATGCCATCCACATGGACTTCGCCTTCTGTTGGGTATAAAAGGGCGTTAAAATGCTTGGCCAGTGTAGATTTTCCAGAGCCGTTGTGCCCCAGGACCGCAATAAACTGCCCTGGCTCGACCTTAAGGTCAACACCGTCAATAGCTCTTGTGATACCCTCTACATTGCCCTCTTCGTCACGCCTTATATATTCAAATACAAGCTTGTCTGTATCTATCATTCTTCCCATAACAGTGCTAATTTTACTAGATTTCAAGGGATAATACAACTTAAAGAACATTTGGCATGTTATAATTTTATTATCGTTCTATACCAATTTCGAAAGAAAGGAATTAGACATGGCAAAGATAAAAAACTTCAGAAAATCTTTTAGTGGTGATAGCACATCCCTTCTTGGAGATGTAATGGAGTTTATTGACTCTTCACTGACAAGCCTTGGGCTCAATAAAAAAACTATCCAAAAAGCCGAACTGATATCCGAGGAAATAATACAAGATTTGGCAAAGCACGCTTTTCCCGGATCTGCTCTTAAGGTTCAGGTTGTTAAGCGCCTTGGCGAAACCTCTGTCCATCTTTCTATGAATGGTCAGGCTTTTGAACCATATTCAGATGACGAGTCCATAGACGAAGATGCCAGTGTAGGCGTTATCCGTTCCGTGCTCCTTCGTTCCTATGGAGAGAACTTCAAGTACCGCAACAAAAACAATGTCAACCTTGTGAGGATCGTGGCAGATCAGTCAGCGCAAAAGCTTAATAATTCTGCGCTTTATGCCCTGGCCCTTGGTCTTATCTTTAGCCTCCTGGCGAGATATCTTTTCCCTCAGTCAGTTAACGAGGCGCTGTGTGGATATCTCCTGGATCCAATAAAGACCTTATTCATGCATGCAATAAAGATAATCGTTGCACCAGTTGTATTCTTTTCTATCGTTTCATGCTTCTCGCAGTTTGGAAGCCTGTCTGATATAGGAAAGCTTGGAAGTAAAGTAATAGGTATGTACCTGCTCACCACAGTTATAGCGGTGCTTGTAGGCCTTTCTGTATTTCATATCATACAACCCGGCGAATTTGGTTTCGCTCTAACATCAGGGATCAACTCGCAGGAAGTAAATGTTAACACCGATGTGGACACCTCCATAATGTCCACTGTGATGAACATAGTACCTTCTAACTTTTTGTCGCCTTTCCTTGAATCCGATACACTTCAGCTGATCTTCCTGGCAATTCTGTGCGGCCTTGCAGTTGGAACCATAGGTCAGTACGCAGCAATGTTAAAAGAGCTTTTTGACGCCCTTAACTCTTTATTCCTTAGCATAACCACGATGATAGCCAAGTTCATACCTGTAGCAGGCTTTGTATCCATTGCCATGCTCATCATCAACCTAAGCGTCGAAAACCTCATGGCAATCTTAAGCGCAGCGCTTGCTCACTGCCTGGCAATCTTCATCATGATCTGTATCTATGGCCTTTTGATCATGGTACTTGGAAGGCTAAACCCCATCAAGTTTTTCAAGAATAACAGGGAAGGTATGATCACCAGCCTTACCCTTTCTTCCAGTTCAGCTTCAGTACCTACTAACATGAGAGTCTGCACCGACAAGATGGGTGTTTCTCCCATGGTGGCTAATTTCTCGATTCCACTTGGCGCCACAATAAACATGGATGGTGTATGTATCTACCTTACGGTATTTGGCCTGTTCATGGCAAAAGCCTATGGTGTTCCGATCCCACTTCCATCCCTTATCTCTCTTTGCTTTACTATTATTCTTTTATCCCTTGGTGCACCTGGCGTTCCTGGATGTGCACTGATCTGCCTTGGCGTGGTTTTGGAGACACTTAACATCCCAATGGAGGCCCTTGGCCTTATCATTGCAGTAAACCCAATCCTTGACATGTTTGATACAGTGAACAATACTACAGGTGATGTGGCAGCAGCCGTCATCGTCGCCCGAAGCGAAAAAATGCTTGACGTTGAAAAATTTAACAGCTAGAAAGGCTCTATGCATTCATGAATAAAAAGACATTAAAAGACTTTGCCCTGCTTGTGGGCATCGTGGCAGTTGCTGCCATCGGTGCCAGATTCCTTGCCGGGGGAGAGACATTATCAGATTATGCAAAAAAGAATCCCCAGGCAGCAGAAAGTGCTACTGCAGTCGCCACAGAGACTGTTGAAGCACCGTCCAATGCAGCTACAGAGGAGCCCTCTCAGGTCGCCGAACCTGCTGGCGCAAAAGAAATCTCTGATGCCTCAACAGAGGCCAGTTCCCAGATATCTGACCAGACTTTAGCAAAAGAGTCTGCACAAGCCGATAGTTCCGCAGAAAGCTCTTCTTCCGAGACCTCTCCTTCTCCAGAAAGGATCACCTACATGGACGGATTTTACTACGAACCGATCTCCAATGAAGTTTTCAAGCGTATCTCAGGCATTTCCTATCCAGTGGACTGCCAGGTGCCATTAGATGATCTTAGATATGTGGTTTTACAGTATGTAGACTTTAATAACGACCCCCAGACCGGGGAGATGATAGTAAACAAGGCTATCGCCCAGGATGTTGTTGAAATCTTCTATGAACTGTTTGAAAATGGCTATCAGATAGAGAGCATCAAGCTTGTTGATGAATTTGGCGGAGACGACACAGCTTCCATGCTTGCCAACAACACCTCTTCCTTCAACTACCGCGTTGTAGAAGGTACTACGAGGCTGTCTAATCATGCTCTTGGAAGAGCCATAGACCTTAATCCTTTCTACAATCCTTACATCACTTATAACAAAGATGGTTCCACCAACATATCTCCGATCGGTAGCGAAGCCTATGCTGACAGAACCATCTCTTTTCCCTATAAGATCGATGAAGACGACCTTGCCTACAAGTTATTCAAAGCCCACGGATTTACCTGGGGTGGCAACTGGAATTCCTGCAAGGATTACCAGCACTTCGAAAAAAAGTGATATAAGGCTGTTTTAGAGCATTTCAGACCTTTGTGGTCCATTTGGTGCAGTCGATTATATTAGTGGCCAGATCCTCATAAAAATCGGGTTCATGGCATACCATAAGGACAGTTCCCTTGTATTCTTTCAGAGCTCTATGGAGCTCTGTTTTTGCGTCCACATCAAGGTGGTTGGTAGGCTCATCTAAAACCAGGATATTAGACTCCCTGTTCATGAGCTTGCATAGGCGCACCTTGGCCTGCTCTCCACCTGATAAAACCTTGCACTTACTCTCAATGTGCTTTGTTGTAAGCCCGCACTTGGCAAGGGCTGAGCGGACTTCATACTGGGAAAATCCAGGAAACTCATTCCATATCTCCTCAAGGCAGGTAGTCTCTATATCAGGAGACATCTCCTGCTCAAAGTAACCTATCTCTACATGTTCCCCGCGGGTGACACTTCCTGACAGCGCAGGTATTATGCCAAGAATGCTCTTTAAAAGAGTTGTCTTTCCTATTCCATTTGCTCCTGTAAGAACAGTAAATGTATTCCTCTCAATAGCAATATTAAGGGGACTTGATAAAGGCTCATCATATCCGATGACAAGATCCTTTGTCTCAAACAAAAACTTCCCTGGAGTCCTTGCTGTCATAAAGTAGAACTCTGGCTTTGGCTTTTCCTGGATCTTCTCGATAATGTCCATGTTATCAAGTTTCTTTTGCCTTGCCATAGCCATGTTCCTTGTGGCTACTCTTGCCTTATTCCTGGCAACAAAGTCCTTAAGATCTGCAATTTCCTGCTGCTGTCTGTTGTAAGCAGCTTCTCTCTGGGCCTTTTTTGCCTCGTATACTTCCATGAACTTGTCGTAGTCACCTACATACCTGTCAAGACTGTGGGTCTGGCCATCCATGTGGTAGATGATATTTACTACACTGTTAAGGAATGGGATATCGTGGGATATCAGGATAAAAGCATTCTCGTAGTCCTGAAGATACCTGGTAAGCCACACAATATGCTCTGCATCCAGATAGTTTGTAGGCTCATCAAGAAGCAAAATGTCAGGCTTCTCAAGAAGGAGCTTTGCAAGTAAAATCTTGGTCCTCTGACCGCCAGAAAGCTCTGTTACATCACGATCAAGTCCCAGCTCTAAAAATCCAAGAGCCCTTGAAACCTCTTCGATCTTGGAATCAATAAGATAAAAGTCGTGGTTTGTCAGAAGGTCCTGGATCGTACCAAGCTCCTCCATATACTCTTCAAGCTGCTTTTCATCAGCTTCTCCCATGGCATCGCAGATCTCATTCATCCTGCGCTCCATTTCAAAAAGTGAGTCAAAAGCTGAAGCAAGGACATCCCTTATGGTCATACCTTCCTTAAGCACAGCGTGCTGGTCAAGGTATCCTGCCTTAACATTTTTTGCCCATTCAATATTACCTGCATCAGGCATGAGCTTACCTGTAATTATATTCATAAAGGTGGATTTGCCTTCACCGTTGGCGCCGACGAGGCCTATGTGTTCACCCTTTAATAGTCTGAAAGAAACATCATCAAATATCGCTCTGTCCCCAAAACCATGGGTAAGATGCTCGACGTTTAAAATACTCATTACAAACTCCTTAAAAAAAAGAGAATCCCTGGGATTATAGATCCGGGATTCTCTTAAAATGTGTAACTTCAGTCAGGCAATTAAACCATCTCAAGTACAACCATCATAGCTGCATCGCCTTTTCTCTGACCGATCTTAACGATTCTTGTGTAACCGCCCTTACGGTCTGCGTACTTAGGTCCGTACTCATCGAAAAGCTTTGCTACAAGATCAACTTCCTTTGTGTTTCTCTTTCTTCCTGCCTTCTCAGTAGGAACCTCAGTTACAGGGTAAAGAGTCTTAAGAAGCTGACGTCTTGCGTGCATTCTTGAAGGAAGATCCTTCTTGATCTCTTTCTTAACAGTTGTATACTTTGTAACCTTCTTGCCATCTACAACTTCTTTTACTCTCTTGCCATCCTTGTCCTTCTCAGGAACCTTAGCTTCAACAGTAACTGTCTCGAAGTTGTCCTTCTCCTTAGCTGCAAGAGTGATCATAGGCTCTACGATCTTCTTGATTTCCTTAGCTCTTGCCTCTGTGGTAATGATCTTACCATTGTAAAGAAGTGCTGTTACCTGGTTACGAAGAAGTGCTCTTCTAGGTTTTGTTGCTTTTCCAAGCTTTCTGTACATTGCCATTTTAAAATACTTCCTTTCTCATTTGCAGGTTTCCCCTGCAGTCTACATAAGGAAATGCCCATCGGTCTTACTTTCCAAATGCTGTTTAAGTTACTATGAGAATCCACCTCAGTACACATCGGATTTACCTTCAGTGGACATCATTTAAATATTGATCATTCGCCGTCCTGTCTAAGTGAAAGTCCCAGCTCATCAAGCTTAGCAAGAACCTCCTCAAGTGACTTACGTCCAAGATTACGAACCTTCATCATATCGTCTGGAGTCTTGTTAGCAAGCTCCTGAACTGTATTGATACCAGCTCTCTTGAGGCAGTTGAATGAACGAACTGAAAGCTCAAGTTCATCAATAGACATCTCAAGAACCTTGCCCTTCTCGTCATCTTCCTTCTCAACCATAACCTCAGCGGTCTTGGCATTCTCAGAAAGATCGATAAAGAGTGAAAGGTGCTCAGAAAGTACCTTAGCTGCAAGGCTTACAGCCTCATCAGGACCAAGTGTTCCGTCTGTGTGAACGTCAAGTGTAAGCTTATCAAAGTCTGTAACCTGACCTACACGAGTATTCTCTACAGTTACGTTTACTCTCTCTACAGGAGTGTAGATAGAGTCAATAGCGATTACGCCAATTGGAAGATCTCCTGACTTATTCTTGTCAGAGCTTACATATCCTCTTCCCTTTGTGATGGTAAGCTCCATGTAAAGCTTAGCATCCTTTCCAGAAAGAGTAGCTATAACCTGGTCAGGATTCATGATCTCAATATCCTGATCAACCTGGATATCTGAAGCCTTTACTACGCCTTCACCGTTGAACTCGATGTAAGCTGTCTTAGGCTCATTAGTATCAGATGAATTCTTAATTGAAAGGTTTTTGATGTTCATGATGATCTCAGTAACATCTTCCTTAACTCCAGGAATAGATGAGAACTCATGAAGTACACCTTCGATCTTCACCTGACTTACAGCTGCTCCAGGTAATGAAGAGAGCATAATCCTACGAAGGGAATTACCCAGTGTAATACCGTAACCTCTCTCAAGAGGCTCAACTACGAATTTACCATACTTATTATCATCTGAGATTTCAGCAACTTCAATATTTGGTCTTTCAAAATCAAACACTGATATACCCTCCTTATGTGGTTAATAGTTAACAAACTAATTATGAATTACTTAGAATACAACTCGACGATAAGCATCTCGTCAACTGGAACATCGATAACTTCTCTTGAAGGAAGCTCCTTGATTGTACCCTGGAGGTTCTCCTTGTTAACATCAAGCCACTCAGGAACGAGTCTGCCTGCTGTGATCTCTGAAATATCCTTGAATCTCTGGATATTCTTTGCTGCTTCTTTAACTTCAATAACATCACCAGCTTTGATGAGGTATGAAGGTACGTTGATTGTCTTGCCATTTACAGTGATGAATTTGTGAAGAACAACCTGTCTAGCTTCTCTTCTTGTTCTTGCAAATCCCATTCTGAAAACTACGTTGTCAAGTCTTGTCTCAAGAATTGTCATAAGGTTTGAACCTGTCTGACCCTTCATTCTATCAGCTCTGTCATAGTAGTTTCTGAAAGGCTTCTCAAGTACGCCATAGATGAACTTAGCCTTCTGCTTCTCACGGAGCTGAAGTCCATACTCGCTCATCTTCTTACCAGCTCTTGCTGATGTTCTTTTAGACTTCTTGTCATATCCAAGGAATGTTGGATCAAGATCAAGAGATCTGCATCTTTTTAATACGGGAACTCTGTTTACTGCCATTTTTGGCTCCTTTCTTTTTCTCAGATGCCTTGGCACCTGATGTTGTTTACAATGCTAATTGCACCTTCGTCCAACGAGTTATTGTCAAAAAATAATGTAATATATCTTGCACATGTAACCCGGAACAGGATTGTGATCAAACCCTACGACGCTTAGGTGGTCTGCATCCATTATGAGGTACAGGTGTTACGTCTGTGATAGATGTAACTGAAAGACCGCATGCAGCAAGAGCTCTGATAGCAGCTTCTCTTCCTGATCCTGGTCCCTTTACAAAAACATCAACTGTCTTAAGGCCGTGAATAAGTGCAGCCTTAGTTGCTGTCTCTGCAGCTACCTGTGCAGCATAAGGAGTAGATTTCC
>SVFY01000027.1:5348-12829 GCA_015056625.1 Butyrivibrio sp. | reverse complement strand
ATTGTGTTATTGAAAGATGACTGGATGTGTGCCTGTCCGTGTTCAACGTTTTTCTTGACACGTTTCTTAGCAGCTGATTTCTTTGCTGCTGATGATTTCTGATTTGCCATTTTAAACTAACCTACTTTCTTCCTATAAATTGTTAATCTGTTACTGTTCCCAAACCCGCCATGCTCGCGTCTGGAATATACAAAAGCTACTTAGAATTATTTCTTCTTGTTAGCGATTGTTCTCTTTGGTCCTTTTCTTGTTCTTGCATTTGTCTTGGTTCTCTGACCACGGCAAGGAAGTCCTCTTCTGTGACGAACGCCTCTGTAACATCCGATCTCTGTGAGTCTCTTGATGTTCATAGCGATGTCTCTTCTAAGATCACCCTCTACCTCATAGTCACTACCGATAACCTCGGCAATTCTCTTTACTTCTTCGTCTGTAAGATCACGAACACGTGTGTCCGGATTTACTTTTGCCTTTTCAAGAATCTTGTTTGAGCTTGTTCTACCGATACCGTAGATGTATGTCAAACCGATCTCTACTCGCTTATCTCTAGGTAAATCTACACCTGCAATACGAGCCATTTTAATTCCTCCATATAAATAAAAAATATTATTACTTGAGAAGCTTTACTCCTCATGCTCCAACTCTAGGGAGCTGTTACTTGTTTGATTGGGGCTGTTTAACGCCCAACCGGACAGTATTTAATCCGATCTTTCCAATACACAATTTCTTATTGGTATCAAAAAGTAATCCGAAAACGGCTCGAATTAACCCTGTCTCTGTTTGTGCTTAGGGTTGTCACAGATTACTCTGATAACGCCCTTTCTCTTGATAACCTTGCACTTTTCGCACATAGGCTTAACAGAAGACCTAACTTTCATTGTTACTCCTTTCCTGCATGGATAAACAAAAATGCCTTGAAAAAGGGCATAATATGCCCTTCTCATAAAAAGACCGACTTATACTATAGCATAAGCCGGTTCAACACGCAACAGTTTTTTAACAAAAAATCGAATATTATTCTACCCCATCGATACAGTAGCGGGCCTTGCCACCCTCTTTTGCCTTATAAAGAGCTTTGTCTGACTTCTCATAGAGTTCTTTAAAGGTCATTCTCTGGGTATCCTCAGCGATTCCTATGCTGCAGGTTATACCGCTGACGCCGTCGATCTGAGTGGTCTTGAGCTCGTGAAGCACGCTCCTGCAACGTCTCTCTGTATAGCCGTCTGGCATGTCGCCAAGGACCAGTACCATGAACTCGTCTCCACCTATCCTGCCAATAAGGTCATCTGGATGGAAGTATCCTTTCAGGATCTCGGAAAAGAGCTTTAGCACCTTGTCACCAGTCTGATGTCCGTAGTGGTCGTTAACATCCTTAAAATCGTCAAGGTCAAATATGAACATTGTGCACTTGGCACCTGCCATCTTTTTTGACAGATACTCATCGCACTTTTCTTCAAAGGACACTTTATTAAGAAGACCTGTAAGAAGATCGGTCTCACTCTTTTTAACAAGCTGCTGACTGTCTTCTCTCCTTGAAAGAGACATGCTGATCATGGAAGCATAGCTGAAATACGAAGCAAACAGCGCCAGAATGGCAACCGTCACATCAAATGTAAACAGCATCCTGCTCTTAAAGTGATAATCAACAATAAGGTAAACTACCATGATGGCCAGCTTAAAAACAAGTCTCACGCGAAGATAGTCAATATACAGTGCAGAAAACATGACCACAGCAAGAGGAAAGAACACGCTCCTTGAATTACTATAAATAGCTGCATCTGCAATAGAAAAAGACAGAATAACGATCCCATAAATAATAAGGCTTATTACTCTGGCCACATCAAAGCTGAATGTCTTCTCTTTCAGAAAATGATTAAATATAGAAAAAGCAATTAAAAGAACCGCTATTGCGGGAAAGAACTTAAAGTAAGGTGTAACACCATTGGCAAAAGCCAGGGCAATAGCTACAAAAATAATACTGATGAATACAAAAAAAGTCAGCATACCACCGACAACCGCCAGGTTGTCGTGGGCCAACTTCTTTTTATTGGAATCAACAAAATAGTTATTATCATCATAACTTTCATATAATTTCTCGATCATATGCAAACCTCTAATTACACTAGCAAATTCAAGATTTATACTAAGCTATGGTCTAATTATATACTATTTATCGTTATTTGTCTTTTATTTATTTATCTCTCCAGATAATTCTACCCTTTGTAAGATCATAAGGTGAGAGTTCAAGTGTTACCTTGTCACCAGGCAGAATTCTGATGAAATTCTGTCTAAGCTTACCACTTATATGTGCAAGAACAACATGTCCGTTCTCAAGCTCAACCTGGAACATGGTGTTTGGAAGCTTCTCTATTACTTTTCCTTCAATTTCAATTACATCAGCCTTTGACATCTTTTTCCTCCTTAACAATTACAGTGTCAAAACTTCAGGTTCGCCATCCGTGATGGCTATTGTATTTTCGTAGTGTGCAGCAAGAGAGCCGTCAACTGTTACTACTGTCCATTCATCGTCCAGCCAGCCTACATATCTCTCGCCCATGGTTATCATGGGTTCCACACATATGGTCATTCCCTTTCTAAGCTTGGGACCAGGTAAAAACTTTTTAAAATTGGGAACAATCGGGTCTTCGTGAAGACTTGTTCCAATGCCGTGTCCCGTCAGCTCTCTGACAATGCCATATCCATAAGACGTAACGTAGTCATCGATTGCTCTGGATATCTCATGTAGTCTGTGTCCAGCCTTGGCCTTTTTGATGCCTTCAAAAAAGCTCTCTCTGGTGACATCTATGAGTTTCTGAGCCTCATCAGATATCTTGCCTACGCCCCATGTTCTGGCAGCATCTGAATGATAACCCTTATATATGAGACCTGTGTCGAAGGTGACAATGTCACCTTCAACCAGGATCCTGTCTTTACTAGGTATTCCGTGAACGACCTCGTCATTCACTGATATGCACACAGAAGCGGGAAATCCCTCATAATCCTTACAGTTGGGTATTCCCCCAAGCCCACGGATTGTCTTTTCACCTATCTCGTCAAGCTCATAGGTGGAAATGCCTGGTCTTAGAGCGGCATGCAGTTCTTCATGAACCTTTGCCAAAAGACGTCCCGACTGCCGCATAAGCTCTAATTCTTCATCGGTTTTAATTGTAATAGCCATTTTTTCCTTATGCGTTCAGAATACTAACAATGTTATTGAATACTTCCTGCATATCCTTAGTACCATCCACGGTCTTAAGAATATTCTTCTTGTCGTAGTACTCGATGAGTGGCTGAGTCTGCTCGTGATAAACTGCAAGCCTGTTCTGAACTGTTTCAGGCTTGTCATCATCTCTCTGAACAAGCTCGCTGCCACATGTATCACATATTCCCTCTTTCTTAGGTGGGATATGCTCAATATGATAGGTAGCACCACACTTAAGGCATGCTCTTCTTCCTGACATTCTGCGAACGATATTCTCGTCCGGAACATCTACGTTGATGGCAAAATCAACCTTGTCGCCAAGCTTTGTAAGCTCTTTGTCAAGAACATCTGCCTGTGGAATAGTACGTGGGAATCCATCAAGAACATAACCATTCTTGCAATCATCATTAGCTACTCTGTCGAGAAGGATCTCAACAGTAAGCTCATCAGGAACAAGCTGTCCCTTATCCATGTACTCTTTTGCCTTCTTACCAAGATCTGTACCGTTCTTGATATTGGCTCTGAAAATGTCGCCAGTTGAGATGTGCGGAATACCAAACTTGTCCGCGATCATCTTGGCCTGTGTTCCCTTACCTGCACCAGGTGCACCTAACATAATAATTTTCATACTCATTCACCCTTCTCTAAAATTAAGATAAGAGGTTTAGGGATCTGCCATAGTGCAGGTCCCCGCGCCTCTTACATTGTATCATAGCTTAATCTTCCAAGAAACCCTTGTAATTGCGCACAAGCATCTGTGATTCAATCTGCTTGATCGTCTCAAGTATAACACTTACTACGATGATAAGACTGGTACCACCAAATGATACACGTGCTCCAAATACACCATTGAAGAAAATTGGAAGCACACCAATAATTGTAAGTCCGCATGCGCCAATGAAAATGATGTAGTTCAGGATACCAGTGAGATAATCACTGGTGGGCTTTCCTGGTCTGATTCCAGGGATGAATCCGCCCTGCTTCTTAATGTTCTCTGCAATCTCTATAGGATTGAATGTAATAGATGTATAGAAATATGCAAAGAAGATAAGCAAAAGAATATAAACAATAAGTCCGATTGAATAATTCCAATGGTTAGGATCGCACCAATTACTCTGATTGAGATATGCTACGAACTTGCCCCATGCACCACTTCCGTTATAGCCTGTAAGCTGTGTAATGATGATTGGGAACTGGAAAAGTGACATAGCAAAGATAATTGGCATAACACCTGCAGTATTGACCTTAAGAGGGATCTCTGAACGATTTCCGCCGTAAGTCTTTCTGCCTTGAATCTTCTTAGCGTACTGAACAGGGATTTTGCGCTCTGCTCCGTTAAGAAGAACAACAAGGATTACCATTGCAACTATAACTGCAATAATTACAACTGCTGCAACTACTCCCCTAGCAATAGGCTTTCCGAGCACGAACTGCTCGAAAAGTGAACTGATATCTGAAGGCATTCTGGAAAGAATGTTAATAGTAAGTACTATTGAGATACCATTTCCTACCCCGTTTTCGGTGATTCTCTCACCAACCCACATCAGGAATGCACTACCAGCAGTAAGTGCTGCAACAATCTGAACTACAAGGAAGATTGACTGCTCTGTTAAGAAGCCTGTGTTCCTGTAGAAACCGATTGCCATTGCGATGGACTCGATAAGCGCTAAAGCTATAGTGATATATCTTGTAAGCGCTGTAAGCTTCTTTCTTCCGTCCTCACCATCTTTCTGCCACTCCTCAAACTTAGGAATAGCAATTGTAAGAAGCTGAATGATAATGGAAGATGTGATATATGGTGTAATGTTGAGAGCAAGGATTGACATGTTCTCAAATGATCCACCAGTAAATCGATCCATGAAGCCAAAAGCATCACTATCTGTAAGTCCTGAGAACCAGTTACGGAAAACTGCTGTATTCATTCCAGGTACAGGAATAGCAGATCCGAGTCTGATCACACAGAGCATAAGAAAAGTAAATAGAATCTTAGTTCTAATTTCTTTGACTTTCAATGCATTCATTAGGGATTTAAACATTAGATCACCTCTGTTGTTCCACCAAGTGCCTCGATCTTCTCTTTAGCTGCTGCGCTGAACGCATTTGCTTTAACCGTAAGCTTCTTAGTAATCTCGCCATTTCCAAGGATCTTTACGCCATCAAGCTCTTTCTTGATGATTCCCTGATCCTTAAGTGCCTGAACATCTACAACTGCTCCATCCTCAAATACATCAAGGGCGCATACATTGATACCTACGATATTCTTGTGATTGATATTCTTGAAGCCTCTCTTAGGAAGTCTTCTGAACAGAGGCATCTGACCACCTTCGAAACCAGGTCTTGGAGCTCCTGAACGAGCCTTCTGTCCCTTGTGTCCCTTACCAGCAGTCTTGCCATTTCCTGAAGCATGGCCACGGCCTCTTCTAAAATTATCGCTCTGTACAGACCCTTCAGCAGGTCTTAAGTTGGATAATTCCATGATATTCCTCCTTATAAATGCCGGAACCCCCAGCGCTATACGCAGCCCTAGCCACTCGCACCTTCGAAAACCGGTCCCGGATACATGTTTTTAGTGTAATTAGATCTCTTCTACCTTAACAAGGTGCTTGATCTGCTGAATCTGTCCTCTTGTTGCAGGATTGTCAGGCAGCTCAACACTACTGTTAAGTTTCTTAAATCCCATTGATTTTACAGTTGCTACCTGCTTAGGCACAGCACCAATTGTAGACTTAACCAATGTGATCTTAAGCTTCTTCTCACTGTTTGCCATTGATTTTCTCCTTAGTCAAAAGTTATGCGGTTACTTCTGCTACTGACTTACCGCGCTTAGCTGCAACTTCTTCAGGTGTCTTTAACTGTGCAAGTCCATTGATTGTAGCATAAACAACATTCTGCTTGTTGTTTGAACCAAGTGACTTTGTTCTGATGTTTCTGATGCCTGCAAGCTCACATACGGAACGAGCTGGACCACCAGCGATGATACCAGTACCTTCTGGAGATCTCTTAAGAAGAACTTCAGCTGAGCCGAACTTTCCTACGAAATCGTGTGTAATACTGTTGTTCTCATCAAGAGGAACAGTAATAAGGTTCTTAGTAGCATCCTCTTTACCCTTACGGATAGCATCTGGGATTTCAGTTGACTTACCCAGACCAACACCAACGTGTCCGTTGTTGTCACCAACAACTACAAGTGCTGTGAACTTCATGTTACGTCCACCCTTAACAACCTTTGTAACACGCTTGATGGTAACTACTTTATCTGTCAATTCAAGCTGACTTGCATCAACGATATTACGCTTCATTTAAAAATTTCTCCCTTCTTAGAATTCTAGGCCAGCTTCTCTGGCAGCCTCGGCAAGAGCCTTAACTTTTCCATGATAGATGTATCCTCCTCTGTCGAAAACAACAGTCTTGATACCCTTCTCTAAAGCTCTCTTTGCAACTACATCGCCGATTTTTGTTGCTGCTGCTGTGTCATCTGTATTCTCAAGCTCAGCCTTGATATCTTTTTCAAGAGTTGAAGCAGATACAAGTGTCTTGCCGCTTTCATCATCAATAACCTGTGCGTAAACGTGGTTGTTGCTTCTGAATACAGCAAGTCTTGGTCTCTCAGCTGTGCCGCTGAAACGATTACGAATCCTCATGTGCTTTTTAGCACGAACTTTTGATCTTGATTCCTTACTAACCATTTTGCACTCTCCTTATCTCAATTATTTCTTACCGGTCTTACCAACTTTACGTCTGATAACCTCATCAGCATACTTGATACCCTTGCCCTTATATGGCTCTGGAGCTCTCTTTTCTCTGATGATTGCAGCGTGCTGTCCAACCTTCTCTTTGTCAATTCCCTTAACTGTGATTGTCTGTCCCTCTACAACTGTCTCGATTCCTTCTGGATCCTCAAGCTCTACAGGGTGTGAATAACCAAGTGTCAGAGAGAGTGTCTTGCCGTTCTTAGCCGCTCTGTAACCTACACCGTTTACTTCAAGCTTCTTCTCGAAACCATCTGTAACACCAACTACCATGTTGTTAAGAAGGCTTCTTGAAAGACCATGTAATGCTCTTGTTTTCTTCTGGTCATCAGGTCTCTTAACCTCGATGTTGCCATCTTCCTGTGAAAAAGAAATTTCTGCAGGGAAAACTCTTGTAAGGGTTCCCTTAGGTCCCTTTACAGTCACCTTATTATTTTCTGCAACTTCTACTGTAACTCCAGCAGGAACTGCGATTGGCATTTTTCCAATTCGTGACATGCCCGTACCTCCAATTTACCAAATGAATGCAAGAA
>SVFY01000027.1:0-5296 GCA_015056625.1 Butyrivibrio sp. | reverse complement strand
CAAGTCCGCCTAATACTCTAGGAAGCTCATCCTTGCCTGCGTATACACGAAGACCAGGCTTTGAGATTCTCTTAAGTCCTGTGATAACCTTATCATTTCTGTCAGCACCATACTTAAGAGTGATGTGAAGATTCTTGAAAGCACCATCTTCAACAACATCAAGCTTCTTAATATAACCCTCTTCTAAAAGGATGTTTGCTATAGCAAGCTTCATCTTTGAAGAAGGAACATCAACAGTGTCATGCTTTGCAGTATTTGCGTTACGGATTCTTGTAAGCATATCTGCAATAGGATCATTCATTGCCATTTTTATATTTGCCTCCTTAATTATTCTTGCTTCGCCTTACTACTACCTGAATTGAGCAGAGACACGAAGCCGCAATGTTTATTTATCGTTTTTTGCGACCCTATCCCGGGTCACAAGGAGCTTCTGCTCTCGGGCAGGGCCCTCGCCAGAAGAAGCTAGTACACTAAGCTCGAAAAAACCTCGCTAAGTGATTAGCCTTTACCAAGATGCCTTGCGAACACCAGGAATCTCACCCTTATATGCAAGCTCACGGAAGCAAATTCTGCAGATTCCGTACTTTCTAAGATAAGCATGAGGACGACCACAGATCTTACAACGGTTATATGCACGTGTTGAGAACTTTGGTTTCATCTGCTGTTTCAACTTCATGGATAATTTAGCCATTTTGTTCTATTTCCTCCTATCAGTTCTTTGCAAAAGGCATATTGAACAGTGTAAGAAGCTCACGAGCCTCCTCGTCTGTCTTAGCAGTTGTTGTGAAAATGATGTCCATACCTCTTGTCTTATCGATCTTGTCATACTCGATCTCAGGGAAGATGAGCTGCTCTTTGATACCAAGAGCATAGTTTCCTCTACCATCGAATGAGTTAGGGTTAATTCCTCTGAAGTCACGTACACGAGGAAGAGCAAGATTTACAAGACGATCAAGGAAATCGTACATCTTGTCGCCACGGAGTGTAACCTTACATCCGATAGGCATGCCCTCTCTTAACTTGAAGTTAGCGATAGACTTCTTAGCCTTTGTAATAACAGGCTTCTGACCAGAAATGATGGTCATATCGTTAGCAGCGTTCTCAAGAAGCTTAGCATTCTCCTTAGCTTCACCAACGCCCATATTGATAACGATCTTGTCGAGCTTTGGTACCTGCATAACGTTCTTGTAACCGAACTTCTTGGTCATAGCATCAACAATCTCATTTTTGTATAAATCCTTATATCTACTCAACGCTTTCTACCTCCTTTCTTAATTAGTCGATAACCTCGCCAGTCTTTTTAGCGATACGGTTCTTCTTTACAACCTTACCATTCTCGTCCTTCTCAACCTTGAAACCGATCTTGGTAGGCTGTCCCTTGTGAAGGTAAACTACGTTAGAGATATCAAGAGCTGCTTCTCTCTCGATCACTCCGCCGTTAGGATTCTTTGCTGAAGGCTTCTCGTGATGTGTAGCCTTGTTAAGACCCTCAACAACAACCTTTCCGTTTTTTGTATCAACAGAAAGGACCTTGCCTTCCTTACCTATCTCTTTACCAGCGATAACTTTTACGCTATCACCCTTTTTGATCTTACTTGTTGACATCTAGGCGCCTCCTTATAATACTTCAGGAGCAAGAGAAAGAATCTTCATGAACTTCTTCTCACGAAGCTCTCTAGCTACTGGTCCAAAAATACGTGTTCCCTTAGGCGTACCATCTTCATTGATAACAACAGCAGCGTTCTCATCAAATCTGATATAGGAACCGTCCTTACGACGAGTCTCTTTAACTGTACGAACGACAACAGCCTTAACAACGTCACCCTTCTTTACAACTCCACCGGGTGTTGCTTCTTTTACAGATGCAACGATTGTGTCGCCGATTCTCGCATATCTTCTTGTAGATCCGCCCATAACACGGATTGTAAGGAGCTCTTTAGCACCTGTGTTATCAGCGACCCTAAGTCTACTTTCCTGCTGAATCATGATATTTCTCCTTTTTTGATATTACTTTGCACGTTCAATAATGGATACGAGTCTCCATCTCTTATCTTTGGAGATTGGTTTTGTCTCCATGACCTTAACTGTGTCACCAATGCGGCACTCGTTGTTCTCGTCATGAGCCTTAAGCTTATATGTTCTCTTTACGATCTTCTTGTAAAGAGGGTGCTTAACATGGTCCTCAATGGAAACTGTGATGGTCTTGTCCATCTTATCGCTTGTTACTTTTCCAACACGCGTTTTTCTTAAATTTCTTTCCACGATCTTTTCTCCTTATAACTTCCGCTTACTTAGTTAGCTGCTTTAGCATTCTGTGTGATAACAGTCTGGATTCTTGCAATATTTCTTCTTACTTCTTTGATTCTTGCTGTATTATCCAACTGGTTTGTAGCGTTCTGGAATTTCAGATTGAAAAGTTCCTTCTTAGCTGAAACAAGCTCTGTCTGAAGCTCTTCAGCTGACTTAGCCATAAGCTCTGTTACATACTTATTTGTCTTCATTTAGATACACCGCCTTCCAAATCAGCCTTTGAAACGATCTTGCACTTGCAAGGAAGCTTGTGTGTCGCAAGACGAAGAGCTTCTCTCGCATCTGCCTCGGCAACTCCGCCGATTTCGAACATTACACGACCAGGCTTAACAACAGCTACCCATCTATCAGTTGCACCCTTACCAGAACCCATACGTGTTCCGAGAGGCTTTAATGTGATAGGCTTGTCAGGGAAAATTTTGATCCAAACCTGACCACCACGCTTGATGAAACGTGTCATAGCTACACGGGCTGCCTCGATCTGGTTTGAATTGATCCAGCAAGGCTCAAGCGCAACAATTCCGAAATCACCATAGGTGATTGTATTACCACGAGTAATTTTATGAGCCATTGAACCGCGGAACTGCTTGCGGTGCTTAACTCTCTTTGGCATTAACATTATGATACCAAGTGCATCTGTCTTCATTGTTCTGCTCATGCATGACTTCATTGCTCTTCTGAATGATACACGGTTCTCAAGCTGCTGAGCGATGTTCTCTGCAACAAGCTGTGCATCCTTATCAGGCTTCTTGATCTCTTTGATGTCAACAAGAACCTTCTTGTCTGTGAGCTTTGAAAGCTCCTTCTTGGTTACTTCGATCTCAGCGCCACCCTTACCAATTACTACACCAGGCTTAGCTGTGTAAACGATAACCTTTACTCTGTCTGATGCTCTCTCGATCTCGATCTTAGAAACACCAGCTGCATATAACTTCTTCTTCAGAAATTTTCTGATATTGTAATCTTCTACAAGATTATTGGCAAAATCGCCAGACTCAGCATACCACTTTGAATCCCAATCAGCGATAACGCCTACTCTGAGACCATGAGGATTAACTTTCTGTCCCATTTTTTGCTTCTCCTTTCAATTATCTCTCGTCCAAAATAACAGTCAGATGACTCATTCTCTTGTTGATTCTGTATGCTCTGCCCTGTGCTCTAGGCTGAATTCTCTTCATGATAGGGCCATTGCTTGCGGTGCACTCAGCAACATAGAGATTAGTTCTGTTCATGCCTTTGTTGTTCTCAGCGTTAGCTACTGCACTGCTAAGGAGCTTGTAGATTACGCTTGATGCATATCTTGGATTGTACTGAAGAATTGCCAGGGCAGTCTCAACATCCTTTCCTCTGATGGCATCCATTACGAAGCACGCCTTCTGAACTGGTATTCTTGCGTAAGATAACTTAGCAAAAGGTCTTGTCTCTCTATTGTCACGATTTCTGTTTCTCTTGATTTGTGATCTATGCTTAATTTCCTTTTCCACGTTAATAGACCTCCTTTCATTGAATCACTATTAGTTTATGCTGCTCTTTCTCTCGACGGGAGAATTTCCAGCATGTCCTTTGAATGTTCTGGTAGGAACGAACTCACCAAGCTTGTGTCCAACCATATCTTCTGTAACATATACAGGAATATGCTTTCTTCCGTCATGAACAGCGATTGTGTGTCCAACAAAAGACGGGAAAATTGTAGAACGACGTGACCATGTCTTAACTATCTGCTTCTGGCCCTCAGCGTTCATAGCATCTATCTTCTTAAGCAGGCTTGCGTCTGCAAAAGGTCCCTTTTTAAGTGATCTAGACATTTTATTCCTCCTTATTTGATGGCTTTACCGTTTCTTCTTCTTACGATGAGCTTGTTAGAAGCCTTCTTAGCCTTACGTGTCTTATAACCAAGAGCTGGCTTGCCCCAAGGTGTGCTAGGACCAGAACGTCCGATAGGAGCTCTACCTTCACCACCACCGTGTGGATGGTCGTTAGGGTTCATAACAGAACCACGAACTGTAGGACGGATACCCATGTGACGAATTCTTCCGGCTTTACCATAGTTGATAAGGTTGTGATCACCATTTCCTACTACACCGATTGTTGCTCTGCACTCGATAGGAACCATTCTCATCTCGCCTGAAGGAAGACGAAGTGTTGCGTACTTACCTTCTTTAGCCATGAGCTGTGCAGCGTTTCCAGCTGAACGAACCATCTGTCCGCCCTTGCCAGGATAAAGCTCGATGTTGTGAACGTTTTCACCGACAGGAATCTGTGAAAGTGGAAGGCAGTTACCAACTCTGATCTCTGCATTTGCACCGTTCATTACTGTCATGCCATCTGTTAATCCGTTAGGTGCAAGGATGTAAGACTTTGTTCCATCCTCGTACTGGATAAGTGCGATGTTAGCTGATCTGTTAGGATCGTACTCAATTCCGATTACCTTTGCGGGCATATCGTCCTTATTTCTCTTGAAATCTATAATTCTGTACTTAACTCTGCCGCCGCATCCGCGATGTCTTACTGTGATCTTACCCTGATTGTTACGACCAGCCTTGCTGTTCTTTGAAACAATGAGTGATCTCTCTGGAGCCTTCTTTGTGATCTCTGAGAAATCTGATCCAGTCATGTTTCTTCTGGATGGGGTATATGGGCCGTATTTCTTAATTCCCATGATTTATTTCTCCTTTGTTTTTTATCACGTGACTAGTGAATATCACTTGGACCCTGGACTCTTGTAGGGGGATCCGCACGTATAATCATCAGTTATGAATTAGAGTCCCTGGAAGATCTCGATGTCCTTGGAATCCTCTGTGAGCTGAACAATTGCCTTCTTAGTCTTAGCTGTGAAACCAACTGTCATTCCACGTCTCTTCATCTTGCCATCAGCGTTGAGGGTGTTGACCTTCTTAACCTTAGCTCCCTCGAACATCTTCTCTACAGCTTCCTTGATCTGTGTCTTGTTAGCTTCAGGATTAACAAGGAAAGTGTACTTCTTCTC